>NZ_JADWOV010000268.1 GCF_015767435.1 Polaribacter sp. BAL334
ATGGCAACAATCTGGTTTTCGGTAAATTGGGTTGTCTTCATAAGTTTTCGGCTTTAAATTTAATAATTTTTACTGAACGCGCTCCTGCGTCGCTTGTCGAATTCTATTTTTAAATGGCCGAATTTTGGGGAAGCTTACACAATGTCATTAAGTTAAAGAAAACGGACACTGTTTTGTCATTCCGACGCAGGAGGAATCTCATTGTTTGTTTACAATTTGTAATTGTAAGTATTATTCAAAAAACACAAATAAGGCCTTAACTTAATGACATTATTCGTGCGGTAGCGGAGTGAAACCATCTAAAATTAAAATAATCCACGAGCATATCGATCCATTGATATATCAATCCATTGTTATATCGATACATTGGCATATTAATACATTGATATATCGTTACATTATTACATTGTTAAACTGATACATTGATATTTTTCGTAAATTCGCAATTCGTAAGTCGCATGAAGATAATGAACAATACAAGGATAGCAATCATAGGATTAGGATATGTGGGATTGCCACTCGCAAGGTTATTTGCAACAAAATATCCTGTAGTGGGGTATGACATCAAAAAGAAAAGAATCAAAGAAATAGCCAGTGGTCTTGATACCACTCTAGAAGTTGAAAGTGAATTGCTACAACAGGTTTTAGTATCAAATCCAACTGAGGAGAAAGGCTTATATCCTTCATATGAGGAAGAAGATTTAAGACAGTGCAATCATTTCATTGTGACGGTGCCTACGTCTGTGGATAAAAATAACCAGCCGGATTTACAACCCTTACTTTCCGCTAGTAAAAAAATAGCCAAGTACCTTCAAAAAGGAGATTTGGTCATCTACGAATCCACAGTGTATCCGGGAGCCACTGAGGAAGATTGCATTCCTGTGTTGGAAAAAGAATCTGGGTTGGTGTTTAATACTGATTTCTTTGTAGGATATTCTCCAGAAAGAATCAGTCCGGGTGATAAGGTAAAAACCGTTGAAAACATCCTGAAAGTAACTTCGGGTTCCACCCCTGAAATTGCGCAGCAAGTAAATAATTTATACAAATCGGTACTCACTACAGGGACTCATTTGGCATCATCTATCAAAGTGGCAGAAGCAGCGAAAATCATTGAAAATTGTCAGCGCGACATCAATATTGCTTTTGTCAACGAATTGGCGAAAATCTTCAGTTTGATGAACATCAATACGTCTGAAGTATTGGAAGCTGCCGGAACCAAATGGAATTTCCTGCCTTTCAAACCAGGGTTGGTGGGTGGACACTGCATTGGGGTAGACCCGTTTTATTTGGCACAAAAAGCGCAACAATACGGTTATTATCCTGAGATTATTTTATCAGGAAGACGTGTCAACGATAGTATGGGAACGCATGTAGCCTCCGAAGTCATTAAGCTGATGATTGACAAAGAAGTGAAAGTAAAAGGCGCAAAAGTATTGATACTCGGCATCACGTTCAAAGAAAACTGTCCTGACATCCGAAATACCAAAGTCATAGACATGATTCTTTCTTTGAATAGTTTTGGAGCCAAAACGGCGGTATTTGACCCATGGGCATCCAAGAAGGAGGTAAAACAAGAATACGGAATTGAGCTCATCAAAGAGTTGTATAAAAATAAATACGATGCCATTGTGTTGGCAGTTTCTCACAATGAATTCAAAACCATTGACATGGAGAAATTGAAAAAGAAAAAAGCAGTAGTGTATGACATTAAGAATTTTTTGGAGGTGAAGGATAAGAGTCTTTAAAAAAAATTTTTAGTGTTGAATCTTTAGTTTTTAGTTGAAAGTTGAAGAAATAAAAAAAATGAAATTTATTAAATACCTAATAGCCAACAGCTAAAAGCAAACAGCTAGAAACCATGAAAAACTTCGCACTCATAGGCGCAGCAGGATACATCGCCCCAAGGCATTTACAAGCCATCAAAGAAACGCAAAACACCCTCTTAGCGGCACTCGATAAATTTGATAGCGTTGGCATCATGGATAGCTATTTCCCGAATGCTGATTTCTTTACTGAGTTTGAACGCTTTGATCGTCATATAGAAAAACTCAAAAGAAATGGAGTTCTATTGGATTATGTGAGTATTTGTACACCTAATTACCTGCACGATGCCCACATCCGAATGGCATTGCGAAGCGGGGCTCATGCCATCTGCGAAAAACCATTGGTATTGAATCCTTGGAATGTGGATGCGCTGCAAGACATTGAAAACGAAACCGGCAAAAAAATAAATACCATCTTGCAATTGCGGTTGCATCCCAGCATCATAGCCTTGAAAGAGCGCGTGCAAAATCAACCCCAAAACACCAAACACGAAGTCGATTTGACCTATATCACCTCTCGAGGAAAATGGTACGATATTTCATGGAAAGGTGATGAGAGCAAGTCAGGGGGGGTTGCTACCAACATTGGCATTCATTTTTACGACATGCTGTCTTGGATTTTTGGAGCCGCTCAAGAAAACAAGGTGCATCTCAGAGAAAAACACAAAGCGGCTGGCTATTTAGAATTCGAAAATGCACGCGTTCGTTGGTTTTTGTCTATTGATGAAAACGACCTTCCGCAAACCATTCAAGAAAAAAAGCAACGCACCTATCGTTCGATTACGGTAAACAACCAAGAAATTGAATTTAGCAATGGCTTTACTGATTTGCACACCCTCAGTTATCAAGAAATCCTCAAAGGCAATGGTTTTGGGTTATCAGAAGCAAAAAACTCCATTAATATTGTACATGATATCCGAAATAATGGCATTGTAACTCAGGGAGAGAAACATCCGTTTTTGAATGTTTAAAGGTTTAACTGTTTAAGGGGGGAGAGGTTAACTGTTTAGGGTTTAGGGGTTAACTGTTTAGGGTTTAGGAGTTAATTGTTTAAGGGTTTCTGTTGTTTCTGTTGTTTAAGTGGTTAGCTGTTTGTCAAATAACCAATTAAGCAATACCCACCAAAGTCATAGTTTTTGGTTGATGATTTTTTGATCATCGTCTATCGATCATCGATTATCGGTAATCGATGTTTAGGGTTTAATTGATGAAATCAGTGAAACAATGTAACAATTTATCAATAAATCCCTCCCTTGGCCTTTGTCCTAAGCCTTTGCCTTCGTTTCTGTTGTTTAGAGGTTAACTGTTTAGAGGTTAGAACTTAATTCTTTATTCTTGCTACTTTATTCTTGCTTCTCTATTCTAGACATTCAATATTCAAAATTCAAAGTTGAACGGTTTAAGAATGTATGTTGCTTAAGAGTTTCTTTTGTTATAAAGATTCCGATTTATAGCCTTTGCCTTCGCCTTTTGCCTTCGTCAATTTGTTTCTATTGTTAAAGAGTTCTTACTATTACTAAGGTTATAATTTAGAGAAACCCTACATTGCTACATCAAAAAATTGCTACATTACTTCATAAAATCAAAGTCCAAAAAAACTCTTTACTTTTGATTTCTTTTCTTGTTCTACATAGCCATACCCATAGCCATACCCTCTTCCAGATTCTGTATCGTTTAATAATAAAGCCATGTTGGGTAATTTCTTTTCTTTGTATAATGTTTTGGGTACAATCAACATTCTTTTTTCTAAGTAGTTCGCTCTAGTAACATACAAAAATAGGTCAGCATAAGCAGCTATCATTAAGGTATCTGTTACCAAACTTACAGGGGCAGTATCTGCTATGATGTAATCATAGTCTTTTTTGACTTCTTCAAAAAGAGTTTGAACCTTTTCATGAAATAGCAATTCAGCCGGATTCGGTGGTATCAATCCCGAACAAATAAATTTGACATGTTCCATTTGTGGAATGGTATGGGTAATGTCGGCTATAGAAAGCTTGTCATCCAGTATATAATTTGTAATCCCTTTTTTATCTGTCATTCCTAAATATTCTGTAATCTTAGGGGCTCTTAAATCCAAACCAATCAACAGTACTTTTTTATTTGACAATGCCAACGTTGCTGCCAAATTGATGGAAACAAAAGACTTTCCTTCACCACTAATGGTTGAGGTTACAAATATTGTTTTGGCAAGTCCACCCTTATTCGTTTTGGGCAGCATGAAGTTTAAGTTGGTACGTAACAATCTGAAAGCCTCAGCAGTGCTCGTTCTAGAGTCCTTTTTGATGATCATTTTATCAGCACTCTCTGCATGTGGAATGTCACCAAGGTAGGGGATTTGTAAAGCATCTTCCAAGTCTTTGCGATAATGAATTTTAGTATCCAATTCGTGTTTTGCGTATAGAATCAAAAAAGGAGCTAACAAACCTACTAACAAGGCAATGAGATACACATATTTTTTCTTTGGAAAAACCGGAGTATCATCTGCATAGGCCACATCAATGATTTTGGCATTGGGCACTGTAATTGCTAAAGAGATGGCAATCTCTTCTTTCTTTTTTAATAGATAAGAGTATAGCTCCCCATAAATTAATTTTTGACGTTGAATATCAATCATTCCTCTTTCAATTGATGGAATTGCTGCGACCTTATAAAGTGCTTTTTTAGCCGATTGATTGGCTTCCCTCAATTGTATTTCTAGGGATTTTTGTAAGTTGTTAAAATTGGATTGCAAATTTTGTTTCATCAATTTCAGTTGCTTGATTAATGTAACCATATCAGGATTTTTGGCACCTGCATAACGCTCTAGCCGCATTTTTTCTAGAATCAAGTTGTTGTATTCTTTGACCGATGTTGCTGTAATTTCGTCCGAAAAGCCCAAATTGGCAGGTAATACCTCCAACTCTTGGGCAGTTTTATCAATTTCTTGTTGTACCCAACTTAGTAAATTTAGTTGAGTTTGTAAGTTGGCTATTTTTTTGTCACTTTCAGCAATACTTTCAATAGCGATGGCACCCTCAGCAGGATTACCACTGATGCCTAAATTCGATTTGAAGTTTTTAAGGCTGTCTTGAATTACACCCAATTGAAAACCGATATTTTGCAAACGCTCGTCAATAAAATCTTTGGTTTTGTTCGATACGATATTTTTGTCTATCACCGCATCTTGGTTGTATTGTTTGATCAACTCATCCAAAATATTTTCGGCTTTTTCTTTATTGGCATCGGTAACCGACAAGCTCAATATACTTGAATCATCATCCAAAGCAGTAATTTCAATTCGTGATTTGTAAGCACTGACGGTTCTTTTTCGAGACGAAATGACCACCAAAATATCTGGATTAGAGGTGGTTGTTTTGAATTTTTTAGGATTGTGGATGATTTTAAATTTGCCTAACTTCTCTTTTTCCAACACCTCATCAAAGGCTACCTCTTCTATAAAAACTCCTTCATTATCCTTTAAATGCAATTTATGGTCATTGATTTTTGAGAGGATGAACGTGGTGTCGGTATATTGCAATAATGAGTCTTTTTCAGTAAACTCTAAAAAATAGGGACTGTTCGCATAGGCTTCTTCATTTTTAATATCCCCTTCCCAAAAATAGCGGATGTTTAGCGATAAAGAATCTACCATTCGCCCCACAATTTTACGAGATTTAATAATAAAAATCTCGTTGTCGAGGTTGTTCGTAGAGCTGGTACCCACAATTCCCAAATCCGAAACCGCTTTTAATTCTTCAGAAATCCCTGATTTTAGGTTGTCTTTGATCATAATATAAGCACTGGCATTGTACTGCAGTTTGACAAATTTCAGATACACAAAAGCAACCCCAAGAGCGATAAGCACGCCAATTACAAACCAGCGCCAATAGTGAAGATACTTTTCAAAAAGAGCTTTAAAATCGAGGGTATCCTCGTGTTCTCCATTGCTAAAATCGAATTTTTCGTCTGTCGGGGTCATTCGTTCAAATTCAAGTTGTTCATAAATGCAGTATTATTCGGATTTTTGGCACAAAAACAGCGTACAAACCACAAAAAAAATTGGCTTTTTTTAGATGTTGTAGGCAAACCAAGTACATACTTTTCAATGTGTTTGTGCAATTTTCATTTTTAAGTTGTCAAATATATCACTCTTTTGGAAATGATTGAAAAAAAATGATTTTTTATTTGGGATTATTTTGTGTGTTGGAGAGTGTTTTCGATATGCTTGAGCTTCGCTTTGGCATTCGAACTGACAAGGGTGTTTTTTTCGATGTTCGATGTTCGATTTTTGTTTAGGGGTTAGTCTTGGGTTCAAAGTTCTAGATTCAATATTCAAGGTTGGTTTCGAGATACACCTACGCTGCGCTTCGGCACTCGAACTGAGAAGGTCTTTTAGAGTTTAAGGGTTTCTGTTGTTTTTGGGGTTCAAAATTTAATATTTAATATTCAAGGTTGGTTCTCGATACACCTTCGCTATGCTTCGGCACTTGAACTGACAAGGTCTTTTAGGGTTTAAGGGTTTCTGTTGTTTTTGTTTAAACATACAATCACACGAAAGGATTCGTGCGATTAATGACATTAAGTTAGGAAGTTATTTGTATTTTTTGACTAATACATAAAAACGCAGGATGTGAGTAAACAAATGAGATTCCTCCTTCGTCGGAATGACAAACTAGCGTATATTTTTAACCTTATGACATTGTTGGTGCGGTAGCGTAGATTCGTGCGGTGGCGGTGGAGGTAGCGGGGCAAAAAAAAAGGCCCTCAATTGAGGACCTTTTTGCGATAGGGTGCTTTTTGGTTATTGCACACTTATCAATTTTAATGCATTGTATGTTCCATTTTTTAATGGATACAGCGCTGCATTGAATTCTTGTACAAACTCTACTTTTAACAGATGCATTTCAGTGCCCGTCCCTGTAGCAGGTGTTGTGAAACTCAATGTTACGTCTGTTATGGTTTCATTGATTGCTATTGTTTCTACATTGCTTACCACCAAATCACTTTCTTCTGTTGCAAAATCGAGTTTTGCATGGGCAGCTACTACTCTTACATGTGTTGCTCCTTCTGGAGCCGCCAACATTTTGTAGGGATTGAAGCCAGTGATTGTAATTTCATTGGTTGTCGTATTCAATGCATACTTTGCTAATAAAACAGCATCTAAAGGAGCGTTCTTATTGAATTCGAAGTTTGACAATGCTGCTTTACCCTCTGGTGTTACGATGCCAATACTCACTTTACGCTCGCCCCTTATTGAGCCGGTATCAAAGCTTTTTACTTTGAAAAGCACACTCGACATTCGTGTACTTTTAGATCGGTCTTTTACGTCTGCCATTACTTCAATCAGGGAGCGTCTTAGCAACTTTCCGCTTTTTGAAACATCCGCAAATTCCTGGTTGTTTTCTCGAGTTCTTTGAAAAGCAGCGTCTTTTTGGATTCTGCTTTTGTCAACTCCTCTTTTTGCTCTTACTTGGTACACCCCGTCGGCATTCTTGTAAAACGACATCCCATCTAGGGAGCCTTCCATTTTTAATAGCGATGTTAGTTTTGCCATTTTTTTTAAATTTAAAATTAATACTTCATTTTTACCTTTAGGATGGTCTTGTTTCTCCTGTTTTTCTGCAGCAAAGCATTTGTGAATAACAAGATTGCTTCCTAATGATGGGGTAAAATTAGTGAGGGCATTTTCTTGCTATCTGTATTCTTTGGGATGGGTTTGTAAGATTTGGATTGGTTTGGTATTGTTCTCTTTTTATGCTCTTTTTTCCGTTTTTTCCTTATGTATCTATTCTCTAAGTATCGAATTATTAACGGACTACTATCGGCTTTGTATTGGCTTTGGGTTGGGGTTGTATCGGGTAGGGGTTGAGTTTAAAGTACAATGTTAGAATTACAAAGTACAAGGTACAAAGTTGAAAGAGGTTTAGAGGTAATTTGTTTAAGAGTTTAAGGGTTTCTATTATTTAAGGGTTTAAAGTTATACAGATTGCTTCAGTCGTTCCTCATTTCCCGAAACAAGTTCGGGACGGGCAGCAATGACGCTTTCACGAAGTGTCCGGAACGGGTTAAGAGTAACTACAATTGGTTTGCATTCACAACGTCTTTGCGAGGACGATAGGACGAAGCAATCTTTTTATTGCAATATACTGCATTTTGAGAGTGGGGGAGGTTTAATTGGCAGATTGCCGCGCTCGTGCCTCGCTCGCAATGACGGGAGTATAGGGAGGTTGAAAATACAGATTGCTTCACTCCTGCGTCGTTCGCAATGACGTGCTGTGATTGTACGTCGTTTCCCGAAACAAGTTCGGGACGGGCAGCAATGACGAGACAGGCTGCAATGACGGTGGAGTTTTTATAGAATTACTGTTTTTATAATCAAGTTTTTTTTATCTTGTGCCTTGAAAAGAAACTTTTATACTATTGCTATGATATTATCCATTGATTTTTATGATGAGGATCCTTTCCGTAAAGAAGCTATTTTTCGTGTAGCAGGTGCTGCTGCTATGGATAAAGATAATTTGTATGCGCTTTTTTTAAAGAATTTTATTGCTTTTGTGGATCAGTATACCAATTGTACGGATTGTATTGATGAACAGTATGGAATATTGTATGAGTTTGAAATTGATCAACCTTTTCTTTTTAAAAATTATTTGAATGGTTCTTTGAAGACAATGTATGAATTTCCTGATTGCAGCTCTCATGTTTATTCTTATTGTGAGCGTGAAATTGAGGATTTGTATTTTATTGAACATGAAGATTGCCAAAGCTATTTATCATTTCTCACTACAAATACGGATGTTTTTAAACGAATTGATGCTTTGGTAAATAAAGAATATGATCCTTCTGCAGGTACCTCATTTATGACTTATTTGAGTACTTATGGGTTGATTTTGCCTCATTCAAATATTTTACAAGTAGGTATCGAATTGGATCATTATTTTATTGCTGTTTGCAGTGGTTTGTTACATTCCTATATACAGCAATTGGATGAGTCATTGTTTATGGAAAAAACGCATGATTCTTATTTGAAAGATATTTTTTTAGCCATGAATTATGATTTGCTGGATGAAGATGACCAGTCGCAATTGGTGAAGTTAAGCACGCGCTGGCTTACCCAACGTTTTAAAACGTTTGCAGTTACTTATGATATGTTGCATGCTATTGGGGGCTCATCAGGAGTATTTCTTTTTCAACCTTTTATAGATTTATTTTATGAAAGTTTTTCTTTCGGTACTTCTATTTCTGAGGAAAAAAGTTATCCAACCACTATTTTTTCATCCTGGGAAGGCTACCATTTGTTTGATAGCATTGCGCAAGGACTGAGCATTAAAGTTAGTGTGAGTTATGTATATCGCTTGTTGGAAGAGAAAGGACATATCATAGTGAAAGATGTTCCTTTTCGGAATTGGTATAATGCACAAGGTTATCCGTTGCAACTGAGTACTGCTACCGAAACTTTGTTGAATTCAAAAAGTGCTGATAGAGAACAATTTGTAGGTATTGTGGCAAAATTACTTGGAGTAACTCTTTGATTTTCAACTAGTAGAAAAATGGCTGAGTAAATTCAGCTATTTTACGTAAAAACTCATTTTCCTTCTTTTGCCTTTTTTTTTGATGCGTTTTATTTTTGTGGTGAACTTTAAAACGTTTTACCAATGAAAGTATTTACTACCTCTGTTGTCTTTGAAAAAGAGTTGACCCTATTTTTAAATTGTCATCGAAAAACTGGTAAAAAGTATTATCAGCAAATTTTGGCTCATTATAAAAAAGCCCCTTGGGGATTGTTGAGTTTGCAAGAGGTTGCTGCCTATTATCACTTGTCTGTAGATGATTTAACTTCCTTTGAACGCTAGGAACACCTCATGAAAAAACGACCACATCCACTTTCTCAAATCACTCCACACGAAATTGCTAGGTATCGTGAGGTATGTTATGAGACTGCTCGTAAGGAATACAATGCCATATTGCATTATTACGAACGGCCTGTGCGTTTTTTGACTTTTCGAGATTTGATTTTGTATTATGATCCTTTTGAAAAGAATACGGAGTTGTTTTGGGAGCGTTATGAGTATTTAGCAGGAAGGGGAGGTTTTTGAAAGGGTTCAAGATTCAATATTCAAAATTCAAGGTTGGGGTAGGTTTGAGGGTTTCTATTGTTTCTGTTGTTTTTGGTTTCACACTTGCCTGCGGCAGGCAGGGAGTTTCACGGTGTTTTGCACAGCTGCCTGCGGCAGACAGGGAGTATCACAGAAGTTTTGTTTAGGGGGTAGAGGTTAGCGGTTAGGTTCGTTACTACTCACCATCTTTGAGCTTGTCACCCTGAACTTGTTTCAGGGTCTTTTAGAGTTTAAGGGTTTTTGTTGTTTAGGGGTTAGAGGGTTAGAGATGGGTTCAAAGTTTTAGATTCAAGATTCAAGGTTTTATTTATGACTGAACACTGTGACTGAAAACTGTTTAAGGGTTTAACTGTTTCTCAAATAACCAATTAAACGATTACCCAACTAATCAATTCAACCAAAGAGACCATAGCAGCATTTCAATTGTTGATAGTTTTTCTGTTTTGTTACAGAGGACTAACGACCAACGATCAAACATCAATATCTAAAAATTCCCTACAATCCGTAAACCTGTAAATTCTGATGAAAATTGCGGAATGTAGTTCAAAGTAAGTCTTTGGTTTTTGTTTTTCTCCAAAATACCGCGAGCTCTCCAGCTACTGCGCACAATAGAGCGACCAATCAAAGTACCTACGACACCTCCCAAAACCATGTCACTTATCCAATGATTGTGTGCGCCAACATTAGTAAAGAATACAACAGTCATTAAACTATATGGTACCCAATAATTATCATATTCCATTTGCAATACTTTAGCCAACGCAAAATACGTAGTAACATGCATAGATGGGAATGCTGATCCTCTAGGATGAGATAAGATATATTTATCGCGACCATTAAAAAAATCCCAGTTATTATTTGTGAAACCACCATTTGGAAATTCTGGTTGAGGAGAAATGCCAGAGTTCAAGGGTTCGTCGGGTCTATTTCTACCAAATACTGTTTTTAAAGTAACTTGAGTAATTAAGGTAGAATAGGCAATCGCTTTGAAGGCATTTACTCCAACATATTGCCCTTTTTCATTATTAGCAATCAATGAGCCTATGTATACTCCTATTACAGGGTAAGTGAGATATGCATTTACTCCTTTTATCCACTCGTTTTTAGAATCTCTTAAAAAGTGAGGTGTAATATTAGGCAATCTATAATCAATAGTTTTTTCTACATTGTCCTGCCAAAATTTGGTAGTGATTTTATCAGTAGCAATCAAGCCTAAAATACCCGCTGCATAGTAGCCTGTTTTAGCCCAATCATCTGAAAATTCTTTGCCTAAATACACAAAATCACTTGGAATCGTATTGAAACTTGTTTTGACCACATGTCCAAAGGTTTGCAGGTGGTTTCTGTCTTTTGGTTGATTTTGGGAAAAACTAGCGATGGTTACAAATAGCAAGCATAGGTGTAATAATGTTTTCATAAATACAATTTTAGGTTTCTACAACAGCAATAAACTAATTGCAAATATTCATATAAAAATTCATAAATAAAATAATTTGTCCATGAATTTTGTTTATGGATGGTATAAGGGTTTTTAATTTCGATTACCGATTATCGACCATCGACTTTCGATTACCGATTACCGATTACCGATTACCGATCATCGACCATCGATTTTCGATTACCGGACAACGAAAATCGGACAACGAGATTTACTAAAACGTTTTATTAAAAAATTGCTATATTGCCCTCTATAAATTTTGGGTATCCATATTAACCTCATATATTTGCACAAAAGAAAAAAAACATGAAGAAAAAGGCAATCATTGTCTCGGGATATTTCAATCCCATTCACAAAGGGCATCTAGAATACTTTAACAATGCCAAAGCCCTCGCCGATGAACTTTTTGTGATTGTAAACAGCGACCACCAACGCGCCTTGAAAGGCTCCAAAGAATTCCAACAAGAAGACGAACGTTTATTTATCGTACAAAACATCAAAGCAGTTGACAAAGCATTTTTGTCTATTGATCAAGATCGTACCGTATGCGCCAGCATTGCCGACATTCATCAACAATTTGGAACTGAATATGACTTGGGCTTTGCCAATGGTGGCGACCAAAACAACCATTCCATTCCAGAAGCCCCTATTTGTAGTGAGTTGGGGATTCAGTTGATTGATGGGTTGGGGGATAAGATTCAGTCTTCATCTTGGTTGTTGAAGGGGAAGGAATAAAGTTTTAAGTTTCGAGTTTTGAGTTTTTAATGATGAGTTTAAAATAGGAGTTAGCGAATAGGAATTTGCGAAAAACAACAGAAACTATAGAAATTATAGAAACTGTGTAGAGTTCAGAGTTTAAAATTTAAAGTTCAAAGTTTAAGAATATATATAATTTGCGAAACGCTAACAGCCAAAGGCTAACAGCGAATAGCTAACAGCAAAAAGATACTAAAAATGAAAATAGGAATAACATTCAGCTCTTTTGATTTGCTCCATGCAGGGCATGTAAAAATGCTTGAGGAAGCTAAAACTCAATGCGATTATTTGATTTGTGGGTTGCAAACAGATCCAACACTAGATCGTCCTGAAAAAAACAGACCTGTACAATCGGTAGTGGAACGATATATTCAATTGAAAGGCTGCAAGTTTGTGGATGAGATTGTCCCTTATGCCACTGAACAAGATTTGGAAGACATTTTACGCTCTTTTAAAATCGATGTACGAATCATTGGAGACGAATACATGAATAAGCCCTTTACGGGTCGTGAATATTGCGAAAAAGCGGGTATTGCTTTTTTTTTCAACAAAAGAGAACACCGATTTTCTAGTAGTGGACTAAGAAAAGAGGTTCAGGAGAAGGAGAATTTGAAGATGAAAAATAGATAGTATATAACTTATTATTAGAATACCTAAAAAACGTTTTAATAAATAATTATAATTGACATTTTTCTCTTTAGTCTTTTTTAAAATAAAATTTACAATCTACTAGTTTTAAATTTTAACTAAATATTCTAAATTGTTAGGAAAGAAAACAACAAATAAGAAATAATTATGAAAATACTCGTAACAGGTGCTGCCGGGTTTATTGGTTTTCATTTATGTGAAAAATTAATAACACAGGGTCATTTTGTAATAGGCATTGATAATATCAATGACTATTACGATGTAAATTTAAAATTTGCTCGATTGAAAGAGTTGGGCATTGATAGAACACAAGCAGAAGTGTTTTTAAATTTATCTTATAGTGAAAGATATTTTGATTCATTTAAATTTGTAAGAATGAATTTAGAAGACCGTTTCAATTTGCCTATTCTCTTTAAAGAGAATGAATTCGATTTGGTTTGTCATTTAGGGGCTCAAGCAGGAGTACGTTATAGTATTGAGAATCCTGAAACTTACATTGATAGCAATATTGTTGGTTTTTTAAATGTTTTAGAATGTTGTAGACATCATAAAATTAAGCATTTGATTTATGCGAGTAGCTCAAGCGTTTATGGAGAGAACAAAAAAATTCCTTTTTCTACAACAGATAGTGTTGATCATCCAATAAGTTTATATGCTGCTACTAAAAAGAGTAATGAATTAATGGCTTATACATACAGTCACCTTTTTGGAATACCAACAACAGGTTTAAGATTTTTCACTGTATATGGACCTTGGGGAAGACCTGATATGGCACCAATTTTATTTGCAAATTCCATTTCTAAAAACGAACCAATTAAAGTATTTAACAATGGAGATATGAGTAGGGATTTTACATATATAGATGATATTGTAAATGGTATTCAAATCATTGTAAATTTTCCAAAAAATATTATACCCAAAAATGAATTATATAAAATCTTTAATATAGGTAATGGAAGCCCAGAATCACTAGGAAATTTTATAAAAGAAATTGAAAATAGTTTTGGAGTAGATGCAAAAAAAATCTTTTTACCGATGCAAGCAGGAGATGTACCCCGAACTTGGGCAGATATAAAGGAAATTGAAAAATTAGGCTATAAAAGTACTACTAAAATCAATGAAGGAGTTAGTAAATTTGTTGATTGGTATAAAAAATATTACAATTGCTAATGGATTTATCAACAAAAATATACATCGCAGGCCACAAAGGCATGGTAGGCTCCGCAGTTTGGAGAGCACTGACTAAGCAAGGATACACCAATTTGATAGGGAAAACTAGTAAGGAGTTGGATTTGCGCAATCAACAAGCCGTTACCGATTTTTACGCTATTGAACGACCGGACGTAGTCATTGATGCGGCTGCCAAAGTAGGAGGTATCTTGGCAAACAACGATTATCCCTACCAATTTTTAATGGAAAACATGCAAATACAAAATAACTTGATTGATGGGGCCTACCAAGCTGGAATCAACAAGTTTATTTTTTTAGGGAGCTCTTGCATCTACCCCAAGTTTGCACCACAACCTTTAAAAGAGGAATATTTGTTAACAGATTCGTTAGAGCCTACCAACGAATGGTATGCCATTGCTAAAATCACGGGCGTCAAAGCCTGTCAGGCCATTCGCAAACAGTTTGGCAAAGACTATGTCAGTTTGATGCCCACCAATTTGTATGGTTTTTTCGATAATTTCGATTTACAAACCTCACACGTGTTGCCAGCAATGATTCGCAAGTTTCACGAAGCCAAATTGAATGGCAACACCCCCGTTACCTTATGGGGAAGTGGCACACCTATGCGCGAGTTTCTATTTGTAGATGACATGGCAGAAGCGGTAGTGTATGCCTTAGAAAATATTTTACCTGAGCATTTGTACAACGTAGGTTCAGGAACTGATGTGACAATTAAGGAATTGGCAGAAACCATTCAGAAAGCGGTAGGACACCAGGGCGAAATCCTATGGGACGCTACCAAACCGGATGGTACGCCGCGTAAATTGATGGACGTCTCCAAAATGAAAGAAGTAGGGTGGCAATTTAGTACCGAATTAAACGAAGGTATTGCAAAAACCTATGAGTGGTTTTTAGAAAACATAGAGAGTTTTAAACAAGTAAAAATTTAAAAATTATTTAATTGTTAGGTATTTAATTGTTATAATAATTTACCAAAAAAATATATGAATAGTTGAATCTTAAAAAATGATAAAAATAAAAAATATTTGTTGTATTGGAGCGGGATATGTAGGAGGACCTACAATGACGGTTATCGCCGACAAATGCCCTCATATCAATGTCACAGTAGTTGACTTGAACAAAGAACGTATAGCGGCTTGGAATGATGAAAATTTGGACAACTTACCGGTGTATGAACCAGGATTAGACCAAGTAGTGGCAAGAGCACGAGGTAGAAACTTATTTTTTTCTACCAATGTGGATGAAGCCATTGCCAACGCCGATATGATTTTTATTTCTGTAAATACCCCTACCAAAACCTATGGGAAAGGAAAAGGGTTGGCTGCCGATTTAAAATATGTGGAATTGTGTGCACGCCAAATAGCAGCTGTGGCAACCACGGATAAAATCATAGTTGAAAAATCGACCTTACCTGTTCGTACAGCAGAAACCATTCTTACTATTGTTGAGAATACAGGCAATGGTGTAAATTACCAAATTTTATCCAATCCAGAGTTTTTGGCAGAAGGAACTGCGATTGAAGATTTGTTTCATCCTGACAGAGTGTTGATTGGTGGTGACACCAGTACGCCAGCCGGTAAGGAAGCCATTCAAGCATTGGTAGATATCTATGCTGCATGGATTCCGAGAGAGCGTATTTTAACTACCAATGTATGGTCATCGGAGTTGTCAAAATTAACAGCCAATGCCTTTCTAGCACAAAGAGTTTCTTCTATCAATTCCATTTCGGAATTGTGTGAGGTCACAGGGGCAGATGTAGGAGAATTGGCAAGAGCCATTGGTACTGACAGCAGAATTGGGCCAAAGTTTTTAAAAGCTTCTGTAGGTTTTGGAGGGTCCTGTTTTCAAAAAGACATTTTAAATTTGGTCTATATTGCAAAGTCTTATGGATTAGACAAAGTAGCCGATTATTGGGAGCAGGTGATTATAATGAATGATCACCAAAAGCAACGTTTTTCAGACAATATCGTAAAAACACTTTTCAATACCGTATCCGGAAAAAAAATAGTTTTTTTTGGATGGGCATTTAAGAAAGATACTAATGATACTAGAGAGTCAGCAGCCATTTATGTTGCTGATCACTTATTAGATGAGCATGCAAACATTGTGGTTTTTGATCCCAAAGTATCTGAAGAGAATATGCATAATGATCTGGCTTATCTAAACTCTCGCGATGCAGATGCTAATAAAACATTATTAAAAAAATCGAATGACCCTTATCAGGCTGTTAAAGATGCTCATGCAATTGCCATTTTAACCGATTGGGATGAATTTAAAACTTATGATTGGGAAAAGATTTATGGATTAATGAAAAAGCCTGCCTTTATTTTTGATGGTAGAAAAATACTTGATAAGGCAGCTATGAAATCGATTGGTTTTGAAATATTTAGTTTAGGAACAAGTGTACAATAAAAATACTTATATAAAACATTAATATGTAGCTATTGATTAGATGCTATATTAAACATAAAGAAATTAAAATTAAAAAAACAATAATAACGAAAAACGACTACTAAATAATTTACAACGAATATGGGAAACAAACAAAAAGTCGCACTAATTACCGGAATCACTGGCCAAGACGGTTCTTATTTAGCAGAATTATTATTACAAAAAGGATACATCGTACATGGTATCAAGAGAAGATCCTCATTATTCAATACCGACCGTATAGATCATTTATACCAAGACCCACACGACCCCAACCAACGATTGAAATTGCATTATGGGGATTTGACCGATTCGATGAATTTGACAAGAATCATTCAAGAAATTCAACCAGATGAAATATACAACTTAGGTGCGATGAGTCATGTAAAGGTATCTTTTGACATGCCGGAATATGTGGGTAATGTAGACGGATTGGGAACCTTGCGTATTTTGGAAGCAGTGCGTTTGTTGGGATTGACCGAAAAAACACGTATTTACCAAGCCTCTACATCAGAATTGTACGGAGGATTGGAAGAAAATAAAAATGAGCGTGGTTTTTATGACGAAAGTACGCCTTTTTACCCACGTTCTCCTTATGGAGTAGCCAAGATTTATGGATTTTGGATTACCAAAAACTACCGTGAAGCCTACAATATGTTTGCTTGCAACGGAATTTTATTCAATCACGAATCTCCAAGAAGAGGTGAAACTTTTGTAACACGTAAAATCACTCGTGCTGTAGCCAAAATTGCGATGGGCTTGCAAGACAAAGTATTCCTAGGAAACTTAGAAGCCAAACGTGATTGGGGACATGCCAAAGACTATGTGCGTATGATGTGGATGATTCTCCAAGCAGACAAACCTCAAGATTGGGTTATTGCGACGGGAGTAACTACCACAGTTCGTGATTTTGTTCGTATGGCATTCTCAGAAGTAGGAATTGAAGTGGAATTCAAAGGGGAAGGTGTTGATGAAAAAGCTTATGTAACTGCTTGTAATCACAAAGACTACCAAATTGAAATTGGTAAAGAAGTTTTATCCGTTGACCCTAAATATTTCCGTCCAACGGAAGTAGATTTGTTGATTGGTGACCCCACGAAAGCGAAATGCGAATTGGGTTGGGTGCCTGAGCATGATTTGGTTTCTTTGGTACACGATATGATGGAAGGAGACATTGCTTTAATGAAAAAAGATGTAGATTTGCTAAAAGCTGGACATGAAATTTTGAAACAGGCAGAATAAAAATGTTATATTTAAATAAAATAAATGAATTTTATGTTTTATTTAAAACTTTAATAAATTAAAAATTATCACTGTAAAGCAAATGCAAAAGAACATAGTTCTAAATAGTAATAAGCAAATAGTAAATAATACTATAATGCTGTATATAAGACAAATATTAGTTTTATTAGTAAGTCTATATACAGTTCGTATTACACTAGATGTTTTAGGGGTTGAAGACTTTGGTCTTTATAATGTGGTAGGTGGAATTGTACTTTTGTTATCTTTTTTAAGTGGTACTATGGCTTCGGCAACACAACGTTTTTTTTCTTTTGCTCTTGGAGAAAATGATTTTGAAAAATTAAAAAGAACTTTTAGTGTAAATCTTATATTTTACTTAGTTTTGGGTTTAATTTCGCTTGTTTTATTAGAAACTTTAGGAATCTGGTATATCAAAAACAAGTTAATTATTCCTTTTGAAAGATATGATGCTGTAATATATCTTTACCATTTTTCAACTATATCTTTTATAGCAACTTTACTTACAGCTCCTTTTACCGCAATTATTATTGCCCATGAAGATATGCGTATTTATGCTTATGTTGCAATTGTTGAGGTTCTTTTAAAATTAGGTGTTGTTTTTTTACTTATTTATGTTGTGGCAGACAAGCTTCCACTGTATGGATTTTTAATTTTTTTAGTAACATTTTTAAATTTACTGATTTACATAATAATTTGTTTGAAAAAGTATAATGAATGTCAATTTAAAAGATATTATTGGGACAAAAAACTTTTCAAACAAATACTAAATTATACTGGATGGACTCTCTTTGGACAGTTGTCTACAGTTTTTAGAACACATGCTGTAACAATACTTTTAAATCAAAGTTTTAGTCCTATAGCAGTAGCTTCCCGAGCAATTGCTACTAATATTAGTGGTCGAATAAATATGTTTGCCTCTAGTTTTAATTTAGGATTATATCCTTCTATTATAAAAAGTTATTCCTCTGGTAATAAAGATAGAATGTTTGAGTTGATTTTTAATGGATCAAAACTTACCTTTTCATTAATGTGGATATTTGCACTGCCATTACTTATTGAAATGGAAACTATTTTGGGTTTGTGGTTAAAGGAAGTTCCTGAATTTGCAATTCTATTTACGCGCCTTGCATTAATTGAATCTTTAATAGTATCAATAAGTCTTCCACTTACAACTGCTGCTAGAGCACCAGGAAACATGAAACAATATGAGTTAATACTTGGTTGTATGCAAATTTTAATTTTTTTTACATCTTGGATATTTGTAAGTATAGGTTATCCAGCTTATTCTGTATTTATAATAGCAATTATATTTAATTTTATGATGTTTATTGTACGTTTATATATTGTTTCAAATTTGATTGGTATAAATGTAAACCATTATTTAAAACAAGTATTATTTCCTGTAATAATGATAATTTTTATATCTGCTGTTTTATCATTTTGTGTTGATTTTATAATAAAAGAATCAATAATTTTGTCAATATTAAACAGTTTCATTTCTTTTTTGATAACGTCTATTTGTATTTATTTTATTGGTTTGAATAGATCACTCAGGTTGAAAGTTAATAATCAAATAAGAATTAAAGTATTCAAACTTATTAAATCAAATAATTAAATATACTTATGATATGAAAGTATTGGTTTTAGGAGGTACTGGAGCAATGGGAATTCATTTAGTAAAACTTTTAGGGGACTCTGGTAATATAGTTACTGTAACTTCAAGAAGTAAAATAAATTCTACTAAAAATGTAAATTATGTTTGTGGTAATGCACATGATGATGTTTTTTTAGCCAAACTTCTAAAGGAATCTTGGGATGTAATCGTTGATTTTATGGTATATTCCACCTCAAAATTTGAACTTAGGATTAATACTTTATTAAAAAGAACTAAACAGTATGTTTATTTAAGTTCAGCAAGAGTATATTCAAATAATGATTCTATTATCAAAGAAAATACCCCACGTCTTTTAGATGTTTCAAATGATAATGATTTTTTAGCAACTGACGAATATTCTTTGAGTAAGGCTAAACAAGAAAATATTTTAAAAGATACTGGAAAATTGAATTGGACTATTATTAGACCCTACATTACTTATGATGAGAAAAGATTACAACTTGGGTTTTTAGAAAAAGAAGCATGGTTATATCGTGCACTTAAAGGACGCACTATTGTATTTTCAAGTAGTATTGCTGAATCAATAACAACATTAACTTATGGCTTTGATGTTGCTAGAGGAATTTTCGCAGTACTTAATAAGGATAATGCATTTGGTAATACATTTCATATTACTGTTGACGATTCTAATAAATGGGAAAATATATTACAGTTATATATATCAGTTATAGAAAGGCATATTGGTTACAGACCAAAATATATTTTATTAAATGATGATGAGACTTTAAAAATGCATTCAAATGTTTATCAGATTAAATATGATAGGATGTTTAATAGAGTATTTGATAACACTAAAATTAATAGGTTTATAGATACAAAAGATTTTAAAAAAACTTTAGATGGATTAGAGATTTGTTTACAATCTTTTCTTATCAACCCAAAATTTAATAATGTATACTGGCCAGCTGAGGCAATGAAAGATAAGATTTGTAGGGAACACACATCATTTATAGAAATCAAAAACATTAAAAGTATTTTACAATACATATATTATAGATATTTAAAAAAATAAAATTTTATCATGAGAACATATTATACAGATGAAAAGAATGTACAAGTTATTATTTCTTTATTAAAACAAAACAATATAAAAAGGGTAGTTGCTTCACCGGGAAGTACAAATATAACATTTGTTGCAAGTATCCAAGACGATCCCTTCTTTGAGGTTTATTCTTCAGTTGATGAGCGTTCAGCTGCTTATATGGCTTGTGGCATAGCAGCAGAAACTGATGAGCCAGTAGTTTTAAGCTGCACTGGAGCAACTGCATCGCGAAATTACTTTCCAGGACTAACCGAAGCTTTTTATAGGAAACTACCAATTTTATCTATTACTTCTCATCAAGGTGCATCAAAAATTGGGCATAATATTGCTCAAATATTGGATGTAAGTGTTATGCCGAAAGATACTGCAAAGTTAGTAATTGATTTACCAGTTATTAAAGATGAGGATGATCTATGGGATTGTGAGATAAAAGTTAATAAAGCAATTCTTGAGCTTAAGAGACACGGAGGAGGACCAGTCCATATTAATTTGACTACTAAATATTCTTTAAATTATAATGTAAAAGAACTTCCTAACTATAGAAAAATTGACAGGGTTACATCAAAAGATATTTTTCCAGATTTACCTGTCGGGTATGTTGCAATTTTTATAAGTTCTCACAAAAAATTTAGCATTGATGAAACTCTATCAATTGAAACATTCTGTGAAAAGAATAATGCGGTTGTTTTTTGTGATCATACAAGTGGTTATTTTGGTAAATACAGTATTAATTTTTCATTGGAAGCAATTCAAGGAAGTGGCAGGGAAGATAAGCCTCAACTATTTCCTGAACTTTTAATACAGATTGGAGAAATTACAGGGGATTATTATACTTTAAACATAAAAAGTAAGAATGTTTGGAGGGTTAATGAAGATGGAGAAATTAAAGATCAATATAGAAAACTTACCCATGTATTTGAAATGCCAGAAAAGGTATTTTTTGATTATTATTCTAAAATTGGTAAAAAAACTGAAAGTTCTTACTATGAGGAATGTTTAAAGCTTTTAAAAAAGACAAGAGAATTGATTAACGAACTTCCCTTTTCTAACATTTGGATAGCGTCTAATTTAGCTAATAAAATACCTAATAATTCTGTTATACATTTCGCTATTTTAAATAGTTTACGGTCTTGGAATTTTTTTGATTTACCGAATTCCGTTCGTTCATATTCAAATGTTGGAGGATTTGGGATAGATGGATGTGTATCTTCACTTATTGGTGCATCATTAGTTAATAAAAGTAAACTATACTTCTGTATTACCGGAGATCTTGCATTTTTTTATGATATGAATGTATTAGGAAATCGTCATGTTGGAAACAACTTAAGGATATTAGTAGTTAACAATGGGAAAGGAACAGAGTTTAGACATAATAGTAATTTTGCTACTTTAGCAGGATTGGCAGAGACTGCAGATAATTTTATCGCAGCAGGTTACCATTTTGGAAATAAGTCAAGTCTATTATTAAAAAATTATTCAGAAAACTTAGGATTTGAATACCTTACAGCTTCAAACAAAGAGGAATTCATGAATGTTTATAATCGATTTGTATTTGCAGACATAACTTCAAAATCTATGTTATTTGAAGTATTTACAAACAGTGAAGAGGAATCAGATGCTTTACAAATGATAAGAACTATTTATCAAAGTAAAACTGCAAAAATGGTCAAAGATGTAATTGGAAAAAACACAATAAATATATTAAAAAAGAAATTGGGTAAGTAACACTTTAAAATTGTTAAATAAGATATAAGCATGTTAATAAAAAGAAAAATAGGTATCCTAACATATCACTATAAGGATAATTTCGGTGCTTTATTGCAGTGTTATGCACTTCAGGAGTATTTAAAACAAAAAGGTTTTGATGCAGAGGTAATAAACTTTAAACCTCAAAAAAATATAATAGTTACTATAATTAGTATTATTAAAAATCAATTAGTTTATACTTTTAAAAATTTTAAAATAAATCATTTATTAATATATTTTAAGCAATTTAAAGCACTCTATGTTCAAACTAAAAAATTTAATTTATTTAGAGAAAAATACCTAAACATATCTGAATTATTTGACGCAAATCAAAGAAATCATGATTTAAATAAATATGAAGTTATAATAACAGGAAGTGATCAAATTTGGAATTCAATTGATGGCTTTTACGACGCATATTTTTTAATTCCATTTGTAAGTTTTAATGGGAAAAGATTATCTTACGCAGCTTGCAGAGGTGTCAAAGAAGTAAAGGAAAAAGATTTAATTATACTTAAAAAAGCATTAGAGGATTATTATTGGGTTGGTGTCCGTGATAACCAGACACAAGAATTTGTGCATACTACTAGTGAACAAAAAGCTGATGTTGTTTGTGATCCGTCTATGTTAATTGATTTTAATCATCTATTAGTAACTAAATCTCCCATTAAATTTAAATATATATTTGTTTATATACTTGGCAAAGAAATAGAAGGCGGACATTTAAAAATGATTAAAGAAATCAAGAATAAATTTGGTGATTTAAAAGTTGTAGCGTGTTATTTAACAAATAAAAATCCTAATTATTTTTCTTGGGCAGATATACATTTATTTGATTCATCACCTATCGAATGGATGAATTTAATAAAATATGCTGAATTTTTTTACACAGATTCTTTTCATGGGGTTTTATTTGCGAATAAATTTGAAAGAAATTTTTTGGCTTATTATTCGGAAAAAATAAGATCATCTAGATTATTAGATATTTCAGAAAGGTTAGATTTGTCAAAAAATATCGTAAGTAGCTATGAAGAAGCAATTGAGAAAGGTTCGATTTACAACAATAATGACAGAAAAAATTACAAAATAAAATCTGAAAAGTTTGTTTCTGATTCTAAAGAACTTTTACTAAAAAAAATAGAGTCTAAAAATACTAAATTAAATTATTTTGAAAATTAAAATTTTATTTGTTATTGGTTCTATGAATGGTGGGGGAGCTGAAAGAGTTTTGTTAGAAATTCTAAAGTACTTAGATCAATCAATTTTTGAAGCTTTTTTGGCTATAGGCTCTTTATCGGGTGAATATAAGGATGAAATACCAAATCATGTTAAAGTTATTGATATGTCTTCATCATATCATATTTTTATTAAAAATATTATTGTTTTTAATAACATAATTAAAAGAAATGATATTAAACTAGTTGTTAGTTTTATGCCAAATGCTAATTTAATTGCTTTAAGGACAAAATTCTTATTTAGACCAAATTTAAAGGTTGTTTTAACAGAACATAATAATCCTCATAGAAATTACTTATCATCAAAATCCAAAATTAAAAATTTTATTAAGAAATTAGATTTATTTTATTTTTATAAATATGCGGATAAAATAGTAACAGTATCTGATGGAATTCGAAGTGAATTAATAAAAAAGTTTAACATTTTAGATCATAAAATTATTACAATATATAATCCAGCAGACATCAAAGGGATCTTAAATAAAACACAAATTATACCAAAATTTTTTACTGATAAAATTAAACTCAAAAAAAACATTATTGCTATTGGAAGGCTTGTAGAGCAAAAAGGATATTTTGATATGCTTCAAATTGTTAAAAAATTGAACGATAAGATTCCAGTACAATTAATAATCCTTGGTGAAGGTCCTTTGCGTGAGAGTATTGAAAAAAAAATAGATGAATTGGAACTTTCAAATAGTGTTTTTATGTTAGGTTTTGTTGAAAACCCTTGGTCATACATTAATAATTCAGATGTTTATCTGTCTACCTCTTTATGGGAAGGTTTTCATATGACAATTGTTGAATCTATGGCTTGTGGTGTTTATCCAATTGTTTCTGATTGTAATTACGGTCCTAATGAAATAATAATAAATAATGAGATGGGTAAATTAATTCCATTGAATGCGAATCAACAATTTGTAGATCAGCTTTATAATTTTTTGATAAAGCATGAAAAGGGTTATAAGTACAGTGCTTGTATCGAAAGATCACATTTTTTTGATTCAATAAAAATCGTAAATCAATATGTATCATTATTTAAGACTATTTAATGGATAATAAAAAAACTTTATTTTATATTAATTATATACCACCTGATTATGGAGGAGGATATTTAAGAGCTTTTAAAATGGCTGAGAGATTTAAAGAAAAAAAAAATCTTTCGGGTATTGTAACTCTTACAAAGAGAAATCGTTTTGAGAAAATTAATAGTTTTATATCTGAGTCTGATATTTTATTTTTAAGATCTAAACTTTTTATTTTATTTGATTTAATTTATCACTTAATTAAAAAGCGTAAATCTTTTGATTTAATTTATGTGGTTTCTCCTCATTGGCATTCATTATTTGCAGTAACAATTTGTAAATTGTTAAATAAAAAAGTAATTATTGGTATTACTTTGATGGGGGTTGACTCGCCAGCAAGTAAATCTAAAAATATTTTTATTAATTTATATTATAAATTTAAGAATTTACAATTTAAATTAGCGGATAAGATAATAGTAAATTCTCCCGCAGTTCTTAATGAATGTTTTGATTTTGGTTATACATCAGGAAAAGTTCAACTTTTAGTCAATCCAGTTGATATTCTTAAATTTAAACCAATAAAAAGTAAAGAGGAAAAATTATTATTAAGAAATGAACTGGAATTGCCTACCGATATTCCAATAGTTCTTTTTGTTGGCAGTGTGAATTTTAGAAAAGGTGCGGATAATTTTAAAATAATATTTGAAAAATTAAATGAAAAAATCGATATAAATTATTCTTTTGTAATATGTGGTGATTTAAACCATAAAGAATCAAATGTTATAATTAGTGATTTAAAAAAAGTTTTTGAAAATACTAATAATCAGTTCTTTTTATATGAAAATGTAACTTGTATTGAAAAATTTTTAAATGCGTCAGATATATTTATTTTTCCAACAACCAATGAAGGATTGCCAAACGTAATAATTGAAGCGATGGCAATGAAAAAAATTATAATTTCTAATACTTTACCTGATATTACAGATTTTCTTTTATCTAAAGAGTTTCTTGTTACTGATAATGACACAAATGAATATGTTTATAAACTTGAAAAGTATATAAGAGAGCCAGAATCTGTTGAACAAATTATTGAATTAAATTATTTAAGAATTAAAAATGAATTTACTTTTGAAAAGATTGATAATCAATTTCAAAAACTAATTCCTTAATATTTATGCAAAAATTTAAAAACATACTTATTGGTTTTGTTTTATTTTTTTTTATTTATTTAGAGCCTATTTATATTGGCCCTGTTAAATGGGGACAAATTTGGAAAGGTTTATTTTGTGTTTTTGCAATTTTATACGTTATTTTAAAAAAAGTTAAAGCTCCAAAATTTATTTATATATACTATTTTATTACTTTTTTGAGTCTAATCAATACTTCTATATTTTCTTATCCTATTGAAACCATATCTGTAACTCTTAAAATTTTATTATTCCCATTAACTTATCATTTTTTTCTTTCATTAAATTTACAAAGAAGTAAATATTTTAGTATGTTAAGGTATTTTGTTTTTTTTACAAGTTATTCATGTTTGATTTTTCATTTCAAAATATTATCTCCTTTGACAAAAGGATATGATGTAGCTTTGTATGGTGGTGATAGTGAGGGGTTTTCTACAATTTTTCAAACTGTTCATAGTACTGCTATTTTATTGACATTTTCTTTATGCTATTTAATCTATGAATTGTTTTATTTTAATAAAAAAATGTCATTACTCACAAAATTTCATTACATATTAAATTTACTAATTTTGTTTTATTCTGTTTATTTAACTTATGTTAGAACAGCTCTTTTAATTTTGGTAACTGGATTGTTTTTTATTTTTATTTATAAACAAAAAATAAAAAATCTAGGAAGAATTATTACTGTCTTTACGATAATTGGTTTTTTTTTCTTGTTTAAGTTTAATACTGACGAAGGATTTAGAAACAGGTTAATTGGAAAGACTATCTATGATGATAAAAAAGTAGTTGATACTAATACAATCAGTTCTGGAAGATTAAAAATATGGGAAACATCTTTTAAGAGTTGGTCTGAAAACAATAATATTTTAGAGATACTTTTAGGAATTGGAGAAAATGAATTAATGGAACGTAATAATAAATACATAGGTTTTAGAGTTTTTTCACATAATGGTTTTATTGATATTTTAGTTCAGAATGGTTTAATTTCATTTTTATTCTATATTATGTTCCTATTTAATTTCAATAAGAACATTAAACACCCATTTATAAAAGAAGGTAAACTGATAATAATAGCTTTCTTTTATATGTATTTAACTATGATGTTTGTCCAAGGTGGTCAAGAAGTTTATACTATGTTATTAATAAATTTAGTTTTATTAGCTTTTGGCATCACTAAAACTAAATATAATATAAATAAAGTTTGATATGAATATTTATGATGAATTGTATGTTTTAAGAGGCAATACAAAAGGTCTTTTTTTTATTATTTTTTTCAGAATAAGTGCATGTTTTACAAAAAATAAATTTTTAAAAATAGTTGGTTTTCCAATTAGATTGTTTTACAAAATCATTGTTCAATGGATACTAGGAATAGATATTTCAGATGAAACAAAAATTGGATATGGTTTCAGATTATATCATGGACAAGGTGTTGTTATTAACAGTAATACAATTATAGGACAAAATGTAATAATTAGGCAAAATACTACAATAGGTAATTCAACAGAGGGAAGTCCTTCTCCAATTATTGGGCACAATGTGAAAATAGGCGCAAATTCAGTTATAATTGGATCGGTTGAAATTGGCGAAAATGTTATAATTGGTGCTGGTTCAATAGTTGTAAAAAGTGTTCCTGATAATACAGTTGTTGCTGGTAATCCAGCTAAAATAATTAAAGTATTATGAAGAAAAGAATCCTAGTAATTGCAACAAGTAGAAAAACACGTGGAGGCATAACATCAGTTATTAAGGCTCATTCAACCCAATCATATTGGAAAGAATGGAATTGTAAATGGTTGGAAACACATATAGACAAAAATATTTTTTATAAACTATGGTATTTTATTAAATCATTTACAAAGTTTTTGTTTATAGTTCCTTTCTATGACATAATTCATATACATTTAAGTGAGGTTCAATCATTAAAACGTAAAACATTTTATTTTTTAATTTGTAGATTATTAAAGAAAAGAATTATCATACATTTCCATGCTTTCAGTCCGGAAACAACCATAAATAGTAAATATAAATGGTTATATAAAAGTGTATTTAATACTTCAAACTGTATTATAGTTTTATCTGATTTATGGAAAAAGTGGGTTATAGAATATCTTGATTTAAAAGAATCAAAAATATTTGTTATATACAATCCATGTCCTAAAGTTAATTTATCTCAAGAAATTAAAAAAGAGAATATAATACTCTTCGCAGGTACAATTAATGAAAGAAAAGGTTATTCAACTTTAATTAGTGCTTTCGCAAATGTGGCAAATAAATATCCTGATTGGTCACTTTTTTTTGCGGGAAATGGTGAAATAGAAAAAGCGAAAATTTTGGTTGATAAATTTAATATTTCTAGTCAGGTAAAATTTTTAGGTTGGATTAAAGATAATGAGAAGGAATCAATTTTTAATAAGGCTTCTATTTTTTGTTTGCCAAGTTATAATGAAGGTTTTCCTATGGCAGTTTTGGATGCTTGGGCTTATGGAATTCCTACAATATCCACACCAGTAGGGGGTATGCCAGATATTGGAATTCATTCTGAAAATTGTCTCTTTTTTAAGCCAGGAAACATAGATGAATTAACAGAGTGTATTGTTAAATTAATTAATGATGAAAATTTAAGAATTAAGTTAAGAAAAGAATCTATTAATTTGTCAAATACTATTTTCAATCAAGAAATAATTGGTAACAAAATAAGTCAACTGTATGCTTCGCTTTAATATTTAGTTCAATTTAAATAATTTTATATTAATGAAAATAAAATTATGCAATCTGATTTCTAAAACTTTTCAATTGGACTAAGAATTTTAGGTATATAATTTGAATTATACTATGTATTTATTTATGTTTTAGAAATGTTAATTTAAAAAAATAAAAATGGGTTTAATATTTAGTTATTTATTAACTGAGTTATCTAACAAAATTAAAATATATTAATTTTGTTTTTGAAATTAAAAAATTAATGTAAATCAATAGATTTCTAGCATTTTTTTTAATCAAAACACAAATTCTTTTGGTTAAATATAAATGAAAATCAATAATTTATGTTAACTATATTTTTTTTAAGAAATTAAAATACCAAGAATAGCAACTTGTAAAAAAGGCAAAAGAAATCTTTTAAGAAGTAAATAACTTTAATAATCTCGAAGTAAAGATTAAAAGTAATACTTCAAAAGTCATTATATAATTAAATTGTAAATTCGATCATGAATTATAGCTCAATCTCGTTGCTGGAATATCAAGTTTTTATTGATATGATTACAAAAATAGATTATAAACAGCAACAATTAATCACCACCATCAATCAATATTCCTATTGCATTGCCGAGAGTGATTATAAATTCAAAAAAGCCCTCCAAGATTCTGATATTTTATTACCTGATGGTGTGGGGATTGTCATTGCTGCCAAATTGCTCAAAAAGAAACGCATTCAAAAAATTGCAGGAGCAGACATTCATCAATACTTATTAGAGAAATTGCAAGCAGCTGCTGGGAGTTGTATGTATTTAGGGGCATCAGAACATACTTTGACTAAAATAAAAAATAGAGTAGGTGTTGAATACCCCAAAATTAGGGTGTTCACTTATTCCCCTCCTTTTAAACCGGAATTCTCTAAACAAGACATTGATGGGATGATTGCTGCCGTAAATGAAGTGCAACCCGATGTGTTATTTGTGGGAATGACAGCCCCCAAACAAGAAAAATGGGCTGCAAAAAACAAAGAGTTTTTAAACACCAAAACCATTTGTGCCATTGGAGCCGTCTTTGATTTTTATGCGGGTACTGTAGAAAGACCCAGTCAATTTTGGATTGACCTGCACTTGGAATGGTTCATTCGTTTGGTCAAAGAACCCAAACGTATGTGGCGAAGGTATCTGTATTATGGCCCTTTCTTTATTTATTTATTGTTGAAAGTTTTTTTTAAAAAAGACACTAGTAGTTCTTAGGATTTGTTTTTCGATGTTCGGTGTTCGATTTTTGTTGTACGAAGATTGATTGTCATGTAGTATAGCCAAACTATATGAGTTTTAAACAACAGGAACCTTTAAGAAACTAAAACTAAGACGAAGACTAAGACTTGGTGAGGGATTCATCGATATATGGTTACCTTGTTTCACCAATTCATCGATTAACCCCTAACCTCTTAACAAAAGTAACCCTTGCACTACTAAGCAAATCATCGATAAACAAATAACCCCAAAAATCCCATTTGCACGTATGCATTAAAATGCTATCTTTGTTTTGTCTAAAAAATCATTCATGAAAAAAGGAAGTTCGAAGTTTGTACCCCTCATATTTTCCTCGATAGATACTCTGTTACTTATTTTCTCTTTTGTCATTGCCAAATTGTGGGTGTTTCAAGGAGCCACACCAGATACGCTTTTTTATAATTTTTTGATCCTAGGAAGTGTTTTGTTGTGGATTGCTCTAAGCCTAAAGTTCGACTTGTACGAAATTCCTAGGGTGTTTTTTATACACAAAGTACTAGCAAAAAATGCCTATGTACTATTTGTCTTTACTCTAGTAATTGCAGGCCTTATTTTTTTTACCACAACCTATAAATTTTCAAGAAGTTATGTGATTGTAAGCGTCTTTTTTTTCAGTATTTTACTGATTTCTTGGCGTTTGATAGCTTTTTACAGGCTCCGAAATTACCGTAAAAAAGGATACAATGCCAACCGTATTGTATTGGTGGGCTTGAACAGAAACATGTCAAAGCTGATTGACCGGATTTATTTGAATCCCAAGTATGGTTTTCATATTGTGGGTTTGTTTACAGATGCTAGGGTCAAAAAAAGATTGCAACCCTTGTACAAAGGAGCTTTGACAGAGATTCATGGTTTTTTAGAAAAACATACCGTGGATGAAATCATCATTTCGTTGCCTCACCACCAAAGTGAGTTGATCAATGCCCTGTTTCAATATGCCGACAACCACATGATTCGAGTTCGGGTCATTCCCGAGTTTTCGGAATACCTCTCTCAAAAATTTTCAATAGACTATGTGCAGGGAATTCCTATCTTGAAGTTGCGTGATGAACCTTTAAAGAGTTTTACCAATCGAGTGATCAAAAGAGTATTTGACGTGGTTTTTTCCTCATTGGTCATCCTATTGCTATTCTCATGGTTATTTCCAATTATCGCCCTCATCATCAAACTGACGAGCAAAGGCCCCGTATTTTTTATCCAGCAACGCACAGGACAAGATGGCAAATCGTTTCCCTGTATCAAATTCCGAAGTATGACGGTCAATGAAGTATCGGATCAGTTGCAGGCCACCAAAGGCGATGCACGGATTACGCCTTTTGGTGCCTTTATGCGCAAAACCAGTATCGATGAGTTGCCCCAAATCTTCAATGTATTTTTCAACCACATGTCCTTGGTGGGTCCAAGACCTCACATGCTCAAGCATACCGAAGAATACCGCGTATTGGTAGACAAATTCATGGTGCGCCATTTTGCCAAACCAGGCGTAACTGGTTGGGCACAAATCAACGGCTATCGAGGCGAAACCAAGTTGGTAAGAGATATGAAAAACCGTGCTGCTGCCGATATTTGGTATATTGAAAATTGGAGTTTTCTATTGGATGTACGTATTGTGGTTGCCACCGCTTGGGGGATGTTTTTCAAGCAGGATGAGAATGCGTTCTAACCCTGAACTCTTGCCCCGACTAATTCGGGGTCAGGGTCTTTGGCCTATCCCCCCTGCCCCTTTCCTGAGGAAAGGGGAGCTAGATTCCGATTCATTTTAAATTTTAGTTTTTTTGTTTGTCATCCTGAATTTAATTTAGGATATAAATAATCTAGCTCTAACCACTAAACTCTAACCACTAAACAATAAAACTGCGAAACTCTGTGTAAAACTCCATGGAACCCTGTGCTCCCAAAAACAACAGAAACAATAGAAACAATAAAACTGCGAAACTCTGTGTAAAACTCCATGGAACCCCCTGCCTGCCGCAGGCAAGTGTGCTCCCCAAAAAAAACTTTTTAAAAAAAATCCCTCACTATTCCCTAAAAATCCCTATTTTCGCAAAAAATTTTCTTATGAACAAAAGGTTCAAAACCCTATTCATTGCCCTCGGAATCCTAAGTATCACTGGCTGTGTCTCTAAAAAAGACATCATCTACTTTCAAAATGACGAAATTGACCAATCGAAAGTATCCAATAGCTATAAGACCATCATCAAACCCGATGATTTGTTGCAGATCACTATTACAGCGCTGGATACAGAAGCGGTAAGAGCTTTCAATTTGGCTGCCGTTACTTATTCTACCTCTTCCAATTCGGCAATTGGAGTAGCTCAACAACAAAATTATTTGGTAGACAATAATGGAGAAATAGATTTCCCCGTAATTGGCAAATTAAAAATAGGTGGTTTGACCAGAGATGAGTTGATTTCACTATTAAAAGAGAAATTGGATCCAGATTATATCAAAAATCCAAACATTAATGTAAGATTGGCAAACTATAAAGTAAGTATTTTGGGAGATGTAAGGTTGCCTGGAAGCTATACAATACCAAACGAACGCATTACTATATTAGAAGCAATAGCCTTGGCTGGGGATTTGAATATTTCCGGAAAAAGGCAAAATATTCTTGTCATTAGAGAAGAGGAGGGAAAGAAAGTTCAATACAAAGTCGATTTGTTGTCAAAGGAATTATTTGTTTCTCCGGTTTATTATTTGCAACAAAACGACGTAATCTATGTAGAACCTAATTATGCTCGCATCCAATCAGCCTCTTCTAACTCAAATACTGGTTTGTTTATATCTATTACAGGTGTTTTAATTTCTTTATTAACATCAATTTCAATTTTAGCAAGATAAGATGGATAAAAATTTAGATTTTAGTGATAATCAGGAGACTTTCAATTTACGACAAGAATTTGAAAAATATTTATCACATTGGCGATGGTTTATAATTTCTTTATTATTTTCAATTTCGATTGCTTTTATTTATATAAGGTATTCTACCCCTCAATATATTGCAAATGCAACAATATTAATTAAGGATAATCAAAAATCAGGTATATCTGATGAATTAAGAGCGGTAGCTGATTTAGGAATTGTAGGATCTGGCTCCGCAAACAATACAGATAACGAAATTCAAGTTATAAAATCTCGAAAAATTTTGGGTCGTGTTATAGACTCATTGAATTTAAACATAACTTACTTTAGAGAGGGAAGAATTAGGGCTGTAGAATTATATAAAAATCAACTTTTTAAAATTCAATTTTTGAAAACAGATTCATTATTTCATTACATAGATACTTCATTTATAATTTCGAGTATTGATAAAAATAGGTTTGAATTAAAAAATTTGGATGATAATTTGATTACTTCTGGTAATTTTGATGAAATTATTCATAGTAAGCAATTAGGTAGCTTTAAAATTAATAACTGCCTTTCAGGTAATAATAAAAATGTTGAGCAGTTAGTAGTCATTAAACCTAAAAACAAGATAATTGATAGTTATCAAAAGAAAATTCTTGTAAATACAGTTGATAAGTTATCATCAGTATTAACGTTAAGTTTAACAGACCCAATAAAATTAAAAGCTGAAAATATTTTAGATGAGCTGGTCGAACAGTACAATCGAGATGCTATTTCGGACAAAAACATAGTCTCCAATAAAACTAAAGACTTTATTGAAGAAAGATTATTAACGGTAGGCATAGAGTTATCTGAGATTCAAGATAATTATAAAGATTACAAATCTAAATTTGGAATATCTGGATTATCTCAAGAAGGGACTTTAGCTTTAGAAGAAGTCTCCGAAAATAATCTAAAAGTAGTTGAGTTAAGAACTCAACTTAGTTTAGCTGAATGGGTACAACAAGAAATTAAAAAGTCCAATAAAATTGAAGTTTTGCCTGCCAATTTGGGTTTTTCAGACGCTATTACTTCACAATCTATTACAAAATATAATGAATTGGTATTAGAAAAATACCGTTTAGAGCCGATTGCGGGTCAAAAAAACCCTAATTTGATTGCCTTAAACAATGAAATTGCGGTATTGAAACAAAATTTACAATCCAATTTGGCAAATCTGAGAAAATCTATTGAAATACAAATTGCTAAAGTATCGAATGAAGCCAATCGAGTTCAGAATAAGGTTGCGCAATTGCCTTTGATAGAAAGAGGCATCATTGATATTGAACGCCAAAAAAATATTTATTCGGAATTGTATTCTTATTTGTTAAAGAAAAAAGAGGAAACGGCCATCTCTTTAGCGATTACCGTTCCCAATGCAAAAATTATTGATCGTGCATATAGTAATGGATTAAAGGTTTCTCCAAAAAATAATGTAATTTATTTATCCGCATTATTACTCGGATTAATTATCCCTTTTTTATTTATCTTAGTCAAAAATTCTTTTGATACCAAAATTCATTCTCGAAAAGATTTAGACCGAGAGATGAAAATTCCTTTTGTGGGAGATATTCCACATTCGGAAACCCAAGAAAAAATTGTCATTAGTAAAGAGGCCCGTACCAGTACGGCAGAGGCTTTCCGATTGTTGCGAACCAACTTGGATTTTATGTTTCCCAAAACCAGTGAAAGTGGTTTAGGTAAAACCATTTTTATCACTTCAACTTCCAGTGGGGAAGGAAAATCATTTGTGTCTATTAATTTAGCAGCATCTTTGGCTTTGACCAATAAAAGAGTTTTGTTATTGGGCTTGGATTTGCGCGCGCCCAAAATCACCGAATATTTGGGCTTGCCCGAGCAAAAAGGGATTACCAATTATATTTTAGATGATAAACTGTCCTTGGAGGATATCAAATTTACCATTCCAGAAATTAAAAATGTGGATTTTATCGCTTCTGGGGTGATACCTCCAAATCCTGCAGAGTTATTATTAAATGACAAAGTAAAAGAACTGTTCGCTATTGTTAAGAAAGACTATGATTATGTGATTGTAGACACGGCTCCTGTCAATTTGGTAACTGATACCTTATTGGTGTCTAAATATGCGGATTTATTCATTTACGTAGCAAGAGCCAACTATTTGGACAAGCGCATGCTCATCGTACCAGAGACGCTTTACAGAGAAAACAAATTGCCTAACATGGCAATGGTTTTGAATGATACCGACATGAAACGTGGCTATGGCTATGGCTATGGCTATGGCTATGGCTATGGCTATGGCTACGGAGCAGGCTATCTAGAAGTGGCTAAAAAATCTTGGTGGCAACGATTGGTGGGTAGATAATATGATTAGTTGGTAGTTTAAAGTTTTAAAAATAGCAAGGTTTATGAATTGTTAATTGATGTAATATATCATCATATAATTGTTTTTAAAAATTTATATACAATTTATTATGATTTTTTTAGGATTTATTTATTAAATTTTTTTAATAACTATTAGAATTACTGGTTTTGGTTACATCTAATCATGATATGCTCAAAATAAATATATTGTAAATTGCCTAAAGGATTTTTTTTAAAATCTTATTACGCTAGACAAAAAAAATCATGGTATACTAAGCTTTTATTAAACCTAATCTGAGATATATTTGTTGTCGCCATTTTTTATCAGTAACCCTTTTTAAAATCCACTTTCGATATTGTTTATTGGTAAAAAACTTTAAAGAAAGTTCTATTAGTTCTTTTTTTAAAATCTTTTTACTTGTTTTTTTGTTTATTTCATTTCTCAAGTCATCATTACTAATTAGCAAATAAAATAAATTTATGTAAGACTTTGTTTTTGTTGATTCATTATATTCCAAACAAGCGATATTTCCCATTGTAAAATAACAAGTAGCTAAAAAACAATTTAGTGGTTCTTTTAGTTTATTAAATACATTAGTAGCTCTTTTTGGATCTGTTTTCTTTGAAAGTAAAAAAACATCGTAAGCATTTCTTAATGAAATACTTTTAAAAGCAAAACCATTATCATTTATTTGGGAAGAAATAATTGTAAGTTTTAACTGATTTTCATAACTAATTATATTCACATCATTAAATAATTGAATACCTTTTTTTATGATTTCATAGTTAAATTCATTTTTATACTTTTCTTTAACAAGTTCTTTATGAATTTCAATAGCAGCAATAAATTTATTATTGTAAAGCCTTGGATAGTGTCTAAATATAGGGTATTGAAAGCTATCTTTATCAACTACTTCAAATCCAAAATCAATAATAATATTTATTGTTTTTAAATAGTCCTCTTTTGATACAATAAAATCAATATCCCCCACCATCCGCTCTGCGATGTCTTCGTAGAGTCCTTCCAATAAATTGCCCGTTCCTTTTAAAAAAATAGGGGTAATGTTATTGGCAAGCAATAAGGCATTGATTTCTTTGGCTTGTGCGATGATTTGTAGGTTGCGTTCTCGGTTTAAGTCGGTGATGTGTTCCATATAGGCTACCAATTCTTCTGGTAAGTAGTGTAAAAAATCAGCCCGTAGCAGATTCAAATACAGTGCAGGAAACACGTAATGTGCTGTACTCAATTTCACCACTGCCTCCCAATCCACAGTCCCCGCTGCCAATTGCGACTCAATGGCAACCTTATTTTTTTCTTCGTGATTAATGGTCAAACATTGCCCCACAAAAAAAAGGGTATCTTTATAAGTCATCGCTGTTGGGTTGTAGGTTCATTGGTCAAAAATAGGGATAAAATTTAAATTTTTGTTTCTGTTTTTTGAGGGTTTTTTTAGTTTAAGGGTTTCTGTTTTTTCTATTGTTTAAGGGTTTTTGTTGTTTAGGGGTTAGGTGGAGGTTCAAAGTTTAAGATTCAATATTCAAAGTTGGCAGAGGAAACTGTTGTTTCTAATTTTTTGGTTAATTTTTTACATTCCCCAAAACTTTGTCATTCCCCATTAAGTTTGTTATTCCGACGATAGGAGGAATCCCACACCCACCATGGTCATTCCACCAATAAAATGAACCCCACAAGTAAAAAAGATTCCTCAGTCGTACCTTCTTTCCCGAGTCAAGCTCGGGACAGGCTGGAATGACAAACTGTGCGAAAAATGACAAACTGTGCGTAAAATTCGACTGTAAAGTTGTCATTCCGACGATAGGAGGAATCTCACGATCAGTCTAAAAATCCGTACCTCACAATACAGATTAAAAAAAAACTCCCTAATCTCATTCATCTTCCTAATTTAGCTCCCCTTTCCTTGGGAAAGGGACGGGGGGATAGGCTTTAAAACCCCACATTCTTCTCCATCACCCCAGCCAACATCTTCACATTGCTTTTCGTAGCTATTTTTTGAAGTAGTTCCAAGTGCTGTTCGTGATGGGTGTCCGTACCTACAAAATCATACAATCCCTTTTCTAAGAGTTGCTGTGCTGTTTTTTGTACGGGAGTTCCGTAATGGGGTGTTAAAGAAAGTAAATTGAGTTGAAACAAACAGCCAGCCTGTTTCAGTTTATAGTATTCTTGAAAGCGGTTGTGATACGTAAAATAGCGTTCAGGATGCGCCAATAAGGGCTTGAATCCTTTTAGTTGCAATTCAAAAAGCAATTCATAGACGTTGAGTGGAGGGCTGAAGTAGGACATTTCGACCAATACCAAATTGTCTTTGAGGGTCAGTAAGTTTCCCTTTTCAAGCAAGACGGCAAACTGTTCGTCGAGCATGTATTCTGCAGCAGCTCGGATGCGGATGTGTCCCAAATCGGTAGCCGTCAATGCCTCTTGCACCAATTGTAATTTATCAAGAATGATTTCGGGCGTATTGGGGTAGAGGTCTCCCAAAATATGAGGAGTTGTCACAAAATGATGCATTCCGAAAGAAGCCATTTTACGAATCAAGGCTACGGAATTTTCCACATCTTTGGCACCATCATCAATCCCAGGCAATAGGTGAGAGTGGATGTCCGCAAATCCCTCAGGAAAAAACTCGGTAAGGGGAATCTCTTTTTTCTTTAAAAAAAACATACTTTTTTTAATTTGTAACAAAATTACACTTTTCAGAAATACTATGGAAATTAGTTTTCAGATATTAAAAGTACGATATTAGAACAGAGAATCAAGAATAAAGAATCAAGCTCTAAATATCTAACCTCTAACCCCTAACCAGCTAAACAATTAACCAGTTAAACAAAATAAACCCTTAAACAGTTTTCAGTCTCAGTGTTCAGAAATGAGTGCAACCTTGAATCTTGAATCTAAAACTTTGAACACCCCCTCTAACCCCTAACCAATTAACCAGTTAAACAAAAGAAACCCTTAAACAGTTTTCAGTCTCAGTGTTCAGTGATGAGTGCAACCTTGAATCTAGAATCTAAAACTTTGAACACCCCCTCTAACCTCTAACTTCTAATATCGTACTTCTAACCTCTAACCCCTAACCAGTTAAACAACAGAAACAACAGAAACCCTTAAACAGTTTTCAGTCTCAGTGTTCAGTGATCCTGATAATAGCTTTTTAAATTCATCAAAAAATATATAAAACGTTACAAAAACAGAATTTAAAAATAGTTACATTATTTTATGTAATTTTGAACTTGTAAATACTTTAGAATGAGTTTTATCCAAAAATATAGAAAAGAAATAAATAACCTTTGCAAATCACATAAGGTAAAATCTTTGTACGCTTTTGGTTCAGTTCTTACTGATAAATTTAATGCTGAAAGTGATATTGACTTAATTGTTGATTTTCAACAAATAGATATTCTTGATTATGGAGATAATTACTATAATTTAAAATTCTCTTTAGAAGAATTGTTTAAAAAAAATGTTGATTTGTTAGAAGAAAAAGCAATACGAAATCCATATTTTATAGAAACTTTGAATCAATCAAAAAAATTGATTTATGGATAATGATTTAAAAACTTGGCTTTATGATATATTGTGTTCCATAAATGAAATCGAGAGTTATTTTATAGAATCGCCTAAACTATTTGAAATTTATCAAAACGATTTAAGGACTAAAAGAGCGATTGAACGAAATATAGAAATTATTGGAGAAGCAATGAATCGAATACTAAAGCAAAACCAACGTATTAAGATATCTAACTCTAGAAAAATTGTTGATGTAAGAAATAGAATAATTCATGGATATGATACAGTATCCGATGCTGTAATTTGGGGAATTGTTGTTAAAAATTTACCTGTTTTACAAATGGAAGTTGAGCAATTACTCAATGAAAAATAAAGTGGTAAACTAACAAAGCTTCAAAGTCTAAAGTCTAAAGTTCAAAGTCTAAAGTTATAGGATTTCGAACATCAATAAACGAAAATTGAACATTGAACATCGATAGACGATATTACCCAAACTCTGTAAAATTATAAGGGTTAAGTTTTAAAACATCAATTAAGTTTAGTAATAAAACAACTTAAAACTAAAGACTAAGGACTAAGGACTAAAGACTAATAACTAAACCCCAAAAACTTTTGCACATCCTATTTTCTTATAATATATTTGGAAAAAATTAACAACCATGATATTAATTGCAGACGGAGGCTCAACCAAAGCAGATTGGATAGCGATCAACAAAGATAAAAAAGAAGCATTCAGAGTAAGAACTTTGGGGTTGAATCCTGAGGTAAATTCGACCAAAGAGTTAACGGACAGAATCATACACATGTTTCAGTTGATCAATATCAAAGATGATGTAGAGGAGATTTATTTTTATGGAGCAGGTTGTGGAACTCCTGTGGCGATTAAAATCTTACAAGATGTATTGGAATCCATCTTTATCAATGCCAAGGTATTTGTTGCCGAAGATATGTTAGCGGCAGTGTATGCAGCTTCTGGGAAAGAACCTGCCATTGTATGTATTTTAGGGACTGGTTCCAATAGTTGTTATTTTGACGGGAAAAACCTACACATGAAAACCGTTTCATTGGGATATATCGTGATGGATGAAGCCAGTGGCAATCACTTTGGTAAAATATTATTGAAGGAGTATTTTTATGAGAAAATGCCTAAAAGAATTGCAGAAAAATTTGAAGCTGAATTCAATTTAGAGCCAGACTTTGTAAAGAAAAATTTGTACAGAGAGCAAAACCCGAATATGTATTTGGCAACCTTTGCCCAATTTATGTTTGCCTTTAAAGATGATAAATACATCAAGCGCATCATCAAAAAAGGCTTTCAAGAGTTTTTTAAATACCGCGTATTGCCTTTTGAGAAAGGCGCCGAAACACCTCTATATTTTATAGGCTCTATTGCTTTTTACTTCAGAGACCTGTTAGAAAAAGTGGCTGAGAAAAACAATTTGAAAGTAACGGATGTGATTCAACGACCTATCGATAACTTGTTGGAGTATCATCGGAATTTGATGAAGTAGGGGTTTTGGTTAAGAGGTTAGAGGTTAGAAGTTAGAGGTTAGAAGTTAGAAGTTAGATATTAGAAGTTGCTTTGTTCTTGATTCTCTATTCTTTTTTCTTTATTCTTTTTTCTTTATTCTTGCTTCTCTGTTCTTGCTTCTCTATTCTTAGTCTTTTGAAAAGTTTCTATTCTTTAAGAGTTTAATTGTTTAGAGGTTAGTTGGATGTTCAAAATTTAAAATTCAAAATTCAAGGTTGGCAACTTACTGAAAAGGTTTAAAGGGTTAACAGTTTAGAGGTTAGAGGTTAGGGGTTAGAACTTGATTCTTTATTCTTTGTTCTTACTTCTTACTTCTTTGTTCTTTGTTCTTTATTCTTTTTTCTCTGTTCTTGCTTCTCTATTCTTAGTCTTTTGAAAAGTTTCTATTGTTTAAGGGTTTAACTGTTTAGAGGTTAGAAGTACGATATTAGAAGTTAGAGGTTAGAGGGGGTGTTCAAAGTTTTAGATTCAAGATTCAAGGTTGCACTCATCACTGAACACTGAGACTGAAAACTGTTTAAGGGTTTCTATTGTTTTTTAGTTTCGCAGTATTTCTGTTTACGAGTTCTCGATACAACGCTCCTGCGTCGCGTTACTCGAACTGACAGAAGAAAATGGTTGCTGTTGTTTAAATCTATAAATGTATAGTCAAATCAACAATAATTACTTATATTTGTATAGTTAAATAAACAAAATGGAAGTTTTATACGAAAAATTCATACAAAGATTGCGGTATATCCCTATGGGTTTTATTCGATCTATGATGGATAAAGTCAATTGGAATGCGCGACTTATAGGCATAAAAGGAGCTAGGGGTATTGGAAAAACAACCTTGCTTTTTCAATACATACAATTGAATTTGGCCAATGAATTGGAACATACACTTTATGCAAGTCTAGATTCTTTTTGGTTTACCACAAATTCTTTATCGGATTTGATAGCCACATTTGAAAAAAGAGGAGGGAAGTATTTATTCTTGGACGAAGTGCACAAATACCCCAATTGGGCGCAAGAATTAAAGAATGCCTACGATGAATATCCTCAATTGAAAATAGTGTTTACAGGCTCCTCAGCCCTTGAAATACTCAACGCACGAGCTGATTTGAGCAGAAGGGCTGTAGTGTATGAAATGCAAGGGTTTTCGTTTAGGGAGTACCTATGTGTAGAAACTGGTAGGTCCTTTGATTCGTATTCGTTGCAAGAACTACTCACGAATCACTTGCCAATTGCACAACAGATCACAACACACATCAAACCTTTACAATATTTTGATTCCTATTTGAAGTTTGGGTATTACCCTTTTTATAGGGAGCAACCTGAGTTGTACGACCATAGGTTGTCTGAAGTCATTCATATGATTTTAGAAATAGAATTGCCACAATTGCGTGGTATTGAAAATGCCTATATCATTAAATTAAAACAACTTTTGGTGGCCATAGCTACTTCTGTACCATTCATTCCCAATGTGAGTAAGTTGAGCGAAAAAATTCAGATAAATAGAACTACCTTATTGGCCTATTTGCATTATTTGGATGAAATTCGGTTGACAAACAATCTTTTTAGGGAAACCAAAGGAATCAGCAAGCTGCAAAAGCCCCTCAAAATATATTTAGAAAACACCAATTTGATTTACAATTTGGCGCCAAAAAACGCCAATGAAGGAAATTTAAGAGAGACATTTTTCAGAAATCAAGTAGGTTTTGTACATAGTATTCAATACACAGAAAAGGGAGATTTTTTGATAGATGAGATGTATACTGTAGAAATTGGAGGAAAATCAAAAACCCATAAGCAACTCAAAGATATCTCCAATTCTTTTGTAGTTGCTGATGCTATTGAGATTGGTTATCAAAACAAAATCCCTTTGTGGTTATTTGGGTTTTTATATTGAGAGGGTTTCTGTTGTTTAAGGGTTTAATTGTTTAGAGGTTAACTGTTTAGGGGTTAGCGGTTAGAAGTACGATATTAGAAGTTAGAGGTTAGAGGGGGTGTTCAAAGTTTTAGATTCAAGATTCAAGGTTGCACTCATCACTGAACACTGAGACTGAAAACTGTTTAAGGGTTTCTGTTGTTTCTTTTGTTTAAGGGTTTAGCTGGTTAGGGGTTCATCAATGTAACAATTTATTGATCTAATAATTTACCGATGAATTAATCCCTTCGCCTTCGCCTTTGTTGATTTGTTTCTATTGTTTTTTAGTTTCGCAGTATTTCTGGTTACGAGTTCTCGATACAACGCTCCTGCGTCGCGTTACTCGAACTGACAGAGGAAAATGGTTGTTGTTTTTTAATGTTTAATTGGTTAGAGGTTAGGGGTTAGAACTTGCTTCTTTATTCTTGCTTCTCTGTTCTTAGTCTTTTGAAAAGTTTCTATTCTTTAAGGGTTTAAATGTTTAGGGGTTAACTGTTTAGGGGTTAGCGGTTAGGGGTTAGATGTTTATAGTTTATATAATTAACCAATTAACCAGTTAAACAATTAACCAAATAATCAACCATACGCCTTCGCCTTAGCCTTCGTCTTCGTCTTCGTCCCACATCTTCGCCTTCATCCATTTAAATCTGTTTTTTTTATACTAGAAGATTTTTGATATAAAATTTTCTGTGTTATTTTCGTTATTCAGTTTTTAGTTTGTTTATTTGTTGTCCAATGAAATTTCTATATTCATTTTGTTGCTTTTTGTTGTTTTCTTCGGTTCAGTATGGACAAGTGGGAGGTGAGAACGTGTATCAATTTTTAAATTTGGCTACCTCTGCAAGACAAGTTGCGTTGGGTGGAGAGGTTTTGACATTGATGAATGATGTGAATCAACCTGTTTGGAATCCGTCAGTCATCAATCAAGAAATGGATAACCAACTGAGTGCGAATTATTCGAGTTATTTGGGAGGCATCCATATTGGTTCGTTGTCCTATGCACGATTGATTTCGAGGAGATTTGGAACGATTCATGGAAGTATTAGTTACTTGAATTATGGGACGTTGATTGGCGCAGACGAACAAGGAAATGAAACGGGTAATTTTAGTGCTAGTGATTTGGCTATTTCTGTGGGCTATGCACGCAATTTACCTTGGACAAACTTGTTTTTTGGTGCAAATGTGAAGCTCATCAATTCGTCCATCAGTAATTTTACTTCGTATGGAGTGGCTGTGGATGTTGGAATTTTATACTACAGTCCTTACAAACCTTATTCGTTTACTTTGGTTGTGAGAAATGCAGGAACTCAAGTCAAATCGTTTACAAACGAAATTGAACAACTTCCTTTAAAGGTGGCACTTGGAGCGTCGTATCAATTGGAGCATGTGCCCTTAAAATGGTATTTGACGGTTGATAATTTGCAGCAATGGGATATTTCTGTACCCAATCCTTCTGAACAAACTACGGATTTGGAAGGAAATGTAACGAATGAAAATATTGGTTTTTTAAGCAATGCGATGAGGCATTTTGTGATTGGTGCTGAGTTATTTCCTGAGAGTGCCATCAACCTAAGATTGGGCTATAATTTTAGAAGAGCTGCTGAATTGAAACTGCAAAATGTGCGCACTTTTGGAGGAATTTCTTTCGGATTTGGGTTGAGAATGAATACATTTACGTTTAATTATGCGTATTCAAAATTTCATACAGCCACCAATGCGAGTACTTTTAGTTTACAAATTGACTTAGATAAAAGATAAATGACACAAAAAATTACGATTGCGATTGACGGATTTTCATCCACAGGAAAAAGTACAATTGCCAAATTATTGGCTAAGAAATACAATTATATTTATGTTGATACAGGTGCTATGTACAGAGCAGTAGCCCTTTTTGCAAAGAAACAACATTTCATTGGCGAGGATTTTTTTGATGTCGAGAAACTGATTTCTTCATTGGATTCGATTTCTTTGCAATTTCGTTTTAATGAAAACTTGGGTTTTGCGGAAATGTATTTGAATGATGAAAATGTAGAAAATGAAATTCGGACTTTAGAAATTTCGCAATTGGTGAGTACAGTTGCAGCCATTTCTGAAGTACGTAAAAAACTAGTAGCAGCACAACAAGCTATGGGAAAACATGGGGGTATTGTGATGGATGGTAGAGATATTGGAACGGTTGTTTTTCCGGATGCGGAACTGAAAATCTTTATGACGGCTTCTGCAGATCAAAGAGCGATGCGTAGGTATAAAGAGTTGATTGAAAAAGGAGACGCTGTGACGTATGAAGAAATTTTGCACAATGTACAAGAACGAGATCGTGTTGATACCACTAGAGAAGATTCACCACTGATCAAGGCGGATGATGCTATTGAAATTGACAATTCTGAGTTGGGAATTCAGGAGCAATTTGAGCGAATTTGTAAGTTGATTGATGAGCGGATTAAAGGGTAGATTTTTTAGACACGGACCTGACTTCCGTCAGGCAAGTTTTTACGGATTGTTCGAATATTGGTTTACAGGTGGTTTGAGAAAGGCTTTTTGAATCGGTGGTATTTTTGCCTTCATATAGTATCGATTTGCTTTTATTCAGGCTTGATTTTTACAATTTTGTTATCACGCAAAACGACCAATTCACTGTTTTTAGCTTTTTTAAATTCTAGAAGTTTTTCATAGACTTTCTCAAGTCCTTTAAGAATTTTATGCTTTTCTTCTGTTTGAATTTCAATTTTTGTCATATTGATTTTTTAAAAGATTAAATTTTTCTTGGTGCAGAATATTTAGCAGCCCATCAATTTGTTTTTCTGCTAAAAGTTCATATTTCCCCTCTGAATTGTCAAAAATCAGGGTTCCATCTATGATTGGAAGGTAAATATCAAATAAATTTTTGATTCCTTTTTTGTATCTTCTTTCAATTACCTCAGGATCAATGTTGTGTCCGCCTTCTGAAACTCTTGTTTTTACGCGTTCCTTAGCTAATTCTATTGTTTGAAGCCAAAAAAATAACATTGTTACTCGAAACCCTTTTTCTTTTGCTTTTATTATTTTATGCTTATAACTTTTGGTGGATAAGGTCGTTTCAAAAGCGAAGTTTTCATTTTCTGAAAGCAATTCATTAATTCTATTGAGCATGATGCGTCCTGATTCAAAAGATACTTTTTCGGGTTGAAAGGGTGATAATCCTTTTGCTATTTCGTCAGCATTTACAAATTCTTTACAATCCAAAATCTCTGGCAAAATTGTAAACGATACAGTGGTTTTACCTGCACATTACAACCAGCTATGATGTAAAGTTTTTTCTCATCCATATTTGTAAATATATAAAAAAATCTTTAGAAATTTTTATTGAATTTCAGTGTTTTGGCATCAACATGTATACCAAAATACCTAAGGAATATTCAAGTATTTATGCGTTTGTAAAGAAATTTTCCATTTCGGATTTTTCATTACATAATCAACAATTTCCGAAGTCATTTTTTCTTTTTTACTCCATTCAGGTTGTAAAAAAAGTTCGCATTTTTCTGAAACTTTTGCTGCTTGTTGTTCTGCAAAATCAAAATCACTTTTGTTGTGAATGATCATTTTTAACTCATCAGCTTCTGGATATACTTCGTCCAAAGGCAATTTTGTTTTTTTGGGTGACAAGCAAAACCAATCCCATTTTCCAGAGAAAGAATAGGCTCCAGAAGTTTCAATATGTGTTTTAATGTGGTTTTCTTGTAGCAAATTCGTGATATAATCCATAGACCACATCAAAGGTTCTCCACCAGTAATCACCACTGTATTTGAGTACTTTTTGGCGTTTTCAACAATTGTTTCTGCCAACGTTGGAGGATGCAAATCTGCATTCCAACTTTCTTTTACATCACACCAATGACAACCCACATCACAACCACCAACTCTGATAAAATAAGCCGCTTTTCCTGTGTGATATCCTTCTCCTTGAATGGTGTAAAACTCCTCCATTAAAGGGAGCATCATTCCTTTGTTGACTAGTTCTTTTGTGTGTGTATCCATCTTACTTTTTTGCGGCAATCACTTCAATTTCAATTTTTGCACCTGCCACTAAATTGGCTGCAAAGGTAGTTCTTGCTGGTAAATTATCAACAAAAAAAGTAGTATATACTGCATTCATTTTTGAAAAATCGTCAATATCCGCTAAAATTACGGTGCATTTTACAACATCTTTTAAGGTCATGTTGTGATTTTTTAAAACAGCTTCAATGTTTTTGATGACTTGCGCAGTTTCCGCTTCAATGCCACCTTCCACCATTTTTCCAGTTTGATGATTTTTACCAATTTGTCCCGTTAAAAAATAGAGATTTCCCACCTGAGTTGCCTCAGAAAAAGGTGCATTTTTTCTGCTTTCGTCATGAGATTTGTGAAAATATACTTCCTGTTTTGGTGCTTTCTGACAAGAGTTTATTGCAAAAACAAAACAAATAAGTAACATTGAAAAGTTGGTTTTCATGATGAATTAAATTTCTAACAAATATAAATCATTTAATTTTTAATTTTTTTCAACTAAAATGCTAAAAATCAAGTATTTTTTATAAATTTGCACTCCTTTTTACGAGAACAGATTTGAAAAAGGAATCAAAGAAAACAATTTATAAAAACATCTCTTGTTGTTTTTATCGTTAAAAATCTGAAAAACAGGAAGATACAAATTTAATTTTCAGAAATGTCTGAAGAAACAAACACACAAACACAGCCTACAACCGTAGAAGCTGTAAACCCACAACAATTTTTAGAAAACTTCAATTGGCACAAATACGAGCAAGGAATTGATGCTGTTGACGATGAAATGTTGAAACAATTTGAAACTGCTTTAGAAGGTACTGTTGGTTTCGTAAAAGAGCGTGATGTCATTGAAGGAATTGTTATCAGAATTACTGATAGAGATGCCATTATTGACATCAATTCTAAATCAGAAGGCGTTATTTCATTGAATGAATTTCGTTACAATCAACATTTAGCTGTTGGAGACAAAGTAGAAGTATTGGTTGACAAAAGAGAAGATTCTTCTGGTCAATTGGTATTATCTCACAAAAAAGCAAGAGTTATCAAAGCTTGGGATCGTGTAAACAATGCACACGAAACAGGTGAAGTAGTAAACGGTTTTGTAAAATGCAGAACAAGAGGTGGTATGATTGTAGATGTTTTCGGAATCGAAGCATTCTTACCAGGTTCTCAAATTGATGTAAAACCAATTAGAGATTACGATCAATTCGTTGAAAAAACAATGGAATTTAAAGTGGTGAAAATCAATCATGAATTTAAAAACGTTGTAGTATCACACAAAGCATTGATTGAAGCAGATATTGAATCTCAGAAAAAAGAAATCATTGGCCAGTTAGAAAAAGGACAAGTATTAGAAGGAATCGTGAAAAACGTAACTTCTTATGGAGTATTTGTTGATTTAGGTGGTGTTGATGGATTGATTCACATTACAGATTTATCTTGGTCAAGAATCAATCATCCAAATGAAGTGGTTGAATTGGATCAAAAATTAAACGTGGTAATTTTAGATTTTGATGATAACAAATCTAGAATCCAATTAGGATTGAAACAATTGTCTGCACATCCTTGGGAAGCTTTAGACGCAAACTTAAAAGTGGGTGATAAAGTAACTGGAGAAGTTGTTGTATTGGCTGATTATGGAGCATTTGTGGAAGTAGAGCAAGGAGTTGAAGGATTGATTCACGTTTCTGAAATGTCTTGGTCAACACATTTACGTTCTGCACAAGATTTCGTAAAAGTTGGTGATAAAATTGAAGCTGTTATCTTAACGTTAGATAGAGAAGATCGTAAAATGTCATTGGGTATCAAACAATTACATCCAGATCCTTGGACAGATGTAACTGCTAAATTCCCAGTAGGTTCCACTCACACAGGAACCGTAAGAAACTATACAAACTTTGGTGTTTTTGTTGAATTAGAAGAAGGAATTGATGGATTGGTGTACATTTCAGATTTATCTTGGACTAAAAAAATCAAACATCCATCAGATTTTGTAACTGTTGGAGATACCTTAGAAGTACAAGTATTAGAATTGGATGTTGAAAACAGAAAATTAAACTTAGGTCACAAACAAACCTTGGATAATCCTTGGGATATTCACGAAGATACCTATGCAATTGGAAGTGTTCACACAGGAACTATCAAAGATAAAAACGATAAAGGTGCAGTCATCACTTTCGAAGATGGTGTGGAAGGATTTGCTCCAGTAAGATTCTTGGATAAAGAAGATGGTTCTAAACTTGGAAAAGGAGATACTGCAGAGTTTGTAGTTTTAGAGTTTTCTAAAGAATACAGAAGAGTAGTAGTTTCGCATTCCTCTATCTACAAAGAGCAAGAGAAGAAAAATGTGAAAGCTGCCGTTAAAAAAGCAACTGAAGGAGAAAAAACTACTTTAGGAGATTTGAATGACGATCTTGCTGATTTAAAGAAAAAAATGGACGCGAAAGCGAAAAAAGATAAAAAATAATCTTTTTACATTTTTATAAAATTAAAAACCACTGATTTTTCAGTGGTTTTTTTATTTTGGAGGATTCTTAAAGACCTGGCTTTTTTCTATTTCTTTCCTGTTTTAAGTAGGTTCTTTAATCTAAGTTCGATTTATAAATTACTGAATAACAATAGCCTCTTTTTTTAAATTAACAACGTTGTGTTTTTGGTACCTTCCCTGCCTGCCAAATGAAAGGGATATACAAAGTTTCTCAAAGTTCCAAAATCTCTGGACTATAAAATTAATTGTCAACCTGATTGGGTGTCATTGAATTTTAAAATGAAATTGCCACGAATTCACGGATTTTTTATGCCCAATGAATCCAATAAATTTGGATTTTCATCAAAGATGAAAACAATTCCTGTGATGAAATCCTTACAATTTGTGCATTCGTGGTAAAAAATCTATTTTCTATTGAATAAAATAATTGTACCCAACAGACAATTTTTTAATTTTTAACCTTGTGGATGTAAATTTTAAAATGAATCTGCCACTGATTCACGGATTTCATTTAAATCACCTTTTAGGTGTCATTGAATTTTAAAATGAAATTGCCACGAATTCACGGATTTTTTATGCCCAATGAATCCAATAAATTTGAATTTTCATCAAAGATGAAAACAATTATTGTGATGAAATCCTTACAATTTGTGAATTCGTGGTAAAAAATCTATTTTACTATCCAATAAAATAGTTACAATCAACAGGTTTATTATTAGGAATTTACTATAAAAATTTAAATCGAAATCAGGTCAATTACTTTTTTTCATTTAGAAATTCATCTAAACGTTCAATAGATTTAATAATTACTTTCACAGATTCAATATAAAATTTTTTATTGATGGTGGCATATTTATCTGTTGGTCTGTGGTAATCTTTGTGGTCTTCTACTCCGAAATATAAAAAAGGAATTTTTTCTTTGTAAAAAACTCTATGGTCAGAAGAAAGTGTCCAATCTGATTGTTCAATTTTTTCTGGATCGTCATGTCCAAATAAAATAGTTACTTCATTAGAGGTAACTTTCTTTAACGGTTTTTTGAAATCTGGGTGATGATATGTACCGCAGATATATAGCTCTGGATAATAATCGCTATGGGAAATCATATCCATATTGATATTTAAAGCTATATTTTTTGTATCAGAATAATTTTTAAGGAAAACTTCCGTCCCAACAGAACCAATTTCTTCACCATCAACAGCAGCAAAAATTAAATTATGTTTTAATGGTTTGTTTTTAAAATATTCGGCTATTGTAAACAAAGCAGCAACCCCTGATGCATTGTCATCAGCACCATTAAAAATTACATTTTCTCTAATTCCTAAATGATCATAATGTGCCGTAATTACAATCGTTTTGTTTGAATTGCCTTTTAAAACTCCGATGACATTTGCACCAGAAGCAATGGTATCTTTTACATTAGAAAAATTGATTCCTGGATTTTCTACAGGAAATGCTTCCTGTCTTTTTTTTCCTTTGAAGGTATAATCAAAAGCTTCTATATAGCTTCCGTTTTTATATTTTTGCAATCCAATTTCAGTAAACTTTTTCTCAATAAATTCTTGAGCTTTAACACTTCCTTTAGTAGAAAATGCCCTTCCTTCCATAGAATCACTTGCTAATATTTTCATATTCTCAAGTAACTTTTGGCTATTAATAGAAATTGGAACAGGTTTTTCGCAACTAAAAAATAGTACACACAGAATAAACCCAGAAATAAAATTTCTTTTCATTGTTGAAAGTTAAATACAAAAAATATGAGGGAATTCTGCAAATATATAAAAAGACCTTTAATTTAAAAGGTCTTTTTATACAAATAATTAAATCTCTTTTTATAGTTGATTTGCTTATCTAAAAACAATATTTACCCTCTGATTTTAATTTTTCAGCAATGATGTCTCTCAATGCAACCACATTTGGGTAATTTTGATATTTCGTAAAACGTTTCAATCCCATCAATAACATGCGTTGCTCATCACCTTCTGAAAAAGAAATAATTCCTTCTTTTCCTTTGCTGGTAATGATTTCTACAGCATTGTACAAATATAATTTTGCCATGGCAATTTGTGCTTCCTGTGATTTATCACCAAAACGTTTTGCATTTTTTTCAGTTCTTAATAGCGTGGATTCTGCCATATAAATTTCGTTCAAAATATCTGCAGCTGCCATTAATAATTGCTGATGTTGCTCTAAATCTGGCCCATATTTTTGAATTGCAGAACCAGCCACCATCAAAAATACTTTTTTCATTTTGGCAATCATCATCTTTTCTTCTGAAAATAATTCCGAAAAATCGGGAGTTTCAAAGGAAGGAATTCCCATTAATTCATCAGCAACAGCAGTTGCAGGACCCAATAAATCAACATGACCTTTCATGGCTTTTTTGATCAACATGCCCACAGAAAGCATTCTATTGATTTCGTTGGTGCCTTCATAAATTCGTGCAATACGTGCATCTCTCCAAGCAGCTTCCATGGGTGTTTCTTCTGAAAATCCCATCCCTCCAAAAATCTGAATGCCTTCATCTGCACAATTTTGAACATCTTCTGAAACGGTTACTTTCAAAATTGAACATTCAATAGCATATTCTTCCACTCCTTTTAGTTCGGCTTCTTGGTGCGAATTTCCATCAGCAATTCTCATATGAATTCTGTCTTCAATATCCTTTGCAGCTCTGTAACTTGCAGATTCTCCTGCATAGGTATTGGTTGCCATTTCTGCTAATTTTGCTTTGATAGCACCAAAATCTGCAATGGGAGTTTTGAATTGTTTGCGCTCTAAAGCATATTTTAACGCAATTTCGGTAACTCTTCTTTGAGAATCCAAACAAGCAGCAGCCAATTTAATTCTTCCAACATTCAGTGCATTTACAGCGATTTTGAAACCTCCACCTCTTTCAGAAAGCATGTTTTCAGCAGGCACAATCGTATCATTAAAAAATACTTGACGTGTAGAACTTGCTCTGATTCCTAGTTTGTGTTCTTCTTCTCCTAACGTAATTCCATTTGGATTTGCTTTGTCATATTCAACAATAAAACCAGTGATATTTTTGTCATTTTCAATACGCGCAAAAACAATCATCAAATTACAGAAACCTGCATTTGAAATCCACATTTTTTGACCATTGATTTTGTATGATTTTCCATCAGCAGAAATTTCAGCGGTTGTTTTTCCTGAATTTGCATCTGACCCAGCTCCAGGTTCCGTCAAACAATAAGAACCCATCCATTCTCCAGAAGCCAATTTTGGGACATATTTTTGTTTTTGCTCTTCAGTTCCGTACAAAGTAATTGGCATGGTTCCAATTCCAGTGTGAGCACCAAAAGCAGTACTGAATGAGCCAGTTCCACTTGAAATGTAATCGCAAGTAAGCATTGTAGAAACAAATCCCATTCCCAAGCCACCATATTCTTCAGGAACAGCAACCCCTAAAAAGCCCAATTCTCCTGCTTTTTTCATTACTTCTTCTGTCAATTTATAGTCTTTTGCTTCAAAACGGGCTTTGTGAGCAATGATTTCACGTTCATTAAATTCTTTGACAGCTTCACGCATCATAATTTGCTCTTCAGAAAAATCCTCTGGGGTAAAAATATCTTCGCAGTTTGATTCTTTCACTAAGAATTGTCCTCCTCTTAATAGGTTTTTTTGTATTGTTTCCATAATTAATATTGTTTGCTTTTTTAGTTTAAAAATTCAAAAATTCCTGCTGCACCTTGACCTGTTCCAACACACATGGTCACCATTCCATATTTGTTTTGCATATTTCTTTGACGCATTTCATCAAACAACTGAACAGATAATTTAGCACCAGTACAACCTAAAGGATGTCCTAACGCAATGGCACCTCCATTTACGTTGATGATATTTGGGTTTAAGCCCAATTCACGAATTACCGCCAAAGATTGTGAAGCAAAAGCTTCATTCAATTCAATTAATTCGATCTCTTTTTGATGCAAACCTCCTTGTTTCAATGCTTTTGGAATCGCAGCAATTGGGCCAATTCCCATAATTCTTGGAGGAACTCCTGCAGCTGCATAACTCACCAATCTTGCAATGGGTGTGATGTTCAATTCTTTGACCATATCTTCACTCATAATCAACACAAAAGCAGCACCATCACTCATTTGAGATGAATTTCCTGCAGTAACACTTCCATTGGCTGCAAAAACAGGGCGTAAACTGGACAATCCTTCTAAAGAAGTATCTTTTCTTGGACCTTCATCTTTGGTTACTGTATATTTTTTTGTGGCTTTTTTTCCGTTTTCATTGATAAAAGTTTGTTCAACTTCAATCGGAACAATTTGATTTTGAAAACGATTTTCAGCTTGTGCTTTTAGTGCTTTTAAATGTGATTGCAATGCAAATTCATCTTGATCAGCTCTTGAAATTTTAAATTCATTGGCAACAGCTTCTGCAGTATTTCCCATTCCCCAATAATATTCTTCATGACCAGCTGCAATGGTATCGTAGTTTAATTCTGGTTTGAAACCTGTCATGGGCACTGAACTCATGCTTTCTGCACCACCAGCAATGATACAATCTGCCATTCCTGATTGAATTTTAGCCACTGCCATCGCAATTGTTTCCAGTCCAGAAGAACAAAAACGGTTTACAGTTACCCCAGGAACATCTTCGATTTTTAATCCCATTAATGAAATTAAACGCGCCATGTTTAGTCCTTGCGCTCCTTCTGGCATTGCGTTTCCTACAATGACATCGTCAATTCTTTTTTTGTCAAAATCAGGCAATTCATTCATCATGTATTGAATGGTTTCTGCTGCCAATTCATCCGTTCTTTTAAATCTGAACAGTCCTTTTGGTGCTTTTCCAACAGCTGTTCTGTATGCTTTTACGATATATGCTTGTTTCATTTTTATATTTTTTAGTGTTTAGTTTTTAGTTGTTAGTGACTTAACTTATCATTTAGAACTCACAACTAATAACTTGCAATTATTAATTGCGCAATGGTTTTCCAGTTTTTAACATGTGTTGAATTCGCTCCAACGTTTTTCTTTCCGTACACAAACTTAAGAATGCTTCGCGTTCAATGTCTAGTAAATATTGTTCTGAAACTCTGGTTGGTTCTGATAAATCGCCTCCAGCCATTACATACGCCAATTTATTCGCTATTTTTTGATCGTGCGCAGAAATGTATTTACTAGCTTCCATAGAATCAGTTCCTACTAAAAACATTCCTAACGCTTGCTTTCCTAAAACCAAAATGTCATTTCGTTTTACAGGTTGCGTATATCCAGCTTCTGCCATCAAAACCGCATGTTTTTTAGCTTCTGCAATTTGTCTGTCTTTATTCACAACCACCACATCTTTTCCTTTTTGAAGCAATCCTAAATCAAAAGCTTCATACGCTGATGTAGCTACTTTTGCCATTCCAATAGTTAGAAAATGCTCTTGTAACACATTCAATTGCACATCTCCTTTGTGAAATAAATCTTGTGCTCTCAACGCCATTTCTTTGGAACCACCTCCACCAGGAATGACACCAACACCAAATTCAACCAAACCAATATAGGTTTCTGCTGCCGCAACTACTTTGTCAGCGTGTAGTGAAATTTCGCAACCACCACCCAACGCCATTCCATGAGGAGCTGCAATTGTTGGGATGGAAGAATAACGCATTCGCATCATCGTATCTTGAAAATATTTGATGGCCATGTTCAATTCATCATACTCTTGCTCTGCAGCCATCATAAAAATCATTCCGATATTGGCACCCACAGAAAAGTTTGCAGCTTGATTTCCAACTACTAATCCTTGGAAATCTTTTTCAGCCAAATCAATTGCTTTATTGATTCCGGCCAAAACATCACCACCAATGGTATTCATTTTCGAACGGAATTCTAGGTTTAAAATTCCATCACCCAAATCTTCTATAACTGTTCCAGAATTTTTCCAAACTTCATTTGATTTTCGGATATTGTCTAAAATAATAAATGAATCTTGACCTGGTTTTTTAACCTGAGATTTTGAAGGAATGTCATAATAATAGGTTGCACCATTTTTGATGGTGTAAAAAGAAGTTTCTCCGTTTGCCAACATTTCAGTAACCCAAGTTGCAGGTTCTTTTCCTTCAGCTTTCATCATTTCAACACCTTTGGCAACACCAATGGCATCCCAAATTTGAAATGGTCCATGTTCCCAACCAAAACCAGCTCTTAAACCGTCGTCAATTCTGTACAATTCATCAGAAATTTCTGGGATTCTGTTTTGAACATAGGCAAACATGGCAGCAAAACTTTTTCTGTAAAATTCACCTGCTTTGTCTTTACCAGCCACCAACACTTTGAATCTGTCAGCGACATTATCAATCGATTTCGTGAGTTCTAAAGTGGCAAATTTTGCTGATTTTTTTTGACGATATTCTAACGTTTTCAAATCCAAAGATAAAATGTCTCTGTTGCCATTGGCATCTTTCGTCATTTTGTAAAATCCTTGTTTGGTTTTACTTCCCAACCATTTGTTTTCCATCATTTTATTGACAAATTCAGGAATCACAAATTGATCTCTCATTTCGTCATTTGGGCAATTGTCTTTTACGCCATTTGCAGTGTGAATTAAGGTATCCAAACCAACTACATCAATCGTTCTAAAAGTGGCAGATTTTGGTCGACCAATTACAGGTCCAGTCAATTTATCCACTTCTTCGATGGTCAAATCCATTTCTTTCACCACGTGAAACAAGCTCATGATGCCAAAAATTCCAATTCTATTTCCAATAAATGCTGGAGTATCTTTGGCTAAAACTGAGGTTTTTCCTAAAAATTTATCACCATACATCATCAAGAAATCAGTCACTTCTTGCTTGCATTTTGGACCAGGAACAACCTCAAATAATTTCAAATATCTTGGAGGATTGAAAAAGTGTGTTACTGCAAAATGCTGCTGAAAATCTTCACTTCGTCCTTCACTCATAAATTTTATCGGAATTCCAGAAGTATTTGAAGTGATTAAGGTTCCTGGAGTTCTGAATTTTTCAATTTTTTCAAAAACACTTTTTTTGATATCCAAACGCTCCACAACCACTTCCATAATCCAATCAACCTCTTTGATTTTATGCAAATCATCTTCCATATTTCCTGTAGAAATTCTTTCAGCGAATTTTTGATTGTATATAGGAGAAGGACTTGATTTTAATGAAGTCATTAAAGCGTCATTTACCAAACGATTTCGAACTACTTTATCATTGAGTGTGAGTCCTTTTGCTTTTTCGATTTCGGAAAGTTCTCTTGGAATAATATCCAACAAAAGCACTTCAACGCCAATGTTTGCAAAGTGACAAGCAATTCCTGAACCCATAATTCCTGAGCCAATAATTGCTACTTTTTTAATTCGTCTTGTCATTAGAATAGTGTTTTAATTTTTATTTATCTTGTTGTATTGCTTCAAAAATCTTTTTCTCGGCAATTAATTTATTGATGGTGGATGTTACTTTAAAAAAGCCGTCCAATTCTTCTTCCGTTACTTGCGATTTTACAAAATCATTAAATTGATACACATGTCCTTTTGAAATTTCTCTCATTTCTTTGCCATACGCTGTCAATTTGATCATGACACTTCTTCCATCTTCAGGATTTTTTTCTCTATAAATGGCTCCTTTATCTTCCATCGATTTTAAAATTCTTGAAAGACTGGTGGGTTCCATTCCCATCATGGGTCCTAAAGCTGTTGAAGGTGTGCCATTTTCTTTGTGGATGCTTAATAAAACAAATGCCATAGCCATCGTGCTTCCATGATTTGCAGCTTGCTCATTGTACATTTTTGCAACTGCTTGCCATGTAGCTCTTAATTGATGATCGATTGTTTTATTTCTGTCCATGGAGTCCAAAGATATAAAAATTTATTATGCACGCATAGTAAATATAAAAAAAGTTATGCATGCATAATAAATTTTAACATTTTATTATCGTGTAACGAATCCATACTTTCTGTGTCTAATCTCAATAAAATATGTAGTTTTGTACAAAAGCGACTTAAAAAATTCTCTATGAATCATTTACTCGAAATAAACAATGTTGTAAAAACCTATGGCGATTATACTGCGCTCAACAACGTTTCTTTACAAATACCAAAAGGGAGTGTCTTTGGATTGTTAGGTCCAAATGGCGCTGGAAAAACTTCGTTGATCAGAATTATCAATCAAATTACGATGCCAGATTCAGGAACCGTTTTTTTAGATGGAGAACCATTGTCACCAAAACACATTGCTGATATTGGGTATTTACCCGAAGAAAGAGGGTTGTATAAATCTATGAAAGTTGGGGAACAAGCCTTGTATTTGGCCCAATTGAAAGGTTTGTCAAAAGAAGAAGCCAAGAAAAGATTGAAATACTGGTTTGAAAAATTTGATATTGCTTCTTGGTGGGATAAAAAAATAGAGGAACTTTCTAAAGGAATGGCGCAAAAAGTACAATTTATTGTTACGGTAATGCATCAACCAAAATTATTGATTTTTGATGAACCTTTTTCTGGTTTTGATCCTATCAATGCCCATTTGATTGCCAAAGAAATTTTGCAATTGCGCGATGAAGGCGCTACCATTATTTTTTCAACACACAGAATGGAATCTGTAGAAGAATTGTGTGATGACATTGCTTTGATTCATAAATCTAATAAAATATTAGACGGAAAATTGATAGATATCAAACGAAAATTCAGAACCAATACTTTTGAAATAGGCATTACCACTGAACATAAAGAACAAGTTTTGCAATTGATGAAAGAAAAATTTGAAGTTTCTCCTGCAGATTTTAAATTGTTTGGAGATGAACTTATTTGCAATGTCAAGCTTTCCAATAATCAATCTTCCAATGATTTATTATCGGTAATATCAAAACAGGGAGAAGTGAGACATTTTGTGGAGAAAATTCCAAGTGCTAACGATATTTTTATTGAAGCCGTAAGTAAAAACAATTCATTATGAGCAAGTTACAACTAATTATAAAAAGAGAATTTATTGCAAAAGTGCGCAATAAATCATTCATTGTAATGACTTTTTTGAGTCCATTAATTACAGTTGCCATGGGTGCTTTGGTTTATTTTTTGATGAAAAAAAATGACGAAAAAGTTAAAAAAATCGTGTATGTAGATGAATCAAGATTGTTTTCTAAAGAGGATTTTTCAGATTCAAAAACAGTTCATTTTGTCGATTTTTCATCCATGGGAATTGAGGAAACCAAAAAAAGAGTAGAAGCAGGGGATTATTATGGTGCGTTGTTTATTCCAGCCATAGATAGCCTAGAAATTTTAGCAAATTCCATTGAGTTTTATTCCAAAGAATCTCCAGGAATTTCAGTTATGAATGCTTTGGAATCAAAAATTGAAACCAAACTTCGAAATAGTAAACTCACAAATTTGGGCATTGATTTGGATAAAATTGCTTCTTCAAAAATCAAAACCGATATCAAAATGTTTAATTTCTCTGGAGAAGAATCCTCGAAATTAATCAATGGGTTAAAAATTGGTTTTGGCGCACTTTCAGGATATTTATTGATGATGTTTGTCATTATTTATGGAAGTTCTGTCATGCGAAGTGTGATTGAAGAAAAAACGAGTAGAATTATAGAAATCATTGTTTCATCCGTAAAACCATTTCAATTGATGATGGGAAAAATCATTGGAAATGCTTCTGCAGGTTTGTTGCAATTTTTAATTTGGGGAATACTCATTTTTATTATTGGAACGATTACATCTTCCGTTTTTGGATTTACTATGACAGAAATGCAAACATCAGGAATTTCTGCTGAGCAATTAGAAGCTGCCAAACAAGCAGCTGGAGCTGATAAAATGCAATTGGTGCTACAAGAAATTATGCGTTTGCCATTGCTAAAAATGTTTGTGCTGTTCATCTTTTATTTTTTAGGTGGATACATGCTTTACAGTTCACTTTTTGCGGCAGTTGGAGCTGCTGTTGACAACGAAACTGATACGCAGCAATTCATGTTGCCCATCATGTTACCACTTATTTTGGGAGTTTATGTAGGTTTTGCTACGGTCATCAATGATCCTCATGGGCCCATTTCTGTGGCATTTTCTTACATTCCATTGACGAGTCCAATTGTGATGTTGATGCGTGTTCCTTTTGGAGTTTCTTGGATGGAATTGGCCATTTCCATGACGCTTTTAGTGGTTACTTTTGTGTTTATGGTTTGGTTTGCGGCTAAAATTTACAGAGTTGGAATTTTGATGTATGGAAAAAAACCAACCTACAAAGATTTGTATAAATGGTTGAAATACAAAGGATAAGCAACTAAATATAATTAATTACATATAAAATATATTTTAAAAATCATGTCAAAAATATTAATTATTGAAGATGAAGCTGCCATTCGTAGAGTGTTGAAAAAAATCATTTCCGAAGAAAATGAAACGTACATTGTAGAAGAAGCAGAAGATGGATTGGAAGGCTTAGAAATGCTTAAAAACAATGATTTTGATTTGATTTTGTGTGATATCAAAATGCCGAAAATGGATGGTGTTGAGGTGTTGGAAAAAGCAAAAAAATTAAAACCAGAAATTCCAATTGTGATGATTTCTGGACATGGAGATTTGGATACTGCTGTGAATACCATGCGTTTAGGAGCGTTTGATTACATTTCAAAACCACCAGATTTGAATAGATTGCTGAATACGGTACGAAATGCTTTAGAGCAAAAAGTATTGGTGGTTGAGAATAAATTATTGAAGAAAAAAATCAGTAAAAATTTTGAAATGGTTGGTGAAAGTGAGCCTATCAATCATATCAAAGAAATTATTGAAAAAGTAGCCAATACAGAAGCTAGAGTATTGATAACTGGCCCCAATGGAACTGGAAAAGAGTTGGTTGCACATTGGCTGCACGAAAAATCAAGCAGAGCTCAAGCGCCTTTAATTGAAGTAAATTGCGCTGCAATTCCATCAGAATTGATTGAAAGTGAGTTGTTTGGTCATGTAAAAGGATCTTTTACTGGAGCCAATAAAGACAGAGCAGGAAAATTTGAATCTGCAAACGGAGGAACCATTTTTTTAGATGAAATAGGAGACATGAGTTTATCTGCTCAAGCCAAAGTATTGCGTGCTTTGCAAGAAAATAAAGTAGCAAGAGTTGGTTCTGACAAAGATATCAATGTAAACGTAAGAGTAGTTGCTGCCACCAATAAAGATTTGCAAAAGGAGATTGCTGAAGGAAATTTCAGAGAAGATTTATATCACAGATTGGCTGTAATTTTAATAAAAGTTCCTGCTTTGAACGATCGTAGAGAAGATATTCCTTTATTGGTTAATTTTTTTGCTGATAAAATTTCGGAAGAACAAGGAACTGTTAAAAAACAGTTTTCAAAAGACGCCATTCAATTATTAAAAGAATATAATTGGACAGGAAATATCCGTGAATTGCGCAATGTTGTAGAGCGATTGATCATTTTAGGAGAAAAAGAAGTTTCTGCAAAAGATGTTCAACTATTTGCTCAGAAATAATTTAAAATAAATTTTGGAGTATGAATTTAGATAAATACAAAGTTTTTGCTGATATTCAATTGAAAGATTTGCCTACAAAAGAGGAGGTAAAAAACGCAAAAAAAGACATTGAGAAAATCAGAAAAAAACTGAGTGAACTCCAAGATGCTATGTATGCTGAAGGAAAATACAGTGTTTTAATTTGCCTTCAAGGAATGGATACTTCAGGAAAAGACAGTTTGATTCGTGAGGTTTTTAAAGATATCAACGCTCGTGGAGTGATGGTGTATAGTTTTAAAGTGCCAACGGAATTAGAGCTAAAACACGATTTTTTGTGGCGTCATTACATTGCGTTACCAGCCAAAGGAAAAATGGCCATTTTCAACAGGTCTCATTATGAAAATGTGTTGGTTACCAGAGTAAACCCTTCTTATATTTTTAGCGAAAATATTCCATCAATCAAAAGTGTAGAGGATGTAACTGATGCTTTTTTTCATGATAGAATGAACAGAATTAACGATTTTGAATATCATTTAGCAAAAAACGGAACCATTATTTTAAAGTTCTTTTTAAATATGTCAAAAGAAGAACAAAAAAATAGATTATTAAGAAGATTGGAATTGCCTCACAAAAATTGGAAGTTTTCAAAAGGAGACTTGAAAGAGCGAAAATTGTGGGATAAATATATGATTTGTTATGAAGATTTATTGCAAAAAACCTCTAAAGAAAACGCCCCTTGGTTTGTGATTCCTGCTGATGACAAAGAATCTGCACGAATTATTTTAGCCAAAATTTTGTTGAAAGAATTGCAAAAATATAATTTTACAGAACCCAAATTACCACCAGAAATTCATGCTCAAATTGGTGATTTTAAAGCAGCATTGAATAACGAATAACTAAAAAATGTTCAAAATTTTGAATTTGAAATTCAAAGTTGAACAAATATAAACACGATACATAGAATCTAAAATTTTAAATTTTGAACTTAAACCTTACAAAACCAATTATATTTTTCGATTTAGAAACCACAGGAGTCAATATTGCCAGTGACAGAATTGTAGAAATTTCCATTCTAAAAGTTTTTCCAAACGGAAACAAAGAAAGTAAAACCTGGCTGGTAAATCCGGAAATTGAAATTCCTGTAGAAGCATCTGCAATTCACGGAATTACCAACGAAAAAGTGGTGATGGAACCTACTTTTAAAGAATTGGCTCCAAAAATCAACGAATTGATTGCAGATTGTGATTTGGCGGGTTTTAATTCCAATCGTTTTGACATTCCTTTGTTGGCTGAAGAATTGATGCGCTCAGGAATTGACTTTGACATGAACAACCGAAAAGCGATAGATGTTCAGGTAATTTTTCATAAAAAAGAACAACGCACTTTAAGCGCAGGCTATCAATTTTACTGTGGTAAAAACTTGGAGGACGCTCATAGCGCAGAAGCTGATACCAATGCAACCTATGAAATTTTGTTAGCTCAACTGGAAAAATATGAAGATATTGGAAACACTGTTGATAGTCTGAGTGAATTTTCATCTCACAGAGATAGAGCAGATTTTGCAGGATTTGTATTGTATAATGAACAAGGAAATGAAATATTTTCATTCGGAAAATACAAAGGAAGGACTGTAGAAGAAGTGTTGATTGAAAACCCTGGCTATTTTGCTTGGATGCAAAATGCTGATTTTCCTTTATATACCAAAAAAGTGTTAAAAGATATCAAAGAACGCATGAATACTGCAAAAAATGAATTGTCTGATGCAGAAAAATTAAGAGCTTTGCAGTTAAAGTTTAACAATAAATAATTCCTCCTACAACCAATTATGTTCACAGCATACAACAATTTACCCAACAATTCCAGAGTTTGGATTTATCAATCTGATAGAGAATTTAGCCAAAATGAAGTGGATTTCATCACTGAAAAAGCAATCGAATTTATCAATAATTGGACACGTCATGGAGATGATTTGAAAGGGTCATTCACCATTAAATACCATCAGTTTTTGGTATTGGCAGTTGATGAAAACTTCAACAATGTTTCTGGCTGTTCTATTGATGCTTCTGTCAGATTTATCAAACAATTAGAAGCGGTTTTAAAAGTTGATTTGATGAACAAAATGAACGTCACTTTTAAACATGGTGAACATATCAATATGGTAAAATTAGCCGATTTTCAGCAGTTTGCTAAGGATAAAAAAATTACGGATGAAACCATTGTTTTTAACAATTTAGTGAGCACCAAAGAAGATTTTGAAACTAACTGGGAAATCCCTGCAAAGCAGAGTTGGCATCAAAGGTTTCTCATATAAAATTTTTCTAGTTTTCAATTTATAAAATCCATAATCCTACAAATTCTTTGAATACAATTTATCCAATGAAAAACTTACTAACGTTTATTTTTCTATTTTTTTTCCTTACTAATTTTCGTGCTCAAACAGTGGATCCTTTAAAAACAAAAGATGTTGAAGCACAAGAAATTTGGGTAGATAGTATTCTGAAAACCATGACCATTGATGAAAAAATTGGTCAATTATTCATGATGCAAGCCTATTCAAATTCCGATAAAAAACACGAGGATTTTATAAGCGAATTGATTGCAAAGTACCACATTGGAAATTTGATTTTCATGCAAGGAACTCCTGAAAAACAGGCAACATTGACCAATACCTATCAATCTATTTCGAAACTTCCTTTGATGATTGGTTTTGATGGAGAATGGGGTTTAGACATGCGTTTAAAAAACACATATAAGTTTCCTTGGAACATGACTTTAGGAGCCATTAAAGATGAAAATTTGATTCATAAATTTGGTGAACATTTAGGAAAACATTGCAAAAGATTGGGAATTCATATCAATTTTGCACCAGTTGTGGACATCAATACAAATCCCGAAAATCCAATTATTGGCAATCGTTCTTTTGGAGAAAACAAAGAAAATGTGACTCAAAAAGCCATTGCTTTTACACAAGGAATGCAAAAAATGGGCGTGTTAGCCAATGCCAAACATTTTCCTGGACATGGAGATACTTCAACAGATTCTCATTTGACTTTGCCAACCATTACTTTTGATAAAAATCGATTGGATTCTGTAGAAATTTATCCCTACAAACAATTATTTGATGTTGGAATTGCCAGTGTAATGACAGCACATTTGAGTGTCCCAAGTTTAGAATCGGATGCAAAATTACCCACGTCACTATCCAAAAATGTGATTACGAATTTGCTCAAACAAGAATTGGGTTTCAACGGATTGATTATTACTGATGGTTTGAATATGAAAGGCGCATCCAATTATGCCACTTCTGCAGAAATCAATTTGGCTGCAATTATGGCTGGAAACGATTTGCTATTGATTCCAAATGATGTTCCTGGAACTGTGCGACTCATCAAACAAGCATTAATGTTAAAAACCTTGACTGAAGAGCGCATCAATTTTTCTGTAAAAAAAATATTGAAAGCGAAATATTGGTTGGGATTACAAAATTACAAACCTATTGATGTAGTGAATCTTACTGAAGATTTAAACACCATTCAAGATGAATTGTTGCACAGAAAATTGGTAGAAAATTCGTTGACATTGATTAAAAACAATCAAAATCAATTGCCATTTACAGAGCTGCAAACCAAGAAATTTGCGTACGTAAAATTGGGTGATGACATTGGAAATGATTTTTTACAGATGCTAAAAAATTACAGCAAAGTTGATGAAATTACCGACCAAAATTTAGACGGTTTGATTACCAAATTAAAACCCTATTCTCATGTGATTATTGGTTTTCACAAATCCAATGCAAATCCATGGAAAACGTATAAATTTACAGATAAAGAATTGGTTTGGTTGCAAGAAATTGCCCGTTTGAAAAACGTAATTTTAGACGTTTTTACAAGTCCCTATAGTTTGTTGCAAATCAAGTCTTTTGCCAATATCGAAACCATTTTAGTTTCGTATCAAAACAGTAAAATTTCCCAAGAAATCTCTGCACAATTGTTGTTTGGTGTTTTCCAGGCAAAAGGAAAATTGCCAGTTTCTATTGGAGAAAATTTCAGTGTTGGAACTGGTTTATCAACACCAAATTTAAACAGATTGGGGTATTCAATTCCTGAAGAAGTAAACATGTCATCCAAAAAATTAGCTAAAATTGATGCTTTCGCAGATACTATTTTGAAGGAAAAAATGGCTCCAGGATTTCAGGTGTTGGTTGCCAGAAAAGGAAAAGTGATTTTTCATAAAAGCTATGGATATCACACAGATGAAAAAAAGATTCCTGTAAAAAATTCAGATGTATATGATTTGGCTTCTTTAACCAAAATTTTGGCTTCATTACCCATGATTATGAAAGCAGAACAGGAGCAAAAAATTCCCATCAATGCTAAATTATTTGAAATTTTACCGAGTTTCAAAAATTCCAATAAAGCCAATATTTCTGTAAAAGAATTGTTGTCTCATTATGGAAGATTACCAGCTTGGATTCCATTTTATCAAGGAACACAAGTCAAAAATACCAAAGCAAATTCACCCAAATTTTATAGTGCCACAAAAAGTGATTCTTATCCTTTAGAGGTTGCAGAAAATTTATACATCACAAAATCTTACACAGATAGTATTTATAAGTTCATCAAAAAATCAAATTTGATTGAAAATCAAGAATACTTATATAGCGATTTGGGTTATTATTTGTTCAAAGAAGCCTTAGAAAACAACTATAAAAAACCATTAAATACATTGGTTGATGAAGCTTTTTACCAATCTTTAGGTGCTGATAGAATGACCTATTTACCGTTAGAAAAGTTTGATAAATCGCAAATCGTTCCCACCGAAAAAGACGATTATTATCGCAATCAATTGGTGCATGGTTATGTACATGACATGGGTGCTGCTATGTTGGGTGGCGTTGGAGGACATGCAGGGTTGTTTTCAAATGCCAATGATGTTGCGAAAATGATGCAAATGTACTTGCAAAAAGGCTATTATGGTGGCAAACAATTGCTGAATCCAGAAACTGTTGACAAGTTTAACAAACGGTATTTTGCCAATAAAAAAGTACGTAGAGGTTTGGGTTTTGATAAACCTGAATTGACAAAAAATGCTGCTGCAACTTGTGGTTGTACCTCTGATGAGAGTTTTGGACACTCTGGTTTTACAGGCACATTTACGTGGGCTGATCCAAAATCTGAAATTGTGTATGTCTTTTTATCCAATAGAGTGTATCCAAATATGAACAATACAAAGTTGGTAAAATCAAGTGTGAGAACCAAAATTCAGCAAGCTATTCAAGATGCTATTATTGAGTAGGAGCTATTCCTGCTTTTCACTACAAGTCCTCGTTTAAAACATCATTTTTGTAAGGTTTTTTTAGGAGCTTCCTCTGGTCGCTCTAAAAAACCAACAAAAATTGGATGTTTTAAACTCCGGGCTTTTCGTTGCAATCAGGGCTAAGTTTCCTTGCCAACTTTCCGTTTTGTATCAATTTTCAGTATTTGTTGGCGCAGTTTTCGTGTAGAAAAAAATCATAAAAATCGACATCAAAAAATAAAACAATCCTGTTTTAAAATTTAAAAGGATGCCAATAATCAATGCTTGAAAACTATAAAAAAACAGACAGCTAAGCACGTTTATTGAAAATTTCAAAGTATCTACAAATTCAATTTCTTTAATTATTTTAGTGGTTCTTTTCCAAATCAAATAAGGGAAAATACTGTTTAGCAATATCAAATAGTACAAAGGTTTTAAATAATCAAAAGGTTTTCTTTTTGCCTCTGGAATGGTATTTTCTGCAATCATGTTGTTCACCAAATCAACATTGGTAAAATCAACATTGGCGTTGTTTAGCTTTGTCAATATTGTTGTATAATGTTCATCATTTGGAATGTGAACTGTCAATTTTTGAAGTTGAGTACTTACTTTTTCTTTCAGTAATACAATTGCTTTTGCAGGAATAGTTGACTCATAAATAGCTTTCGCATCAATCACTTCACCAAATTGAACACACACTTTGCTTGGATACACTGACGAATTTTGATACGTAATTCCCACAGGAATTACCGAAATTTCCAATTCAGGAAATCGTTCTAAAGCCCCAAAAACAATCCGCGTAAACCCTTTGCTCAAAGGTTGAATCGTTCGCATTCTTGAATGTCCTCCTTGTGGAAAAATAATCAAGGTTTGTTGCTTTTTCAGTATTTCAAAACACTTTTCAAATACTTCATCATTGTTGGATAATTGTTTGATGCCATCACGAATTCTGAAAATCGGCATTAGATTCAAACTGGATAAGAATTTTCGAATCAACGGTTTTTTAAACACATCAGCTCTCACTAAAAAGTGATTTTCTCTTGGATTAAAAGTAGTTACAAATAAAGGATCCATCAATGCATTTGGATGATTCACTGCAAACAGTACAGCCCCTTTTTTCGGGATATTTTTGCTGCCTTTTATGATGATTTTTTGCGCATAAAAATGCAAACTGATTTTTAAAAACAGCTTCACACTTTGGTACCAAATTTTTTGAATCATCCTATTTTTTTTAGCCACTGATATCACGAATTTTAATTTGTTTCATTTTCAACGTACTTAAAAACCATTTTTGATTATTTTTCAATTCAACATTAAATCAAATTTTTTATCATACCCAATATAAATTTTAAAAATCAATTTTTAAATTAGTGACATTCGTGGCAAAAAATCAAATTTATTGTTTTTTTCTTCCCCAAAAAGCTGCCAAAGCCATTCCTGAAAAAACATCCCAAATTCCCCAAAAGGCCGCCAACAAAGCCATGCCACCCAATCCATCAAAAAAACCAAAAATCAATAACAATCCCAAACCTCCATTTTGAATGCCAGTTTCTATTGAAATTGTTTTGGTGTCTTGTTCATTCAATCCAAACGTTTTTGCTGTATAAAATCCAATAACAAACGCAAAAATATTATGAAAAATAACCAAGTAAATGACATGATGTATGTGATTTACAAATACGTCTAGATTTTGAGAAAAAGCAATAAAAATCAAGGCAATAAACACGAGCATTGATAATGGTTTTAATAATTTTTCAATTTTATCAGCCATTTCTGAATGGTAATGTTTAATCAGCATTCCAAAAAACAAGGGAATTCCCAAAATCAACGAAACCAATTTCAATAAATCCACCCAATTCAATTCCACTGTTTTTAAAATTTCATGAGTTGGTTCGTATAAACTTCCCCAAAATTGCAAATTGAATGGCGTCATTACAATGCAAATCAGCGTTGAAAAAGCAGTCAAACTCACAGATAAAGCCGCATTTCCTCCAGCCATTTTACTGAAAAAATTGGAAACATTTCCACCAGGACAAGCTGCAATAAGCATCATTCCCAAAGCAAAACTTGGATGAGGTTTTATGACTAATATCGCCAAAAACGTCAATGCTGGCAACAAAAAAAATTGCGATAAAACACCCACAAAAACAATTTTTGGATTTTGAAACAAGCGTTTAAAATCATCCAGAGTAATTCCTAAAGCAACACCAAACATGATAATTGCAATGGCAATATTTAGTACCCACAAACCACTGCTATCGAAGTTGATTTTTATGGAGTCAATGTCTATTTCTGTTTGCATTTTTTTTAATTAGTTTCAAAGTTTCAAAGCAAGAGATTTTTTTTAATGACTAAAAGCTAAAAGCTAATAGCTAGCAGTTAATTCCTAAAAGCATATTCAATAATATTCGCGCCCATTTTCAATGCTTTTTCACGCACTTCTTTTGGATTGTTGTGTATAATTTCATCTTCCCAACCATCACTCAAATCCGTTTCAAAGTCATAAAAAACGACCAATCTTCCTTCGTAAAAAATACCAAAAGCTTGCGCTGGTTTTTTGTCATGTTCGTGGATTTTCGGAATTCCATTTGGAAATGAAAATGTTTGATTAAAAATAGGATGTGAACTCGGAATTTCTTGCATTTCACTTGTTGGAAACACTTTTTTCAATTCTCTTCGGATAAATGTATCCAACCCATAATTGTCTGAAATATGCAAAAATCCACCAGAAATCAAGTATTTACGAAGGTTTTCAATTTCTTGATCAGAAAAAAGTACATTTCCATGACCCGTCATAAAAACCATGGGAAAGTTAAACAAATCTTCACTGCCCACAGCCACTGAAGTTGGATTTTTTGAGATATTGGTTTTGATATTTTTATTCGTAAAATCAATCAAATTGGGCAATGCAGTTGGATTTGCATACCAATCTCCACCACCATTATATTTCAAAATGGCTACTTCTTGGGCTGAAATGGTGAAAGAAATAAAAAATAGAATAAATAATTTTTTCATATGTAAAAGAGTTCTCGATACTATTTTTAAAATTTCGTTTCACTACATTTTAAAAATCACTCGAACTGACATTTTGTAAATTTAAAGCAAGATAGTGAAAATGATTTTACTGATTGATAAACGAAACCAAATTCACAGCAACCAAGGCAGCAGTTTCTGTGCGCAACCTGCTTTCGCCCAAAGAAATGGGAAGGTAGTTTTTAGCCAACGCTTTTTTGATTTCTTCGGATGAAAAATCACCTTCAGGACCAATTAATATCGTTACTTTTTCTGAAGGTTTTATGATTGATTTTAAAATATTTTTTTCTTGTTCCTCACAATGTGCAATACAAATTTTCCCATCCATTTTTTGGTTGATAAATGCACTGAAGGTTTGTGCTTCATTCAATTTTGGTAGTGTATATTTCAATGATTGTTTCATGGCTGATTGCATAATTTTTTCAAATCGGTCCAATTTTATAACACGTCTTTCTGAATTGGAGCAAATGATGGGCGTGATTTCGTCAATGCCAATTTCGGTGGCTTTTTCTATAAACCATTCCATTCTGTCGTTCATTTTTGTAGGAGCAATGGCAATATGCAAGTAATAATTCCAAGGTTTTGGTTTGATGTCAGTTTTGATGATGCTTGCCAAACATTTTTTATCATTTGCAATTACAATTTTAGCATCAAACAACCATCCTTTTCCATTGGTGATGTGTAAAATATCACCTTCTTTTTTCCGTAAAACTTTTACAATATGCGCACTTTCTATTTTATCAAAAATAATTTCTTTGGTGGTTTCAAGAATTTCAGGATTGTAGAATAGTTGCATTTTTTTTAGTTTCAAAGTTTCAGAGTTTCAGAGTTTCAAAGTTACAAAGTTACAAAGTTACAAAGTTTCAGAGTTTATAGTTTTAAGCCAAAAGCTAAAAGCCAATTGCCAACAACTAATAGCCAATCGCTTTTTTATACGTTCTTCGTCTTTTATGAGTCATTGGATTGAAATCTTCCCAAATCTTTTTGATGGCCAAATTGTCCTCCAACTCTGGAGTTCTGATACAATTTACAATGCCTTTTTGGGTAAATGTTTTTTGATATTGCTCAAAAATAATGGCATGAACCCCTTTATTTTGATATTCAGGATGCACACCAATCAAATAAAAAGTCACGTCTTTGGCATGTTTTCTAGCGTTTAGTAAATGAAAAATTCCGAAAGGAAATAATGTCCCTTTTGCTTTTTGTAAGGCTTCAGAAAAAGAAGGCATTACAATGGCAAATGCTACTATTTTATGATGTTCATCAACCACAAATTTGATGTATTCAGGATTGATAAAGGAGATGTATTTTTTCTTAAAAAAGGCAATTTGTGCATCAGAAATGGGCACATAACTGGATAATTTTGAATAGGATTTGTCAAAAACTTCAAACATTTCATCCACATAAGGTAAAATGTCTTTGGTTTTGGTAAAATCTAGTGCTGTTAATTTAAAACGTCTTTTGATGATGTTGCTAATTCTATCAAAATAAACACCGTCCACATTTTTGAATAAGAACTTATTTTCGAGATATTCTTTCTCTTTTACAAATCCCAATTGCTCTAAATGTTCTTTATAATACGGATGATTGTACCACGTAATCATGGTGCCAATATGATCAAAACCTTCAATTAAAACACCAGTTTTGTCCAAATTATTGAAACCAATAGGACCTTCTATATATTCCAATTGATGCGCTTTTCCAATTTCTTCAACCTTATGTAACAAAGCTTTTGTCACCTCCAAATCATCAATCATATCAAACCAACCAAAACGCATTTTTTTAATTTGCTGTTGATTGACCTCAAACCAATTGATAATCGCAGCAACTCTTCCAACAATAACATTGTTTTTATATGCTAAAAAAAATTGCGCTTCTGCATTTTGAAAAACTGGATTTATCTTCGGGTCAAAATTGTCAATTTCATCTTTAATAATAGGAGGAACCCAGTATGTATTGTCTTTATATAACGAAAAAGGAAAAAGCACAAACGCTTTTAGTTCCTTTTTGGATGTTACTTTTTTTAGTGTAATGGCACTCATAAATCATCAATTATTGCGTCTTTTTTTGGTTCTTTTTCGAGTTGATTTCTTTTTGTTTTTAGATCCAAAAATTCTACTAAAAAAATTACCTTGTTTTTTGTTGTAACGACTAATAGGAGTATCTGAAATTTCATTTCCATTGTCATCAACGTTTACAAAAGAGTCTTTGTGTTTGTCAATTCGATATGAAACTCCCAAACTTCCATAGAAACCATTGGCACTTCCTTCTGCCAAAAATCTTGCAGAAGCATTGAACTGCATGTTTTTTTTAAACAAATAAGCAAGTCCACCACCCAAATTGGTATGATTAAAATTTTCCTGAAAAATGGTTTGGTTTTCTATAAATCCAGACCAACGTTGATTGAAGTTTTGAGTAGCTGTTATGATGTATGAAAATTCAGGAAAATCAGTCCCCACTTTATCATAAAAAATATTGGTGATTAGGTTAAACTCATTGGATAAATCATTTTGTAATAAAATTCCGAATTTTGGTGACATACTGCCTGTTTTGTAATTTTCGGATACAAAATCAGTATTGATTCCTGCATAAACTGCCACAGATGGAATCAGTCTTTTTTTGTCAAAAGCATTTCTACGAACCCAACTTCGTACTTCCTTGCTTTTATCCTCATATTTTTGTTCAAAAATCAGGAATTTTGCACCAATCACAAATCGTCCAAAACCAGTAATATTTATTTTTTCTGTCGGATTTATAGTTGAGAAAATTTGGTCATTTTGCAATGACATTTGGGCATTCAATTCTAATCGCTCAAGAAAAAAACTGGTTCTAAACAACATATCAAATCCAAAAGATTTTGGAACAGAAAATGAATTTTCGGTATTTAAATTCCTCAAAAATAAGCTGTTTTCAAATTGATAAACACCTGTCCCAACACTGTAAGGACTTTCAGAAAAGCCTGGTTTGTTGGAGTTGATAACATCTGTATACTGAGAGAAAACACTTTCAAAACCAAAAAAAAGAATCACAAAAGCAAAAAGTATTTTTGGTTTTTTCATATTGAAAAAGGTGTTTTTAAATTAAAAAAAGATGCTACAACAAACTTACCATAAAAAAGCTATTTTTTAAAAGCTTTGCATACTTTTTTACTTTTGTCAAAGTTTTATCCTTTGTAAACGCTTCAATTGTTCTCAAATTGTTACTTTTGATTGATTTTTTAAAAATAAATACAACATGCTTATAGGTTTATTAAGAACAATCCTTTTCATCATTCTTTTTTATTACATTATTAAATTTTTGATGCGATTATTTGCGCCTTTTTTAATTAAAAAAGTAGCAGAAAAAATGCAAGAACAAGCAAAACAACAGTATGGAAATCAACAACAATCTACTGTAAAAGAAGGAGAAACTGTGATTGATAAAGCACCCAGAAATCAGCGTCAATCAAAAGATGATGTGGGTGAATATGTTGATTTTGAAGAAATAGACAAACCATGAATATAAAGAAATTGATACCTGCCATAGTTGCCATTATTATTTTTATTGTGGCATCTGTGATGTATTTTCATCCTGTTTTAAAAGGACAAAAAATTCCACAATCAGACATCACTCAGTTTCAAGGAATGGCAAAAGAAATCAACGATTTCAGAGCCGAAAATGACGCAGAACCTTATTGGACAGGAGCTTCTTTTAGTGGCATGCCTGCATACCAAATTAGCGCCTATTATCCCTATGATTTTGTAAGAAGTCTGGACAACATCATTCGTTTTTTGCCAAGACCTGCTGATTATACATTTTTGTATTTTTTAAGCTTTTTTGTGCTGATGTTGGCTTTAAAAGTGGAATGGAGGTTAGGAATTTTAGGAGCACTTGCTTTCGGATTTTCAACCTATTTGATCATTATTTTTATTCCTGGTCACAATGCAAAAGCACATGCAATTGGCTATATGCCTTTGGTTTTAGCAGGAATTTTATGGGTTTTTCAGAAAAAATATGTCTTGGGATTTTTGGTTACGGGAGTTGGCATGGCACTAGAAATTTTTGCCAATCATATTCAAATGACCTATTATTTAGGTTTTTGTTTACTGATTTTAGGAATTGTAGAGGGAATTCATGCCATCAAACAAAAAGTACTTCCTGAGTTTTTAAAACAAGTTTCAATCATTTTAGTGGCTGTAATTTTAGGAGTGGGTGCAAATTCCTCCAGATTATTGGCGATGAAAGAATATGCGGATGCAAGTACCAGAGGAAAATCGGAATTAATCATCAATCCTGATGGAAGCCCAAAAGAGGCCACAAAAGGATTGGATAAAGACTATATTACGCAATTTAGTTATGCAAAATTAGAAACGTTCAATTTGTTCATTCCACGTTTTATGGGTGGAGGAACTGTGGAGAAATTAGATAAGAATTCTGAATTTTATCAATTGATTGAAGAAAAAGCAGGTAAAAAAGTAGCTGATGATTATTCAAAACAAGTGTTAACGTATTGGGGAGATCAGCCCATTGTGGAAGCGCCTGCGTATATTGGAGTGGTGATTTTCTTTTTATTTTTCCTTGGAATTTTTTTGGTAAAAGGACGATTAAAACAATGGTTGGTTGCTGCCACAGTATTTTCAATTTTGTTAAGTTGGGGACGCAATTTGGAGTTTTTGACCAACTTTTTCATTGATTATGTTCCTTTGTACAACAAGTTTAGAGCGGTTTCTTCGATTCAAGTCATTGCAGAATTGTGCGTTCCTATTTTAGGAATTTTAGGGTTAAAAGAATTTTTTTCCAACGAAATTTCTACAGATGAAAAGAAAAATGCTTTGAAAAAAGCAGTGTATGTATTTGGAGGATTGATTGTTGTTGGATTTTTAGCAGCTCATATTTCATCCTCCTTTGAAGGTTTGAGAGATGAAAATTATAAAGATTTACCAGGATTGATAGATGCTGTCATTGCTGATAGAAAAGCCTTATTATTCTCAGATTCAATCCGTTCCATCGTTTTTATGTTGATTGCTGGAGCACTTTTATGGTTTACACTTCAAAATAAATTAAAACAAATTCTTGTTTTTGTTGGATTAGGATTGTTGATTTTAGTAGATCAAATTTCAGTAAACAAAAGATATTTGAATGCTGATGATTTTGTGTCAGCAAGAAAAGTAGAAAAACCATTCACAGCTTCTGAAGCTGATAAATTGATTTTGGAAGATAAATCGCATTTTAGAGTGGCAAATTTCGCTTCAAACCTGATGGAAGATGGCACCACTTCGTATTTTCATCAATCCATTGGAGGCTATCATGCTGCCAAAATGAGACGTTATCAAGAGTTGTTTGAGTATCAAATTGCCAAGCAAAATATGCAGGTTTTGAATATGTTGAACACCAAATATTTTATAGTTCCTGATCAATCAGGAGTTTTACAAGTGCAACAAAATCCAGATGCTAATGGCAATGTTTGGTTTGTAAATACGTTGAAAAAAGTTCAAAATGCAACTCAAGAAATGAATGCTTTGGATTCTTTAGACACTAAAACAACCACAATTGTTGATGTGAATATGTTTTCAGCACTTGAAAATTTCAGCATACAAAAAGATAGCACAGCAAGCATTTCTTTAGAAAAATATGCGGTTACAAGCTTAACGTATCAATCAACATCTCAAAAAGAACAATTTGCCGTTTTTTCAGAAATCTATTATGATAAAGGTTGGAATGCCTATATTGACGGAAAATTAGTTCCTCATTACAGCGTGAATTATGTGTTGAGAGGAATGAAAATTCCAGCTGGAAATCACAGAATTGAATTCAAATTTGAACCAAAAGTAATCCAACAAGGTAGTTTGATTTCTTTATTTTCTTATGGGTTATTGATTTTTATTTCCCTTTTTTGGTTTGTATACGAAACTAAAAAAACAATCAAGAAGTAATTATTTTTTATGAACATAGGAATGATTCTTGACGCCACTTTTCCTCCAGATCCAAGAGTGGAAAATGAAGCAATTTCTTTAATTGCTGCTGGTCACGAAGTGTTTCTTTTTTGTTTAAAATACGATGAAAATCAATCCGACGAAATGATTAATGGAATTCAGGTTAAAAGGTTTTTATCCAACAAATTTGAATACAAAAATTCTGCTTTAGCGTACACAATTCCAGTGTATTCTTTTTTGATGAAAAAGAAGATTGTACGATTTTTAACTTCCACCAACATTGATGTGTTGCACATTCACGATATTAAAATTGCAGGAGCTGCTTTTTGGGCAAACAAATCGTTTCAACTTCCTGTGGTTTTGGATTTGCACGACAATCTTCCTGAAGTGATGAAATTGTATCCTCACCTTCAAAAGTTTCCTGGGAAATACATTATTTCACCAAAAAAATGGAAACAAAAAGAGTCCGCATTTATTAAAAAAGCAGATAAAGTGATTACTGTTTCTCCTCATTTTATTCAATCTTTACAAGTACGATTTCCCTTTGAAAATAAGTATGTTTTAGTTCCAAATACCATTCGGAAATCATTTTTTGAGGACTATACTGTTGATAATTCAATTATCGAAAAATACAAAAATTACTTTGTGATCTTGTATTTGGGTGATACACATATTAGAAGAGGTTTGCAAACTGCCATTGCAAGTATACCACAATTGAAAGTTGCCATTCCCAATATCAAACTAGTAATTGTAGGAAAAAACACGACAGATACTATTTTAAAATCCCAAGTTGCTGATTTAGGAATGGAAGATTTTGTTGATTTTGAAGGATGGCAAAATGTGAGTTTATTTCAGTCATATATTATCAGTAGTGCTATTTGTATTTCGCCATTGCATAGAAATTTGCAACATGATGTTGCGTATGCCAATAAAATTTTTCAATACATGAGTTTTGGAAAACCTTTGTTGGTGAGTGATGCCACTGCTCAAAAAGAGTTGATTGAAAAGGTACATTCAGGATTGGTGCATCAAGAAAAAAATGTAGATGATTTTCAACATAAACTCTTGGAATTGTATCATGATGAAAATTTGCGAGCAACTTTGGGAAAAAATGGGCAAGATTTTGTTCGAAATGAATTTTCTTGGGAACAAACTTCCAAAAACTTAGTACATTTATACGAAACTATACTTCATTGAAAGTCCTAATTATCACATATTATTGGCCACCTGCAGGTGGAAGTGGCGTTCAACGTTGGTTGAAATTTGTAAAATATTTACAAGATTTTGGGATTGAACCTATTGTCTATACAGTTGATAATGCCAACTATCCAAAGGAAGATGATAGTTTGATTTCTGAAATACCAAAAAATATAACGGTGTTGAAAAATCCGATTTTCGAGCCTACAGATGTATTTTTTTGGAAGCAAAAAGGGGTTAAAAAAGAAGATGTTGCTAACAGTACCAATAACGGATTATTGTCATTTATGAGAGGGAATTTTTTTATTCCTGATCCAAAGATTTTTTGGGTAACACCTTCTGTGAAATTTTTACAAAAATATTTGCTTGAAAATCCAATTGATGTCATTATTTCAACAGGACCACCTCATAGTATGCATTTGATAGCTCAAAAAATTAGCAAAAGAAATAACATCAAATGGATTGCAGATTTTAGAGATCCTTGGACAGATTTGTATTACAATCAATCATTCAAACAACTTTCTTTTGCTAAAAAACGGAATCAAAAGTTAGAGAAAAAAGTACTTGAAAATGCAGATTGTATTTTGACAGTTAGTAATTCTCTAAAAAAAGATTTTTTAAAAACTGCCAAAAATGTTGTTGTCATTACCAATGGTTTTGATTCCGAAGTTTTGCTAGATGAACACCTAGTTTTAGACTCAAAATTTACGATTTCGTATATTGGTTTATTGCCCAAACAAAGCAATCCAGTTGCATTTTTTAAGGTTATCAAAAAGCTGTGTGATGCAAATGAAGCATTTAAAAATGATGTTCAGTTGCTTTTTGTGGGTGATATTTCATCGGAAGTTCGTAATGAAATTGAAAAAAACAATTTGATTGAAATTACTGAAATTAAAGGATATGTTTCTCATTCAGAAGCGATTGAATATCAGAAAAAGGCACAGGTTTTATTATTATTGATTCCAAAAGTGCCAAAATCTGCTGGAATTTTAACCGGAAAACTTTTTGAATATTTGACAGCAAAAAGACCTATTTTAGCATTGGGTCCTGAAGAAGGTGATTTATCAGAAATTTTAGAACACACCCATTCAGGAATTGTTATAGCACATGAAAATGAAGCAAAGTTATCCACCGAAATTTTGAGACTTTATCAACAATTTAAGGAAGGAAATTTGAGTGTAGCATCAAAAAATATTGAACAATATCATCGCAAAAATTTGACATCAAAATTGGCGAAATTGATAAAATCTTTATAAAATTACCATGGGCATTGTTTTAAAACAATCTTTTAAAAATACGATATTTATTTATCTCGGTTTTGTTATTGGAGGTATCAATACCCTTTTTTTATATACCCATTTTTTAGGAGGCAAATATTTTGGGTTAGCAACTTTCTTATTATCAACCTCTAATATTTTGATGCCATTAATTGCTTTGGGAGTTCATCATACAATTATCAAATTTTATTCAAGTTATTTTACGAAGGTTGAACAAGATAAATTTCTTACGTCTGTGTTGTTTTTACCTTTATTGGTGGCTATTCCAATGGGATATGTTGGGAATTTGTTTTACGAGGAAATTAGCAATTATTTGTCTATAAATAACCCAATTATCAAAAACTATACGTTTGTCATCTATTTAATTGCGTTTACATGTGCTTATTTTGAGGTGTTTTATGCATGGGCAAGAGTCCAATTTCATTCTGTTTTTGGGAATGTTTTGAAAGAATTATGGAATAGAGTTGTAGTGATGTTATTGCTTTTTGCAGTGTATTTTCAATGGATTTCAAAAGAAGATTTTATTTATTATTTGACAGGATTCTACTTTTTGAGAATGTTTGTGATGATGTCTTATGCGTTTTATTTGTATTTTCCCAAATTTACTTTTTCAAAACCTGAAAATTTTTCGGAGATTTTACGATATTCTCTGTACATCATCATGGCAGGAAGTGCAGGAGCCATCATTTTGGATATTGATAAATTTATGATTCCTGGTAAAGAGGCTATTGAGCAAGCGGCTTATTATTCTGTGGCTGTGTTTATTGGTTCCTTTATTGAAGCGCCCAGTAGAGCAATGATGAATATTTTACAACCCTTGACATCCAAAACATTGAATGAAGAAAATACTAAAGAAGTTGCTTCTTTGTATAAAAAAAGTTCTATTAATCTGCTATTAATCAGTGGTTTGTTTTTTGTTTTAATCAATGCAAATGTCAATCAATTGTTCAATTTATTGCCACAACAATATGCAGGAGGTGAATTAGTAGTTTTTATGATTTCGTTTGTAAAAATGTACAACGGATTTTTAGGGAATAATGGCGCAATTATCAATAATTCTAAATACTATAAAATCACGTTGCCCTATAGTTTTATGATGGCTATTTCTGTGTATGCTTTGAATACCCTTTTTTATTATCAACTGAATATGGGCACAGATGGTTTGGCATTAGCCACATTGATTGTCATTTTCTTTGCCAATACAGGAAAACTACTATTTGTAAAAAGAAAGTTTGCGATGACACCTTTTACAGATAAATCATGGAGTATGATTGGAGTTATTGCCATTTTGTATGTAGTTTTTAATTTCTGGGATTTTCCGTTACATGATATCTATCTCTGGAAAATTCCAATCCATCAAACCATCAATATTCTTTTAAAGAGTATTTTAATTACAGGAATTTATTTCTATTTGGTGATCAAATTGCAAATTTCAGATGAAATTTCGCGTCTTTCTAAACGATTTCAGAGATAACAATCCATAAAATCGGTCAATAAGTGAAAAAGTAACGCAAACGCAAGGATGTGTGTTTTTCTGAAAAACAATCCAATAACATATATTCCTGCTGCATAATACGTGTGTAAAGGATGAAAATTGATGCTACATCTGCTGCTGTCAAAAATTGGAGTTGCCAATAAATGATCCAAATCAATCAACATAGAAGCTAAGAAAATTAAGTATATTTTTTTCCAATTCTCTCTGAAAAAAAAGTAAGAAATTAAAAAAGGAACTACAATGTGAAGTCCGTAATGAATGATGAATTTTGCAGAAAACATCAGAAAAAACTTACGGCATTTGGACCTTCCATAAACAGCAAATCCAAGATGGATAAGTTTGGGATAAATCCATGTTTGTCATCAAACATTTGCGTGTATTTTTTGAATTCTCTCTCTGGCTGTAAATTTTTTTCTGCTAAAAATCGAAAATCATTTTCTGAAGTTTCTAAAGTGTAACTTTCTGTTTTTGAAATGGTTGTTTCAATTTGTAACGCATCAGCTATGAATAAAAAAGTATCCATATTGATGTCATGCAAAAATTTATATTTTTTATGAAAAAGTGGTGCAATGTCATCCTCAAAAAATTCAAAATAAGGAGAAACTCTGTAGGAAGCTTGTAAAGATTTAAAATGTTGATCTTGCCATGGAAAATCATTTTCAATAAGCGTATCTTTTGTTTTTTTTCTACCTTCTTTTTCGGAATGTTTTACAGGAATACTTAACAACTGTTTTCCATTGCTATTATAAATATAGCAACGATTTCGAAAGCTTTGTTTCTGGAAATTATCTTCCATTTCAAAAGTAATTTCATCAGATTTTACAATTTCTGCGTATTGAGAAATGGGCGAAAAATAGGTTGGAATAAATAATGACATTCTTTGAGTATTCAGTTTTCAGTATCAGTAAACAGTGTTAGTCTGCAATTAAGATGCTAACTGAAAACTGTGACTGTAACTGAAAACTATTTTTTAACTTTCTTTTTTCCTCTAAAATAACTCCATCCAATATACATTGCAATCAATGCAAAAACAACATATCTATAAGAAACGGGTTCTCCATCTCCATGAACTGTGGTAAATAGTCTGTCCCAACGAATTGATTTTAGTTTTGCACCAAAACTTGGAGCGTTTGCATCCCAACTAAACCAAACCATTACAGGCTTTCCAAGTACGTGGTCAAAAGGCACATACCCCCAATAACGCGCGTCTAAAGAATTGTGTCTATTGTCTCCAACCAACCAAAAATAATCTTGTTTAAAAGTGTAGGAATCCGCTTTTTTGCCATTGATAAAAATATCTTCACCATTTATTACCAAATCGTTATTTTCATAATTTTTGATAATTTGCGCATAAAAAGGCAATGATTCTGAGTCTAATTTTACAGTAGCTCCTGCTTTTGGGATGTAAATTGGTCCAAAATTATCTTGACTCCATTGCAATTTTTCAACATGAGGAAAAATGGCGTTGTCTGGGGCGTGATTTATTTTTGTAACGGAAACTGCCAAAGGATATTTTTTCAATCGATCAACTTCTTCTTGTGTTAAATTGATATTGATTTTTGTACTTACAGAACTCATTTTCAGACGCTCAGCTAAATCAGGGTTGATGCCACCAGCAACTTCTGTATATAAAGAATCTTGCCCGATTTTTGTCAAACTACCATTCTTTTTGATAGCCTCTTGTACTTTGTCATTTTCCCAATATTCAGACAAAATTCGGTAAACTCCTGTGCGTTCTTTTTCAAGTAAAAAAGCAGGAAATGTATTGGCATCAATAGGCGATTTTGATTCATAGGTATAATAAAACTGCAATTTTGCTCTGTAAGGCAATTCATTCTTTTTTCCATTGATATAGAAATATCCATCAATCATTTGCAAGGTATCACCAGCAATTCCCACACAACGTTTTACATAATTTGTCTTTTTATCAACAGGTTTGTAGGTAAATTTTCCTGAAGTATCTCCCCACATTGTTGCCAAAGAATCAGCAGGCCAATTGAAACAAACAATGTCATTGTTTTTGATTTTTTGCAATCCTGGCAAACGTAAATAAGGCAATTGTGGACTTTTTAAATACGATGCAGTTCCTGTAAACGGCAATGAATCATGAACCATAGGAGCTCCAATTACGGTAGATGGAACTCTTGCGCCATAATGAAATTTGCTTACAAACAAATAATCTCCCACCAATAACGATTTTTCAAGCGATGATGTTGGAATGGTAAATGGTTGCATAAAGTAGGTATGAACTAGTGTTGCAGCTATAATTGCAAAAGTGATGGAGCTAACCCATTCACCCAATTCAGATTGAGGTTTTAAACTTCTATCAGGATTGAATGTGGGATTTGTTCCATAATTGATGTAAAAAATATACAGTCCTAATGTTACAATGACCAACAATGAATCTATTTTTTTATAAAAACCAAAAGTTCTGATGGTTTCAATCCAAATAACGGGAAACATCAATAAATTGATAATTGGAATAAAAAGTAGGATAATCCACCATTTTGGACGCTTGATAATTTGCATTAAAACAATCCCATTATAAATAGGAATTGCTGCTTCCCAAGCTTTTCTACCTGCTTTTTGATACAGTTTCCATGTACCCAAAAAATGAATAATTTGAATCGCTAAAAAAAAGAGAAACCACTGAATAAAAGTCATAATCTATATTTTTGTTCCTAAAAAGGAAAATTTTACATTGTAATAAGGCGCAAAATAGCAAAAAAGTTACAGTTCTTAGCGAATGTTTAACACATCTTTCATAGAAAATACGCCCGTTTTTCCAACAATCCATTCTGCTGCAATGACAGCGCCCAAAGCAAATCCTTTTCTACTGTGTGCTGTATGTTTAATTTCGATAGTATCTACTTCAGATTTGTACCAAACAGTATGCGTTCCAGGCACATCAGGAATTCGTTTTGCGACAATTGGAATATTTTCAGCACTTGTTTTTTCTCCTAATTCCCAATTATTTTTTGAAGTATTTTGAATGATACCTTCAGCCAATGTAATGGCTGTTCCACTTGGCGCATCTAATTTTTGTGTGTGATGAATTTCTTCCATTGAAATTTGATACTCTTCCAAAGAACTCATCATTTTTGCCAATTGTTTGTTGAGTTCAAAAAAGATATTGACACCAACACTAAAATTGGATGCATATAAAAAAGCGCCCTTTTTTTTATGGCAAATTGCTACAGCTTCCTCATATTTCTCTAACCAACCTGTAGTTCCTGCAATGACAGGAACATTGTTTTCAATACAATTGGTAATATTATGAAATGCAGCATTTGGAACACTAAAATCAATAGCAACATCTGCTAAAGTGATGTCAATACTATCTTCCACATCTTTACTGATGACGATTTCGTGACCACGAGAAATGGCGATTTTTTCAATCTCTTTTCCCATTCTTCCATAGCCTAACAGTGCGATTTTCATACGTGTGAATTTTATTTCTTTGTAAACTTATTTTGGAAATCACCTTTTTTTAGTGATGATTTCATATCAAAAATTATATTTAAAAGTGAATCCAATACTAGGCGTTTCAATTCTGATTGGATCCATGATTAATTGTGGTTTTATAGTTAAGTTATCATCGGTGTTGAATTGTATTAGATGGGCATTTACACTTGCTTCCACAATTTGTAAAATGTATAAAATAACACCAGTCAACAATGACATATCTCTATTTTCGCGTAATTGTTCTTGGGCAGTTTCTAAAGTTTGTGTAGAAACAATTTCAACCCCATCAACTATAAATTCGTCTGGCAATCCATTTTTTCTAAGTCTGTAAGCATTTCTATAGCGTTTATAATCACTATTGTTGATTTGATAATAATACACTGGCAATGCCAAAGCTCCCCAAACAATGGGCGCTTTCCAATACTTTTTATTATAAATTTGCCCCATTCCAGGGAAAATTGCGGAATAAAATGCTGCTTTTGAAGGCGCTAGTGGATTGTAAACGTACGGTTTTTCTAATTTTTTTTTGGCGATTTTTTCCGTTTTCAAGGTGTCAATTCGCAGGGAATCAATTTGCGCAAAAAGACTTTCAGAAAAAATACTGAGAGAAAAAATAAGTATGAATGATTTTAAATTCACCTATTTTAATAAGTTTTTAATGCGATTAAAATCTTCTTCAGAATTGAAAGGAATATTGATTTTTCCTTTGCCATTAGCACTCATTACTACAGAAATTTTTTGACCAAAAAACTCACTCAAAGGTTTGATATTGTACTTTACAAAATCTGGAATTTGTTTCGTTTTTGGTTTTGAAACAGGTCCTGATTTTAAGTTTTTTACCAAATCTTCAGTTTGTCTTACAGAAAGTTCTTCTCTTAAAATGCGTTCATAAATTGCCAATTGGTCTTCTGTATTTTCAACATTGATCATGGCACGTCCATGTCCCATAGATATAAATCCATCACGCATTCCTGTTTGTAGAATGGGATCCAATTTCAACAATCGCAAATAATTGGTTACTGTGGATCTTTTTTTTCCAACTCTAGTGCTCAATTCTTCTTGAGTCAATTTGATTTCATCAATCAAACGTTGGTAAGAAAGTGCTACTTCAATGGGGTCTAAATTTTTTCTTTGAATATTTTCAACCAATGCCATTTCTAGCATTTCTTGGTCATTTGCAATTCGGATATAGGCTGGAATAGTGGTATTTCCAATTAATTTTGAAGCTCTAAAACGACGCTCTCCAGAAACCAATTGAAACTGATTTCCTTCCATTTTTCTGACAGTAATTGGTTGAATAACCCCTAATTCTTTAATAGAATTTCCTAATTCAATCAGCGATTCTTCATCAAAATACGTTCTTGGCTGAAAAGGATTTACATCAATCATACTCAATTCAATTTCAATAATTGAACCAATTAATTTGTCAGCATTTTTATCAGAAGCACTATTGATATTCGGTGTTTCTTGCAATAATGCTGATAATCCTCTTCCTAAAGCTTGTCTTTTGGTTGCTTTTGCCATTTTATGAATTCTTTTTTAAGATTTCTTGTGCCAAATTTAAATAATTTACTGCACCTTTACTAGTTGCATCAAATGCAATAATGGTTTCTCCATAACTTGGAGCTTCTCCTAAACGGGTATTTCTACTAATAATAGTGTCAAAAACCATACTCGAAAAATGTTTACGAACTTCATCAACTACTTGATTTGAAAGTCTTAAACGCGAATCAAACATCGTCAATAATAGCCCTTCAATATCTAATTGAGGATTGTGAATTTTTTGAACACTTTTAATAGTATTCAATAATTTCCCTAAACCTTCTAATGCGAAATATTCACACTGAATTGGAATCATCACTGAATCTGCAGCAACTAAGGCATTTAAAGTTGTCAAACCTAGAGAAGGAGCACAGTCTATCAAGATGTAATCATACTCTTTTTTGATGTCCATCAACGCTTTTTTTAGCATGTATTCACGATCTTCTTTGTCCACCAATTCAATTTCGATGGCAACCAAATCAATGTGTGCAGGAATTAAATCAACATTGGGCGAAGTTGTGGGTATTAAAGCATCTTTTGCGTCGCAAGTAAGTTCTAAAACTTGATAGGTGCCAATTTCAATAGTATCCACTTGAACACCCATTCCTGAAGTTGCATTTGCTTGAGGATCAGCATCAATCAAGAGCACTTTTTTTTCTAAAACACCCAAAGAAGCTGCCAGATTAACACAGGTTGTTGTTTTACCTACACCTCCTTTTTGATTTGCAATAGCAATTATTTTTCCCATAGAAATAATCTAATTATGAGTTGTAAAATTACAATTTATTCTGTTTTATTATCATGAAAGATGTTAATAAATAAATAAAAGCATAATGTATTGATTTTTTGTAATTTATACTTGAATAATAAAAGTTTCTGCATAATTAGGTTAACGAAAAAAAGAATTTTTTTAAACTTATTTGGGTGAGATTATATCTTTTTTTCAGGAATATTTTTCAAAACTTCTTGCAATAATTTCCAAAACTTTTGGGTGGATGAAATTTGTGCTCTTTCATCTGGGGAATGAGCTCCTTTGATATTGGGACCAAAGGAAATCATATCCATTTTTGGATAATTCTGCCCTAAAATGCCACATTCCAAACCTGCATGACAAGCCATTATTTTGGGTTCTTTTTCGAATAATTTGCAATACGTATTTGAAACGATTTGCAGTATTTCCGAATTCATATTTGGCAACCAGCCAGGATAGGCTCCTGAAAACTCTACTTCAAAACCCGCCAATTCAAAGGCAGCGCGAATAGAATTTGCCAAATCTAATTTGCTACTTTCCGAAGAAGAACGAGTCAAACAGCCCACTAAAATTTTTCCATTTTTTAGGTCAACTTTGGCAATATTATTAGAAGTTTCAACCAAACCCTCAACATCTGGACTCATTTTATACACGCCATTCAAAGCAGCATACATTGCTCTCAAAAAACCTTCCTGAACACCCAAATCAATAACACTTTTTGGTTGTGAAATTTCTTCAATTTGAATGGATAAATGGGGTTCAATTGTTGAAAACTCTTGTTTTATTTGGTTGATAAGTGTATTGGTCTCCGATAGAAAAAATGCTTTTGAACTCGAATTTACAACCACTTTCGCAAAACTTTCTCTAGGAATGGCATTGCGCAAACTACCTCCATTTATTGCTGAAATACGCAATCCAAAATTGGTAAAACCATCAAATAACAAGCGATTCATGATTTTGTTGGCATTTCCCAATCCTTTGTGAATATCCATTCCTGAATGACCTCCTGTTAAACCAGTTATTGAAATGGAAAATGAATTTGTGTTTTCGGGAATTTCTTCTTCTTCATAAATTCTTGTAGCTGTGACATCCAAACCTCCTGCACAACCAATTCCAATTTCATCATCTTCCTCCGTATCTAAATTCAATAAAATATCTCCTGCTAAAGTATTGGCATTCAAATTCATAGCACCTGTCATTCCTGTTTCTTCGTCAATCGTAAACAACGCTTCAATTGTTGGGTGAATGATTGTTTTTGAAGATAAAATTGCCATAATTGCAGCAACTCCCAAACCATTGTCTGCCCCTAACGTGGTGCCTTTTGCTTTCACCCAATCACCCTCCACAAACATATTGATTCCTTGTTCTTCAAAATTAAATTCAGTAGTGGCATTTTTTTGATGCACCATGTCTAAATGTCCTTGCAAAACAACCGTTTTCTTGTCTTCCATTCCATGTGATGCTGGTTTTTTGATGATGACATTTCCAACAGCATCAACAATTGTTTCAAGTTGTTGTTTTTTGCCAAAATCCACCATAAATTGAATGATTTTTTCTTCTTTTTTTGATGGACGAGGAACTGCATTCAAATCAGCAAAATGAGACCAAACTTCTGTTGGTTCACTATTTTTTATATCTTGATTCATGGAAAAATGGTGTTTTTTTAATTGTCAAAAATACGACTATTATGAACTAAAAAAAAGCCTTCATATAGAAGGCTTTTCAAATTAATAGAGGATTTACTTGAAGTAGATAATCACTTCATCTATATTTTTTCGAACCTTTTTGAGGTCTTTCATATAATCTTCTTGAGCTCTAAAACCAACAGGCAATACCAATACTGATGTTAAATTTAGTTCATTCAATTGTAAAACTTCATCATATTTTTCAGGAACAAAACCTTCCATTGGACAAGAATCTATTTGTTCAAGTGCGCAAACAGTCAATAAATTTCCTAACGCCAAATAGGCTTGATTTTTGTTCCAAATAAGCAATTCTTCTTGTGTTTTTTTTGCTATTTCAGCAGTTAAAAATTGTTTAAATGGATGGGTAATTTCATCAGGAGTATTTCTGATTTTTTGAACCAATTCAAAATAATTTTCTACCTCTTTAGAAGTGTAACTTTTTGGTACACAAATAACGAATACATGAGAAGCGTCCAACACTTGTTTTTGATTCCAAGAATATGCAACCAACTCTTCTTGGATTTTTTTATTACTGATGATTGCCAATTTTACAGGTTGTAATCCATACGAAGTGGCTGTTAAATTGAAGGCATTTTTTAAAGTTTCAATTTGTTTTTCTGATAAAAATTTCTCTTTATCAAACTTTTTAACGGCATAACGCCATTCTAAACTTTCTATAATGTTCATTTTCTTTATTTTTTCGCAAAAGTATACCAATCTTTTCCTTCATTTTTTTGAATTCTATTGGTAAAATTGATGAGTGAATAAATTTTTCAGTATCTTCATGCAAAAAAAAATGAAAGAGGAATTTTTATACTACGTTTGGCAATATCAGTTGTTTTATACATCGACTTTAAAATCAGTACATCATCAAGAAATAAATGTCCTCAAGTTTGGAGTTCAAAATAAAAATTCAGGCCCAGATTTTTTAAATGCACATATTAAAATGGGTGATGAAACTTGGGTTGGCAATGTTGAAATGCACGTAAAATCTTCAGATTGGTATGTGCACAATCATGAAAATGATTCCAATTATGATGCTGTAATTTTGCATGTAGTTTGGGAACATGATGTGGAGGTATTTACGAAAAACAATCAACCAATTCCTACGTTAGAATTGAAAAATTATATTGATAAAGAATTGATTATCAACTATAATGGACTTATAAATGATTCTAAAAGATGGATTCCTTGCGAACAACAAATTCATCAAATGGAACCATTTTTAGTACATAATTGGTTGGAAAGATTGTATTTTGAGCGATTAGAACATAAGTCTGAATTTATAAAAGAATTGTTGCAAGAAATAAATTTTGATTTTGAATCCGTTCTTTTTAGGTTGCTTGCCAAAAACTTTGGATTGAAAATAAATGGAGAAGGATTTTTCAAACTGGCAAGTTCTTTAGATTTTTCAATCATTCAAAAAGTTCGTTTTGATGAAATTCAATTGTCAGCCTTACTTTTTGGACAAGCTGGTTTTTTAGAGGATGAACTTGAAATTCCTTTTCACAAACAATTGCGAACAGAATATCAGTATTTGAAACACAAATATCAATTGCAATCCATTCATAAAAATAATTTTCAGTTTTTTAGGATGCGTCCTCCCAATTTTCCTACAATCCGTTTGGCACAATTGATAAATTTGATTTTTCAACAGCAGCATTTGTTTTCTAAAATCATCGAAATTGATCAAAAAGAGGATTTTTACAAACTATTTAATGTGGAGGTTTTGGACTTTTGGAAAACACATTTTACATTTGAAACAACCTCAAAAAAAAGCCCCAAAAAACTCACAAAATCTTTTGTGGATTTGTTATTGATAAACACCATTATTCCATTAAAATTTATCTATTTACAAACCAAAACGGACTTTGACGAAGAAACAATTTTGCGATTGATACAACAAATTACTCCTGAAAAAAATGCTATTATTGAAGGCTTTGAAGGTTTACACATCACTGCAAAAAATGCCATGGAAAGTCAGGCTTTGATTGAGTTAAAAAACAACTATTGCACAAAGAAACGCTGTTTACAATGTGCAATAGGGATTAAATTGGTAAGAAATTAATCGATTAACTTTTTGGGTGAAATTATTTTAGTCAATATACATAAAGCTTTTTTTGCCACGAATTCACTAATTTTTACTAATTCATCATCACAATTTTTTTCATCTTTGATGAAAAATTTGAATTTATTAGATTTTATAGACTCAATAAATTCGTGAATTCGTGGCAAACTATTTTTAATATTCAATCACATCCAACAGATTCGATTATTTTGGATCTAAAATTTTGTTGATTTTCTCTAAGCAATCTGCATAATGATATTTAGATATTTTGTTGATATACCTACTTTTAGCAATCGTTAATTGAATTTTCATGGTGTCCAATTCTCCTCTTACAATTGATGGAATATCCGTGTTTTGTAAGTTTTTATTTGACATTAAAACACCCATTTTTTCAATGAATGCTTTTTGTAAATTTCTTCTAAAAAGGTCTACATTACTGGTATAATTAGCTTCTGAGAAAATACCATTTTTTAATTCTCTAAACATATCTTCCACTGGATAAAAATCTTTTTGAATGACGGAAGCATCTAACATTCTTTTCAATCGTGATTCATTTAAAAGTGCATTCAATTGTCGGTTTTGTAAATTCAGCATATTTGTAGTGTAGCCACTTTCGTTGATATTGGCTAAAATATTTTTATCTAGTAACCAATCTTGCGTTTCAAATACATTTTTCAGCAGCCATTGCAACGATTCTTGTTGTTTTGCTTTAGTAACATACTCGTAAACAACTCCAGATTCCATCGGTTTTTTATTGAATTCATACACACCTCCAATATTTCCAGCAACATGACCTGCATATCTGCTCCAAACTCCCAGTAATTCATCATACAATTCTGATAAATCTTCGTAATTATTGGTTTTGTCAGAAGTCCATTTTGATAAATTCTGAGCTACGATTTTCAGGTTTTTTATTCCGTAAGTGGAGGCTTTCACTTGGTCATTTCCTACACTTTCTGTTTGAGCTGATGGGTCAAATGATTCACCTCCAAATCTGTAAATTGGATTATTTGCTTTGTCTGAAATCCATGTATCTAGGGTTTTTACTTCCTCTTCAGGGTTTTTTACATTCGGAATTTTACGATAACCCCAATTGATGGCATAGTGGTCATAAGGCCCCATTTGTCTGATAAAACGAATATTTTTATCTCCAGGTTGTGCCACATAATTGTAACGAGCATAATCCATAATGGTTGCAGCAATGCCATATTTTTGAGTGAAATTTCCTGAACGCAAAGAATCAACAGGATATGCATAGCTAGCAGCCATATTGTGAGGCAATCCCAAAGCATGACCAATTTCATGTGCGATGACCATACGCATCATTTCACCAATTTCTTCATCAGGAGTATCTAAAGTTCTTGCTGATGGATTTGCAGCGCCTGTTTCTAACAAATAACGATTTCTATACGAACGCAAATGATTGTGATACCAAATAATATCGCTTTCTATAATTTCGCCTGAACGTGGGTCAGAAACACTTGGTCCAACTGCATTTCTTGTGGTGCTTGCTACATATCTGATGGACGAATAACGAATATCTTCCATGCTAAATTCGGGATCTTCTTCTTTTGTTGGAGGCATTTTTGCGACAATCGCATTTTTAAATCCAGCAGTTTCAAAGACTTTTTGCCAATCATCCACACCTTGTTTGATGTATTTTCTCAATTTTATTGGAGTTGCTGGGTCTAAATAATACACAATTTGTTTTTTAGGTTCCACCAATTCTCCACGATTGTAAGCGGCTTCGTCTTTGGGTTCCAAACGCCAACGTCTGATGTATCTTTTTTCATCCGCTTTCAACGCTTCTGAACTATAATCAACATTTCCAATGGAAAAATAACCAACTCTTTTGTCATAAATTCTAGGCATCATCGGTTTTTCGGGCAATAAAATCATGGATTGATTTACGCTCATTGTGATGGTTCCTGCAGCAGCATTGCTTGGAGGAGCATCAGCTTCAAACGTAAAATCTTGCACAACTTCAATATTCTCAGGATAACTTTTGATACTGTTGATAAAACTTCTGGATGGATCTAATCTTCTGACTTTGTATTGAGTTCTGAATGAGGTTGACAAAGCTGAAATTGCTTTTACATCTGTTGAAAAAAACGAAGTTACATCCACCAAAACTGCTGTAGAATCGTTGTTTTGACTTTTGATGTCAAACGCATAAATAATCGGTTCTAAATTATTGGCTTTTACGGATTTGTAAATAGGCAAGGAGTCATTGGCAATGGCATTGTATGATTTTACTTTCAATAAAATCTTATTTTTATAGTGTTCCCAAACAACCACTTGCGTGTTGGTTTTTGAGCCAGCGTTTACATATCCACCACCCAAACCAGAAGGCAATTCTCTGATACGCGTAACTAACAACATTTCTTTGCCAAAATACGATGTTGGAATTTCGTATAAATAGGAATCTTTATTTTCATGAACAGTGAATAATCCTTTGTCAGAAATTGTATTTTTGGTGACAAAATCACTGTAACTTGGGGATTTCTTTTTAGGAGGAGTTGAAATTACCTCTTGGTTTTTGTCTTTTGATTTTTTTCTTTGGGCGTTTATTTCAGAGTTAAAAATAGCTCCTAAAATAAACAAAAAGAGTAGAATATTTTTCATGTTTGATTTGATTAGAAAATTAAAACGTCTAAAATAAGAAAAACTACTTCTAGTTTTAATAATTGACTTGTTAAAAAAAATCCCAATCAATTTTGATTGGGATTTAGTCATTTATGAATTGCTATTTTAATACAAACTCTTAAATTTTTCAGGATTTGCCTCATGCATTATTTCATACACTTTTTCAAAAATATCCTCTGTAGAAGGTTTTGAAAAATAGTCACCATCAGTGCCATAAGCAGGTCTGTGTGCTTTTGCAGAAAGTGTAGCTGGTTTACTATCTAAATACAAATACCCATTTTGAGTTTCTACAATTTCCTGTAAAATATAGGCAGTTGCTCCTCCAGGAACATCTTCATCAACGACTAATAGCTTATTGGTTTTCATCAAACTTTTTACACAATCGTGATTCAAATCAAAAGGCAATAAACTCTGAGCATCTATAATTTCTACATCAATACCCACTTGTTGCAATTCTTTGGCAGCTTCTTCCACCAAACGTAATGTTGAACCATAAGAAACAATGGTCATATCTGATCCTTTTTTGATGGTTTCAACAACACCAATAGGCGTTTTAAATTCACCAAGATTAGTGGGTAATTCTTCTTTCAAACGATACCCATTCAAACATTCAATGACCAAAGCAGGATCATCACCTTCTAACAACGTGTTGTAAAATCCGGCAGCTTTTGTCATGTTTCTTGGAACCAAAACATGAATACCTCGTAAACTATTGATAATTGCTCCTAAAGGTGACCCTGCATGCCAAATTCCTTCCAATCTGTGCCCACGAGTTCTTACAATTAAAGGCGCTTTTTGTTTGCCAAAAGTTCGATAACGCAAGGTTGCCAAATCATCACTCATGATTTGAAGCGCATATAACAAATAATCCAAGTATTGAACTTCAGCAATTGGACGCAAACCACGCATTGCCAAGCCAATTCCTTGACCAATAATAGTTGCTTCTCTAATACCAGTATCCGAAATTCGGAGTTTTCCAAATTTTTCTTGCAATCCTTCTAAACCTTGATTTACATCGCCAATAAAACCTGCATCTTCGCCAAAAATCAATACTTCTGGATGTTTTTCAAGTAGGGCATCAAAATTATCTCTCATGACAATTCTACCATCCACACTATTTTTTTCTTGAGAAAACGTAGGAAGAGTTTCAGCAATTTTTAAAACGCTATTTTCTTCATTATTTGTTAGATGAGAAGAATATTTATCAAAAGCAGTTGCTATGGATGATTTTATAAATTGTTTTAATGCTGATTTTTCAGCAAAATCTTCGTCTTTTAAATAGCGTAAACATTTTCTAGAAATAGACAGCACATCTTTTCTGGTAGGCTCTACAAGTGCTTCTAAATCAGTTTTATATTTATTGATAAATGCGCTATTTTTACTTTTTTTAGCTGCATTTTCTAATAATTTTACAGCTTGAGAAAGTTCTGCTTTTATTTCGTTTAAATAAGCATTCCAAGCATCTCTTTTAGCGTTGGCTACTTCTTTTTTCGCATCTTTTTCAATAAGAATCAATTCTTCTTCAGAATCTACAAAACGTAAAACTTCCCCATTTTCTGTTTCCAACTCAAAATCTAAAATCCACTCACGCATTTTGGTGATACAATCATGGTCTTTTTCCCATTCCAAACGCTCTTTTTCTTTGTATCGTTCATGAGAACCAGAGGTTGAATGCCCTTGAGGTTGCGTCAATTCTTTTACATGAATCAATACAGGAACGTGTTCTTCACGAGCTATTTTAGCCGCTTTTTGATACACATCCATCAATTGCACATAATCCCAACCATTCACCACAATGATTTCATACCCTTTGTGTGTTGAATCTCGTTGAAATCCTTTTAAAATTTCTGAAATACTTTCTTTGGTAGTTTGATATTTTGCATGAACAGAAATTCCATATTCATCATCCCAAACACTCATTACCATGGGAACTTGTAGCACTCCTGCAGCATTGATGGTTTCAAAAAATAAACCTTCACTTGTACTTGCGTTTCCAATAGTTCCCCAAGCAACTTCATTTCCATTGATGGAGAAATGGGTGTTTTTTTGAACACTTTTTTCGTTTCTATATATTTTGGATGCTTGCGCTAATCCTAACAAACGCGGCATTTGACCTGCAGTTGGTGAAATATCAGCACTTGAATTGTATTGTTTTGTCAGGTTTTTCCAACTTCCATCTTCATGTAAACTATGCGTTGCAAAATGGCCTCCCATTTGTCTTCCTGCGGACATTGGATCTGCATTGATATCTGCGTGAGCGTATAAACCTGCAAAAAATTGTTGTGCAGTCAATTCACCAAGTGCCATCATAAAGGTTTGATCTCGGTAATATCCTGATCTAAAATCTCCTTTTTTAAACGCTTTTGCCATGGCTAATTGTGGCACTTCTTTTCCATCACCAAAAATTCCAAACTTGGCTTTTCCTGTTAAAACTTCACGTCTGCCTAACAAACTGCATTCTCTGCTAATCTTTGCGATTTTATAATCGTTCAAAACTTCTTTTTTAAAATCATTGAATGATATTTCTTTGGAAGTAGCAGTATTTGTTTCTTGCAACATATATTTTAATTTTAACAGCAACAAATATAAAATTTTTTAATCGATATTTAAAAATATATGCAAAAATTAAGAATTTGATAATATTTATAACAAATTTTAAATTATTGTTGTAAAATATATAATAAAAACCGATTTGTTTGAATTTACAGAATTCCTCTCCTTATAAAGTTAAAAATAGCATTTAAATCAGCAGTGAACGTAAATCGAATTTTTTCTTGATAATTTCCTTGTGAAATTTCCCAACCATTATTGGAGTATAAAGGAAAATAAACTTCCAAGATTTGATGCACAAAATTCAAACGGATTCCGTTGTTGTAAGCAAAATAAACAGGAGAATTTCTACTTTTTAAAAAGGCAACATCGTTATAAAATTCAACCCATTTCCACAATCCAAAACTGGAATTGAATGACGCCATAAATTGATTGGCAAATCTTGTTGGCAATACTGATTTGAATCCTCCTTCAGCAATGATAAATTGTTGACTAAATATTCCTGAATCTTCAGAACGCCCAAAATAATTGAGTTGAAATAAGTAGTCATTGGCTCTGTCTAAACCAAAACTAAAATAGTCTCCAGTCGTTTTATTGCTTAAAAAAGTACCCACAAAAAGTCTGAAATCAAGCTGAGTGTCTGAAGTTGTTAATGAACGAAAGCGAATATCTGCTGCAATTTTTGAGAAATTCTGAGCAATTTCTGCACTGAAATTATATCGAAATTCTTTGATAATATCAGGATTGATAAAACTGTAATTGATGCTTAACACATTGTAATTATCTTGATCTGTTTTGATAGTATTTGGCGAAACTTCTTTATCAATATGAACCATTCGTGCACTTAAAATTTCGGAAGTAGCATCTCTTAAATCTTTTCTTTTAAATTCCATGTTTACAAATGGCATTAAAGATTTATAAGATAAATTTGGTGCATAATCCAAAGTCAATCCAGCAATACCATAACGAATTCTGTAAATGGAAGTTTCTTCAAAATATTGATTTAATAATACTGAAAATTGACCAATTACAGTTCCGCTATTTGTAGCATAAGCAGGCGCAATTGAAGCTTCTAAATTTCTTTTTATTAGAGGTTTGTTATGTAATCTAACACCCAATATTATTCCATTGTAAAAGTTATAACTGATATTTGGTTGGTAAAAAAGTTGATTGTAGTATGGGTCATCAATATCTTTAATCAAGTTGAATTTTAAGGGTTTATTGAATATTTTTTTCTCTAAACTTTTCCAATTATCAAGTGTATTCAGCTCTGGATAGGTATTTTCATAATTCAATGCAACTTTGTTGATGTTTTGATTGGGAATATTTACTGTTGTTGTGTCATCAATATTTGTAAACCATTTTTTAAAGATAATTTCTTTATCGTTCAAACCATACAATAATACTGGAGTTGTGATATTCCGTTTGTTTCTAATAGTTACTTTTAAACTGTCTTTTTCAACAAAAACATCGTCAATTGTGTAGTCGATTTTTTTATTGGTTTTTATGAAATCTTCAAAAAACCAATCTAAATTTTTGGTCGTTTTTTTTGTAATAATTTCCTTAAAATCAGCAGTAGAAATTAGTTTTGTACTTTTCTCTTGATACAATTCTTTGATACTGCTATTCAAAATAGAATCTCCCAAATAATTCTTTAAATACTTTATCGCCAAACCAGCTTTGTATTTATTCGCAATTTTTCGATTGAAATTTGACAAAGAATCTACAGGGGTATCTAAAGCTTGATCTAAAAATTGTCTGGAAACAAATTGATAAATTAATGGATATTTTTCATTGAATTTCAATTTAGAAATATTGAAATTTTTCAAATACCATTTCTCCGAAATTTTCCCCAATAATTTCATTTCTGGATAATACGTTTCAATATATTCAATAATCAAATAGTTTTGAATTCCATCCATAAGCCAATATTCTTCTCTTAAATTTAGAAACATTCTATTCTCTAAATAAGCTATTGACAAGGCTTTGAAAAGCGTAATATCCCATTTGAATTCCTCAGAAAATGGACGAATAAAACTTGGCAGTTGACTCAATCCAACTATTGGATTTTTATCTTGAGTAATTTTATCGATGTAAATTTCTTTATGTGGATATTTTCCTAAATATTTTTCAATGAAAAGAAGCTCCCGACTTAAAATATCAACACATTTTGTGTCTTCAATTTTATCATTTAAAACATCCGTATAAATGGCTACATCATTGACTTGATAGGTTTTCAGTTGCGCAGTTTTATTGAAAGATAAAATGACATTCGTTTTGTTTTTTCCAACCAAATAATAATCGGTTTTATGCTCATTTTTGGTTTCGTATTGATACAAATTGCTTTCTAAAACATAGGGTTTTGGAACCTGAATTTCGATGGTAAAATCGGTAGTATTTTCAAATAAATCATCTGTATTTAGATTGCTCATCAATTTCCATTCATTTTGAAAAATGGCTGGAGTCATATACCAAAATCGAAGGTGATATCCTGTTTTTGTTTTGCCATAATTGGTAAACTTTGCATCTGGAATTTTTAAACTATAAGTAATAGTAATGATTCTTTTTTCAGATGGCTTTAAGGGTGTATTTAATTGAATATCAATAATATCAGCTTGTTTTGGAACTTCATTAAAAACAACATTTTCAAAATCAACCGTTAAATTTTTAATGGTTGTAAAGCCAATTTCTTCTGGTTTTGCAAAGTATAATTCTTTTTTAAAATCTTTAATCAGTCTTTTTGATAAAGGTGTTTTTCGGCTGCTAAAACTATTTCCCCAATTGTGTAAATATATATGAGTAAAAATAGAATCTGATTGATTGTGGAATACAATTTCTTGTTGAATTTGCAATTCATCTTTTTCGGGATTAAAAATGCCTTTTATAGCAATTGAGTTATTTTGAGCTAGTGAAATTACTGAGCACAAAAAGCACAAAATCAATATGTTATAACGATTTTTCAAATTATATTTTCACGAATTTTAAAGGCTTAAAACCATTGATTTTTAAATAATAAATTCCTTTTGCATAAGAATTTATTGCTATTTTAAACGTTGATTTAGAACTGTTTTTAAGTTCAAAAACAATTTGCCCTAATTGATTATAAATTACAAATGATTGTATTTCTTCGGCTAAATGTAAACTTAAATAATCAGAAACCAAATTTGAACCCAAAATTTTAACAGGATTGCTATTTTTTGAAATTGACAATACATTTTGAGGTGTTTCTAATTCTAACGAAATGGGCAAATGATCACTAAAATTATACAAAGCTTCTCTTAAATTTTGAGAATATTCTCCAGAACAATTTGGATTGCTAACAAACGAATTGTAGCAATTTCCATTATTTCCAATAGTTTTATAACTGTTTTCAACAAAATACAATTCAGGATTTGAAGTCAAATTTTCAGAAATCATAATGAAATCAAATCGATCATCCATACCACCTCCAGCACCATCACCATTTAGTTGCGAAGTTCTAGTAGATTGAGAATGGATATCAGAAAATGAAGAATTATTCCAGAAATAGGTGCTATTGAAATTGTTTTCATCAAAATAATCAATACCATTTTCGGGAAAAGTGGGGCAAAGTCTGTTGATTGGATCCATCATTTTAATCGGATTTGAAGCATCAATCAATTGTAAAAATCCTTCTTCATTGCTGGTGTAAAAGTTAAAATCACCTGCAAATAAAATGGGTGTATTACTTGGAAATCTGTTCAATACATGTACAAATTTTTTCACTGATTCTAATCTACTCATTCTGTTTTCAAATCCTTGAGATGCTTTTAAGTGAGTAACAAAAACTTCTATTTTGATAGGATTTGTTTCGCTATTTTCAGTATTGATTTTAAACGTATAATGATTGATATCTCTCACGTTTGTTGTGATGACTTCATCTGCTTCTAATATAAGTTTGTCTGCATTATAATACACTGTTTGCACCAAATCTTTTGCTGGAGATTGTACATTTTTGAAAGGTGCTTTTTTAAAATTGGAATTGAAAGAAAGAATCGCATTTTCAAAAAGATACTCAGAAGCTGGCTCATTTTTGATTTCACAAATCATCAATACATCTGGCTGAGTTGCCTCTAAAATTGTTTTTAGATAAGGTGTTTTTTCTTGACTTACAATGTCAATTGTATAATTTAAGGTGTTGTAAAATAACGTTTTTATTCTTGTTTGAGAAATCAAACAAGAACTCAACATCACTAAAAAAACAACGAGCTGTTTTCTTAAAAAGTGCATTAAAAGTTTGGTTTTAACTTGTACTTCTCGTAGAATTTATTAAAATGTTCTACAGCTTCATCAGCAGTATCCACCAATCTAAAAAAATTTAAATCTTCTTCTTTGATATTTCCTTCAGCAATGAGCGTTTCATGCAACCAATCAATTAATCCACCCCAAAATTTCTTTCCAACCAAAACAATTGGAAAACGCCCAATTTTTTTTGTTTGAATTAAGGTAATTGCTTCAAAAAGTTCGTCCATAGTTCCAAATCCTCCAGGCATGACTACAAATCCTTGAGAATATTTGACGAACATCACTTTTCGAACAAAGAAATAATCAAAATCCAAACTTTTTCCACGATCAATCCAAGGATTGTCATGCTGCTCAAAAGGCAATTCAATATTTAAACCAACAGATAATCCTTTTCCTCTGTTGGCACCTTTATTTCCAGCTTCCATAATTCCTGGACCACCACCAGTAATGACTCCAAAACCACTTTGAGTTAGTTTGAACGCAATTTCTTCTGCCAAAATATAATATGGATTTTCAGGTTTTGTTCTTGCGGAACCAAAAATGGAGACACAAGGACCAATTTTACTCAACGTTTCATATCCAGCTACAAACTCAGCCATGATTTTAAAAATGGCCCACGAATCGTTTGTTTTTATTTCATTCCAGGTTTTTTGTTGGAGTCTTTCTCTTATTTTTCTATCTTCATTTGTCATATATCGTTGTTTTTTAAACTCTAAATTAACTCTTTTTTCAAAAACTGTGCAGTGTAACTCATTTTATTTTCAGCAACTTCTTCAGGAGTTCCTGTGCATAAAATAGTTCCGCCTTTTTTTCCACCCTCTAAACCTACATCAATAATATGGTCTGCGAGTTTGATGACATCCAAATTGTGTTCTATAATCAAAACTGTATTTCCTTTGTTAGCGAGTTTGTTCAACACGTCCATCAACACACGAATATCTTCAAAATGCAATCCTGTGGTAGGTTCATCTAAAATATAAAATGTATTTCCTGTATCTTTTTTTGACAATTCTGATGCCAATTTAATACGTTGCGCTTCTCCACCAGAAAGTGTGGTAGATTGTTGACCAAGCGTGATATAACCCAAACCAACATCTTTTATTGTTTTGAGTTTTCGATGAATTTTCGGAATATTTTCAAAAAAATCAGTGGCATCTTCAATTGTCATATTCAAAATATCTGCAATTGATTTTCCTTTAAAACGAACTTCTAAAGTCTCTCTGTTGAAACGCATTCCTTGACAAGTTTCACATTCTACATGGACATCTGGCAAAAAATTCATTTCTATAATTCGAACTCCTGCACCTTCGCAAGTTTCACAACGTCCGCCTTTTACATTGAATGAAAAACGACCAGGTTTGTAGCCACGAATGGCAGCTTCAGGAGTTTGCGCAAATAAAGTTCTTATTTCATCAAAAGTTTTGGTGTATGTTGCAGGATTTGAACGAGGTGTTCTTCCAATAGGCGATTGATCAATATCGATGACTTTGTCAATATGTTCCAAACCTTCAATTTTTTTATACGGCATTGGTTTTTTTACCCCTCTATAAATGTGAGCATTTAAAATTGGGTATAATGTTTCATTGATTAAAGTCGATTTTCCGCTTCCAGAAACACCAGTTACGCAAATCATTTTTCCCAAAGGAAATTCAACAGAAACATTTTTTAAATTATTTCCTGAGGCACCTTTTAGTTTGATGAATTTTCCATTTCCTTCACGCCTTGTTTTTGGAACTTCAATTTTTCTTCTTTCTGTCAAATAATCTGCAGTTAAGGTATCATGAGTTTTTAGTTCAGCAAACGTTCCCTCACTTACAATTTGACCTCCATGTCTTCCAGCTCCAGGACCAATATCGATCACATAATCAGCATGTTCAATCATGTCTTTGTCATGTTCAACAACCAAAACGGAGTTGCCAATATCTCTTAATTTTACCAAAGAATCAATCAATTTTTGATTGTCACGTTGATGCAAACCAATACTTGGTTCATCCAAAATGTATAAAACGCCTACTAATTGCGATCCAATTTGTGTTGCCAATCGAATTCTTTGGGCTTCACCACCAGAAAGAGATTTTGAGGTTCTGTCAAGGGTTAAATATTCCAATCCAACATCTACTAAAAACTGAATTCTTGTGCGAATTTCCTTCAAAATTTCTGAAGCAATTTGCTGTTGTTTTTTTGACAATTTTGATTCAATTTTTTCAAACCAATTTGCCAGTTCTGTGATGTCCATTTGCACTAAATCACTGATATTTTTGTCAGTAATTTTAAAATGAAGTGCTTCTTTTTTAAGTCGTTTTCCTTCGCAAGTTTTACAGGTGATTTCATCCATAAAACTGTTTGCCCAACGTTTTATACTAGTGCTTTCTGCGTTATTGTGCTGATTTTCAATAAATGAAATGATTCCTTCAAAATCAATTTTGTAATTTCTAGTAACACCAGCTGCTTTAGATGCAATTTGAAAAGATTCGTTTCCACCATGTAAAATCATTTCCATAGCTTCTTTTGGAATGTCTTTGATGACATCTGTCAATTTGAAATTGAAACGCTCTGCAATATGCTCAATTTGCTTAAAAATCCAACTGTTTTTTTGGTCTCCCAAAGGTATAATTCCGCCGTTTTTTATGGAAATAGTATCATCAGGAATTATTTTTTGCAAGTTGATTTCATTCGTAATTCCCAATCCATTACAGGTTTCGCAAGCACCTTTTGGTGAATTGAATGAAAACGTATTGGGTTCAGGATTTGGGTAGGCAATTCCGGTTTCAGGGCACATCAATTCTCTACTGAAATAACGAGGTTGATTTTCATCAACATCAATCACCATCAAGATATTATCTCCAGCGTAAAGTGCCGTTTTTATAGTTTCTTCCAATCTTTTTTCTGAAGAAGTATTGACTAATAATCGATCAATAACTACCTCAATATCATGCATTTTATAACGATCCAAACGCATGTCTTTTTCAATATCTCTGATTTCACCGTCAACACGAACTTTTAAGAAACCTTGTTTGGATATTTGCTCAAAAAGCTCTCTATAATGTCCTTTTCTTGATTTAATTAAAGGTGCTAAAACAGCGATTTTTTTATCAGAAAAATCTGATAAAATCAACTCTTTAATTTGTTCATCAGAATAGCTAACCATTTTTTTTCCAGTGTTATAGGAGTATGCATCAGCAGCTCTTGCAAACAACAAACGTAGAAAATCGTAAATTTCGGTAATGGTTCCAACAGTAGATCTTGGACTTTTATTGGTCGTTTTTTGTTCGATAGAAATCACTGGCGAAAGTCCATCAATTTTATCAACATCAGGTCTTTCTAATCCACCTAAAAACTGTCTTGCATAAGCGGAAAAAGTCTCGATATAACGTCTTTGACCTTCAGCATAAATCGTATCAAAAGCCAAAGATGATTTTCCACTTCCGCTCAAACCTGTAATTACTACTAGTTTTTCGCGCGGTATTTTTACATCAATGTTTTTTAAGTTATGGACTCTTGCTCCGTAAACTTCTATGTATTCTTGATTTTTCAAAAATGTATTTTTTTATGGAAAAGTGCAAAGTTACTCAATATTCTATCAATTTTAAATGAAATGTAAATAACAAATACAAGGAAAATAGTATCTTGCAGCCAAAATAAATATGATGAAATTTATACATTCGGTTCGCTATTTTTTTGAACGTCATGGATTTGGCGTTTTTACAAGATTGGCTGATAGATTGGGAATGAGAGCGAAAAATGTTCGTATTTATTTTATTTACATTACTTTTTTTACAGTTGGTTTGTCTTTCGGATTTTATTTAACATTTGCTTTTTTAATAAAATTGAAAGATTTGATTTATACCAAAAGGAGTTCGGTTTTTGATTTATAAACTATGAGAATTTTAAATTCAAAATTGAATATAATAGCGCTGTTGGTTTTTTCCATTTTAACAGTGGGTACAGTTGGTTATATGTTGCTCTCAAATTACACATTTATTGATGCTATTTACATGACTGTAATTACAGTAACAACAGTTGGTTTTGGTGAAGTTAGGCCTTTTTCGGCTGAAGAAAAAATATTTACAATTTTTTTGATTTTAACTAGCATTACTATTTTTGGGTATGCTATTTCATCATTTTCTGAATATTTAGTGAGTGGAAAATTATTTAATCATTTTAAACATAAAAAAGTGGAGAAAAAAATTGGTAATTTAAAAGGTCATACCATTATTTGTGGTTATGGTAGAAATGGAAAGCAAGCAATTGCTAAATTAAAAAGTTATCAAAGAGATTATGTAGTGATTGAACAAGATAAAGATTTGATTGAAAAACTCGATTTAGAAGGTGTTTTAAATATTATGGGAGATGGCACTACAGATGAAGTTTTACTAAAAGCAGGAATCACCAATGCCAAAAATTTAATCACAGCTTTACCTTCGGATGCTGATAATTTATTTGTAGTGTTAAGTGCTAGACAGTTAAATAAAGAGTGTAAAATTATAAGTAGAGCTGGTAATGAAAGTTCGTACAGTAAATTAAAAATTGCAGGTGCAGATAATGTAATTATGCCAGATAAATTGGGTGGTGAGCACATGGCCTCATTAGTAGTTACGCCTGATGTTATCGAATTTGTGGATAGATTAACGCTTGAAGGAGAAACTACTGCAAATTTAGAAGAAATATCTGTTGATGATTTACCTGAAATTTATAAAAATAAAACCATTTTAGATTTAGATTTACGGAAAAAAACAGGTTGTACTGTAATTGGATATAGAAATCCGGATAAAGATTATATCATAAATCCTGATGCAAATTTAACGTTGGTTGAAGGTTCGCATTTAATCGTTTTAGGAAGGCCAGAACAAATTAAAAAATTAAGAGAATTATTTTAAGAATGAAAAAAATTATCATCACTGGAAGTAATGGATTATTAGGGCAGTCATTAGTAAATTTACTTCTAAAGTACAAAGATGATTATCAAGTAATAGGATTTTCGAAAGGAGAAAATAGAAGCGGAAGAAAAGATTTTGAATACATTTCAATTGATATTACAGAAAGAGAAAATCTTAAAAAAACACTTTTAAAAATAAAACCTGACGTTATTGTAAATACTGCTGCAATGACACAAGTTGATGATTGTGAGGTATTTAAAAAGGAATGTGATGTGCTCAATGTTGAGGTTGTAGTTTGGTTAAAAGAAGTGGCTGAAGTTATAAATTGCCATCTTATTCATTTGTCAACAGATTTTATTTTTGATGGAGAAAATGGTTACTATAAAGAAACAGATCAGCCAAATCCATTGAGTTATTATGGGAATTCAAAAGTAAAATCAGAAGAAATTTTACTCAATTCCAATATTGATTTTGCTATTATAAGAACTATTCTAGTATATGGAAAAGTATTTCACATGAGCAGAACCAATATCGTTCTATGGGTGAAAGAAATGCTTGAAAACGGTAAAGAAATTACCATAGTTAATGATCAATACAGAATGCCAACTTTTGTGGATGATTTAGCGCTTTCTTGCAAATTAGCGATTGATCAAAGAGCGACAGGAATTTTCCATATATCATCCAAAGAATTGTTGAGTGTATTCGAAATTACTCAAAAAATAGCCACTGTTTTTGGTTTAAATCAATCATTGATTAAACCAACCACATCTACAGTTTTAAATCAAAAAGCCAAAAGACCTCCTAAAACGGGATTTGATTTGACAAAATCGAGTGAAGTTTTAGGAATGAAGTTTCATTCATTTGAAGAAGATTTACAAAGATTTAAAGAAATCTTAGCAAAAAATTGATATTTCATAATAAAAAGTTGCGATAAGGGCTTTTTTTTAAGATATTGCGTGCTCAAATAAGAATCAAAAAATTAATTTAGAATATAGTATTATGAAGAAAAAACTTCTTTCGTTATTATTTTTAGTAGTTCCATTTTTTATTTTCTCACAAGAAAAAGGTTTAGATCAAAAGATTGATGAGGGTTTTAAGCCAATTTCAGATTTTTTTAGCAACATTATTTTCTTCCCAGTTTGGAAAGATCCAGATATCCCTTTTGTACTTTTATTGTTGGTAGGAAGTGCTGCATTTTTTACCATTTATTTTTCTTTTCCAAATATTAGACATTTCTGGACAGCAATCAATGTTGTAAGAGGGAAATACGAAGATATTGAAAAGCATGGAGCATCAATTTTATATGGAGAAAACGGAATTGCTCAAGGTGTTGATTTAAATAAAGTAGATGATATTGAAGATCACATAAATAATTTAGAAAGTATTCATAGCGATTTAGAAATTGATGGTGATATCAAAGAAACAATTAGAGATGAATCAAGTGCAGGTGAAGTTTCTCATTTTCAAGCATTAGCAACAGCAGTTTCAGGAACTGTTGGGAATGGAAATATAGCAGGAGTTGCATTGGCAATTGCTTTGGGTGGTCCTGGAGCTACATTTTGGATGGTTGTTTGTGGTTTTTTAGGAATGTCAACAAAATTTGTAGAGTGTACATTAGGAGTTCATTACAGAGATATAGGAAAAGACGGAACTGTTTTTGGCGGTCCAATGTATTATTTGAGTAAAGGATTGAAAGAAAAAGGGATGAAGAATCTTGGAAAAATAAGTGCTGTTATTTTTGCAATTTTTTGTATTGGTGGATCTTTTGGAGGTGGGAATGCTGCTCAATCAAACCAAGCAACTGTTGTAATTAAAGATTTATTAGGATTGCAAAGTTCAAGTGCTGGAGCAATAATAGGATTAGTTTTGGCAATCGTTGTTGGGATCATTATTATTGGAGGAATTAAAAGAATTGCAACAGTGACTGAAAAAGTAGTTCCTTTCATGGCAATATTTTACATATTTGCTTGTGTGTATATTATTTTAGCAAATTTCTCATTTTTAGATGATGCAATAAGTTTGATATTTTCAGAAGCCTTTAATCCAACTGCTATTGGCGTGGGTAGCGTTATTGGTGTACTTTTAGTTGGGTTTAAGAGAGCTGCTTTTTCTAATGAAGCAGGAGCTGGTTCAGCATCTATTGCACATTCAGCTGTAAAAACAAAATATTCTGCTTCTGAAGGTTTAGTAGCATTGTTAGAGCCATTTATTGATACTGTAGTAATTTGTACAATGACGGCTATCGTAATTATAATTTTTAACATGGGTGGTGCATTTCAATATGGTGGTGATGGTTCTGGAATTGTTTATATTGACGGAATGCCATTTGAAGGTGCAGGAATTACCTCAAAAGCATTCGCACAATACATTCCTTACTCAGATATTTTCTTAACAATTTGCGTAGTTCTATTTGCTGTTTCTACAATGATTTCTTGGTCTTATTATGGTTTACAATCTTGGAAGTATTTGTTTGGAAGAGGTCCAAAAGCGGATTTAATGTACAAATTTTTATTTTGTACTTTTATCATAATTGGTGCTGCAGCAAGTATGAATTCAATTTGGGCATTCTCTGATGCAATGATTTTTGCAATGGTTTTCCCAAATATGATTGGATTATTTCTTTTAACGCCAGTTGTAAAAAAACAATTGAATCGTTATTTAGATGCCATAAAAATGAAAAAAGAGGCCATAGAGTCATAAAACTTTTATTTTTATGAAAATTTTTACATCCCATTTCTGGTACAATAAAAGCCAACGAAATGGGATTTTTTTATTGGGATTGATCATCATTGTTTTGCAAGTGTTGATTTTTATGGACGTTTTTTCTTCTGATGAAAAAATAGCCACTGAAAATCCTGAAATTTTGGCATTTCAAAATCAAATTGACAGTTTGAAAGCTGTTGAAATTGAATCCAGAAAACCTAAAATTTTTCCATTCAATCCAAATTATATAACCGATTTTAAAGGCGAACAATTAGGAATGTCTTTAGAAGAAATTGACAGATTAGTAACTTTCAGAAAAACAGGGAAATTCGTAAATTCTAGAAAAGAATTTCAAAACGTGACAAAGATTTCAGATAGTTTATTGGCAAAAATTGCTCCTTTTTTCAAGTTTCCTGATTGGGTAGAAAAACAACATCAGTATCAAAAAGAAAATTCAATTTCTGACAAATTCACCTATCAAAACTATAAGAAAACTGCTAAAAATGATGTATCAACAAACGATTTAAACAAAGCAACTTCAGCAGATTTACAATATATAAGTGGCATTGGTGAAAAAACGGCAGAACGTATTATTCAGTATCGTTCTAAATTACAAGGATTTACTTTGAATGAGCAATTGTATGAAGTTTGGGGATTGCAAAAAGAAATTGCCGATAAAACACTTGAAACGTTTACCGTCAAACAAAAACCAATCATCAAAACAGTCAATATTAATTCATTATCTTTCAAAGAGTTATTGCGAATTCCTTACATGAATTATACTCTTTGCAAGAAAATTTTTGATTATAAAGACGAGGTTGCAGAAATTCAAAAAATATCAGAATTAAAAAATATCGAGGATTTTCCATTAGATATATACAATAGATTAGTCTTATATTTGCACGCTGAATAATTAACTCATTTTATCAAATGAATAGCATGTACTTTACAGAAGAGCATCACGCATTTCGTGCGAGTTTTAAAGATTTTTTACAGAAAGAAGTTGCACCACATATTGAAAAATGGGAGCAAACAGGAACAATTGAACGCTTTATTTGGAAGAAATTTGGAGAAATGGGCTATTTCGGATTGTCAACACCACATGAATATGGAGGGTTGGATTTAGACCTTTTTTATACCGTAATTTTCTTAGAAGAATTGCAAAAAATAAATTCTGGTGGATTTGCAGCAGCAATGTGGGCTCATGAATATTTGGCAATGACACATCTAAATAAAGAAGCAAGTGAAGCCATCAAACAAAAATATTTAGTACCAAGTGTTGAAGGTGAAATGATTGGTTGTTTATGTATTACTGAACCTTTTGGAGGAAGTGATGTTGCTGGAATGCGTTCAACAGCCATCAAAAATGGAGATCATTATATTTTGAATGGATCAAAAACATTTATTACAAATGGAGTCTATTCAGATTATTTGATAATAGCTGCAAAAACAGATACTTCAGATAAATATAAAGGTATAAGCATTTTTGTTGTGGATAGAAATACGAAAGGAATTTCATCAACAAAATTGAATAAATTGGGTTGGAAAGCTTCTGATACTGGCGAAATCGCTTTTGACAATGTAGTGATTCCTGCAGAAAATTTACTTGGAGAAGAAGGAAAAGGTTTTCCTTATATCATGCAACATTTCGCTTTAGAGCGTTTGATTATGGGAATTAATGCACATGCAAGAGCAGAATATGCGTTGGATTATGCTATAAATTATATGAAAGAACGTGTAGCTTTTGGTAAAACAATTGACCAATTTCAGGCTTTAAGACATAAAATTGCTGAAATGGCAAGTCAGGTTGATATGTGTAAAGAATACAATTATTCTATTGCAAAAAGATTGAATGACGGACAATATGTGGTGAAGGAAGCAAGTATGTCTAAATTATTATCAACGAAAATTGCAGATGAAGTCATTTATGATGCACTTCAATTGTTAGGAGGTTATGGTTATATGGAAGATTATCCAATGGCACGTTTATTTCGTGATAGCAGATTAGGCCCAATTGGAGGAGGAACTTCTGAAATCTTAAAAGAGATTATCGCAAAAATAGTCATCGATAGTAAAGAGTATAAACCAGCGACTTAGTTTTTTTGATGATTATTTTTGCGAAAATTGTTTTCCAATTTCAAAAATAGTCATCGATAGCAAAGAGTATAAACCAGCTACTTAGTTTTTAATTTAAAAAACAGTATTTAAATAATTTAAATTTCATAATTGCCAATTCATATTAAGTTAGTATCTTTGCAAACCGAAAAAATAGAAACCAAAACAGGTAACTGTTCAAAAAATATAAAAGATACGTATGAAGGGAGGTGCTAACTTATGTTAATTATACCAGTAAAAGAAGGAGAGAATATAGATAGAGCTTTAAAACGTTATAAGCGTAAATACGATCGTACAAAAACGATGAAACACTTACGTAATAATAAAAACTTTACAAAACCTTCAGTAGCAAAGAGAGCTCAAAAAATCAAAGCTTCTTACGTTCAAAGATTAAGAACACAAGAAGAAGTAGGTTAGTAGCTTATTCTGATAAGATAAAAATCTCGTATCAATTATTGATACGAGATTTTTTTTTGAATGAATTTTCGTAAATTTACAGAAACAAAATCCAATTCTCACTTTGATAGATTCTTTTCTTGATTATTTATCCTACGAAAAAAAATATTCTCCAAATACGATTTGTGCTTATCAGAATGATTTGGTATCCTTCAAAGATTTCTGTGAAACAGATTTCCATTTAGATGATTTATTACAAGTTGAATACCCAATCATTAGAAGTTGGATTGTGAATTTGGTAAACCAAAAAATATCCAATAGAAGTATCAATCGAAAAATCACCTCTCTAAATTCTTTCTATAAGTTTTTGCAAAAAACCCATCAAATAGAAATAAATCCACTTGCTAAACACAAATCTCTTAAAACAGTTAACAAACTTCAAATCCCTTTTACTGTAAAAGAAATAGATGAAGCTATTAGCAATATAAAAGAAAATACTGATTTTAAAACTACTAGAAATAAGCTGATAATAGAATTATTGTATTCAACAGGAATCAGAAAAGCAGAGTTGATTAATATAAATGACAGTGATGTTGATTTTAGTAATAAAACAATAAAAGTTTTAGGGAAAAGAAATAAAGAGAGGTATGTTCCGTTGTTAGATACAGTAATTATGATGATAAAACAATATCTTGAATTAAAAGAAGATTTTACAAAAGGAAACGTTGCGTTATTGATTACTGAAAAAGGAAATAAATTGAGTAAATCTCTTGTTTACACAATTATAAATTCGTACTTTAGTAATGTCTCAACGAAGGTAAAAAAAAGCCCTCATATCTTGAGACATTCGTTTGCAACTCACCTATTAAATGAAGGTGCAAATTTAAATTCGGTTAAGGAATTACTAGGGCATTCAAGTTTAGTCTCTACTCAAGTCTACACGCACAATAGTCTTGAAGCAATTAAAAAAGTGTATAATCAAGCTCACCCTAGGAGTTTTAAAAAATAATAACTTATGAAAGTATTCACTCAATCAGTAAACTTCAATGCAGACAAAGATTTAATCAAGTATGTTGAAAAAAAGGCAAATCAATTGGTAAAATTTCACGATAAAATTGTAGATGCCGAAGTATTTTTGAAAGTTCAAAACACAAGTGATAAAGAAAATAAAATTATCGAAATAAAATTAAATATTCCAGGAAGTGAATTAATCGTAAAAAGAGAAACGAAAACTTTTGAAGAAGGAGTAAATTTAGCTGTAGATTCATTGAAAAGACAGCTAAAAAAATCGAAAGAAAAATCAAGAGATTCATTGATTCCATAAAAAAATAAAAATTATCACAAAAAGTTTCTCGAAATAAAAAAAACTTTATACATTTGCAATCCGTTAGAAATAGCGGATTGTTTTTTTGTAAAAGCCGATGTAGCTCAGCTGGCTAGAGCAGCTGATTTGTAATCAGCAGGTCGTGGGTTCGAGTCCCTCTATCGGCTCAAAAAAAATAAGTTCATTTACATAGTGAAATTTATCTTTTGTAGGGGAGATTCCAGAGCGGCCAAATGGGACGGACTGTAACTCCGTTGTTTTACGACTTCGCAGGTTCGAATCCTGCTCTCCCCACAATTTGAGCGTAAGCTAAAAGAGAATCTTTGCAGGTTCTCCCGAAGCATCGGGACTGCTCTCCCCACAAAAAAATGCGAGAGTAGCTCAGTTGGTAGAGCTTCAGCCTTCCAAGCTGAATGTCGCCGGTTCGAACCCGGTCTCTCGCTCAAAATTATATCCAACAAAAGCCGGTGTAGCTCAGTTGGTAGAGCGCATCCTTGGTAGGGATGAGGTCACGGGTTCAAATCCCGTCATTGGCTCATAGAGCATTTATAAGAGTATTATTAGACACTAAATATAACTTAAGAATTAAAATTAAATATTATGGCAAAAGGAACTTTTGACCGTTCGAAACCACACTTAAACATTGGTACAATCGGACACGTAGATCATGGTAAAACTACTTTAACTGCTGCTATCACTAAGGTAATGGCTGATAAAGGTTTTTCTGAAGCGAAATCTTTCGACCAGATTGATAACGCTCCTGAGGAAAAAGAAAGAGGTATTACAATCAATACTTCTCACGTTGAATATCAAACTGCAAATCGTCACTATGCTCACGTTGACTGTCCAGGTCACGCGGATTACGTTAAAAACATGGTAACTGGTGCTGCTCAAATGGATGGTGCTATTTTAGTAGTTGCTGCAACTGATGGTCCTATGCCACAAACAAGAGAGCATATCTTATTAGGACGCCAAGTTGGTATTCCTCGTATGGTTGTTTTCTTGAATAAAGTTGACATGGTTGATGATGAGGAGTTATTAGAGTTAGTTGACATGGAAGTAAGAGAATTATTATCTTTCTATGAATATGATGGAGATAATGGTCCTGTTATCCAAGGTTCTGCTTTAGGAGCTTTAAATGGTGAAGAGAAATGGGTAAATACTGTTATAGAATTAATGGATGCTTGTGATTCTTGGATCGAAGAGCCAGTTCGTGATATGGATAAGCCATTCTTAATGCCAATCGAAGATGTATTTTCAATTACTGGTCGTGGAACTGTAGCTACAGGTCGTATCGAAACAGGAATTGCTAAAACTGGTGAGCCAGTAGAAATTATCGGTATGGGTGCTGAGAAATTAACATCTACTATTACTGGTATTGAAATGTTCCGTCAAATTCTTGATAGAGGAGAAGCTGGAGATAATGCAGGTATCTTGTTAAGAGGAATTGCAAAAGAAGATATCAAAAGAGGAATGGTTATCTGTAAGCCAGGTTCAGTAAAACCTCATGCTAAATTCAAAGCTGAAGTTTACGTTCTTAAAAAAGAAGAAGGTGGACGTCACACTCCATTCCACAATAACTATCGTCCACAGTTTTATGTAAGAACTACAGACGTTACAGGTACTATTACTTTACCAGCAGGTGTTGAGATGGTAATGCCTGGAGATAACTTAACAATTAATGTAGATCTTCTTCAGCCAATCGCTTTAAACGTTGGTTTACGTTTTGCTATCCGTGAAGGTGGTAGAACTGTTGGAGCTGGTCAGGTAACTGAGATTTTAGACTAATAATTTTTTAGTTTCCTAATTTAAAAATATGAAGGTGTTCCGTTTTATACGGAACACCTCTATTAATGATTAAGAAACGGGTTTAGCTCAGTTGGTAGAGCACTGGTCTCCAAAACCAGGTGTCGAGAGTTCGAGTCCCTCAACCCGTGCAAAATAAAAGTAAAATGAACTTTATACAATATATCAAAGATTCTTTTGACGAATTGAATAACCACATGACGTGGATATCAAAAGAAGATGCTCAAAAAACAACTGTAACTGTTGCTGTTTTTACTATTTTATTTGCATTAGCAGTTGCTGGTATTGATTATGTTTTTCAAACTGGATTAGATAACTTTTTCAAATTATTTTAAGAAAATAAATTATGACTGATTCTGTAATGAAATGGTATGTTGTTAGAGCTATTGGCGGACAAGAAAACAAAGTAAAATCATATATTGAAACTGAAATTTCAAGAGTTGGTTTATCTGATTTTGTAAGTCAAGTAATTGTTCCTACAGAAAAAGTTGTTCAAATAAGAAATGGAAAAAAAGTAAACAGAGAAAAAGTTTATTTTCCTGGTTACATTATGATTGAAGCAAATCTATCTGGAGAAGTTCCTCACGTGATTAGATCAATCACAGGTGTAATCGGATTTCTTGGAGAAACTAAAGGAGGTGATCCTGTGCCAATGAGAAGATCTGAGGTAAACAGAATGCTAGGTAAAGTTGATGAACTTTCTGTTCAGGATGAAAATATTGCAATTCCTTTTAACATAGGAGAAACAGTAAAAGTAATTGACGGTCCGTTTAACGGATTTGATGGTACTATAGAAAAAGTAAACGAAGAAAAGCGTAAACTTGAAGTAATGGTGAAAATTTTTGGAAGAAAAACACCATTAGAATTGAGTTATATGCAAGTAGAAAAGATATAAGTGTTACATATTATATATCGATTTGTTTTTTAGCTTCCAATTTTAAAACGAATCACTAAACATTTTTATAATGGCAAAGGAAATTAGTAAATTAGTTAGATTACAAGTAAAGGGAGGTGCAGCGAATCCATCGCCACCGGTTGGACCTGCTTTAGGATCTGCTGGAGTAAACATTATGGAATTCTGTAAACAGTTCAACGCAAGAACGCAAGACAAACAAGGAAAAGTTGTTCCTGTTGTGATTACTGTTTATAAAGACAAATCTTTTGAATTTGTTACGAAAACCGCTCCTGCAGCATTACAATTACTAGAAGCAGCCAAAATCAAAAGTGGTTCAGGTGAACCAAACAGAAAGAAAGTAGCATCTGTTACTTGGGATCAAATCAAAGTAATTGCAGAAGACAAAATGGTAGATTTAAATGCCTTTGAATTGACTTCAGCAATGAAAATGATCGCTGGTACAGCTCGTTCTATGGGATTAACAGTAACTGGTGTTGCACCAAATTAATCTTTATAAAAAGTAGTCACATGGCAAAATTAACAAAAAAGCAAAAAGAAGCACACGCAAAATTAGACAAGTCAAAATCATATGATTTGGCTGCAGCTTCATCGCTAGTCAAAGAAATTACGAATGTAAAGTTTGATGCATCAGTGGATATTGCAATTCGTTTAGGAGTTGATCCAAGAAAAGCAAATCAGATGGTTAGAGGTGTTGTAACACTTCCTCATGGAACTGGAAAAGACGTAAAAGTTTTAGCGTTAGTAACTCCAGATAAAGAAGCAGAAGCTAAAGAAGCTGGTGCAGATTATGTTGGATTGGATGAATATCTTCAAAAAATTAAAAACGGTTGGACAGATGTTGATGTTATCATTACATTACCAAGTGTTATGGGTAAATTAGGCCCTTTAGGAAGAATTTTAGGTCCTAGAGGTTTAATGCCAAACCCAAAAACAGGTACTGTAACAATGGACGTAGCAAAAGCTGTTCAAGAGGTGAAAGCTGGTAAAATCGATTTTAAAGTTGATAAAACAGGGATTGTTCATGCTGCAATAGGAAAAGTATCTTTTGATGCTGAGAAAATCGCAGAAAACGCAAAAGAAATATTACAAACTGTTATTAAATTAAAACCTACAACTGCAAAAGGTACTTACTTAAGAAGTATTCATATTTCTAGTACAATGAGTCCTGCTGTAATTGTTGATGTTAAAACTGTTTAATACGTTAAAACTTAGAATTATGACTAGAGAAGAGAAATCACAAGTAATACAAGATTTAACTACAACATTAGCAGATACAAATACAATTTATCTAGCAGATATTTCTGGAATGGATGCATTAACAACCTCTAATTTACGTAGAGCTTGTTTCAAAGCAGGAATTCAGTTATCAGTTGTAAAAAATACATTACTAGCAAAAGCAATGGAAGCTTCAGACAAGGATTTTGGAGCATTACCATCAGTATTAAAAGGAAATACATCCATTATGATTGCAGAGTCTTCAAACGCTCCTGCAAAATTAATCAAGGAATTCAGAAAGAAAACGAAGAACAAACCTATTTTAAAAGGAGCGTTTGCAGAAGAATCTGTTTACATTGGTGATGATCAACTAGATGCTCTTATTGATATCAAATCAAAAGAACAACTACTTGGAGAACTTATTGGATTATTACAATCGCCAGCTAAAAACGTAGTTTCTGCGTTGCAATCTGGTGGACAAAAACTTTCAGGAATTGTAAAAACTTTATCTGAAAAATAATTTAGCGCACAAATAAACTATAATAAACAAAAAATTTTTAAAAACAATTAAAATGGCAGATTTGAAAGATTTCGCAGAGCAATTAGTTAACTTAACAGTAAAAGAGGTTAATGAATTAGCTAAGATTTTAAAAGACGAGTATGGTATTGAGCCAGCAGCAGCAGCAGTAGCAGTAGCAGCAGGTCCAGTAGCAGGTGGAGGTGATGCAGCAGAAGCTGAAGAGCAAACAGAATTTACAGTAATCTTAAAAGATGCTGGAGCTTCTAAATTAGCAGTTGTTAAATTAGTGAAAGAATTAACTGGTTTAGGATTGAAAGAAGCTAAAGGTGTTGTAGATAGTGCTCCTGCACCAGTAAAAGAAGGCGTTTCTAAAGACGAGGCTAACAGCCTTAAAGCAGCTTTAGAAGAAGCTGGAGCTGTAGTAGAGCTTAAGTAAATACTTATCCCGTTTTAATTATTTAAGACGGGAAAACAAATTTAGGTTTAGGTACTAAAACGCAGGTTTTAGTCCTAAACCATTTTGTGTATATATTCGTTCTTTATTTTAATTCAGATTTTAATCAAAAATATATTCTCTTTTGGCAACGAAAAACACTACTGAAAGAATCAACTTCGCAACTTCTCAAATGATTAAAGAGTATCCTGACTTTTTGGATATTCAGGTAAAATCTTTCCAAGATTTTTTCCAACTTCAAACAAAAGCAGAAGAAAGAGGTGAAGAGGGTTTGTACAAAACCTTCATGGATAACTTTCCAATTACAGACACAAGAAATCAATTTGTACTCGAATTTTTAGATTATTTCGTTGATCCTCCTAGATACAGCATTCAAGAATGTATTGAAAGAGGTTTAACGTATAGTGTACCTTTAAAAGCACGTCTAAAATTATTCTGTACAGACCCAGAGCACGAAGATTTCGAAACAATTGTTCAAGATGTGTATCTTGGAACAATTCCTTATATGACTAACTCAGGTACCTTTGTAATCAATGGTGCTGAGCGTGTTGTTGTTTCACAATTACACAGATCTCCTGGTGTATTTTTTGGTCAATCTTTCCATGCAAATGGAACTAAGTTGTACTCAGCAAGAGTAATTCCTTTCAAGGGTTCTTGGATCGAGTTTGCAACAGATATCAATCAAGTAATGTATGCTTACATTGATAGAAAGAAAAAATTACCAGTAACCACATTATTCAGAGCCATAGGTTTTGAAAGAGATAAAGATATTTTAGAAATTTTTGATCTTGCAGAAGAAGTAAAAGTTTCTAAAGCTGGATTGAAAAAAGTATTAGGACGCAAATTGGCTGCCAGAGTTTTAAAAACGTGGCATGAAGATTTCGTAGACGAAGACACAGGCGAAGTAGTATCAATCGAAAGAAATGAAATCATTTTTGATCGTGATACAATTTTAGATAAAGACCACGTAGATGAAATCATTGAATCTAGTGCTAAAACTATCTTATTGCATAAAGAAGATAATCAGCAAGCAGATTACGCGATCATTCATAATACATTACAAAAAGATCCAACAAACTCAGAAAAAGAGGCTGTTGAACATATTTATAGACAATTACGTAATGCAGAGCCACCAGATGAGGAAACTGCAAGAGGTATTATTGATAAATTATTTTTCTCTGAACAACGTTATAATTTAGGCGAAGTTGGTCGTTTTAGAATGAACACCAAATTGGGTCTAGATATTAACATGGATGAGAAAGTATTAACAAGAGTTGATATTATCACCATCATCAAGTATTTAATTGAGTTAATCAATTCAAAAGCTGAGGTAGATGATATTGACCACTTATCAAACAGACGTGTAAGAACAGTTGGAGAGCAATTAGCAGGACAGTTTGGGGTTGGTTTAGCACGTATGGCAAGAACCATTCGCGAGCGTATGAACGTTCGTGATAATGAAGTTTTTACACCTATTGATTTGATCAATGCGAAAACATTATCATCTGTAATCAATTCTTTCTTCGGAACAAACCAGTTATCTCAGTTCATGGATCAAACAAATCCATTAGCTGAAATTACACACAAACGTAGATTATCTGCATTAGGACCTGGAGGTTTATCAAGAGAAAGAGCAGGATTTGAGGTTCGTGACGTTCACTATACACATTATGGTCGTTTATGTCCAATCGAAACTCCTGAGGGACCAAACATTGGTTTGATTTCTTCGCTTGCTGTTTTTGCAAAAGTGAACAATTTAGGTTTTATTGAAACTCCTTATCGTAAAGTTGAAAACGGAGCTGTAGTTGGAAATGATTTGATTTATTTAAGTGCAGAGGAAGAAGAAGGAAAGAAAATAGCACAATCAAATTTAGAGTTGAATCCTGATGGAAGTTTTGTTTCTGATAGAGTTATTGCTCGTGAAGAAGGAGATTTTCCTGTAGTTTCGCCAGATGTAATTGATTATATGGACGTTGCTCCAAATCAAATTGCTTCGATTTCTGCATCGTTAATTCCTTTCTTAGAACATGATGATGCAAACCGTGCTTTGATGGGATCAAACATGATGCGTCAAGCAGTTCCATTATTACGTCCTGAAGCTCCAATTGTGGGTACAGGTTTAGAAAGAAGAGTTGCAAAAGATTCTCGTATTTTGATAAATGCTGAAAGAGAAGGAGTTGTAGAATATGTAGATGCAAATAAAATTGTTATCAAATATGATCGTTCAGAAGAAGAAAAATTAGTAAGTTTTGATTCTGATGAAGTAACGTATAATTTGATAAAATTCAGAAAAACCAATCAAGGAACATCCATCAATCTAAAACCAATTGTAAAAAGAGGTGATAGAGTAACTGAAGGACAAGTTCTTTGTGAAGGATATGCTACTCAACAAGGAGAATTAGCGCTTGGAAGAAACATGAAAGTTGCTTTCATGCCTTGGAAAGGGTATAATTTTGAGGATGCTATCGTAATTTCTGAAAGAGTTGTTCGTGAAGATATTTTTACTTCAATTCATATTGATGAATATTCTTTGGATGTTCGTGATACGAAATTAGGTTCGGAAGAATTAACAAATGATATTCCTAACGTTTCTGAAGAAGCTACTAAAGATTTGGATGAAAATGGAATGATTCGTATTGGAGCAGAAGTAAATCCTGGTGATATCTTAATTGGTAAAATCACTCCAAAAGGAGAATCTGATCCAACTCCGGAAGAAAAATTATTACGTGCCATTTTTGGTGACAAAGCTGGTGATGTAAAAGATGCATCATTAAAAGCTTCTCCATCATTAAGAGGAGTAGTAATTGATAAAAAATTATTCAAAAGAGCCGTTAAAGATAAAAACAAACGAATTAAAGATAAAGAAGCAGTTTCTACTTTAGAAGCGTCTTTTGTTTCAAAATTCGAAGCTTTGAAAGATCAATTGGTTGAAAAATTATTCAACTTAATTAGCGGAAAAACATCACAAGGAATCTACAATGATTTGGGTGAAGAAGTATTGCCAAAAGGTAAAAAATACACTCAAAAAATGTTGAATTCTGTGGATGATTATGTTCACTTATCAGGTTCTTGGACTACAGATGAAGATTTGAATGTTTTAGTTGGAGAATTGATTCACAACTACAAAATCAAAGTAAATGACTTGCAAGGAAATCTTCGTCGTGAGAAATTTACCATTTCAGTGGGAGATGAATTGCCAGCAGGAATTTTAAAACTAGCTAAAATTTATATCGCTAAAAAACGTAAGTTGAAAGTGGGTGATAAAATGGCTGGACGTCATGGAAATAAAGGGATTGTTGCTCGAATTGTAAGAGCAGAAGACATGCCTTTCTTAGAAGACGGAACTCCTGTAGATATTGTTTTAAATCCATTGGGTGTACCTTCTCGTATGAATATTGGTCAGATTTATGAAACTGTTCTTGGTTGGGCAGGTCAAAAATTAGACAAAAAGTTTGCAACACCAATTTTTGATGGTGCATCTTTAGACGAGATTAATAAATATACTGATGAAGCTGGCGTTCCAAGATTTGGACATACTTATCTTTATGATGGTGGTACTGGAAAACGTTTTGATCAACCTGCAACTGTTGGTGTAATTTATATGATTAAGTTAGGACACATGATTGATGATAAAATGCACGCGCGTTCTATTGGTCCTTACTCATTAATTACACAACAACCATTAGGTGGTAAAGCACAATTTGGTGGTCAACGTTTTGGAGAGATGGAAGTTTGGGCATTGGAAGCGTATGGAGCATCAAGTATTTTAAGAGAAATCTTAACTGTAAAATCGGATGATGTTATGGGGAGAGCCAAAACTTACGAAGCAATCGTAAAAGGCGAACCAATGCCAGAACCAGGTTTACCAGAGTCATTTAACGTATTAATGCACGAATTGAAAGGTTTGGGCTTAGACGTAAGATTAGAAGAATAATTTTTTTATAGTTGATGGTTATTAGTTTTTAGTAAGTGGTTTTTGATTTTTTTAAAGAATCTTTTCACCATCAACTAACAACTAATAACTAAAAACTAAAGACTATAACAAGACATGACAAGAAAACAAGAAAAGTACACCGTAAAAAAGTTTAATAAAATCTCTATTGGTTTAGCATCACCTGAATCAATTTTAGAAGTTTCTAAAGGAGAGGTTTTAAAACCAGAAACGATTAATTACCGTACACACAAGCCAGAAAGAGATGGGTTGTTTTGTGAGCGAATTTTTGGTCCTGTAAAAGACTATGAATGTGCTTGCGGAAAATATAAAAGAATACGTTACAAAGGAATTGTTTGTGACAGATGTGGTGTTGAAGTAACTGAAAAGAAAGTTCGTAGAGATAGAGTTGGTCACATCAATTTGGTGGTTCCAGTGGCTCATATTTGGTATTTTAGATCATTGCCTAACAAAATGGGATACCTTTTAGGATTGCCATCTAAAAAGTTAGACATGATTATTTACTACGAACGTTACGTAGTTATTCAACCAGGTATTGCTAAAAATGCTGATGGAGAGCCAATGCGTAAATTGGATTTCTTAACAGAAGAAGAATATTTAGATATTTTAGATAGTCTTCCAAAAGAAAATCAATATTTAGATGATTCAGATCCTAACAAGTTTATCGCTAAAATGGGTGCTGAATGTTTGATTGATTTATTAGCAAGAATTGATTTAGATGCATTGTCATTTGAATTAAGACACAAAGCAAATACGGAATCTTCTAAACAACGTAAAACAGAAGCTTTAAAAAGATTGAATGTTGTTGAAGCATTTAGAGAATCTGTTTTAAACAGAGAAAACAAGCCTGAGTGGATGATCATGAAAGCAATTCCAGTGATCCCACCAGAATTACGTCCATTAGTGCCTTTAGATGGTGGTCGTTTTGCAACTTCCGATTTGAATGATTTGTATAGAAGAGTGATCATCCGTAACAATCGTTTAAAAAGACTAGTTGAAATCAAAGCTCCTGAGGTAATTTTACGTAATGAAAAACGTATGTTGCAAGAATCTGTAGATTCATTATTTGACAACACACGTAAATCATCTGCTGTAAAAACAGAATCGAACAGACCTTTAAAATCATTGTCTGATTCCTTAAAAGGAAAACAAGGACGTTTCCGTCAAAACTTACTAGGAAAACGTGTTGATTATTCAGCTCGTTCTGTAATTGTTGTTGGACCTGAATTGAAAATGCACGAATGTGGATTGCCAAAAGACATGGCAGCAGAATTGTACAAACCATTTGTAATCAGAAAGTTGATTGAAAGAGGTATTGTAAAAACTGTAAAATCTGCAAAGAAAATTATTGATAGAAAAGAACCAGTTGTTTGGGATATTTTAGAAAATGTAATCAAAGGTCATCCAGTTTTATTAAACAGAGCTCCTACATTACACAGATTGGGTATTCAAGCATTTCAGCCAAAATTAATCGAAGGAAAAGCAATTCAATTACACCCTTTAGTGTGTACAGCTTTCAACGCCGATTTTGATGGTGACCAAATGGCAGTTCATTTACCTTTAGGACCAGAGGCTATTTTAGAAGCTCAAATTTTAATGTTGGCTTCTCACAATATCTTAAATCCTGCAAATGGTGCTCCTGTTACTGTTCCTTCTCAAGACATGGTTCTTGGCTTGTACTACATGACCAAAGAAAGATTTTCTACTCCAGAAGTGAAAGTAAAAGGAGAAGGCTTAACATTCTACTCTCCTGAAGAAGTTACGATTGCTTTCAATGAAGAAAAAGTAGATTTGAATGCTGGTATCAAAGTAAGAACAAAAGATATTGATGAAAAAGGAAATCATGTAACTAAAATTATCAAAACTACTGTTGGTAGAGTGTTGTTTAATGAAGTTGTTCCTATTGAAGCTGGTTATGTAAATGAAGTTCTTACTAAGAAAAACTTACGTGGAATTATTGGTAATATTTTAAAAGTTACTGATATTCCTACTACAGGAAAATTCTTAGATGAAATTAAAAACATGGGATTCAAGTTTGCCTTCCAAGGTGGATTGTCCTTCTCTTTAGGAGATATTATTATTCCTGAAGAAAAATATACGATGATTGCTGAAGCGAATGAAGAAGTAGATATTATCGTTACCAACTATAACATGGGTATGTTAACGCAAAAAGAGCGTTATAATCAGGTAATTGACGTTTGGGGATCAACCAACAACAGATTGACTGAGTTATCTATGAAAAACTTGCGTGAAGATAAACAAGGATTTAACTCTGTTTACATGATGCTTGATTCTGGTGCAAGGGGTTCTAAAGAACAAATTCGTCAGTTAACAGGTATGCGTGGATTGATGGCAAAACCTAAAAAATCTACAGCAAGTGGAGGAGAAATTATTGAAAATCCAATTCTTTCTAACTTTAAAGAAGGATTATCCATCTTAGAATACTTTATTTCAACTCACGGTGCTCGTAAAGGTTTGGCGGATACAGCTTTAAAAACTGCGGATGCTGGATATTTAACAAGAAGATTGGTAGACGTTTCTCAAGACGTCATCATTAATGAAGAAGATTGTGGAACGTTAAGAGGACTAGAAGTTACTGCATTAAAGAAAAACGATGAAATCGTTGAGTCTTTAGCAGATAGAATTGAAGGAAGAGTTATTTTACAAGATGTGTATCATCCTTTGACAGAAGAGTTGATTATCAAAGCAAATCAACCAATTTCTTCTAAATTGGCTGAAGAAATTGAAGCTTCAGGAATTGATGTTGTTGAAGTGCGTTCTGCATTGACTTGCGAATCTGCTCAAGGAATTTGTGCTAAATGTTATGGACAAAGTTTATCAACATTGAACAAAGTTCAAATTGGTGAAGCTGTTGGAGTAATTGCTGCACAATCAATTGGTGAGCCTGGAACTCAGTTAACATTGCGTACGTTCCACGTGGGTGGTGTTGCTGGAAATATTTCAGAAGAAAACAAATTGACTGCAAGATTTAGTGGAAATGTTGCCATCGAAGATTTAAGAACTGTAGAAGGAAAAGATAATGATGGAAACAAAGTGGATATCGTTATTTCAAGAACTGCTGAAATCAAAATTATTGATAACAAAACCGGAATTACATTAAGTACAAATATCATTCCTTATGGTTCTGTGATTTTTGATAAAGACAGAAAAACCATCAAAAAAGGCGAAGTAATTGTACAATGGGATCCATTTAACGGTGTTATTGTATCAGAATTTGCAGGTAAAGTGAAGTTTGACAATTTAGAGCAAGGTATCAACTATGCTGTAGAAATTGACGAACAAACAGGTTTCCAAGAAAAAGTAATTACTGAATCTAAAAACAAACGTTTGATAGCTTCTTTGATTATCGAAGATAAAGATGGTAATGCATTGCGTTCATACAGTTTACCTGTGGGAGCTCATTTGATGGTTGATAATGGAGAAAAAGTTGAAAGCGGAAAAACATTGGTAAAAATTCCAAGAAAATCAGGGAAAGCTGGTGATATTACAGGAGGTTTACCACGTGTAACTGAGTTGTTTGAAGCAAGAAATCCTTCCAATCCATCAGTTGTTGCTGAGATTGACGGAGTTGTTTCTTTTGGAAAAATCAAAAGAGGAAATAGAGAAATCATTATCGAGTCGAAAACTGGTGAAGTAATGAAATATCTAGTGAAACTTTCAAACCAAATTTTAGTTCAAGAAAACGATTTTATCAAAGCAGGTATGCCTTTATGTGATGGTGCAATTACACCTTCGGATATTTTGAATATCAAAGGTCCTTCAGCAGTTCAAGAATTTATCGTAAATGAAATTCAAGAAGTATATCGTTTGCAAGGGGTAAAAATCAACGACAAACATTTTGAAGTTGTAGTACGTCAAATGATGCGTAAAGTTAGAATTATTGATTCAGGTGACACATTGTTCCTTGAAAATCAATTGGTTCATAAAAATGACTTTATCGAAGAAAATGATGCTATCTATGGTATGAAAGTGGTGGAAGATGCTGGAGATTCTGAAAACTTAAAACCAGGTCAGATTATTTCTGCACGTCATTTAAGAGATGAAAACTCATTGTTGATTAGAAATGATCAAAAATTAGTGGAAGCAAGAGACGCAAGACCAGCAACAGCTGAGCAAGTGTTACAAGGAATCACAAGAGCTTCTCTACAAACAAAATCGTTTATTTCTGCTGCTTCTTTCCAAGAAACAACAAAAGTATTGAACGAAGCTGCTGTAAGTGGAAAAGTAGATACATTAGAAGGATTGAAAGAAAATGTAATTGTAGGTAAGAAAATTCCAGCAGGAACTGGTATGAGAGCTTATGACAACATTATTGTAGGTCCAAAAGATGAAATAGAAAGAAGTTTCTAAAAATCAGAAACGTTCTAAATTTTAAAAAGTTGAATTGTTTATTGTAATTTTTACATTATTCAGTTCAACTTTTTTTATTTTTACAAAATAAGAATCTAATACACGAAATCATGGAAGAAAATCAACATAAAGACGGACAATTAAATATTGAATTAGATCAAGAGATTGCTGAAGGAACCTATTCTAATTTGGCAATTATCAATCATTCTATTTCAGAATTTATTGTAGATTTTATCAATATCATGCCAGGAGTTCCCAAAGCAAGAGTAAAATCAAGAATCATTTTAACGCCACAACATGCTAAAAGATTGGCAAAAGCCTTGGCAGATAATGTTCGAAAATTTGAACATGCCAATGGTGAAATCAAAGATTATGAACAGCCACCAATTCCTATGAATTTTGGTCCTACTGGACAGGCATAAAAAAAAGTGAAACGGATGTTTCACTTTTTTTTATGTTATAATTTTCTGCTTTTATGAATCAGCCAATAATCAGCTAACACCAGTGCAGTCATTGCTTCTATGATTGGAACAGCTCTCGGAACCACACAAGGATCATGACGTCCTTTTCCAGTAATTTCAGTTTCTTCGCCAAGTGAGTTAATGGTTTGTTGATTGGTCATAATTGTAGCAACAGGCTTAAAAGCGACTCTAAAATAGACATCCATTCCGTTGCTAATTCCACCTTGAATTCCACCAGATAAATTGGTTTGAGTAGTTCCATCAGCGTTAAAAATATCATTGTGCTCAGAGCCTTTCATTCTAGCACCACAGAATCCGCTACCAAATTCAAAACCTTTTACTGCGTTTATAGATAACATTGCTTTGCCAAGTTCCGCATGCAATTTTTGAAAAATAGGTTCACCCAAACCAACAGGCATATTTTGAGCTACACAGGTAATTGTTCCTCCAATAGTATCACCAGCTTTTCTGATTTCTTTAATTTTTTCAATCATTTTCTCTGCAGACGCTTCATCAGGACAACGTACAATATTCGATTCCGTTTTCGAAAAATCAACTTCCTGATATGGTTTTTCCATAAAAATATCTCCAACAGAAGAGGTGAAAGCATTGATTTTTATAAATGAAATCAATTGTTTGGCCAATGCTCCTGCTACTACCCAATTGGCAGTTTCACGCGCTGAACTTCTTCCTCCACCTTTATGGTCGCGAATTCCAAATTTTTTATCATATGTAAAATCAGCATGCGAAGGTCTGTAAATATCTGTATTATGATTGTAGTCGTGACTTTTTTGATTGGTATTTTTAATGATAAAACCAATAGAAGTTCCCGTTGTTTTTCCTTCAAAAATCCCAGATAAAAACTCCACTGTATCAGGTTCTTTACGCTGCGTCACAATCTTAGATTGCCCTGGTTTTCTTCTGTCTAATTCATTTTGAATCGCCTCAAAATCAACTTCTAAACCAGCAGGAAACCCATCAATGATACCTCCAATTGCAGTTCCATGAGATTCTCCGTAAGTTGTTACTTTCAATAAATTTCCAAAAGAATTAAATGACATCGAAATAAATTTTTATAAAAAAAACAAAGATAACAAACTGTCATTCATCAAGTATGATTTTTAGAATCATTTGTATGAATTTCTAAGTAGATTTCTATTCTTTTTTAGTTTGATTGTTAAAGAGTTAAAGAATGAAATCAATGATATTCAAATTTCAAAAAAAATAATGATTTTTTTGTTTCAAGAAATAAAAAAGCTTTCTATATTTGCACCCGCAATCAGTTAAACCTGATTTTCTGGAGAAATGGCAGAGTGGTCGATTGCGGCAGTCTTGAAAACTGTTGACTGTAACAGGTCCGGGGGTTCGAATCCCTCTTTCTCCGCGAAAGGCATGTTTCAATAGAAACATAAAACTTCAAAAACCCTTTAAAACCCTTTGTTTTAAAGGGTTTTCGCTTTTTATGCACTTTTCAAAAATCATCTATTTTTTCATAATTTGATTGACCTATAGGTGTACCCAAGCAAAAAGCACTAAAAAAAAGCTCAAATAGGCACACTAAAAGGTACATCGAAAAACAAAAAGTTCACCAAAAGTTCACCTGAAAATCAATACTTTATAATTTATTCTTGCGGAGATTTACCAAATTTAAAAAACGAACCCATGATAAAAATTATCTATTTTTTAAGACATTCAAAACAAAAAGTAAATGGTGAAATCCCAATTTATGTGAAAGTAGAGTTGCTCAATAATTCTTTTACAATGAGCACAGGTAAAAGTGTTTTAAGTGAAGTTTGGAATCAAACACATCACTTAAGAATTAATGTAAAAACACCAAAAGATAAAGTTACTAAAGAGGCCCTTGAGGTGTTATCTAACAGAATTCATATTGAATATGCTAAGTTAGCTCGTGAAAATGTAAAGATAAGTTTGCCCATGTTAAAGTCGTTGATTCAAGGCAAGCCCATCCAATCGAATGCGGTAACTATCTTAAAATTAATGGATTTACATAATGATTATTTTGCTAAATTAGTGCAATACAATGAACGTTCTCCAGCATCTCTTCAAAAGTATAGAAGAATCAGAGATATTGTTGCAGCATTTAACAAAAAATACTATGGTAAAACTGACTTCGAAGTAAATAATATTAGCAGTGCTTATTTATTTAATTTAGAGCAATACATGAAATTTGAATCCATATACAAGAATGTTACTGGAATTAAAAATAACTCGGTTGTAAAATATTTTAAAAACCTGAAAACGATTTGTAATTATGGAATAAAGCTTGAACTGATTTCTAAGAATCCTTTGAACAAGTACTCTGGTAAAATTAAAGTAGTTGAAGCTGTTTTTTTAACTAAGGAGGAATTAGAAGCATTGGAAAATCATACATTTAAGATTGAACGGTTGGAACGTGTGAAGGATATATTTTTATTTTGCTGTTACACTGGATACGCTCCTGTAGATGTTATGAAGCTAACTCGATCAAATATTATTAAAGATGCCAACGGATCACTTTGGATTAAAACCAATAGGCAAAAAACAGGAATTCGTGCTAATGTACCCCTTTTGCCTACAGCACTTAAAATAGCTAATAAGTATTTGTTATTTCAAGATTTTTTATTACCAAAATTATCAAATCAAAAAATGAATGCCTATATCAAAGAAATAGCTGATATCGTTGGTATTGAAAAGAAATTGACCTGGTATGTAGCAAGACATACTTTTGCTACGACCGTAACTCTTGGAAATGGAGTAAAAATAGAAAATGTCTCTGCAATGTTAGGACATACAAATATTAGACAAACACAACATTACGCTAAGGTGCTTGATACCAGTGTTATGGAAGACATGCAAAAATTAATGACTAAACTTTCCTAAAATTATGGCAACAATAAAAGAACTAAAGACTGAAATTAACAATTATTTATTTCCAAATATTGACGAGTTTCGTATTGGAGAAGAAGTAGAATATCAAATAAATGGAATATGGATTGATCAATTGAAAGATAATTATTTTTTCAATGAATCTTTACTAATGGTCCAGACAATTGAGGCTACAATTTTAAAATCAGAAAAACCAATTTTAATAATTACATTGATTCAAGAATTAATGGACACTCGTTTAATCCAATTAAAAAACTGGAAATCAATCTCTCTGCCTGAGTATTTAGTAAACTATCATCGAATAGCAATCAATGAAAATCCTATTAATATTGAAGGAAAATCCTTATCTAAAATTAAAATAATAACCGAAGAGTCTCTTTTAAAAACCAAAGCGCAAGACAGCTTATTTAAATTATTGTCATTTAAAAATATGGTTATAGGGGATGGCATTCATCAGAATGAGGACTTTGTAAATATTAAGCTATTATATCATATTAATGAATTGATCGATAACGCAGAAAAGATTCAAAAGCTGATGAATGAAATAATCCAAGCTCATACGGATTATGGTTTATTTAGATTTGAAGACTATTTTAAGACATTTTATAGTGAAAATGTAAATAAGGTTCAAGTTGACTTAAAACTGAAAGATTTGGCGTATTTTTTTCATTTTGTTTCGGAGACTAAACTTTTTGTGATGCACCCAGATAAAAGAAAAAATAAAAAAATGCTAACGGAATTCTTTGAGAAAAACTTAATGTATACAGATGGTAAAGGGAATCCCAAACACTTTAAAAAATTTTTCAAAGAAATTTCTGATGTTACCACTGAGGATAAAAAATTCCAAGAAAAATTTGTGGATGATTTGAGATTTAAACTAGAACAATTCAAAAGCATTAATCTTTTAAATTTGAGTAGAGATATTCTACAATAAAATTTCACTAAAAGTTCACCTTACAGAACTGTAATTCTGTTTTTGGGAAATCTATTTTTGTGAAATTAATTTAAAAATTTATATTATGAATGAAATAACAATTCCATCATTGTCAGGTATAAAAAACTTGATAGAACCTATTGATTATAGATTGCAAAGCATAGAAAATTTGCTGCAAAAACTACCGAAGTCGAATAATTCAAAAAAGTATTATCGCAATAACGATTTAAAAGAATTATTTGGATTGTCTAACAATACTATTATAAAATATCGAGAAAACGGAACCTTACCCTACACAAGAATGGGGGATATTTATTTGTATGAAGCAAAAGAAATTGATGATATTTTAGAAAAGAATAGAGTTTGTTTATAAAATGTCATTCCGATGAAAGTATTAACACAAAAGGACCCTTTAACGGGGGAGGAGTTTGTTCCAAAGCGTATTAACCAGCGTTTTGCCTCTGCAGAAAATAGAATCAAGTATAACAATAAGGAAGCAACTAATTTGAGAAAAGAGAGAGCTAAAATTACTTCTCCCTTGCATAAAAACCATCGTCTTTTAAGAAAATTGATGGCTGATAAGGATAGGGGTGTTTTTTCTTTTGACTATTTGGATGGTTATGGAATAAATTTTAGAATTCAAACACACTCTTCTAGAATTAACGGATTAAAACACCCAAGTATTTATGAATTTATCATAATAAGCAATATTGAGAATAAAACTATAAAAATAATTAGAAATGGAGGATATTAGATATCACAAAATAGTGGATAACAACTTTGAATTGAATCAAATTTTGAAGGAAAATTCACAAGTCAAAGAAAAGAATACAGTCCTTGTAGCCTCTATTTTTTTGGCTGGGGCTATTGTATTAGGAATTTTGATTTATTATAAAGAACAGGGAACAAAAAGAAAAGAGCTACAGCTATAACTTTTTTTAATTTCTGAGTATGGTATACATCCCAAAAAGTCAATTGCTTTTTGGGATTTTTTTTATAGTAAAACTTATAGTAAACCTCTTATAATTTTGAAATCACAAATACATTTTTCTCCCATAATTATTCACTTTTAGAGTTGACCATTTGTTTTATATGGCTCCTATTTTTTAATCAAATCAAGTCTAAAATTTGAAAGGTTAAAATGGATAATTAAAAAAAATGGGGATTAGCGAGGGCCGTTAGTTTTAATTTCGGACAACGGTTGGATATTTGAAAATACGGCTTTCCGTAAAAAAAGATGATAGCTAATTAATAAATTAGTAACCTAAAAGAATAAAATAAAAATATGCCTGTAAGTAATTGCTTGTTCTCGCCTACTTCTGAAAATCCTCGCGGATTTCAGTTAGGAGTGTACTTGTAAAGTTATGTGCTAACCCACGCAACTACTCATAGCCGAGACCGTTACCTGCTATAAAAAAAAGACGACAGTGCAATACAACTACGACACGTTTTGACTTACTGAACTTCGACATTTGCAGAAACAGGGAAAGCTGAAAACCAAATAAAATAAACAACAATAAAAACCAAAAAAAAGTAAAATATGGCAATTTCAAACGTTCAAAATGAAGGCTCTTGGATAAGGGTTTATGACGAAAACGGGAAAAGAATTTCTCAGATGTCAAGTAATCGGATAGAAGTGGTTGGTATTGCTTCTTCATTTTTTGTTACCGAAGAGGGTTCTTGGATAAGAGTATATGACGAAAATTGTAAGCGAATTTCTCAAATGTCTTCAAGTAACATTAGAGTAATTAATGCTGCCGGTAACTCATTTACAACCAAGGAAGGTAGTTGGTTAAGAGTTTATGACGCGAAATGCAAAAGAATTAGTCAACGGTCTGCATAATGATGAGTAACCAAACTGCAATTGAAACCCCAAATAAAGTTGCCGAATGCATTAGGCAACTTTTTATTAATTCTGAAAGTGTCAGAATACCAGCATATCAACGTGCATATAGTTGGGGCGACAAACAATGCTCTCAATTTCTTGAAGACCTTTTGGAACAGAAAGGAAAGAAATATTATTTAGGACAATTCCTTTTTGAAAAGGACGAAAACACACTTTTCATAATTGACGGACAGCAAAGACTTACAACAACAATACTTTTTCTTTCTGCAATCGCTAAAATCAAAATCCTAAAAGACCAAAACGTTGACAGCATTAGAGAAATCTATTTGACAGACGTTTTTAAGACAATTGATGACGACCAAGTAATTTTTAAAAAAGTTACTCAAAAACATTTGGTATCAGCAATTGACGACACGGAAACAATTTCACAAAAGAGAATTATTGAAGCGTTCAACTTCTTTGTAACAGAGTTAAGCAAACTTGACAACGAGAATTTAAACTTAATTCAACAGACTTTAGAAAATGCTGTTATCAGCACATTTTATATTACCAACAAAGTTGAAGCGACACAGGTTTTTGAATATCAAAATAACCGTGGAAAAGAACTTTCAAGATTTGAAGTAATTAAAGCGTATTTAATGCATCAGATTTACATTCAAAGCACAAACAACAAACAAGCAAATAATGATATTGCGGAAATTCAAAGCATTATTTCCAAAACATATCGATACATTGAAGCAGTAGAAGGCTACTTTACAGAAAACGAACTTTTAGATAACTACTGCAATTTGTTTTTTAACATTGGCGGTAACATTGAAGCAATTAAGGAAAAGCTAAATAAAGAAGAGAATAAAACGCAATGGATAAAATTGTTCTTTGAAAACTTCGTTGAACTAACTCATAGTGCTAAAAGTATTGTAAGTAATAAAAACCAGTCTGACATCTCCAACTTGTTTTTTGTTGGTAATGAAGCAAATTGGAAACTTGTTTTGCTGACAATTTTCTACAAGGGAGAAGTTGAGGGCGACACTTTTACAAAGATTTTAAAATTATTAGAAGTGCTTTGCTTCAAACTTAAACTTGGCGACTACCGTACCGACTATTTACCTCATTATTCAAAGCAGTATTTCAATCCAAAAGATGCCTATAATCTTGACAATCTATATCAAGACATTAAGAACGTAACTGAAACAGGTTTTAAATGGTATTGGAATGACGGAGACAGATTTAAAAACATTATCACAAATTATTTTGATAATGAAAAATGGCACTACAATCGTAATACAATCAAGTTTGTTTTGTGGCAATACGAAAACAGGTTAAGACTTAAAAACCTTTCAGGTGCTTTATTAGACAAAGATCTTTACAACAGTTACACTATTGAACACATTAAACCACAAAACCCGACTGACGAAGTATATACAGAAGATTTTAGAAAGAACTTTTTGCAACTTGCAGGCAACTTGGCATTATTGACTCAGAGCCAAAATAGCAAGTTTGGTAACAAATCGTTTGAAAAGAAAAGCGAACTTTTTCAAGACACGGCACTTTCAAGTTACACAGAAATTAGGGAGAAAAGTGTATGGACAGAAACAGAAATTTCTGAACGACATAAACGAATTTCAGACTTTGCAAAACAGTATTTTGATACGACCAATATATGACGACTGAAAAGAATCACAGCAGTTAGCAATTTATATAAAAAATAGTCGAAATAGTAATAAATTCATGGCTTTAGGTTCTTATAAAACTTTGTGCTTAACCGAAAGTTTCGTTCTTCGAAATCGCCTATTTTTCATATACTAACCGTTATAGGGTATTTTAGGACTGATAACAAACGACTACAGAACAATGAATTTAGGATTAATTTTAATAACGTAATAGGGTTTATTGTAATTAATTGGTAAACTTATTTTAGGACGGGTCAGTTTTATACTTGTAATTTTAATCGAATTTTATAAAAATACAATCCCTATTTTATGCAAATCTAATAAATGTTCAATGCATATTCATATGCTCTAAACATGCACTATATTCGTATGATATTTGTTGCTAAAAAAAGTGTGTTTTGTTAGAATTAAGTAACAATGGAACTCCAAGAGGTGAAATATTTCTTGAAAAAATTTTCTATTGTATTTTAAATTGTTTCAAACAGAAATTGTAAAATGTAAGCTTCCCTTAAATTCGATCCATTCAAAAATAGAATTTTTATTCATTTAATCTGTATTCAATTGGTGATTTATTTTTAAGTGATTTATGTGGTCTATTGTAATTGTAATCGTTTATCCACTCTTGACTTATATC
>NZ_JADWOV010000026.1 GCF_015767435.1 Polaribacter sp. BAL334
GTTGGAATACCAAACAGAATTCACGGTTTTACCATTGATAAGGCTTTACAAAAGGGAGCAATTAGCGGAATTTGGTATAAATTATCGCCAAAAAATATTGTTCATAGTTGGGTTGAAATTAACCTAAACGACAAATGGTATTTTCTTGAAGGCGTGATTCTTGACAAAGAATACCTGACAAAACTTCAAGAAAAAAACAAAGAATGTAAAACTACATTTTGTGGCTTTGGTGCTTACACAGACAATTTTGAAAACCCACCAATTGAATGGAATTTGAACAATACATTTATACAAGACAAAGGTATAAATCAAGACTTTGGACTATTTGACACACCAGACGATTTTTATGCAAAACATAAACAAGAACTTGGTGCATTTAAAAGTTTTATTTTCCGTAAAATTGTACGACACAAAATGAATAGAAACGTAGAAAGAATAAGAAACGGCAGGTAACAGCACCTACCCAAAAGTGGCGGTTCGGTGGTTAAATCAAGCTTTGTGCTTCTATCAAAGTTTCTGCTTGGTTGACAGTGAAGTGCTTCGAAATCGCCACCTTCGGGTAGCTGCAAAACGTTGTACAAC
>NZ_JADWOV010000269.1 GCF_015767435.1 Polaribacter sp. BAL334
AAATGGCAACAATCTGGTTTTCGGTAAATTGGGTTGTCTTCATAAGTTTTCGGCTTTAAATTTAATAATTTTTACTGAACGCGCTCCTGCGTCGCTTGTCGAATTCTATTTTTAAATGGCCGAATTTTGGGGAAGCTTACATAAAGAGATAATGAAAATGAAGAATTCAAATCAAATGATTAAAAAAATGTTTACAAACCATAAGAATCAATTTCAAAATTGAATTACCTACTGAAATCAAAAAATAAAAACTATAATTTTATTTGGAATTTATTTTATGAAACAACAGAATACTCTTTTCTTAGTGAAGAATTTTCCACAATTTGTCTTTCAATTCTGTCAAACCAATTTCAGTAACTGACGAAATAAAAACCGTTTCAATTCCTTTTGGAAGCGTTTGTTTTATTTCATTTTTTAGTTCTTCATCCAATAAATCAGATTTTGAAATGGCTAATAATCTCTCTTTATCAAGCAACTCAGGATTGTATTTTTTCAGTTCATTTAGCAATATTTCGTATTCATTACAAATATCATTGCTGTCGGCAGGAATCAAAAATAGTAACACTGAATTCCGTTCAATATGGCGTAAAAATCGGTGACCCAAACCTTTTCCTTCTGCAGCACCCTCTATAATTCCAGGAATATCTGCCATCACAAATGTTTGATGATTTCGATATTCTACAATGCCTAAATTGGGTTTTAAAGTGGTAAAAGCATAATCTGCAATTTTTGGTTTTGCAGCAGTAACAACAGAAAGTAAGGTTGATTTTCCTGCATTTGGGAAACCAACTAAACCAACATCGGCTAAAATTTTCAACTCAATTCGATACCATCCTTCTTGTCCGTCAATTCCAGGTTGTGCAAATCTTGGAGTTTGATGCGTTGCCGTTCTAAAATTCCAGTTTCCAAGTCCACCTTTTCCACCTTCTAGTAAAATAACTTCTTTTTTATCTTCCGTAATTTCAACAATAATTTCGTCAGTATCAGCATCTCTGATAATCGTTCCTAAAGGAACATCAATATAAACATCCTCACCATCAGCGCCAGTACTTCTACTTTTGCTTCCTGCACCACCTTGAGTTGCTCTAAAATGGCGTTTGAATTTTAGATGAAACAACGTCCATAAATTTCTATCACCACGTAAAATAATGTGTCCTCCACGTCCACCATCACCACCATCAGGACCACCTTTTTCGACAAATTTTTCTCTGTGCAAATGCGTAGAACCTTGTCCACCTTTTCCAGAAGTAGCGTATATTTTTATGTAATCTACAAAATTTCCTTCAGTCATGGCGGTTTTAAGTTATGAGTTTTAAGTTATTAGTTTTGAGTTATTGTTCAAAGTTTCTGGTTCAATATTGAATTTTGAACCTTGAACTTTAAACCTAAAGCGTTTCAAATACTGTTGAAATTCGGTGTGTAATATCCTCAATAGTTCCAACACCATTGATGCCAAAATACTTGTTTTGAGCTTCGTAAAAATCTTTTAAAACAGCCGTTTTTGTATTGTATTCATTGAAACGATTTCTGATTTTTTCTTCATCAGTATCATCTGATCTTCCACTTGTTTTTCCTCTTTCCAAAATGCGTTCCACTAGTAAATCTTCAGGAACTTCTAGCGCAATCATAGCATCAATTTGCAATCCTTTTTCAGCTAAAAATTCGTCCAAAGCAGTTGCTTGAGAAGCTGTTCTTGGAAAACCATCAAAAATGATTCCACTTGCATCGCTATTTTTTTCAACTTCATCTTTTAACATGTCAATGGTCACTTCATCAGGTACCAAATCTCCAGCATCAATATAGCTTTTTGCTAATTTTCCTAACTCAGTTTCGTTTTTAATATTGAATCTAAAAACATCTCCTGTAGAAATATGTACTAAATTATATTTCTCTTTTAAAACGATTGCTTGTGTTCCTTTTCCTGCTCCTGGAGGACCAAATAATACAATATTTTTCATTTTTGGTTTGTTTGTTAATTGATATATTGCTGGATAATTTCTACCTAAACCATTGTAATCTAAGCCATAGCCAACTATGAATTTGTCTTCAATACTTTTTCCAATATAATTGATAGGTAGTTCTTTTTTGAAAACATCGGGTTTAAAAAATAAAGTAACTACTTTTAATTCTTTTACATTTTTGTTTCTAAAGATATTATATATTTCTTGTAAAGTGCTGCCTGTATCAATAATATCCTCTAAAATAATAACGGTTCTTCCTGTTAAATCTTCATTAATTCCTACCAAATGTTTTACTTCATCTGTTGATTTTGTACCAGCATAAGAAGCTAATTTAACGAAAGATACTTCACAGTTTCCTTGATAAGCTCTAATAAAATCAGCAGCAAATAAAAAACAACCATTTAAAATTCCTACAAAAATCGGAATTTCATTTTCAGGTAAATCATCTTTTACTTGCCACGCAAGGTTTTTTACAATCGCAGCAATTTCATCCTTTTCTATAAAAGGACTAAAGTATAAATCGTGTAGTTTTATAATTTTCATCAGGATGTAAATATAATGCCTATCTGTGAAATGAAAAAACCGTTTTTAATCTGAAAATCAGTTTTAAAAACGGTTTATAAATTTTTAAAAAAAATTACTTGTTTTTATCTTCTTTTTTAGTAGTGTCGTACATAATTGGTGTTGCTACGAAAATTGAAGAATAGGTTCCTACAACAATACCAACAATCAACGCAAACATAAATCCTTTGATAGAATCTCCTCCAAAGAAAAAGATGGCTAATAAAACTAACAATGTTGTTAATGATGTATTGATGGTTCTTCCTAATGTAAGATTGATAGCACTATTGATTAATTCGTTATGTTTTCCTTTTCTTTCGTTGGTGAATTCTCGAATTCTATCGAAAATAATTACAGTATCATTCAGAGAGTATCCAACAACTGTTAGAATTGCAGCTATGAAAGATTGATCAATTTCCATGTCAAATGGCATAAAAGTATATGTCAAAGAGAAAACTCCCAACACAATCAACACATCATGGAAAACTGCAGCAACAGCTCCAAATGAGAAAGATACTTTTCTAAAACGCAATAAGATGTATAAGAAAACAATCAATAATGAACCAAATACAGAATATAATGCTGAGGTTTTGATATCATCAGCAATCGTTGGTTCAACTTTCAAGAAACTCATGATTCCAGCTCCTTGTTTTTCAAATCCAGGTTTAAAGTTTTCGTAAGAAGTTTTTGCCAAATATGGTTTTAAACCATTATATAATGTCTCTTGAATTTCTTCATCAACTTCTTGTCCTTCTTCATCAATTCTGTAAACAGTGGTTATTTTCAACTGATTTGCATTTCCATAGGTTTTCACTTCTGGCGCACTTCCAAAAACGGCTTTCAATTCTTGAGCAACTTTTGTAGGAGTCATTTCTTGATCAAAACGAACTACATAAGAACGACCTCCTTTAAAATCTACTCCTTGTTTTAGTCCAATTGTAAAAATCGAAATCAAACTAATAATCACTAAAGTACTTGATATTACATACGCAACTTTACGTTTTCTGATAAACGCAACATTGATATTCGTAAACCAACCTTTTGAAAAATTGGTATTGAAAGTTAAATTCATTTTTTTGTTTACTGCACTATCAACCAACAATCTTGTAATGAAAACTGCTGTAAATAAAGAGGTTGCAATACCAATCATCAATGTTAATGCAAAACCTTTGATAGGTCCTGTTCCAAAAACATATAAAATAATACCTGTTAATAAGGTGGTAATGTTTGCGTCAATAATAGCAGAAAGTGCTCCTTTGATAGAGAATCCTTCTTCAACAGCTTGTCTCAAGCCCATTTTTGCAGCCAAACCTTCTTTGATTCTCTCAAAGATAATTACGTTTGCATCTACAGACATACCAATGGTTAAAATAATACCTGCAATACCAGGCAATGTCAACACAGCATTGAAAGATGCTAAAATTCCAAAAATGAAAAGAATGTTTACTACCAACGCAATATTTGAGAAAATTCCGGCTTTTCCGTAGTAAAAAATCATCCAAAGTAATACCAAACAGATGGCAATCATGAATGAGTTTACAGATGCATCAATAGATTGTTGTCCTAAAGATGGTCCTACAACTTCTGCTTGAATAATTCTTGCAGCAGCTGGTAATTTTCCTGCTTTTAATACAGTAGCAATATCTTCAGCTTCAGCAATGGTCATAGTTCCTCCAGAAATAGAAGTTCTTCCTCCAGTAATTGCTTGGTTTACAGATGGTGCTGTATACACATAATCATCTAATACTACAGCTACAAATTTACCTACATTATCTGCAGTCATTTTTGCCCATTGTTTGGTTCCTGTACTATTCATTGTCATGCTTACTTCTGGTTTGTTCAATTGGTCAAACACTTGAGAAGCATCTAAAATTACGTCACCTTCAATTGGAGCAACATCATTTCTATTTCCTTTGATTGCATATAATCCAATCAATTCTGTTCCGTCTTTACCTTTTTCAGATTTATAATCCCATAAGAATTTTACATAGCGTAATTCGGTTGGCAATAATGCTCTTACTTCTTTTTTAGCTAATAAATTGTTTACAGTTGCTGTATCCAACACTCTAGCTTGCCCAACTAACGAACTAACTTGTTGTTGTGATTGCGCTACATTTGGGAATAAATAAGTAAAAAGATTTTTTTGAACTGTAGTAGAATCTTTAGTTTCTCCTAATAAATCATCAATATTTCCTTTTTTTACAGTGTCTTTTTCAACAGTAGATTTGTCTTTTAACATTTCTGCAACAACTGCATTCGCTTCAAAGTAAAAGTTTTGAACTTCTACATTTGAATGCACTTCCCAAAACTGCAATTCAGCTTTACTTGTGATTAATTTTGTAACACGTTCAATATCTTTTGCACCTGGCAATTCAATTTGAATTCTTCCAGAAGTTCCAATACGTTGAATATTTGGTTGTGTAACTCCGAATTTATCAATTCTACTTCTTAAAACTTCAAAAGCAGTACCAATAGAACTGTTGATTTCTTCTTGCAAAGTCTTTTTTACAGTGGCATTATCCTCATTCAATGAAATTTTTTCACTCAATGCTTTTGTGCCAAAAATGGAAGGATCACTTAATTTTGTAGTACCTGCAATTTTTTCAAATTCTTCAAAAAAGAGGTCTAAATAATTAGAATTGCTATTCTTTTGTCTTTCATCAGCTGCAGCTAGTGCTTTATTGAAAACTTCGTTTTTAGAATCATTTGACAAACTTTTCAATACTTCTTTTACAGAAACTTGTAAAATTGCGTTGATTCCACCTTTCAAATCAAGACCAAGGTTCATTTCCTTGTCTTTCACATCATTATAGGTATAATTCGTTACCCATAAATCAATAATTTCTTTGTTTGCAACGCTGTCTAAATACGCTTTTTCAAAAGCAGCTTTTTCTCGTGCATTGTTATTTTTATCCATACTTTTAGCATAAGCAGAAGCATCTTTTTCTACTTTGGTTGCTAAAAATGTAAATGATAATTGATATAAACTTACTAATCCAAAAAGGATAGCAAATAATTTAATAAGTCCTTTGTTTTGCATCTTCTTTAATTTATGTCGACTTCTTTTTTTTAAAACGTGCAAATATAGTATTTCATAGTAGGCTAAGCAATTATTTTATCACATTTATTGTGCTAATTTAAACACTGTTTTTAAACATTTAAAAAAACAAACCTAAAAAACATCCAAAATTCGTTATATTTAAGCACTAATTTCGATAGATTCACAAAATGACTTACTTATCTGATATTGAGATTGCTCAGGCAAAAAAGCCTTTACACATCAAAGAAATTGCTCAAAAACTAGGAATCAAAGAAGATGATTTAGAAATGTTTGGCAAGTTCAAAGCAAAACTCCCTTTATCTTTGATTGATGATGAAAAAATAGCTCAAAACAATCTGGTTTTAGTTACTGCATTGACTCCAACTCCTGCTGGAGAAGGAAAAACTACGGTTTCAATTGGTTTGACAGAAGGATTAAACAGTATAGGAAAACAAGCCACTGTTGTTTTAAGAGAGCCATCTTTAGGGCCTGTTTTCGGAATGAAAGGTGGAGCTGCAGGTGGAGGATTTTCTCAAGTAATTCCAATGGAAGAAATCAATTTGCATTTTACAGGCGATTTTAATGCGGTTGAAAAAGCGAATAATTTATTATCAGCTTTGATTGATAATAATATCCAAAACAAGACAAATAATTTGAATATTGATCCAAGAACCGTTCTTTGGAAACGTGTTATGGATATGAATGATCGTTCTTTGAGACAAATCATTATAGGTTTGGGAGGAACAACAAATGGTATTCCAAGACAAGATGGATTTAATATTACTCCAGCTTCTGAAGTCATGGCGATTTTGTGTATGGCAACAGATTTAGAAAATTTAAAAGAACGTTTGGGAAATATTTTTATCGGATTTACTTTTGATAATAAACCCGTTTTTGCTAGAGATTTGAAAGCGGAAAATGCGATGGCAATTTTATTGAAAGAAGCGATTAAACCCAATTTAGTACAAACATTAGAAGGAAATCCTGCAATTATTCATGGTGGGCCTTTTGCGAATATAGCCCAAGGAACCAATACAATTATCGCTACAAAAGCGGGACTTTCTTTGTCTAATTATGTAGTTACAGAAGCTGGTTTTGGAGCGGATTTAGGGGCTGAAAAGTTTTTAAATATCAAATCTGCTTTTGCCAAATTGAATCCAAAATGTGTGGTTTTAGTAGCTACAATTAGAGCTTTGCGTCATCATGGAGGAGCAAAAATGGAAGAGTATAATTTTCCGAATTTAGAACGAGTTTCTAATGGATTTAACAATTTGGAAAAGCACATTGAAAACATTCGAAAATTCAATATTGAACCAGTTGTTGCTATCAATGCGTTCATTTCAGATTCTGAAGAGGAAGTAAATTTTGTGATTGAAAAATGTGCCAATTTAGGCGTGAAAGCAGTGCTTTCAGAAGGGTGGGCTAAAGGTGGTGAAGGAACAAAAAATTTAGCAGCAGCTGTGGTTGATGTGGTTGAACATAAGGCAACTCAATACAAACCATTGTACGATTGGAAAAGTCCTATCAAAGAAAAAATTGAAATCATTGCTAAAGAAATGTATGGTGCAAAAAATGTAGAATACAGCAAACAAGCCCAAATTGATTTGAGAAGGATTGACAGATTAGGTTTTAATGATTTTGCTATTTGCATGGCAAAAACTCAAAAATCTTTTTCAGATAATGAATTTTTAATAGGAAGACCTGAAGGATTTACAGTAACAGTAAGAGAAATTGAAATTGCAGCAGGTGCTCAATTTGTGATTCCAATTTTAGGAAAAATGATGAGAATGCCTGGATTACCTGTCATTCCAGCATCAGAAAACATGAAAATTGATAAAGATGGAGTGATTTCTGGGTTATCGTAAAAATAACGTTGGTTTATAGATTTTGGATGTTGGTAAAAAGGCAATGGTTTTCTGATTTTTCTACTACAAATAAAAAATCCAGCCTAAGCTGGATTTCTTTATTTTTATTGTCTAAAAGCCAAAAGCCTACAAATTTAACAACTCATTTACTGAAGTAACTCCTTTTGCAGATTCAATCATGTTTGCTTTTTCTGCATCATTTAAAGTAATTTCAACAATACTTTCAACTCCATTTTTGCCAATTACAACAGGAACTCCCAAACAAATATCTGTGAAACCATATTCACCATTCAATAACACTGAACAAGGAAACACTTTTTTCTGATCGCAAGCAATTGCATGAACCATACTGCTCACAGCTGCTCCTGGAGCATACCAAGCTGAAGTACCTAATAATTTGGTCAATGTTGCACCACCAACTTTGGTATCTTCTTTTACTTGTTCTAATCTTTCAGCAGAAATAAATTCAGAAACTGGCACTGAATTTCTTGTTGCCAATCTTGTCAAAGGTACCATTCCAGTATCAGAATGACCACCAATGACCATTCCATCAACATCCGAAATTGGAGCATCTAAAGCTTCAGCCAATCTGTATTTGAAACGAGCAGAATCTAAAGCACCACCCATTCCAATAATTTTATTTTGTGGGATATTGGTAGTTTTATGCACCAAGTACGTCATGGTATCCATTGGATTTGAAACTACAATAATGATGGTATTTGGAGAATATGTTAATAAATTTGAAGCTACCGTTTTTACAATTCCTGCATTGATATCAATCAATTCTTCACGAGTCATACCTGGTTTTCTTGGAATTCCAGACGTAATCACGCAAACGTCAGAATTGGCAGTTTTTGAATAATCATTTGTGATTCCTGTAATTTTGGTATCAAAACCATTTAAAGAAGCTGTTTGCATCAAATCCATTGCTTTTCCTTCAGCAAATCCTTCTTTGATATCTAACAAAACAACTTCCGAAGCGAAATTTTTAATCGCAATATATTCTGCACAACTTGCGCCAACTGCACCTGCACCAACAACTGAAACTTTCATATTTTTATGTTTTAAGTTAATTATTTTTTTGAAACACAAAAGTACGATATTTTATGTTTTTTATTTGTGATAATTATCATAAAAAAAGACACCAAAAAGGTGTCTTAAAAAATGTTTTTTTAATGGAATTTATCTAATACCAAGAGAAATACCTGCGGATAATGCATTGTATTCTTGCAAAGTATAAGAAGCAAATATTTTGAAAAATCCTAAACTTAATCTAGCTCCAATGGTTGTTGTAAAACCATTAACATTAAAATCTAAATTTGGAGCACTAAGATTTATAGTTTCTGAATATTGTTGACCATTTACAGTGTAGTCATAACTACCTTGATATGTTCCTGGCATTCTGTAGGAAGAGCTTCCGCTACTATAACCAAAACCACCAAACAAGTTAATAATTGGAAAGTTAAGTGAAGCCATTGCTTGAACTGTAAATGCCTTTAATTCAAATTCAGCTGAAGCATTATTAATTATCAAACTTCCAGAATTCTGATTTTCAATTCCGTAAGTAACATCCATAGTTGTATAGGCAGCTAATAAAGCAACATGTAAAGGAGTTTTTTCCATTGGGCCAAACCAATTGGTGATTTCTTTTTTCAATCCTAAACCTAACATATTCACTTTACCTCCATCATCACCTAAATCAATTTTTGGAACAATTCTTAACATTCCTTCTAGTTTCCAAGGTAATCCAACATTTAATTGTGCTATTGGAGCAGGGACAGCGTTTAGTGGTAAATCATCTTTTATTCCTCCTGGAAGTGTTAAACCAGCAGTCACAACTTGTGATTGCCCAAAAACAGGAGAATTTGGGTTTTGAATTGTTAAAGTTCTAGTTACAGTTAGGTTTGTTTGAGTTCCAACACCTGCAAATGATGGTGCAGAACTTGCTCCAGAAATTGAAGAAAGTCCTACTAGACTAAAAATTTCTTTCTCTGAGGGTACCATAGAAGCACTCAATCCCAATGTTAAATCAAATCCTAAAACTTTGTGAACTTTAGCAGTATGAGACCAGCCATTATTCATTCCGTAAATAAAACCTTCCATAGCAGGAGCAAAATACCCTTGCATTATTTTGTTTACATCACTACCTTCTGCAAGTAATATGTTTTCAAAACCATCTTGTGCTTTTGTATTAAAAGACAAGGAAAAAACGCCTATAAAAATTAAAATATACTTTTTCATTGATTTAAAGATTTGGTTAATTTTTTCTTAAATTTAAAGTAAAGATAAAAAAAAATACACACCTTTTTAAAAAGTGTGTATTAAATTAATTTTTTGATAAATATCTTAAACGTCTATCTTAGCATATTTCGCATTTTTTTCAATAAAATCTCTTCTTGGCGGAACATCATCTCCCATTAACATGGAGAAAACTCTGTCAGCCTCAGTTAAACTATCAATCGTAATTTGGCGCAAAGTTCTAAATTCAGGATTCATGGTTGTGTCCCACAATTGTTCTGCATTCATCTCTCCCAAACCTTTATAACGTTGAATCGTAACACCACCACCCATTTTTTGAGCGATTAAATCTCGCTGATTGTCATCCCAAGCATATTCTCTTTTTTGTCCTTTTTTCACCAAATATAATGGAGGAGTGGCAATATAAATATATCCTTGCTCAATCATTTCTCTCATAAATCGGAAAAAGAAGGTTAAAATTAACGTGGCAATATGCGAACCATCAACGTCAGCATCACACATAATCACTACTTTATGATATCGAACTTTTGATAAGTTTAACGCTCTTGGATCTTCTTCTGTTCCAATGGAAACGCCCAATGCTGTAAACATATTTTTGATTTCTTCATTTTCAAAAACTTTGTGTTGCATGGCTTTTTCTACATTCAAAATTTTTCCACGTAATGGCAAAATTGCTTGGAAGTTTCTGTCACGTCCTTGTTTTGCAGTTCCACCTGCTGAATCTCCCTCAACCAAGAAAATTTCACATTGAGCAGGATCTGTTTCAGAACAGTCAGATAATTTTCCTGGCAAACCTCCCATGGTCATTACCGTTTTACGCTGAACCATTTCTCGTGCTTTTCTGGCTGCATGTCTTGCTGTTGCTGCTAAAATTACTTTTTGAACAATGGCTCTTGCGTCATTTGGATTTTCCTCCAAATAAATAGTCAACATGTCAGAAACTGCTTGAGAAACTGCAGAAGTTACTTCTCTGTTTCCTAATTTTGTTTTTGTTTGTCCTTCAAATTGTGGCTCTTGAACTTTTACAGAGATAATAGCTGTCAATCCTTCACGAAAGTCATCACCTGCAATTTCGAATTTTACATTTTTTAACAATCCAGAATCATCTGCATATTTTTTTAGCGTCGTTGTCAATCCACGTCTAAAACCTGCTAAATGTGTTCCTCCTTCATGCGTATTGATATTGTTTACATAAGAATGCAAATTTTCAGCATAAGAAGTGTTGTAAACCATGGCAACTTCCACTGGAATTCCATTTTTTTCACATTCCATGGAAATGACTTTTGCAATCAAACTTTCTCTAGTAGAATCTAAATATTTTACAAATTCAGGTAGTCCTTCATCTGAATAGAAAATTTCGGTTGTGAAGTTTCCTTCATCATCTGTTTTTCTTCTATCTGTTAATTTTATGGTTACACCTTTGTTCAAAAATGATAATTCTCGCATTCTATTGGCAAGCGTTTCATAATTGAATTCGGTAGTTTGTTGAAAAATTGATTTATCAGGTAAAAACGTAACAATTGTTCCTGTAAAATCGGTTTCACCAATTGTTTTAACAGGATATAATGCTTTTCCTCGTTCATATTCTTGTTGCCAAATTTTACCGTTTTTATGAACAGTAGCTGTTAAATGATCAGAAAGAGCATTCACACACGAAACTCCAACTCCATGCAATCCACCAGAAACTTTATAAGAATCTTTGTCAAATTTTCCACCAGCTCCAATTTTTGTCATTACCACTTGCAATGCAGAAACGCCTTCTTTTTTGTGAATATCCACAGGAATTCCACGTCCATTATCTTTGGTAGTAACAGAATTGTCTTCGTTGATAGTAACTTCAATAGTATCACAATGACCTCCCATTGCTTCGTCAATGGAGTTGTCTACAACTTCATATACCAAGTGATGTAATCCACGCACGCCAATATCTCCAATATACATGGAAGGACGCATTCTCACGTGTTCCATTCCTTCTAAAGCCTGAATACTGTCTGCTGAATATTCGTATTTTTTTTCTTCGCTCATTATAAGATGAATTTTGATTTTAAGGTTCTAAAAAATCTTCTTTTGAAAATTTTACAAACTCAAATTTACAATTTTATAGATTCATTTCAAGACTTTTTAGCAATTTTCTTCTGAAATTATCAACATTTGTTAAAAACAGAAAAGTGTCTTAAATCGTCTAAAAATAGCTTTAAAATCTAAATTCATTATTTTTTTTATTTTGAAATAGTTGTAAAATAAAAAAATCCCGTATAAACGAGATTTTTCAATTTGGTTGTAAATGATTTTTTTATTTTTTGATCACTTTTACATTCATTTCTTCTACTTTTTTGTCAGATAATGGTGAAGGACTTCCAAATAATAAGTCTTCTGAAGTTCCTGTTTTTGGAAAAGCCATCACTTCTCTGATAGAAGCTTTTTTCTCTAAAATCATCATCAAACGATCTATTCCCCAAGCAATTCCTCCATGAGGTGGCGCTCCATATTGGAATGCTTTGTACATTGTACCTACACTTTTCAGCATTTCTTCTTTAGAATATCCCATGTTTTTATAAGTGGCTTCTAAAATTTCTGCTTTGTGCGCACGAATGGAACCTCCTCCAATTTCATATCCATTTAAAATCAAATCATATTGTTGCGCGATAATGCTTCCAATTTCATCTTCTTTTCCATGCATGTGTTTTTCCAAATCTTTGACTGCTGGCATTGAGAAAGGGTTGTGGGTAAATGTCCATCTGCCATCATCATTTTTTTCAAACATTGGAAAGTCAATAACCCAAGCAGGTTTTAATTCTTTTGGATTGATGAGTTTTAATATTCGTCCCATTTCTTGACGAACTGCATCCAATGCTTTGTTTGCTTTTGCATAATCTGAAGCTGAAAAAAATACAATATCGCCAATTTGAGCATTTGTTGCTTTGATGATGTTTACGGCAATTTCTTCGCCTAAAAACTTTATAATAGGTGATTGCAAATCGTTTTCATTCACAATAATATATGCCAAACCTCCCAAACCATGTTGTTGTGCAATGGCTGTCAAATTTTCAATTTGCCCTTTTGACATTCGTTTAAATCCTTGGTCTTTTGCAGAAACTTTGATACATTTTACAATTCCACCAGCTTCAATGGGTTTGCTAAAAACTTGAAAAGTAGTTTCTTTTACGATTTCTGTAATGTCTTGCATTTGCAATCCATAACGCAAATCTGGTCTGTCACATCCATATTTATCCATGGCATCTTTGTAAGTGATGATTTCAAATGGATGCAAAATCCATTGATTTCCATAAATTTTAGTGACGACTTCATTAAATAATTTGGTGTTTAAATCAATGATTTTTTGCATGCTTGTAAACGCCATTTCCATATCCAATTGAGTGAATTCTGGTTGACGATCTCCACGTGAATCTTCATCTCTAAAACAACGCGCAATCTGAAAATATTTTTCAAATCCACCAACCATCAACATTTGTTTGAATTGCTGAGGCGCTTGCGGCAAGGTATAAAATGAACCAGCTTGTTTTCTTGTGGGCACAATAAATTCTCTTGCACCTTCATCAGTTCCAGCTGTTAAAATAGGAGTTTCAATCTCTAAAAATTCTTCAGAATCCAATACATCACGCAATAATTTTATGACTTTATGACGATTGATGATTGCCCTGCGAACTTCCTCATTTCTATGATCTAAAAACTTGTATTGAAAACGAATGGTTTCATTCGATTTGATTGCTTTTTTGATTTCAAAAGGCAATGTTTTTGAAAGATTTAATATTTCTAAGGTAGCTGTTTCCAGTTCAATTTTTCCCGAACGCAAAATTGGATTGTAATCATCTTCATTTCTTTGAACCACTTTTCCCGAAACTAAAATGACTGTTTCTGGTTTTAATTTGACCAATTCATCCAAATTTGGGAATGATTCTCTGCTCAATCTTACCTGAAAAATTTCATAACTTGAGTCTCTCAAATCAATAAAAATCAATTCTCCATGATCACGAACACTTGAAACCCAGCCTGATAAAGTAACTTCTTGATGAATTGATTTTTCCGAAAGTTCAGTTATTTTATGAGTTCTATATTCGTCTTTTATAACGATTGGAATTTCTGGAAGGACTTCTTCGCTATTAGTTGTTGGCTTTTGGCTATTCAGTTTTAACTTTTGACTATCAGCAGTAAGTTGGTTGCTAACAGCTAAAGGCGAATTGCTAAGAGCTTTTAAAATTTCTTCACGAATAATTTTTCCTGAGGCACCTTTTCCAATAATACTGATTATTTTTCCAACTAAAATTCCTGCTTTTCCTTCATTTCCAGATTGAATTTCTTTGGCAATAAGGTCATTTTCTGAAATGACTTTTTGAACAGCATTTTTTATTTTTTCTTTTGAAATTGTATTTTCATCAAAATACTTAGTGTAGTCAAAAGTTTGGTCTTTCAAATAATTCAAAATCGCGTTTTGAACTAAAACCGCTGTAATTTTCTCCTCTTTAAAAAGTTGAAAAATTTCGGTCAAATGAGCAACATTATAGATGTTTTTATACTCATCTGCTCCAATATTGTTTACTAAGGTTTTTGCCACAAACAAAGGATCATGGATCACATTATTGATGGCAACAAAAGTTTCAGAACGCAAAGAATCTGCTGTAAAAAATTTCGCATCTTGTGGTAAAACACCTCCTTTTATCAGAATTGATTCCACTGCAAAAGGCAATGAACTAATATCTACCTCAATCGTCTCAATTTCTTTTTTGATATGAACAAAAGGAATGTCTGGTTCTGCAATAAAACGATAATCAGCTTCAAATTCCTTTTTACGCATCGTTTTTGTTTGCTTCAAATCTGCATCCCACAAAACAGTGGTTTGATCGGGTCTAAATCCTTTATTTTCAATGAAATAGTTGAGTTGTTTTTCAACTTCTTCTTTCAAAGCTTCCACCATAAATTTGAACGAATTGAGGTTTTTGATCTCCGTTCTTGGATTCAAATGGTAGCTGTGTTTTTTTCTAAGAGATACAGAAACATCTGATTTGAATTCTCCTTTCTCTAAATTTGCTTCCGAAATTTTCAAATTTTGAACAATTCTTTGGATGTATTGCGCATAAATGGAAGCATCTTCAATATGACGAATGCAAGGCTCAGTCACAATTTCAATCAATGGAACTCCAGCTTTGTTAAAATCAACCAGAGAAATATCTTTTTCATGCATCAATTTTGCAGCATCTTCTTCAATGTGAACTTGCGTTAAATTGACCGTAAATTGCGAACCATCATTTCTGAAACAAGAAACTTGTCCATCAGGAATAATGGGATTATGAAACTGCGTAATTTGAATATTTTTTGGATTGTCAGGATATTCATAATGTTTTCTATCCCAAGAAATTATTTCATTAGAAAAGGTTGATTTTACCGCTTTTCCAAAATAAATAGCTTTTCTAATTGCTTCTTTATTTACGGCTGGCAAAATACCCATTTGTCCAGTACAAACTGAGCAAATATGTTGATTTGGTTGTTCTATTTCTTGGTTTGGACAAGAACAAAACAACTTCGTTTTTGTGTTTAATCTGACATGAGTTTCTAAGCCAATTACAAGCTCTAATTCATGTTTTTTGAGTAAATCATTTAGTTGTTCCAGTTCCATTAGATTACTTCTTTTAGGAAGTTTGCGAATTTTAATAGCAAATCATCATTGTTTTTTGCAGCAGTCAATTGAACTCCTGTCAAGGTTCCTTGAGGAATTGTTAAGGTTGGTAATTGTCCTAAACTAAACCCAACAGTATAAGCATCAGACAAATACATGGCTAAAGGATTTTTTAAACTGTCTCCAATTTTAGGCGGAGAATTTGGAGTTACTGGTGATACAATAATATCAACTTCTTGAAAATCTTTTTCGAAATTTTCTGAAATTTCGTCTCTAATACTCAATGCTTTTAGATAAATATCATCTGCAAAACCTTGCGACAAAACTTGATTTCCTCCTACAATTCTGCGTTTTGTTTCTTCAGAAAAATTTTCAGAACGCGTAATAGAATAGCTGTCTTTTAAATTTTTACCTTCCATTCTATTGCCATAATTAGTGCCATCCAATCTTGATAAATTGGAGGCAGTTTCTGCCATAGCAAGCGTGTAATAGGTTGAAATTAAGGTTTCAGCATCAAAAAAATCCAATGCTTTTACATTAATTCCTGTTGCTTTTATTTTTTCTATGGATGTTAAAAAATCTGATTTTATGCTTGCATCAATTGCATCATTTTCAATGAAATTTTTAAAGTATCCAATGGTTTTTATAGTGTCATTTTTTGAAATATTTTCTTCAGAAATTTCATCAGAAACATAGGTTGTTTGGTCTTTTACGTCTTTACCACTCATTGTATTTAACACAATTCTGAGGTCTTCAATAGAAGTTGCAATGGGTCCAACACAATCTGTTGAAGAGGCATAAGCAAGCAAACCATAACGTGAGATTCTTCCATAAGTGGGTTTCAAACCATATACTTTGTTGTATCCTGAAGGCTGTCTTACAGAGCCTCCTGTATCTCCACCAATTGAAAAAACAGTGTAGTTTTTTGACACATTAACTGCTGAGCCACCACTTGAACCACCTGCAACTAACTCTTTATTGAAAGCGTTTTTTACGGCACCAAAAATGGTATTTTCGGAGGAAGAACCATGACCAAAACTATCACCATTTTCTTTGACGATTGGAATAGCTCCAGCATCAATTAATTTTTGAATGGCTGTTGCTGTATATGCTGATTTATAGGATTTTAAAAACTCAGAACTAGCAGTTGTCATAGTTCCTTGTAACATATACACGTCTTTTAAACCAAATGGAATACCTTCCAATAAGCCAATTTTTTCACCATTTTTAATTTTCTCATCCACTTTTTTTGCTTTTTCCAAAGCTAAATCCTCTAAAAGTGAATTGACAGTATTGTGCGAATTTGGTTTTAAAGTAGCTAATTTTTCTTGTATCAAAGAAGTACAAGATATTTTTTGATCAACCAATAGTTGATGAATTTCTCTAATTTGCGATTCCATACATTATTCTTCAATCACTCTGGATACCACTAAATATCCATTTTTCTCTTTTGGGAAGTTTTCAATAATGATTTTTTTTTCAATTTCAGTGCTTTCCAACACAATATCGTCTCTTAATTCTTCCAAAGAAACTGCATTTTGAATGTTTTTCGAAGAGAAATTATTTGATGAAATGTTGGCATTTTTTATTACCTCAAATAATTTTGAGATTGTTTCAGAGGATTTTGCTCCTTTGATACTCGATAAAATATCCACAGTCATTAAGTTACTCATCGTTCCATTTTATTTTTAATTTCGGCGGTCAAAACTACAAAAGTTTTGTGAGTGAATAAAGTTTCTACAAATAAAACACACCAACAATTTTAATAAAAAAATTATTGGTGCGTAGATTAATTCAGTAAATTCAAATCAAACACATGTTTTGAAATGCAAATGACCGTATTTATAGCATTACTGTAAACTAAATATACTAAAATGATTATAAATTGTAACTAAAAAATTATAATATGTATAAATATGTAATATTAAAAATTCTTAATTTTAAATTCAGTAAGATTTCAAAAAAAATCTCTTTAAAATTTGTTCAAATAAAAAAGCCTTTCTACATTTGTTGCTCAATGAAGAATCAAAAAAACATATGGTGGTGGAACTCTCTTAAAAATTAAGTGAGAAAAATCCTATATATAAAAATATTTAAAAGGCTTATCTCACGATAAGCCTTTTTTAATGATATTGAAATTAAGTTGATGATATGATACAAGACATCCATTTTAAAACAATTTTTAAAACAAAAATAGCAGATACTATAACTCCTGTAGGGTTATATTTGCGTTTTCGTGATAAATTCGCCAATACGTTATTGTTAGAAAGTTCTGATTATCACAGCAAAGAAGAGAGCTTTTCTTTTATATGTATTGAACCTGTGATTTCCATTCAAGCAAAAAATCATTTTTTGAGTTTTTCTCACAGAGAAGTTGAATTAGCGAATGAAGAAATTGGAAAGAACTTCAATCAAATTTTTGAAAAATACAGTAAAAGTATTCAATTAGATTGTTCAGCTGAGTTAAAATCTTTCAATGGTTTGTATGGTTATACAACCTATGACTCAGTTCAATATTTTGAAAATATTGCACTCAATGTTGCTGAATCTCCATCTGCAATTCCTTTATTACAATACAGTTTCTACAGATTTATCATTGCCATTAATCATTTTAATGACGAAATGACGTTAATAGAAAATATAGAAGATGGACAACAATCCAATCTTTCTGAAATCGAAAAGGTTATTGATGCACAAGCATTTAATACTCAAAAATTTACAGTTGAAGGTGAAGAAACTTCCAATTGTACTAATGAAGATTTTAAAGAATATGTGGTCAAAGCAAAATCACATTGCAAAAGAGGAGATGTTTTTCAATTGGTATTATCGCGTCAATTTCAGCAAAAATTTAAAGGTGATGAATTCAATGTTTACAGGGCTTTGCGTTCCATAAATCCTTCACCTTATTTGTTTTATTTTGATTATGGTTCATTCAAATTGATGGGTTCATCTCCTGAAGCGCAAATCAAAATTGCTAACGGAAAAGCAATCATCAATCCAATTGCAGGAACTTTTAGAAGAACAGGTGAAATGGCAAAAGACATTCAGCTTGGAAAAAATTTAGCTGCAGACAAAAAAGAAACTGCTGAGCATGTAATGTTGGTTGATTTGGCACGAAATGATTTGAGTAAACATGCTGATAATGTGACTGTTGAGGTTTTTAAAGAAGTACAATATTTTAGTCATGTAATTCATTTAGTTTCCACAGTTTCAGGACAATTGAAAGGAAATCCGATTGAAATTGTTGCGGATACTTTTCCTGCAGGAACCTTGAGTGGCGCTCCAAAATACAAAGCCATGCAATTAATTGATACTTATGAAAATCAATCTCGTGGATTTTATGGAGGTGCAGTTGGTATCATTGTTTTGGATGGTTCTGTAAATTTGGCGATTGCAATTCGTTCATTTGTGAGTAAAAATAACGTGTTGTATTATCAAGCAGGAGCAGGAATTGTCATTCATTCAGATGAAGAAAAAGAATTGCAAGAAGTAAATAATAAGTTAGCTGCTTTGAAAAAAGCGTTGCTGTTGGCGGAGAAAATATAAAAGCCCCTTCCAACTTCCCCAGAGGGGAAGAGTTTGGATTGGAAATAAATTTGAATATTAAGAATAGAAAATTAACATTAACTATAAAAAACGGAATAGTTCCTTCCCTTTGGGAAGGTTAGGATGGGCTTATGAACATATTAATTTTAGACAATTACGATTCGTTTACATACAACCTAGTTCACATGGTTGAAAAAATTACTGGGAATTTTCCATCAGTTTTTAGAAACGATGAAATCAGTATTGAAAATGTGGGCAATTATGATATGATTGTATTGTCTCCTGGACCTGGAATCCCTGATGAAGCAGGAATTTTAAAAGAAGTCATCAAAACCTATGCTGGAAAAATACCAATTTTTGGAGTTTGTTTGGGATTACAAGCAATTACAGAAGTTTTTGGTGGAAAAATTGTCAATTTGGATGATGTTTTTCATGGAGTTGCCACAGAAATGACAGTGACAGATTCATCAGCAATTATTTTTAAAGACGTTTCTGAAAAATTTATGGCAGCACGTTATCATTCTTGGGCAGCTTCTGATGAAGGTTTTCCAGCAGAAATAACAATTACTGCAAGAGATGAAGATGGGGGAATTCAAGCTTTAGAACACAAAGTATTCAATATGAGCGCAGTACAATTTCATCCAGAATCAATTTTGACAGATGTTGGTGAGCAATTGGTTCGAAATTTTATAGACAATGCAAAAGCTAAAAGCTAAAATCCGAATGCCAAAAGCTATATAATGAAAGAAATATTAAACAAATTATACAATCACGAAAGATTATCAAAATCGGAAGCGAAACAAGTTTTACAAGACATTGCTGCTGAGAAATTTAATGAAGCACATTTGGCTTCTTTTATGACGGTTTTTATGATGCGTCCAATTTCGGTTGAGGAACTTGCGGGTTTTAGAGATGCTTTGAAAGAATTGGCAATTCAACTCGATTTTTCAGATTTTAACACGATTGATATTGTTGGCACTGGTGGTGATGGAAAAAATACGTTTAATATTTCTACATTGACGTCATTTGTGGTTGCTGGAACTGGACAAAAAGTTGCAAAACATGGAAATTATTCTCTTTCTTCACAATCTGGTTCTTCTGATATGTTGGAAAGTTTTGGTTATCAATTCACGAATGATGAACATATTTTGAAAAATCAACTAGAAAAAGCGAATATTTGTTTTTTACACGCGCCAAAATTTCATCCAGCAATGAAAGCTGTAGGACCCACTAGAAAAGCCTTAGCGTTAAAAACATTTTTTAATATTTTAGGTCCTTTAGTGAATCCAAGTTCTCCAAAAAATCATTTTTTAGGAACGTATAATTTAGAAGTGGCACGTTTGTATCATTATATTTTACAAGAAGAAAATAGCAATTATGGAATCATTCATGCATTGGATGGTTATGACGAAATTTCATTGACAAGTGCTTTCAAAATCTTCACTAAAACTGGCGAAAAAATGATTTCTCCTGAAGATTTAGGAATGAAAAGAATTCAACAGTCAGCCATTTTTGGAGGAAATTCTGTTTCTGAAGCTGCCACTATTTTTAAAACTATTTTAGATGGAAATGGAACAGATTCACAAAATAATGTTGTCTTGACAAATGCCGCTTTTGCACTTCAAATTGTGGATGAAAACAAGACTTTTGAAACCGCTTTTGAAGAAGCAAAAAATTCGCTTTTGGGATTAAAAGCAAAAAAAATAGTAGAAAAACTAGTAAGTATTCAAAAATGACAATTCTAGATAAAATCATCGCATTCAAAAAAAAGGAAGTTGCCAAAATAAGAGCAGAAGTTCCTTTGAAAAAGTTACTGGAAAGTCCAAATTTTAACAGGGAAGTTTTTTCATTGGAAAAATCATTACTCGATTTGAATTCAACAGGAATTATTGCCGAATTCAAACGTCAATCGCCTTCAAAAGGAATCATCAATGATAAAGTGAGTATTGCTGAAGTAACGCAAGGTTATTTGGATGCCAATGTTGCAGCACAATCCATTTTGACTGATATCTCTTTTTTTGGAGGAACCATGGCAGATTTGATGGAAGCAAGAGTCATCAATCAGGAAAAACCAATTTTAAGAAAGGATTTTGTAGTGGACGGATTTCAAATTGTGGAAGCAAAAGCCATTGGCGCAGATGTTATTTTGTTGATTGCTTCTTGTTTGACGCCTCTTGAATTGAAAAATTTCGGAAAGTTAGCAAGAGAACTTGGTTTAGAGGTTTTGTATGAAGTGCATACCCAAGAAGATTTAGATAAAATGGGTGATTTAGATCATAAAATCATCGGAATTAACAATCGAAATTTGAAAACTTTTGAAGTTGATTTAGAACATTCTATCAAATTGGCCAATCAAATTCCTGATTCTTCTATCAAAGTTTCAGAAAGTGGCATTTCTGACCCAAGAATTATTACAGGTTTGAAAGAATATGGTTTTCAAGGATTTTTGATTGGCGAAAATTTCATGAAAGAAGAAAATCCTGGAGAAGCTTGCCAAGAATTTATCAATCAAATTAGATAAAAAGCCCATCTTAACCTTCCCAAAGGGAAGGAATTCCAACACTTGATAAAATATTTTTAAAAAAAGAATAAGTTTTGAATAATAAAAAAGAAAATAAAACTCCTATTTCAGTTTTTCCCCCTTTAGGGGAAAGGGGGCTTTTTCTAAAAGTTTGCGGAATGAAATTCACTGAAAATATCCAACAAGTTGCTGCATTGCAACCTGATTATTTGGGTTTTATTTTCTATGAAAAATCCAAAAGAAATTTTGAAGGCATCATTCCTGAACTCCCAAAAAACATCAAAAAAACAGGTGTTTTTGTCAATGAATACATAGAAATTGTGGTTTCTTTGGTGGAGGAATATCAATTGGAAGCTATTCAATTACATGGAGAAGAATTTGTGGAATACATCAAAGAATTGAAAAGCCAACTTGAATTAAGTCAAGAATTATATCAAAATGAAAATTCTAAATTAGGTAAAAAAAAGGCCATTGAAATTATCAAAGTTTTTAGCATCAAAGACCATTTTGATTTTGAAATTTTAAATTCTTATGTAGATGATGTTGATTATTTTTTGTTCGATACAAAAGGTGATGAAAAAGGTGGAAATGGGATTCATTTTAATTGGCAAATCTTGAAAAATTATCCATTTTCAAAACCATTTTTTTTAAGTGGTGGAATTGGTTTGGATGATGTTGAAAAGTTGCAAGAAATCCTGAATTTTAATTTGCCAATTTACGCGTTAGATGTGAATAGTAAATTCGAAATTGAACCAGGAAAAAAGAATATTGAAGCATTAAAAAAGTTTAAAAATAACGTCATTAAGAACGTAGTGAAGTAATCTGCTTATTAAAAAACGGATTGCTTTGTTACTCGCAATGACAGCAAAAAACAAAAAAATGAAAGGTAAATTTCAACCAGATAAAAATGGCTATTTTGGACAATTTGGAGGCGCATTTATTCCAGAATTGTTATATCCAAATGTAAAAGAATTAGAGGATAATTACATTCAAATTATTGAATCTGAGGAGTTTCAAAAAGAATACAAATCATTATTGAAAGATTTTGTTGGGCGCCCAAGTCCATTGTATTTTGCGAAACGTTTGTCTGAAAAATATGGCGCTCAAATATATCTGAAAAGAGAAGATTTGAATCATACAGGAGCTCACAAAATTAATAATACTATTGGTCAAATTTTAATTGCTCAAAAACTAGGAAAAACCAAGATTATTGCTGAAACTGGTGCAGGTCAACATGGTGTTGCCACTGCCACAGTTTGCGCTTTGATGGGTTTAGAATGTACTGTTTTTATGGGTGAAAAAGACATTGTTCGTCAAGCTCCAAACGTGGCAAGAATGAAAATGTTGGGCGCGAAAGTAGTTCCTGCAACAAGTGGTTCAAAAACGCTGAAAGATGCTACAAATGAAGCAATTAGATATTGGATTCAACATCCAGAAACGTTTTATTTGATAGGTTCAGTTGTGGGTCCTCATCCACATCCAGATATGGTTGCTCGCTTGCAAGCTGTGATTTCCGAAGAAATGAAATGGCAACTAAAAGAGAAAACTGGCAATGAAAATCCAGATACCATTATTGCTTGTGTTGGAGGAGGAAGCAATGCTGCTGGCGCTTTTTATCACTATATGGATGATGAAGAGGTTGAATTAATTGCAGTTGAAGCTGCTGGTTTGGGCGTGAATTCTGGAGAAAGTGCTGCAACTTCACAATTAGGGCAAGTGGGAATTATTCATGGAAGTAAAACCATTTTGATGCAAGATGAATATGGACAAATTGTAGAACCATATTCAATTTCTGCTGGATTGGATTATCCTGGAGTAGGACCTTTGCATGCTTTTTTGTTTGAAAGTGGCAGAGCAAAATTCATGAATGCAACTGACAAAGAAGCGTTGGATGCCGCTTTTGAATTAACAAAAATTGAAGGAATCATTCCTGCTCTAGAAACGGCTCATGCATTGGCAGTTTTACCAAAAATGACACTCAGAAAAGACCAAGTAATTGTCATTAATTTATCAGGAAGAGGAGATAAAGATTTGGAGACTTTTATCAAACATTTAGAAGAATAGACCATGAATTCAATAAAAAATATTTTTCAGACAAAAAATAGGGAGGTTTTATCTATTTATTTTACTGCAGGTTTTCCAAATTTAGAAGATACAAAAACTGTTATTGAGGAATTGGAAAAAGCTGGAGTTGATTTTATCGAAGTTGGTTTGCCATATTCTGATCCATTAGCAGATGGTCCAACAATTCAAAATAGCAGTCAAAAAGCGTTGCAAAATGGTATCAATTTAGATATTGTTTTTGAGCAATTAATGACCATTAAAAACTCTAATAAAACACCCTTAGTTTTGATGGGTTATTTGAATCAAATGTTGAAATATGGTGAAGATAAATTCTGTCAAAAGGTAGTTGATTGTGGCATTGATACCGTTATTTTACCAGATTTACCCATGGTAGAATATGAAAATCATTATAGACATTTGTTTGAAAAATATGGCATCAATAATGTTTTTTTAATTACGCCACAAACTACTGAAGATAGAATCCGAAAAATAGATTCCTATTCTAAAAGTTTTATTTACATGGTTGCTTCAAGTTCAATTACAGGAGCAAAAGGAGAAATTTCTCAACAGCAAATTGATTATTTTCAGCGAATCAAATCCATGAATTTAAAGGGTAATTTGGTCATTGGTTTTGGTATTTCTGATCATAAAACATTTTCAAAAGCGTGTGAATATGCCAATGGAGCCATTATAGGTTCCGCATTTATCAATTTTCTAGAAGAAAAAGGGATTGATAAAATTTATGAATTTATAAGTTCTATAAGAAATAATTAATCTGATTTGCAATAAAAAAAAAGCGAAACTAATTTTAGTTTCGCTTTTTTATCTTTATAAAATTGATTTCTAGATCATTGTAGTTACTTCAATAACCCCATTTGCGCCACGAATTCCATAAATGGCTGTTTCAGGACCTTTTAAAATTTTTATTTTAAGAATCGTTACAGGTACAATTTGTGCAAAAGTTTCCTCATCTACTTGAACTCCGTTTAATATAAACAGGGGAGATTTATATTCTCTAAAATTACTTGCACCTCTAATGATGATTGAGTTTCTTGGAGTTACTTCAACTCCTGCAACTTTACCTCTTAAATAATCATAAATATCTCTAAATTGTATTGGATCTGCAATTTTTTCATTTGCTGTATCAACAACATCGTCGTTTGTTGGTTTTTTAATATTGATAATCATATTTGGATTTCCTAAATATTTTACTGTTTGAACTCCAACCATTGGAGAGTAAACAGTAATTTCGATAGGTGCTTTTTTAATAATTGCTTTAAAGGTCCCAGATGCGTTCGCAACTCTATCTTGTTTCACATTATCCAATAAAATAACTGCTCCTGGAACAGGTTTGTTATTATAATCTTTGATAGTCAAATTTAGTTTAATAGTTTCTTCCTTTTCTTGAGAAAAAGTAATTGCTGAAATTAGAATTACAGCAATAAAAAATATTTTTTTTAAGATTTTCATGATTGAAAAAATTTATAATTTGAAAATTGAATTAATCTTTGATAAGGTAAAAATACAGTATTATGTTTTTTTTAAGATATAAATTTTGTTAATTTTTAAAAATACAAGAATTTAGGAATCTAGTTTATATTCATTTTTAACACCTAAAATACTTTTTCTCCATTTAAAAATGTTGAAATTACTTTAGTTTTCGGAATTTCTTTCCCATCAAATTTCATAATATTTTGATTTAAAATCACAAAATCAGCAAATTTTCCGACTTCAATACTGCCTTTTTCAGTTTCTTCAAAGTTGGAATAAGCTGCCCAAATGGTCATTCCTTTCAAAGTTTCTTCTCTCGTCAAAGCATTTTCCATTTGAAATCCATTTTCAGGATAATTTGCGATATCTTTTCTAATGGTTGCTGCATAAAATGTCAAAAAAGGATTCACTTGTTCTACAGGAAAGTCTGTTCCTAAGGCAATTTTTCCATAATTTTTTAGCAAATCTTTGAAAGCATAAGCTCCTTTCATTCGTTCTTTTCCAATTCTATTTTCAGCCCAATACATGTCAGATGTTGCATGAGTTGGCTGAACTGAAGGTAAAATATTGTCAAAATTTTTAAAATCTTCTGGCGAAATAATTTGTGCATGCTCAATTCTCCAACGTCTATTTTTTTTGTTTTTAAGTACGTCTTTATAAATTTTTACCAACCAAGTATTTGCAGAATCTCCAATGGCATGAGTGTTCATTTGATATTCTGAAGCCGCAATTTGTTTGGCAATTTCTTGATATCTTTCTGGGGAATAAATCAAGGCTCCAAAATGATTTTCTCTATCAGCATACGATTTGCGCATTGCAGCACCTCTTGAACCCAAAGCGCCATCACCATAAACCTTGAAAGAACGAACATTTAATTTTTCAGTTTTGATGATTCCTTTTTTGATAAAATAGTCAATTTGTGCTTGATTATCTCCAGAAACCATCGCATAAATTCTCATTTTTAAATCATTTGTTTGATGTAAACTGTCTATCAATTCTATCGTTTTTTGGTCAATTCCAGCATCATCAACAGTGGTTAAGCCATAAGAAAAACAGATTTTTTGAGCATCTAATAAAGCTTTAATAGCTTCTTGTTTTGTTGGTTCTGGAATTTTGATAAAATCCATTGCAGCATCAATCAAAATACCTGTCATTTTCCCATTTTTTAAAATGATTTCTCCACCAGAAACTTTGGTGTTTTCATCAATTCCTGCCAAATTTATAGCAGCTTGATTTACCAAAAGTGCATGACCATCAACTCTGCCAATAGCAACTGGAATTGTTGGGAATAATGCGTCTAATTTTTCTTTCGTTGGAAATTCTTTGATTTCCCAATCATTTTGATCCCAACCACGACCAGTAATAAAATTGACGTTTTTTTCTTTTTGAAAAGCAACTAATTTTTCTAAGACTTCATCATAACTTTTGGTGCCTTCTAAACTCACTTTTTGCTGATCTAAACCCATTCTATAAAAATGACAATGCGCATCAATCAAACCTGGAACAATGGTTTGATTTTTGGCATCAATCAAATTTTCTGATTGATACTTATCTTGAATTTCAGCATTTGAACCAACAGCTACAAATTTTCCATCTTTTATTGCAAAAGCTTCTGCAATTTCAAAAGAATCATTGACAGTATAAGTGGTTGAATTGATGACAATGGTATCCACTTTTTCTTTCTGACAAGCAGTAAAAAAGAGAGAAATGAAGAATATAAAAATAATTTTTTTCATGAGATTATGAATTTAAATACACTACATAAATTCCGTACATCAGCAAAAATTGTAACGGAATTCTGATGATTGCTATTTTTTTTGAACCAATAGCAGGTCTTTTTTTGGTGACATCCCAAATATGAATGGGTACTAAAAGTATCAATAATATGAAAATTCCTAAGGAAGCAATTTTATTGGTTTCAGAAAAAAACAACCCAAGTCCAAGACCAAATTCTACAACTCCAACTACATAATTCACTAATTTTTTAGGTAAAAAATCAGGAATAAAATGTTTGAAAAAATCAGGTTTGATGATGTGCATCATTCCTGCAAAACAGAAAAATCCACCATAAATAATTTTTAAAATGAACACAGTTATTTCCATAATTTATGGTTTTACAGGTGTGTCATTGTATAAATATTTGTCCATCAAATATATAATTCCAGCCATGGAAGCACTTCCTAATTCTAATTCGCGTTTGTGTACTTTGTCAAAAGTATCTCTACTTGTGTGATGATAATCAAAATATCGCTGAGAATCAGGTTTGTAACCAACCAAAGTGACATTTTCTCCTTTTAAAGGGCTAATATCTGCGCCAGAACCACCTTTGTCAATATCGTGCAAACCATAAGGAGAAAGCAATTTTCTCCAACTTTGTAATAGTGTCGTATTTGCATCATTTGCATCAATTGAAAATCCTCTTGGAGTGTGACCTCCAGAATCTGATTCCAAACCTCCAATATGATTTTCTTTGTTCAATGTTGCCAATTCAGCATATTTTTTTGCACCTCTAGTTCCATTTTCTTCATTCATAAAAAAGACAACTCTGAGCGTATTTTTGGGGCTGATATTATTTTTTTTGAATAAATAAGCAACTTCTAAGGATTGTACAATGCCTGTTCCATCATCATGAGCGCCTTCTCCTAAATCCCATGAATCCAAGTGTCCACCAACAACAAAAATATTTTCAGGAGTTTTACTTCCTTTTATTTCTCCAATGACATTGAATGAGGGTGCATCTGGTAAATTTTCACAACTTTGTTTGAAATAGAATAGTAAGTTCGGATTTTCTTTCAAATCAGCACTTAAAATTTCGGCAGCTTTGCTACTAATGGCTGCTGCAGGAATGTATTTCTCTTCAGGTAAATCACCATAACTCATAGTTCCAGTATGTGGAAAATCGTCAATTGAATTGGTCATTGAACGCACAATTACGCCTTTTGCTCCAAATTGCCCACAAATTGCAGCGCCATTTACACGTTGATCTACACAGCCTCCATAGGCTTTGAAAGTTTGAATCAAAGTATTGTCAAAAGGTCTATTGAAAAACACAATTTTGCCTTCCATTTTTGAACCAAGAGCTTTGGCTTCTTCCAAACTTTTTACTTCAATTATTGGTGCTAAAACTCCTTCTGAAGGTGTTGCTATTGAAAATCCTAAAGCGCAAATTGGAACATTTTTTTGGATTCCATTGACTTTATAATTGGCAATTTCTTTTTCACCACGAACCCAATGTGGCACCATCACTGGTTGCAACCAAACAGAATCTAAACCTACTTCTTTCATTAATTTTTCTCCCCATTCAACGGCTTTTTGAGCTTCTACAGAACCAGACAATCTTCCACCAATATTCTGTGTTAAATCGCGCAACCATTCATAGGATTTTCCTTCAGTTAAAGCGCTGTCAAATAGCTGTTTAATGCTAACAGAATCTTGTTTTTCTTCTGAGGTTAATTCATCAGAAATGATTGCTTTTTCTTGTTTATGAGCACAAGAAAATAGTAGAAATAAAGTGAAAATTAAAAGTGATATTTTTCTCATTTTGTAGGTTGTTATTTGATTTTATAAATCTACAAAAATTAATAGTAAGAAAAATCTACATTTTTTAAAAATCAAATTTATATGTAATTCCTCCTAAAATTTGAAACCCTTGCACTTCAAAGTTTACAAATCTTTGATAATTGGAATTCAATATATTATTTGCTTTTAAAAATGCTGTAAACTTATCATTAAAATGATAACCTCCATTCAAATTGATGTCTAAAAAGGAGGGAATTGACTGAGTTGAGGCAGCTGTTGAAGGGAAAATATCAGTATAGATTACGTCTTTTCTGTTCCCAACAAATAGTAAAGTGGAGGTTGCATACCATTTTTCTTGTTTGTATTTTGCTATGAAATTTGCTTGAAATGTGGGTAAATTCCAAGCTTCATTTTGATTGGTTGTTTTATAATTATCAAACTGAATATGCGTTTCAAAGTTGATTCTTTTGCTAAATTCATAGTTCAATTCTGCAAAAATTGAAGTCGTTTTCACATCATCATACACGACTCCAAATGAATTTCCATATTCATAACCTCTTAAAACAATTCCGTTTGAAGAAGTGGTTATTCCATCAGATTTTGAGTTATTTTTTATAAATAATGGTTTGTCTTGTTCGTTTTTGAAACTCGCAGAAACTGTATAACTTATTGTATTGTTTAGAATTCCATTAAACCCAACAAAAGCATTGAATTTTTCAGCAGTTTGTGTCATAAAAATGGTTGGCGAAACAAATGGGTTTTCATCCACATAATCTTTGTAAGTGTTTGTTTTTAAATCTCCAGAAACTCCTCCAAAAATGTGTAAATTTTCTTTCAAGATTTCTTTCTGAATTTTAATATCTGGATACACTAAGAAATTAGTTACACTATTTTCTCCATCAAAAGAAGCAAAAATTTTAGCTCCTAATTTTATTGAAAAATCTTTATAAATGGTATTGTATTCAGGAGCAATTTTTGCAGTAAAAATAGAGTAATTCAAAACATTTGTAATTGCATAATTTGAACCAAATGAACCATTTAAATATTCTAATTTGGTTCCGATTTTTAAATTCTCTCGTAAAAAACTTGTTGGAATATCTAAATCAGTATTTAAACGCATCAAAATTTCTTCGCTATTAAAATCATCATTAAAATAGGAAAATGACAAATTACTTTTGTCAATATAAGCATCTAAAAAATCCATTTCTCCTATCGCATTAAAGGAATTGTATTCTTGTCTTTCATTGATAAATCTTAGTATAGAATTATCAATGAAATTGGGGTCAATTCCATACCAATTGTAATGATTTCTTTCCGAGTTTACAGTTACTTTCCAGTCAAAATAGCGTTCATCTTGTTTGTAAAAAAGACTCATTCCAAGATTTGAAAAATCACTATCTAAAAGCGTGTTTTCTATGTTGTCAAAAGAGGCATTGTACTTTGCTGATAACCCAAATTCACTCTGAAAACGGGTGTGTTTATGTAAAAAAGTTTCGAAATAGGGAGAAGTGTAATTGCCAAAACCAGCAGCTATAAAATTGTCATAAACTCTCTCTTTTACACCAACATCAATTCCTTTTATGACACCACTTTTAGGAATAAAAGTAGAGGCAACTGGCACTGAAAAAATAGTGTATTTGAGAGGTTGTTTTTTTGTTTTTTCTGGCAAATTTATAGTTGGGTTTATACTGATTTTATTAGCATCAGCAATTTTTGGATTGTAAGTTGTGATCACTTCAACCACTTCTGTTTTTACAGTATCTTTCACTTTGTCAGTTGTTTTCTTCTGAGAAAACACATTGAAAGCAGCCAATAATGCTATTATAAAAAAATATTTTTTCATTAATTTTTAATTTGTGGATTGATAGAATTATTCGTTTTAGATTCTGTGTCTTTTATTTTGATGAGCTCGGTTTTTGCTTCTCTGACAACGTCTTCAAATTGAGGGAAATTTTTAATCACATTTTCCAAAATAAAAGTTGCTTGATACGCATCTTTCAAACCATAATAATTTTTCCCCATAATTACATAGCTTTTTACACCCCAATATTTGTAAGAAGCAAATTCTGCAATCAATTTTTTAACTATTTCGTTTGATTTTTCATACGCTTTTTCTTGATTTTGAAAATACGCTTCATAGTATAAAATTTCAGCTTTCAATTCTCCAACTGCTTTATTTTCAATTGTTTTGTAGTATTCTGTAGCTGTTTCAAAATCATTAATTTTAAAAGAAGCTCTTGCAATAATGGTTTTTGCATCCATTTCTAATGCTGCAGAAATACTCTCTTTTGACAATACTTTTTTAGCAAAAGTCAACGATTTTTCAAAAGCCTCTTTTGAAAAATAGGCTTTCATCAAGTTACTTTGCGCAAATGCTGCATTTTCTGTGGCATACGCTTCTTGCTCTAAACGCTCTAATAATGGAATTGCAGCGTCATAATTTTCTTTTGATAATTGAATTTCAGCTAGTTTTGCTAAAGCGTCTTCACTAAAATTAGATTGCCCAGCTTTGATTACTTTTTCAAAATACGGAATAGCATTGTCAAATTCTTTTTCTTTAAAATAGGTACTTGCCAAATAATAATTTGCTTTTAAATCATTGACTCCATCAGGATAATTTTTTAAGTATTTGGTCAAACTTAAAATCGTATTTTGATTGTTGTTATCTTCAAAATATTTTCTTTCAGCAATTGTAAAAGCAGATTTTTCAAGCTCGGATTCACTTACATTTACAAAACGCAACGTTTTTGTCCAAGCTACAAAATCATCCAATTTATCTTCATCAATATAAATATTTTTGGCATTATTTACTGCCTCTAACGCGTCTGTTGAATTTGGAAATTTACTAGCAGTTAATTTGAATTTTTCAAGTGCTTTTGCATTTTCATTTCCATTGTAATATAACAAACCTTGTCTTACCAAAGCTCTAGGAATAAATACACTTTTTGGATAGTTTTTTTGCAAACGATCATACGCTTCATGAGCTTCTTTTGAGTTTTTTAACGCTGTAAAAGTGATTGCCAATTGAAACAATGCATCATCTTTTAAATCAGAATTGTCAAAATTATTGACTACTTTTTTCAAAGCATCAATTTTTTGTAAATTTTCTCCTCTCAAACCATGACTCATTCCAATTTGAAATTGAGCATAATCAGCTCTCATTCCAGTTTCAATAATTACTAATTGATAGGTTTTAATAGCATCTCCAAAATTACTGATAGCATAATAACTATCTGCCAATCGTAAAGTTGCATCTTGTTTGAGGTTGTTTTCCAATTCCTTTTTTTGAAGTACTATTTTAAAAGAACGAATAGCCTCAGGATATTTATTGAGTTTAAAATAACAATACCCTAAATTATAATCAATCAATTGAAGTTCAGCAGTTTTACTTGTTTTTTCTAAGGTTGCTGTAGATAAAAATTTGGTCAAAGCGTCTTCAAATTTTTCCAATCTAAAAAGCGTTTCTGCTTCCCAATAATAACCTTTTTGAAAAATTTCAGGGAGTAAAGATTTTTTACTGATGGTGAAAAATGGCAATGCTTCTGCATATTTTTTATCAGTAAATAATTGAATTCCTCTGTACAATGAAACTTCTAAAGAGAGTGCTGTATTGTCATCTGTTTTTTTCTTTTTCAAATAATTCAAAGCGCCTTCATAATCTTGTTGATGGATAAATGAATACACAATTAATTGATTTATTTCCTTGTATGAAGAAGAATTTGGATAATTTTTCAAATAATTTTGAAGTACATCAGCCACATTTTCAAACGGATTTCCTTCTTCATAACTCAATTTTGCATAATTTAAAGCAGCATCTTCTTTGATTTTCAAGTTAAAATCCATTTCACTTGCTGTTTTAAAAGCATTTAAAGCTTCATTTTTTTTGCCAGTGTTCAAATAACATTCAGCCAAATGATAGTAAGCATTTTGAGAAACTGCATTTTTTTGATCAATGATTTTATTGAAATATGCAATGGCATTTTCAAAGTCATTTTGCTTATAAAAAGCATAGCCTAATTGATAAAAATCGGTATTATTCCATTTACCTTTGGTGCCTTTATAGTTTTTTAAATAGGGGATTGCTGCTTCATATTTTCCCAAATTGAAATAACTTTCACCCACTATTTTTGAAATATCTGAAAAATCTTTTCTGTTTTTTTCTTTCAATAATTTTTCACCAACTTCAATACATCTTTCAAATTTTCCTGATTTAAAACTGATATCTAGTAAATAATAGGAAATTTCAGCTTTGTAAGAATCATTGTCTGCGATTTCTTTCAAAGTAGATTCTGCAATGCCATAATCCTCTAATTTATAGGCAATAAAACCATAATAATATCTGGCATCATTGCCATATTTTCCATCATTGATAAGCGGTAAAAAAAGATTTTTGGCTGATGATAAGTCTCCAGAAACCAGTAAACTATATCCCGATTTAAAATTGAGTTCTTTCCGATTTTCCTCAGAAAGGACTTCTTTATTTACTTTTTGATACCATTTTAAAGCATAAGCAGGTTTTTTATTGGCAAAATAATAATTTCCAACATTGAAAAATGCTTGATTCTTTTTGGTGCTATTAGGATATGTTGCTACAAAATCCAATATCTTTTGGTCAGCTGAAGTTTGTTGTAATTTCAAAGCACACATTGCTTCAAAATAGGCAGCATCTGCTTTTAAATTCGAGTTTTCATGGCTATTTTTTACCACTTTTTCAAATGATTTTTGGGCAGCTGTGTAGGCTTTATTCTGATATAATTGCAAAGCATTATTGAAATCTGTCAACAAACTGGTTTCAATACTTGATTGTTGCGAAAATTGCAAAGTAATCACAGATAAAAATAAGAAGGTGAGCAAATGTTTTTTTGAAAAGCATTTTTTCATATCAATGAATTTAGTTGTATGGATAACGAATAAATATTTAGTTTGTTTGAATAAACTTAAAAATTTATAAAATTTTAATACATCAAATGTAAGAATTGTTGTGATTTATTGAGGTAAAATGAATAGAAACTTATAAGTTTGTAGTGTTAACGATTTTATATGGAAAATGCTGTTTTGTATTTAGAAAATGCGAATATTTATCAGGGTGATTCACTCGTTTTATCAAACATAAATTTAACCATCAACAAAGGTGATTTTTACTATATCATAGGAAAAACTGGAAGTGGAAAAAGTAGTTTGATGAAAACGTTGTATGCAGATATTCCTTTGCAAGATGGAAAAGGATTTGTGGTTGGTTTTGATTTAGAAAATTTGAAAGAAAGAGATATTCCTTTTTTAAGAAGAAAAATTGGTATTGTTTTTCAAGATTTTAAATTATTGACTGATAGAACAGTTTTTGCCAATTTGGAGTTTGTTTTAAAAGCTACAGGTTGGAAAAACAAAGAAGAAATCAACCAAAAAATCGAAGAAGTTTTAGAAAAAGTGGGTATGAAATCGCTTATTAATAAAAAAGCGTACGAACTTTCTGGTGGAGAACAACAGCGAGTTGCGATTGCTAGAGCGCTTTTAAACGATCCAGAATTGATTTTAGCAGATGAGCCAACAGGAAATTTAGATCCAAAAACATCTTTGGAAGTAATGGAATTGTTGAATAAAATTCATCAAAGTGGCAAAACCATTTTAATGGCAACCCATGATTATCAATTGATTGTAAAATACAAACATAAAACCTTGAAAGTAGAAGGAGGAGAGGTTTTTGAGGTGGTGCAACAGCTTGTGAACTAGCTTTAAAATGAACAACTTTTGAAAAAAAAACTATTTGTTGCAGTTACAAATGATATCTCAACAGATTATCGAGTGCACAAAGTTTGTTCTTATTTGCTTCAAAAAAACTATCAAATAGTGGTGTATGGTAGGGTTTTGCCAAACACTATTTCTGTAAAAAGAGATTATAAAATTATCCGAAAAAAACATTTTTTCAATCACAATTTTCTGTTTTATGCAGAATTTAATATCCGTCTTTTTTTTCATTTATTGTTCAAAAAATATGACTGCATTTTAGCAAATGATTTAGATACGTTGCCTGCTTGTTTTTTTATAAGTAAGCTAAAAAAAATACCTTTGGTTTTTGATAGTCACGAACTATTTTCTGAAGGTCCTGAATTGCAAGGAAGGAAATTTGTTCAAAATTTTTGGCGAAAACTAGAAGATTTTTTTCTTCCAAGAATCCAGAAATCATATACTGTGAGTCAGTCAATTGCTGATTTTTACCATAAAAAATATAAAAATAATATGGGTGTCATCAGAAATATTCCTCTGAAAAATCAAGCTTATATTCATGAAGAAATTACATTTCCAACGCAACATAAAACCATTTTATACCAAGGAGTTTTAAACCCTGGAAGAGGCATAAAACCGATGATTGAAGCCCTAAAATTTTTAGAAAATATAGATTTAATCATTATTGGGTATGGAAAAGTTGAAGAGGAATTAAAACAATTTGTGAAAGAAAAAAAAATGGAGCATCGTGTTTTTTTCTTAGGTAGAATTTCAAGAGAAAAATTAGTGAATTATACTAAAAAAGCCACTTTAGGAATGGTTTTAGAAGAGCCTTTGGGTTTGAGTTTTCAATATTCCTTACCTAACAAATTATTTGATTATATTCATGCTGAACTTCCTATCATTGCTGGAAATCTGATAGAAATATCAACTATTATCACTGAATATAAAGTGGGAGTTATAGTAGAGGATTATGCACCAAAATCAATTGCAACTGCTATCCAAAATTTATTGAATGATGAAAAAAGAGTATTAGAAATACAACAAAACCAACAAAAAGCTGCTCAAGTTTTGTGCTGGGAAATAGAGCAGCAAAAATTGGATATTTATTTTAAATAACACAGTTATCAAACCAACAATTTCTATAATCATTCCTGTTTTAAACAATCTTTCTGGATTGCAAAAAACCATTGAAAGTATTCAAAAACAAACATTTACAAATTTTGAAGTGTGGATTATTGATGGAAATTCTTCTGATGAAACACAACATTATTTACAAAAATTAAAACCTCCATTTCAGTTTTTGACAGAAAAAGACTCAGGAATTTATGAAGCAATGAACAAAGGAATTTCTTTGGCAAAAGGAGAGTGGTTGTTTTTTTTAGGTTCAGGAGATTGTTTACATAGTGGAACAATTTTGGATGAAGTTTCAAAAAATTTCAATTCAACAATTCAATTATTTTATGGAAATGTTTGTTATGAAAATTCATTTTTCAATTCAAAATTTTCTTCAATTTTATGGCTGAAGAACGCTTTGCATCATCAATCCGTTTTTTACCACAAAAGTCTTTTTGAAAATCAAAAATATGACACTGATTTTAAAATTTTAGGCGATTATGATTTGAATTTGAAATTATTTCGAAGTAAAATCATTTCAAAAAAGGAAGAAATAACGATTGCTTTTTGCAATGAACATGGAGTTTCAAAAAAAATCAATTGGGATCTTTACAAAGAAGAATTAAAGATAAAAACTCAACAAACTTCTATTATTTTATTTCCTGTTTTTTTTCTGTTTGTTTTTTTAAAGTTTGTTTATAAAAATATTTTTTATAAAACATAAAACTCTGTAAATTAATATTTTACAGAGTTTTTAGTGGAGACGCCGAGAATCGAACTCGGGTCCAAACAAGCAGCTAAAAAGCTTTCTACATACTTAGTTTTTGTTTGTTTTTTCGTTGAAAAGCTGGTCAAAAACAACCTACTTTTCACTTAGCTTTTTTAGTTTCGAAAACCCGTCAAAGCGCCAAGTTTTCTATGTTTACTTTTACGATGCCCAAAAAAGAAACGCCGCAAACCAAGGCTTTTCGTGGACATAAAGCTTGCTCACCTTGTGAGCCGAGGCTAATCTTACTTGATTTCGGATTAAGCAGCTAAAGCGTAGTTATCTTCGCCGTTTATAGGTTTGAAATAAGTTTTACAAGAATAATTTCATTCCTTGGTATGCTTACAATTTCACTGACCTTGCTGTCAAAACCAGTCGTCCCCAAAATGTCAAAGAAACTTTTCTTTGAATAGAAAAGTGGATTGCAAAAGTATGAAAAAAACTCATTGCGAATCTGTTAAAAAACCAATATCTTCGAACAAAATTTAGTTTCATTTTTATTGATTTTTTTATCAATAAATAATAAATAGGTAATATATGACCATTGGAATTCTCAAAGAACGAAAAAATCCGCCAGACAAAAGAGTAGTTTTTTCTCCTGAAAAACTGCAAGAATTGAAAAAGAAATTCCCTTCAGTTTCTATCAAAATAGAAAGTTCGGATATTCGTGTTTTTTCTGATGAAGCATATAAAATTGCTGGTTTTGAAGTGGTGAATGATGTAACTGATTGCGATATTTTATTAGGTGTAAAAGAAGTTCCTGTTGATGCGTTATTGCCAAATAAAAAATATTTTTTCTTTAGTCACACCATCAAAAAACAATCCTATAATCGAAAATTATTGCAAGCTATTTTGGCTAAAAATATTGAATTGTATGACCATGAAACGATTGTAAAAGAAAATGGAGCACGTTTAATTGGTTTTGGAAGATATGCTGGAATTGTTGGAACATATAATGGTTTTAGAGCTATTGGATTGAAAAACAATAGTTTTCATTTGCCAAAAGCATCTACTTTAGCCAATCAAAATGCTTTGATTGAAAAGCTACAAAAAATCAATCTTCCCAATCTCAAAATCTTATTGACTGGTAGTGGAAAAGTAGCTTTTGGAGCAAAAGAAATGTTAGATGCTATGCATATCAAACAAGTTTCTGTTACTGAATATTTGGAAGAAAACTTCTCAGAAACAGTATTTTGTATGATTGATGTATTGGATTATAACAAACGAAAAGATGGGAAACTTTTGGACGTTTATGATTTTTATAATCATCCAGAAGCGTATGAATCTAACTTTTTTCGATTTGCAAAAGTGACTGATTTTTTTATTGCAGGACATTTTTTTGGTGATGGGTCTCCAATCCTATTTTCAAAAGAAAATGCCAAACATCCTGAAAATAAAATTCGATTTTTAGCCGATATTTCTTGTGATATTGATGGTCCAATTGCCAGTACTATTCGTGCATCAACTATTGAAAATCCTATTTATGGATATGATCCAATAACTGAAAAAGAAGTTGATTTTACTGATGAACATGCCATTGTAGTAATGGCTGTTGATAATTTGCCTTGTGAATTGCCCAAAGATGCTAGTGAAGGTTTTGGCGAAATGTTTCTTGAAAACGTCATTCCAGCTTTTTTTGATGGAGACAAAAATGGGATTTTAAGTCGTGCAAAAATTACTGAAAACGGAAAATTGACTCCTCGTTTTTCGTATTTGCAAGAGTATGTTGATGGGATTTAGTTTAAAATTCAAGATTTAAAATTCAAAGTTTTGAGGAAAATAGCCAAAAGCAAAAATGGAAGAGAATAACATACAAAATCAACAATTTCTGCTAGAATTATCCAAAGCAAAAATGCCTTTTGGGAAATTCAAAAATCAGTATTTGATTGATTTGCCTGAATATTATATAGTTTGGTTTAAAAATCAAGGATTTCCTTCTGGAAAATTAGGGCAACAATTGGGCTTGGTGTATGAATTGAAATTGAACGGTTTAGAAGATTTGGTTCGAGAAATTAGGAGGAAAAACTAATTTTTTTTTCTAGAATCAAAATTGATAAATATCCAAGAGTGTATGCTAATAAATCCCAAAAACTAAATGAAGTTCCTAATAATATTTGAAAGGTTTTTAAATATTGATTTGGATACATGTTTTTTAAATTGGTAAGCTGAAGAAATTCAACAAAATATGAAATCAATAAAGTAATGAATGCCACTTTATTTGTTGCTGTTTTTAAAAAACTTTTAAAAAATGCATATAAAAGTATCACTACCAAATAATCACCAAAAGTGTGTCTAATAAATCCTTTTCCATAAATCGCAATTAGGATTTCAATAGTGAGAAGTAAAGCAAAAGATATAAAATATTTTAAATTGAATTTCATATTTTTTTTAAAAGTATGAGCAAAATCTCATTATTTGTATGAGATTTTGCTCAAAATTAACCAATTATATTAAACTAATCATTTTGCCAATCTATTTTTCTAGAGGTGAACATTACTAATGCTAGAATAATAAATAATCCAATACTTCCCACTAAAAGCGCATAGTTTTCTAATTGTATAATTACAAAAATAAATGAATAGATTGCAGTTAATGAAATTCCAATTAATAAAGGAAATTTTATATTTTTCAAGATTGATTTTGAATACAATGATATTAAAATAATAACAGAAGTTCCTGCAATAAGGTATGCTTTTAAAAAGCTACTATGCTCTGAAATTGAGATTAATAAAGTGTAAAACATTGTTAAAGCTACACCAATCATCAAGTATTGAAATGGATGAATAGTAATTTTACTCATCGTTTGAATTAGAAAGAATATCAAAAATGTCAAACCAATTACCAGAAAGCCATATTTTGCTGAACGCTCACTTTTTTGATATTCATCAACAGGAATCATAAAATTAACCCCAAATGAAAATTGATTTAAATTTGGTATTTCTTTAAAAAATTGCTGAGAAAAAGGTCTATTAATATCTAATACTTTCCATTTTGCATGAAATCCTGTTTCAGTTATTTTTTCAGAATTATATGGTAAATATTCACCAATAAAATTAGCAGTTTTCCAATTAGATTTTACAGTAACATCTGTTTGTTTTCCAATTGGAATAAATCGAATTTGCTCACTTCCTTTCATTTTTACATCCATTGAAAATGTAGTTTCTTTGGTGTTTGGAATATCTTCAATTTTAATAAATTTAGTTTCTAATTCATTTAAAGTAACCTCATTATAATCTTTAAAATTAGTATGATTTTCTTTTATAAATTTTGATGATGTCATTGGATAATCATTCTTATTAAATTTAATTTTGAACAAACTGTTAGCGCCTTTTAAGTTAGATGTTTGTAAAACTATTTTGGCTTTATCCCATAAAATATCCTTTTCATTTGCATCAATTTCAGTAAAATCAGGCTTGGTAAATTTTCCATTTATCAAAATATTACTCTGATAAACAGCAGTTTTATAAATTCCTCTAGTTTTTTCTTCAGGATTTATTGTTGATGCAATCGTTAAATTTTCTGGAAAAAAATAGGCGAAATTTAGATATTCAATTTCTTCTTTTTCCCATGTTTTAGTTTTCTCTATGTATGTATTCTTTGTTTTGTAAGTTTTATAAGGAACTTTTAAAATGGGTCCATAAATTAAAACTTCTTCTCCCCATTTTTGGTTTATTTCATCTACGACTTCTTGTTGCCTTTGCATTCTTTCTTGAATTAAAGTTTTAATATATGAAAGAGGTATCATTAAAATGATGATTAAAAACCCTACCATTATCATTCTTGCTGTGATAGATTCTCTGATCCATTTACCAAATTTTGATTCTTGTTGATTCTGTGTTTCCATAATTATTGAATTTGTGTTTAAGTGTTTATTTATTTTAATATTAAAAGAACTTTGAAAAACAAAGTATAAGGTTAAATTTTTTTATTTCTTAGTGTTTATTAATTTTTCAAGAGCGTCAATATGTTTTTTGAATTCAATTTTCCCCAATTTTGTTGCATAATATTTAGTATTGGGTTTTCGTCCAATAAATTGTTTTTCTACTTTTATAAAATCTACTTTTTCCAATGCTTTTGTATGACTTGCTAAATTTCCATCTGTTACACCAAGTAATTCTTTTAGTGTATTGAAGTCAACACTGTCATTTACCATTAGAACTGACATGATTCCAAGTCTAATTCTATGATCAAAAGCTTTGTTTATATTATGAATGATGTTTTGCAAACCACTTTTTTAAATTAATGAAATCAATTATTTTTATCGTATTTAAAATACATTAAAGCCCCATATATAATATGCATAAATCCAAATCCTATGACCCAAAACCAAAAACCATATCCTGGATAAAATGCACAAAGTAGGCCTAATATTATTTGAGTATACCCCAAATATCTAATGTCTCCTAATGTATATTTTGAAGCATTTAATAAAGCAAAGCCATAAAACAAAAGCATTAATGCCCCTGTTTGTCCATATTTTTGTTGATTTAAAATAGTGATGATGTATATTGCACCAGCAACTAATGGAACTAGAAAATTAATTAGCAGCCTTTTTGTTAATGAATCCCAAATTTTTTCGTCATTTTTTTTGGCTTTTTTAGTAGTAAAAAAGATGGCAGTTCCAATACTTAATGCACCTACAATTAACAAATCAAACAATATCAATCTAAAAACTTTGCCATCTAAAATTAGGTAATCTCTACCACTTTGTTGCACTAACCAATATGCAAATCCTGCACCAATTAATGCGTAAATTCCTGCTAGAATGCCAGATAAACCACTCAATGAAATAAATTTGGATGATTTATTCATTAGGTTTTTGATTTCTGATATGTCTTTTAAATAATCTTTTGAACTCATCTTTAAAGAACTTTGAATTGCAAAGTAAATGAATAAATTTTAAATAAACAATAAAATAGTTTAAATTATTTGTCCCCTACAATTCCATACGTAATATGTGCAATTCCCAAAATGCAAATAGAAGCGTACCAATAATTTGGAATTAAAAAGCAAATGACGGCTAATAACAAGCAAATTCCAGCAATAATTTGGATATTTTGATTGCTTTTTGGATTGATTAACAACAATATGAATCCATAAAAAATCAAAAAAATAGGAGTAATAACATCAATAAAACCTTGATTCATCAGAAAAATTAATGCAATAAATAGCACTAAAAAACTTGCCAAATATTTCCAAAAAATACTTTTTGAACTTGAATTCCATAAAGGTATTTCTTGTTTTTTTGCGCGTCTTTTGGCACTAAAAAAAAGTGCCAATGATGAAAATATAAAAAGAATTATACAAATTGAAGTAATCATATATTCTAAAATTTCCGCAGACAACATTCCCATTGGATTGTCATCAATCAAAAATCCTTCTAAAATTATTTTTATAAGATAAGAAGATAACAAAAAATACAATCCAATTTGGATGCTGGTAAATCCTTTCAATGCAAAGTTTGATGATGGTTGTTTTGAATTCATAAAAAATTAATAACTTTCGCTAAGATACAAAATTGATTCATTCAGAAAATAAAATATGAAACCTGCAGAAAATTACATTTTAAAGCATTCAACTCCATTTCGTGAAATTTTAATGCATTTACAATCTGTAATTCAATATCATTTTCCAGAAGTTGAGTTAAAGTTCAAATGGAAAATTCCTTTTTTTACAATTGATAACAAACCGTTTTGTTACTTGAATTGTGTTGAAAAAAAAGGATATGTAGATGTTGGTTTATGGATGCAAGATTTTGTATCAAAGTATGACGAATTTCTGGTTTCTGAGAACAGAAAAGTTGTAAAATCTCTTCGATACAAAACATTAGAATCGATAAATAATGAAATTTTAATTGCTGTTTTGAGCGAAATTAAAAACAGAAAAGATCTGGGTTTCTATCAAAAAAAATGAGAGAAAATATCATTTCTCTCATTGTAGTTTATAGTGAGTTTTAAAATTTAAAACTGATTTATCGTTTTTCTAATCGCTACCAAATTTGACAATAATTTTTCCAAATTATCCAAATGCAACATATTTGCGCCATCGCTTTTTGCATTTGCAGGATCAAAATGAGTTTCAATAAATAATCCATCAACATTGTTTACAATTCCAGCTCTAGCAATGGTTTCAATCATATCTGGTCTTCCTCCTGTAACACCTGTTGTTTGATTAGGTTGTTGTAAAGAATGCGTAACATCTAAAATGGTAGGTGCAAATTGACGCATTTCTGGAATTCCACGAAAATCAACAATCATATCTTGATAGCCAAACATGGTGCCTCTATCAGTAATCCATGCTTTGTGATTTCCTGCATCTTTTACTTTTTGAACTGCGTGTTTCATGGAAGCAGGACTCATAAATTGTCCTTTTTTCAAGTTGACAACTTTGCCAGTTTGTGCTGCAGCTACTACCAAATCTGTTTGACGCACCAAAAATGCTGGAATTTGCAAAACATCTACATATTCAGCCGCTTTTTCAGCATCCGAAGTTTCATGAATATCTGTCACTGTTGGCACGTGAAATGTTTCTGATACTTTTCGTAATATTTTCAATGCTTTTTCATCGCCAATTCCCGAAAAACTATCAATTCTACTTCTATTTGCTTTTTTGAAACTGCCTTTGAAGATGTATGGAATTTGTAATTTATCGGTAATTGCAACTATTTTTTCTGCAATTCTCAATGCCATTTCTTCTCCTTCAATTGCACAAGGTCCTGATAGTAAGAAAAAATTATTTGCGTTTGTGTGTTTTATTTGTGGAATTTCTGTTAAAATCATTTTGATGAAAATTTCTGTAAAAGTACAAAATTATATTTGCTATCTTTCAACTCTTAAATTTCAAAATTATGAAAAAATTGAACTTTCTTTTGGTATTATTTATTTTAATTTCCTCCATTGGAACCAACATTTTAGCACAAACTAAAAATTCCAAGAAGGCTAATAATACTTTTTTTATTGATTCAGTTTTGGTGAAAAAACATTTATACACTTTAGCTTCTGATGAAATGGAAGGCAGAAAACCTGGAACTCAAGGAATTGAAAAAGCAGCTCAATACATTGAAAATGAGTTTTCTAATTTGGGATTAAAAACTTTTGAAGGATTGGATTCTTACAGACAAACGTTCACTTTTACAAACAGAAGAACCAAAGAAGAAATCACAAGTGCTAATATTATTGGTGTTTTAGAAGGAAAATCAAAAAAAGATGAATTTGTAATTATTTCTGCACATTATGATCATCTGGGAATCATCAAAAAAGAAGGACAATTAGATAGTATTTACAATGGTGCTAATGATGATGCTTCAGGAGTGACTGCAGTTTTGGCTTTGGCAAAATATTTTAAAGAACAAAATTCCAATGAAAGAACCATCGTTTTTGTTGCTTTTACAGCTGAGGAAATGGGTTTGATTGGTTCCACTCATTTTGGAAAAGGCATTGATGCTAGCAAATTTGTTGCAGGAATCAATTTAGAAATGATAGGAAAAACCCCGAGTTTTGGTCCCAATACTGCTTGGTTAACAGGATTTGAGCGATCTGATTTTGGTAAAATTATCCAGAAAAATTTAGTAGGAACAGGCTATCAATTATTTCCTGATCCATACGCAAATTTCAATTTATTTTTTAGATCAGATAATGCTTCTTTAGCAAGATTGGGCGTTCCATCCCATACATTTTCAACAACACCTATTGATGTTGATAAAGAATATCATCAAGCTTCAGATGAAGCAACTACGTTGAATATGACTGTGATTACCCAAACAATTCAAGCAGTTGCAAAAGGAACAGAAAGTATTATTAAAGGAATTGATACACCAACAAGAGTAGTTATTGAAGAAAAAAAATAAATTGATGAAACCATTTTTAGTTCTTTTTTTGATTGTATTGATGGGTTGTTCTTCTCCAAAAGTTGTCAGCGATTTTGATGATACTACCGATTTTGGAAAATTCAAAACTTATGGATTTTATGAAAATGTAGGTAAAGATTTGAACGATTTAGATATCAAAAGACTGATTAAAATTATAGATACAACATTGCAACAAAAGGGATTGATATTTAGTGAAACTCCTGATTTTTTTATTGATTTTACAATTACAAAATCAGCTGAAGTTCCAAGAAACACTGTAGCTGTTGGTTTTGGAAATGCGGGAGTAAATAGCGTTTTTGGGGTTTCTGGTGGAATTCCTATTGGATCTAAAAAATACAGAGAAATACTAATTATTGAATTTTTGACTCCGATAAATGAGCAGCTTTTTTGGAAAGCTTCTTTAGAAAGTACAGTAAAAGAAAAACGTTTACCACAAGAGAAAGAAGCTTATTTTCAACTGATTGTTCCTAAAGTTTTGAGCAATTATCCACCAAAATAATAAAGCCTCAAAACAACGTTGAGGCTTTATATCTTTAAAATGTCTTGTTACTATTTGATCAATTCATAAGAACGTTTGATAAAACTTGTCAATTCTTCACCATGTAATAGGTTTTGTGACAATTTCGCCAAATCAAATGCTTGTGAAATCAGGCGTTTTTGTTCAGCTTCATCATTGTTGTTTAAAATCGTAGAAATCAATTCGTGATTGGTATTGACAACTAAATTATACATGTCAGGCAAACTTCCCATACCAAACATTCCTCCTCCAGTAGCACTCATTTCTTTCATTCTTCGCATAAATTCAGGAACAGTAATCATGAATGGAAATGCGTTTGAATCCAAAGATTCTAGTTGAACTGTGTACGTTTGAGATGGAACAGCAGCTTCAATAATTGGTTTTAATATGTCTTTTTCTTCGTCTGATAATTTAGAAATGACAGTATCTTCTTTTTTGATTAAATTATCAACATGATCTGCATCAACTCTTGAGAATTTTACTTTTCCATCTCCAGAAGTTTCTAATTTTTGCATCAAATGAGAGATGATTGGAGAATCTAAAATCAATACCTCATAGCCTTTTGCTTTGGCAGCTTCAATATAACTGTGTTGTGCATTTTTGTTGGCTGCATATAATAAAACGTGATTTCCGTCTTTGTCTGTTTGAGAATCTTTTGTTTTTTCAATCAATTCATCAAACGTAAAATAGGTGTTGTCAACAGTTGGATACAAAGCAAAACTTTTCGCTTTGTCATAAAACTTGTCTTCTGATAACATTCCGTATTCAATAATCACTTTGATATCATTCCATTTTTTCTCAAAATCTTCGCGATTTTCTTTGAAAAGTGAAGTCAATTTGTCACCCACTTTTTTAGTAATATACCCTGAGATTTTTTTCACAGCACCATCAGCTTGCAAATACGAGCGAGAAACATTCAAAGGAATGTCTGGAGAATCAATCACACCTTTTAGCATTTGTAAGAAATCTGGTACAATTCCTTCTACATTATCTGTTACAAATACTTGATTTTGATACAATTGTATTTTATCTTTTTGCATGTCTAAGTTTTGAGTCAACTTAGGAAAGAATAAAATTCCAGTTAAATTGAAAGGATAATCAACATTCAAATGGATGTGAAATAATGATTCTTCAAATTGCATTGGATACAATTCGCGATAGAAATTTTTATAATCTTCGTCTTCTAAATCAGCAGGTTTTTTGGTCCAAGCAGGAGTTGTATTGTTGATAATGTCATCAACTTCAAGTTGTTTTTGCTTTTCTTTGGTTTCTTTACCATCAGCATCAGTAATGGTTGCTGGTTCGTGGTTTGGATCGTTTATTTTTTTAGTTCCAAATTTGATGGGCACTTGATTAAAACGATTGTATTTATTTAATAAACCTCTAATTTTTCCTTCTTCTAAAAACTCTTTTGAATCATCAGCAATGTGCAACACGATTTCTGTCCCTCTGTCAGATTTGTCGTGTTCAACTAAGGTATATTCTGGAGAGCCATCACAAATCCAATGCGCAGCAGGTTCGTCTTTGTATGATTTTGTGAAAATTTCTACTTGTTTTGCCACCATAAAAGCGGAGTAGAAACCAAGACCAAAATGACCAATGACACCTGTGTCATTCTTGTCATCTTTGTATTTTTCCAAAAATTCTTCAGCACCAGAAAAAGCAATTTGGTTGATGTATTTTTCAACTTCTTCCATGGTCATTCCTAAACCATGATCTTTGATAGTCAAGGTTTTTGCTTTTTTATCAATGCTGATTTCAATTTTTGCATCACCCAATTCTACTTGAGCTTCACCTATAGAAATGAGGTGTTTTAATTTGGTTGTGGCATCAGTGGCATTAGAAACCAATTCACGTAAAAAGATTTCGTGATCAGAATACAAGAATTTTTTAATCAGTGGAAAAATATTTTCTACTGATACATTGATATTTCCTTTACTCATAATGATATATGTTGTTTAATTAATTAAAATTTCAATATGGATAGTCAAAAAAAATACCAAAGGGTTTATTCTGACAAGATGTCAGAATTTTTGGGTATTGGATTTTGAGTTACTCAAAATTCAACACCCAAAACTAAAAATTAGATTTCTCTTAGCATTTCAGTTGTATTGTTGTTTTTCCATGTTCCTCCTGTAAAATCAGGGACTTTTACAGACGCACTATTTTGTGCAACAGACAGCTCAGAAAGAGGCGTAATTGCACTCCATAAAACACTATCATAAACATTGATGTCTAAGGGTAATCCTTTATTTAAGCACTTAATTAATCTGTAAATCATCACAAAATCCATTCCGCCATGACCTATTGAATTATCAGAAATTTGTGTTTTTAGTTTTTCCCACAAAGGATGATTGTATTTTTCTCTGTATTCATTATATTTCTCTTTATCTAACCATTTGTGACCCCACCAAGCCAATTCTTCTTCATTAATATATAATTTTGAAGGATATCCTTCATGTACCGCTTTTGTTCCAACAACTGTATTTAGGCGATCATAAGGTCTGCCAGAATGTACATCAAATTGTAACATAATGGTTTTACCTAATTTGGTTTTAATCAGTGTGGTATTCATATCACCACATTTTACATTTTGGAATTCTGGCAAGTTGGCTTTTTTTGCAGCATCACTCAAACTTTTTTCACGTGAACTCATCGAAACAATGTGGTCGTATGTATCTCCACGACCAATATCCATATATTGACTGATAGGTCCCAAACCGTGAGTGGTGTAAAAATTACCATCTTTTTTTAAATGATGTTTTATGCGCCATTGATTTTCATAATAGGTTTTATCTAACAAATGTTTTCTTAAATCGTGAATATAAGCACCTTCAGCATGTGTTAAATCGCCAAAAACACCTTGATTAATCATGTTTAATATCCATAATTCCTCACCATTAAAACAGCAGTTTTCCATCATCATACAATGTTTTTGAGTTCTTTCTGCGGTTTCAACTAATTTCCAACAATCGTCTAAGGTATATCCAATAGGAACTTCAGAGGCTACGTGCTTTCCTTTTTCCATTCCATACAAACACATTTCTGTGTGCATTTCCCAAGGAGTAGCAATAATTAGTAAATCAATATCATCTCTGTCCGCTAATTTTTTCCATTCATTTTGATTCCCATAATAGGCTTTTGCTCTAGTATTATGTGTTTTTTGAAGATGTTCGTTTAGTTTGTCTGTTTTTTCTTTGCGTAAATCTGCAATAGCAATAATGTTTGCATTGTTATTTTTTACCAACCAATCAAACATTTGGATTAAGGTTTGACCTCTATTTCCTGCACCAATAATTCCAACTCTAACATTGTCTATTTTTGGGGCTTTTAATCCAAAAGCAGTTCCCTTTGCTTTTTTATTCAGCAAGAAGTTTGTTTTTTCTAAGGTCTCCTCTTTGGCTAATACATTGGTAGAAAATCCTAAAAACAATGCTGCTTTTGTGGAAAGTGACAAGAAATCTTTTCGGTTCATTGTAAACTAATTTTAATTGTAATTGATGTCTTTTTGTAAAGCTGTTAATTTATTACTATTTTTGTTAGTTACAAATTATTAATAACCAAATTTTTACACCTACATACTATGTATAATTCAAAAATAACTGGTCTTGGTTACTTCGTTCCTGACAACATTGTTACCAACAATGATTTAAAAGCCTTCATGGAAACTTCGGATGAATGGATTCAAGAACGAACAGGCATTGAAGAACGAAGATGGATTGATCCAGCAACTGGTGACAACACTTCTTCAATGGGAGCAAAAGCGGCAAAAATAGCTATTGAAAGAGCTGGATTAACTAAAGATGATATCGATTTTATCATTTTTGCAACATTGAGTCCTGATATGTATTTTCCTGGAGGAGGAGTTCGTGTGCAAGATATGTTAGATATGCCTACAATTGGGGCTTTAGACATCAGAAATCAATGTTCGGGATTTGTATATGCGTTGTCTGTTGCTGACCAATTTATCAAAACAGGGATGTATAAAAATATTTTGGTGATTGGTTCCGAAAATCATTCTGGAGGATTAGAGCGTTCTACAAGAGGAAGAAATGTTACTGTAATTTTTGGAGATGGAGCAGGAGCTGCAATCGTATCAAGAAGTGAGGAAAAAGGAAAAGGAATTTTATCTTCACATTTGCATTCAGAGGGAAAATATGCTAGAGAATTGATGTTAGATGGTCCTTCAACAGGGAGATGGGTTCCTGAAATATTGAAAGAAAATGATCCTGAAGATGTGTCTTATTTTCCGTATATGAATGGACAATTTGTTTTTAAACATGCAGTAGTTCGTTTTGCTGAAGCGATTGAAGAAGGTTTGGAAGCAAACAATTTGAAAAAAGAAGATATTGATATGTTGATTCCGCATCAAGCAAATTTGAGAATTGCACAATTTATTCAGAAAAAATTTCAATTATCAGATGATAAAGTCCACAACAATATCATGAAATATGGAAATACCACTGCTGCATCAGTAATTATTGCTTTGACAGAAGCTTGGGAGCAAGGAAAAATCAAAGACAATGATTTGGTTATTTTGGCTGCTTTTGGTAGTGGTTTTACTTGGGGAAGTGTGGTAATTCGTTGGTAAAAAGGATTTACATAAATAAAAAAAATTCCGAGATGAAAATCTCGGAATTTTTAATTAATTCAAATATTAAAAAAATCCACCACCACCATCTTTTTCATTAGAATCTCTATTTCTTCGCTGTTTTGCTTTGTTGTTTCCGCCACCAAAATTGTAATTAAACCCTAAGAAAGTGGTTCTGCTTTCCCACTGAAAACGACCATTTTGAACAAATGGATTTGCTGAATTAAAAGCAAATTTCATACCCTGAAAAATATCATTTACTCTAAAGTTTACAGTTCCTTTTCCTTTCAAAACAGTCCAACTTGCACCAGCATTGATCATCCACATATTTTCAACATCCCATTGAATGTCTTTTTGTGGTCCTCTATACATGGCAAATAATTGAAAACGGACATTTTTTGATGCTGTAAAACTGTTGCTTATTCTAGCATTAAAAACATTATTTTGAACTGAAAGTTGTTGAGGATTTCCATTTAAATTATTAATGTTTCCTAATTGTTCTTGTGAATAAAAATCCATGCTCGAATTGACTCTCCACCAATTATTCATTTTAAAATTTGCCGAAAATTCAACTCCATAAGCATCCGTATCACTAAAATTTGTAAAACTCAATATTTGTCCTACACCAGGATTTGCAGGGTCTTCATTGGTAATTCTTGAAATTACATCGTTTATTTTTCTGTAAAAAGTTCCTAATGTGATATTCCCACCTTTGATTTGTCTGGTGTAATTTAATTCATATGAATTGGTAAATTGTGGTCTTAAATCAGCATTCCCAACAGAAACAATTAAAGGTGTGCTCCATTCTCTGATTGGATTTACTTGCTGAATATTTGGCCTGTCAATTCTTCTACTATAACTTAATTGCCATTGATTTTTTTCAGATGGACTGTATGTGAAAAATGCTGATGGGTAAAAATTCAATAAATCTTGAGAAACATTTTCAGTATCTTGTAATGTATTTCTTGTTTCGTCAGTATATCTTTTAAAAACTCCATCAATTACAAAATTTTCTAAACGTGCACCTAATTGCATGGTGAATTTATCAAAGCTAGTTTCGTAATTGGTATAAGCAGAGTAAATTTTTCTTTTAAAATCAAAATCAGAACTTCCTATTAAATCTGTACCATTAATTGAATACATTTCTTGATTGGTTAAATTGATGTTATCAGTATTATCACCTCTGAATTCCAATCCCAATTCCAATTTTGTTTTCTCTGACAAAGGGTTTGTATAATCAATATTTATCTGAGAATTGCTATTTTTTGTATTGATATTATTGTAATAATTATACACTTCATAGTCAAAATCTGTTGAATTTTGAAGTAAGTTCAAATTGTTCAAAAAATTGGTGCCATCCGTATTAGAATACGTTGCTTCAAACTCTAAATTGTGATCTTTTTTTGCAAAATCAATTTTATAATTTAGGTTGTAAGTTCCTGTTGGAGAGGTGTTTTCTTGAGTATTTGGTGCGTTAATTATTACATTTCCATTCACATCTCTAATCAATGCTCTACCACTTGCAAATCCATTAAACCAGTTTTGAGTTGTATATACTGAAAGTGTATTTTTTTCATTGATAAATAAATCAGCGCCAAATTTTATCAAATTAGAACGATTGTCATTCACAAAAATAAAATCTTGGTTGTTTACTCCAGGTCTTTCTACAAAACCATAGTTGTAATTATCGCCACTATTATGTCCGTAATTCATGAAAAAATTCACTTTTCCAGTTTTATAGTTCATGTTTGTTGAAGCATTATAACGTACATAATGTCCTGCAGTAATTCCAGAATCTAATGAGCCGTTAAATCCCATATTTGCATTTTTGTTGAGCACAATATTGATAATTCCACTCATTCCATCAGGATTGTATTTTGCTGATGGATTTGTAATCAATTCAATACTTTTTATAGAAGTTGACGGAATTTGTCTTAATAATTGCGCAATTGGCACATTTGTTGGTCTGCCATCAACTAAAACTCTAACATTCGAATTTCCTCTCAAGCTAATTTGCCCTGTTTGGCTATCCACACTCACAGATTGAATATTGTTTAGTAATTCTGAAGCTGTGGTTCCTGCAGCTGTTAAATCTTTTCCAACATTGATCACTTTTCGGTCAACTTTTTGAACAACGGTAGATGTTTCAGATCTGATAACAACTTCATCAAGTTCAGCACTTTCTTCGGAAAGTGAAATTGTTCCTAGGTTGATGTTTTTGTTTTTATCAGTTATTGAAATTTCTTTATCAAAAGTTTTATATCCGATAAATTGTACTTCTACAAAACTTTTTCCTTCGGGCAAATCTTTCACAACAAAAACACCTTTTTCGTCAGTGATTCCTCCTGTGATGATTTTTTTTGACATGTCTTTTACAACGATATTCACATAAGGCAATTCTTGTTTGGTGGCATTGTCAATCACTTTTCCTGAAATAGAGCCAGGTTTAGACAATGCTGATTTTGGCATTTGTGCAAAAGAAATGGTGGATGTTATAACAAGTATAACAAAGCATACTAATTTTTTCATTAGATAAAATTTGTTTTTTGGTTGATGTTTTATAGACAAGCTATTTAGTATATTTGTTACAAGTATTTTAATTGTTTAACGGTTTATTAACAGTATGAAAAATGTAACATTAGTTCTAGGTGCTTCTTTAAATCCAAATAGATATTCGAATATTGCTATCAAAAGATTGCTTGATAAAAAATATTCTGTAGTTGCACTTGGTCAAAAAAAAGGAACAGTTTTAGGAGTAACAATTGATGATGAAAAAAAAGATTATCAAGATATTGATACTGTTACACTGTATTTAAATCCTGAAAGGCAAAAAGATTTTTATGAATATGTCATCTCTCTAAAACCGAGAAGAGTTATTTTTAATCCTGGTGCTGAGAATGATGAATTTGCTAGGCTTTTAGAATCCAACAACATCAAGGCAGAAGTTGCTTGTACGTTAGTGTTGATATCGATTGATGAGTACTAAAACGACTTAATTTACCTCAATTATTTTCCCTGGTTCTGCAAGAAGTGTTTCGCTAAAAATAGTTTTTGCTTCTTCTTGAAATAATTCTGTGTTTTTATATCTACCAGAATAATGTCCTAAAATAAGTTGTTTTACATTCGCTTCTTTCGCAATTGTTGCTGCTTGTGAAGCAGTGCTATGCAATGTTTTTTTAGCCAAATCTTCTTTGTCAGATAAAAATGTGGCTTCGTGATACAACAAATCTGCATTTTTGATAATTGGAATTATAGATGGCAAAAAACAGGTGTCACTACAATAGGCAAAACTTTTTGGTTTCTCAGATGCAATAGTCAATTCTTCATTTGAAATGACTTCTCCAGATGGCAACACAATATCTCTACCAGCTTTGATATTCAAATAATCTGCTTTGTCAATTTCGGGATAATTCCCAATGTTTTGCATGTGCAATTTTTTTGGTTTCTCTTTTTCTTTGAATAAAAAACCATTTGTATAAACTCTATGTCTTAAAGGGATTGTATGCACAGAAACCTTTTCATCGTCAAAAATAAGTTCACTTTTTGTTGATGATAATTCATGAAAAATCAGTTCGTATTTGGCATGAGATTGAGAAATATTCAATAACATTTCTGTGGCTTCTTTGATACCTTTTGGACCAAAAACATGCAATTCTTTTTCCCTATTTAAAATTCCGAATGTTGAAAGCAATCCAATCAAACCATAAAAATGATCTCCATGCAAATGCGAAATAAAAATATGATTGATTTTTGAATATCCAACTTTGTATTTTCTCATTTGGCGTTGTGTACCTTCGCCACAATCAATGATAAAATGTCGATCATTGATTTCTAAATATTGCGAAGTTGGAAAAGCATTGACACGAGGAGTTGCTGAATGACAACCCAAAATAGTTAAACGTAAACTCATTGAATAACCAATCGTTTAGAAATACTATTTTCTTTATTTTGAATGGTATAAATGTAAATTCCGGCAGTTAAATCGCCTTTTAAAAAAGTAAGTGAATTGTTTCCTTTGATAGTTTCCACAGTTTTTTGATACACTACTTTACCTAAAATATTTTTTACAGTTAGTGTCGTTTTTGAATCACTTTCTGAATGAAAAGTGATAATTGTTGAGTTAGAAAATGGATTTGGGGCAGCAGATAATTTTTCAATTGTTTTTTCTTGAGAAAAACCGATTGAAATTGTTAAAAAGAAAAAAATAAAAAGTAATTTTTTAATCATATACTATTTTTTAAAAATCTAATTCCCTTTCAATTGCTTCCATTTCCAAAACGTCTTCTGCTTCTTGTAAAGTAGGTACAATATTGAAATTTTCAGGGAAATCATCAATATTTATATTTGAATTAACAATCACAAATGATGTGCCGTTTTCCTTTTTATGTTCTGAAAAATCTAAAAACTGTAAAAATTCTTTTTTAGAAACTTTCAAAGCATCAGAAATTACCAATACCAAATGTTCCTTTTCAAAATCATTTTTATGGGATAAAAATAAGGTATAAAAATCAGAAAATGAATTTTCATCCGAAGAAATAAGAGTGTATTTTTTCTTTTTTTTGATGTTCATAAACTTATCTTTTTATTTGTTCCGCTAATAAATAAATCACTGCCATTCTGACTGCAACTCCATTTTCAACTTGATGTAAAATGATAGATTGGTCAGAATCTGCAACATCACTTGTGATTTCAACTCCTCTGTTGATAGGACCAGGATGCATAATCACAATTTTTTTATCCAAATTATCTAATATCTCTTTGTTGATGCCAAAAAGTTGCGTATATTCTCTTGTTGATGGAAAATAATTAATATCCATTCGTTCGTTTTGAACTCTTAAAACATTGGCAACATCACACCATTCCAATGCTTTTTTCAAATTGGTTTCTACAGTGACTCCCAAACTTGTAATGTATTTTGGAATCAAAGTAGTTGGACCGCAAACTTTTACTTCAGCACCTTGCATTTGGAGCGCAAAAATATTTGATAAAGCAACTCTAGAGTGCAAAATATCACCAATAATGACAATTTTTTTACCTTTTACAGAACCCAATTTTTCTCTTATCGAATAAGAATCCAACAAAGCTTGTGTAGGATGTTCGTGAGTGCCATCACCTGCATTGATAATTTTTGCGTTTACGTGTTTTGCTAAAAAAACACCTGCACCAACATGTGCATGACGCATCACAACAATATCCACTTTCATGGATAAAATATTGTTGACAGTATCAATCAACGTTTCTCCTTTTTTCACAGAAGATTGAGATGCAGAAAAATTGATAACATCAGCAGAAAGTCTTTTTTCTGCCAATTCAAAACTCAGTTTTGTTCGTGTGCTATTTTCAAAAAATAAATTGGCAATGGTGATATCTCTTAAGGAAGGAACTTTTTTGATGGGTCTGTTGATGACTTCTTTAAAATGATCTGCAGTTTTAAAAATAAGCTCAATATCTGATGGTTTTAAATATTTTATGCCTAATAAATGTTCTACACTTAAATGATTCATGTTATTTTTGTTCTAAGTAAACTGCGTCTATTTCGTGTGTTTCTTTCCAAGTTACCAATACTTTTTCTTCATTAATCGCATCCACTTGTCTTCCTCTATAATCAGGTTGAATGGGCAAATGTCTGCTAAATCGTCTGTCAATAAACACTAATAATTCTATTTGTTTTGGTCTTCCAAAAGATTGAATGGCTGTTAATGCGGCTCTTACACTTCTTCCAGAATATAAAACATCATCAATGATGACTACTTTTTTATCTTCTATCAAAAAATTGATTTTTGTTGAAGTTGCTGCAAGAGGCTCTGAACGTCTTCTAAAATCATCTCTGTAAAAAGTAATATCGAGCAGACCTAGTTTCAATTCTTTAATACCGTACTCATTTTCAAGAAGTTGTACTAATCTGTTTGCTAAAAAAGATCCTCTTGGTTGCAAACCAATTAAAACAGTATCCGAAAAATCATTGTGATTTTCAATCAATTGGCAAGCCAATCTATGGAGAATTATTTCAATATCTTTTGAGTTAAGAAGTGTTTTTTTGCTCATAAGAAACCTACCAAATTTTAGTTGATAGTATTGAAAATCAAAATTAGGGATAAATAATGTATGCGCAAAATTTAAAAGTGTGAATTTAAAAATTGGTTGTTAATTAAATTGTTGAAAACAAAAAATGAAGCTCAAAATCAAAAGGGTTAGTTATAGTATTTTTATTGATATTATTCAATTCTATTAGCTATGTCTCTATTGAAATTTGAATCTATGCTGAAAACCAACAGCGTTTACTTTTTTGATTTGGTTGAATTCGAAGAAATTATCATTCATTATTTAGATGCAGGTAAACATTCTTTGGCTAAAAAAGCAGTAAAATTAGGTTTAGAACAACACCCACAATCTGTAGATTTAAAATTGCTACAAGTGGAGCTGTATGTATTTGAAGATGAATTGGATAAAGCTACTTTATTATTGAATAAAATTGAAAAAATTGACCCTCATAATGAAGAGGTTTTTATCCAAAAAGCAGCTATTTTATCAAAAAGAGGAAACCATGAAGGAGCTATTCAAAATCTAGAAAAAGCATTGGTTTACACAGATGATAATTTAGATGTTTGGTCGCTTTTAGGCATGGAATATTTGTATTTAGAGGATTATTCAAACGCTCGATCTTATTTTGAAAAGTGTTTGATTGAAGATGAAGAAGACTATTCTGCGTTATACAACATCATTTATTGTTATGATATGTGCAATGAAAGTGAATTGGCAATTCCGTTTTTGAATAATTATATTGATAAAAATCCTTATTGTGAAGTTGCTTGGCATCAATTGGGAAGACAATATTTTATGTTGGACATGTTTCAAGAAGCATTAACAGCTTTTGATTATGCCATTTTAATTGACGAATCATTTATTGGTGGGTATTTAGAAAAAGCCAAAACTTTAGAGGAATTAAAGCAATATAAAGAAGCAATTGATCATTATTTAGTGACGTTAGATTTGGATGATCCAACTGCTTTTGCTTTAGTCAGAATTGGAGAATGTTATGAAAAATTGCACAAATACGATGCTGCAATTTCTTATTACAAAAAAGCGGTTCAAGAAGATCCATTGTTGGATAAAGCTTGGATTTTGATTACAAATCTCTATTTTTTGCAAGAAAATTATCAAAAAGCAGCTTATTACATTGCAAAAGCGTTGAAGATTGATGAAGACAATCCAATGTATTGGAGAAAATATGCCGAAATTAATTTGAAACTAAACTTATTTGAAGAAGCTGTTTTAGGATATGAAAATTGCTTGGCGTTGAACGATGATGACATTACAATTTATATTGCTTTAGTTGATGTTTTACTGTTTTTAGGAGATTTTAATGAAGCTCTTTCAACACTTTTCAAAGCCCAAAGAATCTATAAAGATTTTGCAGAAATCGAATATAGATTAGCAGGAATATTCTTTATTTTAAATAAAGAAAAATTTGGGAAGAAACATTTGATAGATGCGTTAAAAATTGATTTTGAATATCATTCAGTTTTGAACGAATTGTTTCCAACTCTCATTGAAAATCTAAAAATTCACAAGTTAATTACTGATTTTAAGAAAGCTACAGAATAATTCTCTGATTAGTTTTTTGGATACCAATCCAACTGAATTACATTGATAGATTTATTTTTCTTTCTATACTACCAATATTCTCAGAAGTTCATTGTTAACTTTTCTTTAAAATCAACTATATTCGTAGCCAAAAAATACAGGATGAGTAGAACAATTAAAGATTATTTAGTAATTGGTTTTAAAGGAATAGCTATGGGTGCTGCAGATGTTGTTCCAGGTGTTTCCGGAGGCACAATTGCTTTTATATCAGGGATTTATGAAGAATTATTAGGTACCATAAGTAGTGTGAACTTTGGCTTAGTTAAAACTCTGAAAAACGAAGGTATCAAAGCTGCTTGGAGACAAGTAAATGGAAATTTTTTAGCAGCATTGTTGTCAGGAATTTTTATAAGTATTGTATCCTTATCAAAAATTATCAAATGGTTGTTAGAAAATGAGGCAATTTTGTTATGGTCTTTTTTCTTTGGATTAGTGTTCGCTAGTATTTTATATATTGGAAAGCAAATTGAAAAATGGAATTTTAAAATAGGTATTTTAGGAATAATAGGTGTTGTTTTTGGATATGTGATTACCATTTTACCAGCAACAAATACTTCTGATATTAGCTATGTTTTTTTAATTTTTTCAGGGGCAATTGCTTCTTGTGCCATGATTTTACCAGGAATTTCTGGTTCATATATTTTATTGCTAATTGGAATTTATCCTGTTGTTATGACAGCAATTACGGAGAGAAATATCACTATTTTATCAGCAATTGCCATTGGTGTAATTATTGGTTTGTTATCATTTTCAAAATTGCTAAAATGGTTATTTGCACATTATAAACAAGAAATGTTGGTAGTTTTAACAGGAATTATGCTAGGTTCTTTGAATAAAGTTTGGCCTTGGAAAAAAACAGTTTCAACGTATTTAGACAGTCATCAAGAAATAAAACCATTGTTAGAACAAAGTATTTCTCCCTTTTCATTTGATGGTGATGCACAATTAACATTGGCAATAGTAATGGCAATTATCGGTTTTGCAATTATTTTAATCATGGAAAAACTAGCTTCAAAAAAACAATAGTGCGAATAGAAAAATCCTTTTTACACAAACTCGGACTTTTTTTAAAAGGTTTGGCAATGGGCGCTGCAAACAAAGTGCCTGGTGTTTCAGGTGGAGCAGTTTCCTATGTTTTAGGATTTTATGAGGAACTCATTTATTCGTTTAAAAAAATCAACATAAAGGCATTTAAACTTCTTTTTAACGGTCGTTTTAAAAGTTTTTACACCTATACAAATGCACAGTTTTTGCTGCTAATTATGTCTGGAAGTATGTTCAGTTATTTTAGCATTTCATTGGTTTTAGATTATTTTTTAGAGCACTATGAATTGTATGTATGGAGTTGGTTTTTTGGGATGATTATTGGCTCCATTTATTACATCAATAAAGATTTTGGAAAATGGACAAAAACCAATTTAACATTTTTATTTATAGGAATAATTATTGGACTGGCAATCAGTTTTTTAACTCCAGCAAAAGAAAATGACAACCTTTGGTTTGTTTTTTTATGCGGGATAATTGGAGTTTCAGGGATGACACTTCCAGGACTTTCAGGTTCTTTTATTTTGATACTTTTAGGAAATTACGTGTTACTTTTAGTAGATTCTGTAAATGTTTTATTAGAAGTTATCCTCAGTGTTTTATCGGGCAATTTTGAAATTTTATCTGATGCAACAAAAATGCGTTATCTCAAAATTATTTCAGTATTTACTGCAGGTTCTGCTTTTGGATTGATTTCAATTTCTCATGTTTTAGGATATGTTTTGAAGCATTACAATAAAATAGTGAATGCACTGATTCTAGGTTTTATAACAGGTTCTTTAGGAATTGTGTGGCCATGGAAAAAAACGGTTTATTTAGCAGAAAACGATACTTTTTTATTGGATCAAAAGGGCAATAGAATCATTGAAAATTACGAGCGGTATTTTCCTGAAATTTTGAGTTATGAAACCTTTTTTGCAGTGCTCTGTATCTTTTTTGGTTTGGGACTAATTTTAGCAATTGATTATTATGATAGAAAACGAAAAAAATAGCCTTTTTGGATTGCTTGGTAGAAATATATCTTATTCATTTTCAAGAGGTTATTTTACAGATAAATTTCAGAAATTGCATTTAGAAAATCATTCTTACATTAATTTTGATATGCAGGTTTGTACTGAATTTCCAGCAATCATTTCTTCAGAAAAAAATTTAAAAGGGCTAAATGTTACCATTCCCTATAAACAAGAAATTATTCCTTTTTTGGATGAGTTGGATGAAACTGCGAAACAAATTGGAGCCGTCAATACTATTAAAATTACTAAAAATAATACCTTAAAAGGCTATAATTCAGATGTGGTTGGTTTTGAAAAATCAATCAAACCTTTGCAGAAAAACCATCATCAAAAAGCATTGATTTTAGGTACTGGTGGAGCATCAAAAGCAGTTGCTTTTGTGTTTCAAAAAAACAATATTTCTTTTCAATTTGTGTCAAGAAATCCAACCTCAATCAATGAAATATCTTATGAAAGTCTTTCTAAAGAAATTATGGAAAGTCACACAATCATAGTGAATTGTTCTCCTCTTGGGACATCACCAAACATTGAAAGATTTCCTGAAATTCCGTATCAATTTTTAAATCAACAACATTTATTGTATGATTTGATTTACAATCCTGAAGAAACTTTATTTTTATCCAAAGGAAAAATTCAAGGAGCGACCATCAAAAATGGGCTTGAAATGCTTCAACTTCAGGCAGAAGAATCCTGGAGAATATGGAATGATTTATAAATCATCAATATAACTTATCAAGAAATCTTGTAAAGTATGTAAGTTGTCCTTATTTTTGTTGACAGTATGATTATAGTATTGTACAAAGATCAATAAACATTGTAGATATGTTAGAAAATAATAAGGATAATTCCAGTAAAATTGAAAGTGAATTGAATGAAAATGATTCTTTATCAATTGAAAATCAATCAGTTAATGAAGTTAGTGAATCAGATTTAGATAATCAATCAATAACTGAAGATGATGAACAAGAAAACGAAAACGAGCAAGTTTTTGAAGATTATTCTGAATTTTCTATTGAAGAATTGGTTGTTTCATTAAAAAATTTGATTGAAAATACACCAGTTCAGAAAATAAAATCTCCTATTGACCAAATTAAAAATGCTTTTAATGAAAAATTTGGGGCATTATTGGCAGAAAAAAAACAAGCATTTTTGGATGAAGGAGGAGAATCTATTGATTTTCAGTTTTCACATCCTTCAAAATCTGAATTTAATAAGCTATTGTCTGAATACAGAGTTAAAAGAGAGGCTCATTACGCAAGTATTGAAAAGAAATTAAATGAGAATTTAGAGAAACGTCTTCAAGTTATTGAAGAATTAAAAACCTTGATTGATGATGCTGAAGTTTCTACAATGTATAAAAATTTCAAGGCAATTCAGGAAAAATGGAATTCAATTGGAGGTGTGCCAAGATCAACTTACAATGATACTTGGAAAACCTATCAACATCATGTGGAGCGTTTTTATGATTTATTGCATTTAAGTAATGATTTTAGAGATTTGGATTTTAAACATAATCTAGATGAAAAACTGAAAATTATTGAAAAAGCAGAGGCATTAGCTAACGAAAAAGACATCAATTTTGCGGCAAAACAATTGCAAGAATTGCATAAAATTTGGAAAGAAGATATTGGGCCTGTAGCAAGGGATATCAGAGAAGAAGTTTGGCAAAAATTCAGTGATGCAACCAAAAAAATACATGACAAAAGACATGAGTTTTTTAAAGAAATTCACTCAAAGTATGATGAAATGATTGACAAAAAAATGTTGGTTATTGCTGAAATTAATGCTTTAGATGTTTCGAAAAACAGCAATCATAATGATTGGCAAAAAAGTATTGACGAGTTAGAGGCTTTGCGAAAAAAATATTTTGATATTGGCAAACTTCCTTATGCTAAAAGTGAAGAAATTTGGCAGAAATTCAAAAATGCAACTAAAAATTTCAATGCTGCTAAAAATAAATTTTACAAAAAGGAAAAATCGGAGCAGCAAGAGAATCTGCAGAAAAAAATGGCTTTAATTGAATTGGCTGAGTCATTGAAAGACAGTGAAGATTGGGAAATGGCAACAAATGCCATGAAAAAAATCCAATCAGATTGGAAAAAAATAGGTCATGTTCCAAGAAAATTTTCTGATGATATTTGGAAACGATTTAAAGCTGCATGTAATTATTATTTTAATAGATTTCATCAACAAAAAAATGCGGTTAGCAAAGATCAACAACAAGTTGTTGATAGAAAACAAGAATATCTAGAGTCTTTAAAAAACAAGAAAAAATTCAAGAAAGAAGAGGTTTTTGATATGATGAATGAATGGCAAGATTTGGGAAGATTACCTAAAAACTCAAAACATTTAGACAGTAAATTTAACAAATTGATTGACGCTACATTAGACAATCTTTCTTTGGATAAAAATGAGATTGTCTTTTTGAAATTTAAAAATCTAGTAGATTCTTATTTTGAAAATAATGATTATAAGAAATTGGATAGTGAACAATTATTTGTTAGAAAAAAGATAGATGAAATTGTAAGAGAAATTCAACAATTGGAAAATAATTTAAGTTTTTTCTCTATTTCAAATAAAAATAATCCATTGGTTTTGAATGTTAAAAATCAAGTAAATGAATTTAAAGAAGAGTTGGCTGTTTGGAAAGAAAAGCTCGATTATATCAAAAAATTAGATTACTAATAAAAATAAAAAACTCGAAGTTCAACAACTTCGAGTTTTTTTTTATTTAGAATTTTCGATAGAAAATTAAGCCATAATTTTATCAATTTTCTCTTTTTCCTCAGCTGCTAAAGCAGGATCAACCAAAATTCTTCCACTATGTTCATCAATAGTGATTTTTTTTCTGTTAGCAATGTCTAACTGAACTTGAGGTGGAATTGTAAAATAAGAACCACCAGAAGCACCACGTTCTAAAGCAACAACAGCCAATCCATTTTTTACTTTACTACGGATTCTTTTGTATGCTGTTAAAAGATGTGCATCAATTACTTGCGAAAACTCTTCAGATTTTTCTAATAATAATTTTTCATCTTTTTCTGTTTCTTTCAGGATAGCATCTAATTCCGCTTTTTTGTGAGCTAAATGAGATTCTTGTTTTGCTAATTTTTCTTTAGTGCCATTAATGGTTTCCGTTTTTTGAGCAATTTTTGCTTTGAATTCATTAATTCTTTTTTCAGCCAACTCAGTTTCTAAAGCTTGGTATTCGATTTCTTTAGATAAAGAATCAAATTCTCTATTATTTCTAACCTTTTTTTGTTGCTCTTCGTATTTCTTTGTCAACGTTTTAGCCTCATCAATAACCAATCTTTTGTTGTTGATGTCAGTTTCTAAATTCGCAATTTCTTGCTCCATATTAGAAACTCTAGTAATTAAACCGGCAACTTCGTTTTCTAAATCTTCCACTTCTAGAGGCAATTCTCCTCTAACGCTTCTAATTTCATCAATTCTTGAGTCAATAAGTTGCAAGTCATACAACGCTCTTAATTTTTCTTCAACCGAAACTTCTTTCATGTTTATAGGTAATATATTGGATTTGTTCTTTTTTCTGATAAAATGATTGCAAAATTACTAATTTTTTTCGTAAGAAAGTCAACTATCAAGTTTTTTGTAAACTGTTCACTTTCATAATGTCCAATATCAGCTAATAAGATGCTATTTTCAGCTTTAAAAAAGTCATGATATTTAAAATCTGCACTGATAAATGCGTCTGCGCCAGCTTTTTTGGCAGCCTCAATAGCAAAACTTCCTGAACCTCCTAATAAAGCTACTTTATTTATTTTTTTATGGAGAAGTGCAGAATGTTTGATACATTCTGTGTTCATAGTTTTTTTTAGATACTCTAAAAAATCCTTTTCATCTTTTGCTGAGGTCAATTCTCCAATCATTCCCATTCCAACATTCTGATAGCTATTTTCGATAGTAATAACTTCATAAGCTACTTCTTCATAGGGATGATTTTCTTTCAATGCTTTTAGGATGTGACCTTCATTTTTCAACTCAAAAGTTACCGTAATTTGAATTTCCTTTTCAGTGTGTAAAACACCTTTTTCTCCCAAAGTTGGATTCGAATTTTCGTTTCCACGAAATGTTCCTTCACCAGAAACGGAAAACGAACAAGCGTCATAATTCCCAATATTTCCTGCTCCCGCTGAAAATAGTGAATTTCTTACATCAACAGCATTTTTTATTGGAACATAGGTTGTCAATTTTTTTAAAATATTTTTTTTAGGGATTAAAATCTTGGTGTTTTTTAGTCCTAAAATTGCACACATTTTTGCAGAAACTCCTTCAATACTATTATCTAAAGCAGTATGAATGGCGTAAATAGCAATTTTATTTTCTATTGCTTTTATAACAACACGTTCCACATAATTTGAGCCGTTCAATTTTTTTAATCCACTAAAAATTATTGGGTGAAAACTGATAATCAGATTACAATTTTTTTCAATGGCCTCATCAATTGTAATTTCAAGAGTATCAAGAGTTATTAAAACTCCTGTGACTTCAGCATCATTTTTCCCTACCAATAATCCTACATTATCAAAATCTTCAGCATATTGTAAAGGTGCAATTTCTTCTAAATAGGATGTAACTTCTTTTACTTTCATTATTTTAAATAAAATTCAAAGTTACAGTTTTCTGATTATCAATCCATAAAAATGCGTTATTTTCGTATTCATGAAATCGCTTTTATAAAGAGTTTTTGAAATAAATATCAAAGATGAAATTGCGATTGCATATGTGACCGCTAAAAAATAAATTTTACACATATGAAACTGCTACGATTTTTATTGTTTCCTATTGCCATCATGTATGATTTGGTGACAACATTTCGTAATTTTTTGTTTGAAATAGACTTTTTTAAACAAAAAAGATTTCCAATTCCTGTAATTGTTGTTGGAAACCTTTCAGTTGGTGGAACAGGAAAAACTCCTCAAATAGAATATTTAATTCGTTTGCTGAAAAACAAGTATCTAATTGCAGTTTTAAGTAGGGGATACAAACGAAAAACGAAGGGTTTTATAAAGGTAACAAACTCACATTCAGCCAATGAAGTTGGTGATGAACCTTTGCAGTTTTTTAAAAAATTTCCAGAGGTTTTTGTTGCGGTTGATGAAAAGAGAGTTTCAGGAATTGAGCAAATTTTAATGCATTCAAACACGGATCTTGTGCTTTTAGATGATGCTTATCAACATAGAAAAGTAACAGGAAGTTTTTATCTGTTGTTAACTAAATTTGATGATTTGTTTGTGGATGATTTTCTACTTCCGACAGGAAATTTAAGAGAAAGTAGGAGAGGAGCTGAAAGAGCAAATGCCATAATTGTGACAAAATGCCCTGAAAATTTCAATGAAAATCATCAAAAAAGCATTGAAAATAAATTGGGAAAATATCAAAAACCAATTTTCTTAACTGCCATTTCTTATTCAAAAATAGTGAAAGGATTTTCAGAAATTTTAGTAGATGATTTGTCAAATTTAGAAGTTTTACTTGTCACAGGAATTGCAAATCCAAGTTCATTAACTCGTTTTTTAAATGATCAAAAAATAACTTTTCAACATTTAGAGTATCCTGATCATCATCAATTTTCAACCAAAGATATTGAACAAATCAACTTACAATTTGATGCAATTCAAAATCACCAAAAATTGATTTTAACCACAGAGAAAGATTATGTGAGATTAAGTTCTGATATTAAATCCTGTTATTATTTAGAAATAGAAACCACTTTTTTAGGAAATCAAAAACAAGATTTTGATAATTTATTGATTTCTCACATAGATCAATTTTCTATCAATAGTTGAATTCAAATTTGATTCCTATCAATTCTTTTTATTGGTATTATTTTTGATACTTTTGATGTAAATATTACTAAAATGAAAAATCCCTTTTTACCCTTTTTATTACTATTTGTTTTTACTAAAAGTTTTTATGCTCAAGACACAATTAAACAACATTCTTTACATTGGGTAGACTCTTATGATGTAGCTTTAAAGATATCAAAGAAAGAAAAAAAGCCTATTTTAATCTATTTTAAAGGGTCAGATTGGTGTGAACCTTGCAAAGTGATTGATGCAGAATTATTTGGCACTAAACGTTTCAAAGACTTATCAGAAAAGAGTTTAGTGCTATTGGAAGTTGACATACCAAGACAAATGGATTTGTTACCAGTTGAAAAAATAAGTGATAATTATTACTTGAAAAGTAGATACAATATCAAATCATTCCCAACAATTTTGATAGTTGATCATAAAGGAAAAGTTTTAGCAGAAAAGAAGGGATACATTCTCTCAGAGTATTATTTTCCTTTTTTTGAAGAGCAAATTAGAAAATATAAGTCATAAAAAAAGAGGCAATTGCCTCTTTTTTTATGACTATGTGTCAAAATTAGTTTTGATTTACAACTCTAAAAGTTGTTCTTCTATTTACAGCATGTTCAGCTTCAGAACAAACTACATTGTCAGAACATTTATTTAATAATTTTGATTCTCCAAAACCTTTTGCAAATAATTGACTTGCATTAATTCCTTTAGAAATTAGGTAATCTAGAACTGCTTTTGCTCTTCTGTCAGATAAATCTTGATTTTCTTTCTTTGTACCTCTCATGTCAGTGTGTGACTCAATAAAAACAGCTACACCAGATTTTAAGATTGGTAACAACCTAGCGTCAATAATTGTCATAGCACCTTCATTTAATTCAGCACTAGAAAAATCCCAATTAATTGGTAATGGAGTATTGTCAATCAATTCACAATCTACTGGTTTCCAAGTTGTCAATCCGCCTTTTTTCACTAACACTTGTTTGCTTACAGATTGGAAAATTGCTGGGACTGTAACTTCTTCAGTTCTAGCATCTCTAACCAATACAGTTTTCGTAATTGTTAAATATTCAGGTGCTGTTTGAACAGTTGTTGTAGTTGGTTTTTGAACCATTACTTTTCTTTTGTATGTTTTTCTAACACCAGGAATTGGTATTTTTACAATACTTGCATCACTGACTAATTTTTCAACTGGCATGGTTTTAAATTCTGCTGGGACAGGCTTGTAACACCAATATCTACAATCATCAGGGTTATCTGATTGACAATCAGGTAATTTTTCACTCATTTGCCATGTTGCAGTAGCGCCTTTTACTTCTACAGTTTCAAAACCTTGGTTAAAAATAGCGTTTTTCACCTCTATTTTAGTACCATCTTCTTTTTCAAAATAAGTAACTTCTTGTGTTCCCCAAACTGCAGGAACAATAATGATTTCTTCTCCAGCTTCTTTTATCAATACTTGTTCAGTAATTGTTTTATATTCAGCAGGATAGGTTACAATTTTTTTATATTCTGGTGAAACAGGAACTTGTACAGATTCATTTTTCCAAATATCTGGTGTTTTACATCTTACATAGCATTTTCCAGGTTCAGGATTTTCTGGTAAATCTTGACCAAATGCAACTGCTCCAATACATAAAAAAGCGGTTGTAAATAATATTTTTTTCATATTACAAAAGTCGTTAATAAATACATTTATTAGTGGATAAATATAGCGTCAAATGTACTAAAAACATTTATAAAACTGAATGAAATTCAAGAAATTATAAGGTTTCGTAAAATAAACTTTTGATGATTCCATCAGAAAGACCAATTTTAGGAACGTAAATTTTAGAAGCTCCACTCCATTTCATTGCAGAAAGATAAATTTTAGTAGCTGGAATAATTACGTCAGCTCTATCTGGATTTAAACTAAGTTCAGAAATTCTGTCTTGATAAGACATTTGTTTTAAAAATTGGTATTGTGCATTTAAATACACAAATGAAATGGGTTTTCCTTCCATTCTACCAGACATTTTAAATAATTTATTGATGTTTCCTCCTGAACCAATCAATGAAATTCGTTTTAAATCTTTGGTATTTTTCTTGATCCAACGTTCAACATTTTCAAAAATTTCTTTGTTTTCGACTTTTGAATTGTTCAACAATCTTACAGTTCCCATATTGAAAGATTTTGAAGTAACCATTTTTCCTTCCGAAAAAATAGTGAATTCTGTACTACCACCGCCAACATCAACATACAAATAGGAGTTTGTACCTTTGATCAATTCTTTTAAATCCGTAGAAGCAATGATGGCAGCTTCTTCTTTTCCACCAATAATTGAAATTTTTACGCCCGTTTTTTCAAAAATCTTTTTAATAACTTCTTCACCATTAAAAGCTTCTCTCATGGCGGATGTAGCACAGGCTTTAAAGCGTTCTACTTTGTGAACTTTCATTAGTAATTTGAAGGCTTCCATAGCATCAATCATTCGTGTGATGTTTTCTTCACTGATTATTCCGCTCACAAAAGCATCAGCACCTAAACGAATTGGAACTCGAATTAAGGCTGATTTTTTAAATTGGGTTTCTTTTCCTTCCTGAATAATAACGTTGGAAACCAATAATCTAATGGCATTTGATCCAATATCTATGGCTCCGTATTTCTTTATATCTATCAATGGTTATCTATGATTTTTTGGAAATTCAGTCATAAAAGTTTTTCCTTTTTTAACATCTTTCCAGTGTTTATCTTGAAATTGAATTCCGATAACACCACAAGTGGGCACGTGTACAATAGGAATATCTCCAAATTTATTTACAAAAGTGTTGATGCCATGGTCATGACTAAAAATGATTGCTGAACTATATCCATCATCCAAAGCTTTGACGGTTTTTACTAAATATCCATCACTAAAACTATACAATTGACGGCTTTTTACCAATCCAGAAATGGGATATTGGAAATTTTCACAGAAAATAAGCGCTGTATGTAATGCTCTATTGGCACTACTTGATATAAAAATCCCTGGTCTTTCTATTTCATTAGCTAAGAATTTTGACATTAAATGTGCGTCTTTAATACCACTTTTTTTCAAAGGACGGTCAATATCGTCTATACCTTTATAGTCCCATGAAGATTTTGCGTGTCTAACAATAAATAAAGTTTTCATTCAAGTTTGATTGTTGATGCTGTAAATATAAAATTTATGGTGCTAATCTTTCTATTTTCCAAGAAAAATCTTCTAATAATGTGTATCGTATTCTATCATGCATTCTATTGGGTCTTCCTTGCCAAAATTCTATTGAAACGGGTTTGATGATAAACCCTCCCCAATGTTGAGGTCTTGGAATTTCTGAATTTTCGAATTTTTTCTCAAACATTTTTAAACTTTCATCCAATGTTGTTCTAGAAGAAACCACCGAACTTTGGTTTGATGCCCAAGCACCTAATTTGCTTCCATCAGGTCTTGAATCGAAATATCCATCAGATAAATTTTCAGCAATTTTTTCAGCAATTCCTTTGATAATGATTTGCTGTTCTAATGCAGGCCAAAAAAATGATAAGCAAACATTTGGGTTATTTTGAATGGCTTTTCCCTTTTCAGAATCATAATTTGTGTAAAAAATAAATCCTTCCCAAGTATACTTTTTAAGTAATACAATTCTGCTTTTCGGAAATCCATCATCACCAATTGTAGCAATTGTCATGGCATTCGTTTCCTCAACAGTATCAGAATTATCAGCATTGATAAACCAAGTTTGGAACAATTCCATCGGATTTTCAGGGCAGTTTTCTTCGAGAAGTTCTAGTTTTTCGTAAGATTTTCTATAATTACTTAAGTCTTTAGACATTTGTTTGTTTATGAGAATGTAAAATTAAAAACGTTTTTATGAAAAGTAATCATTTTTTTTAAAAAATGATTCAAAAAAAAGACTGTCAATTCTGACAGTCTTTTTTTATTAGATATTCAATAGTTTATTTATCTAAAAATAATTTTAGTAGTTCCATACGTTGCTTCGCTGCTTGATACTTTTAATAGATAAATACCCGATTTCACTTTAAAGTCAAAGGCTAATTCATTTTTACCTATTGTTAATTGAGCCTTAGATTTATGGATTGTTTTTCCTGTAACATCCGTTAAAGTT
>NZ_JADWOV010000270.1 GCF_015767435.1 Polaribacter sp. BAL334
CATTTGAAGATTGTTAGGTTTTGTATCATAAATCATCAATTCGCCTGTGGAATTACCAACAGATGATGAATTAAAATTCCATTCGGTGTCTGTATTAAATCCATAAAAAGGAATTTGTCTACCTCTATAAGAATTTGTTTGACCCATTGGTTCTAAAATTCCATCTACTGCTCCTCTAGCCAAACCAGCATTGGAAAAAATTAATGATTCATCTAAAGTTGATTTTGCAGGCGCATCTAAAAAATCACTTTCAAACTCTTTGCAAGAGTTAAATAGACTTAAAATGAGTATTGCAGAAACTATTATTGCTTGTATATTTTTCATTTTCTCTAAAGTTTGTTGTTAAAAATTCAGGTTTAAACCAATAACCATTTGTCTACTTCTAGGATAAGGCGAATAATCAACTCCTGGTGTAAGTGGAGTTCTTCTTCTTGTTGACACTTCTGGATCTAAACCAGAATAATTGGTTAAAACAAATACATTATTAGCGGTTAAATAAAGTCTTAATTTAGAAATTCCAACAGATTTTGTTAATCTTTCTTCAAAAGTATACCCTAAAGTAATTGTATTTAATCTTAAAAAAGAAGCATCCTCAACAGCCCAATCACTAAAAACAAATCTAGACATGAAAGGAGACCACATTGTTGTATTTTGGTTAAGTGCTTCCAATTGTGTAGGGTCTGTAACTAATTGACCTGATATAGGATCTAAGTTTGTCCATCTATTTCCATCAGCCATAATTGTGCTTAGGTTTCTATATTGTCCATTTTGATTTGCTGTTGTAAACTCTATTTTATTGGCATTATACACATCATTTCCAATGCTAAAATTGAATGCAGCAGAGAGATCAAATCCATAAGCTCTTGCGTTTAAGACAAATCCACCAGTAACTGCAGGATTAGAATCCCCTATGATTTCCTGATCATTGATATCAA
>NZ_JADWOV010000271.1 GCF_015767435.1 Polaribacter sp. BAL334
GATAAAACTGGTAGAAGATCACTGTTATTAGTGGGCACTTTTGGCATTGCTTTTAGTTTGATTTTATGTGCTTACGGATTTCAAAAAGCCACCTATCAATTGACCACAGAAAAAATAAATTCTTTGACTTTTGAAGATGCACCCAAATTGTTACCCTTAGCAAATACCGTTTTTACAAACGATTTGGATTTTAAAAACGCAGCAAAATCATACTTAGGAAATCGTATATATCAAAAAAATGATGGTGCTATTTTGGAAGTTGCCACAAATATCAATGCAACCTTGGTTTTAGTTGGAATTTTAGGATTTATTGCTTGTTTTGCCTTTTCATTGGGCCCTGTAATGTGGGTGTTATTATCCGAAATTTATCCTATCAAATATCGTGGTTTGGCAATTGGCATTATCGCATTTATCAACTCTTTAATCAGTTCTTTGGTGCAATTGGTTTTCCCTTGGGAATTGTCAAATTTTGGCAACGCATTGACCTTTTTTATCTTCGGATTTATCGCGTTGATTGGGTTTTTTGTGATGCTAAAAATCGTTCCAGAAACCAAAGGAAAATCGTTGGAAGAAATTGAAAGAGAGTTTGTGAAAGCGTAATTGTTCATGCTAAAAATAGCTTTTCATCCTATTTACAAACATTCGTTGCCTGAAGGTCATCGTTTTCCGATGGAAAAATACGACTTGCTTCCACAGCAATTATTGTATGAAGGAACGTGCACAGAAGACAATTTTTTTGAGCCAGAAATCCCAAATAACAAACATTTTTTCTCCGTTCACGACCCAGACTATTTTTTTGATTTGTTGAATCTCAGACTTTCTCAAAAAGCCGTAAGAAAGATAGGTTTTCCCCTTTCTGAAGCATTGATTGAACGTGAAATGATCATTGCTGATGGCACTATGAAAGCATCAGAATTTGCAGTACAATATGGCATTGCCATGAATATTGCAGGTGGCACACATCATGCTTTTTCAAATCGTGGTGAAGCTTTTTGCCTACTCAATGACCAAGCAATTGGCGCCAAATATTTGCAAAACAATCATTTGGCAAACAAAATTTTAATAGTTGATTTAGACGTTCATCAAGGAAATGGTACTGCAGAAATCTTTCAAAATGACTACACTGTCTTTACATTTTCTATGCATGGAAAAAGCAATTATCCGTTTCAAAAAGAAAAAAGTGATTTGGATATTCCGCTCGAAAATGACACAACAGATGAAACTTATTTACAAATTTTAAAAGACACGTTGCCAAAACTCATTCATCAAGAAAAACCCGATTTTATCTATTATTTGTGTGGTGTTGATGTGATTGAAACTGACAAACTAGGTAAACTTTCCTTGACCATGGAAGGCTGCAAAGAGCGTGACCAATTTGTGTTACAAACCTGTTTTGACCACAAAATTCCGGTGATGTGTTCTATGGGAGGTGGGTATTCTCCTGACATCAAAACCATTGTTGAAGCGCATGCCAATACATTTCGTTTGGCGCAAGAGATTTATTTTTAGAAATGATTGGATTGAAAAAAAAACTTTTCTTAAAATAATTTTTCTGCATACTATTGTAAAACGTTTTTTTATTCATTAAATAGTCCTCGAGAAGTTAATACTCCTTTTTTCTTTTCGTTAAAAAGCTTTTCAATACTTTCTCCATTCAGTCCTTTCCAAGTTCCGTTTTTTGTTTTCACTACTGGGTCGAATTGATATTTTTGATGATAGTAATGTCTTTTTTCTTTGTTTAAGGAAATGTATAAAATCACGTTTTTATAATTCTCAAATCCTGGTCGTCCATAATGGTCATATGCAACAAATTCAATCGTATCTGTTTTCAAGTCGTTAAATATATTTTTCACAACTATATATTTATTTTTGAATCCGTTATCCATAACGTAGTTTACTCTCCGAATTGTATCTCCAGTTATAGAGTCAATTTCAATTCGAATGTTATTTTTATTTGGGTCAAATTCAATCACGGATATTTTTTCTCCTATAAAAGCATAAAGGTTTACAGAGTCATCTTCCATTTTAAAATCCGATTCCTGTCCGACTTTAGTTGATTTACAACTAATCAGTATTATTAAAATTCCTAGAATTGAAAGTATGCGATTCATTTCGTCAAATGTTTTACAAGAAGTAATTATCCACAACTTCATATATCCCTTTTTCAATATTTTATTGCGCTCAGTCTTTGCCTAAAGTAGCTATTTTTTATAAAGTACCAAAATCACTTCGCAGAAGAAAGAAACTAAAAACCATTTCAATCAAATCATTGTTTTATTAGCTTTATTAACATAGCATTTTTTGTGTTGGAGTTCGTCTTTTAATTTGGGGATTTTTACTCTATTACTATGGTAATGCTTCTTGTCATTAATCAGTAGTTCATTGTCACTAATCAGTTGTACATTGTCATCAATCAGTTGTTCATTGTCATCAATCAGTTGTTCATTGTCATCAATCAGTAATACATTGTCATCGATTAGTTATACATTGTCATTAGTTAGCAGTACATTGTCATTGATTAGTTGTGCATTGTCATCAATTAGTTATATCTTGTCATTAATGACGAGCAACAACTAACTGATAACAAAAGATAACTAATTGGCGACAAGAAGTATCTACTTAGTTTTGTTCTTTAAATTAGGGGTAATGATTGGTGTTGGATAATAAAAAAACCTGAACGATGTTCAGGTTTTTTTGTTATTACTTATAGATTTTATCTTATAAAGCACTTTTTTAGTTTGTCTTCAATGGAAAAATCACCCCAAAACTGAACTCTTTTTCAATTCTTTTACAAAAGGTTGTTGATAGATTCTTTTCCCTAAAGCAGCATGGATGGCATTGGCAACTGCACCTCCTGCAGGTGGCAAACCAGGCTCGCCCAAACCTGTTGGAGACAAATCGTTTTGCAGAAAATGTACTTCTACTTTCGGAGTTTCTTGCATGCGAATCAATCTGTAAACATCAAAGTTTTTAGCAGTGGGTTTTCCGTTTTCAAAAGACATATCGCCAAACATAGCGTGCCCAATTCCGTCAATGACACCACCTTCTACTTGGTTTTTAGCTCCTGAAAGATTGATGACAACACCACAATCCACAGCAACTGTTACTTTTTTGATGATGGGAAAACCGTCTTTCAGCTCAATGTCTGCAACTTCTGCCACATGCGTATTGTGACTGTAATAGGCCGCAAAACCTTGGTAAATTCCATTTGAAACTTTTCCCCAATTGGACTTTTCTCTGACTAATTTGATGGTATTTTCCATTCGCTCACCAGAATATTGAATTTTTTTATCAGTAGTATTTTTCACTTTCTGTAATAAATCCAATCGCAATTGAATGGGGTCAATTTTGATTGCTGCTGCCAATTCATCAAAAAAACTTTGCTCTGCAAATGCTAAGAAATTGGTGTAAGGAGCTCTCCAAGCACCAGTGGTAATCTTACTATCAACACTTGCAGTGGCTACTTTATAATTCGGAATGCATCCTGCAGGAAAAAAGTGTGCAATAGCTCCATACATATTTCCGTTAAAGGCAGCTTCTTTTAACTGATAGCCAGAAATTTTTCCGTCTTTGATAGCCGCTTTTATTTGATATTTTACAGATGGTTTATACACTCCTGTGGTCATATCATCTTCTCTTGCAGAAACCATTTTTACTGGTTTTTGAATTTTAGCTCCTATTTCTGCTGCTTCTAAAGCGAAATCCGAATACAATCTTCTTCCAAAACCTCCACCCATTCTGGTCATTTCAACCGAAATTTCTTCCACTTTTCTACCTAACAAAACCGCAACTGCTTTCGAAACTTCTTCAGGTGTTTGAGTTGGGCCTACCAATTCTATTTTATCCGCAGTTACATTTGCATAAAAATTCATAGGTTCTAAACAATTGTGAGGCAAAAATGGAGAATGATAGGTTCTTTCAATAATGGTATCCGCTTGTTGAAATGCATCGTTGATATTGCCATCTTCTCTAACTACTTTGAGGGTATCTCCTTCTAAAAGCGACATTAATTTTTTATCATGAAATGCTGAACTTTCTAATTCCGTAGCTTGTTTCCATTGTGCTTTGATTGTTTTTTTTGCTTTCAAGGCTGCCCAAGTAGAAGTTGCGACGACTACAATTTTATCACTTTCGCTCAAAATTGCTGTCCAACTAACATATCCTTTGCTTAAAAAATTTCGTGCTTTTTCTCCAATGGTAAAAACATCAAGCACTCCTGAGATTGATTTGGCTTCAGAAGCATCAAACGAAACCAACGTTTGACCAAAAGCTGGAGGCCTTACTACAGCTGCATACAGCATTCCTTCCGTTTTGAAATCCAATCCAAAAAGTGGTTTTCCAGTGATGATTTTATCGATATCAACATTCACAATTTCTTTTCCAATGATGTGAAAATCTTTGATTTCTTTGAGGGTAACTTTTTCTGGAATTGGTAAAGTCGTAGCTAATTTTACGACATCTACATAATCCAAGGTTTCTCCTTTTGCATTGGAAATGATTCCTTTTGATGCTTTACAAGTGGATGCATCTACATTCCATTTTTGAGCAGCTGCATTGATCAATAGTTGTTTAGCAGTTGCACCTGTTTGACGCAATACATTCCAATTACTTCTGATAGATTGACTTCCGCCAGCAATTTGACCTTTAAAATTTTTGGTATCTAATCCTGCTTGCACAACAGTAACTTTATTCCAATCAACATCCAATTCTTCTGCAACAATCATTGGCATAGACGTTTTTACGCCTTGTCCAATTTCAGGATTTGGTGAAAAAATGGTCACAAAACCTTCATCTGAAATTTTAATGTAGGCATTAAAATTATTGAAATTTAAATTTTCAATTGATGTTGGCATAGCTGCTTTTGGTTTGTAAGCTGCCATAAAATTGAAACCAATCAGCATTCCTCCACTTGCCAAAAGAGACGTTTTTAAGAAATTTCTTCTACTAATATCGATGTTTGTTTGAGATTCCATGTGTTTCTTTTTTGGTGGATTAAGACATTTTTTCTGAAGCAACTTTCACTGCTTTTTCTATTCTGTTATAAGAAGCGCATCTGCAAATATTGCCATGCATTGCCTCTCTAATTTCTTCTTCTGTGGGATTTTTATTTTCAGCTAAAAAAGCTGCTGCTGTCATGATTTGACCCGCTTGACAATAGCCACATTGTGGTACATCAATTTCTTTCCATGCTTCTTGCACAGGATGTGTTCCATTTTCTGAAAGACCTTCAATAGTCGTAATCTTCACGTCTTCTAAATAAGAGATTTGCGTTTGACAACTTCTTGTTGCAATGCCATCTATATGCACTGTACAAGCACCACATTGCGCTATTCCACAGCCAAACTTGGTACCAACCAAATTGAGTTCATCTCTTAAAATCCATAACAAAGGTGTATCTGCATCAGCAGTTACTGTTTGTGTTTTTCCATTGATTGATAAGGTGTAGTTTGGCATAAAAAGAAGGTTTAATTTACCGCAACAAGTTACAAAAAATATTTTGATGATTTATACCTTCAAGGTTTATCAAAATCTTGCAGAAAAAAAAAGAAACAAAAAAAATCCGAACTTCAATTGAAATTCGGATTCTCACAACAAAGAACTATCAATTTACTTTCCCCCTAACATTAATAATTCGTTTACCAATATTTCTGTAATATATCTTTTTTCACCTTCTTTAGTGTCATATGATCTGTTGGTTAATTTGCCTTCAATGGCAATCTCTTGTCCTTTTTTTACATAATCTTCAACCACTTTTGCAAGAGGGCCTTTTACGATTAGATTGTGCCAATAAGCGCGCTCTACTTTATTGCCTGATTTGTCTTTATAGCTATCATCTGTAGCCAAAGAAAATTTTGCAATTTTGTTTCCATCAGGAAAAGTTACTACTTCTGGCTCTTGGCCTAATCTTCCAATCAACTGTACTGAGTTTCTTAACGTATTCATAAGATAAGTTTTTAAAAAATAATTAATTTGTTTTTGTCAATTCGTTTTGACACTGCAAAGATGCGACACTAAAAAAGCTGCATTCGGTTGAAAAACAATTACTTTCGATTGTAAACGTTTGTAGTCGTTTACAAATACATTTTTTTACTATCTTTCAAGCATGGAAAAAAAAGTGTGTTTAGAATGTCAAGAACCTATCAAAGGCAGAATTGATAAGAAATTCTGCTCAGATTATTGCAGAAATACCTACAACAATAGCGTTGCAAAAGACAGCAAAAATTTAGTTCGAAATATCAACAATCGACTGAAAAAAAATTATAAAATTTTATCAGAATTAAATACTACTGGAAAAACAAAAGTTTCCAGAACCAAATTGTATGATAAAGGTTTCGATTTTCAACTGTTTACTTCCATCTATCAAACCAAAACAGGAAACACCTACTTTTATGTATATGATGAAGGTTATTTAGCCTTGGAAAATGATTGGTTTTTGTTGATTAAAAAGGAAATGTAATCAACCAAAAATTATTGACTGATGAAAAAATCAAAAGAAAATATAACTTCCAAAAAGTCAATTATGAAAAATCAAATTGATAAACCAATAAAAAATTGGGAAAATCAATTTAAAAAAATGAATCAAAATAGTGATGATAAATTACTTATCAATGATGTTTTTGAAGATGAGAATTTTTAAGTTTTAAAAAAACCAACGTTGTTGTGTATTGAATGTTGCGGATTTGTGAACGAGGAATTTACTAGATAAATTTAGGAGTTTGCAAAGAAGTAACAAGTTTTAGTTTAGCCAAATATGGCAATATTTATTACACGATACCAGTATTTTTATCCTTCAATTCCAGTTTTTCTACTTTCCATTCACCATTTTCTTTTTTCAATTTTGATGATAAATTAAAAACTCCATTTTCAGAAACGAAAATTAATGATAATTCCGAACTTACAGTTTCAGGACTCCATTGAAAATTAACATTTCGCAAAATTCCATAATGATTTATTTTCCCCGTTATTTTATATATTTCAGAATTGTTTTCACAATAGTTCTGAACGGTTTTTACAGGCTCTGATTGTCCAATTGTTATAAATCCAATAAATACTAAAACCATTGAGAAAATAAGCACTAAAGTGTAAAATTTTAGTAAATTCCTTACCATAATGATAATTCCGTTAAATGGATTTTTTTTTATTTTATTGAGTAAGTCTCTATAAATTTCGAATATTTTCGGATAAAACCCTCTTTTCTCTTTGTAAGATTTCAACCAAAAATAAATTCCTATTCCAGTTAAAAGAAATGAAAAAAACATTCCAAATGTTGATAAAGGAAGTATTCCGTTCAAATCGCCAATCCAAGATAAAATCCATAAAATAAATCCGGTTGTTATAAATAATCGGAATATTGTCTTTGTATTCAAAGGTTCGATTTTATTGCCACCAACTACCAAGTATTCCCTTTCACTTTCAAAGCTGCTTTCAACACATCTTTTTGGCTCAATTGCCCTAAAAGAACACCATGTTCATCAACCACAGGAAAACGTCTTCTACGTGAAGCTAAAAACTTAAAAGCCGCATCAAAAATATTCATGTTTTTATCAATTGTATCAACATCTGTAACCATATTATTCCCCACAGTATTATTGGTGTCTGAAGGCATGTTATAATATTTACTCTCAGAAATATGTTTGATGCAATCTGTTTCTGAAATAATTCCAATCAATTCGTTTTTCTCATTCACAACAGGACCTCCAGAAATTTTGTGTTTGATTAACATGCTAATTACATGATCCAAAGAATCTGCTGCTTTGAAAGTAATTAATTTGGTTGTCATATAATCCGAAACCAAAATTTGTGCTTCTTCTTTATTATTTTGAGATGCGTCACGTTTTCCTTGAAAGCTTTTAATTCCCATATTAGATTGATTTTAAGTGGATTGAAAGTTACATTTTTTTTGAATTGAAGTCAACATTTCAACAAAGTTTTTTTTTCATACATTTATGCAGCCAAATTTCTCTGATGAAAAAAATTCTATCATTCATTCCAATCCTTATAGTTTTAGGGACAATTTACTGGAGTTTTTCCGATTTAAAGCCAAGTATTTCTACTCAAAAAGACTTACTTCAAACAGGTTTTTCATTGGATAATGCATTGATGCATTTAAAAAACATCAGTCAAAAACAACATTATGTAGGTTCTGAAGGTCATCAAGAGGTTCAAAAATACCTTGTGGGCGAACTTGAAAAATTGGGTTTTGAAGTTGAAATTCAACAAAAAGTAGCTGCCAATAAAAAATGGTTTGCAGCCACAACTACCGAAAATATCATTGCCAAACTGAAAGGAACTTCCTCTGGAAAATCATTATTATTACTTTCTCATTACGATGCTGCCATGTTTTCTGCTTTGGGTGCCAGTGATGCTGGCTCAGGAGTTGTTACTATTTTAGAGGGAATCAGAGCTTTTTTAGCAAAAAACACCGACCATAAAAACGATATCATCATCCTTTTTTCTGATGCTGAAGAATTAGGGTTATTAGGAGCACAAGCTTTTGTTGAGCATCATCCTTGGGCAAAAAACATAGGTTTAGTGCTTAATTTTGAAGCTCGTGGAAGTGGAGGTCCAAGTTATATGTTGCTAGAAACCAATGGTAAAAACAGCAAACTTTTGAGTGAGTTTTTAGCCGCAAAACCTAATTTTCCAGCCGCAAATTCATTGATGTATAGCATTTATAAAATGCTTCCTAATGATACTGATTTGACTGTTTTTAGAGCAAATGCAAACATCAATGGTTTTAATTTTGCGTTTATTGGTGATCATTTTGATTATCACACAGCACAAGATTCTTTTGAAAGATTGGATCATGAATCGCTATTGCATCAAGCAGATTATTTGATGTCTTTGCTTCCGTATTTTGCCAATTCTAATTTGGAAAATCTAAACTCAACTGAAGATTTTGTATATGTGAATTTTCCTTTTATAGGATTGTTAACATTCCCTTTTTCTTGGGTTTTACAATTCTGTTTGATAGCCACCTTTCTGTTTTTAATTGTTGTTTTCTTTGGCATTGGATTGCATAAAATTACCGTAAAAGGCTCTTTAAAAGGCTTTATTCCCTTTGTAGTTGCTACTATTTTGTCAGGAGGAATTTCTTATCTTTTATGGAAATTGATTGTTATTCTTCATCCACATTATAAAGATATTTTACATGGATTTACCTATAATGGATATCTATATATTGCTGGTTTTATGTTTTTGAATTTATTTATAATTCAAAAAATGTATCAATCTTTTTTCAAAGAAGAAAAACCTGCAAGTTTGTTGGTTGCTCCTTTGTTTTTCTGGTTGATTATCAGTTTTATAATTAGTGGGTATTTAAAAGGAGCTGGATTTTTTATCATTCCTGTTTTTTGTGCTTTACTCATTTTGACAATTGCTGTTTTCACAAATTTACAGAAACATACACTTCGCATTTTATTTGCAATTATTTCAATTCCAACAATTTACATTTTTTCGCCCTTGATTAAAATGTTTCCTGTAGGGTTAGGTCTTAAAAATATTTTTATCAGTGGAATACTTCTTTCTCTAGTTTTTGGATTGTTAGTACTTGTTTTTTATCAAAAAAAGAATCGATTTTTATTGAATCTTTCTGGAGTTTTAGCGCTTTTTTTCTTTGGATATGCCACTGTGAATAATGGTTTTTCAGATGAAAATAAAAAACCAAATAGTTTGGTTTATGTTCAAAATAACGATGAAAAAACAGCTTATTTTGGCACCTATAATCAAACCTTAGATGATTTTACAGCCCAAGTTTTCAATGAAGGATTTACAAAAGGCAGTTTGCAAAATGCAGAAACAAAAAGCAAATACAATACTCGTTTTCGCTTTTACAAAGCAACTGATTTTAAAGATATTGAATCTTCCAAAATTAGCATTTTAAAAGATTCTGTTCGTGGAGAAAATAGAATGATAGAATTTGTGATAAAGCCTAAAAGAAAAATCAATAAGTTAGAATTCATCACAAATCAAAAAATTTCTTTAACAAACTTTACAGTGAATGATGCATTGATTAATGAAGGTAAAAAATACACCGTTAAAAATGGGACTTTTTTGATTTATTATGTTGCAAATACGGATAAACAAATCACGTTGTCATTTACTATCGACAAAAAAGAAGCGATAGACATCATTGTAAATGAAATTTCATTTGATTTGCTGACACATCCTGAGTTTTCAATCAAACCAAGATCAGCTGCAATGATGCCTATGCCTTTTGTTACCAATGATGCAATCATCATCAGTAAAAAGATTTCTTTATAATTTATTTTATTTCAGAAACTCTTAAGGTATTTACCATTCCACGAGCTTCAGCAGGCATTGATGCTAGGTTGATCACAATATCTCCTGATTTTACAAAACCTTTTTCTTTGATGATGTTATTGATATCATCTACAGTATCATCTGTAGAAAGGTCTTTGTCATAATAGTAAGCTCTAACTCCCCAAAGCAAGTTCAATTTACCTAAAATACGTTTATCTGTAGAAAATGTCAACACGTGAGTTCTTGGTCTCCAAGCAGAAATTTGAAATGCAGTATAACCACTATTTGTCAACGTACAAATAGCTGCTGCATCTGTATTATTTGCCATTAAAGCAGCATGATGACAGATGGATTTTGTAATAAAACGATTGGTTCTAATTGTAGGAGCTTCGTGTGGAACTTTGATCATTTTTGAATGCTCAACACTCATAATAATCTCAGACATTTTTTGAATTACTTTTATAGGATGTTTTCCTACAGATGTTTCTCCAGAAAGCATTACAGCATCTGCACCATCCATGATTGAGTTTGCAACGTCATTTACTTCAGCTCTTGTAGGCACTGCGTTTTCAATCATTGTTTCCATCATTTGAGTAGCAATAATTACAGGAATTCTGGCTCTTTTTGCTCTTCTAACAATTTTTTTCTGAATCAAAGGCACTTCTTGCATTGGAATTTCAACTCCCAAATCACCACGAGCCACCATCAATCCATCACAATAAGGAATCAAGGCATCTAAATTTTTTACAGCTTCTGGCTTTTCAATTTTTGCAATAATCGGAATTCTATAATCAGAATGTTGTGCAATTAAATCGCGTAACATTCTCAAATCATCAGGAGTTCTTACGAAAGATAACGCAATCCAATCTACTTTTTGACCAATGGCAAAAACAGCATCTTCCATGTCTTTTTCGGTCAAAGCTGGTAATGAAACATCGGTATTAGGAAGATTTACTCCTTTTTTAGATTTTAATTCTCCACCAACAATTACTTTCACCACAACTTCATTTTCTTTGTTGGTTGAAATTACTTCAAACATTAATTTTCCATCATCAACCAAAATATTTTCACCAACTTTTACATCTTTTGGAAAACGTTGATACGTCATATAAGCCTTTTCTTTGGTTCCAATACATTTATCCGTTGTAAATGTAAATGTGTCTCCAGCAAATAATTCTACTCCATCTTCCATCACTCCAACACGTAATTTTGGTCCTTGTAAGTCTGCCAAAATTGCCACATTCCATCCGTTTTCTTCGTTGATTTCTCTAATAGTTTTGATTTTGCTTTCTACGTTTGCATAGTCTGCGTGTGAAAAATTTACTCGAAAAACATTTACTCCATTTCTGGCTAATTCTGTTAAAACTTCTTTTGTGTCAGTTGCAGGACCTAGTGTCGCAACGATTTTGGTTTTATTATAATTTGGCATAATTTTTAAAATATTAAAAAATCTTTTGATTTTAAACTGTCTTTATCAATTGAATAAGAAGTGATTACTTGTTCAATGTTTTTAATTTTTTTGATGGTTTTTGAGATGAAAGAAGGTGCTACTTCTCCAGAAATTTTGATGAAAAAATCAACATTTTTTTTCTCAGGTATCAGATATGTTTTGGTTTCTGTGGTTAATAAAAGCTGGTTTTCTGTAGTGCTATTTTCGGTTTTTGAACTGTTTGCAATCAAATGCCAATCATACTCATACGTGGTATTTTGATAATTATAGATTGAAAAAAACGCACTATTTTGATTGTTTTCAACAACTAATTCTTTCTTTGATTTAAAGAAATTGGTTGATAAATTTTTATTCAATAAATACGCTAACTTATAATCTTCTAATGTGGTATGAATCCCGATTAATGAGTATTCGTCTTCAAAATAAGAATCATGACCAAGCGAATGAATTTGCATAAAAATGAATCAATTAGACATTGGGTGCTAAATTACTAATAGTTTGTGAGTTTTGTAAGGATTTTCACGAAAATGATTTCGTAGTTTAGTTTGCTGAGATTTGTTTCTGTAAGGCAAAATAAACTCTTTTTGCGGCTAGCTCCTCCGCTTTTTTCTTGGAAGTTGCTCTTCCTTTGGCTACTTGAACACCATCAATACTAACTTTGACACTAAAATGTTTAATCAATTCATTTCCAGTATCTTCGTAGGTTTCAAACTTGTATTTTTTCTTTTGTTTTTGACACCATTCAATAATCAACCCTTTGTAGCTTGTAATTTTTCCTTCCAATTTTTCAATATCCACATGAGGTACAATCACATTTCTGTAAATAAATCTTTCACAGATATTATAGCCTTTGTCAAGATAAATAGCACCAATTAATGCTTCAAAAATATTTCCATGAATGTTTTCTCCAACATTTGCTTGATCAACATTGCTTTTTACAAATCGAATTAAATTCAATTCTTTACCTAATTCATTCAAATGCTCTCTACTTACAATTTTAGAACGCATTTGGGTCAAATATCCTTCTGAAGCTGTAGGTACTTTTTTATATAAATAAGCTGCAATTACAGAGCCTAAAATAGAATCACCCAAAAATTCAAGACGCTCATAATTCAAAGGATTTCCCTCTAAATCAAGCAATTGAATGGACCTATGTGTAAAGGCTTTTCTGTACTTTGAAAGGTTTTTTGGAGAAAAATTAAGTAATTTTTTTAATTCGTTATAAAATTGTTGATCCTCTTCAGAAAAAGAATGAACTATTTTACTGATAAAATTCATAAACTACTCATCAAGTTTCTTAAAAGCTACACAAGCATTGTGACCACCAAAACCAAAGGTATTGCTCATAGCCACTTTAACCTCTCTTTTTTGAGCTTTATTTAAGGTTAAATTCAATGCTGGATTGATGTTTTCATCAACCGTAGAATGGTTTATTGTTGGAGGAACAATTCCATGTTTGATCGTTAAAATCGCAGCAATAGCTTCAATGGCACCTGCAGCACCCAACAAATGTCCTGTCATGGATTTTGTTGAATTGATATTGATGTTTTTTGCATGCTCACCAAAAACTTCAGATATTGCTTTCAGTTCCGCAACATCTCCTAAAGGTGTAGAAGTTCCATGAGTATTGATGTGATCAACTTCTTCAGGTGTTAATCCAGAATTTTCTAAGCAGTTTTTCATTACTGCAATAACGCCAATACCATCAGGATGAGGTGCTGTCATGTGATATGCGTCAGAAGACATTCCTCCACCTACAACTTCGCAATAAATTTTTGCACCTCGTGCTTTGGCATGTTCATATTCTTCTAGCACAATAGCACCTGCGCCTTCTCCTAAAACGAACCCATCTCTTTCTGCATCAAAAGGTCTTGAAGCAGTTTCTGGACTTTCATTTCTGGTAGATAAAGCGTGCATTGCATTGAAACCTCCCATTCCTGCAATCGTTACAGCAGCTTCAGAACCTCCAGTAACAATGATGTCACAAGTTCCTAATCTGATGTAATTCAATGCATCTATCATGGCATTTGCGGAAGATGCACATGCAGAAACTGTGGTATAATTTGGACCCATAAATCCATTTTTGATGGAAATATTTCCAGGAGCAATATCTGCTATCATTTTTGGGATGAAAAAAGGGTTGAACCTTGGTGTTCCATCACCAGCTGCAAAATCGAGTACTTCGTTTTGGAAAGTTTCTAACCCTCCAATTCCTGCACCCCAAATAACGCCCACACGCAATTTATTGATTTTATCTAAATCCAATCCTGAATCTAAAATGGCTTCATCAGAAGCAACCAAAGCATATTGCGTAAAACGATCCATTTTACGCGCTTCTTTTCGGTCAATAAAATCGGTGACATTAAAGTTTTTTAATTCACATGCAAAACGAGTTTTGAACTTGGCAGCATCATAGTACGTTACAGGTGCAGCTCCACTAACTCCGTTAATTAAGCCATTCCAATATTCTTCTATAGTATTACCAATTGGCGTTAATGCGCCAAGTCCAGTGACTACAACTCGTTTTAATTGCATATAAATATTACTTTTTTGCGCTTTCTATGTAGCTAATTGCTTGACCAACAGTTCCAATATTTTCTGCTTGATCGTCTGGAATTTGAATATCGAATTCTTTTTCGAATTCCATAATCAATTCAACAGTATCCAATGAATCTGCTCCTAAATCGTTTGTGAAGCTAGCTTCTAATGTTACCTCGTTATCGTCAACACCTAACTTGTCTACAATAATCGCTTTTACTCTTGATGCAATGTCTGACATAATATTTTTGTTTTAAAATTTAAATCGGGGACAAAAATACAAATCTTATTAGTTTTATCTAATTTTTGTCCTAAAAATGATGTTTAAAAGTAAATAAAAAAATTTAATCTTTTTTAAAAAATATCTCTTTGTTCATAATTATTGCTTTTTTTTGTATTCTCTTACGATTTATATGATACGAATTGTTGTTTTTGCCTCTGGCTCTGGAACGAATGCTGAAAATATTATCAATCACTTTAACAAGACTGATAAAGTTGTTGTAACAAATGTTTTGTGCAATAATCCGACTGCCAAAGTTTTTGACCGTTGCGAAAAATTGGATGTGCCTTGTTCTTTGTTTGAAAAAACGGATTTTTTTAAAGAAAATACCGTGCTTCATTTTTTACAACAAGAACAAACGGACTTTATTATTTTAGCTGGTTTTTTATGGAAAATTCCTGCAAATTTACTAGCTGCTTTTCCAAACAAAATTATCAATATTCATCCGGCTTTGTTGCCTAAATACGGTGGAAAGGGCATGTATGGAATGCATGTTCACAAAGCTGTCAAAGCAAATAATGAAACCGAAACTGGCATCACTATTCATTATGTAAACGAAAATTATGATGAAGGCGCCATTATTTTTCAAGCTAAAACAGCACTTTCATCTGAAGATACTCCTGAAACGATTGCTGAAAAAATCCATGTTTTAGAGCAAACGCATTTTCCAAAAATAATCGAAAACGTTTTGCTAAGTAATGGCTAAATCTAAATTTTATGTGGTTTGGAAAGGCAGAAAAACAGGCGTTTTTACAAAATGGAACGTTTGCAAACAACAAATTGACGGATTTGAAGGTGCTCAATACAAATCATTTGGCAATTTAGAGGAAGCCGAAATCGCATCCAAAGGAAATTATAACGATTATAAAGGGAAAGACACTCAAAAACCAGTTTTATCAGCTTCAGAAAAACTTCAGTTTGGAACTCCCATTTTAGAAAGCATTGCTGTGGATGCTGCTTGTGCTGGAAATCCTGGAATCATGGAATATAGAGGGGTTTTGACACATAATAAACAAGAAATTTTCCGAAAAGGGCCTTTTAAAAACGGGACGAATAATGTGGGCGAATTTCTGGCTTTGGTGCACGGAATTGCATTACTCAAAAGTAAAAATCAAGAAAAACTTCCTATTTATTCGGATTCGAAAATTGCGATTAGTTGGATTCGTCAAAAAAAATGCAAAACCAAGTTGGATTTTGACCATTCAAACCAAGAATTGAAAATATTGATTGAAAGAGCCGAAAATTGGCTGCAACAAAACACTTTTAAAAATCCTATTTTAAAATGGGAAACCAAGGCTTGGGGAGAAATTCCTGCGGATTTTGGAAGAAAATAAAAAAAAGTTGTTAAAGTTTTCTTAATTTTTTTTAGATTTGGATTTTATAATCATTTATAGCATCGTAAATGTTTCAATCTAGATTTATAATTGTACTATTTTCTAGCTTTTTAATAACTTTTATAAGTTGTAATAAAAACAATGAAAATAAACCAAGCTATCTACTAACTGTTTTATCTCCTGAAAAAACAGGTATTTCTTTTCAAAACCAGCTTACAGAAGACGAAGCTCATAGTATTATCAACTATATTTATTTTTATAATGGTGGTGGTGTAAGTGTGGGAGATATCAATAATGATGGCTTGCCTGATGTATATTTTGTTGCCAATCAAGGGTATAATAAATTGTATCTCAACAAAGGAAATCTTCAATTTGAAGATATTACTGAAAAAGCCAACGTTGGTGGCTCTTCTGATTGGAACACTGGCGCCACAATGATTGACATCAATAATGATGGTTTGTTGGATATTTATGTATGTGCCGTTTCTGGTTTGTTAGATTTTAAAGGTCATAACGAATTATTTATCAATAATGGGGATGGTACTTTTTCTGAAAAATCAGCTGAATATGGACTCGATTTTGAGGGATATTCAACCCAAGCCTATTTTTTTGACTTCGATAAAGATGACGATTTAGATGTGTATATTGTAAATCATGCTGTGCACACCAATTTATCTCATGGTCCTGCATCTGAAAGAAACAACAGAAGCCCTTTTGTTGGTGACGTTTTACTCCAAAATAACGAAGGAAAATTTACGGATGTAAGTGAAAAAGCGGGAATTTTTGGAGGTGTAAATGGCTATGGGTTAAGTGCTTCCATTGCCGATTTTAACAATGATGGTTGGGATGATATTTATGTCTGCAATGATTTTCATGAAGATGATTATTATTACATCAACAATAAAAACGGAACTTTTACTGAAAAGTTGTCAACCGCATTTTCTACAATTAGCAGGTTTTCAATGGGAAGTGATGTTTCCGACATCAATGGAGATGGATTTCAAGATTTGATTGCACTGGATATGTTGCCCAATGACGAACGAATTTTGAAAGAAACAGAAGGTGATGATGTGATGCTAAACATGCAAATAAACCTGAAAAATCTTGGTTATAAAGACCAATATTCCAGAAATGTTTTGCAAATGAATGTGGATGGTGATTTCTTTTATGAAACTGCTTTTTTAAATGGAGTTGCTGATACAGATTGGAGTTGGTCTCCTCTTTTTGCAGATTATGATAATGATGCTCATCAAGATGTATTTATTGCAAATGGAATTCTGAGAAGACCCAATGACTTGGATTTTAAAAATTATGTTTCTAATACTTTCAAAAGATATGGACAAGCAAAAGGCTTGCAATGGCTTTACAAATCCATAGACCAAATGCCAAGTGGAAAAGTTCCGAATCAAATTTTTAGCGGAAATTCCAATCGCTTTTCAGAAAAAACAGGTTCTTGGATAGCAAAAAATCCTTCGCTTTCTAATGGGGCTGTGTATGTTGATTTGGATTTGGATGGTGATTTAGATATCATTACTAATAATGTCAATGATTTTGCTACGATTTATGAAAACACCACTAATGCATCCAAAAATTATATCGCTATAAAACTGAACTATATCAAAGAAAATAAAGAGGCAATTGGTGCAAAAGCATCACTTTATTTCAATCAAAAAAAACAATTGAAACAGGTTTTTAAATCACGTGGATTTTTATCCTCGGTGGAAAGTAAACTTCATTTTGGATTGGATACCATTGGCAAAATAGACTCTCTTGAAATTATTTGGCCCAACCAAAAACGACAAGTTGAAAAAAATCTTGCCATCAATCAATTGCATACCATTTCTTACAAACCAATAGAAAATGCAATCACTTTTCCTATTGAAAATACTAAAAAAGCCTATTTTTCCTCAGAAAATTTGATCAGTTTTATACATAAAGAAGATACATACAATGATTTTTTTGCTACAAAATTAACTCCCTACAAAGTGTCCACATTAGGTCCAGCAATTGCTGTTGGTGATGTTGATAAAAATGGATTTGAAGACGTGTATATAGGTGCTGCCTCTGGAAAAGCAAGTGAATTATACTTGAATACTGGCACAAAATTCATCAAATCTTCTCAAAAAGCATTTGAAATGGATGCCGAATTTGAAGACAATGATGCTGTCTTTTTTGATGCGGATGGTGATGGAGACTTGGATTTATATGTTGCTTCCGGAATTCATTCTCAAAGAGATAAAAACTTTGAAATAGACAGATTGTATATCAATTCAAATGGAAAATTCACAAAATCTTCAAAACAAATTCTGACAAATCCGTTAAATACCTCTTGCGTTATTGCATACGATTATGATGGTGATGGTGATGAAGATTTGTTTGTTGGAAACCTTTCCAATCCTGATTATTTTGGTGCTTTTGTAAATTCAACCATCCTGAAAAATAATGGAAAAGGTGTTTTTGAGGCTGATAAAAATTTTATCATTTCAGGAAAAATAACAGCCGCTGTTTGGATGGACATCAATAATGACAACCAAAAAGATTTGTTGATTGCCTCTGAATGGGATGCTCCAAAAATTTATATCAATAACAAAGGAACATTGACGTTGCAAAAACTTCCTAAAAATATAAACGGTCTTTGGCAATCCATTACTGCTTTTGACATCGATAATGATGGAGATTTGGATATTGTGTTAGGGAATTGGGGAGAAAATAACAAGTTTCAAAAGTTTCTGAACAAACCCATTCGAATGTATCATGGAGATTTAGATCAAAATAATTCCAAAGAAACCCTATTGGCGTATGCAATTGGCGAAGAATATTTTCCGGTAAACTCTAAAAGTGAATTGGTTTCTCAAATGAATTTTATCAGTAAAAAATTTGTAACACACAAAGATTTTGCTTCTCAAAACATCGAAAAAATATTTACAAAAGAAATGCTTGACAAAGCTCAAAAACACGAAATTCATACCTTAGCTTCTGGATATTTAGTGAATAATAATGGTAATTTTGACGCTTTTGTTCCCTTTGATATTGCCTTTCAATTAGCGCCTATACATTCGTTTACAAAGCTGGAAATTCAAGGAAAAAACCACTTATTGATTAGTGGAAACTCTGAAAAAACCAACAATTATCATGGAAATTATACTTCGCTAAAAGGCATTTTAGCGCGAACTAAAAAAGACTATGAATTTGTAAATCGTTTAGGAATAGAACCTTTTAAAAAGCAAATCAAAGAAACCACTGTTGTTCAAATGAAAGATAAAAATGTGCTCTTTGTGCTCGTGAATAATGACACGTTAAAAACCTATACTTTTAAGAATTAGACAATGCGATTTTTAAGAACCCTTTTCTTGTTTTTGAGTTTCCTTTTTATAGTTTCGTGCAAAAAAGAAGGAATTCAAATTGAAACAAACGACTTTCATTTTTTGGTGGATGAAGTCACTGAAGTCATGATTCATGATATTTTTTCACCTCCTGTGGCAAGCAGAATTTATGCTTATCCAAACATTGCAGCCTATGAAGTGTTGAATTCAGAAAACGGAAAATACCAATCACTTTCCCATCAATTGAATGATTTAACAGCTGTTGAATCACTCCCGAAAAATGAACAAACAAACAAAAGGTTAGCGGCATTAATCGCCTATTTGGATGTTGCCAAAGAACTCGTTTTCTCAAAAGAAGAGTTGATTTCTGTAAGAGATAGTTTGTATGAGCATTGGAAATCCATCAATTCCACCGAATTTTTAGCTGCAGAAAAATATGGATTGGCAGTTTCTTCACACATTATTGATTGGATGAAAAAAGACAATTATACAGAAACGCGCAGCATGCCAAATTTCAATGTGCATTCTGATGATCCTGGAAGATGGCAACCAACTCCACCTGCATATATGAACGGAATTGAGCCTCATTGGAGTAAAATTCGTCCTTTTGTATTGGAATCTTCCTCGCAATTCAAGCCTGTTCCACCACCAACATTTTCGATGGAAAAGAACTCCGAATTTTATAAAGAAGTTATGGATTTGTATGAAATGACGAACAAAATAAGAGAAAAAGGAGATGCTTCTGAAGAGGTTGCCATTGCACAATTTTGGGATTGCAACCCCTATGTTTCTGTGAACAAAGGACATTTTATGTTTGCATCCAAAAAGATTACACCTGGAGCTCATTGGATTGGAATTTGCAAAATTGCCACAAAGGAAAGTGCTTCCGATTTTGAAAAAACAATTTTTGCGTATACCAAAACTTCCATTGCTATTTTTGATGCATTTATCAGTTGTTGGGACGAAAAATATCGCAGTAATTTGATTCGGCCAGAAACGCTCATCAATAAATTGATAGACAATACCTGGACTCCTTTATTGCAAACGCCTCCATTTCCTGAATATACAAGCGGACATTCTGTGGTCTCAGGAGCAGCCTCAGAAGTTTTGACGAGTATTTTTGGTGATGATGTTGCTTTTGAAGACACTACCGAAATTCCTTATGGATTGCCAGTAAGAAATTTTACCTCCTTTAGAAATGCAGCCAAAGAAGCTGCCATTAGCAGAATGTATGGTGGAATTCACTACAGTTCCGCCATAAAAAACGGACTTACACAAGGGATTTCTTTGGGGAATTTTGTGAATGGGAAATTGGTTTTTGAAAAGTAGTTTTTAAAAACCAAAAACCCTGAACGATGTTCAGGGTTTTCTATAAAAGTTATAAAAGTTCTTTAAATAGACGCTTTCAATAATTCTCTATTCATACGTGCTATCACATCTAAGGAAATTCCTTTTGGGCATTCCACTTCGCAAGCACCTGTATTTGTACAGTTTCCAAAACCTTCTAAATCCATTTGCGCTACCATGTTTTTAACTCGGTCAGCCGCTTCTACTTGTCCTTGTGGCAACAACGCATATTGCGACACTTTTGCACCCACAAACAACATCGCTGAAGAGTTTTTACAAGTGGCTACACAAGCTCCACAACCAATACAAGTTGCTGCATCCATAGCTGTATCAGCTGCGTGTTTTGAAATTGGAATCGAGTTGGCATCTTGCGTATTTCCAGAGGTATTTACAGAAATATAACCACCTGCATGTTGAATTCTGTCAAAAGCACTTCTGTCAACAACCAAGTCTTTAATCACCGGAAATGCAGTGGCTCTCCAAGGTTCAATGGTAATGGTATCACCATCTTTGAACATTCGCATATGCAATTGACAGGTTGTAATGCCTCTATCAGGACCATGTGCTTCTCCATTGATAAACATGGAACACATTCCGCAAATTCCCTCTCTACAATCATGATCAAAAGCCACAGGTTCTTCACCTTTGTTGATGAGTTGTTCGTTCAAAACATCCATCATTTCCAAGAAAGACATGTGTTCTGAAATATCAGCAACTTTATAATCAACCATTTGACCCTTAGAACGAGTGTCTTTCTGTCTCCAAATTTTTAATGTTAAATTCATTTTTTTATGCTTTAAGCTGTTAGCTTTTGGCAATTAGCGAAAGGCTAATGGCGAAAGGCTAAAAGCGAATATTATTTATAACTTCTCTCTTTTACCTCAATATTCTCGTATTCCAAGATTTCTTTGTGAAGAACAGCGTCTTTTGGTTCGCCTTTGTATTCCCAAGCTGACACATATTGAAACTCTTTTCTTCTTTGTGCTTCACCTTCTGGAGTTTGGTATTCTTCTCTAAAATGTCCTCCTGCAGATTCTTCTCTTTGTAGAGCATCTTTTGCAAACAACTCTCCTAATTCAAGGAAGTCAGCAACTCTAGTTGCTTTTGCCAATTCTTCATTGTATTGTTTGTCAGAGCCTGGCACAGAGACATTTTGCCAAAAATCTTTTCTCAAAGCAGCAATTTCTTCAATAGCTTCTTTCAATCCTTGTTCGTTTCTAGACATTCCACATTTATCCCACATGATTTTTCCTAATTTTTTGTGGTAATAATCTACAGAATGTGTTCCTTTATTGTTGATGAAAAAATCAATAGTATCTTTTACTGATTTTTCAGCTTCGTCAAATTCTGGAGAATCAGTTGGGATTTTTCCAGTTCTGATGTCATCTGCCAAATAATCTCCAATAGTATATGGCAATACAAAATAGCCATCAGCCAAACCTTGCATCAACGCAGAAGCACCTAATCTGTTAGCTCCGTGTTCAGAGAAATTCGCTTCTCCAATAGCATAACATCCAGGAATGGTAGTCATCAAATTATAATCTACCCAAACACCACCCATGGTATAATGCACAGCTGGATAAATCATCATTGGTGTTTCGTATGGATTTTCATCGACGATTTTTTCATACATCTGGAATAAGTTTCCATATTTTGCAGCCACTATTTTTTGCCCTAATTCATATACTTTAGCCGCTGAAGGATTGTCAATGTTTTGAATTTTTGCTTGCTCTTTTCCATATCTTTCAATAGAGGCAGCAAAATCTAAAAACACAGCTTCTCCTGTAGCGTTTACACCAAAACCAGCATCACAACGCTCTTTTGCAGCTCTTGAAGCCACGTCTCTTGGTACCAAATTACCAAAAGCAGGATAACGTCTTTCTAAGAAATAATCTCTTTGATCTTCGGTCAATTGTGTTGGTTTTATCTTTCTTTCACGAATTAATTTTGCATCTTCCAAACTTTTTGGAACCCAAATTCTTCCATCATTTCTCAATGATTCAGACATCAATGTTAATTTTGATTGATAATCTCCTGAACGTGGAATACACGTTGGATGAATTTGTGTAAAACAAGGATTTGCAAAAAATGCTCCTTTTTTATGAATTTTCCAAGCAGCAGTTACGTTTGAACCCATCGCATTTGTAGAAAGGAAATATACGTTTCCATATCCACCAGAAGCAATCACAACTGCGTGTGCGGAATGACGCTCAATTTCACCAGTTACCAAATTACGAGCAATGATTCCTCTCGCTTTTCCACCAACCAGCACAACATCCAACATTTCGTGTCTGTTAAACATTTCAATTTTACCACGTGCAATTTGTCTGTTCATTGCAGAATAGGCACCTAATAATAATTGTTGTCCAGTTTGTCCTTTGGCATAAAATGTTCTTGAAACTAACACACCACCAAAAGAACGATTGTCTAACAATCCTCCATAATCACGCGCAAAAGGAACTCCTTGTGCCACACATTGGTCAATGATATTTGCAGAAACTTCTGCCAATCTATATACGTTTGCTTCTCTTGAACGATAATCTCCTCCTTTTACAGTATCGTAAAATAATCTGTAAGTTGAATCTCCATCACCTTGATAATTTTTGGCAGCGTTGATTCCTCCTTGCGCAGCAATGGAATGTGCTCTTCTTGGAGAATCTTGATAGCAAAATGCTTTTACGTTGTATCCTAATTCTGCCAACGTTGCAGCAGCAGAACCTCCAGCCAAACCTGTTCCAACCACAATAATATCAATATGACGTTTGTTTGCAGGATTTACTAAGTTGATTTTGTTTTTATAATCAGTCCATTTATCTTTTAATGGGCCTTTTGGAATTTTTGAATCTAAAGTCATAGTGTAAGATTAATGGTTAAAATGGTGAAACAATGCGATAAAAATAAACCCTAAAGGAACAATGATTGCGTAGGCTTTTCCAACGTTTTCCAATTTTTTACGCAAAGAAGCAGCTCCTACTGATTGAAAAGCAGACGTAAATCCATGTGCTAAATGCAATCCTAAGAAAACGAATGCTAAGGCGTAAGCAACCACTCGAATTGGACTTACAAATTTGTGTGTTAATTCTTCGTAATAACGCAAACCTTCTACACCTTCCATGGTTCCTGACCAATCGCCTTTGATGAATTTGGTATTGATTTCTGGAAACCAAAAATCGATAAAATGCAATACTATAAATGCTAGAATAACAACTCCACTCCAAATCATATTTCTACTCATCCAAGTAGCATTGGCAGCTCCATTGTTTTTAGCATATTTTGTTTGTCTTGCGTTGTTGTTTTTGATTTCAAGGATAAAACCCATCACAAAATGAAAAACAACTCCAAAAATCAATACGGGCTGTAAAGCAAATTGAACCAATGGATTTGTTCCCATAAAATGAGAAACTTCATTGAACAATTCAGGACTAAAAACCGATAAGGTATTGATAAATAAATGTTGCAATAAGAAAATCATTAAGAAGAAAGCCGAAAGTGCCATCGCTACTTTTCTTCCAATGGATGATTTGAAAAATCCGCTCATTGTAGTTTAGTTAAAAAATTTGACTACAAAAATACGGCGAAACGAATCGCTTTTCAAAGAAATTACAACGTTTTCGAGAGTATTTAGAACAATTTTAAATTAATTTTAAGGAATTTGATTTGAAGCAACCAAACACTTGTTGTTTTTCCATTTACCTTTTAAAGAATCTGGTGAAATTTTAGTACCATCGCAAGTTAAAAAACGGCCGTTTTTATCTTTTTTGATAATTTTCATTTTCCCCTCATGAATGGCATTGATGACTCTATATATCAAACCCGTTTTGGAAATATCGCTGTTTTTTGAAATCAATAACAATCCTTGAGTATTATTAAACAAATCCATTTCCGAAGAAATTTCGTCAGGAACAATTCCGTCTTCATTTTCGTTGTTTTTAAACATCAAATAATTTTCCTTTTCGTGCGCTTTTCCTAAGGATTTTGCAGCCGATTTTCCCATTTCTTGATGCAATCTTGCCATCCAATACGCATGTCTGAACGCATCTACTTGACCTCCAGAAGAATCACCATCTAACAAATTTGTTTTACTGATAGAATCCGAAATTCTTTGGACTTCCATTGATATTTCGTACGCTTTTTTTGCCTTAAATGGATGTGAAAGCACCCAACTTTTTTTGGGTCCTGAAAGCGCAAAAAAACTTTTTAAATCGGTTTGTGCGTTTAAAGAAATTGAAATAAAAAATAATAGTAGTGTCTTTTTCATGAAAATATTAAAAACCTCACAGTCCCGAATTTTCGGGATGAAAACCTGTGAGGTCTTTGTAATTATTTTATTTCAAACGTTGCTTTTTCGTCTCCAATTTTCACTGTGTATGTTCCTTTTGGCAAATAAAACTTTCCGTTTTTTGCTTTGTCTAGTTTTGCGTTTTTATGATTCTTTTCAAAATCATTTCTTCCTTCTTCAGAAAAAGAAAGATCAAATGTAAATTCATTGTAGCCATAAGATGCAAAGTATAATTTTGAATTTACACGAATATCGTTTGAATAAATTTGCACAAACATTTTTTGTAAAACCCCTTTTTTATTCAAACTTGCGTAAAAAGGAATCGTAATTTCTGGTTCAAATGCTTCAGACCAATCATTTCTTGGGGCACCCCAATTGTTTCTTTTTTGAATATCGTTAATTTTAAAAATATGTAATTTTTTGTTCATCAATTCTGATGTAACTAATTGTAAATTTCCAATGTCAGCTTTATACAAACTGCGTCCATGAGTTCCTAAAATCAAGTGTTTTGCTGTGGGCTGAATCACCAAATCATGCACTGCAACATTGGGTAAATTCTTACTGAAAATCTGCCAAGAGTTTCCACTATCAAACGAAACATATGCTCCATTATCTGTACCCACATACAACATATTTTCGTTTGATGGATCTTCTCTAATCACATTTACTGGCGAAGTTGGAATGGAATTTCCAATGTTTTTCCAGGTTTTGCCATAATCATCAGAAACATACACATACGAAGTAAAATCGTCAAATCTGTAGCCATTCAAAGTCACGTAAACACGCTCTTTTTGATGTGCAGAAGCGATCACTCGTGAAACCCATAATCCTTGAGGCAAATTGTCCGAAATTTTTTCCCAAGAACCTCCTCCGTTTTTGGTGACATGCACCAAACCATCATCTGAACCAACATACAGCAATCCAAATTGAAAAGGACTTTCGGAAATAGTCGTCAACGTTCCAAAAGCAACATTTCCTTTTTTCCCTCCCGTAGTTAAATCATCAGAAATGGTTTCCCAATCATCACCTTGATTCAAAGAGCGATGCAATTTATTACCTCCTAAATACAAAATATCTTGGTTGTGTTTTGAAAGTAAAATAGGCGTCTGCCAATTGAATCTGTAGGGAGTTTCTCCCAACGTGTGTTTTGGTTGGATGTAAGTATTTTTTCCAGATGTACGATCAATTCTAAAATAATTCCCAAATTGATATCCTGTATAGACAATATTCGGATTTCTGTCATCAACCTGAACCTGCATTCCATCTCCACCCATAATTGATTCGTAAGGATTTTGTCCTGATTGATGCCAGCTTTTATTGATTCTTGGATTGTTTGGGCCAACCCAAACTCCATTGTCTTGCAAACCTCCATAGACCAAATAATTTTTTTGATTGTCTGCATAGACTGCATAAAATTGACCCACTGAAGGCTCATTTAATTTCGACCAATTTTCCCCATCATCATAAGAAAGATTCAAACCACCATCATTTCCGTTCAATAAATGTCCTGCTTTTTTTGGATTGACCCACAACGCTTGATGGTCTGAGTGCACATTTTCTCTGCTGATAGAAGTGAACGTTTTTCCACCATCTTTTGATTTTAAAATAGGAACACCTAATACGTAAATTCCATTTTCATTTTGCAAATCCACACGAATTTCACCAAAATAATATCCGTAAGAAAAATACAATCCTTCAATATTGCCTGTGTGTGTTTTTTTCCAAGATTTTCCGCCATTGGTCGTTTTAAAAACCTCGGCACCAATTACTGGCGTATCAAAAAGCATGGCATTTGCATCTTCTAAATAATTTGCCAAATCAATTGGTTTTACAGTACCAACTCTCACCATTTGTTTCACATTTTCTGCTCGATATTTTTCTTGAAAACCATTTGTTTTTAAAAATGCATTCAAATCTTTATCAGTCAAATTCAAGAAAACTTCATTCGTCATCGTTTTGAAATCTTCTTTTGTCAAGCCTTTTGCATCCTCTTTTTTGTTGGATTTTTCTTCTCTAAACTGACTATCGTGCAAAGCATAAACTGTGTTTTCATCAAAAACTGCCAACCCAATTCTTCCCACTCCATCTCCATTTGGAAAACCATTATTTTCCGAAATTTTTGTCCAAGAATTTCCTGCATCTGTACTTTTATAAATGGCTGAATTTTTTCCATCTCCATCAAAATCCCAGGCTTTTCGTTCTCTTTCCCAAGAAGCAGCATAGATGATATTGAAATTTTTTGGAGCAAATTCCACATCTATAATTCCTGTATTTTCGTTGATGTATAGGGTTTTTTTCCATGTTTTTCCTCCATCAGTTGTTTTGAAAATTCCACGTTCTTCGTTGGAAGAATACAAATGTCCAATAACACACACAACAACTTCATTCGCATTGTTTGGATTGATGACGATTCTGCTAATGTGATGCGAATCTAACAAACCAACGTTTTGCCAAGATTTTCCTTTGTCTGTTGATTTTAGCAAACCAATTCCTGCATAGGAAGAACGTGAAGAATTTTTTTCTCCTGTTCCAACCCAAATCGTTCCTGATTTCCAATCAACAGCAATATCTCCAATATTTTGAGTAGGCGAATTGTCTAAAACTGGCGTAAAAGTGGTTCCATTATTATTGGTGTACCACAATCCTCCAGATGCATACCCAACATAAAATTCGGTGGTGTTTTCAGGATTTACATCCACATCAGAAACACGTCCACTCATGATGTTTGGGCCAATATTTGTAAACGAAACATTTTTAACAAGAGATGTTTTTTTCAACTCTTCTTGTTGCTGTAATGCTTGTTGAACTTGAGTGGCGCTTGTTGGTTTTTGTTGACTAAAAACGAGTGAAGAACTACATAAAACGAAATAAAATAAACTCTTTTTTAGGAAAGTATTTGGTGTAGACATTTGTACTATTTTTGGTTAAACGTAAATTATTGGTAAATTTCAATAAAATTATAATGATTTTTTACTAAATTGGCACATATTTAACATTTAAATTTAAAATTATGGATAACATTTTATATGTAATTATTATTGGAGCTGTCTGCGGATATATTGCAGATGTATTAATGAGTGATAATGGTTATGGTCTTTTGATTAGTATTATTATTGGAATTGCTGGAAGTTTCGTTGGCTCTTGGGCTTTTGGCGAACTTGGCATAAAAGTAGGAAGTGGTGTAGTAAGTGATATTATTAAAGGAGCTTCAGGAGCAATCATCATTCTTTTTGTTTTAGGGCTTTTCAAACGAGGAACCAACAGAAAACGCTGAAAAAATAGTTGATTTATAAGCAAAAAAAGAGGTTTTGAAAACCTCTTTTTTTTGGTAGATATGATTGCGTTTTGAATTTAAATGGACAATTAATCGTTTTGAAGAAAGAATTCAACCTACTTTTGCAAGATATTTAGAACAACAAGAAGTGTTGTTTCTTAAAAATTATTTATGTCATTCAAATCTTTAGGATTAACAACTGCATTTGTAAAAGCAGTTGAGGAAAAAGGATATACAACGCCTTCTCCAATACAACAAAAAACAATTCCAATTATTTTAGAAGGGAAAGATGTATTGGCATCTGCACAAACTGGAACTGGAAAAACTGCTGGATTTACATTGCCCGTGTTGCAATATTTAACAGAAACCAAACAACAAAAAAACGGTCCTTTGCGTGCTTTGGTTTTAACGCCAACAAGAGAATTGGCTGCGCAAGTGTATGAAAATATCAAGGAATATAGCAAATATACTGATATCAAATCAGGAGTGGTTTTTGGAGGTGTAAACATTGTTTCTCAAAAATCAATGCTCAAAAATGGGGTGGATATTTTGGTGGCAACTCCAGGAAGATTGTTGGATTTGCATGAACAAAATTCGGTATCATTCAAACGAATTGATGTGTTGATTTTAGACGAAGCTGATAGAATGTTAGACATGGGTTTTGCAAGAGACTTGAACAAACTCATCAGTTTTATGCCCGTAAAACGTCAAAACTTACTTTTCTCTGCAACTTTTTCACCAGAAATCAGAAAATTGGCGGAAGGAATTTTAAAAAATCCAGTTTCTGTAGCTGCTGAACCACAAAATTCAACGGCTGTAAAAGTAACTCACAAAGTGTATAAAATAGATAAAAACAAAAAAACTGCTTTTACTATCAAATTGATTACTGACAATGATTGGCAACAAGTATTGATTTTTACAAGAACCAAACATGGAGCCAATAAATTGACTGAAAGTTTGTTAAAAGCAAAAATTACTGCAGCTGCCATTCATGGAAATAAAAGTCAAGGAGCAAGAACAAAAGCTTTAAAAAACTTCAAAGAAAACTCTATAAAAGTTTTAGTTGCTACAGATATTGCAGCTCGTGGTTTGGACATTCCATTATTGCCTCATGTCATCAATTATGAATTGCCAAATGTGCCAGAAGATTATGTGCACAGAATTGGAAGAACAGGGAGAGCAGGCGCTGAAGGTGAAGCCATTTCATTGGTGTGCAGTGAAGAAACTGAATTTCAAAATGAAATAGAAAAACTACTGAAAGAGAAATTAAATTCTGAAATTGTTGAAGGCTTTGAACCTACTGATACTGCTGAAGCTAAAAGAGCGTCAACGCAAAGCAAAGGTTCATTTGCAAAGAAGAAAAAACCTTCAAATTCAAATTCATCAGGAGGAAATTCACCCCAAAAAAAACCATTCGAAAAAAGAAATAAACCAGCAAATTCCTCTGAAAAAGGAAGAAGTGCTGCTCCAAAAAGAAGACGATAAGATTTTTTTTACCGCAAAGAAGCAAAGATTTCGCTGAGTTCGCAAAGAATTCTGCGTGAACTTTGCGAAAAAAACTTAGCGCCTTTGCGTTTAATCCAAATTTTGAGTTGCTAATTTTATTCCTACCTTTGTGTTTCAAACTTATTTGATATGAAATACCAACCCATAAATTCAGCACTTTTTATCAAAAATCGTAAAAACTTTGCTTCGCAAATGAAGCCAAATAGTATGGCGATTTTTAATTCGAATGATATTTATCCCACAAGTGCTGATGGCACTATGCCTTTTGAACAACACAGAGATATTTTTTATTTGAGTGGTGTTGACCAAGAAGAAAGTGTTTTATTATTATTTCCTGATTGCCCAAATCAAGCATTGCGTGAGGTACTTTTTGTAAGAGAAACCAATGATCATATTGCGGTTTGGGAAGGAGAAAAACTCACCAAAGAAGCTGCTTTTGAAAACTCGGGAATTGTCACTGTTTTTTGGTTGCAAGAATTGGAAAAAGTATTGTTTGAAATGGCTTCTTATTGCGACACTTTTTACATCAATACCAACGAACATTACAGAGCAAAAGTAGAAACAGAAACACGTGAAGATCGTTTTACAAAATGGATTTTAGCAAAATATCCTGCGCATTCTGTAGCAAAAAGCAACCCCATTTTACAGCGTTTGCGTTCTGTAAAAGATGTTATTGAATTGGATTTGATGCAGCAAGCTTGCAATATTACTGAGAAAGGATTTCGCAGATTGTTACATTTTGTAAAACCTGATGTTTGGGAATATGAAGTAGAAGCAGAATTGATTCATGAATTCATCAGAAATCGCTCTAAAGGATTTGCTTACACGCCCATTATTGCCTCAGGAATCAACGCAAACGTGTTGCATTATATTGAAAATAATCAGCAATGCAAAACAGGAGATTTATTGTTGCTAGATGTTGCTGCTGAATATGCCAATTATAAAAGTGATTTAACAAGAACAATTCCTGTTTCTGGTCGATTTTCTGAAAGACAAAAAGCAGTGTACAATGCTGTAAATCACGTGAAAAAAGAAGCTACAAAATTATTAGTCCCAGGAACTTTATGGAAAGAATATCACATAGAAGTTGGAAAAATTATGACTTCAGAATTGTTGAAACTAGGTTTGCTTGACAAAGCTGATGTTCAAAATGAAGACCCAAAATGGCCTGCGTATAAAAAATATTTTATGCACGGAACAAGTCATCATATTGGATTAGACACACATGATTATGGTTTACTGCACGAACCTATGCAAGCAAATATGGTGTTCACTGTTGAGCCTGGAATTTACATCCCACAAGAAGGTTTTGGAATTCGTTTAGAGGATGATGTTGTTGTTCAAGAACAAGGGGAACCTTTCAATTTGATGCAACACATTCCTATTGAAGCGGACGATATTGAAGATTTGATGAATCAATAAATACTGAAAAGCGGGTTGTAAAACTCGCTTTTTTTATGTCAGCGAATTGATAAAACGAATTGTTTGCAAATTGAATGTTTCTGGCTGTTCCACATTCACAACATGACCGCAATTGTCCACCACAAAAAGTGTGGAAGTTACGTGTTTGGAAACAATATGTTTGATAGATGGTAAAAACAAATGATCTTCAGCGCCCATAATATATAAGGTTGGGATTTGAATGTCTTTCGCTCTAAAAAATCGCAATAAAGGATTGATTTCTGCAGTCAATTTGAACCAACGCAAAAACTCTTTTTGATACAATTTTTTAGCTTCATTAACGAATAATAATCGTGAATTTTTGTGGTTTTTCTTTGGCATAATGATAAACGCAAACAGCTTATACAATAGCATATAAGGCACTACAGATTTGAAAATGTTACCAATTTTCATTAAAATTTGAGAACGAAAATTCAATTTGATAATGGCACCTCCCATAATCATGCTTTTTACCAATTCTGGTCTCATTTCTGCTAGATTTCGAATCAAAATGGTTCCTAAAGAAATGCCTATAAAATGTGATTTTCGGATGTTCAAATGTTCAATAACTTCTACAATATCATGGGTAATTGAATCAAAAGTATATTTTGGATTGAACGTGTCTTTCAAGGTTGGTTTGCTATTTCCATGACCGCGCAAATCCAAAATCAAGACATTGAATTCTTTTTTAAAATCGCGCAATTGCTTATACCAAATAGAACTACTTCCTCCTGCACCATGCACAAAAGTCACCCATTCAATAGAATTGGAATTAGGATACGTGTAGTAATTTAACAAAAGTTATTTTCCATTTAAAAAAGCAAAAATACGTTTTTTATTAATTGAAGACTTTATTTTAAAAAAAATGCTGTGTTAATGAATGTTTAAAAAAAGATTATGAAACAAAATTTAAAATCCCAAAAAACAAAAACTGTATCAATAATAAAAAAGGCGCAAAGGTATTGAAAGAACCTTTTTTAAATTGAGCCAATGCAAAACAAAAAACAACCCCAATTACATACCAAGCAACATAATTTTGAATAGGGATTTGTCCGTTTGTCCATGTCCAAAAATCATAGGTAATTGCAATGGGTTCAATGAGAAAATCGAGTGTCACCAAAACGAAACTTGAAAAAAGAGCCAAAATCCACTTTGTTTGAATGTACTTTTCTAAAGAATAAACAGTTGCATACGTTAACAAAATCCAATTTACACCAATCATTAATGGCGTTTCAAAAACTTTCCAGCCCAATGTTTTTCCATAAGCATATTCTCCAAAAATAACATCCGTATTTACGCCCAAAACTTCAATAAAATACCCAAGAAAGCCAATCAAAATAAAAATAAATACTTGATTTAGAAATCCTTTTTGATGATTGATGAACAGTAAAATTGCGCTAATTCCCAAATTTAAAGGAGTTAAAGACAAAAATTCGATGGGATTTTTGCTCGCAACAATTCCGATAAAACCTGTGACGTAAATTAAAATCAACAGTGTTATCGAAAATTGGATTTTATTGATCTTAATTTTACGAAACATGATTTGTCGCAATTTTAGCACTTAATAAACATAATGGAATTCCTCCTCCAGGATGCACACTTCCACCAACAAAATACAATCCTTTGATATTTTTTTTAAAATTTGGATGTCTCAAAAACGCAGAAAATTTTGAATTGCTGCTTGTTCCATACAACGAACCTTGATAAGAAGATGTTTTGCTTTCAATGGTTCTTGGATCTAAAATTTCCTCACATTCAATCAAAGATTCAATGTCCATTTTGAAATGAGCGTTCAATTTTTCGATGACATTTTTTTTCGTATTTGCAACCAATTCCTCCCAATTTTGTCCAATATTCGCAGGTGCATTTACCATTACAAACCAATTTTCTGATTGATTTGGAGCATCCTCTTTGCAAATTTTTGACGAAATATTGATGTAAATTGTGGGGTCTTTATACATCGTTTTTTGTTCAAAAATTGCGTCAAATTCCGCTTTATAATCTTCTGCGAAAAAAATATTGTGCAAGTCCAATTCTTTGAATTCTTTGCGAATTCCCCAGTAAAAAACAATGGCAGAGCTTGATCTTTCTTGCGAAAGTGTTTTTATTGGTTTTGGAAAACTTGGCAACAATTGATGATAGGTAAAATAAATATCCATGTTGCTAAAAACAACATCAGCCAATATTTTTCCGTTTTCGGTTTCAATTCCCAACACTTTCTTTTGAGATTTGTCTAAAATAATTTCTTTTACAATTTCATTATACTGAAATTTTACGCCTAAATCCTCAGCCAATTGTACCAAAGTAGTAGTAATACTGTTCATTCCTTTTGTGGGGAAAAAAGTACCGACATTATGTTCATAATGAGGAATAATGCCCATAATTCCAGGAGTTTTATAAGGATTTGAACCATTATACGTAGCAAATCTATCAAATAATTGCACCATTTTTGGATGTTTTACATCCTTTTGATTTGCTTGATGAAGCGTTTTATCAAGATCAAATTTTCCAATATTCAGTATTGATTTCAATGTTTTCAAATTGAAAAAATTGGTTGGTTGATGCAAACTTTGTTCTAAAAATAAATCGCCAATTGCTTCATTGATAAAAGCCGCTTTTTGCAACTTTTTTACAATAACATCTTCTTCAACTTGAAAAGTTTCCTGTACTTTTTCGGCAAACTTTTGAACATCACTTTCTGCATGCAATTGTGTGCCATCTTGCCAAAAATACTTGCATGAAGTTGGATGTTTTACATATTCAAAATAATTGGCTGTTTTTTTTCCTGCCAACGAAAATAATTCCTCCACAAATTGAGGCATTGTGAACAATGAAGGACCTGCATCAAAACGATAATCTCCTAACTGAAAAACGGATAATTTCCCTCCTGGATAAGCATTTTTTTCATAAACAGTTACCTCAAATCCTTTCAATTGCAGGCGAATAGCACTCGCAATTCCTGCAATTCCAGCACCTATGACAACTGCTTTTTTATTCGTTTGAATAGTGTTCATTTTTTGTTTAGAATATCTCTAAATTTATTGAACAAAAATACTATTTTCAAAAGATATTAATTGCTATTTTGTTTGATTTTTTAATCAATTAACAAAATATCTTGTGTTTTACCATTTTACAAAGAAACTTCTAATTTATAACCAACTCCATGAATATTGATGAGTTGAATAGAATCATCATCTTGTAACTTTTTCCGCAATTTAGAAATATACGTATCCAAACTTCTTCCTACAAAAACCCCATGATCTTCCCACACTTTTTTTGTCAATTCTTCTCTTTTGATAATTTGATTAGGTCGTGAAATAAAAATTTCTAACAGCTCACATTCTTTTTTTGAAAGATTAATTTCTAGTGGTTTCTTAACTAATTTATTTTGCTCAGGATAAAACTCAAATCGTCCAATAATTTTAAAGTTATTTGAAGTCAAAATTTCATTCTTTTTGATTTTTTTTCTTGAATAAATTTTCACTAAAAAAAGCACTAAAAATAAGGCTATCAAAAAGTAAAAATAAGTTGTATATCCTGTTGAATCATTTGAAGGAATGTCCAAAAATGTCACCACTATTTTATAACAATTTTTTGGCAATATTCTTCCTGAACATGGAATGATTGTTTTCTCTTGTTTTTGATTCATTTCATAACTATACGCAACTTCGTTATTTGAGCATTGAAGCACTTCAACAATATAATTTGATGACAAAGAAGACGTTTTAAAAACATTTTTAAAAATCGCAACTAAAGTATCTGGGGCAAAAGAAAGAGGATTGTTGAAAGAAATTTGATACTTCAAATCATCAGTTTCTGTTATGGGTAAAATCAATGAAACTGTATCATTATTTGATAACAATAATTGATTGCCAACTTCTCTCAACGAGATTTTTACACGCATAGAAAAATCGTTATGATTGTTTTGAAAAGGAGTAAAACTACTCATGCAAAAAAACAGTACTCCAAAAACCAACATCAAAAAAAGTGTATTATTTCTCTTCATTACTGCAAATAAAACCCTTTTCTAGCAATTTTTACATTCATTGACACTTCTTTTACATTCTTTTGACACTTTTTGACGGGCGTAAAAATAGTTTTGCTGCATAATCATTAAAACAAGAATTATGAAAACCATAGTAATATTATTTACAATTGCGTTACAACTAAACACCACCTTTTTTTCAGAAGAAAAACTTCCAATCGATCTTAAAAAAAGTAGTATCAAATGGATTGGAGAATACACCTTTTATTTTGGTGGACATGAAGGATTTATTAAAATTAAAGAAGGATATTTAGTAAAGAAAAATAACGTAATTAGCGGAGGTGAATTTGTGATTGATATGAATTCAATCACAAATACGGATATAAAGAAAAAAGATGCCAATGAAGGTCTTGTAAATCACTTAAAAGACCCAGATTTTTTTGATGTGAAAAAATTTCCTTTAGCCAAAATTTCGATTACAAAAGTGGAATATTCAGATAAAAATAATGCGCGATTTGAAGCAAATTTGACCATAAAAGGCATTACAAAACCAATTAATTTTCTAGCGGAATTAAACCCCGAGAAAAAAGAATTAAAAACTCGTTTTAAAATTGATAGAACAGCTTGGAATGTAAACTATAAAAGTAAATTTAAAGATGGCGCCATTTCTGATGCCATTGGATTTGAAGTTTTGATAAAATTATAAAAGTTATGAAAAAAACAATAGTGCAATTGCTTTTACTTTTTTCGTTTTTTACTGTTTTAAGTCAGGAAAAAGAAACAATTTCCATTTTAAACAATACCAAAAACTGGAAAACAGAAATCATTAATTTTCCAATAGATTGGGCTCCAAACCTAAAACTTACTGGTTTTGAAGAACTACTTTTTATGCCAAATTGGTCAAATCCAAAAAGTGATGAATTTTGGTCTTTAGTCATTGGTTGGAAAGTAAGTGCAGCCAATCCTTTAAGTTTAAAAGAAATTGAATATCATTTTAAAAGCTATTTTGATGGTTTAATGAAACCAAATCATTGGGCAACTAATTTTCCAGAGCCAGAGGTTCAATTTAAAAAAAACAGTGAAGAAAAATTTGTTGGAGAAATGAAATTTTTTGACGGATTTTATACAGGAAAAATAATTAGTGTTCATATACTTGGTGAACAAATATTCTGTAAAAATTCTGAGAAAACCATTGTGATTTTTCGGTTTTCTCCTCAAAACACTGGGCATGAAATTTGGAAAACATTAAATGAAATTAGACAAAATGAAGAGTTGTGTAATTAAATTAAAACGTATGAAAAATAAAATTAAAGTAGTTTTTTCAATATTCCTTTTTTGTACATTCTTTTCTTTTGGACAAAATATTACTGTCAATTTGATCAAAGTAGATTCAACTTGGGCAAAAGAGGCTTTTGAGTTTCCAATAAATTTTGCACAAAGTATCAACTATAAAGGAGTTGCAGAGATTCGTTTTCCTCCTAAAGGTTGGATACATCCAGAACACCCTTTTTTTTGGTCTTATACCTATGTTTGGAACATTGATTATCGTGAACCATTTACTGCAAATCAGCTAAAAAAAGATTTAGAAACCTATTTTGATGGTTTGAATGATGTTCGCGAAAACCACAATCTCCATCAAAAAGCAAGTGCAACAATAACCCTTATGAAAAAGAAAAAATCAACTACTTTTTTTGAAGGAAAAATAGACACATACGATCATTTTGCAACAAATAAACGAATTATTTTAAACGTAAAAATTGAAAGTCATTTTTGTAACGAAACAAAAAAAACATTCCTTTTTTTCAAGTTTTCGCCAAAAGAATATACTCATGAAGTTTGGGAAACTTTAGATAAAATTGAGTTAAGAGAAGGGTTTTGTAATTTCTAATTATGTTGTTTTTGAAAAATATTCCCCAACAAAAACACCAAAAAAGCAGGCAACACCCAACCCAAATTAAACTTCGCAAAAGGAATCCAACTTTTAATACCAATTAAGTATTCTTCTGAAATAAGATATCCTAAAAAATCAGGAATGCTGAATATAAAAGTGACCAAAACAACCGCTTTAAAAACAAATGCAGAAGCAAATTTTTCTGGAACAACATTCAGTAAAATCAACACAATCGTTATTGGATACAAAAACATCAATGCTGGTACTGCCAAAATGATGATAAAATCAACTTGAAAACTTCCTACTAAAATCCCAATAATTGCGCAAATGGCAGCTGTCATCACAAACGCTTTTTGTGAGTTTTTGCAAATTCCTTTCAGATAATCTGCACAACCTGTAACAACGCCAACTGCAGTCGTAAAACAAGCCAACGCAACCAAAACACTCAATAAAATCCTTCCAAAATCACCCAAAGTTTGCAAACTCAAACTGGTTAAAATGTCAATTCTTGAAGCATTTTCAGAGAATGTTGCGCTAAATAAAAATCCTGATACAATGAGTCCACCATAAATCAATAACAATCCAACACCAGCAATCATTCCCGATTTTTTTATCAATGCTTGTTTTACTTCAAAAGTGTATTGATTTCCAACGTTTAACGAAATAATAATTACTGCGCCAACAACAACGCCTGCAATCGCATCAAACGTTTGATAGCCTTCTAAAATTCCGTCTACAAATGGATTTTCAACTATAGGAAAAAGCATATTTTCTGGTGGATAAAAAATAGCCAAGAAAATGATGATCAGTAAAATAAATACAATGATTGGCGTCAAAAACTTTCCAATAACATCGATAATTTTTGAACGATTAATAGCGAAAACAAATACCAATCCAAAATAAATACTACTTGTTAATAAAGGACTTACATCAAAAAAAGGCTGTACAGACATTTCATGAGTCACTGCAGCTGTTCTTGGTCCAGGAATTGCAATCGCTATTGCATAGATAAAAAAACAAAAAACGGTGCTGAAAATTGGAGACACTTTTTTGCCAAAATCATACAAAGTTCCTTGCAATTTGGCGTGTGCAAAAATGGATAAAATAGGTATTACAACAGCAGTGATTGCAAATCCTAATAAAACGATCCACCAATTTACTCCAGATTTTACACCTAATGAAGTAGGTAAAATCAAATTCCCTGCGCCAAAAAAAAGCGAAAACAACGCAAAACCACTTATCCAAATATCCTTTCTTTTCAATGAATTCATCTGCTATAATTTCGTTAAAAGTAACAATCTTTGGAGTTTTACACTAGTTTTCATTTATATTTGCGGTGATTTCTTTAAAAAATGATGTCTTTCGCAAAAAATTTCTTGGTAAAAACATTTAGTGCAATTTTAATTTTTGCGCTGTTATTGCCTTTTGCGGTAAAATTAGAGCACATTTTTGAAAACCACGAACACTCAGTTTGTAGTAGTAAAATTGAAAGTCATATTCATCAACTCAATGATGATTGTGATTTTTTAAATTATAACATCAATTCATTCAATTACAGCAATAATTTCGTTTATGAAGTTGTTGAAATACCTACTTTTTTAGAAAAAAACTACACCTATAACGTTGCTTTTATTGCTTCACACAAAGCAACTTTTTTTCTAAGAGGACCACCTAGTTTGACCTAAAGTATTCGCTTTATTTCAAACTAAAACAAACAGATGAAAAAAATTATTTTCGTGCTTTTTTGTTTGAATTCCTTTTGGATTTTCAGTCAAAATTGTACGTACACACTTAGTGGAATTGTGGTTGATTTTCATGATGGAACAACCATTGATAACGCAACAATTCAGATAAAAAACACCAACAAATTTGCAGTTACTGACAGCAAAGGAAACTTTGTGATCAGAAATGTTTGTGGTGGAAAAATCGCAATTGTTATTTCTCATATTGGTTGTAAAACATCTGAAAAAAGAATCGTTATTGATGCAAATTATCAAGGAAAATTTCTGTTGGAACATCATTCAGAAACCTTAGAAGAGGTTTCTATTTTGGGAAAAACAAATCCAAAAAAAGTATCTTCAATTTCTGAAACATTGTTGTCTAAAAAAGTGTTAGACAATTATAGTTCAGGTTCTTTGGGTGATGCTTTGAAAGAAATTGCAGGAGTTTCGTCTATAAATACTGGAAATGCGATTGTAAAACCCATGATTAATGGCATGCACAGCAGCAGAATTATTGTGATAAACAATGGTGTGCGTTTGCAAGACCAAGAATGGGGAATTGAGCATGCTCCAAACGTAGATTTGAATTCTTCAGAAAGTATTTCTGTCATCAAAGGTGCAGGAGCTTTGGCTTATGGAAGTGATGCCATTGGTGGAGTTGTGGTGTTGCATCCAAAAAATCCATTTAGAATTGATTCGCTTTTTGGAAGCACCATAACTGGATTTCAAACCAATGGAAATGGGTATAATGTGGCAACTTCATTGCATAAAACCTATCAAAAAGGCTATTATATGGATGCGAATACGTCTTATAAACGATTTGGAGATTTTAAAGCACCTGATTATTTTTTGACAAATACGGGTTCAAATTCTCTTGGTTTTTCCTTAAATGGTGGTTTTAAAACTTTTGAAACTGGTTGGAATGTTTTTATTAGTTCCATTTCTAGTGAAATTGGGATTTTAGTAGCTTCGCATATTGGTGGAATTCAAGATTTGGTCAATGCTTTGAATAGCCAACAACCTTTGATTCAAAAAGAATTTAGCTACACCATTGACAATCCAAGACAAGAAGTCAATCATTTTATAGCCAAAGTGAATTATTTTAAACGTTTTCAAGGTTTGGGAAAACTCACGTTGCAATATGATTTTCAAGAAAATCAACGATTTGAATATGACAGAAGAATTGGCGAGAATCGTTTTATTCCAGCTGTAGATTTGAATTTAAAAACGCATTCTACAACAGCTGATTTTTTGTTTGATGCCAACGATTTATGGACTTTACAAACAGGAACATTGTTTCGTTTTCAAGAAAATTTTGCCAATCCTGCAACGGGTGTTCGTCGTTTAATTCCTGATTATCAGAAAATAGATGTGGGTTTTTATTCGACGATCAAACATCAATATTCAGAAAATCTTTCTTTAGATTTTGGAGTGCGTTATGACTATAATTTCTACGATGTAAAAAAGTTTTATCAAACGAATCGTTGGAATGCTTTGGGATATGATGTCTTGTTTCCTGAATTGGTGATTCAAGATTTAGGAACCCAATTGTTGACAAATCCGAAGTTGAATTTTCACAATTTGGCGATTTCTCTAGGAGGAAAAAGAACGCTTTCTGAAGAAAATTCGCTGTTATTCAATTATACATTGGCAACAAGACCACCCAATATTTCTGAATTGTTTAGTGATGGTTTGCACCATTCAGCTGCACGAATTGAGTTGGGCTCTTTGACCTTGAATTCTGAAAAATCAAATCGATTTTCGGTCTCATTTTTAAGAGAAAACAGCTCCTTCACTTGGCAATTGGATACCTATGCAACCTTCTTAAAAGACTATATTTTCATTGCACCAAATGGCACAGAACAAACCATAAGAGGAGCTTTTCCGAAATGGGAATATCGTCAAACAGATGCTTTTTTAACAGGTTTTGATTTGAATCTACAAAAGCAATTTTCAGAAAATTGGTTCTATTCCTTGAATACTTCCTACATTTTTGCACAAGACACTAGAGAAAATGAACCTATTATTGATATGCCTCCTTTTCAAATGAGAAACTCCATTCGTTATCAAAATGAGAATTGGAAAAATTTTTCAAGTGCTTTGATTAGCGAATTTGTAGGAAGACAAAATCGTTTCCCAGATTTTAATTTTGAGCAATTTATAGCAACCACTAATAGTACCGTTTTGGTAGATATTAGCACACCTCCAAACGCATTTCATCTGTTACATTTAAAAAACACTGTGGATTTTGATTGGGGAAAACATTCAAAAATCCAAGTGAGTATTAACGTTAACAATCTTCTCAATACATCTTACAGAGACTATTTGAATAGACTCCGATTTTTTGCAGATGATTTGGGAAGAAATTTTCAACTTCAAATAAAAATTAATTATTAAAAATTTTAAAAAACAAAAACATGAAAAAATATATTTTAGTATTCAGTACAGTGATTGCAATGACGTTAACATCTTGTTCAAATGATGATCCAGAAATCATCAATGAAGAGGAAGTAATCACCACATTAGAAGTAACTTTAATTCCACAAGGAGGAGGAACAACAGTAACTTTAGTAAGTCGTGATTTAGATGGAGATGGACCCAATGCTCCTGTTGTCTCTGTTTCTGGAGCATTACAAGCCAATAAAACTTATGCAGGTTCAGTTAAAGTGCTCAATGAAACAGAAACTCCCGCTGAAAACATTACTTTAGAAGTGGAAGGAGAAGGTTATGAGCACCAATTTTTCTATACATTTTCTAACAGTATTGCAACTGTAGCTTATACTGATCAAGATAAAAATGGCAGACCAATTGGAATTACTTTTAATCTAACAACAACCTCTGCTGGTATTGGAAACCTGACAGTGACTTTGCGTCATGAACCAAATAAAACTGCTGCTGGAGTTGTTGCTGGAAACATCACCAATGCTGGTGGGGAAACAGATGTAGAAGTAAATTTTTCACTTACAGTAAATTAATTTTTCCAAAATATTTGAATGATAAAAGCGGGTTTTTACTCGCTTTTATTTTTCTTTGCAGTATGTATGTAGAACACAAAGGCGCGCGCATTTTTTATGAAGTTGAAGGCACAGGAAATGCCCTCGTTTTGCTTCATGGCTTTTTAGAAAATTCAACCATGTGGAAATCATTAATTCCTTCACTTTCAAAGAGAAATAAAGTCATTTCGATTGATTTATTAGGTCATGGAAAATCAGATTGTTTAGGATATGTGCATTCCATGGAATTGTTTTCAGAGACCATTGAAGCCGTTTTAAAACATCTAAAAATCAGAAAATGTACGCTTATTGGGCATTCTTTAGGAGGTTATGTTGCATTGGCTTTTGTAGATAAAAATCCCGCAAAAGTTAAAGGATTGTGCTTGCTAAATTCCACTTCAAACGAAGATTCTGAAGAGCGAAAAGACATCAGAACAAGAGCCAATAAAATGGTGCAAACCAATTTTGAAAGTATGGTGAAATTGTCGATTTCAAATTTGTTTTATCAAGAAAATATTTCACTTTTCACCTCAGAAATTGAAATCCTGAAAAAAGAAGCACTTACCACTTCTTTGCAAGGATATATGGCTGCGCAAGAAGGCATGAAAATAAGACCCAATAGAAATCATGTTTTAAAAAATGCTCAATTTAAAAAACTATTGATTATTGGTGAAAAAGATCCTGTATTGGATTCCAAAATTTCTATAGAAGAAGCAGAAAAAACCAATACCAATTTTGTTATTTTATCTGGTGGACACATGAATTATGTGGAAAATTCAGCCGAACTTACAGATGTTTTGAAAACTTTTTTGACACAAAAAGGCTAGCTATTTTTCAACGCATTCCAACCTTGTGCTTTCAATGGAATTTCTTGTCCTCCTCTTGTAATCAACTCCAACCCTTGACTTTTTTCGGTAATATGACCAATTATTGAAAAATTTGGATTCCCTTTTATCTTCTCGTAATCATCAATTGGAACTGTAAAAAGGAGTTCATAATCTTCACCTCCACTCAATGCAATCGTTGTTGAATCCAATTCAAATTCTTCGCAAGTGCTAATAACTTGTGGATCTAAAGGCAATTTATCTTCGTAAATTTTGCATCCTACATTGCTTTGTGTGCAAATATGAAAAAGTTCTGATGAAATTCCGTCAGAAACATCAATCATTGAAGTTGGTTTTACTTGCAATTCTTTTAACAGTCCAGGAATATCTTTACGCGCTTCTGGTTTTAATTGACGCTCAATTAAATACGTATAATTGTCTAAATCTGGCTGATTTTGAGGATTGATTTGAAAGACTTGTTTTTCTCTTTCCAAGACTTGTAAACCTAAATATGCTGCGCCAATATCGCCTGTAAGCACAATCAAATCTGTAGGTTTTGCACCATCTCTAAAAACAATATCTTCTTTAGCTGCTTTTCCAATTGCGGTTATTGACAGCAACATTCCTTTGGTTGATGAAGTGGTATCTCCACCAATCAAATCAATTTTATAAGTTTCACAAGCTAACTGAATTCCTGCATACAATTCTTCAATAGCCTCTAATGGAAACCTGTTAGAAACAGCTAACGAAACTGTAATTTGTTCCGCAACTGCATTCATCGCATAAATATCAGACAAATTGACCATCACAGCTTTGTATCCCAAATGTTTTAAGGGCATGTAACTCAAATCAAAATGAACGCCTTCAATCAACAAATCTGTTGAAATAAGGGTTTGTTTTTGTGATGCATCCAAAACTGCAGCATCATCTCCAATAGCTTTTATAGTGGATGCATTAGAAATGGTAAAATATTTTGTAATGTGGTTGATGAGTCCAAATTCGCCCAAATCAGCCAACGATGTTCTATTTTGATTTTTATCTTCTAACATGTTGCAAAAATAGCAAGTTCTTTGCTTTTAATAGTTTTTTTATGCTTGAAATTTGAGAAACTCATTTTTTTATGGAGACTTTTTTTTATGATTAATTAAGTACATTTGTTGGAAAGCATTTGAGGATTTAAAAAACAACTTATGAGAAAATTATTGATAGTATGTAGCATTATTTTACTGATTTCTTGTTCAAAAGAAGAAGTCAATAATGATATTGATACTGATGGAATTGCAAATAATATTGATAATTGTTTTCAAATTGCAAATCCAAATCAACAAGATACTGATGGAGATGGAATTGGTGATGCTTGTGATGATTTTAATGATTCTGACAAAGATGGCATTGCAGATGAAATAGATAATTGCCCTCAAATTGCAAATCCGAATCAAGAAGATACAGATGGAGATGGTTTTGGCGATGTTTGCGATACAACTCCTGCTAACAAAGTGCCTTGTGTTAATGGATTTGCAGGAAATTTTCCTTGTAAAGAGTATGATTTATTGTTACACATTCCTTTGTCTACTTTTAATGCAAGTTCTGGAAATGATTCTTGGGGTTGGACAGATACCAGAAACAATCGTGAATATGCCATAATAGGTCTGAATAATGGAACTGCATTTGTTGATATTACTGATACAGAAAATCCTGTTTATCTAGGAAAATTACCAACAGCCACTGTAAATAGTGATTGGCGAGACGTAAAAGTATATAACAATTATGCATTTATAGTCAGTGAAGCTACTAACCACGGAATGCAAGTTTTTGATTTAACAAAATTGAGATCAGTAACAAATCCTCCACAAAATTTTTCAGCGGAAACAACTTTTACAGGTTTTGGAAGTGCGCACAATATCGTTATCAATGATTCAAAAGGATATGCGTATCCTGTTGGAACATCTAGAAGTGGCCCTTTTGCAGGCGGACCTTTGTTTATCAACATTCAAAATCCATTAAATCCTATTGACGAAGGTGGATTTAGAAACTATAGTCATGATGCTCAAGTGGTTACTTATAATGGTCCAGATACAGAACATGTTGGAAAAGAAATATTGATTGGAAGCAATGAAACCGAAATTGTCATTGTAGATATTACTAACAAATCAAATCCTATCAAACTTTCTGATATCAATTATTCGAATGTAGGATATGTACATCAAGGTTGGTTTTCTCAAGATATGCGCTATTTTTTATTGGGAGATGAATTGGATGAATTTCGTTTTGGAAATAAAACAAGAACCGTTATTTTTGATTTTTCTGATTTGGACAATCCCAAATTTCATTTTGATTATTTTGGACCAACAGACGCCATTGATCACAATGGATATGTGAAAAATAATACTTTTTATTTGGCAAATTATACTGCAGGCGTCAGAATGATTGACATCACAAATATTGGGAATAAAAGCATTACTGAAATCGGTTTTTTTGATACCTATCCAACAAACAATATTGCTGGATTTAATGGTGCATGGAGTGTTTATCCCTATTTTGAAAGTGGAAATATTGTGATTAGTGATATTGATAATGGTTTGTTTATCATCAAAAAATCCAATTAATGTTTCGTGATTCATGAAAAAATGCTGGTTCTTTTTGGTGCTTATTTCCCTCTCCAATTGCTCTAAAAATGATGGCATTATTTTTCCTGAAATAGACTCAAATCTTACTAAAACTGAACTCATAAAAACCTTTGGAGGAACTAAAAATGATAGTTTTCAGTCTGTTGTCAATACCACAGATGGAGGTTATGCCATTTTAGGATTTACACAAAGCAATGATTTTGACATTTCCGATAAAACTGATGAAAGCTTTGATTTTTGGCTGTTAAAATTTTCCGCAGACGATGTCTTGTTGTGGAGCAAAACTTTTGGAGGTTCAGAGGATGATAGAGGAGCAGACCTCATTGCCACCAATGATGGTGGTTTTGCGCTTTTTGGATTTAGCAAAAGCACCAATGGAAATCTAACAGAAAATGCTGGAAATCAAGATTTTTGGATCATAAAAACCTCGTCAATTGGCGATATTTCTTGGCAAAAAACATTCGGTTTTTCTGGGGCAGATGTTGGTACATCATTGATTCAAACAACTGATAATGGGTTTTTAATTATAGGTGTTTTAGATGTGACTGCTTCTGGAGGTCAAGGAAATAAAACAGCTCAAAAACATGCAGGTGGTGATGTTTGGGCGATAAAATTGGATGCTTCTGGAAACAAAGAATGGCAAAATTATTTTGGCGGAACAAATACTGACACTCCTTTTGGAATCGAAGAAACGGATGACAATTCGTTTATAATTATTGCATCTTCAGACAGCAATGACTTTAATATCACCAACAATAAAGGGCAATATGATTTCTGGATTCTAAAAATTGCTAGTGATGGAACTCTCATTTGGCAAAAAAACTTTGGTGGATCAGAAATTGAAGAACCTAGAGGAATTTGCAAAACCAATGATGGCAATTTTTTGATTGTTGGAGACACTCGCAGTTCAGATCAGGATATTTCTAAAAATAATGGTGCTGCAGATATTTGGTTGATAAAAATATCTCCTGAAGGAGAATTGTTATGGGAAAAAACAGTTGGTGGAAGTAGTTTTGATGCAGCAAGAGCTATTTTTAAATCTAAAAAAAATGGGTATTTCATTGCTGGAAATTCAAGAAGTTCAAACAATGGATTTGAAAATAAAGGTCAAAATGATGCTTGGATTTTGAAAATTGATGAATTGGGAAATCTCGTTTGGCAAAAATTTATAGGTGGCTCTGAAAATGATTTTTTGTTTGATATTACTGAACTTTCAAACAATTCAATCATTGCCGTTGGCGAAAGTTATAGTGAAAATCAAGATATTACTGAAAATAAAGGATTTTCTGATGCGTTATTGATAAAAATAAAATGAAATTTATGAAAAAAATAATGTCTTTTTGTGTTGGCCTTTTTTTGCTGTTGGGATGTGAAAAAAAAGACTGTTGTACCAATTTAGAACCCATTACAGTTACACTACAATTTACTCACAATTGGGATGGAATTCCCATAAATTCAAGTGATTTTACTACTTTCAAATTCACAACTGAACATGGAGAACAAATCAGTATTGAGCAATTGAGATATCTCGTGTCGAGAATAAAAATTGGTAATTTTGAAAAAAACTATCAATTGATAAATGTTGGCGAAAACACAGGTCTTGAATTAGTAATACCCCAAATTCCACAAGGAAATCAATTTCTAAAATTTACTTTTGGATTTACTGATGCTGACAATATTGATGGCATTTATCCCGATTTGAATTCTACATCATTCAATGTTCCAATGATGATGGGAGGAGGATATCATTACATGCAATTTGACGGAAAATACAAAGACTCAAACAATCAAAATGCAAATTTTAACTACCACACAATCAGAGCTGTAAATATGTCAAATCCAATGAATTTGATTTTGGAAGACACTTCTTTTGAAGTTGAAATTGGCACTTTCGAGTTGTCAAAAAACACCACCATCGAAATCAAAATGAATGTGGCAGAGTGGTTTAAAAACCCGAATTTATGGGATTTAAATGTGTTAAATTCGGTTTTAATGCCCAATTTTGATGCTCAAAAAATGATGAGTGAAAATGGTAGAAATGTGTTTTCTGTAGGTACAATTTCAAATTAAGAATGAACAAAAATTGGATTTTCATTACTGCTTTTTTTCTTTTGATGAATTGCTCCTCAAAAGAGGAAGAATTGTATCTTCCAATAACCTATAATTTAGAAATTCCTTCGCTTTTTTCAGAAAAATTGATTGCGCCAGTTATTCCTGCAAACAATCCTTTAACACAAGAAGGTGTTGCCCTTGGAAAAAAATTATTTTTCGAAAAATTACTTTCAGGCGATAATTCACAATCTTGTGCTTCTTGTCACAATCCACAAAATGCTTTTTCAGATTCGCAACAATTTAGTGTTGGAATTGACGGAAAGAAAGGAATCAGAAATGCCATGCCTTTGTTCAATTTAGCTTGGAATTTTGACGAACTTTTTAATTGGGATGGAAGCGAATTTAGTTTAGAAAATCAAGCTTTTGAGCCTGTAAGAAATCCTATTGAAATGCATGCAACTTGGAAAAATGTCGCTCAAAAGTTGCAAAATCATCCTGAATACCCAACGTTATTTAAACTTGCTTTTGGAACTTCAACTATTGATTCTGTCTTAATTACCAAAGCAATTGCACAATTTGAAAGAACATTAATTTCAGGAAACTCAAAATTTGACCGATTTTTACGAGGAGAAACCTCTTTAACTCCTGAAGAAGAAAGCGGTTTTAATGTTTTTATGGACGAAGCAAAAGGCGATTGTTTTCACTGTCATGGAAGCAATAACAATCCACTTTGGACTGATAATTTGTTCCATAATAACGGTTTAGATACAAATTTTACTGATTTGGGTTTGGGTGCAAAAACAGGAGATCCTAAAGATAATGGGAAATTCAAATCGCCATCCATCAGAAATTTAGCGTTTACAGCACCTTATATGCATGATGGACGATTTGCTACTTTAGAAGAGGTGATCAATCATTATTCTGAAGGATTACGATTTTCTTCAACAATTGATCCTTTAATGAAAAAGGTTTCGCAAGGTGGCGTGCAATTAACAACCAAAGACAAAGCAGATTTAAAAGCGTTCTTGCTCACTTTGTCAGATTTTGAGTTTATCAACAATCCCAATTTTAAGAATCCATAAGAAAAATCAATAGTTTTATTAGTGTTGATAATAAATTATTAACATTTTTAAACAGGAATTGTAATATATTTGCAGTCAATTTAGATTTAATCTATTTAAGTTTATGATAAAAGTTTCAGACACAGCAAAAAAGAAAGTCATTGAATTAATGACCGAAGATGGCTTTGATGCCTCAAAAGATTTTGTAAGAGTTGGAGTAAAAAGTGGTGGTTGTTCTGGGTTGTCATACAATTTAACTTTTGACAACAAACAACAAGAGAATGACAAAGTTTTTGAAGAGAATGACGTTAAAATCATTGTTGACAAAAAAAGTTTTCTCTATCTGGTTGGCACTACTTTAGAATATTCTGGAGGTTTAAATGGAAAAGGATTTGTGTTCAATAACCCAAATGCGAATAGAACTTGTGGTTGTGGAGAGAGTTTTTCTCTGTAAAATGCCCATCCCAACCTTCCCAAAGGGAAGGAGTAAAAAAGAAAAATTATGAAGTATACTGAAGACGATTTAAAAGAAGAATTAAAAACCAAACAATATGAATATGGTTTTTATACGGATATAGAAAGCGAAACTTTCGCAAAAGGATTGAATGAAGACGTTGTTCGTGCCATTTCTAAAAAGAAAAACGAACCTGAATGGATGACCAATTGGCGATTAGAAGCCTATCGTGGTTGGACAAAAATGAAAGAACCTGAATGGGCAAACGTGAAATACCAAAAACCTAATTTTCAAGAAATTGCCTATTATTCTGCCCCAAAAAAGAAGCCAAAATTAAATTCCATTGACGAAGTTGATCCAGAAATGTTGGCAACTTTCGAAAAGTTAGGAATTTCATTGGCTGAACAGAAACGTTTGGCAAATGTGGCTGTTGATATTGTCATGGATTCTGTTTCTGTAGCCACAACTTTCAAAAAAACATTGGCAGAAAAAGGCATTATTTTTATGCCAATTTCCGAAGCAATTCAGGAATATCCTGAATTGGTAAAAAAATACATGGGTTCAGTTGTGCCAACTACAGATAACTTTTATGCGGCTTTAAATTCGGCTGTTTTTTCTGATGGATCTTTTTGTTACATCCCAAAAGGCGTAAAATGTCCTATGGAATTGTCAACGTATTTTAGAATCAATGAAGGTGGAACAGGTCAATTTGAAAGAACCTTAGTCATTGCTGATAAAGGAAGTTATGTGTCTTATTTAGAGGGCTGTACAGCTCCTCAAAGGGATGAAAATCAGTTGCATGCTGCAGTTGTGGAATTGATTGCTTTGGATGATGCAGAAATCAAATATTCAACCGTTCAAAATTGGTTTCCTGGTGATGCAAATGGAAAAGGTGGTGTTTTTAACTTCGTAACCAAAAGAGGTTTGTGCGAAACAAATGCCAAAATTTCTTGGACTCAAGTAGAAACTGGCTCTGCAATCACATGGAAATATCCAAGTTGTATTTTGAAAGGAAACAATTCAGTTGGAGAATTTTATTCAATTGCAGTAACCAATCATTTTCAACAAGCAGATACTGGCACAAAAATGATTCACTTAGGAAAAAACACCAAATCAACAATTATTTCAAAAGGAATTTCTGCAGGAAAATCTCAAAATAGTTATCGTGGTTTGGTTCAGATAAATTCAAGAGCGGAAAATGCTCGGAATTTTTCACAATGTGATTCTTTATTGATGGGCAATGAATGTGGTGCGCATACGTTTCCATACATTGAAGTAAAAAATAATACCGCGCAAATTGAGCACGAAGCAACCACAAGTAAAATTGGTGAAGATCAATTATTTTATTGCAATCAACGTGGCATTGATACTGAAAAAGCAATTGCGCTCATTGTAAACGGATTTAGTAAAGAAGTGCTCAATAAACTACCAATGGAATTTGCTGTAGAAGCTCAAAAATTATTAGAAATTTCTTTAGAAGGCTCTGTGGGATAAAACATCCTTTAGAATTTTAATAAAACAAATTATGAAAAAATTATTGATTCTTTTTTTTGCAATTGGAATCGTAAGTTGCAAAAACACTGAAAAAAAATCAGCAGAAAATAGCAAACCAGAAGTTAAAATCTATCAATTAGTTGGGGGTTCCATTTTGGTAAAAAAATTAGAAGTTTTTTCTCAAGATACTACGTATACAGGTCAGTCAAAACAATTTACGGATGCTTATTATGTAATTTCTCATCCAAAAGGAAATTTAATGTGGGATGCAGGTTTGCCTGAACAATTGGTGATTCCTGAGCCTTATGATGAGCCAAGTGGCGTTTATAGAATTCAACGTCCAGATTCTTTGGTAAATCAGTTAAAATCTATCGGATTTAAAATAGAAGATTTTCAATATTTTGCCATGTCACACTCTCATTTTGATCATACAGGACATGCAAATTACATGAAAAATGCTACTTGGATTGTGCAAGAAAACGAATACAATTCAGTTTTGGGTGATAGTTTAGCGCAAAAAGACGCATCAGTTGCAACATTGAAAAAAGTTAAAAAAATTACTGGAGATTATGACGTTTTTGGAGATGGAACTGTGGTTATCAAATACATGCCAGGTCATACCATTGGTCATCAAGTGTTGTATGTTGAAGTTTCTGGATTGGAAAAACCGATTTTATTAACGGGAGATTTGTATCATTTTGAAGAAAATAGAAAAAATAAAGGAGTTCCATCATTCAATTATGATGTAAAACAAACATTGGAAAGTATGGAGAAATTTGAAGCTTTTGCAAAAGAAAAAAATGCAGAAGTCATCATTCAGCATTCACCAAAAGATTTTCAAAAATTAGAAAAATTATTAAACAAATAAATTTGTGTCATGATTTTAAAAATCAACAATTTACATTCAGAAGTAGCAGGAAAATCAATCTTAAAAGGATTGAATATTGAAGTAAAAGCAGGAGAAGTTCATGCAATTATGGGTCCAAATGGTGCCGGAAAAAGTACGCTTGCCAATATTATTGCTGGTAGAGAAGACTATGAAGTTACCCAAGGAACCATTGAATTAAATGGCGAAGACATTAGCGAATTGGCTCCTGAAGAAAGAGCACATGCTGGCGTGTTTTTATCGTTTCAATATCCTGTTGAAATTCCTGGAGTTTCTGTAACCAATTTTATAAAAACGGCTATCAACGAAAATAGAAAAGCAAGAGGTTTGGAAGACATGCCTGCAAAAGATATGTTGCAAAAAATCCGTGAAAAATCAGAATTGTTAGAAATTGATCGTAAATTTTTATCTCGTTCTTTAAATGAAGGTTTTTCTGGTGGTGAGAAAAAAAGAAACGAAATTTTCCAAATGGCAATGTTAGAGCCAAAATTAGCGATTCTTGATGAAACAGATTCTGGTTTGGATATTGACGCTTTGAGAATCGTTGCAAATGGCGTAAACAAGCTAAAATCTAAAGACAATGCTGTAATTGTAATTACACATTACCAACGCTTGTTAGATTATATCGTTCCTGATTTTGTGCATGTTTTATACGATGGAAAAATCGTAAAATCAGGTGATGCTTCTTTGGCTTTAGAACTAGAAGCAAAAGGATATGATTGGATAAAGCAGGAATTGGTAAGCTAAAATTGAATTCAAAATTCAAAATTTGTAATTCAAAGTTGAAAAACTTTGAATTCTGAACTTTGAACTTTAAACTAAAAAAAATGGAATTAAAAGATAAAATACTCTCTTCATACGTGGCTTTTGAAAACGAAATGGACATGAATTCTGACATTCATGAAATTCGTACAAAAGCATTTGAAAACTTTGAGAAATTGGGTTTTCCAACAAAAAAATTGGAGGCTTGGAAATACACTTCTTTAAATCCTATATTAAAAAATGATTTTTGTATTCTTCCAAATAAAGAGGTTTCTGTTGATTTGGCAGAAGTAAGAAAATATTTTATTTCTGATATAGATTCTTATAAAGTTATTTTTATTGACGGAAAATACAGCTCATTCTTATCAGAAACAACGCATGATACCATTGATGTTTGCTTGATGTCTGCAGCTTTAACAAAGCCAAAATACAAAGTTGTTATTGAAAATTATTTCAATAAAATAGCAAAACAGGACAACCTGACTTCTTTGAACACCGCTTTTGCAAAAGAAGGTGCTTACATTTATATTCCAAAAAATGTGGAAGTTCAAAAACCAATTCAAATTATCAATTTGACAACGGGTGCTGAAATTGCAACCATGATGCAACCTAGAAATCTGATTGTTGTTGAAGAAAATGCACATGTTCAAATCATTGAACGTCATCAAAGTTTAAACTCAAATGCGGTTTTATCAAATGTAGTTACAGAAGTTTTCGTGGGAAGAAATGCGACTGTTGATTATTACAAAATCCAAAATGATAATTTGAATGCATCTTTGGTTGATAACACCTATATTGAACAAAAAACAAATAGTGAAGTATCCGTTCATACCTTTTCTTTTGGTGGAAATATCACCAGAAACAACTTAAATTTTTATCAAAGAGGAGAACATATCAACTCGATTTTGAAAGGAATCACCATTATTGAAGAAAAACAACATGTGGATCATCACACTTTGGTGCATCATATTGAACCAAATTGCGAAAGTCATCAAGATTATAAAGGAATTTATGATGAGCGTTCAACAGGTGTTTTTAATGGAAAAGTAATTGTTGAAAAAGAAGCACAAAAAACGAATGCTTATCAACAAAACAATAATGTTTTGGTAAGTGATAAAGCTACTGTAAATGCGAAACCTCAACTTGAAATTTTTGCTGATGATGTAAAATGTTCACATGGTTGTACCATTGGTCAATTGGATGATGATGCATTATTTTACATGCAACAACGTGGAATTCCGAAAAAAGAAGGAAAAGCATTATTGATGTATGCCTTTGCAAATACGGTTTTAGACAGCGTAAAAATCCCAGAAGTTAAAAAGAGAATTACAAAATTAATTGCACAAAAACTGAAAGTAAATATTGGTTTTGATTTGTAAATCGTTGTTTTTTAATAATTTAAAAAACGCAACTAATCCCAAAATTTCGGTATTAATTGCGTTTTTTGTAACCATAAAAGTTTCGTTTTAACTCACTTACAACTAATTTATCAACATAAAATAAATTGAATATTTGTTTTGAGTTTTTTTAAATCTTCAAATTTTAATCATTCCAAAATAGTTGTGCAATTTCAAAATTAATGATAGTGTAATTTCAAAGTTAATTATTATTCAATTTCAAAGTTAATTATAGTGTAATTTCAATATTATTTATATATTTGTTTGATAATAAATGATTTATGAGATTAAACAGAAAGATAAAATACGAAATGGATATCTATAAAAATAAATATCCTATTTTGGCTTTAACTGGCCCAAGGCAATCAGGGAAAACTACATTTTTACAAACCCATTTTTCAGATTATACGTATGTAAATTTAGAAAATTTAGACATCAGAAAATTTGCAACAGATGATCCAAATGGTTTTCTAAAACAATATGATAAATACGTAATTTTTGATGAAGCGCAACGTGCTCCTGAATTGTTTTCATATTTACAAACCAAAGTAGATGAAGACAAAATTATGGGACAATACATTTTGTCTGGTTCACAAAATTTTCATCTGATGCAAAATATTACTCAAAGTTTAGCTGGCAGAGTCGCTTTGTTTAAATTATTACCTTTTGATGTTTCAGAAATGCAAGAGGCAAATTGGCTTGATGATGATTTTGCGGTAAATCTTCAAAAAGGATTTTATCCTGCTATTTATGACAGGGATATTTCATCCAAAGTTTTTTATTCAAATTACATTCAAACCTATGTAGAACGTGATTTATCTGAACTGATGAATGTGAAAGATTTAAAACAATTTCGGAATTTTATTTCTCTTTGTGCTGCAAGAGCAGGGCAGTTACTAAATTTGAATTCCCTTGCAAACGAATGTGGAATTTCGCAACCAACAGCAAAATCTTGGATTTCTGTGTTAGAAAGTAGTTATATTGTGTATCAACTGCAACCTTATTTTTCTAATTTCAATAAACGTGTTACAAAAACTTCAAAATTGTATTTTTACGATACTGGACTCCTCTGTTTTTTATTGAAAATAAACGATGCTGAAAGCGTAAAATTGAGTGCGCTCAAAGGAAGTCTTTTTGAAAACTATGTTATAAATGAGTTCATTAAAAAAAATTATCACCATAATTTATTGTTAGATTTTTGGTTTTGGAGAGATGCTGTAGGGCATGAAGTAGATTTGATTTGGCAAAATTCTGAACTTTTAAATTTAGTAGAAATTAAAGCATCAGAAACCATTATGACTGAAATGTTTAAAGGATTAACCTATTTTGAAAAACTAAAACCATCTTTAATTCAAAGTAAAAGCATTGTACATACTGGGCTTTTTAACCAAGAGCGAACTTTAGGTAAAGTGATGAGTTGGAGAGAAATAATTTTATAAAAGCATTATTGATGTACGCCTTTGCAAATACGGTTTTAGACAGCGTAAAAATCCCAGAAGTAAAAAAGAGAATTACAAAAATAATTGCACAAAAACTGAAAGTAAATATTGGTTTTGATTTGTAATTACATTTTTTTTGTATAAAACTAAGAAACACGCATTTAAGAAATTTTGAATGCGTGTTTTTTGTTATCTTTAAGAAAATAATTTTCCATGAACAGAACCATAAAATCAATATTATTGATTATCGGAATTGCTTTAACATTTTATGGAATTTATACATTAGTCATTCCCGAAACTCAAATTTCTATTGGAGAAATCGATTTGGTAAAAGTTCAAGATAATACAAACTCCTATATTACAATTGGAATTGGACTAGTGGCTATTGTCCTAAGTTTGATAAATCCAAAAAAATAATTTGAAAAGCTGATTTTCCTACGCTTTTTTAGTTGATTGATTGAATAATCCCACTCAAAAAAGCATTTTCATCCATCCCAGAAAGTCCCATTCTAACCACAACTAACTCTTGATCGGGCAAAATATATACACGTTGACCTTGATATCCATCAGCAAAAAACATGTTTTTAGGAACATCTTGAAACGTTGGTGTTGCATTTAGCCAAAATTGTGCGCCATACGTTCCATCTGAAGTTGGTGTTGGTGTTGCAACATAATCTGCCCAAGTTGCATCAAATAATTGTTCGCCATTCCAGTTTCCTTTGTGCAAATACAACAAGCCAAATTTCGCCCAATCTCTAGCAGTTGCCCACGCATAAGAAGATCCTACATAATTTCCTGCCAAATCTGTTTCTAAAACCATGGAATTCATGCCAATTTTATCAATCAAATTGGTGTGCCAAAAATCCAAATATTCTTGATGCGTTTCAAATTGATTTCTGATAATTCCTGACAATAAATTCGTGGTTCCTGACGAATAGTTCCAAGAGGCATTTATCTTGCCTGAAAGAGGCTTTATTTCTTGCGCTTTTGTCATGTCTTTTTCCAAAAAAAGCATTTTGGTAACATCCGATATATTATCATAATTTTCATCCCATTCCAATCCTGAATTCATTTGTAACAAATTATGAATGGTGATGTTTTTACGAGCATCATTTTGCCAAGATTTGATAGGAGCTTTGTCTGAAACATTCAATTTTTTTTGATGTTGTAAAATTCCGAAAATGGTACTTGTGATACTTTTTGTCATTGACCAACCTAAAATTTTAGAATTTTCATCAAATCCATGATCATATTTTTCGGCAATAATTTGGTCTTTATAAATCACAACAACAGCTCTTGTTTTTTCATTTCCAAAAATTGAATTGACAGTTTCCTTCAATTGGTTATAATTTACATTTGCAAAAACAGTGTCCTTTTGGGGTGCATTTCCATAAGGAAAAGGTGTGACATTGTCAGATTTTGCTCTTTTTGGTTTCAAAAAAGGAGCATTTTCATCCTCTTCTGAAAGCGTTAAAACGGCACCCAAACCTTCTCTGTAAATGGCTTTTCGTGTCAACAATCCAAAAACTGAAGAAATCGCCATTTTATGATTATCAAGATGATCAGTTGCCACATTCACAGGCGAAAAATTATTATCTGTTGCATCCGTAAAAGCCAAACTCCTTTCTGCTAAAAAAACAGAAGAAGCAGTATTTTTTGCTGAATATCCAGCAATAATATTTAGTTTTGGATAATTCAACATCACAATCAATAAAACTGCTACTGACAGAAGTACTAAAAAACGCTTTATAATTTTCATAAAATTAGATTTTGACTATGTAAAAGTAAGAAAATGATATGGAGTTTTTGAATCGAATCAAATTTCAACCTTTATCTTTGTAATCTAAAATGATGATTATGTTCAATGTTGCTAAAATTCGTGAAGATTTTCCCATTCTGAAAAGAGTTGTCAATGGCAAACCTTTGGTTTATTTTGACAATGCTGCTACGTCTCAAACTCCGCAAATAGTGATTGATGCCATTGTAGATTATTATAGCAATTACAACGCAAATATTCACAGAGGAGTGCATACTTTAAGTCAAGAAGCTACTGATAAATACGAAGCTGCAAGAATCAAAATTCAACAGCATTTCAATGCGAAACATCCGTATGAAATCATTTTTACTTCGGGTACAACTCATGGAATCAATTTAATCGCTGCTGGATTTTCCGAAATTTTAAATCCAAATGATGAAATCATCGTTTCTGCTTTAGAACATCATTCAAATATTGTTCCTTGGCAAATGTTGTGCGAAAAAACGGGCGCTATTTTAAGGGTAATTCCTATGACTGAAATAGGAACTTTAGAAATGGAAAGGTATCATCAAATCTTGAATAAAAACACCAAATTGGTGTTTTGTAATCATGTTTCGAATGCGTTAGGAACTGTCAATCCCATCAAAGAAATTATTGATGCAGCTCACAAAGTTGGTGCAGCAGTTTTGATTGATGGAGCGCAATCAACACCTCATATTAAACCTGATTTACAAGCTTTAAATGTTGATTTTTATGTAACTTCTGCACACAAATTGTGTGGCCCAACAGGTGTTGGAATGTTGTATGGAAAACAAGCTTGGTTAGAAAAATTGCCTCCTTATCAAGGTGGAGGAGAAATGATTGAAACCGTTACTTTTCAAAAAACAACGTATGCAGGTTTGCCTCATAAATTTGAAGCAGGAACCCCAAATATTTGTGGCGGAATTGCTTTTGGAGTTGCATTAGACTATATGAATTCCATCGGATTTGAAACAATTTCAGGGTATGAACAACAACTTTTGATGTATGCCACAGAAGAATTATTGAAGATTGAAGGACTCAAAATTTATGGAACTGCTCCAGAAAAAACAGCCGTTATTTCATTCAATGTGGGTTCAATTCATCCTTATGATATAGGAACTATTCTTGATAAATTAGGAATTGCTGTAAGAACAGGTCAACATTGTACACAACCTATTATGGATTTTTATAACATTCCAGGAACAGTAAGAGCTTCATTTTCATTTTACAACACAAAAGAAGAAATTGACGTGATGATTGCCGCACTGAAAAAAGCGGTGATGATGCTTTCTTAGTTTTTAAAATTATATCTCATAAAAAAAGGTTGAGAAAATTCTCAACCTTTTTTGTTATCATTTATTTCCTTAAAATTATCTCAATGCTGGTGAGTAATTTGTTGGATAATCTCCTGCTTTTGCCAAACCATTGGTTGCTGTAGTAAAGTTTGTACCAAATTTAGCATCCATAGCAGCTAGAATTTTATTTGCCATCAACGCATATCCTCTTGCCGTTAAATGCACACCATCCAAACTGATTAAACCACCAACTACAAGTTTTGTAGTCATAGTATAACCATCAAATTTGATTCCTGTTGAGGCTTCTTCTAAAACTGCTTTAAAATCAACCAAAGCTACATTTGGATTAGAATTTGCAATGGCAGTAATTGTTGTATTATAAGCATCAGTAGCCGTTTTGATGGCTGCTTGTTCTTGTGGTGTAATTACCCAACTGTCAGCTAATGGATATGTTACGCCAATTGTATTAAATGGTGCTGGCGCTTCGTTTGTTGATGTTCCTATAACACTAGATACTGGTAAAACAAATAAATCCGAAGGTGTTGCATGTCTTGCTTGTCCATATAGATTTCCCATTAATTGTGCTTGAGGAGCTGGAACTCCAGCTTGTTGCAAAGCTCCACTAATTTGAGCAGAGAAATTAACTAAATCTTCGTCTCTAATAAGTAATTTATTATTTGACGCTGCTTGCAATAAAGTAATTCTATTAGGCTGGCCTAAAGCTGTTAAAATTTGAATCACTGGCCCTAATAATTGTGTATTAAGTTGGGTTGCAGTTGCAGCATCCAAAGGAACAGGATTGTAAGGAACTGATGTAAAATGTGCTAAATTGGTAATGTAAGGAACTGTTGCAACAACACCTTTTGCACCTCCAGATGTTAATGTAGTTACCATACTGCTAAATACTTGAGCAAATACGTTTGGATCTGTAATATCACTACCTCCATAAGTGGCAGGGTTTAAATTTCCTGTTTGATCAACACCTGATCCACCAGAAAGCGCATATCCTAACACATCATTTCCACCAATTTCAGATAAAGTGAAAAAAGTAGGTGCTTGCGCAATGGCATCTCCCAAAACAGTTGCGTTGGCACTTGATGACATTCTTGCAAAATATGGATTTGCCAATCCTAATGGAACTCCTGCAGGATTTCCATAGCCTGGTGCAACTAAATGAAAACTTTTTGCACCTGGAATACCAAAATTGTGCAATGCTCCTGTCACTTTAGTTGTCACTTCAGTTGTTGGAGTTGCTGCTAAAGTAGCAGGTCCTGAACCATTAAAAAACAACCTTGGTCCTTGTATTACATTTCCTGCAAAAAGCAACCCACCAATGTTATCATTCATCATTGGTTGATTAAAATCTGTACCAAATTTGCTTGCTAAAATATTTGGAAATGAATTTTGTTGAGCTGCAATAAACAATGCATTATCGGTAAAACCAGCTGTAAAAGAGGCACCAATTGCAACGTATTTAGAAAAATTCAATCCATTTGTATTTAATTCAACTTCTGGTACAACCACTGCTGGGATATCATCTAAATCATTGTTTACATCACATGAAATGATGGCTAATGACGCTAGAAATAATCCTATATATTTATAATTTTTCATGAATAAAATGTTTTTTAATTAGTTATTAATTGTCCAAGAAATATAGTATTGTGAACCTATAGCACCAACTCCAGGGGCACTAAAATACTCTTGTCCACCAATATTTGCACCACCGATTTTAAATACCGATTTAAGTTTTGGCACACTATAATTGATTTGAGCGTCAATAACAGTTCGTCCGTCAACAGTAGCATCTAAAAAAGTTGATTCCCAAACAAAAGCATTTTGCCATCTTAAGTTTACATTGAATCCAAAGTTTTTAAATAATTCTGTATTCCCAAATTGTACTTTTACTTTGTGCTCTGGCGTATTAAATCCTGCTTCAAAATCAGGATCAGACGCTTGATCAAAATCAAACTTAGCATAAGTATAATTTAATCCAAAGTCAAAATTGTTGAATATTTTTGTGTTCAAACCAATAGAAGCCCCGTAAGAACTGATGTCAGCAGCTGAATTTGTATATGTTTGAAAAACAGCAATATCACTATTTTGTAAAGCCGCTAAAGAAAGTGAATTGTCTCCAACAGTACCATAGAAAGGAACAATTACATTTTTACCAGCGATAAAATCTTGGTAGCTATTGTAGTAACCACTTAAATCGATGGTGATATTTTTTTCTCCTGCTTTTACCAAACCTCTATAACCAAGTTCATAAGCTGTTACTTTTTCTGGTTTTACCAGAGCTACATCTGCTTTTGTTGGAGCTCCATTTGTAACTGATTCTGCTGAAAACGCATTTTCGTAAGCTGCTCTTCCTGAAACTCTTGTGGTTGGTGTGCCTAAAATTCCTTGTCCAAAACCACTAACAATTAACGGCTGAGTAAAATATCTATCTAAATTGTCTGGTGCTGAACCTACCAAATATGCCGCTCCTGCATTCAAACCAATGTATTGATCTTGAGTTGTTGGATTTCTAAATCCAGTTTGGAAAGAAGCTCTAAAATTTTGGTTTTTTCCTTCACCTGCTGCATATGCTAAAGATACTCTTGGAGAATAATTTCCTTGAAAGTTTTGAGCTTTGTCATAACGTAAAGAAGCTGTTAATTTTAAACGATCTTCTTCTAAAAATTTCTTTTGCATTTGAGTGTAAACACCATATTCATCATAATCAATTGGACCATCATAATCTGTAAAAATACTTCCATTCGAATTCAAAGAATACAATCTATATGAACCTCCAATTTGAAATTCAGCCCAATCAATGACATCTTGAAAATTGTAATTTGCATCTACGTGATATAATTTTGTATTGTCTTGGAATTTAGATCCTGTAACCAAATCTGGATCTGACGTAATTCTATCAAAAGCTTCTTGAAACTCTGTAGTTCCTGGTAAAAATCTTCCTGTTTCAGCAGTTTGTCTTGCAATTGCATGAGCTTGGTCTGAAGTTAAACCTCCTAAAGTTCCTTGAAAGTAAGCTCCAACATATTGTCCAAACCAAGTATTGTCATCTTTCCATGCTCTGTTAATATTGATTGCTGCAAAACGCGTATCATATGAGTTTCCTGCATCTTCATTGGTCATATAACCTCTTACAAAGAAATTTTTTCCTCTGAACTCCAATTTATGTTGCTCCATAAAGAAGTCTTTGATATTGTATCTATTGGTTCCTTGATAGATAGTATTTCCTACACCATATTTTGAATTCCAAATAATTTCTAAACGATCATCACCAAAAGGACGATAATTTAATAATCCTGAAAACTTAACACTTTTAGCTTCATAAGTCATTAAATCTCTTTCGTCATATCCGGTTCTACTGATATTTTCACTAGGTACTAAAGCTGCAGCTCCATTTGGTAAAATTCCCAATCTTTCTAATGATTGTGCTACTCCTCTAATGTTTGTTGAAACCTCATCACCATAAACATTTAACCCGTTATAATTTCTGTCAGAATTTCTATCTCCTGAAGTATAAGTTCCGTTTCTAGTATTTCTATAATCAGTTGCAAACCATTCTGTTCCATCTAAATAAGACAAGGTTGCTTTTGCAGCAAATTTATCAGAAAAAGCATATGCCATTCTGATGTTAAAATCGTTGTATGCATTATCGCCTGCAGCATCTTGACTCGTAATTCCTGTTTTTAAAGAAACACTAATTCCTTGATCTTTAAAAGGGCTTTTGCTAGTCATGAACATAATTCCATTAAAAGCATTTGCTCCATATAAAGCTGATGAAGCTCCAGGAAGTAATTCTACAGTTTCAACATCTAATTCAGACATTCCAAGTAAATTACCCAAAGCAAAGTTTAGTGCTGGTGAAGAGTTGTCCATTCCGTCAACCAATTGCATAAAACGAGTATTTGCAAAAGTGGCAAATCCACGAGTGTTTACAGACTTAAAAGTTAAACTGTTTGTGTTCACATCTACACCTTTTAGGTTCTCTAAACCGTCATAAAACGACGGAGAAGAGGTGTTTTTTATCTCTCTGATATCCATTCTTTCAACGGTTACTGGAGATTCCATGATACGTTCTGGAGTTCTTGAAGCAGATACTACAATCTCGTCTAGCGAAGTTTCGTTTTCTGATAAACTAACTTCTACTTTTTGATTTTTTTTAGTAATTTGAACTTCTTCCGTTTTGTATCCAATCATGGAAATTTCTATTGTAAATGGCGGATTATCAGTGGTTTTAAGTTCAAATCTCCCGTCGAAATCAGTACTTGTTCCAACAGATTTTCTTGAAACTTTTACATTCGCACCAGGAAGAAACTCCCCTGATTTTGCGTCTTTTACAGTCCCTGAAATCGTAGTTTGAGCCACCATAGACAAACTACCAAAAGCTATAAAAGCAATGAATAAAATCTTTTTTATCATAATTTGAATTATTAGTTAAGTAGCATGCAAAGTACAAAAAAATTTGAATTTCTGAATAGTTCTATAAAAAATTTATCATATTGTCAAAAACAACACTATTTAATTGGCAAATAGGCATATTAAAAAAGTGTTTTTCACTGAATTTAAAGCATAGAAATTGTACATTTGCACTTTGAAATTTTGCTTTTTGAAGACTATAAATAATACCTCAAATTTTATTTCTGACGAAGAAACATTCGTGACTATTGGCACTTTTGATGGTGTGCATTTTGGGCATCAAAAAATTATTGAAAAGCTGGTTTTTGAAGCAAAAAAAGCAGAAAAAAAATCAGTAGTCCTCACTTTTTTTCCTCATCCAAGAATGGTTTTGCAAAAAGATGCTTCTGTAAAACTTATCAATTCTATTGATGAACGCGCACAATTACTTGAAAAAACAGGATTGGATTATTTAATTATTCATCCATTTTCTGTAGAATTTTCAAGGATGACAGCCTTGGAGTTTGTCAAAGATATTTTAGTAAATCAACTAAACATATCTAAATTAATTATTGGCTATGATCATCATTTTGGCAAAAATAGAGAAGGAAATATTACGCAATTGACTGAATACAGTCATGTTTACGGTTTTGAAGTGGAAGAAATTCCTGCGCAAGATATTGATGAAGTTGCTGTAAGCTCTACAAAAATTAGACGTGCTTTAGAATCAGGAAATTTAAAAACAGCCAATCGTTATTTAGGATATCATTTCATGCTAAATGGAATCGTTGTTACTGGAAAAAAATTGGGGGGAAAAATTGGATATCCTACAGCAAATATTCACATTGAAGAATCGTATAAATTAATTCCAAAAACAGGTGTTTATATCGTAAAATCAGTCAATGAAAATGCTGTTGTTTTTGGAATGATGAACATCGGAAATAGACCCACTGTTGATGGAAATTACCAAACGATTGAAGTTCATTTTTTTGATTTTAATCAAGATTTGTATGACAAAAAAATCACTGTTGAATTGCTTTATTTTTTGCGAGATGAACAAAAGTTTGACTCGGTTGATTTGTTGGTAAATCAATTAAAAAAAGATGAAGAAAACACGAAAATGTATCTAAAAAACAATCTATAATTCTGCATTGCTTAAGTCTAAGGCTTCCACTATATTTGCGGAGTAAAACAACCCAAAATGTTACAAGTAAACTTTATCAGAGAAAATAAAAAAACGGTTTTAGATGGATTGGCAAAACGAAATTATGCAAATGCCGAAAACATTATAAATCAAGTAATTACTGCTGACGAAAATAGACGTGCTACTCAAGTGATTTTAGACAATACGTTGGCTGAAGCAAATGCCATTTCAAGAGAAATTGGTCAGTTTTTCAAATCTGGTGAAGTTCAAAAAGCGAATATCTTAAAACAAAAAACCGTTTTGTTGAAAGAACAAACCAAAGAACTTTCTGACAAACTTACGTTATATGCTGAAGAATTAGAATCCCTTTTATATTTGATTCCAAACATTCCACATGAATCTGTAAAAGCTGGAAAATCAGCTGATGATAATGAAGAAATTTTTTCTGACGGTATCATTCCTAATTTAGGCGAAAATGCCCTTCCTCATTGGGAATTGGCAAAAAAATATGATATTATTGATTTTGATTTAGGCGCAAAAATCACTGGTGCAGGTTTTCCTGTGTATAAAGGAAAAGGAGCCAAATTGCAACGTGCTTTAATCAGTTATTTTTTGGATAAAAATACAGCTGCAGGTTATCAAGAAGTGCAAGTGCCACATTTGGTAAACGAAGCTTCTGGTTTTGGAACGGGTCAATTGCCTGACAAAGAAGGTCAAATGTATTTTGTAACTGAGGACAATTTGTATTTAATTCCAACTGCTGAAGTGCCAATAACCAATTTATTCCGTGGAAATTTATTACAAGAAACTGAGTTGCCAATTGCAATGACAGGCTACACACCTTGTTTTAGAAGAGAAGCAGGAAGTTATGGTGCTCATGTTCGTGGATTGAACAGATTGCATCAATTTGACAAAGTAGAAATTGTGCGCATTGAACATCCCTCAAAATCGTATGAAGTTTTGGAACAAATGGTGGAACATATAAAAAACATTTTAAACGAATTGAAATTACCTTACAGAATTTTACGTTTGTGTGGAGGAGATATGGGTTTTACATCCTCTTTAACGTACGATTTTGAACTGTTTTCAACAGCGCAAAACAGATGGTTAGAAATCAGTTCTGTATCTAATTTTGAAACTTTTCAAGCAAATAGATTGAAATTACGTTTCAAAAATGGTGAAGGAAAAAATGAATTGGTTCACACGTTGAATGGAAGCTCATTGGCTTTGCCTCGTGTTTTAGCAGGAATTTTAGAAAATTATCAAACCGCAGAAGGAATTCAAATTCCGGAAGTTTTGATTCCTTATTGTGGATTTGATAGGATTTAGTTTGGAGTTCAAAGTTCAGGGTTCAATATTCAGAGTTTAAAATTCAATGTTTAGAATTCAAACTTTTTTTATAAAGATATTTTCTGAAAACTGAAATTGACCACTGAGACTGAAAACTGAATACTAATTCGCAATTACTGCATTCATCAATCTTTTGTATTTATTCATTTCTAAAAGTGCATTTACATAAGCACTTATTTGTCCGTTTTTCATGAAATCGTTCGCATTTTGTCTAGCAATTTCATATTGGTTTGATAGTTGGTTCATGATGTAATAATGTTAATTATTTCTCTTAAGACAATTTCTGTGCCAAAACGTTACAAGAAGTGTTTCAAAATTTAAATCGTTTCACATAATTTTAACATCATTCTTGCTATATTTGAGGATTATGAAGCAGTTTTTCACTCTTTTACTTTTTTTATCTACCAGTTTTTTGGCTTGTCAAGAAATTTCTGAGAATGAATTTTTCTTAGCAGAAAATTATTTTAGAGAAGGTGAATATGAAAAAGCGACGCTGATTTATAAAAAATTATACGAACAAAGTCCTTTCAATAGTTCTTATTTATACAGATTAATCACTTGTTATCAGCAAACGTCATCCTTTGAAACTGTTGAAAATTTATTGATTCAACGTCTTCAAAAAGATGCTTCACAAACCTATTTACATGTTTTTTTAGGATACAATTACAGCAAAATTCAAAAAGAAAATTTGGCTGAAATAGAATATCAAAAAGCATTACAATCCATAGAAAAAAATAGCCCTTACACCATTACAATTGCTCGTGCATTTAGTGATTACAATTTACTAGATTATGCCATTTTAGCTTATGAAAAAGCTATGAAAGTAAATCCGAATGCTAATTTTGGATTTCAAATTGCCCAGATTTATGGGGAAAAAGGAGCATATCAAAAAATGTTTGAATCGTATATTGATTTGCTTGATGCTAATGAACGCTATTTGAATTTGGTTCAACGTTCTGTAAGCAAATACATTACAGATGATGCTGAAAATGAAGCAAATGTTTTATTCCGAAAAACAGTTTTGCAAAAATCAGTAAAAAACCCAAAAAACGAATGGAATATTCTATTGAGTTGGCTATTTATCCAACAAAAAGAATATGAAAAAGCATTGGTTCAAGAAAAAGCATTGTTCAATCGAAATCCAACAGATATTTCCATGATTTTTGAATTGGGACAAATCGCTTTTGAAGATAAAAACTATGAAACTGCTCAAAATTGTTTTGTTTTTATCATTGAAAAATCATCTCAAACTGAAGAAAAAATTGAAGCAAATTTATACCTCATCAAGATTGCCATCGCAACAAAAAATCCAGAAACCTTCACCATTTTTGAAAAACTATTTACTGAATTTGGCATCAATGCTGCCACCATAAATCTGCAAGTTGCGTATGCTGATTTTTTAACGTTTCAAAAAAATGAACCAGAAAACGCGATTGCTATTTTAGAAAAAGCAATGACATTTTCAAATTCAAAATTTGAAGAAGCACGCATCAAATTAAAATTGGGTGATGTTTTTGTTTTTACGGGAAATTTCAACAAAGCGTTGATTTATTTTTCTCAAATTCAAACGCAATTAAAAAATCATGAATTGGGTCAAGAAGCGCAATTTAAAGTAGCGCAAACGAGTTATTTTAAAGGTGATTTTGATTGGGCAAAAGCACAATTGAAAGTGCTAAAAAGCGCCACATCACAATTAATTGCGAATGATGCTGTGGAATTATATTTAAAAATTATTGACAACGAACCTGTAGATTCCATTCCTTCAGGATTGAAAGAATTTGCCAAAGCAGAGTTATTAGCCTATCAAAATAAAGATGAGGAAGCTTTGCGTGAAATAAATAATTTATTTTCATCAAAAGAACTTTTTGTAAACGGATTAACTCCTGGCGAAGTAATTTATGATGATGTGTTGTTTTTTCAAGCGAAACTTTTTATAAAACTAGAAAAATACGAAGATGCAATTGTTAGTTTGTCCAAAATTATTGCTGCAGATAACCAAGGTATTTTGACAGATGATGTGTATTATATCATGGCAGAAATGTATAATAACAACCTAAAAAATCTGGAAAAAGCTAAAGAATATTATCAGAAGATTATCTTTGAGCAACCTTCAAGTATTTATTTGGTGGATGCTAGAAATAAATTTAGAAAATTACGTGGCGAAATCATTAATTAAACAATATAACAATTAAAAAATGTATCAATTAGGCTTTTTTTAAATCCAATTATTTATTGCTACATTAATTCATTGATTCATTAACTCATTAAAAATATGTACATATACAACGTAACCATCAATATTGAAGAAAGTTTGCATGATGAATGGCTGAATTGGATGGAAAGTCATATTGCAGATGTATTGAATACTGGAAAATTTACTGCAGCAAAACTCACAGAAGTGTTAGCAGAAAATGAATCTGGAAGAACTTATTCTGTGCAATATTCAGCCAATTCACGAAAAGATTTAGACGATTATTATCAGTTTGATGCAGACAAATTGCGAGCGGAAGCCATCAAAAAATTTGGCAATAAAATGCTGGCTTTTAGAACAGAATTGAAATTAATCAAAGAGTTTTATCCAATGAATACAAGCAATTAAAAAATGACTGTAAAAGCAAAAAAACATTTAGGACAGCATTTTTTAACAGATGAAACAATTGCTCAAAAAATAGCAGATTCTTTATCAGAAAACGGATACAATCAAGTGTTGGAAATTGGTCCTGGAATGGGTGTTTTGACAAAATATTTATTGACAAAAAAATCAAAAATAACTGTTTTTGAAATTGATAGAGAGTCAGTAGCCTATTTGAAAGACACTTTTCCAAAAGAAAATTTTCAGATAAATACTTCCAAAGAAAAGTTTGAAATTATTGAAGGAGATTTTTTAAAGAAGAATATCAGTGATATTTTTAAGAAGGAACAAGTAGCTATTATTGGAAACTTTCCATACAATATTTCGAGTCAAATTGTTTTTAAAGCCATTGAAAACAGGGAATTTGTTCCTGAATTTGCAGGCATGTTTCAAAAAGAAGTTGCCATGAGAATTGCTGAAAAAGAAGGAAGTAAAATCTATGGAATTTTGTCGGTATTGACTCAAGCTTTTTTTGATGTTGAGTATTTATTTACAGTGCCGCCAACGGTTTTCAATCCACCACCAAAAGTAGATTCGGGAGTAATTCGTCTCATCAGAAAAGAAAATTTTACACTTCCTGTTGATGAAAAATTATTTTTTACGGTTGTAAAAACAGCGTTCAATCAACGAAGAAAAATGCTGCGTTCGAGTTTAAAATCTTTGAATTTTTCGGATTCTATAAAAGAAGACCCTATCTTTGCAAAGCGTCCTGAACAATTATCGGTTCAAGAATTTATTTTTCTGACCCAAAAAATAGCAAATCATGATATTTGAAATCACTTCAGAATTTCTTGAAAATCTATCAAAACTGATTGAAATCAAAAAAGATTCAGCCATCAAAAAGCTGTTTGAAGAGGTTCATTATGCAGATATTGCTGAGGTTTTGGATGAAGTAAATTTTGAAGAAGCCATTTACATCATCAAATTATTGGATAGCGAAAAAACATCCGAAATTTTGACTGAATTGGATGAAGACACGCGTACTCGAATTCTTGAAAATTTATCAGCCAAAGAAATTGCTGAGGAAATTAGTGAAATGGACACAGATGATGCTGCTGATATTATTGCAGAACTATCTGAAGAACGTCAAAAAAACGTAATCAACGCACTTGAAGACATTGAACACGCAGCAGATATCAAAGAATTACTTTCTTATAAAGACAATACTGCAGGCGCTTTGATGGCAAAAGAATTGGTAAAAGTGTATGAAACTTGGACAGTTGCAGGTTGTTTGCGCAGAATTCGTGGTCAAGCAAAAGAAGTAAGTAGAGTTCACTCCATTTATGTTGTTGACAAAAAAGAAAGATTGGTTGGTAGACTTTCTTTAAAAGATTTGATTGTAGCTAAAAACGATCAAAAAATTGCGGATATTTATATTTCTGCAGTAGATGCTGTGAATGTAAATGAAGATGATGAAGAAGTGGCAAAAATCATGTCAAAATACGATTTGGAAGCCATTCCTGTAGTGGATGACAACAATGTTTTATTAGGAAGAATTACGATTGATGATATTGTGGATGTTTTGAAAGAAGAAGCAGACAGAGATTATCAATTGGCAGCTGGTTTAACGCAAGATGTTGATTCTGATGATACCATTTTTGTACTTACAAAAGCGCGTTTGCCATGGCTTTTTTTAGGATTGATTGGTGGTGTTGGCGCTTTTTTAATCATGGAAGGATTTCAAGAAGTTTTTTCAAAATATGCTGCATTGTTTTTCTTTACACCTTTAATTGCGGCAATGGCTGGAAATGTGGGTGTACAATCTTCTGCAATTATTGTGCAAGGTTTAGCAAATGATGAAGTGAAAGGAAGTATCAATAGTCGTTTGCTGAAAGAAATGCTTTTAGCGACGTTGAATGGTGCTATTTTAGCCATTTTCTTGTTCGCTTTTGTTTGGATCTATGAAGGAAAAATTGACACAGCATTGGCCATTGCAGTTTCATTGGTTGTGGTGATTATCATGGCTGGTTTGATTGGGACTTTTGTTCCCTTATTTTTAGATAAAAGAGGCATTGATCCTGCAATTGCGACAGGTCCTTTTATCACAACTTCGAATGATATTTTCGGAATTTTAATCTATTTTCTGATTGCAAAACTGATTTTAGGAATTTAGTTTTACAAAAATATCCCACAAAACGATTCCTGCACTTACTGAAATGTTTAAAGAATGTTTGGTTCCTAATTGTGGAATTTCAATACACAAATCACAAGAATTCACCACTTTTTGCTGAACGCCTTTTACTTCATTTCCAAAAATAACGGCATATTTTTGATCTTTTTCAGGGAAAAAAGTATCCAATTTTGTGCTGTTTTCAGCTTGTTCAATCGCTAAAACTTTCACACGTTCCTCTTTCAATCTTTTGACTACATCAATCGTATTTTCAACAAATTCCCAATCTACAGAATCTGTTGCGCCCAAAGCAGTTTTGTGAATTTCTCTATTTGGAGGCGTTGCAGTAATGCCACATAAATAGATTTTTTCAATCAAAAAAGCATCACTTGTTCTAAAAACGGAGCCAATATTATTCAAACTTCTAATGTTATCCAAAACCACAATCAAAGGTGTTTTTTTAACTACTTTAAATTCATCAATAGTCAGTCTTTCTAACTCTGTGTTTTTTAATTTTCTCATAATCTCTTTTATCCTTTGAATTTTTTTCGACTTTGGACTTTGAATTTTAAATATTGAACTTTCTTTTTCTATCTTCGCAAAACTAACGCAAAAAACCGAAAACTTGTCAAAATCCGAGAGTAAAAAGGAAACTCCATTAATGAAGCAATACAATGCCATCAAGAAAAAATATCCTGATGCCATGTTGTTGTTTAGAGTGGGAGATTTTTATGAAACTTTTGGGGAAGATGCTAAAAAAGCGGCACAAGTTTTAGGAATTATTCTCACAAAACGTGGTGCAGGAAGTGAAACAGAAACTGCTTTGGCCGGTTTTCCTCATCATTCTTTGCATACGTATTTACCGAAATTGGTAAAAGCAGGAATGCGTGTAGCAATTTGTGATCAATTGGAAGATCCAAAGATGACAAAAACGATTGTAAAACGCGGTGTTACAGAATTGGTAACTCCTGGTGTTTCGTTAAATGATGAGGTTTTACAATCAAAAACAAACAACTTTTTAGCAGCTATTCACTATCAAAAAAATCAATTGGGAATTTCTTTTTTAGATGTTTCAACAGGCGAATTTTTAGTGGCACAAGGAACCGTTTCCATGATTGATAAATTGCTGCAAAATTTTTCTCCAAGTGAAGTTTTGGTGCAAAAACAGTTCAAACAACTCTTTTTAGAACAATTTGAAAATAGATATCACAGTTTTTATTTGGATGATTGGGTTTTTCAAGAAACTTATGCTTTAGAAACATTGCAACAGCATTTTGAAGTAAAAAGTTTGAAAGGTTTTGGAATTCAGGAATTGCATCATGGAATTATTGCAGCAGGAGCTGTTTTATATTATCTGTCTGAAACACAGCATAATAATTTAAAACATATTCAAACCATCAGCAGAATTGCAGAAGATAATTATGTTTGGATGGATCGTTTTACCATTCGAAATTTAGAATTGTACAACCCAAATGCTGTGAATGCTGTAACGCTTTTGGACGTGATTGACAAAACAATTTCTCCCATGGGAGGAAGGCTTTTGAAACGTTGGTTGGCTTTGCCCTTGAAAAAAATTGATGACATCAAAAATCGTCATGAATTGGTGAAATTTTTTATCAATTCTGAACGCTATTTTGAAATTGTGAATTATCAAATCAAACAAATTTCTGATTTGGAACGATTGATTTCAAAAGTAGCAACTTCCAAAGTTTCGCCAAAAGAAGTGATTGATTTGAAAAACTCATTGAAAGCGATTTTACCCATCAAAGAAGCCTCCGAAAAAAGCAATAATAGTACTGTTCAAAACTTGGGAAAACAGTTGCATACTTGCACAAATTTGATTGAAAAAATCAGTGAAATTTTGTTTGAAAATGCGCCTGTAAATATCATAAAAGGAAATGCCATTGGAAAAGGCGTTCATCAAGAATTGGATGATTTGCGCGCAATTTCAACCTCAGGAAAACAATATTTGGATGATATGCAAACTCGCGAAACCCAAAAAACGGGAATTTCGAGTTTAAAAATTTCTTTTAATAATGTCTTTGGATATTTTATTGAAGTACGAAATACCCACAAAGACAAGGTTCCTGAAACCTGGATTCGCAAACAAACATTGGTGAATGCAGAGCGTTATATCACAGAAGAATTGAAAGAATATGAAACCAAAATTTTAGGTGCTGAAGAAAAAATTCAGGCTTTAGAACAACAAATTTTTTCAGATTTAATTCAATATATCATTCAATTTATTTCGCCAATTCAAGAAAATGCACAAACCATTGCACAATTGGATTGCTTATTATCATTTGCAAAATTGGCAATTGACAACAATTATGTGTGTCCAATTATGGATGAAAGTACAGATTTAGAAATCAAAAACGGACGTCATCCAGTAATTGAAAAACAGTTGCCTGTTGATCAACAATACATTGCCAATGATGTGGTTTTGAATAGAAATCAACAACAAATCATCATGATTACTGGACCAAATATGTCTGGTAAATCTGCTATTTTAAGGCAAACTGCTTTGATTGTTTTATTGGCACAAATGGGAAGTTACGTTCCTGCACAACATGCAAAAATTGGCATTGTTGATAAGATTTTTACGAGAGTTGGTGCCAGTGACAATATTTCTATGGGCGAATCTACTTTTATGGTAGAAATGAATGAAACTGCTGCCATTTTGAATAATATTTCTGAACGAAGTTTGGTGTTGTTGGATGAAATTGGACGTGGAACGTCAACTTATGATGGAATTTCGATTGCTTGGGCGATTGCCGAATTTTTACACGAACATCCTTCAAAAGCAAAAACGCTGTTTGCAACACATTATCACGAATTGAATGAAATGACAGCCACTTTTGAGCGAATTAAAAACTTTAATGTTTCTGTAAAAGAGTTGAAAGACACCATTATTTTCATCAGAAAATTGGTTTCAGGAGGAAGCAATCACAGTTTTGGAATTCATGTAGCAAAACTGGCAGGAATGCCAAGTATGGTAATTCATAGAGCGAATAAAATATTGGCACAATTAGAAAAAAATAACAGAAATGCGAATGTCAAAGAAGTATTAAAACAGTCTCAACACCAAGAAATGCAATTGAGTTTCTTTCAGTTGGATGATCCTCTGTTAGAAAATATTCGCGAAGAAATATTAGCCACAAATATTGATACGTTAACTCCTATTGAAGCATTAATGAAATTGAATGAAATCAAACGAATGTTGGTAAAAAAGTAAATTAGCTTACTCCTCTTTCTGCTATTTTTTTACTTGTAAAGTGTTTTATCAAATAAGAAATAGCACCAATAAAAGGGAAAAATAAAATAACTCCAGCCCAAATTAAAAAATGAAATCGTGTTTCGTTTTTTGATGCAAGCACTAATGCGCTAACAACAGTTATAAGTAACAATGCTAAAAAAGTAATAATTTGAAAGGGGGAAATAAATAATGAAGGTATCATAGGAATTTTGTTTTTACAAATATAATAAATACTACCAAAAAAGTCAACAAGAATTTCTTCTCATTGACTTCTCCCTAATTCAAAAACTAAAAATACTTTATAAAGATCTGTCTAAATTTAACAATTTGTTTGTTGAATTTATATAGCTATTGTAAACTGTTTCATTCTTGATAAGTTCACTAAAACAATAGTCACCTGAGTTTGAGTTTCCAACAATTTTATCGCCATTTTCAAGAGTTGTAAACTCACAATCTCTAGTTGGAATCTCATAATCCAACGCAATCATATCTTTATGAAATGGCACAGCAACATTCTCAGAAGCTAATAAATTGTATTGTCCTGTTTCTCTGTCCATCATATAAACACGAGCATTTACAGTATTAAATCCTCTTGATTTCTTAACCAATGAAGATTCTACATAAAACAGAAAATCAGAGTTTGGTCTACAAGATACACCTTGATTAGAAAGAATTTCTAAAGCGTTGATATTATCGATATTTAATGTGGGTGTTGGCTTTTCAGATTTACTAAATGAAAGAATGCCAATTAGAGGTATTGCTATAAAAGCAATGATTTTTAGGGGTTTCATAATGTAGGGGTTTATTATGTTGTAAATATACAAAAAAATATTAAATTTTAAACACTTAAAAATCAATTGGTTAAAAAAAAGTTAGAATTTTTATAAAACATATATAATGTTATGATTATCAATACTTTAACATTATACTTTAAATTATACAAATTTCAAAAAATCTGTTTCACAATTAAAATTACCCAACAAATACTATTATCTTTGCAATGAAAATTTAGGGTTTTTTAAAGACATTTCTTAGTTACAATTCAATGAATACAACTTTTTTATTTATTAGCGGTCAAGAAATTTTTTTCATTATGATTATTGTTGTGATGTTTTTTGGTGCAGATAAAATTCCTGAAATTGCTCGTGGATTAGGAAAAGGAATGCGTCAAATTAAAGATGCAACTAATGATATTAAAAATGAAATCAACGAAAGTGCTAAGAATAACACAGTAAATATTGATGTTCCTAAAAGCATCAATGAAAATGTAACAGAAGTAAAAGATACTATTGAAGAAATTACGGGTCCAATAAAAAGAAATATGTAATTTTCAGCAATTATTTTACCCTACTAATTGTCAATCCATCTCTGATTGGAAGCAACACAGTTTCCAATCTCTCATCAGAATTTAATAGTTTATTATAGCTCAACAGCGCTTTTGTATCTTCATCTTTTGGGTCTAATTCTTCCACAATTTTCCCACTCCAAAGCACATTATCGGATAAAATAATTCCACCTGAATTCATTTTTTCAATCACTAAGTGAAAGTAATTTTCATAGTTAACTTTATCCGCATCAATAAAAACCAAATCAAATTTTTCATCAATTGTTGGAATAATTTCCAAGGCATTTCCTACTTTTTGTATAATTTGATTTCTATATCCTGATTTAGAAAAATACTTGTTTTGTAAGGTTTCTAACTCTTCATTTTTGTCAATGGTAATTATTTTTCCATTTTTTGATAAACCTTCTGCAAAACAAAGTGTTGAATACCCAGTAAAAGTACCTATTTCTAAAATCATTTTTGGCTGAATCAACTTAGAAATCATCGACAATAATCGTCCTTGAAATGCACCACTCAACATTCTTGGATTCAATACTTTTTGCCAAGTTTCTTTGCTAAGAGCAGCTAAAATTTCAGGTTCTTGTTGGGAATGTTCCACAACATAATGGTCAATGTTTTCAGGTAAAAAATTCATAAAAAAATGCTTTACGCTACAAAAGTTCTTTTTTCGCTTTTTCCAAAGATTCTTTTAAGGCTTGCTTTTCTTCTGTTGAAATACAGAAAGAGTGTTTTTTGCAGTCAGATGCTTTTGATCTATAAAGTTTTGTCAAAAAATTATTTTGCTTGGAGTATATAGCGCAAACTTTACAAAATATAAAATGAAGTTTCAATTGAATTATTTCGAAAAAACTTGCTTCTTTATACTGACTTTTATCGCAAATGGTAGTTGCTTCATCGCAACTTATAAAAAATTTATGTGCCATTTTTTACTTTTTAAACCAATTATCTTCCATACATTTTCTGAGTTGTGTTCTAGCTCTATGAATCATTACCCATAAATTGGACGCTGTAATATCTAATTCCTTACAAATTTCCTCAGTTTCAAACTCTTGGATGGTTTTCATCCTAAATACGATTCCATATTTTTCAGGCAATTTTTCTAAACAAACATCCAGTTGGCTTTTTAACTCCTCATTTTCTATGGCTTTTTCGGTATCATTATTCCAGTTTTGTGGCACGCGTTCTTCAATCCAATTTCCTTCATTTTCACCATCTTCATAAAAATTCATTCTCACTTCAGCTTGGCCTTTTGTCGAGTTTATTTTTCGATAATGATCAATCACTTTTCGTTTCAAAATAGAAACCAACCAGGTCTTTTCAGATGCTTTTCCTTCAAAATTTTTAGCAGATTTTAATCCGGCAAAAAAAGTTTCTTGCACCAAATCTTTTGCCAAATCATAATTATTTACGCGGGCAATTGCATAATTGAATAAATAATCAGCATACTTATCAATCCAAAGATCTGGGTGTAAAGAATGTTGTTGCTCTGACATGTTTGAATTTAAAAACCCAAATATAGCATATTTTTATTTCTGTAAATAAGAACAGTCATCTCTTCTTCTCATATCCACCAAAAAAATAATTTCCCAATTTCCGTTATTATTGAAAAGCTGAAAAGAATTTGCGCCACAATGACTAAAATTATCATTGTAGTAAAACTCATAAGGTGTCCAAACAGAGGCTAAATTTCCATCAATTTTGATGTCATAAGAAAGGAGTTTTTCAAACAATTTTTGTGTTGGTTGTATTGATGAAATTGCCTCGAGAAGTTGCAATCTGGTTTCATCTTTCAAGATTTTTGTACCTTCTTTAGAGGTATTTGTTGTTTGAATTTTTACATTTTTGTGCAATGTTTTTGAAACAATGGCACTATCTCCTTTATGTAATCCTTCAAAAAAAGTATCAATGACATTCTTTACAATTATTTCCTCATTTTTTTCTTGAGATGATGCAGCTAAATTCAAGAAAAAAAGCGCTAGTACTAAAAATATTTTTTGCATAATTGATTGATTTTGATGCATTAAAACTAGTCTTTTTTTGCATTTGTGATAAAATGACTTCTAAGATTAACGAAATATTAACTTGTTAAAAATCTGATTAGATTTCTTACTTTTACCGATACTAAAAATAAAAAATATGTCAATAGCAAAAAAACAGTATAAACGAATTACTGTAAAGTCATTAGTAGAAATGAAAGCAAATGGTGAAAAAATAAGCATGCTTACTGCTTATGATTATACAATGGCAAAAATTTTAGACAATGCTGGTTTAGACGTGCTTTTAGTGGGTGATTCTGCATCAAATGTAATGGCGGGTCATGAAACAACGCTGCCAATTACATTAGATCAAATGATTTATCACGCAAGTGGTGTAGTAAGAGCTATTGAACGAAGTTTGGTTGTGGTTGATTTGCCTTTTGGAAGTTATCAATCTGACCCAAAAGAAGCCTTGCGTTCTGCGATTCGAATTATGAAAGAAAGTGGTGGACATGCCATCAAATTAGAAGGAGGAAGTGAAATCAAAGAATCCATCAAGCGAATTTTGAACGCTGGAATTCCTGTAATGGGACATTTGGGTTTAACGCCACAATCCATATACAAATTTGGAACATATACAGTAAGAGCCAAAGAAGAAGAAGAGGCTCAAAAATTGATGGAAGACGCTTTATTGCTAGAAAGATTGGGTTGTTTTGCAATCGTATTGGAAAAAGTTCCTGCAAAATTAGCTGAGAAAGTAGCGAAATCATTAACCATTCCTGTCATTGGAATTGGAGCAGGAAATGGTGTTGATGGTCAGGTTTTGGTTACTCATGATATGATTGGAATGACACATGAATTTCATCCTCGATTTTTGCGTCGGTATTTGGATTTGTTTGCGGACATGACAAAAGCTTTTGAACAATATGTTTCAGATGTAAAAAGCAAAGATTTTCCGAATGAAAATGAGCAGTATTAATAATCCCATCCTAACCTTCCTAGAGGGAAGGAACTTATTATGAAAAAAGCACTTAAAATAATTGCCGATATTTTGCTTTTAATACTAACAATAGTATTTATCGGAAGTATCTTTTCTGAATTAGCTATTTTTAATAATTCAAAAATAAAATTTTCATTATTACTATTTTATCTTATTTCTAAACTAATTTTATATAAAATTGATAGTAAAGATGTTCAAAAAGAAAATTGAATTTTTTAGAAAATCCTGAAATCTAATAATCTCTTCATGAAAATCCTTCACTTAGATACAAATCACCCATTATTACTCCATCAATTGAATGATGTGGGATTTCAAAATGAGGAAGATTATACCTCTTCAAAAAGTGATATTGAAGCAAAAATTCATTTGTATGATGGCATTATCATCAGAAGTCGATTTTCGATTGATAAATATTTTTTAGAAAAAGCCACCCATCTAAAATTTATTGGAAGAGTTGGAGCTGGATTGGAAAACATTGATTGTGAAGTTGCAAGGTCTAAAAACATTCATCTCATTGCAGCTCCTGAAGGAAACAGAAATGCTGTTGGAGAACATACATTAGGGATGCTTTTGTCGCTTTTTAATAAACTGAATAAGGCCAATAATGAGGTAAAAAAAGGGATTTGGCTGCGAGAAGAAAATCGCGGTATTGAATTGGATGGAAAAACTGTGGGTATTATCGGTTATGGAAATATGGGAAAATCATTCGCTAAAAAACTGAAAGGTTTTGATGTTGAAGTCCTATGTTATGATATTACAAAAAATGTTGGGGATGAAAATTGCAGACAAGTTTCTTTACAAGAATTGCAAGAAAAAGCAACAATTTTGTCTTTACACACACCTCAAACTGCACAGACCAAAAATATGGTCAATGCCGATTTTATCAACCAATTTCAACATCATTTTTGGTTGTTAAACACAGCTAGAGGTTCTGCTGTAGTAACGAAAGATTTGGTAAATGCGTTACAATCAGGTAAAATTTTAGGAGCTGGTTTGGATGTTTTAGAGTATGAAAAATCATCCTTTGAAAACTTTTTTTCAGAAGATTTTCTTCCAGAAGATTTTAAATATTTGATAGAAGCTGAAAATGTTTTATTAACGCCACATGTTGCAGGTTGGACCATAGAAAGTCATGAAAAATTGGCACAAACCATTGTAGATAAAATCAAAAATATATTTTTAAATTATTGATATTTAGTTATTTATGATTTCTAAAGCAACCACAATCCCTGAATATTTAGCAGCAATTCCTGAAGAAAGAGCTGTAATCATTGAAAAATTAAGGAATGTAATTACTAAAAATCTTCCAAAAGGTTTTGAAGAAGGTATGCAATATGGAATGATTGGTTATTTTGTTCCCCACAAAATGTATCCAAATGGCTATCACTGCAATCCAAAAGAACCTTTGCCATTTATGAGTATTGCATCTCAAAAAAATTCCATAAATATATATCACATGGGATTGTATGCAAATAAGGAATTGTATGATTGGTTTGTAACTGAATATTCCAAACAGTTTTCTAGAAAATTAGATATCGGAAAAAGTTGCATCCGATTTAAAAAAGAAACGGATATTCCATTTGATATTTTAGAAAAATTGGTTCAAAAAATACCTGTTGAAGAATGGATTTCAACCTATGAATCATCTATAAAAAAATAAAATATGAAAAAAAGAGTCACTGGAATTGGTGGATTGTTCTTTAAAACAACTGATGCAAAGGCAACCAAAGAATGGTATCAAAAACATTTAGGATTTAACACAGATGAATGGGGATCAACTTTTAAATGGAAAGACGATTCAGGAAAATTGTGCACAACTCAATGGTCGCCATTTTCTGATAAAACGAATTATTTTGAACCTTCTGATAAAGATTTTATGTTCAATTATAGAGTTGAAAATTTGGAAGAATTACTTCAAGAATTGAAAAAAGAAGGAGTTCCCATTTTAGGGGAAATTCAAGAGTTTGAATACGGAAAATTTGGTTGGATTTTAGACAACGATGGAAATAAAATCGAACTTTGGGAACCAATTGACGAAAAATTATTTTAATAAAAAATAAGCAACTATGAATTTATTAAGCAATTATCCAACAGAGATTTTAATCCTTCTTTTTTTGATTGTCACTTTTTTACAATCTGGAATTGACAAATTATTGGATTGGAAAGGAAATGTTTCCTTTATAAAAGAACATTTTAAAAACTCACCTCTCAAAAACAAGGTGCCTTTTTTATTAGGAATAATTTTATTGATAGAAATCATTGCTTCCATTTTAATGAGTATTGGAATCTATCAACTGTATGTTTCTGGTGAAAAAGAAATCGCACTTTTAGGAGTTGAACTGAGTGCAATCACATTGATTTTTTTATTAATTGGTCAGCGATTGGCAAAAGATTATGCAGGCGCCATGTCTTTGACGGTATATTTTATTTTAACAGTTTTTGGTGTTTTTTTACTGCATAACTAAAAACTATTCTTACAAAATTATTCTATAAGAATTCCCTATAAAATCCGACCAAAAATAAAGCGTTTTAAGGGGTTTTTTAAAAGCGCCTTAGCGTTTGCCTGTTTTTTAAATTTTCGTCCGATATCAGCTTTTAAAAACGATTTTAGTCCTTTTTTATGATGTAAATCAAAGAAGAGTACTCTGAAGTTTTGCGAGCTTTCCAATTTGAAACAAAACCTCTCCAAAAGCCAATCAAAAAATTCAATTTACCTGTTTTGTATTTCTCACTCAACATAGAAACATAAAAAGAATCAAACTTCATGGGGAGTATTTTTTGCACTGACATATTTTCATTTTCAAACAACAAATGAATAGACTTTTGAGAGAAATGCCACAAATGTCTTGGCACATCATAAGCTGCCCAAAATTCTTTGTAATGTTTTGCATCATCACTTTTAAAATTTGGAACCGCTACAATCAATTTCCCGTTTTCGGAAAGTAGATTTTTTAATTGAGAAATAAATTCTGATACGTTTTCAACGTGTTCTAACACATGCCAAAGTGTAATGACGTCAAATTTTTTATTTGAAAATTCTTGCAAATCATTTTTCAAAAACAGTTGTTTTTGTTTTGCAATTTCTCTTGCTTTTTGATTAGGCTCTGTTCCAAAAACTGTCCAATTATTTTGCAAACACACTTTTAAAAAATCACCTGTTCCTGCTCCAACATCTAAAATTGATTTGTTTTCAAATCCAAAAGAATTGATTAAATCAACCTTTTTTTGCAACGTATAGTTTTTTACAAACTGATAAATTTTATCAAAAAAACCTTTTTTACTATCTGTATGAGAAATGTATTTTTCACTTTTATAATAATCCTCTAAATTTTTAGGAACAGGAAAAGTAACCAACATATCATAGGTGTGATTTCTTTTTACATCAAATAATTGCTCAGAAACTGTGTAATCTTTGCATTGCAAAAATGACTCTAAATTGGCGTAAAAATCAGGTTGTTTTTTCATTTTTATGGAAATGTTCCTCGTGGAACATTTTAAAAAATTGCATCAATTATCTTCCCATATACACTAACAATACAGAAATATCGCTTGGAGAAACCCCGCTAATTCTGCTTGCTTGTGAAATAGAAGTTGGTTTGATTTTAGTTAGTTTTTGTCTTGCTTCAATTGACAGACTATTTAGTTTATGATAATCAAAACTTGACGGAATTAATACATTTTCTAATCTATTTAATTTGTCTGCATTGTTTTTTTCCTTGTCAATATATCCAGAATATTTTAAGTGAATTTCAGCTTGTTCAATAATTTCTTCATCAATTGCATTCGCATTAACAAACTCTTTTAATGTAGCTATATCTTTCAAATCATCAAAAGATAATTGTGGTCTAGTAGCGATTTTGAACAACTTTAAAGATTGAGAAACCAACGCCAATTCTTTTGACTCAAGAATTGGATTTATCTCTTCTGGTTTTACGCTTGCATTTTCTAAAAAAGCAATCAATAAATCCGTTTTACGTTGCTTTTCTAAAACTCTTTCCATTCGTTCTATGGATGCCAATCCAATTTCAAAACCTCTTGGAGTTAAACGTAAATCGGCATTGTCTTGGCGCAACAACGTACGATATTCAGCTCTTGATGTAAACATTCTATAAGGCTCTTCCGTACCTTTTGTAATTAAATCATCAATCAAAACACCAATATACGCTTCGTTTCTTTTTAAAATAAACGGTTCCTTTCCTTGGATTTTTAAAGCTGCATTTACACCAGCCATCAAACCCTGAGCAGCTGCTTCTTCATAACCTGTTGTTCCATTTATTTGACCTGCAAAAAACAAGTTTTTAATCAACTTAGTTTCTAAAGAATGTGTTAATTGTGTTGGCGGAAAATAATCGTATTCAATAGCATATCCATATCTAAAAAACTTTACATTTTCAAAACCTTCAATAGCTCTGATTGCTTTGTCCTGAATGTCTTCTGGAAGTGATGTTGAAAAACCATTTACATAAATCTCAACTGTATTCCAACCTTCAGGCTCTACAAAAATTTGATGTCTTTCTTTGGTTGCAAAACGATTGATTTTATCTTCAACAGAAGGACAATATCTTGGACCTGTAGATTGAATTCGTCCATTGAACATTGGCGAACGATCAAAACCTTCACGTAACAAATCGTGTACTTTTTGGTTCGTATAAGTTAAATAACATGAACGTTGTTCAGTTAGTGGTTTTGTAGTTGGCAAGTATGAAAATTTCACAGGAAATTCATCTCCTGGTTGCTCTTCCATTTTTGAATAATCTAAAGAACGACCATCAACTCTTGGAGGTGTTCCTGTCTTCATTCTTCCTGCTTCAAAACCTTTTTTTACCAAATCTTCTGTAATTCCTGTTGAAGAACTCTCTCCTGCTCTACCACCACCAAATGTTTTCTCTCCAATATGAATCAAACCATTCAAAAAAGTTCCTGCAGTAATCACAACTGCTTTCGCTTTAATTTCGATTCCAAGTGCCGTTTTTACTCCAACAATTTTATCTTCTTCAAACAATAATCCATTTACAGAATCTTGAAAAAAATCTAAGTTCTGTGTTTGTTCTAGCATCATTCTCCAACATTCTGCAAATTGCATTCTATCAGATTGCGCTCTTGGACTCCACATTGCAGGACCTTTGGATTTGTTTAGCATTTTGAACTGAATCGCAGTTTTGTCTGTTACAATTCCGCTATAACCTCCAAGAGCGTCAATTTCTCTAACAATTTGTCCTTTGGCAATTCCTCCCATTGCAGGATTACAACTCATTTGAGCTATATTTTGCAAATTCATTGTGATTAACAATGTTTTTGCGCCCATATTTGCAGATGCAGCAGCAGCCTCACTTCCTGCATGACCACCACCCACTACAATTACGTCATATGTTGTTGTAAATAAACTCATTTTTTAATGTTTCACGTGAAACTTTTATTGTAATTAATTGTATATCAATTATTTAATAGCGATAAAGCATGATTTTCTTCAAATCTCATTATTTTTTCATCATCAGGAGTTTTATCTTTAAAACCCAAAAAATGTAAAATTCCATGAATCATTACTCTATGCAATTCTTCTTCAAAAGGAACTTTAAAATCAATGGCATTGTCTTTAACTCTTTCTACAGATATGAAAATATCTCCTGAAATTAATTTTCCTAAAGAATTATCAAAACTTATGACGTCTGTTAAAGTATCGTGTTGTAAAAACTCTACATTCAATTTGTGTAAATATTCATCATCACAAAAAATAAAATTGATTTCACCAGGCTCAAAACCTTTGTTTGAAATAATCATCTCAACCCAAGTTTCTAAGGCTACTTCATCAGAAAGTTCAAAATCGGTTTCGTAATTAAAGGTTGTCATTCTTATTGTTTTTTTTCTTCAGAAAAATACTCTCTGACCTTAATTTTATAAATTTGCTGCAAAGGTAATGATTGTCGATTTAATATTTCTATCTGATTGTAAAACTGCTTTTTAAATTCTAACGCTTTCAAATTATTTCGTTCATTGATCATTTGATTTGTATTCGACTTTCTTGAATTGTCTTTTCCTTGATTCAAAGTAGCTTTCTCCAACTTTAATAATTCATAATTTAATTGCTGCATTTTTTGTAAAACATCCGCATTAAAACCTTTTTCTAAAATTTCATTTTCCAATTCTTCCATAGTTTTTAAAGCCTTTTTTGCGTTACCTCCTCCAGGCTTATCTGATTCATTGTCTTTTATAGCTTCTTGTATTTGTTGTCTTAATTCACTTTGTTGTTTAAATATTTCATACAATTCTCCATTCAAATCATCATTCTGATTTCCTTCTCCTTGACCTTTTTTTTGTCCATTTTTTTGATCTCCTTCTTTTTTTCCGGATTCATTTCCCTTTCCTTTTTCTTCTCCTTTTTTCATTCCTTCTTCCATTTTTTTTGATAACCCTTCTTGCTTTTTTATCAAATCTGGTAAACTAAATTCTGAGGATTGACCATTTTTTCCTTGCTTCATTTGCATGGACATATTTTGTTTCATGTTATTCAAAACATTGCTTAAATAATCTGATAAATTATTAGTGGCAGTCATCACATATCGTTGATTAGAAATTCCTTGAGAGAAACGATTTTCAGAAAAATTATCTAACGATTGATCTAAATTATAATGAGCTGTTGACAATTCATTTTGAATTTTCGTAGATATGGTTGGCACTTTCATAGAAAGCACATACAAACTATCATCAATATGTTCAAAATAGGTTTTTATTTCATTTTGCTTTTTTAAATCCTTTCCAAAATCAGGATGAGAAGTAGAAATCTGATTGAACTTATTCATCAACTTTTCTTGTTCTTGTGAAAAAAGGACTAAGTTTTCTAAAATTTTTCGCAAGTCATCCATATTTTGTTCCATAGATTCTCCTTGCATTTCCATCATCGATTTTTGCATTTTTGCACTCATTTCTTTCATTTTTTGAGCACTTTTCTGCTGATTTTTTTTTGCCTTTGACGTTTCCTTTTTTTCTAGATTTTGTTCAGTATTCTGCAATTCTTTACTGATATTTTCAGATTCCTCTTCAACATCAGGCAATTCCATAGGATCTTTTAATTTCTCATTGTCTTTCTTCACCTCTTCCAATTCTTTTTCAATGTCTTGAAATTCATTTTTAATCTCTTTTTGCTTTGTATTTGCATTCGTAGAATCTTTAGAAACTGCCTCTTGTTTTTTTGCTAATTCATCTACTTTTGATGCAATTTGCATCGTTTTTTGTTCCACATAAAAGCGTTTTACCAATTCTAATGTTTTTTCCAGACTTCGTTGTTGCTGTTTATTTTGTTGCGCTAATTCTTTTGCTTTTTGAACCAAATCTTCTTTGTTCAATTTTTCAGCCATTTTTTGAATTTCGTCCAACAATTTTTGTTGTTTTTCAGTATTTTTTAATTCTTGAATGCGTTCTTTTAAAGTTTCTTTTTTGTCTTGCAATGATTGATTTTGTTCCTTTTTTTCATCTAAATTTTCTTGCAATTTATCCGTTTGGCGTTCCATCATTTCCTTGTATTGCTCTTGACGTTTGATGAAATTTTCTATTTTTTTCTGATCATTCCAATTCGTGTTCTTTTTTTGTTGCAAATCTTGCTGTAAAGTTTCGATTTGCTTTTGTTCCTTTTTTTGAATTTGGACAGTATTTTCTAAATTTTGAATTGTATTTTTTTGTTCTTTCAACAATTCTTCTTCAATTTCTTCAGAGGATTTTTGTCGATATTGAAACACTTTTGAGGTTGATTTTTTTGAACCATTTACACCATCATTATCAAAAATCTGAAAATAGATTTCATAATTCACACCTTCAGCCAAAGAAATTCCATTCGGAAATTGATAAAAAAAAGTTTGAATAATCTCAGAAGCTATTGGAATGTCAATAGTTTTTTTGGCGTTTGGATTTGACTCATCATAATACACCAATTGTAATTTTTTCAAACCATAATCATCCGAAATTTGTCCTGCAAATTGAGCATTTCCTCTAGAAATACTATCAATATTAGAAACAACAGAAATTGAGGGAAATTCATCAGAAATGACATTTACAGAAAATTGTAAGTTTTCAAAATCAGTCAAATTTTTATTGGAAGATGAAATTTGATAGTTGAACGGTTGTAAAACTTTCTTAGAAAACTGAAAATTACAGGAAGCAATTTTATTGAAAATGATTCTTTGTTGATTTTCAATAAAAGCCAATTTATCAGTATTTGAAGTGTTTACTTTCCAAACAATAGTTGTGCCTTCAGGGACAATATTATTTCCTGAATTTTGAACGATTTCATTCTTTTTACCAATATAGGATGGATATAAAAGCTCTAAAAAAACATTGTTTATAATCGGAGACTGAATTACCTGAATTTGATACACTTCTGATTCAATTCCATTGGCTGAAATCTGAAAATCAATAGCTTCTTTTACATCCGAAAAAGTATAAGAAAAAGTGGCATTTCCTGTTTCTTGCATAAAATATTGTTGTTCATTGAAAACAATTTTTACCTCATCAGGAAGGAAAGAACCAACCACTTTAAAAGCCACTGTTACATCATTTCCTTGTACAACTTGTAGATTTTTCGAAACCAACAAAAACGCAAAAGGTGCTGGAGGTGAATAGGCAGTTTTATAATTTACAACGCGTTCCAAACTTTTAGTCAATGCGCCATTTGTGCCGGAAATAAAGCTCAAAAACCAAATAAAAACCGGAATCAAAGCATATTTCAAATATTTTTTATTTTTTGAAAAATCAATCGCTTTTACAAAAGGAATGGGTTGCAAAGCAGCTGATTTTTGATCAATACTTGCCAATAATAAATCGGATTGATGTGATTGTTTATGCAACTGTAAAATATTCAGCAATTTATCTTCCACCTCAGGAAAATGATTTCCAATAATTTTAGAAGATTCTTCAAAGGAAATTCCCTTTTTTAAACCAATGATTTTAAAAATTGGAAATAGAATAAATTTGGTCAATAAAAAAAGTTCTACCAAAACAAAAAGCCAAAATAAAATGGTTCTTGATACAGGTTTTAACCACAAAAAATACTCGATAAAAAGCGTAAAAAACAAGTATAAAATCCCAAATGAAAGGAATAAAATACTTCCTCTAATCAATTCATTGGTATAGAATTTTAGAGAAAATTGCTGTAATTTTTGGGTTATTTTGGTAAATTCATTCATAATCAACTCATAAAAATACAGTATTTGAACTAAAACACAATCAAATATTTGTTAAAACCGATTTTGGAAGGTTTTGGTTTTAACTCGGAATTAAAAAAAAGTATCTTTGCAGCACAAAAAACATTCAAATGAATTCAACAGTTCGTGTTCGTTTTGCGCCAAGTCCAACTGGACCTCTTCATATTGGAGGCGTAAGAACAGCTTTATATAACTATCTTTTTGCGAAAAAAAATAACGGCACTTTTATTCTTAGAATTGAAGATACAGACCAAACACGCTATGTTGCAAATGCTGAAAAATACATTATTGATTCGTTGAATTGGTGCAATATTCCATTTGATGAAGGTCCAGGAAAAAATGAAAAATTTGGTCCTTACAGACAATCTGAACGAAAAGAAATCTATAAAAAATATGCTGAAATTCTCCTTGAAAAAGGATGGGCTTATTATGCTTTTGATACTGCTGAATCATTGGATTTATTGAGAAAAGAACATGAAGAAAATGGGAAAACATTTATTTATAATTGGCACAATAGAAGCAAAGGAAAATTAATAAATTCATTGGTTTTGACTGAAAAAGAAGTTCAAAAAAGAATTCAAAATGGTGATGATTTTGTGATTCGTTTCAAATCTCCTCAAGACGAAATCTTAGAAATGGAAGATGAAATCAGAGGAAAAATCAGTATTGATACCAATACTTTAGATGACAAAGTGTTGTTCAAATCTGATGGAATGCCAACCTATCATTTGGCAAATATTGTAGATGACCATTTGATGGAAATTACACACGTCATTCGTGGTGAAGAATGGCTTCCTTCCATGGCTTTGCACGAACTTTTATACAAAGCTTTTGATTGGAAAGCTCCAAAATTTGCACATTTACCTTTGATTTTAAAACCTGTTGGAAAAGGAAAATTAAGTAAACGTGATGGAGATCAATTAGGATTTCCGGTTTTTCCATTGGCATATAAAAATGAAGGAACAGGAGATATTTCTAGAGGTTATAAAGAAGATGGTTATTTTGAAGACGGATTTATCAATATGTTGGCATTATTAGGTTGGAATCCTGGAACTGAACAAGAAATTTTTTCTTTGGATGAATTAATTCAAGCATTTGATTTAAAGAGAGTTAGCAAATCTGGCGCAAAATTCAATCCTGATAAAACAAAATGGTTCAATCAGCAATACATGCAACAAAAAACTGTTGCTGAATTGGCAAATTTATATGCTCTAATTTTGAAAGAAAAAGGAATTATTGCTGAAAAAGAAACCATTGAAAAAGTAATTTCACTGATTAAAGAACGAGCTGTTTTTGTAGCTGATTTTTGGGAATTATCAAACTTCTTTTTTGAAGCACCTACAACTTTTGATGAAAAAGCAGTTGCAAAAAATTGGAAAGAAGACACCAATAATTTGATGGAACAATTATTGATTGAAATTAGAAAAATAGATGACTTTTCATCACAAAATACAGAATCAATTATCAAAGATTGGATTACTAAAAACGACATTGGTTTTGGAAAAGTGATGCAACCTTTGCGTTTGAGTTTGGTAGGCGAAATGAAAGGACCTCATTTATTTGACATCATGGAAATCATTGGAAAACAAGAAACTATACAAAGAATTGAATCCGCAATTAAAAATTTTTAACTTATGAAAAAAATCATTTTCTTACTATCAATCATGACTTTTTGCAGTGTAAATGCACAATTTATGAATGGAGGATTGCAAAATCAACGTCAAAGACAAATGATGCAAACTCCTGAAAAAGCTCCTGAGCCAAATTTTGATGTAGATCAATATTTGGGAATTGTGATTTATGATATTGAAAAAGCTGCCAAAAAATCAAGTATAAAACTAGATTCTGAAGAAGGAAAATCGTTCTCAAAAATACTGACAGATTACAATAATAAAATCAAACAAATCAGAAGAATCAATTCATTTACACTGAACAGTTCAAAAGAAATGGTTGAAAATTTTCAAAGAGCTGTGATTAAAAATAGAGATTATTCCAATCAAGTAGAAGTTCAAAAAAAATTGGCAGAAGATTTAAAACCAATTTCAGAAACAATGAAAACGGAAGATCAAAAATTGGATGAAGAAATCAAAAAAATTCTCACAGAAAAACAATATGAAAAATGGCTGAAATTCAATAAAAGCTTGAACAAAACTTTTTCAGAAGAAAAATAACTTCATTTTTCAAAAACATCATTGAAATCCTGATAAAATACTATCAGGATTTTTTTTGTAACTTATTAAAATAAATACGTCAAATAAATCGTATATTTACGATAAATCAATTTAAAAAAAATTAATATGTTTCCTATTCCATTAATTATTATTGCCCTTATTGTCCTTATTATTTTTGCATCTTATTTTATTGTAAAACAGCAAACAGCTGCAATTATTGAAACTTTCGGAAAATTTACGAGCATTCGTCAATCCGGATTTCATTTAAAAATTCCTGGAGTACAAAGAATTGCAGGAAGATTAAGTTTAAAAATACAGCAATTAGACGTTATCATAGAAACCAAAACACTGGATGATGTTTTCGTAAAATTGAAAGTTTCTGTGCAATATAAAGTAATTAAAGACAAAGTGTATGACGCTTTTTACAAGCTTGATTATCCTCATGATCAAATTACTTCCTATGTTTTTGACGTAGTAAGAGCTGAAGTTCCAAAGATGAAATTGGATGACGTTTTTGTAAAAAAAGATGATATTGCGATTGCTGTAAAAACAGAATTGAATGACGCAATGATGGAATATGGATATGATATCATTAAAACATTGGTAACAGATATTGATCCTGATGCACAAGTAAAAGCAGCAATGAACAGAATTAATGCTGCTGACAGAGAGAAAACAGCTGCGCAATATGAAGGAGATGCACAACGAATTTTAATTGTAGAAAGAGCCAAAGCTGAAGCTGAAAGCAAGCGTTTGCAAGGACAAGGTATTGCTGATCAACGAAGAGAAATTGCGCGTGGTTTAGAAGAATCTGTGGAGGTTTTAAATAGAGTTGGCATTAATAGTCAAGAAGCTTCTGCGTTGATTGTAGTAACACAACATTATGATACGTTACAATCATTGGGAGAGCAAACCAACAGTAATTTAATCCTATTGCCAAATTCGCCTCAAGTAGGAAGTAATATGCTAAATGACATGGTTGCAAGTTTTGCCGCAAGCAATCAAATTGGCGAGGCAATGAAAAACAACAAGAAAAATAGTTAAAATTAAAAAGCTCTGTAAAAAATTTTACAGAGCTTTTAGTTTTATAAATAATAAGAATCTTTACTTTTTATCTTCTATTTTATCGTTAGATTCTTCTTTTGTAGCGTTTTTAAATTCTTTGATTCCATTTCCAAGACCTTTCATTAATTCTGGAATCTTTTTTCCACCAAATAAAACCAACACAACTACCAAAATGATGACTACTTGAGTGCCACCAACAAAACCGAAATGCATTAATAAGTTTTTCATAAATAAAAATTTAACACTGCAAAGATACAAAAAGGTTTTTATTAATTTCTTTTTTGTATTATACCTCCTATTACTTTTTTATCTTTTATGATTTCAGGTTCTCCTTTATAAAAAATAGACCCTCCAAAGCTAACTTTTGCATCCAAAGATTCACCTGCAAAAATTTCGGCTTTTGCACCAGTTCCTGCTTTTACAGTGGTGCTTGAACTGCACTCTAAATTAAATCCATTGTAAACACCATATAAATCCAAATCAACGTTTTGATTTTTTGTTGTACCAGTAAGTTTAATTACTCCTCCTGATGAAGCTCTAACTTCTAAATGTTTTACTGCAAGAACCAAATTTATAAACGCTTTTTCTTGAGCATTTACTTCTAATTTATCTTGTTTAATTTCTTTAGCAGTAATTGTTGATGCTTCATTTGCATCAATCACATCAATATTTTTATTGTAATAAATGGTCACTAAAACTTCATTTTTTGCTAAATTATTATCAGGATTTAATGAAAAAGGTAATGAAATCTTCAACGTGTTATCGATATTTTTGATGCTAACACTTTCTGATTTTTCTCCCGTAATTTCAATTTTTTGCTCTGAAGATTTAATCAACTCTACTTCAATTCCATTATATACTTTTAAAATTGAAAAGTCTCCCAAATTTTTTGTTACTGTGGTTTGAGCATTCACTACAAATGCCACAAATACAAGGATTGTAAAATTTATTTTTTTCATCTTTTTATATTGAATCATTTCTAAATCAAAACACATACCATTTCTTGATATATCTTAAAATACAACGAAATATGTAAGTAAAAATTACTCTTCAATCAAGTTAAAATCCAAATGTTTTCGTTCTAAATCTGTTTTTTTCACCTGAACTTTAACATCATCTCCTAATTGATAGAGTTGTTTGGTTGATTGTCCTACAATGGCATATTGTTTTTCATCAAACAAATAATAATCGCTTTTGATATCGCGAATACGAACCATTCCTTCACATTTATTTTTGGTGATTTCCACATAAATTCCCCATTCTGTAACTCCCGTAATGACACCTTCAAAAATCTCTTCTTTATGATTTTGCATGTATTTTACTTGCATGTATTTGATAGAATCACGTTCCGCTTTTGAAGCCAATTCTTCTCTTTTGGAAGAATGTTTGCATTTTTCTTCGTACAATTCTGCTTTTGGAGAACTTCCTCCATCTAAATAATGTTGCAATAATCTGTGTGTCATGACATCAGGATAACGTCTAATTGGCGATGTAAAATGGCTGTAATAGTCAAAAGCCAATCCATAATGGCCAATGTTTTGAGTAGTGTAGACAGCTTTGCTCATAGAACGAATGGCAAGCGTTTCAATCATATTTGATTCCGCTTTTCCATGAACATCAGCCAACAATTGATTCAAAGTTGCAGAAGTTGTTTCTCTAGTATCAGTATTGATTTTATACCCAAATTTGCTGATGATATTCTGCAAAGAAGCTAATTTTTCGGTATCAGGTTCATCATGAACTCTGTAAACAAAGGTTTTTCCTGATGGTTTTTTGTTTTTTTCACCAATGAATTCTGCCACTTTTCTATTCGCAAGCAACATAAATTCTTCAATCAATTTATTAGCATCTTTTGCTTCTTTGAAATACACACTTGTTGGATTTGCGTCTTCATCTAAATTGAACTTTACTTCTACTCTATCAAATGAAATCGCACCTTGATTCATTCTGCGTTTTCTGAGAATTTTTGCCAATTCATCCATTTTCAAAATGGCTTCTACAATGGCTTCATCAACAGTATAATCATGTCCTGTTAATGAAACATTTGCAGGAACCACATTTTCTTTGGTTTCAATAATTACTTGTGCCTCTTCGTAAGCAAAGCGTTTGTCCGAAAAAGTTACAGTTCTTCCAAACCATTGATTGATAACTTCTGTATTTTCATTCAATTCAAAAATCGCTGAAAAAGTTAATTTTTCTTCTTCAGGACGCAAAGAACAAACACCATTACTCAAAATTTCGGGCAACATGGGCACTACTCTATCTACTAAATATACTGATGTTGCACGTTCGTACGCTTCATCATCCAAAATTGTTTTAGGTTGCAGATAATGAGAAACATCTGCAATGTGAATTCCTATTTCATAATGACCATTTTCTAATTTTTTAAAAGAAAGTGCATCATCAAAATCTTTTGCATCTTTTGGATCAATGGTAAAAGTGAGTGTATTTCGAAGGTCTTTTCGTTTAGAAATTTCTTCTTTTGTGATTTCTATGGAAAGATGAGATGCTTCCTCTTCTACTTCTTTTGGAAACTCATAAGGCAAATCATATTCCACTAAAATAGAATGCATTTCTGTATTTTGATTACCAGGTTTTCCTAAAACAGTGGTGATTTTTCCAAAAGGGTTTTTTGAATTTTCTGGCCAATCAAGAATGGTAGCTTGCACTTTATCTCCATGTTCTGCACCATTCATTTTGTTTTCGGAAATGAAAATATCAGCATACATTTTATTGCTATCAGGAATTACAAATCCAAAGTTTTTGCTCTTTTGTAACACACCAACAAATTGTGTTTTTGCTCTTTCTAAAACTTCAACAACATCTGCTTCAAGTTTATTGCTTCTACGTTTTTTATACACATAGGCTTTTACCAAATCATTATGCAACCCTTTGCCTAAATTGATATTTGGCACAAAAACATCATCTTCATAATCTTCTGTGATAAAATAGCCATTTCCATTAGAAGTGATATCTAATTTTCCAACAGAATATTTGCGCTCTTCATTTACTTGATATTTTCCTCTATCAACTTCTTTTAATTTTTTAGCAGCCGTTAATTCTGCCAACTTTTGAATAATTTGATTTTTTCCTTCAGTATCAGTAACACGAAGTTTCGCAGCAATTTGTTTGTAATTAAATTGTTTTGATGCGTCTTCTTTTAAAATTTTGAAGATATTTTTAGTTAAATCTTTAATGATATTGCCTTTCTTTTTGAATATTTTTTTCTTGTTGGCCATTTTATTTCTTTTCTTAAAATATGGAATTACTAAAATACACTATTTTACAAAGGTCGTGTATTAAAATTGGTTATAATTTTTAAAAATTAGGAAATGAGAATAAATAACTAATTGTTAAAAAAAACTTAATTTTTTTGTAACGAATTGAAAATTAAAGCGTCTATATAATAGTTGAAACCAAACTTAAATGAAAAATCTTAGAAAAATAATCGCTTTATTTCTTTTCATTTTCTTCACAGGAATTTTTGTGACAGTTAAAACTGTGCAGAAAACATTACGTAAAAGTGAACTTCCTCAAAAAACGGTTGACGCAAAAAAAGATTCCATCAATCTATATAAAAATAAAAAATCTACAGTGTAATTTTTATTCTTTCAAAACTTATAAACAACTATTATAATTCTATTTCTTTTTTAAAATTTTTAAAAATTCTTTTGGTGTTAATTATTGTTTGTTAATAGCTAGTATAAATTTTTTAAAATAAATTTTGATTTATGAGTTATTAAAATCTATTGACATTTTATAAGTAGCTTAATTATTTAAAAATCAATTCAATTTAGGACTTATTAACAATACTTATAAACAGTTATTAACCTATTTGAACTGATAAGTTTATAAAATTTCAATGTAAATAAATTGTAAATTTTATGTTGATAAACTTTTATTAAAAACTGATAATTTTTTATTGATTATTCAAAGAACCTTCTGTATTGTAAAAAAAATACAAACAACCAAAATTAGTTATGAGATTTTAACCATAAGTTCTTAACATTCTCTTAATATAGGTAAAAGCTTTATTTTGAATTACTTATTAAAAAAATATAAAATTTGATTGTTGATAACTGTAGAAACGAGTTAGAATCTTTATTTTTGTAGTTCATAACATCATTAAAATCAATCTACTATGACTATTGCTATCGGAAATGATCACGCAGGAACTGAATATAAGTTTGAAATTATTAAACATTTAGAAAAATTAGGACATTCAGTTTTAAATTTTGGCACAGATTCCAATGATTCCATGGATTATCCTGATGCAATTCATCCAACTGCATTTGCTGTAGAAAATGGAAAAGCAACTTTTGGAATCATTTTATGTGGAAGTGGAAATGGCGCTCAAATGACTGCTAATAAACACCAAGGAATAAGAGCAGCTTTGTGCTGGAACAATGAATTAGTAGCACTTACAAGACAACATAACAATGCAAATGTATTAACGATTCCTGCACGTTTTGTTTCTTTACAACAAGCATTAGGTTTTGTAGATATTTTTCTTTCCACGGATTTTGAAGGAGGAAGACATGAAGGTAGAGTGAATAAAATTTCGTGTTCAAATTAATGGAATTTCATGTAAAATCATTTTCTGAATTAACTGTTTCAGAACTATATCAAATCTTACAATTGCGCTCTGAAGTTTTTGTTGTAGAACAAGATTGTGTCTATCAAGACATAGATTTTAAAGACCAAAAAGCGCTGCATGTTTTAGTGTATAAAAACAATACAATCATCGCTTACACACGAATTTTCAAACCAGGTGATTATTTTGAAAATGCAAGTATTGGAAGAGTTGTGGTGAAACAATTTGAGCGAAAATATGGTTATGGACATGAATTAATGAAAGTTTCTATTGAAGCTATAAAAGATTCATTTCATCAGGAAAAAATCACGATTTCTGCACAATTATATTTGAAAAAATTCTACGAATCTCATGAATTTATTCAAGTAGGAGAAACCTATTTAGAAGATGGAATTCCTCACATCAGAATGGATAAAAATTAAGACTTATCTTTTTTATTCATTTTATAAATTAGATAGCCAAAACCAACCATAAAATGTAGCAGAATAATAGCTGCTACAATATAAATTATAGTATTTGAATTGTCATTCATTCCAGTACTTTTAGCGTTACAGAAAAATTATTAATTCCTTTCGATAATTTCATATTTTCCTCTGAAAACACTTGATTTGTATATGACGTGTATTGCGTAATTGGTTCAATACACAACATATTCTTTACCTCTGTCCAAAGCATAAAATTATGAAACCCTTTCGTGATGATTTGCAGATTTTTCTTGTGGTTATTTATCAATACAATTTCATCTGAATTCAACACAGGAAATGCATTTGAACCCGCATTCAAAACATCTGTCAACGTAATTTTTTGATTATTTGCCATCAAAGTTTCTTCACCAGTATCTGACAATAAAAATGCAGGATGATATCCCAACATAAATGGCATTCCTTCTTCAGATTGAATGGTAAAATCAATAACTAAACTGTCATTTTGAAGTGTAAATTTCTTTTCAAAAGTAAAATCAAATGGCCAATACAAGAATTCTTCAGTAGATTTTGAAGGGTATTTGCTGTTTTTAACCCAAGTATTTTTTTTATAATTTTTTATAAATTTTACTTGATTTTCACTTTCAGAAAGCAAATAATAATTCAATTCTCTCAATAATCCATGCTGGTCTTGAATGGCATCACCATTTTTGGTGTGTACCACAAAATCGTTTTTTTCAGTAGGACCAATGATAGGAAACATTTCGTCATCTGATTTTCGCCAACCTTTATTTCCTTTTTGATGGATGTATTCTTGTCCGTCAAAAACATAACTCACCAATTCTCCTTCATCAATTGCAATTGCACTTTTACTATTTTTTATTTGTATCATAATCAATCAATTTAGGTTGATAACAATATTACAAAATTGTAGGGTATTTTCTGAATTTTTAAGAAGACTTTTTTGTAACTTGCTTGCTTTAAAAAAATTTAGAAAACCAAGAAATATGTCAGAAGATAAAGAAAAATTAGCGAAATTAAAAGCCTTACAACTTACACTAGATAAGCTAGATAAGACCTATGGAAAAGGAGCAGTAATGAAAATGGGAGATGTTGCTGTAGATGATATTGAAGCCATTTCTTCAGGATCATTAGGATTGGATTTAGCACTCGGAGTTGGAGGTTATCCAAGAGGAAGAGTGATTGAAATTTATGGACCAGAATCTTCAGGAAAAACAACCTTATCATTGCATGCAATTGCAGAAGCTCAAAAAGCAGGTGGAATTGCAGCATTTATTGATGCTGAACACGCTTTTGATCGTTTTTATGCAGCAAATTTAGGAGTTGATATTGATAATTTAATCATCTCTCAACCTGATCATGGAGAACAAGCTTTAGAAATTACAGAGAATTTAATTCGTTCAGGAGCTATTGATATTGTTGTGGTGGATTCTGTAGCTGCATTGACTCCAAAATCCGAAATTGAAGGAGAAATGGGTGATTCTAAAATGGGGTTACATGCACGTTTAATGAGTCAAGCTCTAAGAAAATTAACAGGAACTATTTCTAAAACAAAATGTACCGTAATTTTTATCAATCAGTTGAGAGATAAAATTGGGGTAATGTTTGGAAATCCTGAGACGACTACAGGAGGAAATGCATTGAAATTTTATGCCTCAGTTCGTTTAGATATCAGAAGAAAAACGCAAATTAAAGATGGTGAAAAAGTGATTGGAAACAGCACTAAAGTAAAAGTGGTAAAAAACAAAGTAGCTCCACCTTTTCAACAAGCAGAATTTGACATCATGTATGGTGAGGGAATATCGAAAGTTGGTGAAGTTTTAGATATTGGTGTTGAACTTGGTATTGTTAAGAAAAGCGGTTCTTGGTTTAGTTATAGTGATACAAAATTAGGACAAGGAAGAGATGCTGTAAAAGGTGTGATCAAAGACAATCCTGAGTTGATGGATGAAATAGAAGCAAAAATAAAAGAGACAATTGCAAATCAATAAAAATAAAAAAACACCTTACTAAGGTGTTTTTTTATTTACAATCGATTCTAAATTTATATCGACGACAATGGTGTCTTTAACTTTAATCAAACCCATTAATTTTTTAGGCGTTGTCAAATTAAAATCTTGCAAACTCAAAGCAATACTTCCTTTAAAAATCATTTTGTTGTGCTGATTTAAAATAGAAATTGGTACTGTATAATTTTTGGTAATTTCACAAATCGTAAAAGAAAGTTCAGCATTTACAGTATTTTTACCTGATAAAGCTACTTTTTTTAGATTCATTTTTATGTGTGGGAAATCTTTTGTTTGTAATAATTTATGAAAATCTTTGTTAATTCCTCTTCCTCCACAATCAAATTCCGTTTTTTCGAGAAGTAACTGAGTATTCTCAAAAACAATCATATTATCATGTTTCTTAAAATTTACTTTCAATGAATCTGATAATTCATACGTATTGTAATCGCATGCAAATTCATGAACGTTTGATTTTCCTTTAATGATTAATGTACTTTTTGGCGTAAATGAAAGTGTTACAATCTCTTTTCTAGCAGAAGAAAAATAAAAGTTTGACAGTATAAAAAGATTCCCAAGTATAATTAATAAAGGTCTCATAAAGTTTTTGGTTTTAAAAATAAAGGTCTCTAGTGACGAATAGAGACCTTTAAATTACTAAAAAAACATTGAAAAAATTATCTTTTTTTAGAAACTAATAACAGTTTCTAACATAAATCCATCAAATTTACCTCCATCAAAGATGCTTGCTGCGTTGTATCCAGAGTGTTTTTGGCTAACATACTCCATTTTTAGCAACATGTTTTTAGTTAAAAACCATCCACCAGAAAGGTTAAATCTACTGATTTCAATATTGTCTCCATTTCTTTCTTCAGAATCTACAGTGTTGTAACGAGCACCAATGTATAGGTTTTCATCTTTTCCAAATCTGTAAATAGATTCTAAAGCCCATTGAGTTGCAGTTCTATTATCTGCTTCAGCAGCATTTTTACCAGTTGCATTTTCGTATGTTCCAAAGAACTCCCAACCTTTATATCTAACAAAAGGGTTGATCATGATAGCACGGATTTGATTTGTTAATCCTGGATTGTAACGACCTGATCTAAAATTTGCAGCAGGTGTAGCTGTTTCAGGTTCTAAAACTAAATAATATCTTGATCCAGCTCTATCTGCAGAGTATAAGTAAGAAGTTCTAACTCTACCAGTGTTGTATAAAGATCCTGTTAATCTGAATCTAAAATCATCATTGATTTGTTTGTCATAACCAAATTTTGCTAAGAAAGAAGCTCCTCCAGTATCAGGATTTGCAACATCTTGATTCAATTTACCATTAGAAATACCAACCATAGAGATGAATCCATTTTTACGGTAATAAAACTCAGCACCAACTTCGGTTGTGAATGCATCCATAATTAAGTTTCCAACAAAAGGGTTGAATAAAGCTTGGGCATTATCTGAACGTCTAAAGTGAGCATCACCATAGTTGTTTTCCATGTGACCAATTTTTACGGTAGCATGTTTCATAAAGTTTTCCATGAAACCTTCTTTGATAAAATCTAAATTATCAATTTGAATATAACCACCTTTTACATATGGCTCTGGGTGGTGTCTTGATGATAAATAGGTACGTAAGTGCATACGTAATCCTTTTCCTAAAACTACATCCATGTCTAAGTTTGCAGTAGCTAAGTTGAAGTTTCCTCCAATTTCTTTTAAAGGAACTACACCTGAGTTACTGTGAGATAATGATTGAAATTGCAAGGCAGATGCACCACCCATTCTTACATATACACCATCAAATTTTGATAAAACGGTATCTTTTGGAGCCTCAAAAACATTGATTCCACGTTTGTCTGGATTTCTGTAATTATCCAGGTCTCTCTGTGATTTTTGAGAGAACAAACTCATATTAGTTAACACGATAACTAAAAAAACTATTTTTGCTAAATTTTTCATATTAATATTGATTTTGAATTATTGTTTGTGTTTGTTTTAAAATTAATTTTTGAATATTGATTTAAATTTGACTTCTATTTCGTCACCTGTTTTTATTGTTCCAAGCAAAGCTTTTGGTGGTGCAATTCCAAAAGTGGTCATCAAAAGCTTATGAGATCCTTCTAAAATGTACACTTTTTCATTTTTTTCAATTGAAAACTTTAAAGTAATTGGTTTTTTAACTCCATTTATAACTAAGTTTCCTGAAGCAGAAATTTCATAACGTTTTTCTGTTTTTTTATTGACAGCTATAACTTCTGTTAATGAAAATTCAATTGTTTTAAACTTTTTTGTGTTTAATGCTTCAAAAGTTTTTTTGTCCATGGCTAATTTTCCACTTTTCAAACTTTCACTTTCTACAGAGAATGTAAGTGAACTAATTGCAAATTTATCTGCATCAGAAAAAATCATGCTGCCACTTTGCTTTTCAGCTTGTACATGCCAATCATGCAAAGAAGAAGTTCCTAATACTTGTAAAAAAGAGGTTTCGTTATCTAAAGTTAGTTTCTGAGCCTGAACGAAAAAAGGCGTTGTCATAAAAACGAATAACAACAGATAGGGTAGTAATTTTGTTTTTTTCATCATAATTGTGTTTAATTACGATGCAAAGATTGAGCAATATTACATATCAAAAAATGATATTTATCATGTTCACATTTTTCCAAAAAAAATGCAACAAATAAGTTTTATTTCAAGCCAGTACTACCAAAACCTCCCGAACCACGTTGCGTTTCTGATAATATTTCTACTTCATTCCACTGAATTCTTTCGTGTTTTGCGATGACCAATTGTGCAATTCTTTCTCCATCATTGATTAAAAAATCTTCGTTTGATAGATTTACAAGGATTACTCCAATTTCCCCCCTGTAATCAGCATCTACAGTTCCTGGAGAATTTAAAACTGTGATTCCTTTTTTAGCAGCCAAACCACTTCTAGGCCTTACTTGCGCTTCAAATCCTTGAGGTAAAGCAATATACAACCCTGTTTTTACAATCGCTCTTTCTAATGGTTTTAGATTGATTGTTGTTTCAATATTCGCTTTTAAATCCATTCCTGCAGCACCTTCAGTTTCGTAGTTTGGAATGTCGTGTTTTGATTTATTAATGATTTGTACTATCATATTATTATAATTTGAATAAAAAATTTAGTGTTTCTAAAAATTCAGATTTCCAAAAAGCTTCATTGTGTTTGCCTTCTGGAACTATTTTTAATTTCATTTTTTTAGAGGGAAATCCTATTTCTGACAAGGTTTTTACCATTTTTTCAGTGTCAGGAACCATCATTTCTCCTTCTTTTCCTCCTACTAAAAAGTAAATTTTTAGATTTTTTTGATTTCCTTTTTCTTTAGCAAAACCATAAATTTCATCAGAAAACCAAAATGAGGTAGAAAGTGCGCCTATTTTTCCAAAGACTTTTGGGTATTTCAAACCTCCATAAAACGAAATTAAACCTCCCAAAGAACTTCCAATAATTGCCGTATTTTTTGCGTTGGTTTTTGTCCTGAAATTTGCATCAATATAAGGTTTCACTTCATTGATTATAAAATCAATATAAAGAGTTCCTTTTCCTCCTCCATATTTTTCATTTTTGAAAGGGGTATATTCGTCAATTCTTTTAGCACCTGAATTTTCAATTCCTACTACAATAAATCCTTTTCCTGTTTTTTGAAATACATCATTCAGTGTTTCATCAATACCCCATTCGCCAATATATGAAGTTGCATCATCAAACAAGTTTTGCCCATCATGCATATAAATTACTGGAAATTTTTTGGATGATTTTTCATAATTTGGAGGCAAATACACCCAAATTTTATGCGAAATGTCCAAAGATTTCAGTTCAAATTCTTTCTCTAAAATTGGAACATTAGAAGCTTTTGTACTTGTTTTTTGATTTTTTTCTTGCGCTTGCAATCCCCAAAAAATAAAGTAAAAAAGAATAAATTTTATTAAAATAGTCTGCGAATTCAAATTTTGATTGATTTTTTACAAATATAATAAATGGCGTAAGTATTCTTGAAAAGTTAATACTTTTCTTACTTTTGACACTCAAAATTATTCTTATGAGTGAACAGCAAAAAATTGCAGTTTTTGGAGGTGGAAGTTGGGCAACTGCAATTGTAAAAATGTTATCTGAAAATTTAGAAAATGTTGGTTGGTATATGCGTGATATTCAAACAATTGAACATATCAAAGAGAATCACCACAACCCAAAATATTTAAGTTCAGCAGAATTAGATGCAAATCGTTTAGAATTGTCTGCGGATATTAATGATATGGTTGCAAAATATGACGTTCTTATTTTTGCAATTCCTTCTGCTTTTTTGGTAAGCGAATTGAGCAAATTGTCCATTTCTTTGGAATATAAAATTATTTTTTCTGCCATCAAAGGAATTGTGCCCGAAACAGGTTTGATAGTTGGTGAACATTTCAATAGAGAATACCAAATTCCACTTGAAAATATTGGTGTAATTACAGGACCTTGTCATGCTGAAGAAGTTGCTATGGAACGTTTATCTTATTTGACAATTGCGTGTCAAGATGAAGAAAAGGCGAAAAAAATGGCTAAATCTTTAGAAAGTTGGTATATCAATGCAAAAACTTCTGACGATATTATTGGGACAGAATATGCAGCTGTTCTGAAAAATATTTATGCGGTCGCAGCCGGAATTGCCCATGGTTTGGGTTATGGAGATAATTTTCAAGCAGTTTTGATGAGTAATGCCATTCGCGAAATGAAACGTTTTATCAGAAAAGTGCATAAAATGAAACGAAACATCAATAATTCAGCGTATTTAGGTGATTTGTTAGTGACAGGATATTCCACATTTAGTAGAAATCGCCATTTTGGAAATATGATTGGAAAAGGATATACTGTAAAATCGGCACAATTGGAAATGAGTATGATTGCTGAAGGCTATTATGCTGCGAAAAGTGCTCATAAAATTTCTCAAGAAAACAAAACAAAAACTCCCATTATTGATGCTGTTTTTGCCATTTTATACGACCAAAAAAATCCAAAAAAAGAATTTAAGAAGTTGACAGATAAATTGGATTAATTGTTTAATTTTGCACAATTAATTTTAATTTTCAACTTTAAGTATGAAAACAATACAAGAAGTCGTTGAAAGCACTGTTAGAAAAACTCCTTTTATAGAAGAAGCGCTCAACGAAAAACTCATCAATGTTTCTTCATTAGCAAGAATTATTTTGCCAGAAGTTGCAGCAGCTCTCAAAAAAGACGTAAAGGTGGGCGCAGTGATGATGGCAATAAATAGATTGTCTCCTGCAAGTGAGTTGAGAATCAGAAAAAACATCAAAAAATTAGCATTGGATTTGGGCGATGTGATTGTTCGTTCAGATTTATGCGATTTTACATTCAAAAACACGCCTTCATTATTGAAAGAAATTTCAAGAATTTTAAACAAATCTTCAGAAAGTGCTGATTATTTTCTAACAGTTTCTCAAGGAATTTTTGAAACAAATATTGTTACAAGTAAAAATTTAAGACCTTTTGTAGAAGAAATTTTTGAGAAGGAAACGTTGTTAAAAAGCATGTTAGAATTGGCATCAATTACCATCAAATTACCCAAAGACAACCAAGAACAATCTGGGATTTATTACTTTATTTTGAAGCAATTGGCTTGGGCAGATATTCCATTGCAAGAAATTATTTCTACGACCAACGAAATGACAATTGTGGTCAAAGAAAAAGACATCAATCAAACTTTTGCGATTTTAATGGATATGAAATTGAGCTAATTTATGGCAAAAACAAATCCTTATGCAGCATTGAAAATAAAAGAATTCAACATTTTTTTATTGATGCGTTTTTTACTTGTTTTTGGTTGGTCAATGCAGTTTATCGTGATTGAATGGCAAGTATATAGCATTACAAAAGACCCGTTATCACTAGGAATTATTGGATTGATGGAAATAATTCCAGCTTTTTCAATGGCGCTTTTTGCAGGACATATTGTTGATCAAAAAGAAAAACGAAATTTATTAGCGCTCTGCATTGCCACTTTTTCACTCATCAGTTTAGGTTTGTATTTTTTAACAACTGACAGTATTTTAGAAAGTTGGTCAACAAATAAAATATTATACGGCATTTACGGATTGGTTTTTTTTGGTGGATTTTTACGTTCTTTTTTTGGCCCTACAATTTTCTCTTTGGTGGCATTGATTGTTCCCAAAAAAATCTATCACAATGCTGCAACTTGGAGTACAAGTACATGGAAAACAGCATCAGTATCAGGAGCATTATTTGCAGGATTTTCAATAAGTTGGATGGGAGTTGCAAACACATTATTGTTGGTTTTTGTACTAGTCATTTTATCCTTCATTGTTGTTTTTTTCATTAAAAAGAAACCCATTTTAAATACTAAAATTGGAGAACCAATCAGAGAAAGTTTGAAAGCTGGAGTCACTTTTGTATTTCAAAACAAAGCGATTTTAGGGGCTTTAACGTTAGATATGATTGCGGTTTTATTTGGAGGAACTGTTGCCATTTTATCCGTTTTTGCACAAGATATTTTGAAAGTTGGGAGCGAAGGTTTTGGAATTCTAAATGCCTCAATTTCATTGGGAAGCATTGTAACAATGTTTATCACAACCTATATTCCTATCAATAAAAATACAGGAAAAAAATTGTTAGTTGCTGTTTTTATTTTTGGATTGAGCATCATTGCTTTTGGATTGTCTTCCATTTTTTGGGTGAGTATTTTAGCCTTATTCATAAGTGGAGCTGCAGATGGAATTTCGATGGTCATTCGTCAAACAATTTTACAAATCAAAACTCCTGATGAAATGCGAGGAAGAGTTTCATCAGTCAACTCAATGTTTGTTGGTTCTTCTAACGAATTAGGTGCTTTTGAAAGTGGTTTGGCTGCAAAAATTATTGGACCTGTTGCTGCTGTTGTTTTTGGTGGAACTATGACTTTATTGACAGTAGGCGCAACTGCCATTATAAATCCAACTTTGCGCGATTTAGATTTAACAAAAGATATTGAAGAACACGAAAATGCAGAATAAATTAGTTCGGAATTGTTCTATAATTACCTAAAAAAAGCGTCCAATCATACGTTTTATAGTCCAAATTTTTGGGTTTTTCAGGTGTTATTTTATATGTAAAAAGAATTTTTTTAGCACCTTTTTTTCCTCCGAAATCACCTCTAAACCAAGACAATAAAACCGAAGTTGAAGCTGTTTTTGATGTTTTATTATACGAAGTTTGCTCTTCTAAATATGCTTTAGTCATAAAATCTAGTTGATTGTCTAAATTTTCAACATCATAAATGGCAACAGGAGGACAACTTTTTGCGCCACAATTCAATGCAAAATGGATGCGCCAATCTACTTTGTCAACACGCAATTTGCGTTCCCATTTTGGACGAAACCATTTTCTCAAATAACCCAAACTAATTTTTATTTTCGATTTTCTGAGTATTCCATGCTCAATATCATCAAAAGAAAGTGTTTCTCCTCCAATTTTGATGCGCTTTTCACTAAAAAAAAAGGCTTTATTTTCATACAATTTTGGATTTTTAGACAGTGAAATTTGAATAAAAGCATTGTAAATATTTACCCAAAAAGCAATTTTTTGATTGTCAGTTTTAAGTTCATTTGTTAAGGCTGTTAAGTTGCTTTCTGACAATTGTTTACGTTCATTTTCTGTTGATTTATTATCTCGAATATTGGTTAATAAATTTTCCGATAATTTACCAAAATTTACTTTTTCTTGAGAATTCAAAAAAAAGGATGATAAAAAAATAATACTGTAAAAAAACTGTTTTGTGTAAAATTTCGTATGTTTAAGCATGAGAATTTCTGTAATTATTCCGGTTTATAATGAGCAAGAAAACCTTGTAAAAAGGTTGTCGTTTTTATGCGAACAAGCTAACAAATTTTCCATAGAAATTATTGTTTCCAATTCTCCAGAATCGTTTGATGAAACTCCAAAAGTTTGTGAAAATTTTTCAAATATACGTTTTATAAACAGTCCTCAAAAAGGCAGAGCTGCACAAATGAATTTCGGCGCAAAACAGGCAATAGGTGATGTTTTACTTTTTTTACATGCAGATGTTTGCTTGCCAAATAATTTTTATGAGGAAGTAACCAATGCCATTAAAAATGGATTCAAAGCCGGATTTTTTGCCTATAAGTTTGATAAAGAAACTCGATTATTAAACCTGAATAGTTCATTCACTAAAAACGATGGAATTTTTGCTGGTGGAGGAGATCAATGTCAATTTTTCACCAAAGAAACTTTCGAAAAACTCAATGGATATAATGAGGGATATTGTATTATGGAAGATTTTGAAATGATTGACAAAGTGCGTAAAATGAAAATTCCCTATACAATTATCCAATCAAAAGCGACAGTTAGTGCCCGAAAATATGATCAAAATTCTTGGCTAAAAGTGAATTTAATTAATGGTTATGTTTTTTTAAAATACAAATTTGGAGTGCATCCAACAAAATTGAGGAAAACTTATAAAAGCTTGTTGAGAGAACAGGTTTAAACAAAATTTGTTACCATTTTTAATTGATGTTCCAATTCAGATTCATGCATTTCAGTGGTTTTTTCATCCCAAAGAAACTGTTCTTTAAAAAGCTCTACAACAAGATTTTTATATAAAATCACGCTGGGCATATCAAAAAATACTCTTCCTGTTCTTCTCATAAAAAAATCTGTTGGATTGCAAGCCATTTCATAATTGATGGAAAACCAAACTTCTGCTTTTATCAATTTTTCTTCTTGGTTTTCATCAGTGAATTCATCAAACTTTTTCAGAATAACATCCGTTTGTTTTCCATAATTGTGCACTAAATATTCAGCATCTTTTTGAGAAAAGTCAACCTCATTGATTCGATTGTAAATGGCATCTGAATAGCTTTTTACTTCTTCTATATTTTTGAAAGTTTCTCCACAAAGTGTGATATTTTCTGTTTTTATAGCATCGAATTTTTTATCAAAACGCTTTTCATATTTTTTGGCAACCAAATCAACAATTCGTTCCGCCATTTTTCTATAGCCAGTTAATTTGCCTCCTGCAATAGAAATAAGTTCCGTTTCAGATACAAAAATTTCATCTTTTCTTGACAATTCTGAGGCAGATTTTCCTTCTTCATGAATCAAAGGTCGCAAACCTGCCCAAGAAGATTGAATATCATCTAAAGTAATATGTATCTTAGGAAACATATTGTTAACGGCTGATATTAAATAAGTTGCGTCAACAATGTTTGTGTTTACAGCGTCTTTATCTTCTTGATAATTGGTATCTGTAGTTCCAAAATAGGTCACTTTTCCTCTTGGAATGGCGAACATCATTCTTCCATCAGGAATGTCAAAATAAACAGCTTGTTTTACGGGTAATTTTTCGAAAGGAACCACCAAATGAACGCCTTTGGTGAGATGTAAACGTTTGCCAATTTTCGAATGATTTATCTGACGCAATTCATCCACCCAAGGTCCTGCAGCATTGACAACATATTTAGATTTTATCTGAAAATATTCTCCTGAAATAGCATCCAAAACTTTTGCGCCAACAACCCTATTTTCTTCATAAATAAAATCGTTTGCAGCTACATAATTTAGCATTTTTGCTTTATAATTGAAAGCCGTTTTTAGGATTTCAATCGTTAAACGCGCATCATCAGTTCTATATTCTGCATAAAAACCTGCAGCATTTAAAATGCTTTCTGGCAACAAAGGTTCTTTTTCTAAAGCTTCTTTTTTAGATAGCATTTTGCGTTTGTCTTCACCTTCTACAGATGCCAAAATATCATATACTTTTAGACCAACAGAAGTCAACCAAGAACCATAAGTGCCACCTTCAATCAAGGGTAAAATCATTTTTTCAGGAACCACCAAATGTGGTGCTAATTTATGCACAATAGCGCGTTCTGTGCCTACTTCTTTTACCAACCAAAAATCGAATTGTTTCAAATAGCGTAAACCACCGTGAATTAGTTTTGTTGATTTGCTTGACGTTCCTGAAGCAAAATCGTTTTTTTCTATCAAAGCAACTTTCATTCCGCGCGAAGCTGCATCTAAAGCAATGCCAGCGCCTGTAATTCCACCACCAATTATTAAGAGATCAAATTCCGTGTTTTTGAAATCAGAAATGAGTTGATTTCTCTGGAAAAAGGAGAAGTTTTTCATAGCTTTTTTTAGATTTTTCGTTAAATTAATCAATCCAATTTTTAGTGCGTTCAATCGCTTTTAACCAATTTTTATACAAATGTTCTCTTTTTTCTGAAGTGAATTTTGGGATGAATTCAACATCAATTTCACGATGAATTGTCAACTCATTTTGTTGCCACAAACCCACACAAATTCCCGCTAAATAGGCAGCGCCCATAACAGTTGTCTCTGTAATTTTTGGACGCTCAACAACCGTATTTAAAATATCTGCTTGAAACTGCATCAGCAAATTATTGGCACTTGCTCCACCATCAACTTTCAATGATTTTAGTGGAATTCCAGCATCTTCTTGCATGGCAATCAACACATCTTTTGTTTGATACGCCAAAGATTGTAAAGTTGCTTTGATCAAATGATTTTTGCCTGTATCTCTGGTCAAACCAAAAATAGCACCTCTTGCATACATGTCCCAATAAGGAGCGCCTAAACCTGCAAATGCAGGCACTACAATCACAGGATTTTCATCACCTACATTTTGTGCGAAAAACTCACTTTCTTCAGCAGATTTTATAATTTCTAAACCATCTCTCAACCATTGAATGGCTGCTCCAGCTACAAAAACGCTTCCTTCTAAAGCATAATACACTTTATTATTGATTCCCCAAGCAATCGTTGTTAACAAGCCATTTTTTGAAAACTGTGGTTTTTTTCCAGTATTCATCAATAAAAAACAGCCAGTTCCATACGTGTTTTTGGCATTTCCTTTTTTGAAACACGCTTGTCCAAACAAGGCAGCTTGTTGATCTCCGGCAATTCCTGCAATCGGAATTTTTGTTCCATTCAATATAAAATCACCAAAATGAAAAGAAGATGGCTTTACTTTTGGAAGCATTTTTTGATCAATATTCAATGCTTTTAAAAGCGTTTCGTCCCAACACAATTTGTTGATATCAAACAACATCGTTCTTGAAGCATTGCTATAATCGGTTGCATGCACTTTTTTATCGGTCAAATTCCATAATATCCACGAATCAATAGTTCCAAAAAGTAAATTTCCTTTTTGAGCTTCTTGTTTTGCATTGGGAACATTTTCTAAAATCCAATGAATTTTGGTAGCTGAAAAATAGGCGTCAATGACCAAACCTGTGGTTTGTTTTACATGATTTTCTAAACCTCTTTTATTTAAATCTTCACAAATTTCAGCTGTTCTTTTGTCTTGCCAAACAATGGCGTTATAAATGGGTTTCCCCGAATTTTTATCCCAAATAACAGTAGTTTCTCGTTGATTGGTGATGCCAATTCCTACAATTTTATCCGCAGTAATATTTGCTATTTCTATTACTTTTTGCAAGGTTGAAAGTTGCGTTTCTAAAATCACAAAAGGGTCATGCTCAACCCAACCAGATGCTGGATAAATTTGTTCAAATTCCTCTTGAGCAATCGCAACAATCTTCCCTTTTTCGTCCACCAAAACCGAACGCGAACTCGTGGTTCCTTGGTCTAAAGCTAAAATATATTTTTGTGCCATAAAACTGCAAATACAAATAGCAATTTACAAAATTACCCGAAATAATATGGATAAATTAGTACCTTTCCGAAAATTAAAATCATTTCTATGGATTATGGATTTCTGTCAGTAATACCTCCTGTTGTTGCTATTATTTTGGCTTTAAGAACTAAGCAAGTGTATATTGCTTTGCTATTTGGAATTTGGTTTTCATGGCTGATTATCAAAGGTTGGAATCCACTTGATGGAACAATTGCCATGATTGAAGCCATGGTTGATGTGTTTCAATCGAAAGGAAATACCAGAACAATCATGTTTAGTGCTTTGGTGGGTGCTTTGCTGATTTTCATTCAATATTCAAAAGGAGTAGAAGGATTTGTCAATTATTTGAATAAGAAATTAGTAACATTAGAAGCAAAAAAATCAGGATTTGCGAGAATTATGGTTCAGATTTTGGCGATGTTTACAGGAATTTTATTGTTTGTTGAAACCAGTATCAGTTCCTTAACTGTAGGAACATTGTATCGTCCAATTTTTGATCGATTAAAAATTCCGAGAGAGAAATTAGCATATATTGCCGATTCAAGTTCTGCACCTTCCTCAATTCTGATTCCTTTTAATGCTTGGGGTGCCTTTATTATGGGATTGTTGTTGACACAAGGAATTGACAAACCATTTTCTATGATGATGGCATCTATCAAATATAATTTTTATCCATTATTAGCGATTGTGATTGTTTTTGTAGTGATTTTATCCAAAAAAGATATTGGATTAATGAAAAAAGCCGAGAAAAGAACGCTGGAAACAGGAGCTATACTAAATGAAAATTCCACGCCAATGGTTTCTGATGAGGTGACATCATTTCCGCCAAAAGAAGGAATAGAGGCAAAAGCGTATAATATGGTTGTGCCACTTTTGGTGATGGTTTTAATGATGCCCATCAATCTAATTTTTACAGGTTGGAATGCTGTAAAAGAATCCAATTCTTTCTTAAATCATGTGTCACAAGCCATTGGTGAAGGGTCAGGTTCTTCCTCTGTTTTATATGCTGTTATTACCGCAATTTTAGTGGCAATTTTGATGTATTTTATTCAAGGAATTTTAAAACCTAAAGAAGCAATAACGCTAACATTAAAAGGAATTAGTGAATTAATGCCCTTGGCTTTATTGATGTTATTAGCGTTTGCTATTGGTGATGCTTGTAAGGAATTAGAAACAGGAATGTATGTTGCGAATGCCACAAAAGGCTGGTTATCAGCAGAATTGTTGCCAGCAGTAGTTTTTGTAATTAGTTCGTTTATTGCATTTTCTACAGGAACTTCGTGGGGAACTTTTGCAATTATGTTGGCAATTTCTATTCCAATGGCAACGATTCATGGAGCTGATGTAACGATTATAGTTGCAGCAACTTTAGGAGGAGGGATTTTTGGAGACCATTGTTCGCCAATTTCAGATACAACCATAATTTCCTCTATGGCTTCAGCTAGTGATCATATTGATCATGTAAAAACCCAATTACCGTATGCAATTATTGGGGGAATTATCACCACAATTTTATATTTGATTATTGGGTTTTTTGGATGATTCTAAACGCAAAGACACAGAGTTTTCGGAAAGAGCGCAAAGTTAATCTTACTGAACTTTGCGAAGAAACTTTGCGCTCTTTGCGTTTAAAATTAAGCTAAAATTCCACGTTTTCCCAATTCAGGAATCATACGTAAAGCACCCTCTTTTATGGTATTTTCTTTAAAAACAAAGGTTTTTTCAAACAAGGTATTTCCTTCAAAAAAAGTAACTTGAAAACGATTGTTTAGTTTGAATAATTCTGGTTGAATCAATTCAATTTTTGCAAAGGAATTTGCGGGCAAAACATCCAATTTTTTACGAAATAAAGAAGTGGTTTTTACATCAGAAAATCCTTGTGAGACAATTACAACCAATTCTAAATCAACCGATTTTTTATTAATGATATACACATTCCAATCATCAGTTTTGTAAATATCATTGTATTCAAAAACAACGGCAATTGCTATATCAGAAACTTCAGGAATGTGAATGTCTTTTTTCATTTTGATCAATGGTTCAGAGTTACATAGTTGCAAAGGTTCAAAGTGAGCGTTTGTGCAAGAAGAAATTTAAATTTTCAAACCTTTGCCACTTTGTTTCTTTGCTACTTTGCCACTCTAAATAATAGACTTAAACTGCTCTAAAAAACGCTTGTCATTTTCATAAAACATTCTGATATCAGGAATTTGATATAACAACATGGCAATGCGTTCTATACCCATTCCAAAAGCGTAACCAGAGTATTTTGTGGGGTCTATATTGCAGTTTTTCAACACATTAGGATCCACCATTCCACAACCCATAATTTCTAACCAACCAGTTCCTTTGGTGATTCTGTAGTCAATTTCAGTTTCTAATCCCCAATAAATATCCACTTCAGCACTCGGTTCTGTAAACGGAAAATAAGAAGGTCTCAAACGTATTTTTGATTTTCCAAACATCTCTTTGGTAAAGTACAAAAGTGTTTGTTTCAAATCAGCAAACGAAACATTTGTATCTATATACAAACCTTCCACTTGATGAAAAATACAATGTGCTCTCGCAGAAATATCTTCATTTCTAAAAACTCTTCCAGGAGAAATGGTTCTAATTGGAGGCTGATTTTTTTCCATATAACGCACTTGTACTGAAGACGTATGAGTTCGCAATAATAGATCTGAATTGAATTTTCCTCCAGCTTGTTCTATAAAAAAAGTATCTTGCATGTCTCTTGCAGGATGATATTCTGGCAAATTTAATGCGGTAAAATTGTGCCAATCATCCTCAATTTCTGGTCCTTCAGAAACAGTAAAACCAATCCTGTTAAAAACTTCAATAATTTGATTTTTAACAATGGATATTGGATGACGAGATCCTAGTTCAATGGGTTCTGCAGGTCTAGTTAAATCGCCGTAAATTGACTTTTCCTCAGTGGAATTTTCTAAAGAAGTTGCTATTTCAAGTACTTTTTCTTCAGCAGTTTTTTTCAATGTATTCAATGCTTGCCCAAAATCTTTACGCAAATCAGCATCCACATTTTTAAATTCAGCAAATAAGTCTTTTAATAGTCCTTTACTTCCTAAATATTTAATTCTGAAAGTTTCTAATTCCTCTTTTGTTGAGGCGTTAAAATGACTCACTTCAACAATCAATTCTTTTACTTTGTCTAACATTTTGTGCGAAAATTAGATTGCAAATTTACAGTATTTTAAAGAGTTTTTCGGATGATTTTTTTAGCTTTCTAAATCACACAACGAAATCGATTGAAAATTGGGGTTAAAACGAAAATATTCACAATTTTTTAATTTTGCGATATTGAAAAATTCATATCTTTGTGGCACGAAAATTTTATTAATATCATAAAAAAATATGGAAGAAAGTATGAAATCCAAAATAGATGGGTTTATGGAGCTCGTTGAAAAACGCAACAGTCATGAACCTGAATTTTTACAGGCTGTAAGAGAAGTGGCAGAAACTGTAATCCCTTATATCATTCAACACGAAATTTATAACGGAAAAAATATTTTATTAAGAATGGTAGAGCCAGAAAGATTGATTTCTTTCAGAGTTTCATGGGTTGATGATAGTGGTGAAATTCAAGTAAATAGAGGCTATAGAATTCAAATGAATTCTGCAATTGGCCCTTATAAAGGAGGTTTACGTTTTCACCCAACAGTAAATGCTAGTATTTTAAAGTTTTTAGCTTTTGAACAAGTATTTAAAAATTCCTTGACCACATTGCCAATGGGTGGTGGAAAAGGAGGTTCTGATTTTGATCCAAAAGGAAAATCAGACAATGAAATCATGCGTTTTTGCCATGCATTTATGACTGAATTATTCAGACACATTGGTCCAAATACGGATGTTCCTGCAGGAGATATTGGAGTTGGCGCAAGAGAAATTGGTTTTATGTTTGGAATGTATAAAAAACTAAACAACGAATTTACAGGAGTTTTAACAGGAAAAGGACAATCTTGGGGAGGTTCATTAATCAGACCAGAAGCAACAGGTTATGGAACAGTGTATTTTGCACAAAACATGTTACAGCGTAAAAACGAATCGTTCTCTGGAAAAAAAGTAGTGATTTCTGGTTCAGGAAATGTGGCTCAATTCGCAGCAGAAAAAGCCATTGAATTAGGCGCAAAAGTTTTAACACTTTCTGATTCAAGTGGTTATATTCACGTTGAAAATGGTTTTTCTACAGAGCAATTGAAACATGTAATGCATATCAAAAATGTAAAACGAGGAAGAATTAGTGATTTTCTAGATGCATATCCTTCAGCAAAATTTGTAAAAAACCAAACTCCTTGGGAAGTTGCTTGTGATATTGCTTTGCCTTGTGCTACTCAAAACGAATTGAATGGTGATGATGCAAAAATGCTTATTAAAAACGGTTGTATGTGTGTTTCTGAAGGTGCAAATATGCCTTCAACTCCTGAAGCGATGCACGAATTTCAACATGCAAAAATTTTATTTGCGCCAGGAAAAGCGTCAAATGCTGGTGGTGTTGCAACTTCTGGATTGGAAATGAGTCAAAATTCATTACGATTGAGCTGGTCAAGAAAAGAAGTGGATGAGCGTTTGAAAGAAATTATGGAAAATATCCATAATTCTTGCGTGCAATATGGTCAAAATGAAGATGCATCCATTGATTATGTTAGAGGAGCAAATATTGCTGGTTTTGTGAAAGTTGCAGATGCCATGTTAGCGCAAGGAATTATTTAACATCATTTTTCATATTAAATCAAGAAAGCACATCAATTTTGGTGTGCTTTTTTTATTTTTATAACATGAAAATGATCAAAAATCAAATTATTACTGGAAGCTGTGAAAAACCTATTTTGGTTGATGTTTTTTTTAATGAAAACAGCCAACCAAAACCAATCGTTATTTTTTGTCACGGTTACAAAGGCTTTAAAGATTGGGGCGCTTGGAATTTAATGGCGGAAACTTTTGCAAATTCAGACTTTTTCTTTCTGAAATTTAATTTTTCTCACAATGGAGGAACTGTTCAAAATCCAATTGATTTTCCCGATTTAGAAGCCTTTGGGAATAACAATTATACCAAAGAATTGGATGATTTAGAAAAAGTTATAGATTGGATTTCCACAAATCAAGATTTTAAATATGAAGCAAAAACTGATGAAATTTCTTTGATTGGTCACAGTAGAGCTGGAGGGATTGTTCTTTTAAAATCCAATGAGGATACAAGAATTCAAAAAGTAATTACGTTGGCTGGAGTTTCTGATTTTAGTAAAAGAACAGCCACAATTGGTGATTTAGAAGAATGGAAAAAAGAAGGAGTAAAATATGTTTTAAATGAAAGAACCAAACAAAAAATGCCCCATTTTTATCAATTTTATGAAGATTTTATCAGAAATAAAGAACGCTTGAATATTCAAAAAGCAACAGAAAGCATACAAATTCCGCATTTAATTATTCATGGAGATCAGGACAATGTTGTTTCTATTGAAGAAGCAAAAAACCTTTATAAATGGAATCCAAATGCAACGTTTACTGTGATTAAAAACGCAGATCATGTGTTCAATGTGTTTCATCCTTGGGAAAAAAGTGTGGTTTCAGATGAGTTTCTTGAAGCAATTGAAAAGTGTATAGAATTTTTAAAAGCATGAGATAAATTCTAAGGATTTCCGTACTTTAGAAACATGGAATTGCGACCTCCTTTTCGTAAAATTATTCACGTTGACATGGATGCCTTTTTTGCATCTGTTGAACAATTAGACAATCCTGATTTGAAGGGAAAACCAATTGCTGTTGGCGGAAGTGAAGCAAGAGGTGTTGTTGCAGCAGCAAGTTATGAAGCGCGAAAATTTGGCGTTAAATCTGCTATGAGTGGTGTTTTAGCGAAACAAAAATGTCCTGATTTAATTTTTGTAAAGCCGAATTTTTCGAGATATAAAGAGATTTCTCATCAAATTAGAGAAATTTTTTATGATTATACGGATTTGGTGGAGCCACTTTCTTTAGACGAAGCGTATTTGGATGTTACCGAAAATAAAGTTGGAAATCCGTCAGCAAGTTTGATTGCGAAAGAAATCAGAAATCGGATTTTTAACGAATTGAATTTGACAGCCTCTGCAGGAATTTCTATCAATAAATTCATTGCAAAAGTTGCTTCGGATATCAACAAACCTAATGGACAAAAAACCATCAATCCTGAAGAAGTAATCTCTTTTTTGGAAAATTTGCCCGTCAATCAATTTTATGGAGTTGGCAAAGTTACCGCTTCAAAAATGTATAATTTAGGGATTTTTACTGGCAATGATTTAAAACAAAAATCATTGGAAGAATTGGCAAATTTGTTTGGGAAATCTGGAGCACATTATTACAATATTGTTCGAGGAATTCATAATAGCGAGGTAAAGCCTGACAGAATTCGGAAATCTGTAGGTGCAGAAACCACTTTTTTTGAAAACATTTCTTCGGAAATTTTTATGATTCAAAAGTTAGAAAAAATTGCTGATGAATTGGAAAAAAGGATGAAAAAAAGTGATACTAAAGGAAAAACAGTGACGCTAAAAATCAAATATTCTGATTTTACATTGCAAACCAGAAGTAAAACCATTGATGAGTTCATCCAACAGAAAAAAGAATTTTTTCCAATAGTGAAAGAATTGTTGTATCAAGAAAAATTGAAAAATTCAGTTCGTTTGTTAGGCATTTCTTTTGCAAATTTAAATTCCGAGAAAAAAACACCAATTTGGGTGCAATTGAAATTTGATTTTTAATGATGATTTTGCCACGAATTCAAGAATTATTGCAAGTAACTTCTTATAAATTTTAAAAAAGGACATTAAATAAATGGTGATTGCTTCTAAAAATTCGAGATAATTGGTGAAATTAGTGTCCAAAAAAAATAACTCATGAATTTAAGCTATTGGGAGTTAAAAGAATGGTTTTCCAACATCGATTTTACGATTGTTGGTAGTGGAATTGTGGGCTTAAATTGTGCCTTGCAATTGAAAAAAATGCATCCAAAAGCTACAATAATTATTTTAGAAAAAGGCATGCTACCTCAAGGAGCAAGTACTAAAAATGCAGGATTTGCTTGTTTTGGGAGTTTGTCCGAAATTTTAGATGATTTGCAATCTCACACTGAAGAAGAGGTTTTTCAATTGGTAAAAAAACGTTGGGAAGGATTGCAATTATTACGCGCTACTTTGGGCGATAAAAACATCGATTTTCAGCCAAATAAAGGTTTTGAATTGTTCAAAGAAAAAGAAATTTTCGAAGAATGTTTGCAACAAAAAGAAGCAATTAATCAATTATTGCATCCTATTTTTAAAGATGATGTTTTTACAATTTCTGAAAACCAATTTTCTTTCCAAAAAGTGGTTCCAAAGTATATTGTCAATAATTTCGAAGGTCAAATTGACACTGGAAAAATGGCTGCAAAATTGTTGCAAAAAGTGCAACAAAAAGACATTAAAATTATCAATAGTATTGCTGTAGAATCATTTGTAGAAAAAGAGACTACAATACATATAAAAACCAACAAATTAGACTTTTACACTAAAAAATTATTCATTGCAACCAATGGTTTTGCCAATCAATTCATCAATGAAAATGTGCAACCTGCAAGAGCACAAGTGTTGATTACGAAACCGATTAAAAACTTGCATATCAAAGGAACTTTTCATTTGGATAAAGGGTATTTTTATTTTAGAAATATTGATGATCGGATTTTATTTGGTGGTGGTAGAAATCTCGATTTTACTACCGAACAAACTTCGGAATTTGGACAAACTTCCATCATTCAAAATGAATTAGAAAAAATGCTTCAAGAAATTATTTTACCAACGATTCCTTTTGAAATTGAACACAGATGGAGTGGAATTATGGGTTTAGGCTCTAGAAATTTGTCTGGGCAGAAAAAAGCCATTGTAAAACAGGTTTCAAATCACGTTTTTTGCGGAGTTCGTTTGGGTGGAATGGGAGTTGCTATTGGAAGTTTGGTGGGTAAAGAATTGGCAGAATTGACAAAAAAATGAAAACACAAAACACACATTTCGATGTCATTATTGTTGGTGGTGGTTTGGCTGGTTTGTGCAATGCCATTCATTTGTCTAAGTTCAATAAAAAAGTGTTGCTGATTGAAAAAAATGAGTATCCAAAACACAAAGTTTGTGGCGAATATATTTCTAATGAAGTGTTGCCTTATTTGGCTTTTTTAGATTTCAATCCTTTTGATTTTGGCGCCGTAAAAATTGATAAATTTCAGTTGTCAACCACCAATAATCAATTGATTTCTGCAAAATTGCCTTTAGGTGGTTTTGGAATTTCTCGTTACAAATTAGATTTTGAATTGCTTCAAAAAGCCATTCAAAATGGGGTGATTATACTGAAAGATTTGGTTACTAATATTCAGTTTACAAATGATATATTTGAAGTGGAAACCAAAGAAAATCAACACCTTACTTCAAAAATTGTGATTGGTGCATTTGGCAAACGTTCTTTTTTAGATGTTGCTTTGCAACGTGATTTTATCCAGAAAAAATCACCTTATTTGGGGGTAAAAATTCATGTAAAAGGGAATTTTCCACATGATTTAGTGGCACTTCATAATTTTAAAGGTGGTTATTGTGGCGTTTCAAAAGTGGAAAATAACGAGATTAATTTGTGTTATATCACCAATTTTTCATCGTTCAAAAAACATAAAAATATTGAGGATTTTCAGGAAAATGTGGTGTTTAAAAATACCTATTTAAAAGATATATTCAAAAACTCAACATCACTTTTTGATGAGCCTCTGACCATCAGTCAAATTTCATTTGAATCAAAAACGTTGGTCGAAAATCACATCATCATGTGTGGAGATGCAGCAGGAATGATTCATCCTTTGTGTGGAAATGGGATGAGTATGGCAATTCAATCAGCACAAATTGCATCTAAACTCATTCTAAATTACTTAGAAGGGAAAATTTCGACAAGAAAAGCATTAGAAAACGAGTATCTTTCACAATGGAATCGTCAGTTCAAATGGAGATTAAAAGCGGGTCATTTTATTGCGATGTTGTTTAGACAAGATAAAATTGCGAATTTTTTATTGCAAATTTTGGGCAAACTTCCTTTTTTATTGCCTATTATTATCAAACAAACGCATGGAAAACCAATAAAATAGTAATGGACTTTTTTATCAACACAAAATTTAGAACAGACAAAGAAGAATTAATGGACGATTTTTCGATTGGAGGTGATTTGTTAAGAGATACTTTGGATAAACTAGAAAACATAAATCGTTGGTTAGGAGGAAATAAAGTAACTTTGAATGGATTGAAAATCTTGTTGAAAAATCATTCAAAAGAAGATAAAATCACCATTATTGATATTGGTTGTGGTCATGGAGATATTCTGAGAGATGTGGCAAAATTTGGAAGAAAAGCCCAATTTCAGTTCCAATTAATTGGTGTTGACGCAAATCCTGAAGCCATAAAATATGCACAAGAATTGTCTATTGATTTTCCTGAAATTAGTTTTCGAACAGAAGATATTTTTTCGGAAAATTTCAAAAATCAGCATTTTGATATTGTGTTAGCAACCTTGTTTTTACATCATTTTAAAGAAGATTTGTTAATTTCATTTTTAAAAAACACGCTGCAAAACTCGAAAACAGGGATTGTTGTAAACGATTTGCACAGACACAAATTGGCATATTATTTATTTATGATGTTGTCAATTTTCATCAAAAATAATATGATTATTGAAGATGGGTTAACATCTGTTTTAAGAGGATTTAAACAAAAAGATTTAGAAAATATTTCAACTCAAATAAATGTAAAACCATTCATCAAATGGAAATGGGCTTTCCGATATTTGTGGATAATTAAAAAATAAAATGGCAGTAAAAATAACAGCAGTTGCAAAACAATTGCCTCAATATTCTAAAGAAACAAAAGATATTATTCCTTTTGTTGAACTTTGGATGCAAGATCAAGAACCTCGTTTTCAACGAAAAGTCATCAAACTTTTTGAAGGTGCAGGTGTTGACAAACGGTTTTCAATTATGAGTCCTGAAGAGGTTTTCACAGCCACTTCTTTTGAAGATAAAAACAACATTTACAAACGCGAAGTTATCAAATTGGGAGAGCAAGCTTTTATAAAATCTTTGCAAAAAGCAAACCTACAACCTACTGATATTGATTACATCATTACTGTAAGTTGCACAGGAATTATGATTCCCTCTTTGGATGCTTATTTGATCAATTCTTTGCAATTAAAACAAGATATTGTGCGTTTGCCAGTAACAGAAATGGGCTGTGCAGCTGGCGTTTCAGGGATAATTTATGCTAAGAATTTTCTGAAAGCAAATCCCAATAAAAGAGCAGTTGTGATTTCGGTTGAAGCACCAACAGCCACGTTTCAGTTGGATGATTTTTCGATGGCAAATATTGTAAGTGCCGCTATTTTTGGAGATGGTGCAGCAAGCGTTATTTTATCTTCTTATCCAGAAGATGAAGGTCCAGAAATTGTGGACGAAGCAATGTATCATTTTTATGATGCCATTCATATGATGGGTTTTAATTTGGTAAATTCAGGCTTACAAATGATTTTAGACAAAGAAGTTCCTCAAAAAATTTCGGATCATTTTCCTGCAATTATTCATCCGTTTTTAGAAAAAAATCAGTTGAAAATTCAAGATATTGATTTTTTGATTTTTCATCCTGGAGGAAAAAAAATCGTGCAAACTGTGGAAGATTTATTTGGTGTTTTGGGTAAAAATATTGATGATACAAAAGAAGTTTTACGTTTATACGGAAATATGTCAAGCGCCACTGTGCTCTATGTTTTAGAGCGTTTTATGGATCAAAACCCTAAAAAAGGAGACACAGGATTGATGTTGAGCTTTGGTCCTGGATTTTCGGCACAACGAATTTTATTACAATGGTAACAAATTTTTTGTCATGCTGAACTAGTTTCAGCATCTTATAAATAGATAAGAATATGAATAAAGATTTTCAAGGCAAAAATGAATGGGCAATCATTTTAGGAGGTTCTAGTGGTTTGGGTTTGGCAACTGCCAAAAAACTGGCTGAACAAGGCATGAATATCTGTGTGATTCATAGAAATTTACGTTCACAAATGCCTGAAATTGAAGCACATTTTAATGAAATTCAAACTCATAAAACAGCGTTTTTATCCTTTAATTTTGATGCCTTACATCCTGAAAAAAGAAGTCAGATTATTATCGAAATCAACCAAAAATTAGGCGAAAAAGGAAAAATTAAAACGTTAGTGCATTCGATTGCAAAAGGCAATTTAAAACCGATGATTGCTGCTGACAAACCGATTTTGCAAAATGAAGATTTTCAACTCACCATCAATGCTATGGCAATTAGTTTGTATGATTGGTTTCAAGAAGTTTTTCAACAAAAAATGTTTGCAGAAGACGCAAGAATCATCAGTTTTACTAGTGAAGGAAATTCAAAACCGTGGCAAGATTATGGGGCTGTTTCTGCTGCAAAAGTTACGTTAGAAGCCATTACAAGAAATATTGCTTTAGACTTTGCAAAATTCGGAATTAGAGCCAATTGCATTCAAGCTGGGGTTACAGATACGCAATCTTTACAGATGATTTCAAACAGTGATGACATTAAAAATCACACATTGAGAAGAAATCCATTTCAACGATTAACGACTCCAGAAGATATTGCAAATGTGGTTTATTTATTATGCAAAAATGAAGCTTCTTGGATTAATGGAACCATTATCAAGGTTGATGGTGGAGAAAGTTTACAGTGAAAAATATGTCAATGATCAAATATATATTAAATACCCACTTCACAGGTTTTTAAAACCTGTGAAGTGAAAAAAAAAGAAAAATAATGAAATATGAAGTGCTTTTAGAAGATTCTTTTTATCATATCTATAATTGTGGAAACAATAAAGAGAATATTTTTCTTGAAAATGATAATTATATTTATTTTATAGGGTTGGTTAAAAAGCACATAACTCCTGTTTGTGAAATTCTTGCATATTGTCTTTTAAAAAATCATTTTCATTTGTTAGTAAAAACAAAAGAATCGATTGAGTCAAAGAAAATTTCCCAGTCATTTTCTAATTTATTTAACTCATATTCAAAAAGTATTAATAAAAAATATGATAGAACAGGAAGTTTGTTTAAAGATCGATTTTCTAGAATAAAAATTGAGAATGAAGAATATTTAAGAAATCTAGTTGTTTATATCCATTTAAACCCAACTCATCATGAATTTGTTGATGATTTTAAAGTTTACAATTATTCATCCTATAAGTCATATTTTTCTACTAAATCATCAAGTTTGTATAGAGAATATATCATCAATTTGTTTGGTGACATATCAAATTTTAAATATTATCACGAAGAAAAGCAATTAAAAATTTTAGATAAATTAACTTTAGAGTTATCGTAAACACCTCACAGGTTTTTAAAACCTGTGAGGTGTGTAAAACCTATTAAAAATAAATGTTATTAAAACAAATTATATCTCTTTTACCCTACAAAAAACCATTTTTGTTCGTTGATGAATTGACCGAAATTTCAGAAAATGGGGTTACAGGAAGTTATACATTTACTGAAAACGAATTTTTTTATGAAGGACATTTTAAAGAAAATCCAATTACACCAGGCGTGATTTTAACTGAAACAATGGCACAAATTGGCGTTGTTTGTTTGGGAATTTATCTATTAAAAAATGAAATGTCATCAGATAAAAAACCTCAAATTGCATTAACTTCCAGTGAAATAGATTTCTTTTTGCCTGTGTATCCATCAGAAAAAGTAAGCGTTATCTCAGAAAAAATCTATTTTAGATTTCATAAATTGAAATGCCATGTGAAAATGTTTAATGAGAAAAACGAATTGGTTTGCAGAGGAACCATTGCTGGAATGATAAGTCCATTTTTTTCAAAGGAAATAAATCATTGAAAATCAGTGTCTAGAAAATGAAAAATAGAGTCGTTATTACAGGTTTAGGAGTTGTTGCCCCAAATGGTGTTGGATTAGAGAATTTTACAAAAGCAATTCAAACTGGAACATCAGGAATTCAATTTCATCAAGCACTAAAAGACAAAGGATTTTCATGTTGTATTGGAGGAATTCCAACTATTTCTGACGAAAAAATTGCAGCATATTTAACGCCTTTGCAATTGAGAGGTTTTCAAAGTAGTTCTATTTTGTATGGTTGTATGGCTGGAATTGATGCTTGGAAAGACGCAGGATTTTTGGTAGATGAAACATCTGAATTAGACTCAGATTCAGGAATTATTTTTGGAACGGGCAACTCTGGGATTGAAAAATTACGAGAAGCAATTTATAAAATTGATGAAAATCAAGTAAAAAAATTAGGAAGTACTTCAGTAGTTCAAACCATGTCAAGTGGCATTTCTGCGTATTTAGGAGGAATTTTAGGGCTTGGAAATCAAGTTACTACAAATTCTTCTGCATGTACCACAGGCACTGAAGCATTGTTAATGGGTTTTGAACGCATTCAAAATGGCAAAGCAAAACGAATGTTGGTTGGCAGTTCAAGTGACAGCAGTTTATATACTTGGGGCGGATTTGATGCCATGAGAGTGATGACGTACAAACACAATGATTTTCCCGAAAAAGGCTCAAGACCTATGAGCGAATCTGCAGCAGGTTTTGTTCCTGGAAGTGGAGCAGGAGCGTTGGTTTTAGAGTCTTTAGAAAGCGCTCTTGAAAGAAAAGCAACCATTTATGCAGAAGTTTTAGGAGGAAATATAAATGCTGGAGGTCAAAGAAATGGAGGTTCATTAACTGCGCCAAATGCAAGTGCTGTTCAAAAATGTATTGTGGATGCCATGAAAGATGCAGGCATTTCTTCTGAAGAAATTGATGCTATAAATGGACATTTAACAGCAACTTCAAAAGACGATTTAGAAATTGAAAATTGGACAAAAGCACTGCAAAGAAATGGCGCTAATTTTCCATATATCAATTCTTTAAAATCGATGATTGGCCACTGTTTGGCAGCTTCTGGAGCCATTGAAAGTGTAGCTGCAGTTTTGCAAATAAAACACCAATTTTTGTTTCCAAATATCAATTGCGAAGATGTTCATCCTGCCATTTCAGCGATGATTTCAACAAATAAAATTCCGACAAAAATGATTTCCAAAGACATAAATATTGTTGCAAAAGCAAGTTTTGGTTTTGGTGATGTAAATGCTTGTGTTATCTTTAAAAAATATATTGACGAATTATGAAAAATGACGACTTAATTTCAAAATTAAAAACAATTGTAAAACCCTATATTCAGGATGAAATAGCGTTTGCAAATTTAACGGAAGACACTGATTTCATCAAGGATTTGAAAATCAATTCTGCCAATTTGGTTGATGTTATTTTAGACATCGAAGACGAATTTGACATCGAAATTGACAACGATTCTATGGAAAAAATGCTTTCTGTAAAAGCGGCAATTGACATTATTGAAGACAAATTAGCCAACAAATGATAGGCAATGATTTGATTGATTTGCAGTTGGCAAAAAGTCAAAGTAGTTGGCAAAGAAAAGGGTTTTTAGAAAAACAATTTACGGATACTGAAATCGCTGAAATTCTTTCATCAGAAAATCCTTTTTTGCAAGTTTGGCTTTTTTGGAGCATGAAAGAAGCTGCTTATAAATGTTATACCCAAGAGTTTCAAAAGCGATTTTTTGCTCCGAAAAAATTTGTTTGTACAATGATTTCCAAAAACACAGGAATTGTTTCTGTTGAGAATCAACAATATTTTTCAAATTCTGAAAATTCAACTTTTTTTATTCATACAATAGCGAAAAAAGAAGATTCTAAAATCTATGCTTCAGAATTATTTTTGATGGATGAGAATGCCAATCAAACTCAATTCGTTCAACAACAAATCCTTTCAACATTTCTTCAAAAAGTTACGATTCAAAAAAATGAATTTGGGATTCCGTTTTTGTATCAAAATGAAAAAAAATTAGCGCTTTCTATTTCCATTTCTCATCATGGGAAATTTGGGGCATTTGTAGTTTTATAAAATGAAGAATATCAAAAACGAATTGTTAGAAACGTGCAGAAAATTTGTTGAAAATCGATTTAAAACGGTTCAAGAAACCTTGCATTCCTATGAAAATGATTTGCAATCAGAAACCAAAAGTTCAGCTGGGGATAAACACGAAACTGGACGCGCAATGCTGCAATTGGAAATGGAAAAAACAAGTCAGCAATTGATAGGAATCAACCAAATGAATGCAGTTTTAGAGACAATTGATATCTCAAAAAATTCAAAAAAAGTGCATTTAGGAAGTTTGGTTTTTACCCAAAAAGACACTTATTTTTTGAGTATTTCTGCTGGAAAAATAGTTGTAAATAATGAAGTTTTCTATGCCATTTCAACGTCTTCGCCCATTGGAAAATTGTTGTTAGGAAAACAAGAAAATGAACAATTTGTGTTTCTCGGAAACACTGTCAAAATTCAAAAGATAGTGTGATTTCAAGTCCTTTTTCAAGTTCAAATGCATGATTGAAAAAGATTTTTTGATGTTCAAATTCAGCTTCAATCAACCAAAAATTGCCTTTGAAATAGCTACGTAAAACAGTTGCTTTAAACTCAGAATGTTCCACTTTTGTTATTTGATGCGGAAAAAAAAGTGATTTTTTTTGATTAAAATTAATTTCATTTACGTCATCAAACAACGCAGCAATGTATTTTTTTGAAGGATTTTTAAAGATTTCTTTAGGATTATGAAATGCTATCATCTCTTGATTTTGAATCACTAATAAAGAATCTGCAAAAGAAAGCGCGTCATTTTTATCATGAGTAGCCACAATGCAAGCAATGTTTTTTTCTTTTAAATATCGAAATAAATTTCGGCGCAAACTATTTTTTTTGAAATTATCAATTTGCCCAAAAGGTTCATCCAACAACAACAATTCTGGTTCATTGGCAAGCGCTCTAGCAATCGCAACTCGTTGTTTTTGACCTCCACTTAAATTTTTGACTTTGGTGTTTTTGAAATTGGTCATTTCAATTACTTCAAGCAATTCATTGGTGCGTTTTTCACTTTCTTCAGGGTAAAATCGGGATAGAAATTTGCTGATGTTTTCAGCAACAGAAGTATAAGGCATCAAATCAAAATCTTGGGCAACATATTTGAAAAAATCCATTCCAGGAACCAAATGAAAAGCAGGTCCTAAAACTTGTTTTTCATCCCAAAAAATGCTTCCTTCATTGGCATCAAGCAAACCATAAATGAGTTTTAATAAGGTAGATTTTCCACAACCACTTTCACCCATTACACACAAATGTTCTCCTTTTTTCAGTGTGAAATTGAAGTTGTTTAACACCAAATTCTCTTTAGAATATCCAAAAGACAGCTTGTGAACTTGTAGCATAAATTTACAGAAATCGATTGTACCAACTTTCTTCCATCGGAATTTCCCAATAATTTTCGAAGTCGAATTTGTTCGTGATTAAGTTGTCAAAAACGATTGTTTTTTCAGTAACAGCTTTGTTTTTTAATAAGGTTTTTAACTCTTTCAGTTCCTTATATTGCACAAATTCACCTTGTTTAAAACACACGTTCATTTTGTCTAAAAGTGTAACTTCGTAGTCAGATTGAAGTTCCAAAATAAATGAAACCATCACATCAATATCTAGATTTGAAACGGGTGAAAGTTCGTCATCAGCAAAAAAAATGACGAATCTTTTGTATAAAAATTGGTAAGAAACTTTGAAATTTTCGTCCTCAGATTTCCAATTTTCCACAAAATTCTTGATTTTATTTTCAATTTCTTCAATTTCGGTATCATAAAATTTTCGGCTTGAAGGATATATCCAAACTTTAGCATCTTCCGAAATGGAGTCATAATCTACAAACATATCATTGTTCTTGAAATGCAAATATACACAAAGAAAAACCGCAAAAATGATTTCAAATTTGCGGTTTTTAGGATATTTTTTGAAAGAAAATTTTAATTTACAGCAGCAGTTTGCAACAATTCAATCAAATCATTCTGCAGATTTTCTCCTTTGTCTTTGTTATACCAAACTTGCAAATCTTGCTTAAAAGCGGCATCTAAACTGCCGTTTTTTTCCTTATAGTCAATCACCATTTTTGTAGCAATTGAAGGTCTTGGACCCCAAGTATTGATGACATTTAGATCGGAATCAAGGATGATTAATTTTGGAATTGAACGACTATTATTAGTCAAAAATACATCCATCAAAGCTAAATTTTCATCTCTCAACACCAATTTTAATTGGATTTTTTCATTCAATTCAGCCATTTTATGAATCACTGGTAAATTTTGAGCTGCATCTCCACACCAACTTTCAGTAATGACTAACCAAGTTTGAGTTTCTTCTATTTTTTGAATTTCTGAAGCAATTTCGTCCGAAATTTTTATGGTTTTATCCAAACGTTTCATTCTACTTTCGTTCAGCAAACTATAATTTGTCAATTCTTCAGATTGATTTGGTCCCGTTGATTTTCCTTCGGCTAATAATTGCTGCATTAAAAGTCTGTAATCTTGATATGAAATGGAATTTTTAAGAGCGTTTTCGAGAATATTTTTCATGATGTATAATTTTACACAAAGATACTTTTTATAAAAATTGCTGAAAGTAACCCTTGTTACAATTCAACAAAATCAAACAGCATTATAGACGAAATAAATCCTATTTCTTACACGAATTAGCTGACTACTTTTTTTCTAGGTTGTTTAGCATTTCCAAAGTCATTCGCTTCAAATCAAATTCATGTTTCCAATTCCAATCATTTCTAGCTTCAGAATCGTCAATAGATGATGGCCAACTATCAGCAATTTGTTGCCTAGAATCTGGTGCATAATCAATCGTAAAATCGGGAATTTGCTTTCTAATTTCAGCTGCAATTTCTTTTGGAGTAAAATCAATTGCAGCTAAATTATAACTTGTTCTTATTTTAATAGTTGCAGGATTTGCTTCCATTAATTGAATGGTTGCATTCACAGCATCTTCCATATACATCATTGGTAAACGAGTGTTTTCGCTTAAAAAACAGGTGAATATTTTTTCTTCAACCGCTTTAAAATAGACGTCAACAGCATAATCTGTGGTGCCTCCTCCTGGTTTTGTTTTCCAAGAAATAATGCCTGGATAACGCAAACTTCGCACGTCAACACCAAATTTTTCGTGATAATAATTACACCAAAATTCGCCTGCTAATTTGCTGATTCCATACACTGTTGTAGGTTCCATAATGGTTTTTTGAGGCGTATTATTTTTGGGCGTTGTGGGTCCAAAAACAGCGATTGAACTTGGCCAATATACTTGCTGAATGTGTTTTTCTTTTGCCAATTCTAAGACAGCTAACAAAGAATTCATGTTTAAATTCCAAGCTTTTTGTGGAAATTTTTCAGCAGTTGCAGACAACATTGCAGCCAATAAATACACTTGATTTATTTGGTATTTTTTGATTACTGACAAAATAGTTTCCTTATCAGTGGCATCAATAATTTCGAAAGGACCAGCATCCATCATTTCAAAAGTACCCAATTTTATATCTGAAGCAACCACATTTGAGTTGCCATACAATTCTCGTAATTTTTGAGTCAATTCAGTGCCTATTTGACCACTTGCTCCTAAAACCAATATTCGTTTATCCATTGAAATAAAATCAATAATTTGACAAAACAAAGGTACTTAATTTTATTATTCGTAATTATATAGGGCTAAAATAATTATTTACTAATGAAAATTGTTTTATGAATTTTGCCATACAATCACACAATTAAAATATGTATTTTTACAACGTTAATTTGTATTCAGTGAAATATTTCCTTCTTTTTTCAGTTCTATTCCTCATTTCTTGTAAAAAAACACCAGAAAAAAAGGAAATTGATACTTCTGCAATTGCTGAAATGCGCGTTGTTGTGCAACGTCCTGATTTAGAAAATGTTTTACCACTTTTTCAACCTGAAATTGAAAATTGGAATGAATATAAAACGCTTAAAAGTTTTTTAGGACGATTTAAAAAGGCTTCTCCCAAAGAAGTTTTGAGCAATTCAGTGGAGCTCAGAGACCTTGTAAAATCGATGAAAGATAGTGTGAAATTAGAAGTATTGAACAATCCTTCTTTTGAAACGAGAGTTAATATCATGTATAATGAATCGTTAAGATTGGCTGATATGAACACAATTCCTGCTATTACTGCCAAGGAAGTAAACGCTCAAATTGACAAAATTTTAGAAGCTTTTGGGGCAATTAATGCCAAAATTAACACCATTTTTTCTAAGAAAAAATTTGAAGACGAAATTACGATTGATGTAAGTTTGATTGGTTTAGATACCACAAAAATTGATACGATTTCAAAAAATAGTATTTTGAAAAAAATGGATGAAAAAGCGAAAAAATTAGATGAAAAAGCTAAAAAAAAGGACAATAAATGAAAAAAATCATTTCTTTAGTGCTGTTATTCATTCTAATGGTTTCTTGTGAAAAATCAGTTGTAAATTTATCTGATTCAGAAAAAAAGCAACAAAAACAAATCATAGAATCTTTTTTAAATGAGTGGCATTTGGCAGCTTCACAAGCAAATTATGCAAATTATTTTGATAAAATGGCTGAGAATTCTGTTTTTATTGGCACAGATGCATCTGAAATTTGGTCAAAAAAACAATTTGAAAATTACAGTAAACCACATTTTGACAAGGGAAAAGCGTGGGATTTCAAAGCTTTAGAAAGAAATATTTATATAACCGAAACTGGAAATTTTGCTTGGTTTGATGAAAATTTACAAACCAACAGAGGCACTTTTAGAGGTTCAGGAGTTTTGGAGAAAACAGAAAATAATTGGAAATTAAAACATTATGTGTTGTCTGTTCCAATTCCAAATGACGACATGAAAGAAGTGGTAAAAATTACTCGAAAAAACGATTCTATTTTTCAGCTAAAATTCAAATAAGTCAAGATAAAACATCATCAACTGTTTTAAAAATTAAATCAGTTTCAAAACCTTTTCTAAGGAGAAAATCAATCAATTTTTTTTTGCGTTTGTAAGGATTTGATTCTGAAATGACATTATTTCTGTTTTCGGTGATTTTGTAAATGGTGTTTATATATTCTTTATCATCAATTTCTTTCAACGCGGTTTTGATATTGTAAGAAGAAATATCTCTCATTTTCAGTTCGTTTACAATGCGATTTTTTCCCCAATGTTTAATTCGGAATTTTCCTCGAGCAAAACTTTTCGCAAAGCGTTCTTCGTTCAAAAAATTGTCTTTCATCAAATTTAACAAAATCATTTCTCGTGCTTCAGGAATTAAGTTATATGACTTTATTTTTTCTTCAACTTCTTTATGACATCTGTCTTGATAAACGCAATATTGCTCTATTTTTTGTTTGATTTCGTGAACAGTATAACTTTTTTTCGGATTCATTTTTCAAAAGTACAAAAATGAAAAAAGGTTGTGAATTAATTTTCACAACCTTTTTTAAAATTTAGAAATAACTTTTTCAATCTAAAACTTCTACAATTTCACCACTGAATTTTTGGTGTAACCACATTTTAAGTCGGGTAATTAAATAGAACAAAATAGGAACAACAATCAGCGTTAGGAATGTTGCCACAAACAAGCCGTAAATTACAGCCCAAGCCAAAGGTCCCCAAAAAATCACATTATCACCACCCATATAAATATTGGCATCAAACTCACTAAATAATGAGAAAAAGTTGATATTCAAACCAATAGCTAATGGAATTAATCCTAAAATAGTGGTAATTGCGGTTAATAAAACAGGACGTAAACGTGCTTTTCCTGCTTTGATGATGGCATCCAATAACAACTCTTTAGGTAAATATTTTTGATCTTCTAAACCAAATTCTTCTTTTTTACGGTCAATCAGCAGTTGCATATAATCCAGCAAAACCACTCCGTTATTTACCACAATTCCTGCTAAAGCAATGATTCCCATCATAGTCATCATAATTACAAACGAACTTCCTGAAATAACAATTCCGCCAAAAACACCAATAAAACTTAAGAAAATAGCGATCATAATAATGGCTGGTTTTGAAACCGAATTGAATTGGAAAATCAGGATGAAGAAAATCAATGCCAATCCTTTAAAAAATGCTCCAATTAAAAAAGCTTGTTGTTTATTTTGTTCTTCCAATTGCCCAGTATAATCTACTTTTATTGATGGAGGCAAATCAGAAAAACTTTTCATTTCTTCTTTAATTTGGTTTACAACAGCTGCAGCGTCAACATAACCTGGCGCTAATTGTGAATACACAGTTACCACACGTTTGGTGTCTCTGTGCTTGATGGCGCTAAATCCAGAGCTATTGCTTTGTGTTGCAATCGAAGAAACAGGAATGGTTTTTATTTGACCAGAAGCCATATCTCTAAAGGTAATTTTTTGTTCAAAAATGGCACTTTTGTTATATCTAATGTCTTCATTAAAACGAACATTGATATCATAATCATCTCCATCTTCTTTATAAATTCCAGCTTTTGCACCAAAAATAGCACTTCTTAATTGTTGCCCAACTTGACTTGCAGAAACGCCTAATTCTCCTGCTTTTTCTCTGTCTACAATGACCTTCATAGAAGGTTTGTCTTTGTTTACATCAATTTTTATTTCGTCAACTCCAGGAACATTTCTGGTATTGATATATGCACGCATTTTTTCGGCAGTTGCAATCAATTCGTCATAATCATTTCCTTCCAATTCAATGTTGATTGGAGCTCCTGTTGGTGGTCCATTTGCATCTTTTTCCACAGAAATCAACACTCCAGGGTAAATTCCTGTCAATGCTTTTTGCACTTTTTGACGCAATTCCTCACTATCCAAACCTCTTCTATATTTGTATTGACGCATAGAAGCTGTAATTTTTCCTTTGTGAGGCATTTCAGCAGCAGAACCTCCATCTGTTTGAGGATTTCCTGCACCTTCACCCACTTGCGAAACCGAACTTTCTACCATAAAATTAACACCTTCATCCATGTACAAATCTTGATTTAAGACACTGTACACTTTTTGTTCAATTTCTTTGGTAATTTTATTGGTTTCATCAATATCTGTTCCTTGTGGATATTCTATATACACCACAACTTGATTTGGTTTGTTATCAGGAAAGAATTCGATTTTAGTTCTTTGGGAGGCTACTGAAGCTCCAAAACCTCCAAAAGCAATAAATAATAATAAGAAAGTTCCAATAGTTATGGCAACAGGAATCCATCTTTTTAAAGACCTTTTCAAGGTTGTTTCATAAGCGTTTTCTAGCCAAACTAGGGTGTTTTCTTGGAAATAATTTGCCCATTTACGTAACCAAATTCGATATACCCACAGCATAATTGCCGTGAAAACCATCACAGAACCTAAACCTCTATAAGCACCTCCAAAAATCAAAATAATCAATCCAAAACCACCAACTATGGATGTAATTGTGATGATTCTTTTTAGTGGCATATTTTTATCTTCAATGGTCATTAATTGAGAAACCAACACCGAATTGAAGAAAATCGCAACTACTAAAGATGAACCCAACACCACAGAAAGTGTAATTGGAAAATAAATCATAAATTGACCAAACAATCCAGGCCATAAACCTAATGGAACAAAAGCGGCAACTGTTGTTACTGTAGAAATAATGATTGGATAGGCAATTTCTCCAATTCCTTTTTTGGCAGCTTCCACTCTTGATAACCCTTCTTCATCCATCAAACGATATACGTTTTCGACGACAACAATTCCATTATCAACCAACATTCCTAGTCCCATAATCAATCCAAAAAGAATCATGGTGTTCAGTGTATAGCCCATAGCTCCTAAAATCATCAACGACATAAACATCGACATTGGAATTGCAAAACCAACAAAAAGCGCGTTTTTGAATCCTAAAAAGAACATCAAAACTCCCACAACCAAAATAATTCCGAAAATGATATTATTCACCAAATCATCCACTTGTCCAATAGTTTTATCAGACAAATCATTGGTAATACTTACCTCTAAGTTCTTAGGAAAATAATTTTCTTTTGCATTAGCAACAATGATTTTTATTTGCTCAGCTGCACCAATCATATTTTTTCCAGCGCGTTTTTTAACATCTAACATTACTACAGGTTTCCCATCTTTTCTGGCAAATGTTGTTTTGTCTTTTTCTTTGAAACTCACAGTTGCAATATCTCTCAAGTAAATAGAATTTCCTTTTTCTGTTTTGACAACGAAATTTTCTAAATCTTTAGGATTTTCAATTTCACCCAAAATTCGGATAGTTCTTCTTTGTCCAGATGCAATTAAGTTTCCTGCAGACGAAGTTACATTTCCGTTATTGATGGCAGTAATGATATCGTTAAAACTTACTTGAGTTGCCATCATTTTATAAATATCAACCGCAATTTCTACCTCTTTTTCTTGAACTCCTCTGATATCAGCTTGTTTTACTTCGGTTAAATCTTCGATATCATCTTGCAAATATTCTGCAAATTCTTTCAATTTATCCAAAGGATAATCTCCTGATATATTGATGTTTAAAAACGGAATTTCTTCAGACATGCTTAAATCAAACGCATTTGGATCTACTTTTGCGCCATTAAAAGTGGGCCAATCTTCAGAAGCTTTTTCCGAATCGATTTTGTCTTTTACGCGTTGTTTGGCAACTTCCACATTCATATTGTCATCAAATTCAACAATAATCATGGAGTAATCTTCTTGCGAAGTGGAGGTAATTTCTACAACGCCACTCAAGCCTTTCAACTGGTCTTCTAGTGGATCAGTAATCAATTTTTCAATATCTTCTGCAGTATTTCCTGGATATAAAGTGCTGATATAGATTTTCGTTTCTTTAATTTCAGGAAAATCTTCTCTTGGCATATCATAGTAAGCCGTAATTCCTAGGACTAAAATCAAGAAAATTGCCACATACATTGTTGTACTATTGGAAATTGCCCAAGAAGAGAGTTTGAATTCTTTGTCCGTTTTTTTATTATTTGTAGTCATTAGACTTGTGTTTTGAATGATGTTTTCTTTAAATTTTCAACTCAGTACGTAAAATTCAATAGTTTAAATTATTCGCTAATTTTAACCTCTTGTCCATTTTTCACACTTCTAGCACCTGCTTGAATTAGCATGTCTCCTTCAGAAATTCCTTCTAAAATTTCGATAACATCACCCTCTGTTTTTCCTGTTTTAACTACGGTTTGTTTTGCAAAACCTTTGTTGCCGTTTAAATCAGTTATAATATATACATATTGTTGACCTTCAGCATTTTCCGAAATAATACTTTGCGGAATTAACAATGCTTTTTGATTCGTATAATCGTTGATTTTTAACTTTGCAGTAAGATTTGGTTTGATGCTTTTATCCGAATTTGGAACTTCAATTTCTATCATAAAAGTTCTGTTTGCAGGATTGATAAAGTTACCAGTTTCTCTAATTTTTGTATTCAAGGTTTTGCTCAACATTGGTAAAAAAACCTCAACAGCTTTGCCTTTTGTAATAGTACTGATGTATTTTTCTGGAACAGCAGTTTCAATGTACATGTTGTTTAGATTTACAATTCTAAAAATTTCAGAACTCATTCCTGGCGCAACAACAGTTCCTTGATCTTTGATTACTTCATCAATAACACCCGAAAATGGCGCTCTAATACTTGCTTTTCCCAATTGTTTTTTGAGTTGTTCTAAACTATTTTTTTGAGCTTCATAGTTGGTTTTTGTTTGTAAAAACTGAATTTCTGAACCAATTTTTTGACTCCACAAACTTTTTTGACGTTCAAAAGTAGTTTTTGCCAAAGCTGTTGTAGCTTCCAATTGAGCTACTTGTTGTGACATTCCACCATCATCAATAGTAGCTAAAAGTTGACCTTTCACTACATTTTGTCCTCTTGTAACATATACTTTTTCTAATGTTCCGGGCATTTCAGGATAAATCAACACATTTTGTTTGGTTTTTACATCACCTTGCAATTCTACATAATGATTGAAAACTTCGTTTTTTGCTTCTAATGCAGTAACTAAAGGAACTCTTTTTAGCGTGTCTAATTTGTCAATTTCGGTAATCAATAATTTTATTTTTTCAGAAATTTCTTGACTTTGTTTGTCCAATTCTGATTTTTTAGCATGGATTGTAGTCAAATCTTGAGTTGTAATTACTTCGTCTAAAGTAGGTTGTTTTTTTTCTCCACAAGAAATGAAGATAATAGTTGTTACTAATAATGCGTATATAGTTCTCATTTTCAGTTAGTTATTTTAAAGGAATATTTAATGCGTTTTCTAATGCTGCTTTTTTTGCAATTACATCAAGCATAGATTGAATGTAATTTTGTTGTTGTGAGTATAATTGGTTTTGTGCTTGTAACAAATCAAAACTTGAGGAGATTCCTTCAAAAAATTTGATGCGTTGTTTGTTTTCAATTCTTTCTGCCAAACCAACATTTCTTTTGGCTGTTTGATAATTTTCAATGCTAAATTGATAATCATTTTTTGCCTTTTCTGCTTGTAAACTAAGTCTTTGTTTGGTTTCTTCTAATCGTAAATCTGCATTTTCTAAGGCAATTTTAGCTTGAGCTGTTGTAGCATTTTTACCAAAACTACTGAAAATAGGTACGTTTAATCCAACTCCAAATAAGGATTGTTGAAACCAACGTTGATCATTGTTAAAAAAGGTAAAAGAATCAGAAAATGCTTGTGTTCCATAATTGATAAAAGCATTTAAACTTGGTAAATATTTACTTTTTTCAAGTTTTAACATCAATCGTTTTGTTTCACGATCGTTTTCAGCAATTTTAAAATCAATATGTTTGTCAATACTAAATGTTTCTGAAATCAAGGCTAAATTCATATTTGATGTTGCTAATCCATCCAAAGAATCTGTTAAAACTAACTTTGTATCAATAGGAGTTCCTAGTGAAAGATTCAACATTTGATAAGCAATCAATTGCATGTTTTCAACATTTTTCAATTGATTTTTTAAGTTTCCTAAAGTAATTTCCAATTGCTCAACATCTTCCTCTTCATTCAGCCCATTTTCAAAAATCTTTTTGGCATCTTGATAGTTCTTCTCTAAAATCTCAATGTTCTTTTTCAGAATTGCAACACTATTTTCAGTAACCAAAACAGTTCCATAAGCATTGATAACTGCTTCTCTAGTAATGAGTTCTGTTTTTTCTTCTGCTTGGTTAGATATTTTCAGGAAGGTTTTTGCTGCTTGTAATCCAACCAAATACGAACCATCAAAAAGTAACTGAGTGAGCGTTACAGAAGCATTCATATTTTGTTTGGTACCAAAAACAACTGGAATAAAACCATCAGGAGCTGTTGGTCTTCTGTTTGCTTGTAAATCAAAATAATCTTCAACAGTTTCAACAGTTGATGTTGTGTTATCAAAAGCTGATGCAGGCAACAATGATACAGGTTGTTTCAAAAAGTTTTGATAATCAACTTTTGCATTGATTTGCGGTAATCCAATAGTAGTTGTTTCCCAGACTTTTTCTTTGGCAGATTTACTGTCATTTCTGGCAGCTTTTGTGTTATAACTATTTTCTAACGCAAATTTGATTGCCTCATCCAAAGAAAAAGTCATCGTTTTTTCTTGTGCGCTTGCAGCCGTTAGAAAAAGAATACTTACCGCGACTAAAATTCTTTTCATGTTAATTTTCTTTTAATTGTTTTTCTAGTTGAAGAATCCCTTTTGGAGTACAAATTCCTCGCAAATGGTAATCTAAATATTGGTTCATTAACGATTTCATTACATAGTTTTTTAAAGGAAACATATCATTGTCTTTGATGCCAGTTATACCAATGAAATAAATTCTTGAAATAAAATCTACATCAATGTCTTCTCTATAAAGACCTAGTTTTACGCCTCTTTCTAAGTTTTCTAAAACGCATTTCTGCATGATTTGAAACTGTTTTTGTTTGAGTGATAAAAATAACTTTGGATAATATTTTTGCAATTGATATTGAGGAGAAGATTTTTCATCCTTTAAATGTTCCATCACCAATTTTTTAATGGCGAAGATTTCATCAATAGGATTCATGTCAATACCGCAAACATGATCAATTCCACAAGAAATTTTCTCAAACATGGTATTGGTTACAGCAGTTACTAAAGCAGTTTTGTTGCTAAAATATTTATAAAGGGTTTTTTTTGAAACACCTAAAGCATTGGCAATTTCATCCATAGTAACACTCTTAAAACCAAGGTTTAAGAATAATTCGCACGATTTTTCAATGATTGTTTCTCTCATAATTTCGGTGCAAAAATAGTAAAGGAAACTTTAGAAACAAAAAAAGTTTCCAAAGTTTTAATGATTTTTTAACATTGGAAGTTTTTTGAAGGAATTCTTTACCTTATTTTTACAAAAAATTTCAATTTTGGACATTTTACAATATCAACAGGCTTTTTTAGCGTATTTAGATTCGAAAAATTGGGTTCGAGAACCTAAAAATTTATACGAACCCATAGACTATATTTTACAATTAGGAGGCAAAAGAATGCGACCTATTCTCACTTTAATGGCTGCTGATATATTTTCATCAGACTATAAAAAGGCTTTTCCAGCAGCACTTGCAGTAGAGGTTTTTCATAATTTCACCTTGATTCATGATGATATTATGGATGAAGCTCCTTTGCGAAGAGGTAAAAAAACAGTGCATGAAAAGTGGAATCTGAATACAGGAATTCTTTCAGGAGATGCCATGTTGATTTTGGCGTATCAATTTTTTGAGAATTACGAACCAACCATTTTTCATGAATTGGCAAAATTGTTCAGCAAAACTGCTTTAGAAGTTTGTGATGGACAACAATTAGACGTTGATTTTGAAACCAGAAATGATGTAACCATTGAAGAGTATATTGAAATGATTCGTTTAAAAACCTCAGTTTTGGTGGCTGCAGCTTTAAAAATGGGCGCAATCGTTTCTGAAACAAATTCAAAAAATGCCGATTTAATTTATGATTTCGGTTTGAATTTAGGGCTAGCTTTTCAGTTGCAAGATGATTATTTAGACACTTTTGGCGATTCAGAAACCTTTGGAAAACAGATTGCAGGCGATATTATTGAGAACAAAAAAACATATTTATATCTGAAAGCATTACAATTAGCGGACAAAAAAGACCAACAAAAGCTGCAATTTTTTTACAATCAAAAAATGGAAGACAATTCATTTAAAATCAATGAAGTTACCCGAATTTTTGAATTGTATGACATTCCTCTTTTGATTAAAAATGAAATAGAATCTTTTACAGAAAAAGCATTTGAAACATTGCAAGAAATGACCATTTCTGAGGTAGACAAAGAGAAATTGAAAAATTTTGGGTTGTGGTTGATGAACAGAACTGTCTAATAATTATGCTATTTTATTTGTAAATAATTTAAAATAAATAGTACATTTGCACACCAATTCTAGGTCCTATAGCTCAGTTGGTTAGAGCACCTGACTCATAATCAGGTGGTCCCTGGTTCGAGCCCAGGTGGGACCACAACAACAAAGGTTTTATGAAATTTCGTAGAACCTTTTTTATTTTAAAAAAATGCAAGAGATAGGTTGTTATATTATTTTTAGTAAAAAGGTTGATACCTATTATGTTGGAACTTGTCATGAAAACTTATTAAATCCTGTTTTTTGCTTTCAGATGTTGTAAAAAAGCTCAAAATATCACACAAAAAACCTTCACTTATTATATAAAAATAATAAAATTTAACCACTTATTCCTCAAAGCCATACACTTATCTCATTAAAAAATCAACTGCTAAGTGAATCCTGTTTTCTTTTTTAATTACCTGAAAACCTTTTAATTTTACAGTGTAAATAATTCAATACCCCCCAGTTATGAAAACAAATTATATAAAACAGCTCTTAATAGTTTTAATCTGTTCAATAGGTTTAAATGCATCAGGAAAATATTTAGTAGAAATGTCTCACATAGAAACACTATTTGACGGATTAAATGTCATGATTTTCTTTGCTTGTTTTTTCCCTTTTTTAGTTTTGACTACAAGCATCCTAAACAAAATGTTTAGAACCATATATAAATTTGCACATCACTAAATTTAAAAACAAATCGAATTTAAGTAAGTACAATTTTTATTTCTTTACGCGGTGTTTTTACAATAATCTACGTTGAAAACAAATGAACAAAAAAGTTTCACAGAAATGTGAGGCTTTTTTATGCTTTTAAATTTCATTAAATTAGTTCGTTTTACATAGTATTTGCAAAAATTGGAATAGAGAGGAAAAGTAATTAATCAATTCTCGAAAATATAAATCACTTCTTCATGACCATCATTTTGAAGAGATTTCGTTTTTTTAAATCCGTTTTTAACATAAAATCCGTGAAGACTTAGATCTTCAATGGTGAGCCAATATTTTTGATTTGGATGTATTTTTTTAAGATTTTCTAGCCAAAAACTACCCATATTTTGACCTCTTTTTTCGGGAATAACATAAATAAATCCCACATATAAATATCCATTTTGAAACCAAAATTCGGCTACCTTTTCAGCATATTTCATATCAGGAGGGCATGTTGAAAAAACCAAACCTCCAGCAATGATTTGACTATTTTCTTCCAAAATATAGCCATTTGTGGTTGATTTTAAATCATTCCAAAAAGGCAAAATTGCTTCTTTCCAATCATCAGGAAGAATGCTAAAAAATGTTGCAAAATCAGTAGTTTTTTTAAAAATCATAGTTGTTTTTATAACAATTCCCAGGACCACAATTTATCAGAATCTTCTGCCCAGCGATCTCCAATGTCTGTTCTGTAATATCCATTATTAATAATCACATTATTGATTCTATTATACATCATTTTTTGAGCATCTTTCATCGTATTTCCAAAACCCGAAACTAGCACAGCAATTCCTGTATTTCCAGTAATCAACCATTCATCATTTATTTTTTTCAGATGCATAGGATGAACGCCTTCTTTTCCGTTTTTTTTGAAAACAACAACTGCATCTTTTGAAAATAATTCAAACGTTTTTTTGTCATCATAAGGAAATGGTGGAACCACAATGAAAGCGCCCACTTGAAATCCTTTTTTGGTATTAATTTTAAAATTTTCTCCTGAAGCAATTTTGTATAACAAATCGCCAATTGGCTCATTGATTCCTGCTCTTTGAATTAAAATCTGTGGATAACCAAATCTCGATGTAAATTCCAACGGATAAATGCCATTTCCGTTTACAATACAGTTGATATCAATGTGACCTACAAATCCGTGTTTGGCAAGCGTGTTTTGAAACTTTAACAAAGTTGCATTAAAAATAGGAGAATCTTTTGTCCAAAACATACTTGTTCCCATTTCGCCAGTAGAAACGCCCAATTCTTTTGGAAACAATTTTTTATGCTCGAAAGTTATATTGATAGGATATAAAAATTCTTTTCCATTAAAAAACGCAGAAACCGAAATTTCAACTCCTTTTACTTTTCGTTGCAATTGAAAGACGCCAAAATTATTTCCCCATGATTTTTCATAGGCTTTCAAAACTCGAATTACGTCCAAACCTTCATCATCACTACCAACAAACAATAATTGTTTGAGTTCTTGAGTTTCTCCACAAGGTTTTAAAACATACGAATTTGGATGTTGCTCAATATAAATTACAGCGTCTTTAAAAGAAGTAAACTCTTTGGAAGGAATTACTTTTATTTTGTGTTTTTGAAGTTCAGATTGTCCAAAGTTTCTATCCAATTCTAGCAAATCAGTATATGCTGTTCCACCAAAAACAATTTTTCCTTTGGCTCTTAATTCTGATGCAATTTTTCCATAACCTGTATAATCAAACACAATAATATCTGCCCAATCAACATATTTTTCCCAACGAGTTATTTTGTCAACAAAACCAAAACCAATTTCTTTAGAAGATTTGTCTTCGATAAAAAATTTTACTACATGTCCTTCTTGTTTTATAGTGTGAACAATGTCTAAAGTTTCGCCCCAACGAGAAATAAAAAGAAAATTTTTTACTGCGGGAATGATTGTTTTCAATGGTGAAAATGGATTTTTTGATGGTTCAAATTACATTACAAATGTATGTAAATTAGTCTATGTTAACTTCGGATTTTGTATTCAATAAAAAGAAATAACTCGCTATTTTTTTCAATAAAAATAGCGAGTTATAAAGAATTTTATTTTTTAAATAAATTAACTTTTGATTTTACTTTTTGGTGGATTTGGCAATTGTTCAAATCCCATATTGAAGAATGTAAATCCAAAAACGTCAGCATTTTCCTCAATAATTTTCGAAACAGGTTTTCCAGCTCCATGTCCTGCATTGGTTTCAATTCGAATTAACGTTGGGTTATTTCCTGTTTGTTTTTCTTGCAATTCAGCAGCAAATTTAAAACTATGTGCAGGCACTACTCTGTCATCATGATCGCCAGTTGTAATTAAAGTTGCAGGATATTTCACCCCTTTTTTTACATTGTGAACAGGTGAATATCCTTTCAAATAATCCAACATTTCTTTGCTGTCGTCTGCAGTTCCATAATCATAAGCCCATCCTGCACCTGCTGTAAATGTGTGATAACGCAACATGTCTAAAACACCTACAGCTGGCAATGCAACTTTCATTAAATCAGGTCTTTGTGTCATTGTTGCACCTACTAATAATCCACCATTTGAACCACCACTGATGGCTAAATATTCAGAAGAAGTGTACTTGTTTTTAATCAAATATTCAGCAGCTGCAATAAAATCATCAAACACATTTTGCTTTTTCATTTGGGTTCCTGCATCGTGCCATTTTTTTCCATATTCTCCACCACCACGTAAATTTGGAACTGCATAAACACCGCCTTGTTCCATCCAAACTGCATTTACCACACTAAAATAAGGTGTCAAACTCACATTAAATCCTCCGTAACCGTATAAAATGGTTGGGTTTTTTCCGTTCAATTTTGTGCCTTTTTTATAGGTAATCATCATTGGAATTTTTGTACCATCTTTTGAAGTATAAAATACTTGTTTACTTTCATAGTCATTGGCATCAAAATCGATGGCTGGTTTCCAATACAATTCATAGGTTCCAGTTTTGGGATTGAATTTGAATGATGAACTTGGCGTATTGTAATTTGTAAATGAAAAATACAATTCTTTAGCGTCTTTTTTTCCGCCAAAACCTCCTGCAGAACCCACTCCAGGTAGTTTTACTTCTCGAATCATTTTTCCATCAAAATCATATTGTACGATTTTAGTTACAGCATCCACCATATAATCTGCAAATAAATAAACACCTCCAGAAGTACAATTCAATACGTTTTCAGTTTCTGGAATAAAATCTTTCCAGTTTTCTGGAGTTGGATTTGACACATCAACAGTAACAACTTTTTGATTTGGCGCATTTAAATTGGTTTGTAAAAACAAGGTTGTTCCTTTGTTATCAAGTACATAAGTATCACTATTTGTATCGTTTACAATAGCAACTAATTCACTTTTTGGATTTGATAAATCTTTGATAAACAATTTATTACCTGAAGTTGAAACAGCAGCAGTAATCACTAAAAAAGTATTGTCTTCAGTAACATATCCTCCAACATATCTGTGTTTTTCTGATGGTTTTTCGCCAAAAATAACGATGTCTTCTTTTTGAGAAGTTCCTAATTTATGATAAAATAATTTGTGTTGATCTGTTTTTGCAGACAATTCACTCCTTTTAGGTTTGTCATAACTTGAGTAGTAAAATCCTTCATTTTTATAAAAAGAAACTCCCGAAAATTTCACATCAACCAAGGTGTCTTCTTTTACGTTTTTTGATTCAACATCGATAATTATTACCTTTCTCCAATCAGATCCACCTTCAGAAATGGAATATGCAGCCGTTTTTCCATCCTTAGAAAAACTTAAACTACTCAGTGAAGTACTGCCATCTTCAGAAAAAGTGTTTGGGTCTAAAAAAACTTCTGGTTCGCCTTTATCCTTTTGACGGTAAACTACAGACTGATTTTGCAATCCATCATTTTTATAAAAATACGTGTAATCTCCTTCTTTAAAAGGCGTTCCCACTTTTTCGTAATTCCATAATTCTGACAATCGATTTTTAAGTGCTTCTCTATAAGGAATATTTTTTAAATAATCGAAAGTAACTTCATTTTGAGCCTTTACCCAACTTTCAGTTTCTGCACTTTTATCATCTTCTAGCCAACGATAATTGTCGATAATTTGGGTTCCAAAAAGCGTATCAATCACTGCTTTTTTAGTAGTTTCTGGATAATTCACGATGCTATTTTTTTCTTTTTTTGATGGATTACAAGCAACGAAAATAAGGCTTGCTATGAAATGGATGAAAATAAATTTTTTGTTCATGATGAGTTTGTTTGAAGATTGTTTCAAAATTAGTTATTTTTAGATGGGATAAGTTACATAAAACCAATAATTTAACAGTTTTTAACAAATATAAAATTTCCATTTTTTTGGATATAATTTTATAAAACCACTATATTTATTAAAAATTACATCATGACAACACAATTAACCAAAGAAACTTTTTTAGAAAAAGTATTTAATTTTGAGAAATACGAAGAGTGGAAATTTGAAGGTGATAAACCTGCAATTATTGATTTTTATGCAGATTGGTGTGGACCTTGCAAAATGATTGCGCCGATTTTAGAACAACTTTCGGAAGAATATAAAGGTAAAATAGACATTTATAAAATCGACACTGAAGTTGAGCAAGAATTATCAGCAGCTTTCGGAATCAGAAGTATTCCTACAATGCTTTTTTGTCCCATGGAAGATATGCCACAAATGGCAAGTGGCGCTTTGCCAAAAGCCGAATTAGAACGTGTAATTGCGGATGTTTTGAAGGTTGAAAAACCAGTTTAATATCTCTAAACCTTCAATATTTTTAAATTTCTGTAAGGTCTCAAAGACTTTGCAGGAAAATTTTATGCATATGTTTTTTTATGCATAAGAATTTTATGTATATATTTGTTTTCGATAAATCATCCAAAAATGGGAAATCAAAAATTATACAAAGGCTCATTACAAACTATTATTTTGCAATTATTGGCGAGTAATGAAAAAATGTACGGCTATGAAATCACTCAAAAAGTAAAAGAATTGACCAAAGGCGAATTAAACATTACGGAAGGCGCTTTGTATCCTGCTTTGCATAAATTAGAAGCTGATGGTTTGCTAGATGTTGAGGTGGCAAATGTGGGAAACAGACTCAGAAAATACTACAAATTGACTGAAAATGGCAGCAAAGAAACCGCTAATAAAGTTTCGGAAATGCAAGAATTTTTGAGAACAATGCAACACTTAGTAAATCCTAAATTTAGTTTGGAATAAATTTTATGCTATGGAATTGACAAAAGAACAAATAGAAATTGTAGAACACTATTTACAAAATAGAAAAGTTGAATACCTAGATTTAAAAGTCGAAATTTTAGATCACATGATTTTGGATATTGAACAATTTATGAACAAAAATCATTCGTTTGAAAACGCACTAAAAATGACGACCATCAAATGGGAACAACATTTTAAACAACGGTCTAGTTTCTATTTTGGGATGTTTTATGCTGAATCAAAAATTGTGGTTGATAAAGCTGTTAAAGAATTCAGGCCTTTTTATTTTTTGTATTTGGCAGCATATTTATTACCTATGTTTTTTTTAAAAAACAGTGCTATTTCTTTTCAGGAACAAGAAGTAAATTTGATAAATAACCTATTGCTTTCAGCTACTTTTTTAGCATTGATTTACATGATTTACATCATTATAAAAACACAACTTTCTAAACAAAAAAGCACCTATCGTTTTATTTTAAAAACACAATATATAGCTGTTGTTTTTTTAATTATTCCTTTGTTATTAGGAAGTTTTTTAGACCATAAAGGACAACTTAGTTCCATTTTTATGTCGTTTTTGAGTGCAGGATTTATGGTAACATTTATCTGTCATCATTTTTATAAAAAGCATCAAGCAGTTATTGAAAAATATAAGCGTGTTTAATTATGAAACTCACCCAAACTCATATAGAAAATCTCTACGAATTCACTCGCAAGCATTTTGTGTATCATTATGATGTGCAAACAGAATTGGTAGATCATTTGGCCAATGATATTGAAGAAATTTGGTTAGAAAACCCGCATTTATCATTTGAAGACGCAAGAGATAAATCGTTTAAAAAATTTGGGATTTTTGGTTTTATGGATGTTATTGAAGCCAAACAAAAACAAATGAATAAACGTTATTGGAACATTCAATTACGTTTTGTAAAAGAGTGGTTTACAATGCCAAAATTGTTGACAACAATACTTATTTTCTTTGGAATTTATAGTCTATTGCAAATTAAATATTCTGAGTTTTATATTATTGGTGCACTTTTAATAGCAGTGCTTTTTGAAATGATGTATCTATACAAAGACAGAAAAGCACAAAAACAAAAAGCTGAAAAAAAAGAAAAAATCTTTTTATTAGAAGAAATTATTGGGCAAACAAAAGGAGGTGTTGTAAGTATAGGATTTGTAAATATTTTCAATTCGGTTAGATTTACAAAGATCGAGTTTAGTTCTTTAGAAAGTCATTGGCTTATATTAATTGCTTTTTGTACAACTGTTTTGATTATTCTATTTTATGTTACTTCTTACGTTATTCCTAGTAAATCAAAAGAATTACTCCAAGAAACCTATCCAGAATATAAAATGGTAAAAAATGTGTAACAATTTTACCATTTCAACTACTTATCAATCAACTAGCTAAATTTTAAACCATGATTGCACACTTTGTAAATTTAGAATGGAAACAATATTTTCGTTCTTCTTATTGGCAAAAAAGTATTTTTCTAAATATTTTATTGGGCTTTTTTGCACTCTATTTTATGGCAACTTTCTTAATCATCGGAATTGGAGGTTACTTTATTTTAAAAGAGCAATTCCCAACTCAAGATCCTTTGGTTGTTGTGAATAGCTTCTTGTTATACGCGTTTTTGGGCGATTTGATTTTTAGATACATGATGCAAAAATTGCCTGTAATGAACATCAAACCCATGTTGCTATTGCCAATTTCTAAAAATAAAATCGTTCATTTTTTATTGATAAAATCAGCGATTTCTTTTTTTAACACCTTTGCACTTTTTTTCTACATTCCTTTTGCGGTTGTGTTAATTCGAGAAGGGTATGATACTTCAGGCGTTTTAGGTTGGTTATTTAGCATGATTTTACTTACGCAATGTGCTAATTTTTTCAATTTTCTCATCAATAAAAACAATCAAGTTTTTGTAGGTTTAATTGCTTTATTGATTGTTGGTTATTTGATTCATTATTTCGAAATTTTTAATCTATCAGGTTTTGTGGGTCAAGGTTTTGATGGAGTATATGAAAACCCAATTTATGCACTCATTTTTGTGGTTTTATTGGTCTTATTATATCAAACAAACTACAAACAATTGCGCAATGAAGTCTACTTAGATGCCATCATTTCCGAAAAATCAAAAGAAGTTGCTGCTGCAGATTTATCTTTTGCAGATAGATTTGGTGATTTAGCGCCTTTTATCAAAAACGATTTGAGATTGATGATGCGAAACAAACGCACAAAATCATCCATTTGGATGTTGGTTGTTGGATTATTATATGGATTGATTTTTTACACACAACCCATTTATGCTGACATGGAAGTGATTTTTGTATTGGTAGGAATTTTTTCAACAGGTGCTTTTTTGATGAATTTTGGGCAATTTATTCCTGCTTGGGACAGCAGTTATTATAAAATGTTGATGAGCCAAAACATCAAATACGAGCGTTATTTGAAATCAAAATTCATGATTATGACCATTAGTATTGTGCTGCTTTTTGTATTGGGAATTCCTTATGTGTATTTTGGATGGAAAATTTTAGCAGTTCATTTTGCAGCCATGATCTATAACATTGGTGTAAACACACATGTAATTATGTATGGAGGTTCATTCAATAGAAAAAAAATCAATTTGGATGAAAAAGCTGCATTTAATTATCAAGGAACAGGAGCAGTTCAATGGTTGATTGGAATTCCATTAATGCTATTTCCAATGGCACTTTTTGGACTGATCAGTTGGTTGGTCAACTTTGAAACAGCTGTGATTACCTTGCTTATTTTAGGTTTTGCAGGAATCGCTTTTCACAAACAATTAATGCTTTTAATTACTAAAAAATACCAAGAATCAAAATACAAAATGATTCATGCTTTTAATCAAGAAAACTAAAATACAATGATACAAACAACTCAATTATCAAAAAAATACGGCCCAGTAGAAGTGCTTCACATAGACACTCTCGAAATTCCAACAGGACAAAGTTTTGGTTTGGTAGGAAATAATGGCGCAGGAAAAACCACTTTTTTTAACATCCTTTTGGATTTGGTTAGACCCACAACAGGTTCTATTACAAACCACGAAATTCAAGTAAATACCAGTGAAGATTGGAAAAATTTTACAGGATCTTTTATTGACGAATCTTTTTTGATTGGCTATTTAACACCTGAAGAATATTTTGAATTTATTGGTGATTTGCGAGGAATGAACAAAGCAGATGTGGACGCATTTGTAGCAAAATTTGAAGAGTTTTTCAACGGAGAAATTATTGGAAGAAAAAAATATTTGCGCGATTTAAGCAAAGGAAATCAGAAAAAAGTGGGGATTATTGCTGCAATGATGGGAAATCCAAAGTTGATTATTTTGGATGAGCCTTTTGCGAATTTAGACCCAACAACGCAAATTAGATTGAAAAAAATCATCAAAGATTTGGCTGAAAACAGAGAAATTACGGTACTTATTTCTAGTCACGATTTAACACATGTAACTGAAGTTTGTGAACGAATTGTGGTTTTAGAAAAAGGAAATGTTGTGAAAGATATTCAAACTTCTGCAGAAACTTTGCAAGAGTTGGAAAGCTATTTTGCTGTTTAAGCACCAATTTCTCAATTAATTACTATTTTTACACTCTTATTGATACTATTTTCAACAAAAATTAGTTATCAATAAGAGTTTTTAAGTTTAAAAAATAACTGTTTAACGAAGATTTATCTACGTGAAAATCACCAAAAAAATACTTGTTGTAGGATTTCTGATTATGGTTGCAATTGCTTGCGGCACTAAAAAAAATACGTTTATAAGTAGAAATTATCAAGCATTAACCACAAAATACAATGTACTTTTTAACGGTCAAGAAGCCTTAAAAAGTGGCATTGAAGAAATCAACGCAAATTATAAAGACGATTGGTTTCAAAGATTGCCTATTGAACCTATTGAATTTGAAGAAAAACGCGCAGATATGACTGAATTTGGTTTAGGCGCAGGTTTTGATTCTAACGAAAATGATGAAACCAAAAAAACACTCACAACTTTTGACAAAGCCGAAGAAAAAGCGGTAAAAGCCATTCAAGTTCACAAAATGAATATTGATGGTTTAGAGCGAAATAGACAAATTGACGATGCGTATTTATTGCTAGGAAAATCACGTTATTATCAACAACGATTTATTCCTGCTATTGAAGCGTTCAATTACGTAATTGCCAATTATCCAAATGCCAATTTGATTGCCGATACTAAAATTTGGCGCGCAAAATCAGAAATTAGAGTTGATAATGAAGAAATGGCCATTGAAACCTTAAAATTATTATTGATTGTAAGAGACACTTTAGAAGCCAATTTACCTGATGAAACCAAAGAAAATGGATACACAGCTTTAGCAATGGCTTACATAAAAAGCGACAGTATTCAAAAAGCTAAAGAAAGTTTATTGTTGGCAACAAGGACTCTAAAAGACAAAGACCAAGCTGCTAGAAATCTTTTTATTTTAGGACAATTATTTGCTGAAGAAAATAAGAAAGATTCTGCAGCTATGCAATTTAAAAAGCTCATCAATTTTAGCAACGCTCCTGAAAGATATAAAATTCATGCAGAAATTGAATTGGCAAAAAATGCCACCAACGATTCTATTGCTGCAATTTCTTTTGAAAGATTGCAAAAACTCATAAAAAATCGGGATAACAGACCTTATTTAGACGCTTTGTATTATCAAACTGGTGTTTTAAATGAGCAAAAAGATAGTATTCAGTTAGCCATGGTTGATTACAATAAATCGTTAAGAGTTCCAAATGCAAATGAAAAACAACGAACTTTTACGTATGAAAAACTAGGGAATCTTCATTTTAAAAACGCTGAATATCAAATTGCAAGTGCGTATTTTGATAGTGTTTTACAAATTTCAAAAGACAGTTTAGACATTCGAATTAGACGCATCAAAAGAAAGCAAAAAAGCTTGGCTTATTTGATTCAATTTGAAAGTTTGGTCACAAAAAATGATAGCATTTTAAAACTTACAGCATTGTCAAAAGAGGATCAAAAAGCGTTTTTTGAAAAGTATATTGAGAAAATAAAAAAAGCAGATGAAGATGCAGCTCAATTGCGTTTAAATCAATTGGCTTTTGGCAATAACAATACTTCTTTAGCATCAGCAGATAAGGGGAAATGGTATTTTTACAATCCTCAATCTTTGAGTTTTGGAGCTACTGAATTTAAGAAAATTTGGGGAAATAGAAGATTGGAAGACAATTGGAGATGGGCTGAAAAAGCAAAAAATTCGATTCAGGAAAAAGAAATTTCTGAGGTAAATCAAAAAAACGAACGCTATGATTTGGAATCATACATCAGTAAAATTCCTTCTGATAAAGTTGTGATTGATAGTTTGCATTTTCAACGAAATCAAGCATTATATGAATTAGGATTGATTTATAAAGAGCAATTCAATAATCCAAATTTGGCAAAAAAACGATTGGAAAGAGTTGCTTCTTTACAGCCAAATGAAGAATTAATTTTACCTATAAACTGGCATTTATATCAATTGGAAACCAAACTTGGAAACAACGAAAAGGCAACCGTTTATAAAAATGTCATCGTAAATGAGTATCCAGATACAAAATTTGCACAACTCATTTTAAATCCAACTGAAAAAACAATTGAAGAAGAAGTTGCAGAAACGGACATAGAAAAACAATATAAAGAGTTGTATTATTTGTACAAAGAAAGCAAATACGAAGAAGTTATTGTACAAATTGACACCATTTTACCAAGTATTTCTGCTTCAGAATTGGCGCCAAAATTCGAGCTGTTAAAAGCCTATGCCATTGGCAAATCAAAAGATAGAAATACCTATAAAATTGCGATGGAATATGTTGCTGTAAATTTTGGCAATACTGATGAAGGCAAAAAAGCAAAAGAGATTGTACTTCAATTAGAAAAACTTTCGAAAGAATAATAAACAAGGAAAACAGACTTTACACATCATGGAAAGAAATGTGATATCAAAAAACACTACCATTATTGGCGATATAAAAGCTGAAGGAGATTTTAGAATTGACGGCGTTTTAGAAGGTTCTTTGAAAACAAAAGGAAGAGTAATTATTGCTGCAGAGGCTGTTGTAAAAGGAGATGTTGAGGCATCAAATGCAGATATTGAAGGCGAATTTTCGGGAAATTTAAAGGTTGAAAAAATTTTAACGGTCAAAACCATTGCAAAAATTTCGGGAGATGTTGTTGTGGGAAAATTATCAATTGAACCTGGCGCAACTTTCAATGCATCTTGTATTATGACTGGCACTGCAAAAGTTCAAAAAAAGGAGAATGAAAAATCAAAATTATTCAAAAAAACCTTTAAATAAAGCATTACAACTTTCAGGAGCTGGACTTCAAATGGGATTGACCATTTATCTAGGTTTTTTGTTAGGAAAATGGTTGGATGCTAAATTTCAACTCACTTTTTTAACAGAAACCATTACACTTTTAGCGATTTTTTTAGCCATGTTTTCACTTATCAAACAAGCAAATAAACTCAATGACTAAGCAACTTATTTTTCAGTTTTTGGTCTTTTTTGCACTCTTTTTTACAGCATTTCATTTGCATGAATTTATTTTAAAAAATGCGACCATTGAAACGGTTTTTTCGCTCAAAAAAGTGTACCTATTTCACTTCGGATTTTCCTGGTTGATTTGTGCTCATTTTACCTTTTTTTCCACTGTTGATAAAATCTTTCCACAATTGGGTTTTATCTACTTGATTTCTATTTTTTTAAAAATTGTTATTTTTTGTATTGTCTTCTACAATCCTTTATTTACCTCAGAAAATTTACCATTTTCATCAAGAGTTTCACTCTTCATTCCAATGATTCTTTTTTTATTAACAGAGGCTTTTTTTATCGCAAAAATCTTGAAGAAAAAAGTATAGGCAATAAAACTAAAAAAAAGATTTGTTTTTTTGATTTATTACTTACCTTTGCGCCGAATTTAGAAAGCGTATTTTTACAATGAAGATTGCACAAAAATCAATCAAATTTATCTTAATAGTTGCAGTAGCCCTTTTTACATCTGTAAATTTTGCAGCTATTTCAGAAAAAAACCAAGACGATCAAAATGACGGAGGTCGTGTAAATACGAAAGAAGAAGTAGAAGCTTATATTTTACATCACATAAAAGATTCGCACGATTTTTCTTTATTTTCTTACACTTCTGATGAAGGTGAAAGAAAACACGTTGGTTTTCCTTTGCCAATTATTTTATGGACAAGTGAAGGTTTAGTTACCTTTATGTCTTCGGAATTTCATCACAATGATGATGGTCATGAAATTGTTGAAAAAGGCGGTTTTAAATTTGCTAAAATTCACTCAAAAATTTACGAATTAGACAAAGGTGCTTCAGAGGTAACTTTTGATGAAACGCATCATGCAACAAATGCTCACAAAGTATTGGATTTTTCAATTACGAAAAGTGTAGTTGGTGTTTTATTGATTGGACTTTTACTATTATTTTGGTTTTCACGTTTGGCAAGACAGTACAAAACTCAAAAAATCCCTACAGGTTTTGCAAGAGTTTTAGAGCCTTTGGTCATTTATGTTCGTGATGAAATTGCTAGACCAAATATTGGTGAAAAACATTATAGAAGATTTACAGGGTATTTATTAACTGTTTTCTTTTTCATTTGGTTGTTAAATTTAGCAGGTTTGACTCCATTAGGATTCAACGTAACAGGGCAATTAGCAGTAACAGCATGTTTGGCGATTTTTACATTGGTCATTTATTCTGTAAGTGGTACAAAAGGCTATTGGATGCACATGATTTGGATGCCTGGAGTGCCTGTATTAATTCGTCCAGTATTGGCAATTATTGAATTGGCAGGAGCTTTATTAATCAAACCATTTTCATTATTAGTGCGTTTATTCGCAAACATTTCAGCAGGTCACATTGTGGTAATGAGCTTAATCGCAATTATGTTTACACTAAAACAATCATTAGGGATTGTTGGTGCAACAGGATTGTCATTGGTATTATCATTTTTTATAACATTAATTGAGGTTTTAGTTGCTTTTTTACAAGCGTATATCTTTACAATGCTTTCAGCATTATTTATTGGTATGGCAGTAGAAGATCATGCTGAGCATCATTAATACAAATTTGTTTAATTTTTTATAAATACATTTATTATGTACAATTTAATTGGAGCAGGATTAATCGTAATCGGAGCAGGTATTGGATTAGGTCAAATTGGTGGTAAAGCAATGGAAGGTATTGCTCGTCAACCAGAAGCAACTGGAAAAATCCAAACAGCGATGATTATTATTGCTGCATTATTAGAAGGGTTAGCATTTGGTGCATTATTCTTAGGAAAATAATCCAAATCAAAACAAAAAATAGCGTTCTGTAACGGTTGGTTACAGAACCTATTTTAAAAAAATCAAACATTAAAAAATAAAATAATTCATTCATAAAATGGAAACTTTATTAAACGATTTTTCTCCAGGGTTATTTGCAGTAGTAACTATTTTGTTATTGGCATTAATCGCTTTGATGGTAAAATTTGCATGGAAACCAATTTTAAATTCTTTGGAAGAAAGAGAATCTGGAATTGAAAATGCTTTAGCAGCTGCTGAAAATGCACGTAAAGAAATGCAAAATTTGCAAGCTGATAATGAAAAATTAATCAAAGAAGCAAGAGCAGAAAGAGATGCAATGATGAAAGAAGCAAGAGAAATCAGAGATAAAATGATTGCTGATGCAAAAGAAGATGCCAAAGAAGTTACTGCAAGTTTGATTGAAAAAGCACAAGCATCTATTGAACACGAAAAACAATCTGCTTTGGCTGAAATCAAAAAGAATGTTGCTGAATTGTCAATAGGAATTGCAGAATCTGTGATTAAAAAAGAATTGTCTTCTAAAAAAGATCAATTAGAATTGGTTGAAGGTTTATTAAAAGACGTTACTTTAAATTAATTCAAGGATGAAAGATTCAAGAGCAGCATTGCGCTATGCAAAAGCAATTTTAGATTTAGCAAAAGATTCAAAAATTGAAACTAAAGTTAATGAAGATATGCAATTGGTTGCTTCCACAATTTCAGAAAATCATGATTTAAACGTCATGTTGAGAAGCCCAATCATCAAAGCAGCTGCAAAACAAAAAGTTTTAAATACGTTGTTTGAAAACAAAGTGAATGAATTGACGCTAGGTGTTTTTCATTTATTGTTAGAAAATAAGCGTTTGGATATTTTATATCCTGTAGCAAAACAATATACAATCATTTACGATTATTTAAAAAGTATTGAAATTGCAAAAGTAACCACTGCAGTTCCCATTACTAAAGAATTAGAAGACCAAGTGTTGGCTAAGATTTTGAAACTTACAGGACATGATGCTTCAATAGAAAATATTGTAAATCCTGCTATTTTAGGAGGATTTATATTACGAGTTGGAGATTTGCAATATGATGCAAGCATTTCCAACCATTTGAATAAATTGAAAAAAGAGTTTGACAACAGTCATTACATTCCAAAAATTTAATTATTACATCAAATCATAAAAGATGGCAAGTATTAAACCAGCTGAAGTATCAGCAATTTTAAAAGAACAACTTACTAACTTTAAAGTGCAAGCTTCTTTAAACGAAGTTGGGTCAGTTTTACAAGTAGGTGATGGAATTGCACGTGTTTACGGGCTTTCAAATGTGCAATATGGAGAACTTGTTGAGTTCGAAAACGGTTTGGAAGGAATCGTTTTAAACCTTGAAGAAGACAATGCTGGGGTGGTTTTATTAGGAGCTTCCACATCAATCAAAGAGGGTTCTATCGTAAAACGTACTGAAAGAATTGCAGCTCTAAAAGTAGGAGAAGGTATTGTAGGAAGAGTTGTTGACACTTTAGGAAATCCTATTGATGGTAAAGGACCAATTTCAGGAAAAACCTATGAAATGCCTTTAGAAAGAAGAGCACCTGGAGTTATTTTTAGAGAGCCAGTAACAGAACCTTTACAAACTGGTATCAAATCTATTGACGCAATGATTCCTGTAGGAAGAGGTCAACGTGAGTTGATTATTGGAGACCGTCAAACTGGAAAATCAACAGTTGCTATTGATACTATTTTAAATCAAAAAGAATTTTTTGATGCTGGAAAACCAGTATATTGTATTTATGTTGCCATTGGTCAAAAAGCGTCAACTGTTGCTGCAATCGCAAACATGTTAGAAGAAAAAGGAGCGTTGGCATACACTACAATTGTAGCTGCAAATGCTTCAGATCCTGCAGCAATGCAAGTATATGCGCCTTTTGCTGGTGCAGCAATTGGAGAATATTTTAGAGATTCTGGAAGACCAGCTTTGATTATTTATGATGATTTATCAAAACAAGCTGTAGCTTACCGTGAAATTTCATTATTATTGAGAAGACCACCAGGACGTGAGGCATATCCAGGGGACGTTTTTTACTTACACTCAAGATTGTTAGAGCGTGCTGCAAAAATCATCAACGATGATAAAATTGCGAGTGAAATGAATGATTTGCCAGATTCTTTGAAAGAAATTGTAAAAGGTGGAGGTTCATTAACTGCATTGCCAATCATTGAAACACAAGCAGGTGACGTTTCTGCATACATCCCAACAAACGTAATTTCGATTACTGATGGACAAATTTTCTTAGACGGAGATTTATTCAACTCAGGTGTTCGTCCTGCAATTAACGTAGGTATTTCTGTATCACGTGTTGGAGGAAATGCGCAGATTAAATCGATGAAAAAAGTATCAGGAACATTAAAATTAGACCAAGCACAATACCGTGAATTAGAAGCGTTTGCAAAGTTTGGATCTGATTTAGATGCTGCTACAATGAGCGTAATTTCTAAAGGACAACGTAATGTGGAAATTTTGAAACAAGCTCAAAATGATCCGTATGCTGTTGAAGATCAAATTGCAATTATCTATGCAGGTTCAAAAAACTTGTTGAGAGATGTGCCTGTAAATAAAGTAAAAAAGTTTGAAAGAGATTATATCGATTATTTGAATGCAAAACACAGAGATGTGTTAGACGTTTTAAAATCAGGAAATTTATCAAACGAAGCAATCGCTGTTTTAGAAGCAGCTGCAGCTGAAATTTCAAAACATTTTGCATAAAATAGACGTTAGTTTTAGCTTTTAGACATTAGCTCTAGAAGCTAAAAACTAATAACTAACAACTCAGAAATGGCAAATTTAAAAGAAATACGTAACAGAATTACCTCTATCAAATCTACAATGCAGATTACTTCTGCAATGAAGATGGTTTCTGCTGCAAAACTTAAAAAAGCGCAAGATGCAATTATTGCGATGAGACCTTACTCATCAAAATTAACGGAATTGTTGCAAAATTTAAGTGCAACTTTAGATGGAGATTCTGGAGGAGCTTTTGCATCTCAAAGAGAAGTTTCAAAAGTGCTTTTAGTAGTAATTACTTCCAATAGAGGTTTGTGTGGAGGTTTTAATTCATCCATCACTAAAGAAACGATTAGAACTATCAAAGAAAAATACAAAAATGTTTCTGTTGATTTGTTTACAATCGGTAAAAAAGGGGGAGATGTTTTAGGAAAGACATACAATATCATTGAAAAAAGGAATGATATTTTTGATGATTTAACGTTCAATAATGTTTCGGTTATTGCAGAAAAATTGATGGAAATGTACGTTGATGGAAGCTATGATAAAATTGAATTGGTGTATAATCAATTCAAAAACGCAGCTACTCAAATTGCTCAAGTTGAACAATATTTGCCGATAAAGCCAGTAGAAGTTTCAGCAACTTCAACGACCAATTCTGATTATATTTTTGAACCTTCTAAAGAGGAAATCGTAGAAGCGTTGATTCCAAAAGCATTGAAAACGCAATTATACAAAGCGTTGAGAGATAGTTTTGCCTCTGAACATGGAGCAAGAATGACAGCAATGCACAAAGCCACTGACAATGCAAAAGATTTAAGAGACGAATTATTGTTAACCTATAACAAAGCTAGACAAGCTTCTATTACCAACGAAATATTAGAAATAGTTGGAGGTGCAGAAGCATTGAAAAGTTAATTAAAAAATAGCTACATATAAGCGAACCAATTTGGTTCGCTTTTTTTTTGGCATACAATTTGAAATGTCTTTTTCATAACCTAAAATGATTGGCTTATGAGAACTTTAAAACTACTTTTTATACTATTAAGTACAAGTTTCATTTTCAATGCTTGTACAACGTTTTATGACGATTCTTTTGATAATTATCAGCCAAGTTTAGAGGAAGTTGTTTCTAACTATGATGTTTGGTATGTAGATATTCATAGAACCACTGGAAATGGCGATATTCCTTTTGTTTCTATAGCTTTTACACTGTCTTTTTTAAACGGAACAATGTATGCCAATAATAATATTGTAAATATTGGCAGAACAGGAAATGGTTTAGGAATCAGAGTAGGGAATTATAACACTTACAATGGATTTTTAGAAACTGTTCACACCATTGATGGCTATAATGATTTTGAAGTTTTTGTTCGCTCAAATAATGAAATTCAATTATACAATCGCAGACAAAATGTTACGTATTTTTTGATTGGATATTTGATCAATAATTTTGATTATGATCAATTATTTTACGAAAACATCGAATATTTTTTACAAGAATATAAAGCTTGGGAAAAAATAAATACAACAGGAGGAACACCAAATGCTTTTGATAATGAAAATTATTTACAATTTACTCCACAAAATATAACAACATTTTATAGTTCTCAGGATTCATTTGGCACAAATATTGACAATGTATTATGGGATTTTGAAGGAAGTTATCAAGTTTTTGATGTTGCAGGTTTTCAAAATTTAAAGATTTTAACATTAAATTATGGTGGTGGAGATATTGAAGAGTTTGAATTAACCGTTACAAATGATAGTAACATTCGTCTTTTCCACATAGATTCAAATACCAGATACGATTTTAAAGGCAGAGGATTTACACCATATTTAAAAAGTGAAAAATCTGTTAAAGATGCTCCTGAAACCGTAAGGAATGATGACAGAAAACGTACAATTATTAAAAGAGAAATTAAAGAGAGAAAATTTTTAAAATAAAGTTTGGTTAGTTGATTTTTGGTTGGCTATTTCTCAATAGCCAATTGAAAGAGAAACCGTTCAGCAATGGACGGTTTTTTCTTTGTTAATAATTGGTGTAAAATTTACCCCTGAAAAATCCATAAAAATGAGAAGTTTTACTAATTTTAAATAAACAAAAAATCCATAAACATTCATGAAAACGGCACTCATCACAGGAGCAACATCAGGCATTGGAAAAGCAACAGCAGAGTTATTTGCGAAAAATAAAATTCGATTAATTCTTTGCGGAAGAAGAGGAAAAAGATTGGATAAACTCAAAGTATTTTTAAGCGATTTTACAGAAGTAACAACTTTAAAATTCGATGTTTCCAAGAGAAAACAAGTTGCTGAAGCCATAGCATCATTGCCAGAAAGTTTCAAAAAAATTGATATTCTCATCAATAATGCAGGAAATGCTCATGGATTATCAACCATACAAGATGGAAATATATATGATTGGGATGCCATGCTTGATATCAATGTAAAAGGATTGTTATATGTTACCAAAGCAATTATTCCACAGATGATTGCTCAAAATGATGGTTTTATTGTCAATATTGGTTCCACAGCTGGAAAAGATGTTTATAAAAATGGAAATGTATATTGTGCCTCTAAATTTGCTGTAAATGCGCTGAATAAATCCATGAGATTGGATTTGAATGATTATAACATTCGCGTTTCTGCAATTCATCCAGGAATGGTTGAAACCGAGTTTTCAGAAGTTCGTTTTAAGGGCGATAAAGAAAAAGCAAAATCCGTTTATGCTGGATTTAAACCTTTACAAGCGGCTGATGTTGCTGATATTATTTACTTTGTGGTTTCAAGACCTTATCATGTAAATATTGAAGATTTAGTGGTGTATCCAACAGCGCAAGCAAGTGCAGGAGTTATAAAAAAGAATAATTAATTATTGATATTGATTACATATTTCAAAAGAACTTTTTATGAAGCTAGATTTAGATGCAAATAATTTGATAGACCAATTGTCCAAATTTATCAATTATCTAAAAACTTCTGAAAAAAAAGGATCAAAATATGATTAACGAACCCCAATAAAAAATAGTAATAAACAATAATCAATTCCAAAGTGATTAACAAGCGACTTTTGATTAAAAACCTAATTTCTCACAATGATGAGAATAGTTTTTATGACAAAAAGCGTAAAATTGAAATCGGTGAAAAAGAAGGAAAAGCCAAGTTTTTAAAACACATTTGCGCACTTTCTAATAGCAATCCTAAGAACAATTCTTACATCGTAATTGGAGTTGAGGATGAAGATAATTCGATTGTTGGTGTTGATTTTTTTGATGACAGCAAAATCCAAAATTTGATAAATGCCTATTTGACAAATCCTCCAATTGTTCAATACGAAAATATTCCTTTTCCGCATTTGAATGAAGATAAAGTAGTTGGTTTGGTAACCATTAGGCCTAATGAAGGCTTGACATCACTCAAAAAAAACATTTGGAAATATTATGGTGGTTCTGTATTTTTTAGAGATGGAAGCATTAGTATGCCCAAAGTTTTTGATATCAAAATAAAAGATGTCAATTCAGCAATTGTTGCAGCTATTGAAAATAATTCTCAAAACAACATTCAACTTACCTTGGATGGTGTATTTGATTTTATGCGAAAACGAAAGGATTATAATCCTCAATATAAGGTGTTTAAGGAATATTTTGTTTTGTGTTGGTCAGGACAGAAAAAGGTAGTAAAACAAGAAACTTTTTATTCGAGAGTGGATATAGAATTGATCAATGAGCAAGTACGTTTGTTCTTTTCAAAGCTCGATGAAGTTTCTATTGAAATCACAGAACATCAGTTTAAAATTATTGAATATGTGCATTTAGGGCTTCAAAATTCCTTTAAATATTACCAATTAGAAGAAACAATTATCGATTTTAGCAACAATACCAATTATACTATAGATTCAAAATTATTATTTGAACCGCCACAATTTGACAAGAAAGTGTTGCATCATATTTACAATGCGAACAATACCATTTTAGAAAAACTAAAAAAAGGGTTAACACTTACAAAAACGGAAGAATTGGACTTGAAAAATTTACCTGCAACGTATTTAATTTGCTATTTGAACTTATTTCACGAAGCGATTGACAAACTCAATGAGGCCAAAATATTTTTGAAAAATCATAGTGAAGAAATCTACGAAATTTACAAAGATACCTTACGAATTCTTAGAAAAGTGAAGTATAGTTAGATTTATAAAAAATCCAAAGAATCAAATTTTTGTTGTAAAATTCGTTCATCATTCACTTCCAGCCATGATTTTAAAATACTTGCATAAATGGTCCTAAAATCCACAGTATATTTCAAATCTCCATTAGAATCTAAATCAGATAAACTTGCCAATTCATTGTAAAAACCTTGTTTTTTTAGCTGATTTCCGATGATAAAAACGTTGCTTGCAGCTCCATGATCTGTTCCATTTCCAGCATTTTCTTTTACTCGTCTTCCAAATTCGGAGAAAGTAACAATCAATGTGTCATTAAATGTTCCTTGCTTTTTTAAGTCATTCACAAATGCTTCAATACTTGTTGCATAAATTTCGAGCAATCTTTTTTGCGAATTCAATTGATTTGCATGCGTATCAAAACCGCCCAAAGAAGAGAAAAACACTTTGGTCTCCAAGCCAGAATTGATCAATTTTGCAGTTGTTTTTAATTGATTTGCGAATTGATTATTTGGGTATTCTGCGTTATTTGAAGCAATTTTATTTTTCTCAAAAATGTATTTTGAGGATGATTTTGCATCAATCATTGTTTTGTATAAATATCCTAAATTGTGCTCACTCAAATGCTCATCATTATAGTGATTTAGGACATTTTTAAAATACGGATCTTGTGATAATTTGAATAAATTTGTAGGGTTTTGAGTGGCAATTCCGTTGATATTTTCTCCTTTCATCAGCAATGACAAACTATCATCAATTTCGATGGCATTGTAAGCATTTGAGCCATGTGCATCTAAATATCTTCCAACCCAACCAGTTTGCCAATATTGATTAGAATTACTGGCAGTTTGCCAAATATCTGTGGCTCTAAAATGCGAACGATCAGGATTTGGATACCCAACATTGTTGATGACCGTTAAATTTCCTTGATCATATAAGTTTTTCAAAGGCAATAAACTTGCATGAAATCCTAACGAATCTGAAACAGGAATCACATCATTTTTTGCTAAGGCAATTTTTGGTCTGCTTCTATAATAATCGTCATTTGTAAATGGAACAATCGTATTCAAACCATCATTTCCTCCTGCTAATTGAATCATTACCAAACGCTTATAACCAAAGCTTTTTGGTGAAATATTTTCAAAAGCTTTTAAAAATCCTGGAATAAAAAATAAGCCACTTGCTAGTGTAGATTGTCTTAAAAAGTCTCTTCTTTTCATATGTGCAAATTATATTTTTTATCGGTCACATATGAAATCGACTTTTTATTCAATGGTGTTTGTTTACGCAAACTTTTTTTTATTGTCGATTTCATATTAACAAATTTGATATTCAGGTAATGACATTAATTGTATGCAAAATTCTTTTTTTGAACTTTTTGAAAGATGATCTAAATACGTTTCTGTGCCTTCATTGGGAGCTGTGATTAAAAAGAGTGATTTCATCTGATCAAAGGAAATATTTTTAAAACTATCCTCAAAAAAATCCCAATCAACAGTTACTTTCGCAAAGTCTTTTTGATTTTTATTTGACGCGTGATATTTGTCAAACGAATCCTCAAATTCTCCTTTTTCTTTGATTGAAATTTCAGCATTTGACAATAAAATAGAAGGCAATTTCAATCGTAAAATGATGGTATTGCTGTCAATCCAATTTCTGCCACCTTTCCAGCCTGCAACATTTGGAGGATCTAAAAGTACTTGACCTAATAAGCGTTGAATTTTTTGAACATCTTTGGTATTCTGAAACGAAAAAGGAACCATTTTTTGCATACCTACCAATAGTTCAATGGGTGATTTAATTTTAGTTCCGATATTTTCTGCATCATAAAACCAATCTTTCAAAAACAAGAATTTCATCAGTTTTTCGATATTGTAATCTTTGTAAAAAACGGCTGTTAATTCATCCAAATGCTTTTCGTTTACTTTATCATTTACGAAATATCGATATATTTTTTCGCAGATAAAACGAGCACATTGTTGTTGTTTTAAAATAATATCAATGATGTCATCACCTGAAAAATTACCTGTTTCTCCGAAGAAAGTTTTTAAACCTTCATCATGATGATATTTTCCAATTACAAATTCGCCATTAAAATTATGGTTATAACCCGTAAAAGCTCGTGCACTTTCTTTGACATCATTTTCAGAATAATTTCCAACGCCCAATGTAAAAAGTTCCATGAGTTCTCTTGCGAAATTTTCATTGGGTTGTTTTTTTCTGTTTTGTCTTGAGTTCAAATAGTTCAACATAGCAGGTTCTTTAGAAATTTCTTTTACAAAATCTCCAAAATTTCCCAATGCATTTTTTCTCAATGTATTATTATATTGCTGAACAAAATAGATATTCTGATTTTTGCACACAAAATGATTTGCCCAAAACAAGGTCATTTTTTCTCTTAAAAGCGTATCAGAATTTGCTAGTCGTTCAATCCAAATTTTATTGTACTCTCTAATTTTCTCATTACTTTTTCGCTGAAATTCCATCGAAAAAGTTTTGTTTTTTTGATATTCTTGAGTGTAAATAGAAAGTTCAGAAAGATCGATTTCTAGCGGTTGAAATGTGGTAGTAGAGAATAAAAAATCAACAACTTTTTTTTTATTTTTTTTTGACAAATCATTGACAAGTTGAGGGGTAATTCCAAACCCCGCTCTTAAAAATAAATGTTGAAGTTGTTTTGTTTTCATGATGCTTAGACTGTAAAAATTGTAAAACGTTTAAATCATCCATAAAAGTATGGATGATTTCATTTTTTACAGTAAACAAAGCATTTACAAATCAAATTTAATTCCTTGTGCCAAAGGCAATTCAGTAGTATAATTGATGGTATTTGTCTGTCTTCGCATATACACTTTCCAAGCATCAGAGCCAGATTCTCGTCCACCACCAGTTTCTTTTTCGCCTCCAAAAGCACCACCAATTTCAGCCCCTGAAGTGCCAATATTTACATTTGCAATACCACAATCTGAACCATTTACAGATAAAAAGGCTTCTGCTTCACGCAAATTATTGGTCATAATTGCAGATGACAAACCTTGTGCAACTCCGTTTTGAATGTCAATAGCATTCATCACATCACCTGAATATTTTATCAAATATAAGATAGGCGCAAAAGTTTCGTGTTGCACAATTTCAAAGGAATTTTCAGCTGCGGCAATGGCAGGTTTTACATAACAGCCACTTTCAAACCCTTCTCCACATAAAACTCCACCTTCCACAAGAATTTTTCCTCCTTCAGCAACTACTTTTAATAGCGCATTTTCGTACATTTTTACAGCAGCAATATCAATCAAAGGACCTACATGATTTTTTTCATCTAAAGGATTTCCAATTTTTAATTGTCCATACGCTTTCACAACAGCATCTTTTACTTTGTCATAAATTGATTCATGAATAATCAATCTTCTAGTGGATGTGCAACGTTGTCCTGCTGTCCCAACTGCACCAAAAACAGCCCCAATTACGGTCATTTTTATATCAGCATCTGGCGTTACAATGATGGCGTTGTTTCCTCCTAATTCTAACAAAGATTTTCCTAAACGTCCTGCAACTTCTTTAGCAACAATTTTTCCCATTCTAGTGCTTCCTGTTGCAGAAATCAACGGAATTCGAATGTCTTTTGTCATGAATTCACCAACTTTATAATCGCCATTTATCAAACAAGAAATTCCTTCAGGTAAATTATTTTCGGCTAAAACTTCTGCAATAATTTGTTGACAAGCAATGCCACACAAAGGTGTTTTTTCACTTGGTTTCCAAACGCAAACATCTCCACAAATCCAAGCCAAAGCTGTATTCCAAGCCCAAACAGCCACAGGAAAATTAAAAGCTGAAATAATTCCAACAATTCCTAAGGGATGATATTGTTCATACATTCTGTGTCCTGGACGCTCAGAATGCATGGTGAAACCATGCAATTGGCGTGACAAACCTACTGCAAAATCACAGATATCAATCATTTCTTGCACTTCGCCCAAACCTTCTTGATACGATTTTCCCATTTCATAGGATACCAATTTCCCTAAAACTTCTTTTTTCAATCGTAATTTTTGTCCAAATTGACGCACAATTTCACCTCTAAATGGAGCCGGTTTTTTTCTCCAATATATAAATGCTTCAGAAGCTGAAATCATTACTTTTTCATAATCTTCTTTGCTGGTAAAGCTTACTTTTCCAATCAATAAACCATCTACTGGTGAATAACTTTCAATGGTTTCATTGCTTGAAGAAAAAGAATTTTTTCCTGTTGAAGTTCCTTGGTTTATGGATTTTAAGCCAAGCTCTTGTAGCATTTCTGTCTTGTCAAAATTTGTCATTTTGTGATTCAATTTATGTTGTTTACTTTTAAGTCCGAAATTACAAAATCTTTTACACATAAATAAATTTAACAAAAACAATATAAATTGTTTAAAATCTAACATAAAAATGAAAAATTCCTTTCTTTTAGTTTTTTTAAGTCTTTTTTTAATCAGTTGTGAAACTACTTCCAAAGAAGAAAAAATCAATGATTTTGCAATTATCATTCATGGTGGAGCAGGTACTATTTTGAAAAAAAACATGACTGATGAAAAAGAAGCAGCTTACAAAGCCAAGTTGGAAGAAGCTATAAAAGTAGGCTATACTATTTTAAAAAACGGAGGAACATCAACAGAAGCTGTGCTAAAAACGATACAAGTGATGGAAGAGTCACCACTTTTTAATGCAGGAAAAGGAGCCGTTTTTACCAACGCTGGAACCAATGAATTGGATGCTTCTTTTATGGATGGAAAAACGTTAAATGCAGGTGCAGTTGCTGGTGTAAAAGATGTAAAAAGTCCCATTGAATTGGCAATCAAAATCATGACAGATTCTGAACATGTAATGCTTTCAGGAGAAGGAGCATCCACTTTTGCGAAAGAGAAAGGCTTGGAAATGGTGGATCCAAGTTATTTTTATACTGAAAATCGTTTTCAATCCTTACAAAAAATCATCGAACAAGAAAAAACACAATTAGATCACGATGATAAAAAAGCCAATTTTTACGATCCAAATATCAAGGACAGCAAATATGGAACTGTAGGTTGTGTTGCGCTAGATAAAAACGGAAATATTGCAGCTGGAACTTCCACTGGAGGAATGACTAATAAACGTTGGGGAAGAATTGGAGATGCTCCAATAATTGGTTCAGGAACCTATGCAAATAACAATACTTGCGGAGTTTCTTCAACAGGTTGGGGCGAATATTTCATCAGAAGTCAAGTGGCGTATGACATTTCAGCGCAAATGGAATATCAGAAAAAATCGCTGAAAGAAGCCACCAAAGATGTCATCCAAAACAAGCTCACCAAATTGGGTGGAACAGGAGGCGTTGTTGCATTAGACAAAAATGGGAATATGTCATTTGAGTTCAATACAGAAGGAATGTATAGAGCTTCTATGGATGAAAAAGGCGAGTTGATTATTAAGATTTATAAGGAATAATCCAACCAATTTTCTGGTAAATAAGCTAACTCGATATCAACAATTTCAGATTTTATTTTTTTGTGAATTCCAAATCTAGAAATTTTTGGAATAGACAATTGAACATTATTCCTTTTATTTATCAATTCTAAAACATCAGGAATAGTTCTTTTTGCACATAAAACCAAGCTATTCATCATTGAGTTTGATTCTACTGTTAAATCATACAAATCAACAAAAAATGCAGGTTCATTATGTTGATAAATGATGAATTGTGATTCCTTTTTATCCATAATTTCAAACACTTTTTTCTCTCCGCTTAAAGTTCTGTATGTATTTAAATAAAGTTTCAAATTTTTCAATTTTTTAAAGTTAAAATACTGTTTGTTTTAACTATGTACGTAATTTTTGATGAAATGTTTTTTAATTGATGATCTATTTTATGGTTTCAATCTACTTTTAAAATTTAAATATTAAAGATATGATAATTATATGCATAAGAATTATCAAAAATACAATATATTAATGATATTTTATGAATATGATAAAAAATTAAATTTTATAGAATTTAAAGATTATGAAAAAGCTTCATTATTTAATACTTATTTTTGTAACATAATGAGTAAATTTTTGTTTGACATAAAGTCTGATGAGCAATTCAAAAAAGTTGCATTTGAAGTTTTTAAACATCAGTTTGAAAATAATAAAACCTATCGTTCATTTTGCGATTTGTTAAATGTTCATCCATCAGATATAAATTCACTAGAACAAATCCCGTTTTTACCCATTCAGTTTTTTAAAAGCAGAAAAGTGCTTTCCTCTAAAGACGAAATTCAAGAAATATTTTCCAGTTCAGGAACTACAGGAAGTGTTACTAGTCAACATTATATTACTGATATTGAACTATATAAAGAAAGTTATTCAAAAGGATTTGCACATTTTTATGGCGATATCAAAGACTATATTGTATTGGCATTATTGCCCAATTATTTAGAAAGAAATGGCTCTTCCTTGGTTTTTATGGTGGATGATTTGATTCGAAAAACGCACAATTCTGAAAGTGGATTTTACCTTCACAATTTAGATGAATTGACTCAAAAACTCATTGAATTAGACAAAAATGGACAAAAAATCTTATTAATTGGTGTTTCATTTGCTTTGTTAGATTTGATTGAAAAACATCAATTTTCTTTGAAAAATACGATTGTGATTGAAACTGGAGGCATGAAAGGCAAAAGAAAAGAATTGGTAAGAGAGGAACTTCATTTACTATTAAAAAAAGGATTTGGAGTTGCTGAAATTCACTCAGAATATGGAATGACAGAACTGTTAAGTCAAGCATATTCTAAAGGGAATGGCATTTTCAAAACACCACCTTGGATGAAAATTCTAATCAGAGATACTGAGGATGCTTTGACAATTTTGCCAAGAGAAAAAACGGGAGGAATCAATGTGATAGACCTTGCAAATTACAATTCGTGTTCATTTATTGCCACACAAGATTTGGGGAAAATTCATCAAAATGGCACTTTCGAAATTATTGGTCGTTTTGACAATTCAGACATTAGAGGTTGTAATTTGATGGTGTTGTAATTTTTTTTAAAAGTTTCGACTACACTAAAAAACAAATTCATATGAAACTTTTATCAACTATTTTTTTAATTGTAATATCAATTTCAGTCAAAGCTCAATCAACAGAATTTAACACCAAAAAAGGCTATGTAGCTGAGGGTTATGATGTGGTTTCTTATTTTAATGAAAAAACTCCAATAGTTGGGAATAAAAAATATCAAACTACTTTTGAAAAGGCTACTTTCAAATTTGCGTCTGCAAAAAATTTAGAAATATTCAAAGCTAATCCACTAAAATATATACCACAATATGGAGGATTTTGTGCTTATGCTGTAGCTGCTAAAAATACTAAAATGGATATTGATGCTGATTCTTATGAGATTAGAGATGGTAAATTATATTTATTTTACAGCTCTTGGTTTGGCAATAAATTAGAAGATTGGCAAAAAGAGGACACCAAAAAATTGCAACAACTGGGAGATAAAAATTGGGAATTTTTAAAACAAAAAAACAACTAAAATGAAAAAATATTTCTCTTTTTTAGTTCTTTTAATTTCATCAAATTTATTCTCTCAAAATACAGAATATAATTTAAAAAATGGCTATGTTGCTGAAGGTTATGATGTTGTATCGTATTTTCAACAACAAGTTACAAAAGGGAATAAACAATTTACGGCCAATTTTGATGGTGTGAAATTTCAATTTTCGTCACAAGAAAACCTTACTCTTTTTAATTTAAATCCCCAAAAATACATACCACAATATGGAGGATTTTGTGCGTATGCAATTGGCAAAAACGGAGAAAAAGTAAGCATTCATCCAAAAACATTTGAAATTAGAGAGGGAAAATTATACCTGTTTTACAATTCTTGGGGAACCAATACTTTAGAGCTTTGGCAAAAAGAAGGAGCAGAAAAATTGCAACAAAAAGCAGATGAAAATTGGAAGAAAATCGTAAAAAATTAGTTTTTAAAAAGATTATTTTTCGAATTCCGTTTTCATCAATCTGTCCCAAAAAGTAAAATACAATCCGTAATTATAATTGAATTTTCGATGGTGAAAATCATGATGAGTGGCTCCAATAAACCATTTTTGAAACCATTTTCCAAATCTTCCTGAAGGATAAATTTCTACTCCAGCATGATTGATAGTTGCCGAAATTGTCATGATTAAAAGCACAAAAAGGAGCGCATACATGTGTAATGGCAAAATAAGAATCACAATAGGTAAAAACGCCGCTTGAAAAATGGTTTCTAACGGATGAAATGAAAACGAAGTCAACACAGAAGTATAAACACTTTTATGATGAATTAAATGCAAATATTTATACACTTTTGGCAAATGCATCCATCTGTGAAACCAATAATAATAAGCGTCTTGTAAAACCAGAAAGATAAAAATGCTCAATGGAAAATAAAAAAAAGAGGTAGTTGAAAACTCAGTATAAATCGCAGTAAATCCATTTACATATAAAAAATAGATTAACAAGCCTGTGGCAGCAAAAATAAGTCCGCTAATAAAAGACCAAAATATTTCTTTTTGTAATTGTGATTTCTTCAGGGTTTTTTTATGCAAAAATCGATGTTGAAAAGCGTTTTTTAGAAACTCAAAAAATACCAAATGATACAATCCAGAGACAACCAAATAGCGCACAAAAATGATTACTGTAAGTGTTACAAAAAGGGAACTTACTGTGTAAAAATTTGTGAAATCGATATTTGGTAATTGGTTTTTCACTATTCAAAATATTTTTTAAAAAATGACTCACTCTTAATTTAATAATTTTTGTAGTGTTCTAGGATTCATCCTGTTATTAAAAAAAGTAAGTACATAAATCTTATTATTTTCTCTATCAATTTTATAATACAATGAAACGTTTCTGTGGAGAACAGCTTTCCTTATTTCTAATCTTTTGATAATTATAGAATGACTAATTTTTTCATTTTTGATATTTTCTAACATAGAATCTGTTAGATTTCTGAATTCTTTCATTTCTTTTTTAGTCCATCTAAAATCAAGATTTTCAAAAATTTCAGTAAAGGTATTATTTGCTAATCTTGTCCAGATAATCTCCATGAATTAAAGATTATATCTTTCTTTAATTCCTTTCATAACTTGTTCATGAGAAATTAAATTTCCAGCCTCAATATCTTTCAAACCTTTTTCAATCAATATTTTTTCTGTTTCAGAAATTGAAATTTCCCAATTATCAGTATCAGAAAAATTACTTTTGATATTTTTCAAAGTGTTAATAATTGATTCGTCATTGACGCTTGTCAACCATTCTATCAATTTATATTTTTCTAATTGGATGTCCATGAAAATTTATTTTCAGTAAATATAAGGATTTTTTTGTGCGCTTTTTTATTCAAATCGGATCAAAAAATAACTCTTTTTACCTCTTTGCAATAACACATATTTTTCAGCGATTAAATCGTTCTTTGTGATGATAAAATCTTCAGAAACTTTTTCTTTGTTAACAGCAATTCCATTCTCTTTCAAAGCTCTTTTTGCTTCTCCGTTTGAACTTAAAAAATTCGTTTTCCCAGCCAAAGCATCTACCATTGAAATACCTTCACTTAACAATACTGAAGAAATTAAAGCTTGTGGAATTCCGTCAAAAACATCTAAAAATGTTTGTTCATCCAATGATTTTAAAGCGCTTGAAGTGGAGTTTCCAAATAAAATTTCGGAAGCTGCAATGGCATTTTCATACGCTTCTTTTCCATGAACTAATAGTGTCACTTCTTCGCCCAAACGTTTTTGTAGAATTCTAGTATGAGGTGCTTTTGCGTGTTCAATTACCAAATTTTGAATGGTTTCTTGGTCCAAAAACGTAAAAATTTTGATGTATTTTTCAGCATCATCATCAGAAGTATTCAACCAATATTGGTAAAATTTGTAAGCAGAAGTTCTTTTTGAATCCAACCAAACATTGCCACCTTCCGATTTTCCAAATTTCGAACCATCAGATTTTGTGATTAAAGGACAAGTAATTGCATAGCCTTTTCCACCTCCAATTCTGCGAATCAATTCAGTTCCTGTAGTGATATTTCCCCATTGATCAGAGCCGCCCATTTGCAAAGTAGTTGCTTGATTTTTATACAAATGCAAAAAGTCATAACCCTGCACTAATTGATAGGTAAATTCTGTAAACGACATCCCTTCTTTTGATTCAGAACTGATTCTATTTTTCACAGAATCTTTTGACATCATATAATTTACGGTGATGTGTTTTCCTACATCGCGAATAAATTCTAAGAAGGAAAAATCTTTCATCCAGTCGTAATTATTCACTAAAATTGCTGCGTTTTTTGCATCACTTGTAAAATCTAAAAAGTGTGATAATTGTGCTTTTACACATTCTTGATTGTGTCTCAATGTTTTTTCATCCAACAAATTTCGTTCAGAAGATTTCCCTGAAGGATCTCCAATCATACCTGTTGCACCACCAACCAAAGCAATTGGTCTGTGTCCACATCGTTGATAATGAGCTAGTAACATAATTGGAACTAAATTTCCAATATGCAAAGAATCCGCAGTTGGGTCAAATCCCACATAGGCACTTCTCATTTCTTCTAACAAATGTTCTTCCGTTCCAGGCATGCTATCATGCAACATTCCTCTCCATTGCAATTCCTCAATAAAATTCTTCATTGTATTCAATTTATCAAGTGGCAAATATAAGTTTATCAGCTAAAATATGCTAAATTCGTACTATGATTTTAGTCACAGGAGGCACAGGTTTGGTTGGTTCGCATTTGTTGGTTCATTTGTGTTTGAAAAACGAACGCATAAGAGCAATTTATAGAACAGAATCGTCATTAGAAAAGGTAAAAAAAGTCTTTTTTTCCTATGCTGATGTTACCACTTTATTTGATAAAATTGAATGGTTTCAAGCAGATATTACTGATGTTCCTGCTATGATTCCTGCTTTTTTTGGGGTAAAACAGGTGTATCATTGTGCGGCTTTTATTTCCTTTAATCCGAGAGATTATCGAGAAATGCGAAAGGTAAATATTCATGGAACAGCGATTGTTGTGAATCTTGCCATTGATGCAAAAGTGGAGAAATTTTGCTATGTAAGTTCAATTGCAGCTGTTGGTGAATCCCTAACAAATGATGTGATTACCGAAGAAAATGAGTGGAACAAAGAGTTGGACAATAGTGGTTATTCTATCACAAAATTTGGTGCAGAAATGGAAGTTTGGCGCGCAAGTCAAGAAGGAATTCCAGTAATAGTAGTAAATCCTGGAGTGATTTTAGGAAGTGGATTTTGGGACACAGGTTCAGGAAAATTATTCAGTCAAGTATATCAGGGTTTTCCCTTTTTTACGGAAGGAATTACAGGATTTGTTTCAGTAAAAGACGTTGTAAACGCAATGATTTTATTGATGAATGGTACAACAGCAAATGAACGTTTTATTTTAGTGTCAGAAAATAAAAGTTTTAAAGAAGTTTTATTTGCAATTGCGGATGCTTTTGGGAAAAATCGACCGTCAAAAAAAATCAATGTTTGGCAAACAGCCATTTTTTGGAGATTTTCATGGATTGTTTCTAAAATTACTGGCAAAGAGCATTTACTGAGCAAATATTCAGCAAAATCTGCGCATACTATTTCCAAGTATTCATCAGAAAAATTAGTAAAAACAGTAGATTTTCAGTTTGAAAAAATAGAAAATGCTATTCAAGAAATTGTGAAAACATTTCCAAAAAAGTGAACCTTATTGAAGTGGTTTTAATTCTAATTTTTTAACACTATCCAACAATTTCGAATCGGTTTTTATTTTTTTGATAGAGTCTTTTCTGATAGAATCTAATCTTGTTTTTTGCTTTGCAAATAGTTCTTTTTTAGCCTCTAAACTGTTTGTGGCAGTTTCTAAAATTTTTTGATACTCATCAATTTTAGACATGTAATAGAGGTTGCTATTTTGAAATCGAACACTATCAATTTTAAATTTTTCGTAAACCAAAGCCATGTAGTTTACATCATTTTCTTGGAACTTATTTTTGATAAATTTTGAAGAAGAAGCAATCATCATTTCTTCCATCAATATACTCATAGAATCTTTTGGAATCAAGTCTTTTGGTTTTTCTAAAATGGTGTTACTCGTGCAAGAAAATAAAAAAAGCACACCAAAAAAACAGCAAATATTTTTCATTTTATCGATTAAAAGTGAGTCGTTTTCCTCGGATATTTTCATTAATTTTTCCGTTTTCATATACTAAATTTCCGTTTACAAAAGTATGCGTAATAGTATGTGAAAATGTAGTTCCTTCAAACGGAGACCAACCACATTTGTATAAAAGGGTATCTTTTGTAACAGTTTGCGGTGAATTTGGGTCAATCAAAACCAAATCAGCAAAATACCCTTCTTTGATAAAACCGCGTTTTTCAATTTGGAATAATTTTGCAGGATTGTGACTCATTTTTTCCACTGCTTTTTCCATAGGAATAACACCTTCTTTTACTTTTTCTAAAATGGCAAGAACTGCATGTTGCACTAAAGGACCTCCACTTGGCGCATTTTTATAGTTGTTGCTTTTTTCATCCAACGTATGTGGAGCATGGTCTGTAGCCAAAACGTCAATTCTGTCATCCAACAAAGCTTTCCACAAACCCAATCTGTCTTTTTCGGTTTTTACTGCTGGATTCCATTTAATAAGCGTTCCTTTTTCATCATAATCGGTGTCATTAAACCACAAATGATGAATACAAACTTCAGCTGTAATTTGCTTTTCTTCTAATGGAATATCGTTTCTAAACAAATGCGTTTCTTTCTCTGTTGACACATGAAAAATATGCAAACGTGCGCCTGTTTTTTTAGCTAGTTCAATTGCTTTTGAGGAAGAAATAAAGCAAGATTCTTCACTTCTGATGATTGGATGGTATTTTACAGGAATATCTTCACCGTAAATTTCAGTAAATTTTGCTGTATTTTTTCTGATAGTAGCCTCATCTTCACAATGCACAGAAATAATCATTTTTGTGGATGAGAAAATTTTTTCTAAAACTTCCACGTCATCAACCAACATATTTCCTGTTGAAGACCCTAAAAACAACTTAATTCCTGCTACTTTTTTTGGATCTGTTTTCAACAATTCTTCTAAATTGTCATTGGTGCCACCAAACATAAACGAATAATTGACAAACGAGGTTTTGGAAGCAATTTCAAATTTGTCTTCTAGTAATTTTTGAGTAGTTGCATTGGGAACCGTGTTTGGTTGTTCAATAAAACTCGTAATTCCTCCAGCTGCAGCAGCTTTACTCTCAGTAGCAATGGTTGCTTTATGAGTAAGTCCTGGCTCTCTAAAATGCACTTGATCATCAATAAAACCAGGAATTAAATAGCATCCTTTAGCATCAATAATTTGAGTTGTTTCATCACTTTTGATGTCAGCAGTAACTTGCTTTATGAATTCATTTTCAATTAAAACATCACCTAAAAAAGTGTTGTTTTCATTAATAATTGTAGCGTTTTTAATTAAAATTCGGTTCATTTTTTTATTTTGGTAATCCTCTTAATCTCATTTTTAATACTCCAAACAATGCTTCATAAACGATATTCCCACTCATTTTTGAAGCCCCTAAAGTTCTATCTGTAAAAATAACGGAAACTTCTTTGATAGAAAAACCAAGTTTCCAAGCCATGAATTTCATTTCTATTTGAAATGCGTATCCAATGAATTTTATTTTGTTTAATTGTATGGTTTCTAACACATTTCTTCTCCAACAAACAAATCCTGCTGTGGTATCGTGAATTGGAATTCCTGTGATGAATCGCACATATTTTGAAGCTAAATAGGACAATAAAACACGTTTCATGGGCCAATTTACCACATTTACGCCTTGCGAATATCTTGAGCCAATGGCAACATCTGCTCCATTTTTAGAACACATTTTGTACAATCTATTGAGGTCTTTTGGGTCATGAGAAAAATCAGCATCCATCTCAATAATATAATCATATTTTCTTTCTATTGCCCATTTGAATCCATGAATGTATGCAGTTCCTAAACCGTTTTTTTTCAAGCGTATTTCTAAAAAAAGTTGGTTTGGAAATTCATTCATCAAATTTTTTACAATTTCAGCAGTTCCATCAGGAGAATTGTCATCCACAATCAGTATATCAAAAGCTTTTGGCTGCATGAAAACAGCCCTGATAATTGCTTCAATATTCTCTTTTTCGTTGAAAGTAGGAATGATTACAAGGGCGTCAGACATAAATTAATTTTCACATGAAAAGAAAACAAATATACATTATTTAATTACTAATTTTGTCTTAAAATCATTAAAACAAATCCACTTGCAAGCAATAGAAAGAATGTCCTTATCAAACGATTGGTTGACCTTGGTTTTATTGTTCTCGTTCATATCGTTATTTCTATTAAGGATTATTGATGTTGCCAGATTTCAAGAGGTAGTTTCGAAACTTTTTAAAGTTAGTTTTTTGGAAACAAGAATTGATGAAAGCTACAGTGTTTTTAGCGGTTTTCACATCCTATTTACACTTTTTTCAGTTTCAGTAATTTCGCTCTTACTTTTTGATTTAAAAGTGTTTTATTACAAAGTAGATTTTTTCAGTTTTCAAGAGTTTTCAGGAGTCTTTTCCATGGTTTTCATTTATTCTTTACTAAAAAATATCATTGAAAATGTATTGATTTATTTGTTTATGTTAAGAAAATCATTGGTGTATTTTGTGGTTTCAAAAGCCAACTATTTCTTTGCTATTTCATGCTACCTTTTTATTCTTATTTTATTAAAACAGTATGCAAATTTGCATTCGGTATTCATTTATTACATCGCTGCATTTTTATTTTTCATAAGTTTTATTTTTCATTTTCTGAATAACAAAAACCTGATAATAAATCACTTGTTTTATTTTATTTTGTACATTTGCACGTTCGAAATAGCACCGCTATTGATACTGTTTAAATTGATGTTTTAAAGATAAATTAGACGCATATGAAAGTGAAAACGATTTTAGTATCACAACCTGATCCAAAAGGCGACGCATCACCGTATTTTGAGCTTACCGAAAAACATAAAGTAAAGGTAGATTTCAGGCCTTTTATTCATGTGGAAGGCATTTCTGTAAAAGATGTTCGCGCTCAAAAAATCGATTTAAAAAACTTCACAGCTATTATTTTAACAAGCAGAAATGCTGTTGATCATTTGTTTAGAATTGCTGAAGAAATGCGTTTTAAAATGCCAGATGACATGAAATATTTTTGTCAATCTGAAGCTGTGGCCTACTATTTACAGAAATACGTAATTTATAGAAAACGAAAAATTTACGTTGGCACAAAAGACTTTCCGGAAATGATAAAATTGATCAAGAAACATAAAAATGAAAAATTTTTATTGCCTTCATCAGACAAATTAAAACCAAGCATTCCAATAGATTTAAACAATTCAGGAGTGAATTGGACAAGAGCAGATTTGTATAAAACGGTTACAAGCGATTTGTCCGATTTAGAAAATGTGTTTTATGATATTTTGGTGTTTTTTAGTCCATCAGGAATTGAATCATTATTTCAAAATTTTCCAAATTTCAAACAAAATGACACACGAATTGCAGCGTTTGGAAAAACAACTGTTGATGCTGTAAAAGAAGCTGGATTGGTTTGTAATATTGAAGCACCTACTAAAGAAACACCTTCCATGACAATGGCTTTGGAAAAATATATCAAAGAAGTAAATAAAAAATAATTAGTGCAATAGTTAGCGAAAACCGAACAGCAATGTTCGGTTTTTTTATTTCAATAATATCTGTACATTCGTTTTGAATTGATTTTAAAAACCGTAATAAAACTCTCATGAAAAAATTCGTAATAACGGCTATATTTTTATTTGTTTGTTCAACTTCATTTAGTCAAATAGATAGCACCAAAGTTTCATTTGTTTCGTATTGGTCAATTGGAGATAGCTATAATTTTAAAGTTTCTAAAATTAAGCAACAATGGAAAAAAGATGAATTAACAAAAGATGAAAATCAGCAATATATTGCCAATTTTACTGTAATTGACTCAACAGAAACCTCTTATACAGTAAAATGGAGCTATGAAAATAATTTGGAAAACAGTTTTAAAATTCCACAAAAACTTTTAGATAAATTTGAAAAATACAAACTTACGGAGATAGAATATAAAACATCTGAAGTTGGAGATTTTATTGAAATTTTGAATTGGCAAAAAGTCAGTGATATAATGTTGAATATGATTGATGATGTTGTTGAGGTATTGAGCGAAGATGATGAAAGTAAAAAATCGGCACTAAAAGATGCTATGATTCCTTTTAAAACTATATACAGCTCAAAAGAAGGAATTGAAAACATTGTTTTAAAAGAACTAAAGTATTTTCATTTTCCTATGGGAGTTGAGTTTGACATTTCTGAACCGTTACTTTATGAAGACGAATTACCAAATATGTTTGGCGGCAATCCAATTAAAGCTGATGGTAAAATTTATTTTGATAATGTTGATTTTGAAGAAGGATTTTGTATCATGTATCAGGAGCTAACTTTAAATCCTGATGATACAATGCAACTATTAAAAGACTTTTTTATTCAATCTAAAATTGATGGAGAAGCATTGGAAAAAGCTTTGAAAACGGCAGAAATAAAAATAAATGATAAAAATACCTATGAATATTATTTTGATCCGGGAGTTCCCCATAAAATAGAAACTTTTAGAGAATCTATCATAAATATCAATAACGAAAAGTCAAAAAGTATTGAAAAAACGATCATTGAATTGATTTATAATGAATAATTATCAAGCAAACAAAGTAGCAAAAGCTTCCTCAATTTTACCTACTAAAATCAATTTGATACCGTGATTTTTTGAAGTAATTTTATTGTATTTTGAAGCCACAAAGGTTTTGTAACCCAGTTTTTCAGCTTCAGAAATTCGTTGATCAATTTTTGAAACGGGTCGTATTTCGCCTGCCAAACCCACTTCTGCAGCAAAACACACATTTGGATTGATAGCAATATCTTGATTTGAAGATAAAATTGCAGCAACCACAGCCAAATCAATAGCAGGATCATCCACATTGATACCTCCTGTAATGTTCAAAAAAACATCTTTTGCGCCCAATTTAAATCCAGCTCTTTTTTCTAAAACTGCCAAAATCATGTGCAATCTTTTGAGATTATAACCGGTTGTAGAACGCTGTGGAGTTCCATAAACGGCTGTTGAAACCAAGGCTTGAATTTCAATCATCAAAGGACGAATTCCTTCTAATGTTGAGGCAATTGCAGTGCCACTCAAATCAGCATCTTTCTTGGAAATTAAAATTTCTGATGGATTAGAAATTTCGCGCAAACCATCTGAAAGCATTTCGTAAATTCCCAATTCAGAAGTGGAACCAAACCTGTTTTTCTGAGAACGTAATATTCTATAAGTATGATTTCTATCGCCTTCAAATTGCAAAACTACATCCACCATGTGTTCTAAAATTTTGGGTCCTGCAATATTTCCCTCTTTGTTTATATGACCAATTAGCAAAACAGGAGTTGCTGTTTCTTTTGCAAATTTTATCAATTCTGCAGCAGTTTCTCTGATTTGAGAAATACTTCCAGGAGACGCATCAATAGAGTTTGTATGCAACGTTTGAATAGAATCAATCACCAAAACTTCTGGCTCAGTTTCTTCAATATTTTTGAAAATTTGTTGCGTGTTGGTTTCTGTCAAAATCAAACAATTGGAGTTGATGGCTTCCAATCTTTCAGCTCTCATTTTTATTTGCGATTGACTTTCTTCGCCAGAAACATACAATACTTTTTGAGAAATATTCAATGCAATTTGTAATAACAATGTTGATTTTCCAATGCCAGGTTCACCACCTAATAAAATCACAGAACCTTTTACTAATCCACCTCCTAAAACGGTATCTAATTCTGTATTATTGGTTACAATTCTTTCTTCAGGATTTAGAATAATTTCAGCAATTCTTAGCGGTTTATTGATGTTTTGTTTTGCAGTGGTGGATTGTTTCCATTCGCGTTTTTCCTCCTTTTGAATCACTTCTTCAACAATGGTATTCCATTCTTTACAAGCGCCACATTGTCCCACCCATTTTGCATGTTGTGTTCCGCAATTTTGACAGAAAAAAGAAGTTTTTAGTTTAGACATTTTGACGATTCAAAATTCAGTGTTTAAGATTCAAAGTTAAAAAACAAATCTAGTAGATTTTACTGAATTTATTTCACTTTATTGTAAATTGGCAATAACAAAAAAGACAATCCTCCAAAAATAACAATCATGGCTGTTTGTGCAGTCCACATAATCCATCCAAAAGCGTTTCCTGTAACTTCATCTACTCCAAACAAAGCCAATGCACTTGCCACAGCAATAGGATACAAACCTATTCCACCATTGGTTGCTGCAATTGAAAATCCACCTGCAATGAAGCCAATTAAAACACCGCCAAAAGGGATTTCAAGTCCATCAACAGCAGGAATTGTTGCCCAAAACATAGCAATATACATCAGCCAAATAAAAAATGTGTGAAAAATAAATGCCCCTTTTTTTTGCATTTTAAAAATGCTTGTGAGTCCTTCTTTCAATCCAAAAAGGAAAGACTTTATCTTAAAAGCGAAAGTTGAACTACTTTTTTTGATAATTCTGTAACCAATAAAAACCCCAATAATTAATAATAAAACTGTGCCAACTGTTTTTAAAGGATTGAAATCTTTGATGAGTAAATTCCAGATAAAATCAAACTGAATAAAAAGCGCTACTAAAATCACTAAAAAAAGCATCAAAAGGTCAGCCAATCTCTCTGCAACTATGGTTCCAAAACCTTTCTCAAAAGGTATTTTTTCATAGTTTGCCATTACTGCAGCTCTCGAAACTTCACCTGCTCTTGGCAAAAATAGGTTTACTAAATACCCTACCAAAACAGCTAAAAAAGAATTGAAAAATTTGGGTTTAAAACCCATTGGCTCCAATAAAAATTTCCACCTGTAAGCTCTAGAGATGTGACTTAAAATCCCAAAAATTAATCCTAAAAAAACCCATGGATAATTGGCTTTTTTAAAATAAGAAAGTAATTTTTCTGGAGAGACAATGGTCAGTGAATACCAAACTAAAAAACCACCCAAAGCAAGAGGTAGTATTATTTTTAAAATTTTTTTCAGTTTCAAAATTAGGTAAGCGTATTGTCTTTTTCGTTTGGAAAAACGAGTGAAGGTTTGAATTTTTTTGCTTCTTCCAATTCCATGAATGCATATACTATTAAAATAAGTACATCTCCCACAGCAACCAATCTTGATGCAGCTCCATTTAATGTAATTTCTCCACTTCCTCTTGGACCAGGAATTGCATACGTTTCCAAACGATTTCCATTGTTATTATTTACAATCTGAACACGTTCACCTTCAATAATATTTGCAGCATCCATCAAATCTTCATCAATGGTGATGCTTCCTATATAATTCAAATCAGCACCTGTAACTTTTACACGATGGATTTTAGATTTTACTACTTGTACTAACATGCAGCAAAAATAGTATTTTTTTGGTTATTAATTTTTTAATTGAATGTTATCAATCAATCGAATATTTCCTGCAAAAACTGCAATAAAAGCACGATATTTGGTATCAATTTCTTTGATATTTATCGATTTTAATGATTTTTCATTAGCAATTGTAAAATATTCTAATTGTAAAATAGGATGATTTTTGAACTGATTTTCAACCCATTCAGCAATTTCTACAACATTTTCTTCTTGGAATTTCTTTTTTACTATTTTTAAAATCTTGTAAATAAAAGGAGCAACATTTCTTTGTTCAGTAGTCAATCGTGCATTTCTTGAGCTCATAGCTAATCCATCTTTTTCTCTAAAAATAGCACAGCCTTTTATTGAAATAGGCAATTGATTTTTAGCCACTAATTTCTTGATAATTAGCAACTGTTGAAAATCTTTTTCGCCAAAATAAGCATTTTTTGGAGACACAATTTCGAAAAGTGTTTTTACAATTGTGCCAACTCCATCAAAATGACCAGGTCTAAATTTTCCTTCCATTTGATGCTCTAATCCATCAAAATCAAATTTTTCAGAGACAATATTTTCATGATAAATTTCTGAAACTGTTGGCGCAAAAAGCACATCACAAAAAACACTTTCTAATAATTCAATATCTTTATCTAATGTTTTTGGATAATTATCCAAATCCTCTTGGTTGTTGAATTGTGTTGGATTTACAAAAATACTGGCTACAACTATGTCATTTTTTTTCTTTGCTTGTTCAATTAAAAATAAATGACCTTTGTGCAAAGCACCCATTGTTGGTACAAAACCAATTGTTTTCCTGTTTTTTTTAGATTCTTCTAAAAACGATTTCAATTGGTCTCGTTTTTTAAATATTTTCATGCCAAAATTGTGCTAAATGTGTGCAAACTTAGCATTTTAACACGATATTTGAAGATAAATTTGTAATTTTGCCAATCTCATAAAAGAGTTTGATTTAATGAAGGACAAGAGAATATTGTTTGTATCATCAGAAGTTGTTCCGTATTTACCAGAAACAGAGCTTTCTTCAACCTCATTTAATGCAGCAAAAAACGCCCATTCTAAAGGCGTTCAAACCCGAATTTTTATGCCAAGATTCGGAGTTATCAACGAAAGAAGACACCAATTGCACGAAGTAATTCGCTTATCAGGAATGAATCTTGTGGTGAATGATGTTGATATGCCTTTGATTATTAAAGTTGCTTCTATTCCAAAAGAAAGAATGCAAGTTTATTTTATTGATAACGAGGAATATTTTAAAAGAAAAGCAGTTTTTACTGATGAAGATGATCAGCTTTTTCCTGATAATGACGAAAGAGCTATATTTTTTGCAAAAGGTGTTGTTGAAACCGTAAAGAAACTCAACTGGGCACCAGATATTATTCACGTTCATGGTTGGATGGCTTCTATGTTGCCCATTTATTTAAAAGAATATTACAAAGAAGAGCCACTTTTTACGGAAAGTAAAATAGTAACTTCACTTTATAACGGAGGTTTTGATGGTAATTTATGTGAAGATTTTGCAAAAAAAGTTTTTTTTGACATCAAAGACAAAAAAAAGGTTGCACATTTGGAGACACCAAATTACGTGAATATTTTAAAATGCGCCATTGAAAATTCAGATGCTGTTGTTCATGGTAGTGAAACAATCCCAACAGAATTGTCCGAGTTTTTAAAAACTCAAAAGGTTCCTGTTTTGGGATATGAACTTGAAAACCAAAGAGACGCGTATTTAAAGTTTTATACTGATTTAGTGTCAGGAAGTTAATTATTTTGAAAGTGAAGAAAATTATAATAAGAGTTAGTTACATTGCTATTTTAGTTGGTTTTATTAGTGTAATCATTTCATGTGAAAAAGATTTTACAGATATTGGTTCAAATGTAATTACCAACACAAAATTTGATACAGATGGAATTTTTGTTGATATCGAAGTTGAAAATAGTCCTTTAGAAAAAGTTCAATCAGATAATATCTCCAGACAATTAAGTCAATATTTATTGGGAGTTTATGCAAATCCAAATTACGAAAAATTAGAAGCATCAATTATTGCTCAAATTTCTATAGCGAATGATTTGACTGTTATCAATGAAACTTTTGGTGCTGACACTACTGTGGTTACTACAATTGACACGGTTTTTATCAAATTACCATACCAAGTTCGTTTGGCAAATGCAACAGATAAAAGTTATCAATTAGATTCAGTTTTTGGTGATGCATCAAAATCATTTAGTTTGAATGTGTATAGATCAAATACCTATATCAATACTTTTAATCCTATTGATCCAACAAAAATCAATAGTTATTTTTCTAATGCTACTTTTCAAAAAACGGGATCAGAGTTAAATGCTCAGATAAACTTCCCCTTTAAGCCTTCAAAAGCTGACACGGTTTTAGTAATTAATAGAAGACTTTCAAACAACGCTATTTATAGAAAAGATACGTTAAAATTTTCAATATCAACGGCTAATACTATTCCCATCCCTTTTGCAAGAATACCATTAAAGAAAGATGTTTTCAAAACACTTTTTTTAGATAAATATGGTTCTGGAGAATTTGCTTCTCAACAAGCTTTTAACGATTATTTTAGAGGAATTATTTTAGAAGCAACAGGAAATGAAGGGTCTTTAACATCTTTCAATTTTGATAATGCAAACACCAATTTAAGACCCTCAATTGAAGTTTATTATACAAATACGATTTTAAAATCAGGAACAACGATTGTTGATACCATCTCAAAAAACGATAGTTTTTCTATGAATGGTTTTAAAATCAATAAATTCAAAATGGAGGATAGAATATATCCATCAAATAATGAAATTAAAATTCAAGGAACTGCAGGAAGTGAAGCAACAATCAATCTTTTTGGGGCTGACTTAGATAACAATGGAATTGCTGACAAAATAGAAGAATTACGCGCAAATAATTGGTTGATTAATGATGCAACTTTGACTTTTTATATCAACCAATCTATAGATACTTCATTTGTTCCAGACAGATTGTATTTGTATAAAAGTGACAAATCCTCAGGTACAGAAGTTACTAGTCAAATAAAGGACGCAATTTCTGAAGCTTCTTTTGGAGGAATTAGCGGATTTATAGTAAGAGATTCTAATGGTAGAAAAGAAAAATATCAATTCAAAATCACAGATTATATTTCTGATTTGGTGAATGGAAGAAGTAATTATTCACCAACATTAAAAATAAAAACACACAATCCAACTGATACTCCAAATTCTGAATCAGATTCAATTTTTAGAAATTTTAGTTGGAATCCAAAAGCGGTGACGCTTTTTAATCACTCCCCCATAAATGGCGCTAAAAAAGCCACATTGAAAATATCATATTCAGAAAGAAAAAATTAACCAAATATGTGTGGAATTTCAGCTTACATAGGCTACAGAGAAGCTTATCCAATTGTGATTAATGGTTTAAAAAGATTAGAATATCGAGGTTATGATAGTGCAGGTGTGATGATTTATGATGGAGAGAAAATGCAACTTTCAAAAACAAAAGGAAAAGTTTCTGATTTAGAAGCAATCATCGATAAAGACCCAAAAAGAAAAGTAGGTAAAATTGGAATGGGTCACACACGTTGGGCAACTCACGGGATTCCAAATGATGTAAACTCTCATCCACATCTTTCTCAATCTGGAGATTTAGTGTTGGTTCACAATGGAATTATAGAAAATTATGATACCATTAAAAAAGAACTTATAAGAAGAGGATACACTTTTAAAAGCGATACTGATACTGAAGTTTTAGTAAACCTTATTGAAGAAGTTAAGAAAAATGAAGATTGTAAGTTAGGAAAAGCAGTGCAACTTGCTTTAACAAATGTTGTTGGGGCCTATGCTATCGCTGTTTTTGATAAAGACAAACCTAACGAATTAATTGTTGCAAGATTAGGAAGTCCTATTGCTATTGGTGTTGGAGAGGATAATAATGAATTTTTTGTTGCATCAGACGCATCTCCGTTTTTAGAATATACTAAAAATGCCATTTATTTAGAAGACGAAGAAATGGCAATCATCAGACTAGGAAGACCAGCAAAAGTTCATAAAATTTTTGATGATACTTTAGTTGATCCAATCATTCAAGAGTTGCAGTTGAGCTTAGAGCAAATTGAAAAAGGGGGTTATGAACACTTTATGCTCAAAGAAATTCATGAACAACCGAAAGCAATTACAGATACCTTTAGAGGAAGAATGTTGGCTGATGAAAATATCATCAAAATGTCAAGTGTTCAAGACAATTTAGATAAATTTTTAAACGCTAATAGAATCATTATTGTTGGTTGTGGAACTTCATGGCATGCAGGTTTGGTGGGAGAATATTTGTTTGAAGATTTAGCAAGAATTCCTGTAGAAGTAGAATACGCATCAGAATTTAGATATAGAAATCCTATCATTACAGATAAAGACGTGGTCATTGCCATTTCTCAATCTGGAGAAACTGCAGATACGTTAGCAGCAATTAAATTGGCAAAATCCAAAGGTGCTTTTGTATATGGTGTTTGTAACGTTGTTGGTTCTTCAATCGCAAGAGAAACTCATGCAGGTGCTTATACGCATGCAGGACCTGAAATTGGGGTTGCTTCAACAAAAGCTTTTACGACTCAAATTACAGTTTTAACGTTGATTGCCTTAAAATTAGGTGAAGCTAATAAATCGCTTTCAGAAGAAAGATTCAAAAACTACATTCAAAAAATGCAGTTGATTCCATCTCAAATTCAAAATTTATTGAACATTGATAGCAAAGTAAAAGAAATTGCAGCTATTTATAAAGACGCAAAAAACTGTTTGTATTTAGGAAGAGGATTCAATTTTCCAGTAGCTTTAGAAGGCGCTTTAAAGCTAAAAGAGATTTCGTATATTCATGCAGAGGGATATCCAGCAGCAGAAATGAAACACGGTCCAATTGCATTGATTGATGAAAATATGCCCATTTTTGTAATTGCAACTAACAAAGGTCATTATGACAAAGTAGTGAGTAATATTCAAGAAATTAAATCTAGAGCAGGTAAAATCATTGCTGTAGTTACTGAAGGAGATGTTACTGTAAAAGAAATTGCAGATCATGTTATCGAAATTCCCGATACAGAAGAAGCGTTAACTCCTTTATTAACCACAATTCCTTTCCAATTATTGTCATATCACATTGCAGTGATGTTAGGTAAAAATGTGGATCAACCAAGAAATTTAGCGAAATCAGTTACAGTAGAATAATTGTTTTTTACGATATATAAAAAATCCAGCTAAAAGCTGGATTTTTTTGATTATTCTTCAACCATTATCGAAATTGGTAAACTATATGTTACTGTTACAGGCATTCCTCTCTGTCTTCCAGGTTTCATTTCTGGTAAAGAAGTAATAATTCTAACAACTTCTTTTTCCAATAATGGATGTGGAGCTCTTGCATTAACAGTCCCAATTTTTCCTTTATTATTGATTTTAAAAACCACATAAATTTTCTTTTTTCCAGGTGACAAACCCAATTCTTGAGTCAAAGCAGGATCAAAGTTTTTTCCAAAAAAAGCAGTTACTTTATCAGAAAAACATTTTTTAAGTTCAGCATTGTTTCCTTTACATCCAGGAAAAACTGGCACATCTTCAATCAATACAAAGGGAATATCTTCAATGATTTCTTCTGTTTCTCGTACTTCTACAATTTCAGTATTTGATTTAAAAACCGCTGTTTTTTCATCAGTTTCAGTTGATTCAATTATTGACTCTTCTATCTTTAAATCATCTTCAACAACTTTTATTTGCTCCATAATTACTGGTGCAGTTGGTGGAGGAGGAGGTAACTCTTGTTGTAATACAATTGGAATTTCTTCTTTCATTTCCTCGGTCATATTAACCATGCCTAATCCATTCGTATTATCTAAATCATAAGACTTAAATTCCATCATAAAATTGATAATTGCCAAAGCTAATACCAATCCAATTAGAAAGAAAATTTTGCTGTAATTTTCTATGACAACTCTAGGTTTTTTTTTAACATCAATCATGACTAATTTTATTTTAAGTTTTTAAAAGCTAGCAATTTTTTTAATTACTATTTCTTATTACAAATCATTATTTCTTAGAAAACAACCCTTGTAATAAACTAGGATAAAATTAGATTGATTTAATGGCTTAAAATATGACTTTCATCATATCTTATCGTGAATTTTGATATGATTTCCATCATTCCAAGATGTCAAAATTTCTAAAGCTACAGAAGCTCCACTTCCAGCAGCTATGGCAAATTGACTTGGAAAACCTGCAATTGTACCACAACAATACAACCCTTTTTTGATGAGATGATTCTCGTTTTTTAGTTGAATTCTGTCTTTTTCAAGAGATGATTTTTGATGTGGAATTATAAACCCTTCCAAACCTTCAATGGTAAATGGTTTTGCATAGTTTAAAGCAACCACCACAAGTAAAGATTGATAATCGTTTTTGTTGGTTTTAATGAAATAAGTTTCACCAATTTGTTCAATTGAAATCACTTTTTCATTCTCAATTTGCATCACATCAGGATATAAATTTTTTAACTGTTCTTTGCCTTGAATTAGGATGTCTTTTCCAAGAGAATTTGGTTGTAATCCCAATACATTATTGAAAAGCGCATTTTCTAGATGAGACGCTCTTTGATGCATAACAATTCCAATTTTCTTATTCAATGCAAAAGGTTTGCTTTTTGCTGCGCCTAAAAGTAAGGCACATTGCATTCCAGAAACGCCTCCACCAATTATTAATGCATCAAAAATCATTTAAATAAACAGCGCTTTGATATTATGAGCAAATAATTTTACAGCAATAGCCAAAAGGACTACACCAAATATTTTTCGAATAATTTGAATTCCAGATGGACCAATAATTCGTTCAATTTTGTATGAAGTTTTCAAGACAATATAAATGACAATAACATTTAGAAAAACAGCAACTATGATGTTTTCAAGTTCAAATTCAGCTCTTAACGAAAGCAACGTAGTTAAACTTCCTGGACCTGCAATTAATGGAAAAGCCAAAGGAAAAACAGTCGCTGTTAGGTTTTGAGAACTTCCATCATCTTTGTATAAAGTGATTCCTAAAATCATTTCAAGTGCAATAAAAAATAAAATAAATGATCCTGCAACTGCAAAAGAATTGACATCAATACCAATTAATTTCAACAAACTTTGACCTAAAAACAAAAAGAAAATCATGATGAAAGCAGCAATCACAGATGCTTTTCCTGATTGAATATGACCTGCTTTTTTGCGTAAATCAATCACAATAGGAATGTTTCCAACAATATCAATAACCGCAAACAAAACCATGAATGCTGTAAAAATTTCTTTAAAGTTAAAGTTCATAACGAATTGTTTAAAATCGTTGCAAAATTAGACAACTAAGTTTAGCAAAGTGTAAAAAAATTGAAAAAAATAGGCTTATTTTTGCAGTATGTTTCAATTAGGAAAAACAATCGTTTCTGAGGAGATTTTTGAAAAAGACTTTGTTTGCAATCTTGCTGCTTGCAAAGGTGCTTGTTGTATTGATGGTGAAGCAGGTGCTCCTTTAGAAGAAGAAGAAACTAAAATTTTAATGGAGATTTATCCAAAAGTGAAACCTTTTTTACGGAAAAAAGGGATAGAAGCCATTGAAAAAAAAGGAACTTTTGTCATGAATGAATCTGGAGAATTTGAAACACCCTTGATTGATAATGCTGATTGTGCGTATGTAATTTTTGATAAAAAAGGGACAGCACTTTGCGCCATTGAAGAAGCCTATAACCAAGGAGAAGTAACTTGGAAAAAGCCAGTTTCTTGTCATTTATACCCCATAAGAGTGAAAGATTATAGCGAATTTGCAGCTGTAAATTATCATAAATGGGAAATTTGCGATGATGCTTGTACTTTAGGAAAAGAATTGCAAGTGCCTGTTTATAAGTTTGTGAAACAAGCTTTGGTTCGTAAATTCGGTCAAAATTGGTATGATGAATTGGAGAAAGTTGCGGAGAAACACTTAAAAAACCGGGATTTTTAAAACTACTCTTGTTCCTAATGAATTTTTAAAATCATCTTCTAAATCTTTGTAAATTATTGTATAATCATTTTTATATGATTTTACAAAATTACTAAGCCTATTCTTTGTTAGGTGTATTCCAATTGACTTTCGTTTTATAGACTTTTCTAATTTTATTTTTTCAGCAGCTTTTCTACCTATTCCATTATCTTCAATAGAAATAACTATATGTTTATTGTCTTTTTTATCAATAGAAATAAATATTTTTTTATCTTTTTGTTTTGTTGATAAACCATGCCAAATAGCATTTTCTAAGAAAGGTTGTAAAATTAAAGGAGGAATTTTTATGGTGTTCAATTTAATCTTTTCATTAATGATTATTTGAAAATCTATTTCGTTAGAAAATCGAATGTTTTCAATTGATATATATAGTTCAATAGTTTCTAATTCTTCTTGTAAAGTGATTTCTTTACTATTGGAAGCTTCTAGAATTTTTCGAATTAGTTTTGAAAATTTTGTTAAATAATGAGCCGCATTTTTTGTTTCATTATTAATTATATAGTGTTTTATTGAGTTTAAAGCATTAAAAATAAAATGAGGATTCATTTGAGAACGTAGAGAAATCAGTGCTAACTCATCAATTTTGTTTTTTAGTTTTATTTGTTCTTTTAATGATGAAATTTGTTTTTGCATTTCTATATTTACCTGATGTTTTAATTCTTCGTTTTCAGACATTTTTTTTACTAAAACAGTATTAGCCTTATCTAGTTCTTTATTTACAAGTTGTTGTTTGTAGCCAATTGCAAGTGTAAAAAAGATGTTTTCTAAAATAGCTCCAAAATAAAACAGGTAAAAATATTTATTAGAATCTTCAACAGATATATTAATAGATTTATAAAATAATATTGAGGTTAATAAATTTAAAGAAATAATGCCCAATATAATATGAAATTTAATACCAGTTTTTGTTCTTAATATTAAAGGGATGCTTAATAGAGTTAAGATACTAAAAACAGGAAAAACTAATGTTAGGTAAATAAATCTCATCAGTCCTTGATATAGGAACTCATCTATAAAAATAGCTGAGCAAATAGCCACAGATGTTATGATAATTATCCATTTATTTATGATATAAAAAGAATAAAATTCTTTTTTAAAATTTAAAATTGATAATACAAATAATGAATAAAATATTATTGAAAATGTTTGAAAAGGAAAATGTAATACTTTAAATAAATAGGCATTATTTATAAAAAAATCTTCAAAAAAAACATTATCTATTCTTCTTAACGTTGGTAAAAAACAAAACAAAGCAAATAAACTGTAATACAAATAATATGGTATTTTATTTTGAAAATAAAGTACTAAATGATAAATGCTTAAATAGCCTAAAATACCTATAAAAAGTATTCCTATTCCGTTTTCATTACTATTTTCTAAAATGGTTTTAATGATGTTATTTTTTAATAATGGGATTATAATTTATCTAAAAAGTCTGTTTTTCTTTGTCTTGAAACAGGAATTTTTATGTTGTTTTCTAAAATTACATAGCCATCTGTTTTTAAAAATTCTTTGATTTTATGAAGATTTACTATATATGAATTATGAATTCTAAAAAAAGAATCTTGGGGTAATAGTTCGTTAATTTCTTTAAGTTTTTTAGTAACAACAATTTTCTTTTGATTGTCTAAAAAGAACGTAGAATAATTTCCATCAGAAATAACGTAATAAATATCATCTGGTTTTAAAAAAATTAATTTTCCATCTGAGGTTATGGTTATTTTTTTATTGAAAAGTTTGTTGTTAAATTTTATTAAAATATTCTCAATTTTTTCAGCATTAAAATCTTTAAATAATTGGTTTTTTATTTTAGTAATTGTTTCTTTTAAATCATCAGAATCTATTGGTTTTAGTAAATAATCAATAGCATCTTTTTTTAATGCTTTAATAGCATACTCATTATAAGCAGTTGTAATTACTACAAAAAAATTTCTTTTATTAATTTTATCTAACAATTGAAAGCCATCCATACTAGGCATTTCAATATCTAAAAAAAGGCAATCAAAAGTATTGTCATTTATATAAGACAATGCTTTTTCTGGCTCCGAAAATGTAGCAACAATTTTAACTTCACTTTCAAAATTATTAAGTTCCCAAGCTAAACTTTGTATTGCTTTTGGCTCATCATCAATAATAACTGCTTTTATCATAAAACTTAATTTCATCAAATTTAAAAATTATTTATAGAAACTTCTTTTAAAGTTGTGCAAACTGCAATTTTTTAAACATAAAAAGATATAATTGATACATCAATAACAATTCTGAATTTACAAATAGATTATTTACCAATTGTACAAAATTTATAACCAACCATACAAATCAGCTTTTATTTTTGATCCTCATTAAACAAATTTGTTTAAAAAAAATTATTAACTCTAAAAATTACTCTATGAAATTTTCAAAAGTTTTAATTTTAAGCTGCCTTACAATAGGAGTTTCAAATTCTATAAATGCTCAATTATTAAAAAGATTAAAGGAAAAAGTAGAACAAAAAATTGATAACAAAATAGACAAAGAAACAGACAAAGTAATTGACAAAGCTTTAGATGAGAAAAAACAAAACTCTGAAACTTCAGAAAAAGTAAATCTTCCTTTAGTAATTACTTTCACTAACAGCATACATATAGAAATTTCTAATTCAGCAGATAACCAGGTTATTGAAATGATAGTCCTTACAAGCGATGATCCAGAAATTTATGGAGTAATTGCAACTAGCCAAGAGCAGAATAATGAGGCAAATGTTATAACAGTAGTTTCAAAAAAAACAACCACCACTTTTATTGAAACTGCAGGCATGAAAATGAAACAATCCTCTTCTTCTATTCAAATGCCAACAGATTTTTCTATGAACGATAAATTACTTAAAGACACAAATTTTGAATACAAAAAAACAGGTAATACCAAAATAATTTTAGGCTATGTGTGTGAAGAGTATGCAGTAAAATATACGATTGATAATGAAAATTCATCTAGTAGTTTTTGGGTAGCCAACAATTTTCCTTTAAAAAACAAAACAATTCCTTTTTTGGGTATGTATGCAAATAATCCTCATATAAAAGGATTTGTGTTAGAGTTTAACACCAAAACCCAAAACCAAAACACCACTGCTAGAGTAACAAAAATAGAAGATAAAACCACAAAAATTAATACAAACGAGTACAAATCAATTGGAATGTAATCCTTAAAAACTACAACTATGAAAACAAAGTTTACAATTTTAATGTCATTAATGTTTTGGAATCTAATTATTGCACAGTACCAGTTTACACTAGTTGATGATATTAATCCTGAATCAGGAAACAGCTTTCCTAAGTTTCCAATTGAGACTAATGGATCATTATATTTTAATGCTACAAATAATAATCAAGAAAAATTATACAGAACTACCAATGGAACTAATGCTGAACTCGTTTCGGATATAAATGGTACAAGCGGCTATGATCCCATTCCTTTTGCCGCAATCAACAATAAACTATTGTTTTTTGCAACAACATCTGCTGCAGGAACAGAACTTTTTGTTACAGACGGTACTAACTCAGGAACTTCAATTTTAAAGGATATTTATCCTGGTGATACTGGAATATTATCAAATTTTATAAGAGATCAATTTGCTGTTCTTAACAGTGAATTATATTTTTGGACAAAAGGACAAGATAATAAATATTTCCTCTGGAAAACTGATGGTACTACCACAGGTACATTACAGATTACTCCAGATAACGACGGTTTCTTTTATCCGTCTGATGTTATGATTGTATATAATAACATGATTTATTTTGATGCTCGAAAAAATTCGTTTGACAATTATAATAAGTTATTTCGAACAGATGGCACAGCCTCAGGAACAGTTTTATTTCAAGATATCCCAATAACAATTAATACAGAATCTAATCCTACAGATTTCATTGTTTACAATAACTTATTGTATTATAGTGCAGGTAATGACAATGGGGCATTTGGCAAAGAATTATGGCGTACGAACGGAACAGTGGATGGTACAGAATTGGTCGCTGATATTTTTCCTAACAATATCACAAATACTAGTAAAAGTAGTAGCCCAGCTCATTTTATCATTTTTAATGATGAGCTTTATTTTAGAGCAAAAGGATTTAGTACAGAGGGCAATCAATCTATTGGTAATGAGCTTTTTAAATACAATCCTAATGATGGTGTCGTTTTAGTAAAAGAATTTTATCCTGGAACACTAAGTGGAATAGCGACAGGAAAACCATTTTTTATCATGGATAATATTCTCTATGTAATAGCAAGAGACGGAAGCACAGGAGTATTTGAAGAATTGTGGAAATCGACTGATGGAACAACATCAGGGGTTTCAAAAGCTATAACTTTGAGCAGTCTAGGCGTTGGAAGTGGAGGTTTTAGTGAAGTTCTTCAATTTGATAATGGCATTGTACTGAACGACAAGTTTTATTTTGTAAATGTTTCCTCATTATGGGTAACAAAAGGTGATAATGCATCAACAGAAAAATTAACTAATCCAATTAATATCTTCGATTTTTCTATTCCAAACTTAAGTGATTTTAGAAATAGTAATATAATTTTTAATAATGAACTTTATTTTGCAGGTAGCAATAACCTAGGAGTTGAACTATGGAAACTAACTGATAATAGTTTATCTACAAACGAGCATAATAATAGTATTACTCAAAAACTAAACATTTTCCCAAACCCAGCATCTAACATAGTTATTATAAAAATGGATGATGAAATAGAAATTGAAAATGTAGAAATTTATAATTTATTAGGTAAAAAAGTTTACACTCATAAAACTAGTAATCAACAAAATACAGAAATAAATATTTCAAACCTTTCTAAAGGAATGTATTTAGTGAAAGTAAAAGTGAATAATTTTATTATTTCAAAAAAATTAGTAGTACACTAACTGAAATAGAAAAATATTTTTCATGTAAGCATCCATTTTATGGATGCTTTTTTTATGGCATATTATTTGGTTTAACAAAGTTTTAACATTTTAAACCTTTACTTATGAAAAACCTAAAAAAATCACCTAGAAAACAATTAGAAAAATTTTCAACTATTTTCACACAATTAGGACTTGTTATAGTCTTGTTTGTGGTGTATGTAACTTTAGAGTATCAAGCTGAACAAAAATCGGTAGCGAGCAAACCTGAAAAAGACTTTCAATATGTTGTTTTACAGCCAGAACAAGAAATTATGTATCAAATAGAAAAGAAAATAGTTCAAAAAACAGCACCAATTAAGCATCAAAAATTGATTCTTGATCAAGAATTTAAAAAAGTGGATGATAAAACAGATGAGACGATTACTGTTTTACCAAAAAACCCAGAACCTAACTCATTTGATATAAACAACATAGTTACTGTTGATGAACCAATTGATGATGAACCAGAAATGGTTGATTATGTAATAATCGAAAATGCTCCAATTTTTAAAGGTTGTGAAGGCTTATCAAAAGTGGAAAATAAAAAGTGTTTTGATAAAAAAATGAATCAATTTGTTCAAAGAAATTTTGATTCGCAACTGGCAACTGATATTGGCTTGAGATCAGGAAAATATAAAATTTATACACAATTTGTAATCGATAATAAAGGCAATGTTGTTGATATTCAAATTAGAACTCCTCATCCAAAGCTTACCAAAGAAACTCAGGAATTGATCGAAAAACTTCCCAAATTTACTCCAGGAAAGCAAAGAGAAAAACCTGTAAAAGTGAGATATACTTTGCCAATTTCTTTTCAAGTAGATTAAAAAATAAACCCAACTTTTAAGTTGGGTTTTTTAAAATTCCGTACTTTTGATATTATGAAAATCAATCAATATCTTGACGCAACTTATTTAAAAACACCACTTCAAGCAGGAATTTCTGAGGAGGAAAATCTTATAAACGTAACAATTCTTTTAAAAGAAGCTGTTCAGTTTGACTATAAATTGGTGATGATTCGTTCAAAATACGTTCTATTTGCAAAACAGTTTTTGAAAAACAATCTTTCCAAAACCTTGGTTGGCACTGTCATTGGTTTTCACGAAGGAACGTATTCGTTAGCAACAAAATTAGAAGAAGCGAAAAGCGCTATAGATTTTGATGTTGATGAGTTGGATTTTGTCATCAATTATGAAGCTTTTAAAAATGGCGAAATCAATTTGGTAAAAGAAGAAGTTTTGCAGGGCACTAAATTGTGTTTAGAAAACCAAAAAGTAGTAAAATGGATTATTGAAGTTGCCGCTTTAAAAGAGGATGAAATAGCAGCTATTTCAAAACTCATTAAAGAAATTGTTTTAGAAAATTTTGGCTTGGAAGCTGCCCAAAAAGTATTTGTAAAATCATCTACAGGATTTTATAAAACCGAAAACAATCTTCCAAATGGAGCTACTTTTGAAACCATGAAAGTCATCATTGAAAATGCAAAACCGCTACAAATAAAAGCTGCAGGTGGTGTTCGTGATTATGGAACTGCTGTGAAAATGATTGAAATTGGCGTTGATAGAATTGGTACTTCATCCTCTAAAGAAATTTGTACAAACGAGTCATCCTCAAAAAATTCAAACTATTAATATGGATTATTTTGCACACGAAACAGCTGTGATTGATGCTGATTGTATCATCGGAAAAGGCACAAAAATTTGGCATTTTAGTCATATTATGAGTCATTCAACAATTGACGAAAACTGCAATATTGGTCAAAATGTGGTTGTTTCATCAGAAGTGATTCTAGGAAAAAATGTAAAAGTGCAAAATAACGTTTCCATATACACAGGCGTGATTTGTGAAGATGATGTTTTTTTGGGACCTTCCATGGTTTTTACGAACGTCATCAACCCAAGAAGTGCCATTAATCGGAAAAATGAATACCAAAAAACGGTAGTAAAAAAAGGTGCTACAATTGGCGCAAATGCCACTATTGTTTGTGGAAATAACATTGGTGAATTTGCTTTTATTGGTGCTGGTGCAGTTGTTACGAAAGAAGTGTTGCCTTATGCTTTGGTGGTTGGAAATCCGTCAAAGCAAATTGGTTGGGTGAGTGAATTTGGACATACGTTGCAATTTAATGAAGATGGATTTGCTGTTTGCAAAGAAAGTGGTGAAAAATATCAGTTGAAAAATGGACGTGTTTTTAAAATGTAAAAAGCCGAGAATTTCTCGGCTCTTATTTTTATAATTATTATGGAGCAGGATTAGGAATCAAAACATGAACTGCATTAATTTCTTCCAAAATTTCTTCTGATAAATCAATATAAATCGAGTTTATATTTTCCTTTAATTGATCCATTTTTGTTGCGCCAATAATATTACTAGTCACAAAAGGCAACTGATTGATAAATGCCAAAGACAATTCAGAAAGCGTTAAACCGTGTTTTTTTGCGATTTCTAAATACAAAGCTACTGCTTTTTCAGAACCTTCATTTCTGTATCTAGCAATAAATCTTGGAAATAAAGTACCTCTTGCGCCTTCTGGCAAATTTCCGTCTAAATATTTTCCTGATAAAACGCCTTGAGCCAAAGGAGAATAGGCCAATAAACCCACATTTTCTCTCATAGAAACTTCACTCAAACCGATTTCATATCCTCTGTGAATCAGCGAATAAGAATTCTGAATGGTTACTGGTCTTGGCAAATTGTGTTGCTCAGCTGTTTGCACATATTTCATGGTTCCCCAAGGAGTTTCGTTAGATAATCCAAATTGTCTGATTTTTCCTTGTTTAATAAAATCGTGCAACGTTTCTATGATTTCCAAATGATTTTCAGCTTCTTTCGTAGATGTTTTATATGGATAATCTCTTACCCCAAAACAGTTCACACCTCTTGATGGCCAATGCAATTGATACAAATCAATATACTCTGTTTGCAATCTTTTCAAACTATTTTCAATGGCATCAGCAATGTTTTTTTTAATAAAACCACCAGTTCTAATATGCGCTGTATAATCTCCACCACCTGCAATTTTACTTGCCAAAACCACTTTCTCTCTGTTTCCTGTTTTTTGAAACCAAGAACCAATAATTTTTTCTGTATGACCATAGGTTTGCGCATTTGCAGGAACAGGATACAATTCAGCCGCATCAAAAAAATTCACCCCTTTTTCGAGAGCATAATCCATTTGTTCATGAGCTTCAGCTTCCGTGTTTTGGTTTCCCCAAGTCATGGTTCCTAAACATATTTTTGAAACTTTGATATCCGTATTTGGTAAGGTTGTGTATTTCATTTTTTTGAAATTTTTTTAGCGATGCAAAAATAAGGCTAATTTTATAACGATTAAAGCCACAAAAAAAAGTTCCCTAAAAGAGAACTTTTTTAACAGTTATTTTAAGAAAAATTAATTCAGAATTGCATCAATTCCTGGCAATGATTTTCCTTCTAACATTTCTAACATGGCGCCACCACCAGTGGAAACGTAACTTACTTTATCTTCAAATCCAAATTGTTTTACAGCAGCCACAGAATCACCACCACCAACTAATGAAAACGCACCGTTTTTCGTTGCTTTTTCAATTGAATGCCCTAAAGCAATTGTTCCTGCAGCGAATTTTTCCATTTCAAAAACTCCCAAAGGTCCGTTCCATAAAATGGTTTTGCATTTGTTTACAACTTCGTCAAAAAGTGCAATCGATTTTGGGCCAGCATCAACGCCTTCCCAACCATCAGGAATATTATTGATATCACAAATTTGAGTATTTGCATCATTACTGAATTTGTCAGCTGCAACAACATCCACAGGAATGTGCACAGTAACACCTTTTTCTCTGGCCTGTTTTAATATATCCAATGCCAATTCCATTTTGTCATCTTCGCAAATCGAATTTCCGATTTTTCCACCATGAGCTTTGATGAATGTAAAACTCATTCCACCACCCAAAATCAAATGATCCACTTTATCTAAAATATTTTCAATAACAGTGATTTTTGAAGAAACTTTTGCGCCTCCTAAAATTGCCAAAACAGGTTTTTCTGAGTTATTCAATACTTTATCAATACTTTCAATTTCTCTTGCTAATAAATCTCCGAAACATTTTTTTCCTTCAAAAAATTGCGCAATAATGGTCGTTGAAGCATGTGCTCTGTGAGCAGTACCAAAAGCATCATTCACATAAATATCTCCTAATTTTGATAATTTTTCAGCAAAATCAATAGCTCCTTTTTCTTCTTCTGCATAAAAACGAAGATTTTCTAGCAATAAAATTTCTCCATTTTTCAAATCAGCTACTGCTTTTTCAGCTTTTTCTCCAATACAATCTTCCACAAATTTAACGTTGCAACCCATAATATCTGAAATAACTTTCACGATATGACGCAATGAAAATTCATCTTGAAAACCTTTTGGCCTTCCTAAATGTGACATTAAAACGCAACTTCCACCATCTTCTAAAATTTTTACGAGGGTTGATTTTGCAGCTTCAATTCTTGTGGCATCAGTTACTTCAAATTTGTCGTTCAATGGCACATTGAAATCAACTCGAATAATGGCTTTTTTATCTTTAAAATTAAAATCTTGTAATGTTTTCATAATGAATGTATTTTCAACAAAAATACTTATTTCTTTACGTTTTATGAAATGCATTTCTTAAAAATTAAGATAACGTTTGCGTAAATTATCTCTTATATTTGTGCATGCTTTTCAATCAGATTATTGGTCAAGACCACATCAAAAAACATTTACAAGTTTCTGCGGAACAAGGCAGAATTCCTCATGCGCAACTTTTTATAGGAAAAGAAGGCTGTGGAACGTTGCCAATGGCATTGGCTTACGCACAATTTTTGCTGTCGCATTTTTCTGATAACCCTGAAATTAGTGCTATAAAATGTGAAAAATTACAGCATCCTGATTTGCATTTTGCCTTTCCAGTAACGACAACCGAAACTGTAAAAAGTCATCCTGTAAGTGATTTATTTTTAGATGATTGGCGTCAATTTATTTCTACACAATCTTATGGAAGTTTGTTCAATTGGTTGCAACATATAGGTGTGGAAAACAAACAAGGATTGATCAATGTTGAAGAAGCTGAAGAAATTGTAAAAAAATTACAATTAAAATCCTATGAAGGAGGATTTAAAGTAATGATTATTTGGATGGCAGAGAAAATGAATGCTGCTGCCTCCAATAAATTACTAAAGTTGATAGAAGAACCTCCTCAAAAAACAGTTTTTATTTTGGTTACTGAAGATGAAGAGCAGTTGTTAAATACGATTACTTCTCGTTGTCAGGCATTGCATTTTCCATTATTGAGCGAACAAGATATTGCCAATTCATTAGTCGTAAATTATCAATTGACCGAAAATGAAGCTTCAAAAATTGCACATCAATCAGAAGGAAATTATAACAAAGCGTTGGAATTATTGAATAACGATGCTAGTGATTTGGTTTTTGAAGAATGGTTTGTTGCTTGGGTTCGAACTGCATTTCGTGCGAAAGGAAATGTAGCTGTTGTGCAGCAATTAATTGCTTGGTCTGACACGATTTCAAAAACCGGACGTGAAACTCAAAAACGGTTTTTAGAATATTGTTTGCAGTTTTTTAGACAAGCGTTATTGTTCAATTACAAATCAGAGCAATTGGTTTTCATAGAGACAAAAACAGATTTTACCTTGTCAAAATTTGCACCTTTTGTGCATTCTTCTAATATTTTGGATATTGAAAAGGAAATTTCAGATGCCATGTATCACATTGAAAGAAATGGAAATCCGAAAATTATTTTGCTTGATTTATCCATAAAACTGACGCGTTTTTTACATAAAAAAGAACCAAAAGTTTAGTTTGTAAAAGCCGTTAATCTGGCAACATATTTTCCAATTACGTCAAACTCTAAATTCACAACATCATTCAATTTCAGTGTTTTAAAGGTAGTTTGCTCTTTGGTATAAGGAATAATGGCGACACTAAATTCATTTTCTTTTGAATTAATGACTGTCAAACTAACACCATTCACAGTAATGGAACCTTTTTCAATCGTTACGTTATTTTTGTTTTTTGGATATTGAAAAGTAAACCAAGTACTTCCGTTTTCATCAGAAATTTTAGTACAGATTCCTGTTCCGTCCACATGACCTTGCACAATATGTCCATCCAATCTAGCACCCAATTTCATAGCGCGTTCTAAGTTTACAAAATCGTTTTTTTTCAGATGTCCAATGCTTGTCTTGTCAAGAGTTTCTTTGATGGCAGTTACAGTGTATTCATCATCTATAATGTCAATAACCGTCAAACAAACACCATTATGAGCCACACTTTGGTCTACTTTTAGTTCATTAGTAATGTCACTTTTTATGGTTAAGTGCAGATTTCCTTGCTCTTTTACGCAGTTTGTAACAACTCCCATCGTTTCAATAATTCCTGTAAACATATCCGTAAATTTTGGTTACTTTTGTAGTCGCAAAAATAGCAATATTACAAGAGTTACTATGGATAAATCTGATAAAATAATTGTAGGAATTTCAATAGGAGATTTGAACGGAATTGGCATTGAAGTGATTTTAAAAACCTTTGATGATAAACGAATGTTAGAATTTTGTACTCCCATTATTTTTGGAGCAACCAAAGTAATTTCGTATCATAAAAAAGCATTGGAAAATGAAATTCAAGTGCATGGAATTACAGATGTCAATCAAGCGAATCCTACAAAAATCAATGTGCTGAATATTTGGAAAGAAGAAGTGGAAATTGAATTGGGAAAACCTACAAAAATTTCAGGTGAATACGCCTTAAAATCGTTAGAAAGTGCTGTGAACCATTTGAAAGAAAACAAGATTGATGTCTTAATCACAGCGCCAATTAATAAAGAAAATATTCAATCAGATGATTTTCATTTTCCTGGACATACAGAGTTTTTAGAAGAAAAATTAGACGGAAAAAGCTTGATGATTTTAATGACAGATGCTTTGAGAATTGGCTTAATCACAGGTCATATTCCCATTTCAAAAGTGGCTGAAACCATCACTCCAGCATTGATTACATCAAAAGTGGAGACTATGCATACCTCCTTGATTCAGGATTTTGGCATTAGTAAACCAAAAATTGCGGTGTTAGCATTGAATCCACATTGTGGTGACAAAGGCGTTATTGGGAAAGAAGATGACGAAATTATCAGACCTACAATTGCTGCAATTCAAGAAACTGGAAAGCTAGTTTTTGGACCTTATGCAGCAGATGGTTTCTTTGGAAACGAAACTTACAAACAATTTGATGGTGTTTTAGCAACCTATCACGATCAAGGTTTGGCGCCTTTCAAAGCGCTCTCTTTTGGAAAAGGAGTGAACTTTACAGCAGGATTGAGTCATATAAGAACCTCTCCAGATCATGGCACAGGCTATGATATTGCTGGAAAAAATCAAGCAAAATCATCTTCTTTTGAAGAGGCATTGTTCACTGCAATTCAGCTTTTTAGAAATCGAGAAGAATACAAAGAATTGACAAAAAATCAATTAAAGATTAAATAATCAACAAATGATTTCTTTTTTTAATATAAAAACTTGTAGAATTACATTTTTTTGTATCTTTGCACGCTCAATTGATGATTGATAATGAAAGACTTGAAACAATTCAACATTCCTTTTGTAGGATTAAGCGAAGGAAATCATGATTTCAATTATAAAATTGAGAATGAGTTCTTTGAATATTTTAATTTTGATGAGTTCGAAAGTGCAAACATTAATGTTTCATTGAGTTTTTTTAAAAAAACAACACTTTTAGAATTGGTTTTCAAAGCAAAAGGTACTGTTGAAGTTCCTTGCGATGTAACCACAGAAATGTATCATCAAAAAATTAAAGCAACATTGCCATTAGTAGTAAAATTTGGTCCTGAGTTTAATGACGATAATGAAGAAATTTTAATACTATCTTATGATGCATATCAACTAAATGTAGCACAATACATTTATGAAATGATTATTTTGGCGGTTCCAAACAAAAAAGTACATCCAAAAGTTTTAGATGGCACTATGGAATCAGAAACGTTGAAAAAATTAAAAGAATTAGAAATAAAAGAAGAAAATACTGCTGAAGAAGCAGACCCAAGGTGGGATAAATTAAAGAATTTACTAACAGAAAAAAAGAGATAAAATGGCACATCCTAAAAGAAAGATTTCTAAAACTAGAAGAGATAAAAGGAGAACACATTATAAAGCAGCAAATCAACAAATTGCAACTGATCCAACAACTGGAGAATCGCATTTGTATCACAGAGCTCACTGGCATGAAGGAAAACTTTATTACAGAGGTCAAGTTGTTTTAGAAACTGCAACTGCAGAAGCTTAAAAGCTTTTAATAATATATGTCAAAACCCTCATTTTTGAGGGTTTTTTTGCGTTTTTTACTTAAAAACAACTCAAAATTGGTTCATTTTAACCCAAAAGTGTGATATTTTTCATTACTTTTGACTTTCTAAATCAATAGTTCAATATTTTAATAACTATGAGTAAAATCACTGCAGCAATCACAGCAGTAGGAAAATATGTCCCTGACTATGTATTGACAAACAAAGAATTGGAAACTTTTGTTGATACAAATGACGAATGGATTACTACAAGAACAGGCATTAAAGAGCGAAGAATTTTAAAAGGTGAAGGTCTTGGAACTTCGTTCATGGCAATTAAAGCTGCACAAGATTTATTGCAAAAATCAAAAACAAATCCCGAAGAAATTGATTTGGTGATTGTGGCAACAGCAACACCAGATTTACTAGTAGCATCAACAGCTGTTTACACAGCCACTGAAATTGGTGCAATCAATGCCTTTGCCTATGATTTGCAAGCGGCATGTTCTAGTTTTTTATATGGAATGTCTACAGCTGCTAGTTACATAGAATCAGGAAGATACAAGAAAGTATTGGTTATTGGAGCAGATAAAATGTCATCCATCATTGATTATACTGATAGAGCAACATGTATTATTTTTGGAGATGGAGCAGGAGCAGCTTTGTTCGAGCCAAATTCAGAAGGATTTGGATTAAAAGATGAATATTTGCGAAGTGATGGAATAGGAAGAGATTTTTTAAAGATTGATGCAGGAGGTTCTATTTTGCCACCATCAGAAGAAACTGTAAAAAATGGACAACATTTTGTGCATCAAGAAGGAAAAACAGTTTTCAAGTATGCAGTTTCAAATATGGCTGAGGTTTCTGAAAAGATGTTGACAAGAAATAATCTTACAAAAGAAGACATTCAGTGGTTGGTACCTCATCAAGCGAATAAAAGAATCATTGAAGCAACTGCCAATAGAGTGGGTGTTGAAGCGGATAAAGTGATGGTAAACATTCATAAATACGGAAATACCACTTCTGCAACATTACCTTTATTATTAGCAGATTACGAAAGTCAATTAAAAAAAGGAGATAATTTAATTTTTGCAGCCTTTGGAGGTGGTTTCACTTGGGGAGCTATTTACTTAACTTGGGCGTATAATTCATAAAACAAAACAACTAAATAATCATAATTATGGATATCAAAGAAATTCAAAATCTGATAAAATTTGTAGCAAAATCTGGCGCAAGTGAGGTAAAGTTAGAAATGGAGGATATTAAAATTACTATTAAAACAGGAAGTGGTTTTACAGAAACTACCTATGTTCAATCAGCTCCTGTGCAGCAAAGTGCCCCACAAGTTGTGGTTACTCCAACAGCACAACCTGCTTCAGAAACTCCAGCTCCTGTTGTAAAAGCAGCTGAAAATGCCGGAAATTACATCACCATAAAATCTCCAATTATTGGTACTTTCTACAGAAAACCATCTCCAGATAAATCAAACTTTGTGGAAGTTGGTTCAGAAATTAGTGCAGGTGATGTAGTTTGTGTGATTGAAGCAATGAAATTATTCAATGAAATTGAATCTGAAATTTCTGGTAAAGTAGTAAAAATCCTAGTTGATAATGCATCTCCAGTAGAATATGATCAACCGTTATTTTTGGTTGACCCATCCTAATTGAAGTTAGAATTGCAGATGTAAAAGAAATTTTCGAAACATCATTCAGCTAAAAAGTTTACTTAATCTAATCTCAAAATAAGATGTTCAAAAAAATATTAGTTGCCAACAGAGGAGAAATTGCTTTACGAGTTATTAGAACTTGTAAAGAAATGGGAATCAAAACTGTAGCTGTCTATTCAACAGCAGATGCAGAAAGTTTACACGTTCGTTTTGCAGACGAAGCAGTATGTATAGGGCCACCAGCAAGTAGTGAATCCTATTTGAAAATGTCAAATATTATTGCGGCTGCAGAAATCACCAATGCTGATGCCATTCATCCTGGATATGGGTTTTTATCAGAAAATGCAAAATTCTCTAATTTGTGTGAAGAGCATAAAATAAAATTCATTGGAGCAACTGGCAGAATGATTGATCAAATGGGAGATAAAGCGAATGCCAAAGCGACTATGAAAGCAGCTGGAGTGCCTTGTGTGCCTGGTTCTGAAGGAATTATTGCCGATTTTGAACAATGTAAAAAAGTAGCTCTAGAAACAGGATATCCAGTAATGTTAAAAGCTTCTGCAGGTGGTGGAGGTAAAGGAATGCGTGCTGTTTGGAAACCTGAAGATTTAAAAAATGCGTGGGATTCTGCAAGACAAGAAAGTAAAGCTGCTTTTGGAAATGATGATATGTATATGGAAAAACTCATTGAAGAACCAAGACATATTGAAATTCAAATTGTAGGTGATGCTTACGGAAAAGCATGCCATTTATCAGAAAGAGATTGTTCTGTGCAAAGACGTCATCAAAAATTGACTGAAGAAACTCCTTCTCCATTCATGACAGATGAGTTGAGAGATGCTATGGGAAAAGCAGCTGTAAAAGCAGCTGAATACATCAGTTATGAAGGTGCAGGAACTATAGAATTTTTGGTTGATAAACACCGAAATTTCTATTTCATGGAGATGAATACTCGTATCCAAGTAGAGCATCCAATTACGGAAGAAGTTATCAATTATGATTTGATTAGAGAACAAATTTTAGTGGCTGCAGGTGTCCCAATTTCAGGAAAAAATTATTATCCTCAAATGCATTCTATAGAATGTAGAATCAATGCTGAAGACCCTTACAACGGATTTAGACCTGCACCAGGAAGAGTCACTACTTTTCATGCGCCAGGAGGTCATGGAGTTAGAATGGATACACACGTTTATGCAGGGTATATGATTCCGCCAAACTACGATTCTATGATTGCAAAGTTGATTGTAACTGCACAAACAAGAGAAGAAGCTATCAATAAAATGAAAAGAGCATTGGATGAATTTGTCATTGAAGGCATCAAAACAACCATTCCTTTTCACAGACAATTGATGGATCATCCTGATTATGTTGCAGGAAATTATACTACAAAATTTATGGAAGGTTTCGAAATGAAATAGTGAAATTGAATACTAGAAATACAATAAAGAGAATACTTCAAAAAAGTGTTCTCTTTTTTTTATCTTTAAACTTTAATTATTAATCATGAAAATAGACGGAATTGATAAAATTATTATCAAAAGTTTGGTAAATGATGCACGAACGCCTATTCTGAGCATTGCTAGAGAAGTTGGCATTTCTGGAGCAGCCATTCATCAACGATTGCGAAAATTAGAAAAATCTAATTTGATTGAAGGCTATAAAATGGTGATTAATCCGAAAGCTTTAGGATACACAACCACTGCTTTTGTAGGGGTTTTTTTAGATGCGTCTAATCTATATTCTTCTGCAATAAAAAGATTGAAAGAGATTCCTGAAATTGTTGAAAGTCATTATACAACAGGAAATTATGCTATTTTTATCAAAATTATGTGTAAAAATAATGAAGACTTAATGCATTTGTTGAATAAAGATATTCAGAATATCAAAGGAGTTTCAAGAACAGAAACATTCATTTCTTTAGATCAACAAATTGATAGGCAAATTGCGATTTAGGTCTCAAACTAAACAAACATTTCATGAAAATATTCAATTCGTCGAAACTAAATTACATTTGGACGATTGTAGATTGCAATTTGTCGATAATTGAAATCAAAGTTTCAAATAGAAATTATCTTTGTGTCCTATTGTAATAGAAATATTAAATATATTTATTGGGGGATTTATATATTTAAACATTAAAGAGCTTAGAAATAAGCTCTTTTTTTATTGGGATATTTTTCCTCTTCTTTTTATTGATTCAATACCTTCAAAATATTTATTGTATCATAATGCTGCACATGATATGTTTTTATGCCAACTTTTTTAGCACCTTCAATATTACTTATAGCATCATCAACAAAAAGAGTTTCTGCGGCTATTAAGTTACTGTCCTCTAAAATAAAATTAAAAATGGCTTCATCTGGTTTTCTAATTCCAATTTCATGAGAATAGTAAGCTTTTTTAAAAATGTCGTTGAATGAGCTATTATAACTATTTTTAAAAGTATCTAGATATTCTTTTTGGTGAATACTATTCGTGTTGCTTAATAGAAAAAGAGTGTAATTTTTTCCTAGGTCAGTTAAAAAATCAATACGTTCTTTTGGCATATCTAATATCATAGCATTCCAAGCTTGAATAATTTCTTGATGACTAGGAGATTTTTCAGATAAATTTAAAAGAGAATCCAAAAAATATTTTTCTGAAATTTTACCAATTTCAAAGTCATAAAAAAAAGAATATTGATAATGATGTCCAGTTTCATTCACAATATTTTGAATACCTAATTTTTTAAAAGCTTCAATTGTTTTAGGAACATCTAAATTCATGATTACACCTCCTAAGTCAAAAACTATATTTTTTATCGTACTCATTTTTAAAGTATTTATTGATAATAAATTCCTTTAAAATTACTGAAATAATTTGTAAAAGGAATATTTTTTATTGAAAAGTATAGATTTATGCAAAAAAAAGAGGTCACTTAAAAAGTGACCTCTTTGAACAAAATTTATTAAAAAAATGAACTGTTATTTGTTATAAATATTGGAACTATTTCTAAATCCAGGTTCGTTTTTATACCAATTTTTATAATCTAATCCATTGCTTAAAACCCAATTAATAAAATTTAAGTGACTAACATCTATACTTGCTTTTTCAATAGGATATTCAAAACGACTTGGGAAATTAATTGCCCAAGGTAAGTTGTCTTTTGTTTTATAATATTTTCCTGTTGCTGATTGAGTATCGTCAAACGAAGTTCCAAAATAAGATAAATCAGCTAAACTTGTTGGAGCATAATTTGGCAAGTGAACTTCTTTACCTCTTTCTTTATTTACAATGATAAATGGATTGAAAGGAGCCATTCCGAATGTATTGATATCAATAGGATTTACCAAATCTATAGTGACAGTTATTGTATCAGAGACAACAAAAGGCTGATCTGGTCTTGTATTTCCATAACCTTGTTTCCAAGCATTGTCGAACACAATTATGGTTGCATCTTTTTGTCCTGATTCTGTTCCATTACCATTTGTTTTAATATAACTTTCAGTATATTTTGTTCCTTTTACAGATGCAATACGTGATGGATCTAAACCAGGAATTGAGAAACCAAAACCATTTTGGAAACTTGCTCCAATAGCTCTTACAATGAATTTTCCTTCTAAACTAACTACTTTATTTTCAGCATTTGAAATTCTGTTAAAATGATAATCAACTACCAAATCATTAAAATCATAATCACCTTTAGATGGCCATAAATCTTCAAAAGCAAGAGTTCCAAACATATTTTTACCAGGATAAAAATTATTGAACGCTAATTTTGGATCTTCAGGATAATTGTCAAAACTATCATTAACTCCGTCTTTATCAGTATCAATAGGATCTGGATCTATTTTTGCTACGTTATCTATTTCAACATTTTCTATTGGATTTGCAGTTGCATAAAAAACAGCATCGTTAAAGTCATTATCACCCCCTGGACGAATTAAATCTTCGAAACCAATTAAGAATAAATCTCTTTTTTCATCGAAAAGCATCACTGTGTGTTGACGATCCTTGATATCTGCTTCTGGATTTAATTCTAAATTAGAGTATAATAAACCCAAACCTTCTGTTGATTTTTTTGTTTTATCATCCCAACCATCACGCATTAACATCCAACCAACTACTGTGTTTTTTTCGAAAACACCTAACGAAACTTTATCACCAGAGTATAAACCTCCTCCTGAACCTGCAAATGATGCATTTGGAAAAATCACAAAACATTCTTTAATATCTGATGGACTTTTTGGTGGGAAATCTCTATCATAAGTATAGTATGCTAATACATTTCTATAACCAGCACCTTCAGATACAAAGGTAATCCATACTTCTGCTTTATCTAAAATTACTAAATTGTGCTGATTGTTTCCTAAGAGATATTCAGGATGATATTTAGGCACAGGCATGTTTTCTGGCAAAGAATTATTTACATCTTTTAAAAAATCTTTGGTTATTTTATCAGGTTTATCCTCTAAATAATTAGGAACTCCATTGCCATCATAACTTCCTATATAGTTAATTTTAATGTTAGAATTCAATTTACTTTTAAGAGTATTTTCTAGCTTTGAATAGTAGGATTTGTTGCTGTAATTTTGACTTTTTTGGGTGTTTTTTGTGCCTCCAAAAGTAAAATTAACGTTCCCATTTTCTATGGGTACTTTTGTTTCTGGAATAAAACCTATAAAATCTGTTTTTAAAACAACTTCTTCCATGTCAGCTTCAAAAGTATAATTCACTACAAATTCTCCTTGTAGATTTGTTACACCATTGATGATTTCTGAACCATTTTCTTCTTCAAAATTAGTCCAAACACTTACTTTAACATTTGAAACTGCATTTCCTTCATTATCTTTTGTTCTAATTGTTACCTTAGTTTCTTTGGTATTTTTCCAATTAAAGTTTGGGGAAGCTTTTAAATTATCAATAGTAACTTCTCCAGAATCTTCAGGAAGTTCTGTAAAATCTTTACTACAAGAACTTAGGAAAATAATTGTTAACAAAAATAATTTCATAAGTAATGAATAATTATTCAAACTAACTTTTTTAATGGAGGGGGTGTGATTTTTCATAAAATGGATTTTTAAAGATGAAGACTAAAGTTAATGCTTATAAAGTGCTGAAAATATGACTTTTATCATGAAAGTAGTCTTCGGTTTAATTGATTTAGGGTTTAAAGATTTACTAAGTTTTTTTGGGTTTATATTTGAATTTATGTAAAACAATTAATTTTCAAATTAAATTCAATATTCTTGATACAAAGGTAATTTTTAAATAAAGTGAAAAATCTATCAATTAGCTGATTTATAATTTGCTATCGATAAATGGAATATTTCTAAAGACGAAATACATCAAAATAAAAAGAGAAAAGGATAATTGTTTGAATAGCCTAATGAATAAAAACCATAGCATCAGGAACTCTTCCAGTACCAATAGTGCTAATGATTTTAAATGTTTTCATGTCAATTACTTCAATTTTATCCGCATTAGAATTGGCAACAAAAGCATACAACCCATTTGGATGCATTAAAATATTTACAGGACGAGGTGTGTGATATAGTAATTTTTCAAGAAGTGTAGTTTTTCCATGAAGATAAATGGTTTTTATATCCTTCTTAGTTTGTTGATTGAATACCGAAACAGTTCCATCTGTTGCATTGGCAACCAAACAATATTTGCCATCAATAGAAAAACTCAGTTTTAAAGACTCATTTCCTGAGGTTAATGTATTGGTAATAGTATAATTTGTAGTATCAATAACTTTTATTGAATTTTCATTGATGTTTGTAACCCAAATTTCAGAGCCATCAGGAGTAATGTCAATTCCTTTTCTGCCCAAACCGCAAGCTATAATTTTAATCACTTTGTTTTGAGTAAGATCTATGACACTTACTGAACCAGAATTGATATTTGTTACGTAAGCAATTGGTTTTTTTGGATGCAAAACAGCCAAATGACTTTTGTCTTGCTCTGTTGATAATTGTTTTTCAATACGATTATTTTCAATATCAAGAACAACTAAGCTATTCAAAACATAATCGATTATTGCAACTTTTTGTGAATCAGGCAAAGCAATTATGCCATTTCCATAAATTTTTTGATTGAATATTTTTTCTTTTTCTAAAGTATTCGTTTTTGCATTTATAGTTTTAATGATATTTTTATCTGAATCACCAAAATTTGTGAGTACAATTTTATTTTCATTGGATGTTTTTACAGCTTCGTGAGACAACATATCAATAGAAATTTCGGCAATTTCCTTTCCTGAAAATAAATCAAAAACGAGAACATTTTCACTTACTTTGTTTACAACATATAGTTTTCCATTCGTTTTTATGTCATAAGATGGTAATCTTACAATAAAAACTGAAATGCGAAAAAGCAAAAAAAGACCTCCCAGAAAAAGCAATACAAATTTTAAACGCTTCATAAAACTTAAAAAAACAACTCAATTATTCGTGATGAATGATTAAAAAAAGGATATTTTTAATTGACAAATGCAAGACCATCAGGCATGTCACCAACCTTAATACTACTCACGATGGCAAAAGTACGCAAATCAATTATTTCAACTCTACTTGCTGTAAAATTTGATATAAAAGCATATTTTCCATTAGGATGCATTAAAATTCCTACAGGACGAGGTGTGTGATAAAGTATCTTTTCGAGAATATTTTTTTTGCCGGGAATTGAAATCGTTGCGATTTGTTTTTTTGTTTTGCTATTATAAACTGATAATGTTCCTTCACTTGAATTTGAAACTAAACAATATTTTCCATCATTAGAAAACTTTAATCTCAAAGGCTCTTTTCCAGTTTTAATTCGTTCAGTAATTTCATAAGTAGTAGAATTGATTACGGAAATAACATTTTCTTCTATGTTGGTTACCCAAAGTTCAGCACCATCTTTTGTAATATCAATTCCTTCAGATTTCTTCCCAATAGGAATAATTTTGATAACTGAATCTAGTTTTACATCTATAACACTTACTGATCCTGATGCAATATTCGCAACATAAATCAAAGGTTTAAAAGGATGATGAACTAATAAATGACTGAGGTTTTGCTGAGTAGAGATTTGTTTTTCTAAAACACCTGTTTTTACATTCACTATGGATAAATGATTTCCAATATCAGTAACAACACCTACTTTATCTGCTTCTGGCAATGAAATAATTCCATGAGGACGTAAACTTTCGCCAATTGAAACAGTTTTTTCTATGGTATTTCTTTTTGCATTTATCACAGTAATACTTTTTCCACCAATATCTGGAGTACCGTAATTGGTTACAATAACTCGATTTGGATTGGTTAGTGCTGTTGCTTCATGAGGTTCAATTTCCATAGGCAATTCTTTAATTTGCTTACCTTTTAGTAAATCAAAAATCACAACACTTTTACTCACTTTATTTACAACATACAAAGTGCCTTCTGTTTTAATTGAATAAGCAGGTTGTTTGATAAAATAATACACTATGAATGATGAGATAATGAGTCCCAAAATCAGGATTGGTATTCTAAATTTTCTCATAATTGGTTTGATTTAAATTGTTGAATTGCATATTTACAAGCTCTTGCAGTAAGTGCCATATACGTTAAAGATGGATTTTGACAACCTGAAGAAGTCATACAACTTCCATCAGTTATAAAAACATTTTTAACATCGTGCATTTGATTGTATTTATTAAGCACAGAAGTTTTAGGATCATCTCCCATTCTTGCGGTTCCCATTTCGTGAACTGCAGAACCTGGAGGAGGACTATTTCTATAACTTCCAACATTTTTAAAGCCAGCTTTTATCAAGATTTCTTCGCTAGATTTTGTCATATGTTCCATCATCGCTAATTCATTTTCGCCATATTCAAAATGAACTTTTACTAATGGTAATCCCCATTGATCAAGATTTTGACGATCTAAAGAAATTTTATTTTCATAATAAGGCAATACTTCTCCACGGCCACCCAATGAAATAATCCATTTTCCTGGTTTTTGAAGTTGAGCTTTTAAAGCAACACCAAAACCAGTTGTTGGTTTTGAATCCCAATGTTGTCTTTCTCCTTTACCTTGAATTCCATATCCTCTTATAAAATGGGTATTTGTGTTTTTAGAATCTAAATTTTGGAAACGTGGAATGTAAATCGTTCCAGGAGATCTGCCTTCGTAATATTTATCTAGCAAACCATCAAAAGTGCCATATGTACCTTCATTCACAACATGATCCATTAAATTATGTCCAACTTGCAAACTTGAATTTCCTAATCCATTTGGAAATGATTTAGAAACAGAATTTAATAAAATTGATGCTGTTGCAATTGCTGAAGCATTCAAGAAAATAATTTTTGCATAAAAAGTGGTTTCATTTTTCGAAATTGCATCAATTATTGTAACACCAATAGCTTTTTTAGTTTCCTCATCGTAAACAACTTCTTTTACAATCGAGTTTTCTCTAAGTGTTAGATTTCCGCTATTGTAGGCGTCTAAAAGTGTGGATGAATTGCTACTAAAATAACCTGCAAAAGGGCATCCTCTACTGCACAAATTGCGATACATGCATTTGCCTCTTCCTTCTTTGTATTCTGTTAAATTTGCTACTCTTCCATTTATTATTCGACGATCAGAATAATGCTTATTTACGCTTTCTTTTAAATGTTTTTCAACAGCATTCATTGGAATTGGAGGTAAAAAAATACCATCAGGTAAATGAGGTAATGATTCAGAACTTCCGCTAATTCCAACATATTCTTCAACATAATCATACCATTCTTTTAAATCATCATATCTGATAGGCCAATCAATTCCATATCCATCTTTTTTATTTGCTTCAAAATCTAAATCAGAAAGACGATAACTTTGACGTCCCCAAGTTAATGATCTACCTCCAACTTGATAACCTCTAATCCATTTAAAAGGTTTTTCTTGAATATAAGGATGCTCACTATCTTTAACATAGAAATGCATGTCACCAGCATTGCAGTGACTACTTTGAACAGGTCTTTCTTCTATTTCTTTTGATGTTAAATGCATTCTATTAGGAAACTCCCAAGGTTCTTTAAGAGCTGTAATATAGTCTGTTAAGTGTTCTACATTTCTTCCTCTTTCGAGCACGAGTGTTTTTAATCCTCCTTCACTAAGTTCTTTAGCTGCCCAACCTCCACTAATGCCAGATCCAACAACTATGGCATCAAAAGTATTTATATCTGTTTGGTTTTTCATCGTAAATTTATCTTGTTGCCCAAGCTTTTTGATTGGGCGTTATTGTAGTAATTGCAGCATAGTTAGCAGGCACAGGAACGTAGGATAACAATTCTGTAGCACCAAGTTCTGAGGAACAATACCCTTCTATTGTTAATGTTTTTAGAATATTAAAAAAAGAGCGTCCTCTAATTTTGGTATCAATTTTAGTAAGAAAGCTATTAGAATCTTGATTGTTATCAAGGTTATTGAGCACTTCTATTTTTTGCTCATTTGTACATTTCTCAAAAACACGATCATAGTCACTCAAGCAAGTATTTTGAATATCATTTAAACCATTAAAAAATGTATTAAATTCTTTATTTGATGAGCATGATTCCATAAAATTGATAATAAAATCATGGACATTAGCTTCTTTCGCGCCAGGAGTATCTGAAGGAGGTATGATTACATCTGCTAATTCTGCAATAAGATCTTTATAATTTTTAAGTTTCCCTCTGTTTGATGTTCCATAAAAAAAATTGAAACCAGTAAAGGAAGCAATACTAATTCCAGTGAAGGCTAAAATTCCTCCAATTGCTTTTCGTCTATTCATGATACAATTATTTTAAAAGATTAATTTGCTCTTTTTGAACGTTCCCAATTGACAGATTGTGTGTTGTTTATATATCGAAAAAACCCTAAAACTACTGACAAATTCATAATGAAAAAGTAGTAAGGAATGAAGAGTATTTTAATTCTAGTTTCTCTGTTTTCTAAAAACCAACCCAATAATGCAGCTGCATAAAATAGGATTTGTAACCAAAAAAATAAAGTGTAAATTGATAAGGAAAATAGCCCTTCTTGCAGAGCAAGGATTGTTAAAACGGGAATCATCAATACTAAGCATAAAGGAGTCAAACTCCAACGTAAAACTCGATGTGAAATGTATTGAAATGATAATGTTCCGTATTTAAAAATATTGAGCAATGATTTTAATCTCACAATAGATTGAATACCTCCTGCTGAAATTCTAATTTTACGTTTTAATTCTTCCTTTACATTTGCAGAGGCTGTTTCAATGGCATATGCTTCAGGATCATATTGAATTGTATAACCATCTTGAGCAACTCGTAATGAAATGATAAAATCATCTAAAATGGTGTCTTTTTCCACATGACGATATAATGCTGTTCTAATGGCAAATAATTCGCCTGCTGCACCTACAACCGAATACAATTCTGCATCCCATTTTTTTAAGGTAGATTCATATTTCCAATACAAACCTTCGCCTGCACCAGAAGCCACATCACTTTCTTTATCGATAATTCTTTTTTCACCAGAAACACAGCCAACTTTTGGATTGCTAAATAATTGAACAATTCTTTTGATAGACTCTTTTCCAAGGTTGGTATTAGCATCACTAAAAATAACAATAGGTGTTTTTACAAATTCCATTCCTCTATTCATGGCACCAATTTTTCCATTTCTTTCATCTAAATGATGCACAGTTGTATTTGGGTATTCTTTTAACAAATCTGGAGTGCCATCATTAGACCCGTCAGTAACCCAAATAATATGTAATTTATCTTTAGGATAATCAAGTGACAATGTATTTTTCATTTTTGCTGCCACATACTCTTTTTCATTGTAAGCAGCAATAAATAAAGTGACTTCTGGTTGATATGAATCATCTATTATTGTCTTTTTTCCAATTTTGAAAAATCTCCTAATTTTAATGATTGCAAATAATAAAATACCATAACCAACATAGGTATAAACGATGATAAATATCAATATCCAGCAAGTAATTTTTAATAAATCCATGATATAATTTTTAAACTTTTTCCCAAATCTTTGTCTCGTGATTGTATTTTTTTAGCACTTTGGCTGGATTTCCAACAGCTACAGAATATGATGGAATATTTTTGGTTACAACACTTCCAGCCGCAATTACACAGTTTTTTCCAATGGTTACACCAGCCAAAACAACAACGTTTGCGCCAATCCAAGTACCATCTTCTATGGTAATAGGAGATGTAGAAACACCTTGCTCGTGAATTGGACGATTTACATCTTCATAATTATGATTTAATCCAGATAGTGTAATGTTTTGTGCCAAACGAATATCATTGCCAATCAAGACTGGTCCAATAATCGTATTGCTTAGTCCTATTTTGGTTCTGTCTCCAATAATTACATTTCCTACACCATTGTTTATTGCCGAAAAATCTTCTATGGTAGAATCTTCTCCTAAATCAAATTTATTCCATGGAACTACATCCATTCTTGTTCTTGGTCTTACAATAGCACCTTTTCCTTTTTTATGATAAAACGGATTCACAAACCATTTTATCCATAATCTTGGTCGAGTTTGTTTTGGAATTAGAATAGACCAATGCACAAGTTTTTTTAAACTTTCATTTGATTTAATTTTTTCTTTTAGTCCCATTTTATGCTATGTTTGGTTGATTTTATGATGGCTTCATAAATAGCTTTCACATTGTTTTCCCAGGTATGACTTTTTGCATATTCAATTCTGTTTTTGATACGTTCGCTCGTATTTTCTGATAAAGCTTTGTCTATCAAGGAAACATAATCTTCTTTACTATCTGCTAAATACACATGTTCTTTAAACATTTGCATTGTTTTTGTAGTTGTAGCAACAACAGGTTTTCCCATGGCTAAATACTCATCAATTTTTCTTGGATAATTGCCAATAGTTAAATTGTTTTTAAGTTGTGGATTGGTGGTAACATCAAAACCTTTTACATAATTTGGGAGGTCTAAAGCATCTTTACTACCTAAAAAATACACATTTGACATGGTGTGCAATTTTGATTTTTTAAAATCTTCATCCTCAGGACCTACTAAAACAATACTCCAATCTTTCTTTTGCGATGCAATAAACTCTAGCAATTCAATATCCAATCGCAAGCTAGTTAATGAACCAACATAACCAAAAATAGGAGAGGGTATGTTTTTAAACTCATCAGCAATTTTGATGGAATTGTCTTCGTCATTAAACAATGACACATCACAACCTTGACCAACCATATAACTATGTTGATTGTATTGTTTGCAAAAATCTTCGAAAAACTCGGAATTTGTTAAAACGACATCCGCCTTTTTAATAAGTTGAGGTTCAATTCTTTCGCCATGTTTTTGCCAATAAGGCACTTTTACTAAATAATCGCGCATGTAATACGCATACACTTTTGGTTTAAGCAAGTCTTTTAAATGCAATCCTAAAAACATAGAGCTATCGTTAAAAAGGATTACATCTTTAAACCCTAATCTTGAAATTGCTTTTTGAATATCTTTCGCAAATACAGTACTATTTCTTTTATTTAAGCTATTAAAAATGAAATTTATAGGAATAGAATTTATAGATTCCACAAGAGATTTTGGGTATAAATTCCATAAGTTTGATTCAATTTCAACTAAATCATCTTCTTCTCCATTTTTAATTCGAATTCTTTTTTGAATATTGATTTTATCTTTTTGAGAGCGCATAACAGCTCTTGTCATTGGCGGATTTACGTATAAAACACGATTGTGTTTTGCAAATTCTAGCGCAATATTTTTGCAATTGCTGCCAATTTCTATATCCCAAGCTTGGATGCCAACTACGATGATGTCTTTACCTGTTATCATGATTTTTATTTTGTTTAGATATTTCCATGAATTAATTCATATTGCTTCAAATAGTCTTTTGCCATGTTTTTCCATGAAAATTGTTTGCTTCTTTCTAAACCTTTTTCACAAAGAGACTTCCTATAATCATCATCATTTAAAATTTTAATAATACCAGCTGTAATTTCTTCGGATTGAAAAGGGTCAATTATATGAGCTGCATCTGCTGCAACTTCTGGCATTGATGAGGTGTTTGATGTGATTACTGGAACATTACAAGACATGGCTTCTAGCATTGGAATACCAAAACTTTCTCGCAAAGATGGATATAGAAAAACAGCGCATTGTGAATAGATTGCTGGTAAATCTGTGTTCACAACATATCCTGTTAAAACTATTTGATTGATGAGATTCACATCATTAATTTCTATCAAAAGTTTATTAAGCTCAATTTTATCATAATCAAGCATTACCAATTTATAATCAGAATTTGATTGTTTTAAAAAATCGGAAAAGGCTTTTAAAGTTCCTTTGGTATTCTTTTTTGGGTCAGTGTTTCCTAAAAAAAAGAAAAATTTATCCGGTAAATGATATGTGTTTTTAACCCTTAAAAGTTCCTCTTTGTTTGAAACTGGTTTAAAATGTTCACTAACGCCATTATAAATTGCATCTAGTTTTTTATCTCCTTTAATACCAAAAAATTCTCCAATTCTATTTTTCTCAAAATGAGATACTGTGATTACTTTTTTGCTTTTTTTTACAACACGAGGTACAACAAGTTTTCGATAAATATTGCCAAATTTTTGATAAGCACTAGCGCTACTTTTAAGGATTTTCAGGTAACTACTTTCCATATAAATGATATCATGAAGAATTGTAATCAGTGGAATATCAGTAAAAAAAGGAGCTGTATTACTCGTGCAATGCAAAATATCGCAATGGTATTTTTTTGCGGCTTTTGGCAATGCTATTTGTTCCCAAGTTGGATAAGGACCGCCTTTCAATTCAATAATTTTAAAGTTTGCAGTTTCTTTTAAAATTGCATTGTCTTCATCAGGTTTTACAAAAATATAATAGTCATTTACTTTGTCTATAATCTGAAGATTTTTGATAAGCTCCAAAGCAACCATGTCCATGCCATGTTTCTTTTTTCGAAAAATCCTTTGCGCTTCAATACCTATTCTCATAATGCAGTGTTTTAAACATTGATTAATAAATAACTCTTTAGTTTTTTTCTAATTTGACCATATATAACCACCTCAATTATATATGAAAACAAAAACATAAAAAGAATATAAAGTGTATTTTTTAGGATTACATTATTGATGAAATCCAGATAAGTTGCCTCAATAACTAAATAATGATGCGAAATATAAATGCCATAAGAAAAAGGAGCTAAATACTTAAAAACTCCAAATATTTCATGAAATCCAAACCAATTCAAACGATTCCAAATAATGCCTGCAAACAGTGCAATAAATGCGAAAACAAAATGCCGCAATTCAATAAATGGATAGGCTACTAAAGGATATTCATATATTTTTGTATATCCAAAGTTGATGTATAAATTGATGCTTAAAAGAGCGATTATCACAATTAAAACATAACTGTAATTTTTCATTGATGTAAACGTGTAATTTTCTCCATTTAAATAAATTTCTGCGAATCGAACTCCAATCCACCAAATAGCAAAATACATCAAAACTCGATTGATGAAAAATGGATAAAATACATAAGATATTGCAGCTATAATTGTAAGAATAGAAACCCAAATATGAAGTTTAGAAGGTGCAATTTTTTTAGATAAAAATAAAAAAATCATATAAAACCACCATTCGTATGACAATGACCAAAGCACACCATTTGCCATATAAACAGGAGAAATTACATTTGGTTTCAATGAAATCACATCTTGAAGCATCAAAAGATTTCCTAAAAGAGTTTTCCATTCAGGATCTGCCAAACTGCCTTCTGCATAACATTTTAAAATATATGCTACCAAGAAAATACAAATCAAGGGAATATAAATTCTTAAAAATCGGCGTAAAAAGTATTTTTTAAAAGATTTATCTGGTGATTTTTCCCAAGAATATTTAATCACAAAACCACTTAAAATAAAAAACATAATTACAGCCTCTGAACCAAAACGAAATAGAAATCCCACATTGATTCCGAAAAGAAATATTTTTTGTGGTAGCAAATGAAAAAGCACTACATAAAATGCAGCGAATCCACGAATGGCTTCTAATTTTTCAATTTTTTTATTTTTCATTTGTTTGATAAAAGTCTAATTATGAATCATTTAGTTTTTTATGTCTTTTGAATTTGAAGTATGTTGAGTATGAATAAATGTTTTATTTGCTCCTTTTATTTTTAGCAATGACAATAACATTGTAAACATTCCTTTAGGCAAACTAGCCAAAGCGCCCAGAGTTTTTGAATTGTAAAATGAAATTGGAACAGAAAAAACAAATGATAAAATACAAGTTACCACCAGAGCAATCCAGAGTTTTGTATAAATAATTTGGTTTTTTAAAAAGTAATTGATGGTTAAAAATCCAACACTAAAAAAGATCACAGCGCCTAATAATAAAATCCTTGGTGGTTGAATGAATTGAATCGCTTTGTCAAAATAATCTACATTTCCTTTTAAAATCAAGTCTTTTGATGCATTCAAAATGTCTTTTCTAAAATAATGAAATTGAGCAGACAACCAACGTCTGCGTTGATTGCCAAATACTTCCGCTTTTTGAATTTTTTCATCATATACAATAGCATCATTTAGATATACGATTTTACGTCCTTCTTTGAGCATTTTCAATTCAATTTCTTTATCAAAACCGCCAATTGCAGTAACTGTAGCCATTAAAGATTTAAAATATTGATATCTAAAAGCCATTCCAGATCCAATAATTGCTGATGATAAACCTAAAACCCTGTGCCCTTTTCTGAAAATATTATTGTTTATTTCTTCGCTAATAGCATCAAGAATAGCCCAAGAATTATTGGTGTTTTTTGCTGTACGATGTCCTTGAACAGCAATAAAATCATACTCAAAAGCAGCATTTATTTTTTTCAGAAAATCAGGAGCCATTACATTATCTGCATCCAAAACAACAGCAATGTCATATAAATTTTTTAGAGTTTCCATTGCTTTATTTAAAGCTTTGGATTTTGTGCTTTTTTCAAAACTTACTTCAATTAATTTGATAGGTAATGTTTTTAAAACTGCTAAGGTTTCTTCTTTGAAAGAATCAGCAATAATCACCACATCAAAAAGATTTTTTGGATATTCTTGTTCTAGCGCTAATTTGGCAACTTCAATAATAACAGCATCTTCTTTATAACCTGGAATAAGGACAGCTATGCTTTTCATGTTTCCATTATCATTGTAGGTTTTTTGCTTATAAAAAAGACTCGCAATTGAAAATATAAAAATATAAAGTGTTGCTAAACCCAATAGAATCAGCAAAATAAGTTGAATGATATTAAATAGGAACATAATAAAAAATTATAATTGAAAAACTAGTTGAATGATTTTTAGAGATTTTCTAATAGTATCATTTGAGTAGTTTTCTTAATTTATTTCTAACTTTTAATCCAAATTCTCTTAAAAATGGCAAATGTTTTCCGCTTTTTAAATTGTATAAAAATGATTCTGACTCAAAAATCATTTCAAAATTTGCGGTACATAAAACTGGTTTTTTTGAGATTCTGTTAATTTCTATAGCTTGATTTAATTCGCTTTCAATAAAAAGCACATAAGGTTTTGCCATATACGCTTTTGCTTTATGATCTCCATGATTATTAGCTTTTTGACGCGCTTCCATATTTGGCAAATCTAACATCACCAAATCATTGTATTTTATGTTGTTTGCAGCCAACCAAGTTTCTGTTTCTTTTCGGTATTTTTCTAGTCTTGAAGTGACAATTGTGCCAATTTTACTTCCAGGAATAAACAATGGTGGTGCATTTAGGATAAAGTCTATATATTTTTCCCCATCATCATTTTGCTCAGGTAAAGGATCTGCACATAAAACGCCATCAATATCAAAACAAGCTTTTTCTAAAGTGGTATGATTCAGAATATTCCATTGAAAATAACGTGGTAAAGGAACAATTTCAAAGAAATAATCAACCATTTTTTCTTTACCAGCAATGATATAAACAGCACAATATTTGATATCAAATTTCTCTTCTAGATGTTTTAGCTTTTCTCTCACTTCCACCATTGCAGAACCAGAAGCGATACTATCATCAACTACCAATACTTTTTTATATGCTCCCGATTCAAAAAACTGACTTCTTGCGCCTGCTTTATAAATATGTCCGTTTAAAAAAGAGTCAATATCAGTATAAGGTTTATTGAGATAAAGTGATAATAAATTTGCAGGCAACATGCCACTTCTTGGAACGCCTACTATTAAATCAAAATCACGTGGAATTATACTTAGTTTTTGAAGTATAATATTATTTAAGTCCTTGATATTTCTGTAATTCATAATTTTAGAGTTAAGAGGTTGTTGATTTTTTTTCTATTGTAAGGACTTTTAGAGTCTCTTTTTTTGTTTATACTTGGATTAATTTTGTTTCTAATTCTTTTGGATTTTGTTCAAAAATTTCTGGATTTGACATGATTGCCATTGAAGCATAGATTAACAATGCAGTTGGCATTCCACCCAATATTGCGTTTCCATAAGAAGCCAACATTATCCCAGCCATTCCAGCAATAAGTGCACTCATTTTAATTTTGGTTATTGGGTCTCTAATTTTAAACATTACTTTATAACTTGCAGTTCCAATCACAAAAAATAGAATAAATAAATGAAATGTTAACCCAACAATCCCCAATTCTGCCCAAATTAAAACATACCAACTATCAGTAGCAACATTTGAAAGAAAAGCATGAGGCAGAAAACGCTGAGCTTTGTCTCCTGCATGACCTATGCCACCACCAAAAGGTCTAGAAGCCAAATATCCTTTTAAAATTTTTTGATTATCAAGCCTTACTTTTAGTGAAGGTTCATTTGGATCAAAAGCACTTCTCATTCTTCTTATTTGGTCATTTCCATTTGCGATTGTTGTATACTTAAAAAAAACAAAAATGAGTGCAATAAACAGTACCCCAAAACTGAGAACTCTGATATTTTTTCGAAGTACAAAAAATGTCATTAAACCAGCTAATGGAACCGCAATTGAACCTCTTGTTCCAGAAATCATCATTCCATAAAAACCAAGAATTCCAACAGTTAGAAAGAAAATTTTTGAAAATCCTTTTTTAGCCATTGAATAAATTATAAAAACCACTCCAGCATATGCTTGATTTCCACCAAATTGACCTGCATCACTAAAAAATGAAAAAACTCTAAGTTTACCAAATAACACATGAGTTTCTGCACCTCCATTGTCTAACCAAGCTTGTTCTGCATAATCAACTCCAAAAAGCATTTGAATTGTTCCTTTTAGTGTGGCAAGTAGTGAAAATACTCCCCAAACATATAAAAAGGTGTCCAATTTTTTATTGGTATCAATGAGCATAAATGTCAGAATTATAAAGAAAAAGAAATAGAAACCAATTCCTCTTCCTGCAATCCATGGTTCAATCATTCTGGCTTCAGGATTTACAAGTTGAAATATGCAATACAACATCCAAATACCTGCTAAAATAGTAATGGTTTTATTTGCTGGAGACCAATCAACCCTTTCTCTAAATCTTGAAAAGATGATGGCTAAAAAAGTAAATACCATGATTCCATCAATTGCGAAACCCAAAGGCAATCCTTGAATATATCTTCCAATTCCTAGAATGACAAAATTTAATCCAATAGCTGTGTAAAAACCAATTATAGGATTTTTAAATAAAAAATAGAAATAGAAGCCACCAAAAAAAAGCGCAAATAATAGTCCTATTCCAACAACTTTTAGTTTTGCAAGAAGTAATGCAATACACAATACTCCACCAAACAACAATAATATTCCTTTCGGGCTTACTAAATTAGCAGAGCCTGATACTTTATCGAAAGGATTTATTTGGTCGTTTGAAATCAAAATTTGGTTGAATAGCGGTTATTAGTTATTTTGTGAAATATGTTTTTGTAGAAGGTGATTCCACTTGAAAAAATTTCTTTGTAGGATAAAGACAATTCTTTATCTAAAAAATACATTCCCATCCAAATTCCAATTATTGTAAAAAGAATGGATGCAACAGCAACAAGAATCAGAGATTTGAAAATAAATATAGCAATAAAATCTCCAATCACATTTGCGGCAACCATTACAAATACTTTTATGGCATTTATATTTGGTTTGTTTATGCTATCTAATCCAATTCCAGTCATCCTATCTATGGGTAATAAAAGTCCGTAAATAGAAAAAACACGAACGATATCAACAACATTAAAACCAGTTACAGGATCTACTTTTAAATACTGCTCTCCTGATAATAGAAAAACTAAAAATTCAGCAAAAACAAATGTGAACAAACTCATAAATACAAATAAATATGTGAGTGCACCTGAATAGCTATAAAATAATTCTCGAACTTCAGTAATTTTTCCTTGAACACTGGCTTTAGACATTTTTGGAAAAGCAGTTGCAACAAAACTTCGCAAAGGAATTTGTTGTAATTCAGTCAATTTTAATGGGATGCTGTAAAGAGCAACAGCTGCATTTCCCATAGGACTTAGACTGATAATTAAAGTGTCAGCACTTCTCAATAAATTGGTGCCAATCAGAGTAAAGGTGGTATATTTTCCGAAATCTAATAAGGTTTTATTGGTTTCTGAGGTTGCTTTAGCAATTAATTTTGTGCCATCCCAACCTAAAATAATTGTAAGTAATGATGTAAATCCGTTGATAATAAGCAAAGCAATTACTAGTTGATTTAAATCCATTTTGAAAAAAAAGAAATTGACCAAAATCACTAAAAAGAAAAGTCCACTATTGATGGATTTTACAATTAAAATTTTATCATATCTCCTATCTGCTTGCAATACAACTAATGCATTATTCCAAGGGAGATTTAGAAAAGCTAATAAAGGATACCATTTAAAGAATAGATGATACCCAGAATTGCTTATGGAGTCATTAAAAACAGTATTAAAAAACACTAATAGAACTGCAATTAAAATGGTTGCACCCAAACCAATCAAAGCATTTGACCCTATTAGTTTTGCTCTTGACATTTCATCTGCACCAGATAAAAATCGGATTAATCCTGTGTTTGTGATTCCAAAACGAAACATTTCTACAAAAGAACCTCCTGTTATGAACAAAACCCATTCACCAAATACCTCTAATGATAAACTTCTAGTAAGCAATGCAAAACCACTGATGCCTAAAAATGCAATAACTAGGTTTCCTGTTAATGACAAGAAATTATCCTCTTTTGCTATTTTTTTTAGCATTTTCATCAGCGTGAATATTTAAATTTGATTTTTTGATAAAAACTGAAATTTGAATATTGATTTTAATTTTCTTCTAATTTTTGTTCGCTTTTTTGGCAAGTCTCCTAAAACAGATTCAATTTCATTTATGTGAACGCCGTTTACGATTATATTTATTTTGGATGCACAAGTTTCTACTAAATTCTTAGTTGCAGTGATATCAGCATCTGCCCAAATTCTATTTGAACGACAAACAAGGAGGTTTAAATCAGCATTTTTAATTAACTCTGGTGGATATTTATAATAGATTATTGCAGGCAATTCAATGATTACAAAATCGGGCGTATTGTTAATTTCAATATTATTTGATTTTAGAAGATCACTATAATTTTTTGCATCAAAAAAAGCACTGTTCATTTCATAAAAACCATGTTCATAATCAGCAAGATATGTAGAAACATCTGCTAAAAAAGGATTGTCAAAATCGATTCTAGGATCTTGGTATCCTAAAAATTTGTTTAGGATAGGAGATTTTCGATATTTTTTAATGTGATTTTGTTTTTCTTGATGGTTCAAAACAAACACTTTTTTACCTTCTTTTTTTAGTGTTTTAGCAATATTTCCAGATACAACTGTTTTGCCCTCCATTCTTTGGGTACTAAAAACAACAATTGTTTTGGGTTTGTGAGTTAAGTTTTGGGCCGTAAAATATTGAAATATATTTTGTGTAATGGTTTCTATCAATCTATTTTGAATAAATGGCAAATTGATATTTCCTGGTTTGAGCAATATTTTTGGAATCATTCCTAAAGAAGTAAGACCAATATTTTTTGTTGCAATGGTTGTGTTTCTTAAAGTATCATCAAAATACTCCATTATAAATACAATCGCTAATGTTAAAATTCCTCCTAAAAATGCTGCTGCAATTATTAAGATGGCTCTTTTGGTTGGATTGGGAGTTAAAGGGAAAAAAGGAGAATCAATGGTTTTTAAATTTGAAGACATTTCACTGTCTTGTAATTTAAGCTTGGCTAAATTTAATCCGTGAAGAATTTCTAAATAACCTTGTTCTGCAACAGAAATTTCACGTTCAAGTCTTTTCATATTTGCACCTGCAGGAGCATATTCTGCATACACTTCTTGAAAATCATTATTTTGATTATTTATAACTTTTATTTCAGCTTTTAATTTTTCCGATTCAACTACGTTGTTTATCCAATCAGGAAGTACTTTTGAAATTGGTAAACCATCAATAGAATTTTGATATGAATACAATTCATCAACCCCTTTTTTGATGTCATTAATCAACACTTCAGCTTGAACTTTTAGTTTGTCTAGTTTTAAGATATCTTGCTGTTTGTTGCTAGATTCAATTTCAGATTGTGTGAGCGCAATTTTAAAATTTAGATCTCCTAAATCTTTCTTCTTTTTTAAAATAATATTACTCTTTTCTTGAATAATTTCTTGAATTTTTAATTTTTCTTCTAACTTTTTGGTGCCAGCTTCAACCCCCGCTAACTGTGCTGTAATTTTTTTATAATTAACATCCATATCTTCTTTTACTACGGCAACAGCTTTACTTTGTTCGTAGTAATTGATGATATTTGAGCTTTTATTGAATTCAAGAAGTTTTTCCTCTGCGTCTTTTAAAAATCCTCTTGCTTTTTCAAGTTCATTTTCAAAATATTTTACTACAGCATCTGATCTATTTTCTTTGATACTTTTATAATTTATAATACAAACTTGATTGTAAATAGAAAGTGTTTGCTGGCAAATTCCTGGGTCATTAACAGTATAACTTAACTTCATTAAATCACTACTATTAATTCTTTGCGCTTTTATTTCAGAAATTGCTTTTAATGAATAATGCTTATCTTCACCATAATTCAGCAGTTCATAAACAAAATTATCACTGCCACTTTTCATTAAAGCTTTTAAATTTGAAACAGTTTTTTCATAATTTTTTCGATTTATTTCTCTTGGGAATGGCTCGTAATGATATTTGTTAATTTCAATAGAATCGATGTCAGTAACATTTCCTTTGGCAACATAGTTATAGAGGTCTTTTGGGATTTTTTTTTGAAATTCAATAAAATGTTCTTGAGAAATATATTTTGGATTTGCTTCTGGTAACATTAAATGTTGTGCCAATAATCTGATGCCAACTTCTTCTTGAGTTTCTCTTGAATTGATAATGTTTATTAAATTATCAAAAGCGGTATTTGTTGCTTGATAATTGAAAGCTTTGTCCATTTCAATTGAGGAACCACTAGCAAGACCTGTGTATAATAACGTTTCCGAAGAATATTTAAATGATGGATTTGTGGTTAGTAAAATTACCAAACAGCCCAATAAAATAGGAACAACTATCAATAACACTAAGTGTTTTAAAATTAATCTTACAAAATCAATTATAGTCATGTTCTTATTTTTTTAATTCAAATACAAATCCAGCCATATCTTCTAACAATTGTTTAGCGGTTATGAACTCGGATTTTGCGGTTTCATAATCTGCTTCTAAATTTGCACTCATTCCTGTGATTCTTACATATTCTGATATCGGTACGATTCCATTTCTAAATTCTTTTTCTACCATTTCCATATTTACTCTTCCATCACCTAAACTTCTTGAGCGTATTTGAAGTAATTTTTGCTTTAAAATTAAATCCTGATAAAGTCTAATTACAGTTTGTCTTATTTCTTCTTTTGTGAATTCTGCCATGTTTTTTGCTTCTTCAACCTCTAAAGTTGCTAGCTTAATTTGATTTTTTCTATTTAAAACATCAAAAACAGGAAATTTCAAATATACTCCCACACTATAGTTAAATTGTCGAGCAATAGTCAAGGCAGCAGTATTCGTTGCGCCATCATCGTTCATAGCAAAATTGCTTAAATTTCCATATCTAGAATCTGCTTGAATACCCAAATTTCTAGTCCAATAAATACGTTCTGATGCTAATGTAGATTCAGTAACTCCTATATGGTTTTTTCTAAAGGCAAGCATTGCGCTTTTTTTTAAGGCAGAGTCAATAACAACTTCTAGAGGTGGAAATTTAAATTCTGTTCCTTTTAATGAAATATCATCTGATTCTTTATTTTGAGCAATTACCGTGTTAAAAGAAACAACAAAAAGACAAAAAGCGCAAAGTAAATTAAAAGATTTGTTCATTTTTTTTTGAAATAATTTTTTAAAATTATACAGTATCAGATTGAAATAATGCAGGAATTGTTCTTAAAATCAATTTTATGTCATACCAAAAAGAATAATTATCACCTACAAACTGGTCTGCATATTCATTATCTAAACGCATTCTTTCTTCTTCCGACATTTTTCCGCCTTTTCCTCTCAGTTCCACTTGCCATAAACCTGTAATTCCTGGAGGTGCTAAAAAACGTTTTGACAAGTCATCTCCTGTCAACATTTCTGCTTCATAAACTGGCAATGGTCTATTGCCAACAATAGACATGTCACCTTTCAATACATTGATTAGTTGAGGAAGTTCATCAATACTTGTATTTCTTATAAACTTACCAACTTTTGTAATTCTTGGATCATCAACAATTTTCACAAAAGTTGAATTGCTTTTTGCGGCTTCACGTTTTTGAATATTGAACCAATAATCACAAATTTGATGTGTATCAATATACATAATTGGAGAACATGTTTCGCCTTCTGGCAAAGCACTACATTTTGGACAAGGAATTTCTAATAGATTATCTTCTGATTTTACTTCTTCTTTTTTGTATTGATTTTTTTCAGCAGCCAATTTTTTTAATAATTCGTCTGATCCAGTTCGCATGGATCTAAGTTTGTAAAAATCGAATGTTTTTCGTCCAACTCGTTTTGAGATGTAGTAAACTTTTCCTTTTGATTCAAGTCTAATGGCAATAATTATCAATAATAAGAATGGAGAAGCTATTAACAATACTGTTGATGCAACTACGATATCAAAAATGCGTTTTGAAAGTGGCATTTTATAATCTTCGTCTTTGACCTTCACTTTTAGAGGAGGAGATTTGCTGACAGGTTTTTTATGTGCACAAAGATAATTTACCCTTTCCAAAATATCTTTAGGGTTTGATACAGAAGTAACATAAAAATCATCTATTTGTTTATTGAATGCTAATTTATAAAGATCAACACTAAATTCTTTTGACAACAATATAAACGAAATTGCATCGAAATCACTTTGAGCTCTAATCCAATCATACAAGAAAATCCCGGTATTTCCAGGTAAATTATAGTCGCAAATAATGGCGTCTATTTTTTGTTGAGATTGCAGATATTTAGTTGCTTTAATACTGTTTTCTTGATTTGTGATTTCCCAGTTTTCATTAATTTCTGAGGTAAAATAGCCAACATTATTGCCAATATATAAAATGTTACGTTTTGAGCTCATGGGGTGGTCCTTATTTTAGTTGCAATTTTGCGTTTTGTGGTTACCATTCTATTGCATAATGAATTGGATACAGATTTTTCTTAACCAATTCTTCAAGTTCTTCAGGATTAAATGGTTTTGTAAGATAATCTTGAGCACCTAGCCTATAACATTTGATACGTTCTTTGCTCTCTGATTTTCCAGAAAGCATTATAAAAGGAGTATGTTTGGTAAAACCTCTTTGACGAACTTTTACTAAAAAATCATAACCATCCATATTGGACATTTGAATATCACTAATTACTAAATCAGGAATATTGCCATCAAGCCATTCAAGTGCTTCAGAGGCTTCATGTAATGTAACTACATCATAATCTTGAGAAAGAAAATTCTGCAATAACAAACAAATACTTATTTCGTCATCAACGACTAATATTTTTTTCTTCATAATTATATCATCAATTAAGTTAATTTAAAATCATCTTTTAATTCAGTTACCACTTCATTTGCCATCAATTGAAGACGTTTGATTTTTTGTTCCAATTCGGTTGAAATAATTTCTTTTGAAATTAAAAGTTCTGTCTCTATAAATTCTTTTTCTAGTTTAGCAGTTCCAAAATATGTTAAAGTAGGTTTAGTTTTATGGGCTAAATTTTTAATTTTTAAAAAATCATTTTCAACATATGCTTTTTCAATTTCATCAATTGATTTTGAAATTTGTTCAATAAATACGGAGACCATATTTAAAATTTGTGGTTCATTTCCACGACACATCATTTCAATCATATTGAGATTATAGGACTTTGGATTTGAATGATCTAAATTTGGGGGTAAATTCATAGGGGGTGATAATTTAATTTTAATATTTATTTTTAAAGCATCTTAAAAACAATTTCATAGTTAAACAATTTTCTTAAAAAATGCTATTGTTTTTATCAATCCTTCTTCTAATTGTATTTTTGGCTCCCAATCTAACTCTTTTTTGGCAAGAGAAATATCTGGTTGTCTTTGCATAGGATCATCTGAAGGTAATGGTTTGTATATAATTTTTGATTTAGATCCTGTAAGTTCTATTACTTTTTGGGCCAATTCTAAAATTGTAAATTCATTGGGATTACCCACGTTCACAGGCCCAGTAAATCCATCTCTTGAATTCATAAGTCGAATCATTCCTTCAACTAAATCATCCACATACTGAAAACTTCGAGTTTGATTTCCTTTTCCATAAACAGTAATATCATGATTTTGGAGTGCTTGCACAATAAAATTCGAAACAACTCTACCATCATTGGGATGCATTTTAGGACCGTAAGTATTAAAAATTCGTATGATTTTTATATTTACGTTGTTTTGCTTGTGATAATTTACAAACAATGTTTCTGCTGAACGTTTGCCTTCGTCATAACATGCACGATCTCCAATTGGATTTACATGTCCCCAATACGTTTCTTTTTGAGGATGAACCAAAGGATCACCATATACTTCACTTGTTGAAGCCTGAAGTATTTTAGCTCCAACACGTTTAGCCAATCCTAACATATTTACTGCACCCATAACAGATGTTTTCATCGTTTTTATAGGATTGTATTGATAATGAACAGGTGAGGCAGGACACGCTAAATTATAAATTTCATCAGTTTCAATAAAAAAAGGAGCAGTAACATCGTGACGAATTAACTCAAAAAAAGGATTGTCTAAAAGATGAACTACATTTTGTTTTTGACCCGTAAAAAAATTATCTAAACAATAAACTTCGTTACCTTCATTTAATAAACGTTCACATAAGTGCGAACCAACAAAACCAGCTCCACCAGTTACTAGGATTTTTTTTCTAACCATGACAGTATTTTATATTTAAAATAGATTATTTTTCTTCTGAAGTGTTAACACCAATACAGAAATATTCAAAACCATTTGTTTTAATCTGTTCTCTATCATAAATATTTCTACCATCAAAAATTACAGGTTGGCTTAATAGTTTTTTTATGATTTTGAAACTTGGAAATTTAAACTCTGGCCATTCTGTAAGAATTGCTAAACAATCAGCATCAATTAAAGCTTCATATTGGTCTTCAAAATAGGTAATACTATCGCCAAAATGATGTTTTGCTTCTTCATTAGCCACAGGATCATACGCTTTTACAACTGCGCCAGCTTCTACAAGACTCTTTATTATGTATAATGACGGAGCTTCACGCATATCATCTGTTTGTGGTTTAAAAGAAAGACCCCAAATACCAATAGTTTTTCCTTTTAAATCTCCATTAAAGTAGGCACTTATTTTGTTAAATAACACAAGTTTTTGAGCCTGATTAACAGATTCAACTGCTTTTAATACTTGCAAGCTATAGTTATTTTCACCTGCGGTTTTAATAAGTGCTTGAACATCTTTTGGAAAACAAGAACCTCCATACCCAATTCCTGGATAAATAAATTTAGGACCAATTCTAGAATCTGAACCAATTCCTTTTCTCACTTTATTGATATCTGCACCAACAATTTCACACAAGTTAGCAATGTCATTGATAAAGCTAATTTTAGTGGCTAGCATTGCATTTGCTGCGTATTTTGTCATTTCAGCAGATACAATATCCATAAAGATTATTGGGTGACCATTGAGAGTAAAAGGGTTATATAGACTTCTCATTAAATCTTCAGCTCTTTTGCTGTCAAGACCAACTACAATTCTATCAGGCTTTAAAAAATCGTTTATGGCAGCACCTTCCTTTAAAAATTCAGGGTTTGATGCAACATCAAATTCAATAGAAACGTTCCGTTTATCTAACTCTTCTTGTAGCGCTTTTTTAACTTTTTTTGAAGTTCCTACAGGAACTGTACTTTTAGTAACAACAAGCATATAATCATTCATATGCTTTCCGCAATCTCTTGCAACAGCAAGAACATATTTAAGGTCTGCACTACCATCTTCATCTGGTGGTGTTCCAACCGAAATAAATAAAACTTCAGAATCTTCTAATGCCTCAGCAATATTGGTTGTAAAGTTAAGTCGTCCTTTTTTCATATTTCTGGCAATCATTTCTTCAAGACCAGGCTCATAAATTGGGATGATTCCGTTATTAAGATTTTCGATTTTCTTTTGGTCAATGTCTACACAAGTAACATCAATACCAACTTCAGAAAAACAAGCGCCAGTAACTAGACCAACGTATCCGCTTCCAACAATTGTAACTTTCATGTAATTTGATTTTAGGTGGGTTATTTTATACTATAAAGATAAAGAATTATGTTAAAATAATTTTAAAAAAACAAAAAAAAATTAAACGGTTGATTCCTTTGACAACTTTTATGATATTAAGAATGAGTTTATTTTGATTTTTTTAAAATCAAATTTCAAATTTTTAATCTGTAAAATCAAAAAGAGTGCTAATTTTCCGAAAATCAAAAAAGCAATCTCGTATTCATTATATTTGTAAATGATTAATTAAAATAGAATTTTTTGTATGGATATTGATGGAAAGAAAATACTACTTGTTGATGATGATATGCTCAATAGAATAATGGCAACAATTATTTTAAAGAAACATCAAGTTCTTATTTCAGAGGCAGTAAATGGAGAGGAGGCAATACAGTATTTGCAAAATAATTTATGCGATTTAGTTCTAATGGATTTGCAAATGCCAATAAAAGACGGGTACCAAGCAACAGAAATAATAAGGAAACAATTAAAATTAAACTTACCAATAATTGCATTGACTGCAAGTAATTCAGAAGAAGATTTGGAAAAGTGTTACAAGGCAGGAATGAATGATTATTTGTTTAAACCAATCAATGAAGCCCACTTTATTCAAATCATTTCAAAATGGATACATAAAAACGAAGATGAAATTTTTTAATTTACAATCTTTAAAAAGTCCTTTACTAAATTAGATTTTTGTATTTTTTGATTCATAAATTTTATGGCAAAATTTTAATAATTAGAAATAATCGTAAGGAATTTAAAAATATATTTTAAGAACATTTTTTTTAAAAAGAATCACTAAAACAAAAAAACCTTAACATTACTGTTAAGGTTTTTGTACTCAAGGTGGAAACACAACCTACTTAATTACTTTAAAATATTTTTTATTGATTTTTCTGTAAAATACCTTTTAATTAAAGGGTTTTAGATAGTTTTTAAAATACATAGTAATTCGTTTAGATTTGGAATAGTTAGTATAAAAAAGATAATTTTCGGGACTGTTTTCGGGACTACTTATTTTTTTTATATATTTGAGTGTTTAAATGTTACTTATGGCTTCAATTATTTTTAGGGTAAAAGGGAAAACCAAACCCAGTCCAATACATATAAGATTTACCCACGGGCGAAATATTGATTTTTGGCGTTCTACATCACTACAAATTAACCCTGAATACTGGGGTAACGGAAAAGTTAAGAATTTGTCTAAAAATTCCGAGAAGATAAACCTACAAAACAAATTAAACGAATTAGAAAAAACGATAATAGATAGTTTTAACGAGGTTTTTTATAAAGGCGGTATAATTAATGCCGAATGGTTAGAAAAAGTTATTAAAAAGACTTTAAACCAAGATACAAATAATGATTTTAATTATTTCGTTGACTATGCTAATTATTTTTATGAAACTCTAGGAAATAAACTTTTAAAAAACGGTAAAACTGGAGCTTCAGAAAACTCAAAAAAAAGATATAAAACAATTATCAATAAAATTAAAGAGTTTGAAACCTACAAAAAAAAGAAATTACAATTAATAGATGTTAATTTAAAATTTCATACAGATTTTATTTATTTCCTACATAACGTACAAAAGTTAAACTACAATACTACTGGTAAATATTTAATGCTTGTTAAAACAATTTGTCTAGGAGCTAAAAAATATGGTATAAAAATAAACCCCGAAATTGAAAACCCCGATTTTAAACCAGTAAAAGAAAAAGTTAGTTTTATAACACTTTCAGAAACTGAAATAAATAAGATACATGAAACAAATTTCGATAAAACACCATATTTACAAAATGCAAAAAATTGGTTAATTATTGGCGTTTGGACTGGCGCACGGGTTAGTGATTTATTAAATTTTACAAAGGTTAACATTAAAAACGGATTTATTGAATACACCGCACAAAAAACAAATCAAAAAATTATTTTACCCTTACATCAACAAGTAAGAGAAATACTAGAAAGTAATGATGGCGAATTTCCTCATAAAATTTCTAGTCAAAAGTTTAATGATTATATAAAAACAGTTTGCGAACAAGTGGGAATTAATGAAGAAGTTGAGGGATCAAAATCGATTGAAGTAAAAAAAGGAGTTTGGCGAAAAATAAAAGGAACTTACAAAAAATTTGATTTGGTAAGTACGCATATTTGTAGACGTTCTTTTGCTACTAATCATTATGGGCGAACACCTACACCCGTTTTAATGGCGGTTACTGGGCACACTACTGAAAAAATGTTTTTAAACTACATAGGTAAAATATCAAAAGATAACGCCGAAGTTTTAAAAAAATACTGGCAAGACCAGGAGCTCAAAAAAGAGCAAAAACCAAAACTAGAAATAATCAAAAACGGAACAAATTAAATTTTAATATTATGATAACAATTAATTTTACTGGGGCAACTCCTCAAACACTAGACAACGTTAACTACAAACTTTTAACAGTTAAAAAAGAACTAAAAAATGAAAACGGATTTTTAGAAAGTTATTACTCAATATTACCATATTTTAAAAGTCAAGAAAGTGCATTTTTGTACGTTAATATTCTACATTTTAAAAAATACAATTCTTTTAAATTTCGTTCGTTTAAAGAGTTCGGAAAGTTTAAAAACCAATAACAATAAAACACTTTATTAACGGGCAAAAGTTGTTTAAATGAGGGCAAATGTAAATTATAAGACTAAAAAAATAGAGATTGAAGTCTCCAGTATTGAACTGGAGCAACTAGATGACTTTAAAAAAGAAAAAACAAAATACTTAAATGATTTAATCAAAAGTTATGAAATAGAAATAGACCTTTTAACAAGTGTTCATTATGATATCGAGCCGAAAAAGTTTGAGTTGATTAACTTAAGATATCATTTAATAATGAATGAAAATTACAATAAGTTTTACAAAGACATTATCATTTTTGAAAATGGTTTTGTGAGATTTAATAATGTGGGTAAAGAGTTTTTATCTTTTGCCAATGCTTATAATATTTTAGAGGATGAAAATAGAGGAGTTTTACAACTTGTAAATATTCTAAAAATAAAGGTTTTAGAGTGGTTAATAGAGGACTATAATAAACACCCCGAAAACGAATATTTTGTACAATACAAACTACCTAAAGACTATTACAATAAAGACTATTTAAATGTTTTTAAACCTTATGGTTTTGAGTTGTTTTGTTTTTTGAATGATAACCTTGAAAGTAATTTAACACCTCCCGTAAAATTTACTATTATTTATCATTTCATGTTAAATAAACGCTTTTTAAGAAATACAAAAAAAGATTATTTAGATTTTATAAAAGAGAATTTTAGAGGGCAATTAATTCGTAAAAATAACGAGCCTTACAAATATAATAAAATTGAAAATATAGAAATTGTAAGGGTTAATTATAATAATGCTGAAATAGAATTGAAATCATTATTAAGTCAATTTGAAACAATTAGAAAACTTAAGAGTAAAGTAGAGTAATTGCAGAGTATTTAGTATTTCATTTTTGCATCATAATAATTTTAAAAAAATATTTATGGATGCAATTTTATTAAAAGAGGTTACTCCTCAACAATTAACAGAAACCATTTTAAAAGGCGTTGAAACTCAAATAAACGACCTAAAAAAAAGTTTTACACTCAAAGAGCCAGACGATTTTTTAACACGTATGGAGGTGGCAAAACTCTTAAAAATTAGCCTTACAACTGTTCATGAATGGGCAAATACTGGAGTGCTAAAAATGTACAAAGTAGGAAACCGCACCTATTTTAGTCGTAAAGAAATAGAAAAAACTTTGTTTAGCTCAAATGTTTAAATGTTATGAAAACGGGCAACAAAGAGTATATAAGAGCTATTTATGTTTTAGATAGTTCTATTGAGTTAACAGATAAAAAAAGGGAGTACATTTTAGCCGAAAAAAATAATAATTTGGTTAATGAGGTTTTAAAAAATCGTATTAAGATTGAAAAAGATAATGGTTTTCACGATAGGAGTAGAGAGTTTGAATACTGGTTATATTTCAGAAACGATACTAACTGGAGTAGATGCTACAAAACTGGACTAGCAAAAACCTCTTTAAATTACATTTTTGAGGGCAATGTATCCGAGCCAATTATCTTAAAAAACAAAACCGCAAAAGGCAAAGACCACGAAAACCCGAAACACTTTGTTTTATTGCAATTCTCAAAAAATGGCAATGAGGTTATAATTGATTTGTTTATGGATTTTTACCCTTTTAAAAAGGCGTTGATTGAGTTAATAATTAAAGAACATCAATTTTATTTTTAACATAAAAAGGAGCTTTTACGAGCTCCTTTTAGTTGTTTAAATGTTCGTATCCACGGGCGTAAATACATCACAAATATATGAAAATAAATGACAATTATAAATACTTAATTTCAGTCAATCAATGGGCGTTAATAGAGTTTTTTAATTTAAATAAAATTGGAAAAGAAAGGTTTAAAAAATTAAAATCAAACCATTGTATTTTATTATTTCTGTTAGTTGATTTATGTACAAAAGGGAATTTCTTAAAAAAAAGTGTAAATGGTTTTGTTTACACTTACATAAGTACAAGTCTAATATTAGATAATTTACCCTTATTTTATTTAAAGGATACTAACCAAGATAATCAAAAAGAGTACGAAAGGTTAAACAGAACTTTACAGAATTTATTTAATAGGTTAAAGGAGTTAGGCCTCTTAAAAATTTATATTGAGGGCAATACTAAAAGATATGTTTATATAAATAGTGAGTTCTTAAGATTATGTAATAAAGGGGATGATAAATTAACCCCTTTTGAATTTGTTTGTAAATACTGGTTAAATGATTTAGAAGAGATTAGGGGTAAATATTTGTATTCATTTAATAGAAATAAAAATAAATACTTTAAAGTTGAGGAAAAGTTTTTTTTTAATGAATATTCTTATCAATTAGAAAAAACAAATTACAATATTAGTAAATGGGATATTCTACCGAGATTAGAAAGTTATATAACAGAGAATATAAAAGACCCTTATTTTGTAGAGCATTTGAATGAGTTAAACTCTCTATAAATAAGACTTTCAAAAAAGAACTTTAAACCCTAGAAAATAATTTCGTACTACCTAGAAAATAGTTTCGTGATATAAATATATAAATTATACTTAATAACTGTCTACGTATTTAGAAAAACGATTTTTTTATAAATAGTATTAAATAAAGAGAAATAAATAGGGGGTATGGGGTAAAATCACTAGCGTATTTTAGGTAAATACATCGCCTTTCAGTAAGGATTTTACACACTGTAAAAATAAAGTAGGGGGGGTATGTGTTTGTAAGTCATATATTTAAAAATAAAATACTATATTTATTTACTGAAAATTTAACCATGAAAAAAAAGAAAAAGAGTTATTTGTACAGATTTGTAAGATATAATATTAAATGTTTTTTACTATTGTTTTTTCCAAACGATAATGGCGGTAATCGTTTTTAAATTGATTTTATAAATTTTCTGAATATCAACTTTCAAGATACTGGAGCGCATACTTGCCAGTAATTGCAGAAACGTCTGTTATCAACTTTTTACGATTGCTGGAGTAAATACTAACAAAAAATAAAAATATCGGGACTGTTTAAGGGAGTATAAAAAAACCTCAACGTTTAAAGTCTTATAAACATTGAGGTTTTAAAAAATATAAGTACTCAAGGTGGGAATCGAACCCACACATCCGAAAATACTGGATTTTGAATCCAGCGCGTCTACCAATTCCGCCACTTGAGCTTTTAATTGAGTTTGCAAATTTAGTAAATATTTTATAATTTAAAATGAAAAAATAAATTTCATAGAATAATAATAATGGTTACTTTTGTTAACATTCAGATACACACTATAAATACTCTCTAAATGTCTACAAATCAACTTGCTCCAAAATTATTTGCTTGCAGGCAAAGTATGGATTTGGCCGAAAAAATTGCCAAAGAATACAACACAACACTCGGAAATGTAATTACAACTTATTTTAGCGACGGCGAATTTCAACCAGCTTTTGAAGAATCTGTTCGTGGTAGAAGGGTTTTTATAATCGGGTCAACTTTTCCAAATTCAGATAATTTGATGGAAATGTTATTAATGTTAGATGCTGCAAAAAGAGCATCAGCAAGACACATTACTGCTGTAATGCCTTATTTTGGATGGGCTAGACAAGACAGAAAAGACAAGCCAAGAGTCGCAATTGGTGCAAAATTAGTAGCAAATCTGCTACAAACAGCTGGCGCAACTAGAATTATGACAATGGATTTACATGCGGATCAAATTCAAGGTTTTTTTGAAAAACCTGTTGACCACTTATTTGCATCTACTATATTTTTACCTTACATACAAAGTTTACAATTAGAAAACTTAACCATAGCTTCTCCTGACATGGGAGGATCTAAAAGAGCGTATGCCTACTCTAATCATTTACTTTCTGATGTGGTTATTTGTTACAAACAAAGAAAAGTCGCTAATGTTATTGGACACATGGAATTGATTGGTGAGGTTGAAGGAAGAAATGTGATTTTGGTTGACGATATGATTGATACAGGAGGAACATTGGCACATGCTGCGAATTTAATGATGGAAAGAGGAGCAAAAAGTGTTAGAGCTGTTTGTACACATGCATTGCTTTCTGGGAACGCATATGAAAAAATTGAAAATTCTGCGTTGACAGAATTGATTGTTTCTGATACAATTCCACTGAAAAAGAATATTTCTAAAATAAAAGTTGTATCTTGCGCGCCCTTATTCGCGGATGTTATGCACAAAGTGCAAGATAATACCTCAATAAGTGGGCAATTTTTAATGTAACCTTCATTTGAAATTTTCGAAGAAGAAAATAAAAATGAAAAAATTAATTTAAACAAAAAGTAATGAAATCAATTACAATTAAAGGATCAAAAAGAGAAAGCGTGGGCAAGACAGCGTCTAAAGCCTTACGTAATGCTGGAATGGTTCCTTGCGTTATTTACGGAGGAGAACAACCACTACACTTTTCAGCAGAAGAAAAAGCGTTTAAAAGTTTGGTTTACACTCCAAATGTTTATACTGCAAGTATTGACATTGATGGAAAAGTAATACCTGCAATTTTGCAAGACATTCAGTTTCACCCAGTTTCTGATAAAATCAATCATATTGATTTTTATCAATTGTTTGAAGACAAAGAAATCACTATGAATATTCCTGTGAATTTAGTAGGAAAATCAAAAGGGGTAGCTATTGGTGGTGCATTGCGTCACAACGTGCGTAAAATGAAAGTTAAAGCGTTGCCACAAAATTTACCAGATTTTATTGAAGCTGATATTACTGAGCTAGAAATTGGTAATAAATTGTATATCACTTCTTTAAAGAATGATAAATATACTATTTTACATCCAGATAATACTGTTGTAGCTCAAGTAAGAATGTCAAGAAATGCTTCTAAAGCTGCTGCTGCCGCTACTGGAGGGAAAAAATAAAAATTTTATAACACGGTTTGAAAGCGTTGTATTTCTATACAACGCTTTTTTTATTTTGTTATTTTTGCAGGATGTTTCTCAAAGATATACTATCAAAATTATACTCTTTAAAAAAGCAGTCAAAAGAAGTCGTCATGAAAAAATATTTAATTGTGGGTTTGGGAAATATTGGACCAACTTATGAAAATACCCGTCACAATATTGGTTTTAAAATTTTGGACGAAGTTGCAGCAAATCAAAATTGCTCTTTTTCAACTGAAAAATTAGGAGATTTGGCTACATTAAATTTCAAAGGAAAAAAAATAATCCTTTTAAAACCTAGCACTTTCATGAATTTAAGTGGAAAAGCTTTGAAATATTGGATGCAACAAGAGAATATTCCAATAGAAAATATTTTGGTAGTTACAGATGATGTAAACATTGATTTTGGAACCATCAGAATCAAAGCAAAAGGCTCTGCAGGAGGTCATAATGGTTTGAAAGATATTCAAGAAAAATTGAATACAGACCTTTATCCTCGTTTTCGGTTTGGAGTTGGTGCTAATTTTCCAAAAGGAAGGCAGGTTGATTTTGTTTTGGGAGAATGGAGTAAAGAAGAAACGAGTCAACTCATTGAACGACTTCCTCTTGCCGCAAATGCCATACTTAGTTTTGCTACAGATGGTTTAGGAAATACAATGAATAACTTTAACGGAAAGTAATTCTAATTCTCACTCGCAAACCATTCTGCAAAACTCGTATCAGTTTCTTGCAATTTTATGGAATGTAAATGAATAGTTGAGGGCAATCTATCTTTAATCTTTTTCGCAAAATCAATCACCATCATTTCGCTTGTTGGCTGATAATCAACTAATAAAACATGATGACCTCTGTCCATCAATTCTTTAGCCAATTCCACATGTGGTGTGTTTTTATTAAAAACAGTGGCATGATCAAAAAGGTCCACGATTTCTTCTTTGACGATTTTTTTTAAATCTCCAAAGTCTATTACCATTCCAAATTTTACATGATTTGTATCAGAAATTGGCTTTCCAGAAACAGTTACTGATAGTTTATAAGAATGTCCATGAACATTTTTACATTTTCCATCATAACCATACAAGGCATGTCCTGTTTCGAAACTAAATTGTTTGGTAATTCTAATTGTACTCATTTAAAAAATAATCAATGCTAAATAGGGCGTAAAAGTACACATTAACTTAGGTTTTTACTAATGAAGTTTGTGTATTTTTTAAGTTACAAATTTGACTAATTTTCAAATGTGACCAATAAAGAAATGACTTCAACCAATTTTTTCTTGATAATATCTAAGAATCATCAAAAATTTAAATTTGTGTAATTAGTGTCTTATTTTTGATTTAATTGTCTACTAAAAATTCTTCTAAAACATCCGCTATCTTCCTATTATCAGCCAATTGCGGAATTTTATTTTGCCCACCAAATTTACCAATAGACTTCATATACGCATGAAACCCGCCTTTTTTTACTTTTCTGATGACTAATGGACGTAAGACTTTTCCTTCAATCAAATCAAAATAATAAATATTTTGAGATTGCATAGAAGCATCAATTTTTAAAGCAAAATCGGCTAAATTTTCAGGCTCATTTTCAAATTCGATAAACCATTCATGATAGGGCAACCCACTTTCTGGATTTACTTGAGGAGCTACAGTAAATTCACTAATCGTAATTTTTGTTCCAGAAATGGCATCATTCAAAGCTTTTTCAACTTCTTTCCCAATGACATGTTCACCAAAAGCAGAAATAAAATGTTTGATACGACCTGTCACTTTGATTCTGAAGGGGTTTAAGGATGTAAACTCAACAGTATCACCAATATTATAACCCCAAAGTCCCGCTGAAGTATTCAAAATAAGCACATAATTTTCACCAATTTTCACATCTTTCAAAGAAATTCTTGTTGGATTTTCATCAAAAAATTCAGTTGCAGGAATGAATTCATAAAAAATTCCTGAGTTTAATTGCAGCAACATTCCTTTTTCTGTTTGAGAATCTTGATACGCAATGAATCCTTCAGAAGCAGGATACAACTCAATGTAATCCACTTTTTTTCCTATTAAAGATTCAAATTTATTTTTGTAAGGTTCAAAATTGACACCTCCATAAATAAAAAAATGAAAGTTTGGGAAAATTTCAGCAATTGGTTTGTTGGTTTTTTCAACCAATTTTTCAAAATACATTTGCACCCAAGAAGGAATTCCACTAATCACTCGCATATCCTCTTGAATAGTTTCTTCTACAATGGCATTTACTTTGGTTTCCCAATCTTCAATACAATTCGTTTCCCAAGTTGGCAATCTGTTTTTTTGTAAATAATTGGGTACATAATGAGCAACAATTCCACTTAATCTTCCCAATTTTACGCCATTTTTTTCTTGCAAAACAGGACTTCCTTGTAAAAAAATCATTTTTCCATCTACAAAACTGGCGTCATTTTTTTCAGCAATGTAAAATAACAACGCATTTCGTGCAGCGTCAATATGTGTTGGCATGGATTCTTTGGTCAAAGGAATGTATTTTGCGCCAGAAGTTGTGCCTGATGTTTTGGCAAAATACAAGGGTTTTCCTGGCCATAAAACATCCGATTTTCCTGCAACAACAGAGTCAATATAGGGCTTTAATCCTTCATAATCTGTGACTTGAACTCGCTTTTTAAAATCTGAATACGTTTTGATATTTTCAAAATCATGGTCTTTTCCAAAAACTGTATTTTTTGCTGTTTTTACGAGCATTTGAAATACTTTTTCCTGAGTTTCAAGAGGATTATTTGCCCATTTATAGACTTTTTTTCTGATAATTTTCGCAAACGGAATTGCTAAAAATGACTTGATGCTCATTATCTAAAATCAATCAAATTTGTTGGGTTTACTGCATATGCACCACTCCAAAGTTCAAAATGTAAATGAGGTCCTGTTGTATATTCGCCAGTAGAACCAACATTCGCAATTACTTCGCCCGATTTTACAAAATCGCCTTCTTGTTTCAGTAAATTTCCATTGTGTTTATACACAGATATATAATCGTCTGCATGTTTCAAAATAATGACATTTCCGGTTTCTGTGGTCCAACCCGAAAAAATCACAATTCCATCAGCAGTAGCTTTTACAGGATCATTTTTTTTAGCTACAATATCAACTGCAAAATGTTTTATTTTTGGGTCAAAACCTTGTGAAATAACTCCGTTTATGGGTGCAAAAAACACCACTTTTACCAATGATTTTTCACTATTGAAAATTGGAAATCGATCTTCGCTTTCTATTTTTTCTCTAAAATTTAAATCTATTTTTGAGGCTTTTAATAAGCTGTCAGTCAACATTTTTCTGCCAGATTCTGTCAATAATGTATCTATTTCTTCGCCTTTAATTTTTCCAGATAAAATAGGTCCTAAAAATCGGGTATAGTTTTCTATCACAGCCAATTTTCTTTTTAAAGAATCTGTTTGTAAGGATAATTTGGTTGCCTTTATTCTCAATTCTGTTGAGCCATATCCAGGAATAAATTCCTTAATTGGTGTAAAAGTGATGAAAAATGTAGTGACAAAAATGAGTAAAAAAGAAAAAACACCACCAACAACAAACACGTTTAATACTGAGAGTTTCAGTGAAATTCGTTCTTCATAGGTTTTGTCGTTCATGACAACCAACCTATATTTATGAGTCAGTTTTTGTTTGAGTTTTCTTTTTTGGTTGCTTTGATTTTTCAAAAAATAAATGCTTTAAAGTGACACAAATATACAACGAAACAAATTGAAATTTTGTCTTTCGTAAAATGGAATGTTTTGTTAAAAATCACTTTTTATAAAAATTCATTTCATCAATATATTCCCAAACTTCATTGGATAAAAGCGGTTTTACGTTTTTTTTATGTTTAATCCCATTTCGAATCATGGTTGAAGAAATTTCAACAATTGGTGCATCAATTAGATGAATCTTTGGATGATTTTCAAATTGATGTGAGTGTTTTTCTTCAGAAATTCTCGGATACACATAGATATGATGATTTTCCAAAATGGTTTCATAGTTTTTCCATTTGTGAAAACTGTTCAAATTGTCTTCGCCCATAATCAAAGAAAATTCGTGATTTGGATAATTCTCACAAATGTGCGCCAATGTAAAAACCGTATAATTTGGCTGAGGTAATTTAAACTCAATATCTGATGGTTTTATTTTTGGATAGTGTTCAGTAGCTCTATAAACTAGTTCAAAACGATGGTGATTTTCGAGTAAAGTACTCTTTTTTTTGAAAGGATTATGAGGTGTTACCACCATCCAAACTTCCTCTAAATCAGTATATTCAACCAAATGATTGGCAATAATCAAATGCCCCACATGAATGGGATTGAACGTTCCAAAATACAAACCGATTTTACTCATTTTTAAAAGATATATAGAAAAAAGAGGAAAGAAAAGAGACTCTTTATCCCTTTTTTGACTCTATTTTCTTGTTTCTCTATTCTTTATTCTCATTTAGTTTCAAAAACTCTGCTACTAAATTTTCAGCTTCTTTCAGCGCAATTTCCAAATCGTAATTTTTGATAATTTTATCAAATTGAGGCGCAGTTGCCAGTTCAATAGAGGCTTTTGCAATACGCATATTGATTTTGTCTTCGCTTTCAGTACTTCTTTTTTTTAAGCGAATTTTCAGTTCATCAACACTTGGAGGTTTTACAAAAACTGCCAATGTTTGCTCAGGAAATTTCTTTTTTATTCGCAATCCACCAACCACATCTATATCAAAAATAACATGCTTTTTCATTGACCAAATTCGATTAACTTCGGCTTTTAAAGTGCCATAAAAATTATCTCTATACACTTCTTCCCATTCTAAAAACTCGTCGTTTTTTATTTTTGTTTTAAAATCTTTCAACGAAATAAAATAATAATCAACGCCATCTTTTTCTTGATTTCTTGGATCTCTTGAAGTTGCAGAAATGGAGAATTCTAAATTAAATCGTTCTTGTTTCAATAAATGACGAACAATGGTTGTTTTTCCAGAACCTGAAGGAGCAGAAAAAACGAATAATTTTCCTTTAAAATCTGACATAAATTTTTAATTTTTGTCATTCTGAATTTATTTCAGAATCTTTTTATTAATAATGAGAAGCTGAAACGAGTTCAGCTTATTCTCTGCAAAGCTTAGAGAATATTTAAAATTTGTTCTTTGATTTGTTCCAATTCATTTTTCATCTGAATCACTGCTTTTTGCATAGGTGCAAAGTTCGCTTTAGAGCCAGTGGTATTGATTTCTCTTCCCATTTCTTGAACGATAAATCCTAGCTTTCTACCATTAGAATCTTCAGTTTCTAAGGTTTGTAAAAAATAATTCAAATGATTTTCCAAACGCACTTTTTCTTCATTGATGTCTAATTTTTCCAAATAATAAATCAATTCTTGCTCAAATCGATTTTCATCAACACTCACTTTTAAGTCATCAATTGCTTTTTTCAAACGTTCTTTTACGAATTCAATTCGCTGATTGTCAAGTGCTTTTACTTCGTCAAAATAACTTCTGATGTTGGCAATTCTCGTTCTAAAATCGTCTTCCAATGCAGCAGCTTCATCAATTCTGTATTGAATGATTTCTTTAACGGCTTCATCTACAGTTTGATTGATCAAATTCCATTCATTTTCATCCAATTCTTCACGCTCAGTTTTCAAAGCATCTGGCATTTGGATGGCCATTTTCAGCAATTCCAACTCGTTATTTGAGGCTGTTTCAACGATATTTTTTAATTGCTGTATGTAATTTTTTACCACGCCAGGATTTACAATCGTCGAAGTTTCATCTGCAGTCATTTCCACAAAAATGGAAAAATCTACTTTTCCTCTGATCAATTCATTGGCCAATTTTTTGCGAACATCCAATTCTTTTTCCTTGTAATAGGAAGGAATTCGAACGTTTAAATCAAGGCTTTTGCTGTTCAAAGATTTGATTTCTATGGTAATCTTTTTCGTTGGAAGTTGCAACACCGATTTTCCATAGCCAGTCATGGATTGAATCATACAATCGTTTTTAAAATGAAACGCAAATATACCTTTTTATTTTGAGGATTGTTTTTTGATTTTTTTGGAAAAGCTATTTTATCATAAATTTTTAATTTGGGTAATTTAAGTACATTTGAAAATAAATTCAGTCAAATTAATTTACAATGAAAATCCATCATTTAGCCCAAAACAACTCCGTTTTAAACAACTTTTTGTCAGAAATAAGAGATAAAAACATCCAAAAAGACAGCATGCGTTTTCGAAGAAATATTGAAAGAATTGGTGAAATTTTGGCTTATGAACTCAGCAAATCTTTTTCTTATAAATCAATTTCTGTAGAAACTCCTTTGGCATTTAAAGAAGTACAAATTGTTGAGGATTCTTTGGTGATTTGTTCCATTTTAAGAGCAGGTTTGCCTTTGCATCAGGGATTGTTGAACTATTTTGACAATGCTGCAAATGCATTTATTTCGGCTTTTAGGCATCATCCCTACAATGATGAACGTTTTGAAATTGTCGTTGAATATTTGGCTTCACCCAATTTGGATGGAAAAACGTTGTTGCTTGCAGACCCAATGTTGGCAACAGGTCAATCTTTGGTGGCTGTTTTTGAGTCTTTAAAAAAGCTTGGAAATCCAAAAGAAATTCATTTGATTTCAGTGATTGGTGCTGAGGAAGGCATTCATTTTATTGAAAAACATTTTCCTGAAAATACGCATTTATGGATTGCAACTATTGATGCAACACTCAATGAAAAAGGCTATATAGTTCCTGGTTTGGGCGATGCTGGCGATTTGGCTTTTGGCAGAAAATTATAAAAAAAACAAAAAACCAATACAGCCAATTAAAAACAGATATAAGAAAATATTTACAACTATTTTTTTCTGAATAAGTTCAATTCCGTTTGCTAAAATCAAGGAAACAGGAAAAAATAAAAATAGCATTTCTTTGTTTTTTGATTCATTTTCAAAAAGAAATAATCCTAAAACAATCAAAAAATTCATCAACATCAAACTCCAACTTTTTTTAAAGGTATTGTTGATTAAGAGTGCCTTTCTCGATTTAAAAAAAGCGGCAAAAAAAGTGATGAATAGCAAACTAATCATAAAAATAGTTTCCTTTTCTTCTGATAAAAAAGACATTTTAAACGTAAATCCTTTAAATGAATTTTCAAGTAAAATAGCTTGATTTCCTTGCCAAAACAAGTACGAAAAATAGCAAAAAAGTGGTGTTAAAAACCCAATAATTGGAGTTGAAAATGTGTGAATTGTTATTTTTTGATGCCAATAAGTACTCAAATAAATCAGTAAAAAAAACAATGCGAACTTAGGCTCGAACAAACAAATTATTCCTAGCCAAAAACCAGCATCAAACAGTTTTTTCAAAACTCTTTTTGAAGATTGTAAACTATAAATTTTTCTCAAAAAAAGCAAGTAAATAATTGTAAAAAAGAGTGTTTTGTAATTGGCAACAGCACTAAAACATCCCATTAAAAGTATAAAAAAATAAAACCCAAAAGAATTGTCATAGGTCAAGTTATTCTTGCTCGTAATGAAATTGTAAATAAAAAAAATCACTATAAAAATGAGTAAAACAACGAGTCTTTCAAGCAAAGCATTTCCCTGAATTTGGTTGTTGAAAAAATCAATAAAATTCAAAGTCAAAAAACAAATAGCGAAAAAAATCATCAAACCCATGAAATTTATAGGTTTAGATTTGTTTAAAAAATTGGCTAGCATTGTTTCTTTTGTTATTTTTGCAAGCGTAAAGATAAATAAGTTATGATAGCAGGCAATATTTTTAGATGGATTGGAACTTTTTTCACAGAAGTTTTGTTTCTTCCTTTTGAATGGATTCGTACTCAAATCGCCACTCAAGAGTTAGGATGGTGGATTTCAAACGCTGTAAATTGGGGGTTTTTAGTAGTGCTTTTGGTTCTTTTTGCCTATTGGATGAAAGAATCTAAGAGATTTTTGGACGAAGGGACAGAAGACCGAGCTTAATAATTCATCTTGGGAAGTAAAAATAAATTAAAAAGGTTTCGCGAAAATGAAACCTTCAATAATGTCATTCAGCCAACAAGAGAAGAAGTTTTAAACAACTTCCCTCACAAAGGCAAATGGCATTCTTTTTTTAACAATAATAATCCAATTATTGTGGAACTTGGCTGTGGAAAAGGCGAATATAGCATTGCATTAGCTAAAAAAAATCCAGATAAAAATTATATTGGTATTGACATCAAAGGTGCTCGTTTTTGGAGAGGTGCAAAAACCGCTGTTGAAGAAAATTTAAAAAATGTTGCGTTTGTAAGAACCCAAATCGAATTGGTAGATTTGATTTTTTCTGAACATGAAATTGACGAAATTTGGATTACGTTTCCTGATCCACAAATCAAATACAAACGCACCAAACACAGAATGACCAATCCTGTTTTCTTGAGAAAATATTTCCATATTTTAAATGAAAATGGCATTGTTCATCTAAAAACCGATAGTGAATTTATGCACGGTTATACCTTGGGTTTGTTGCATGGTGAAGGACATGAAGTTGTGTATGCAAATCACAATATTTATCACAATGAAGGTTCTCCAAAAGAAGTCATAGAAACGCAAACTTTTTATGAAAATCAGTATTTGAGGATTGACAAACCTATTACTTACATTCAATTTCGCTTGAAATATTAGTTATTCTTAGAAATCATGGAACATCTCTTTGTGTATGGTACTTTAATTCCAGGAAGAGAAAATGATTTTGTCTTGAAAAATATCAAAGGAATTTGGCAAAAAGCCACTGTAAAAGGTTTTTTTGACGCAAAAGGTTGGGGAAAATCAGAAGGTTTTCCTTCAGTAATTTTAGCTGAAAACGGAAATGTGATTGATGGATATCTATTTTCTTCAGAAGAATTGATTGAAAATTGGGATCGAATTGATGAATTTGAAAGTGATTTGTATCAAAGAGTAAAAACGACTATTTTTCTAGAAAATCAATCAAAAATATTGGGGTATATTTACGAATTAAATAGTTCCTTAACTTATGACATCCAACTCAAAAAACGATAATTTTTTCGAAAAAGTGTATGAAATTGCACGTCAAATTCCTTACGGGAAAGTCACTAGTTATGGCGCAATTGCTGAATTTTTAGGCGCAAAACGTTCTGCAAGAATGGTTGGTTGGGCTATGAACAATTCTCATCATCAAAAAGAAGCAATTCCTGCTCATAGAGTGGTCAATAGAAAAGGAATTTTGACGGGAAAACATCATTTTGACGGCACAAATTTAATGCAACAATTGCTAGAAAATGAAGGGATTCAAGTGTTTGATAATCAAATTCAAAACTTCGAAAATGTCTTTTGGAATCCCTCCAAAGAGCTTTTATAAAATCCTTTTATCAATCTATCAATAAACACAATTTTCATCCTTTATTTTCTAGTTTCTAACACGTATCTTTGTCAAAAGTTTAAAAATATTTTTTTACGCCTAAAAGCTAATAGCTAAAGGCAAAAAGCTACCTTATGAATTTTAAAAAACAAGATATATACAACGCACTTGAAACCATCACAGCTCCTGGTGAAGGGAAAAGTTTGATTGAAAATAACAATGTTACAAACGTTGTAGCTTTTGGAGATGAAGTAATTGTTGATGTTACTATCAGCAATCCTTCATTGCAAGCCAAAAAGAAAGTGGAGGTTGAAATCATGAAAGCCATTCACGATCATGTTCATCCAAAGATTGATGTGAAAGTAAATGTGAAAGTAGAAAAACCTGAAATTGCTGAAAATCCTAATCAAATCCGAGGAAAAGAAATTCCAAATATCAAAAATATCATTGCTATTGCCTCAGGAAAAGGAGGTGTTGGAAAGTCAACAATTACGGCAAATACCGCAGTTACATTGGCAAAAATGGGATTTAATGTAGGTGTTTTAGACGCAGATGTGTATGGTCCTTCTCAGCATTTGATGTTTGATGTAGAAAAAGCAAGACCTTTGTCTGTGAATGTTGATGGACGTTCAAAAATGAAACCGATTGAAAATTATGGGGTAAAATTATTGTCATTGGGATTTTTCACAAATCCTGATCAAGCTTTAATTTGGAGAGGACCTATGGCATCAAAAGCATTGAAACAATTGATTTTTGATGCTGATTGGGGTGAAATCGATTTTTTGTTGATTGATTTACCTCCAGGAACAGGAGATGTGCATTTGTCAATCGTGCAATCATTGCCAATTACAGGTGCTGTTGTGGTAAGTACCCCTCAAAACATTGCTTTGGCGGACGCAAAAAAAGGAGTCGCTATGTTTCAACAAGAAAGTATCAACGTTCCTGTTTTAGGAATTATTGAAAATATGGCCTATTTTACTCCTGAAGAATTACCAAACAATAAATATTATATATTTGGCAAAGATGGCGCAAAACACTTAGCTGAAGATATCAATACCACTTTTTTAGGAGAAATTCCTTTGGTACAAAGTATTCGTGAATCAGGTGATGTTGGACATCCAGTAGCATTGCAAGAAGGAACCATTTTGGAAAATTCATTCAAAGAAATTACCAAAGAAATCCTTTCACAATTAATTATTAGAAATCAAAGTTTACCACCCACAGAAATTGTAAGAATTACAACAATGAGTGGTTGTAGCGCAGTAAATAAGAATATATGACAACAGAAGAAACTATTAATAATGTTGAAAAAGCGTTGGATGAAATCCGTCCTTTTTTAATGAGTGATGGAGGAAATATCAAATTACTTTCTATCGAAGATTTCGTTGTAAAAGTACAACTTGAAGGTGCTTGTACAGGTTGCTCTGTAAACCAAATGACCCTTAAAAATGGTGTGGAAGCAACTATTAAAAAGTATGCGCCACAAATCAAAGAAGTGATTAACGTTGTGTAACTTATAGCTGTTAGCTTTTAGTTGTTAGCTAAAGGCGAATTTTAAAAAAAATGATTACTACAGATATTCTAATTATAGGCGCAGGTCCCACAGGATTATTCACGGTTTTTGAAGCAGGATTGTTAAAATTGCGTTGTCATTTAATTGATGCCTTGCCACAACCTGGAGGACAATGTTCAGAGATTTATCCTAAAAAACCGATTTATGATATCCCTGCATATCCTGAAATTTTAGCAGGTGATTTGACGGATAAATTGTTGGAGCAAATCAAACAATTTGAGCCAGGATTTACGCTTGGTGAACGAGCAGAAACCATTGAAAAACAAGCAGACGAAACTTTTATAGTAACGACCAATAAAGGCACCAAACACCATGCAAAAATTGTGGCAATTGCTGGTGGATTAGGAAGTTTTGAACCCAGAAAACCATTGATTGACAACATTGCTGATTTTGAGGATAAAGGCGTTGAATA
>NZ_JADWOV010000272.1 GCF_015767435.1 Polaribacter sp. BAL334
GATGGAAAAGTTAGGACACAGGCAGCTACTTCATTATGGCATAGTTCAGGGTATGGTGTTGTTTTTAAAGAAGGAAACTCATTAGAAATTGATGTTACAGGAACAAGTAAAATTCGTTTTTATGGTTCTATTTATAGTCAAGGAACCATGAGTGGAGGTACAACAATTGGAGGCAATGATCTAGGAACTTTAGATGTTAAAGTAACCCAAGATAAAACCGGTTTTTATGAGTTTTCTTATGTTGGAAGTCCCAAAACATTATATTTTACTTTTTCTGGAGCAAATGCTTATACACCATCTATAGA
>NZ_JADWOV010000273.1 GCF_015767435.1 Polaribacter sp. BAL334
CAATTACAATTGATGAAAAAAGAGAAAATGTTTTTCAAAAATTGTTAACTTCTAGAAATGTAAAAACTGAAAGACTATTATGGCATTTTAATAAAAATGTGCCCCACTGGTTTTTAAGTCCTTGGTTTCCTAAAATTGGAAATGAAACTAATTCACAGAGAGAAAAAAGAATTTACTTTGAATCACAGGTTTTTGAATCAAAATGTTTATATGGTTTACACCAAGACCATATAGAAATTAATCCTGATTGGGTCAATTATTTGATTTCAAATGCAAAAGTTTTGAAAGATTTTTGCTATTGGAATTTGGCTTTATTTTTACAATCCAAAAACCCAAACGTTCCAGACATACCTAATAAGCTTATTAAACCTGCCAAAAGAAATAGTCTAAATAAACAACGGACTAAGTTTTGGGATGTTGTGATTGAAGAATTGGGGTTTGTTAATTGTATTTATACAGGTCAAAAATTGACAAAAGGAAATTATGCAGTAGAACATTTTATACCTTATTCATTTGTTTCCCATGATTTAATATGGAATTTAATTCCTGCTGATAAATCTTTTAATAGTTCAAAAAGTAATAAGCTTCCTATACTTGAAAAATATTTTGAACCTTTTTATA
>NZ_JADWOV010000274.1 GCF_015767435.1 Polaribacter sp. BAL334
ACTAATGTAGAAGTGAATTGATAAGGTAATGTAACAATAGGGTAGTAGTCTATCGAAAAGCAAATTACAGCAACCTAAGATTCTACGCGGCAGTGAAATTTTTTTTTGAATGGTTACAATTAGATTGATTTTTAAAATTAAAAAGAGAGCGATTGAATTTCTTCTTTTAGTTTTTTAAGATGACGATTTATAATTGCCCAAACTATTGAATTATCTATACTATCATAAGCATGAATCAATCTGTTACGAAAACCAATAATTTGTTTATCATTCTTAATTTCTGTAATGGATGATACTTTTTTCAGTTGATTTAGAGCTTCTCCAATGATAGCTAATTGTCTTTCTACTGCGCTTTGTGTTTTTAAATCATTTTGATACATATTGAAATCTGTAATTTCAACTGTGAATTTTTCTATCAAATCTATTGCTATTAAAATATCAGAGAGATATTTTTTG
>NZ_JADWOV010000275.1 GCF_015767435.1 Polaribacter sp. BAL334
AGAAAATAGGTAATTATAGTAAATATGCAGCATTAACTGCATTAGGTACTTATATGATTTTGAATCCTAAAAAAGCTCAGGCACAAAGTCCTGCTGCTCCTGGAGATGGATTTTAAGTATTGAAGCAACTAAAATTAAAAATGTCACATAATTTTATGTGGCATTTTTTAGTTTATAGCAATAGCTTCCCAACTAAAAACGGTACGAAATATTTTTGAGGCAACAGTTCACAGATAAAACTTTGCACTTTTAAAATCATATAAAAAAATAGCACACTCTAACAGTTAAAAGAAATGTCAATAATTCTCTAATACATTTTTATCAAACCACAATAGTCATCAATTCAATAGCTTTTAAGATATAATTCAGCATGATGTACAATGTTTTTTAAAAGTACATGTAAATGCAAACTATCATCAGTTATGATACATAGCGTAAAGTATATTAAGTTACATTGTATAAAAAACGAACAATTTTATAAAAAAAATGTACGAAAAACACACCCCTTTACCTGTCATTTAAAGGATATTTGTTAAAACAATTATATTAACTAAAAATTTTTTAAAAATGAAACTAAGATTACTTTTTATGTTTACAGCAGCTTTGTTCTGCTTTGATTTACACGCTCAAATTGCACCAGAAGACCAGATTCAAAATGGTGACTTTTCAACTGGAGACACAACAAATTGGTTTGATAAAACTACTACTAACAATGCTGTGTCTCAATCTGAAGTTGTACTTGAATTTGGTGGTAATTATGTATACAAAAAAACGGTTACAACCTTAGGTGACTTTGCTTATTCAATAAGAATAAGACAACAAGATATAACGGCACCTGCCAATGCTAAAAAGGTTACTTTTAGAGCCAAAGGTAATGGTGGAGAGGAACTTTTCTTGACATTTGGTGCAAACCCAAATAAAGTTTCAACAACGATTACTTTAACCAATCAATGGGTAGATTACGAACTACCTTTAACTAATTCGGATGGTGGTAATGCAGCAGGTACAGTATCAAATTTAGATTTTCAGCAACGTAGTGTTGGTGTATTTTATTTAGATGATGTTATGTGGAGTGATGAAGCACCAGTTTTATCTACTGCATATGCTGTATTTGCTACTGCAAAAGTTTGGTTAGATAGTGCTACAGATATGCTAAATGTAAATGGTATAGAAGCAGATGCTATCGAGGTTTATACTATTAGTGGACAAAAAATAGCAGCTTATAATACACCAGCGTCTGCTATATCTTTAAGCGGATTATCTAAGGGTCTGTATTTAGTAAACATTAAAGCAGAACAAACTAGCAAAGTTTATAAAATTGTTAAGTAATACGCTTTACTAAGATTAATAGCTAAAAATCATCTTTGAATTTTTTTCAAAGGTGATTTTTTTATATAAAAAAATAAAAAATGAGAATAATTTACTGCTTATTGGTTTTGTTTCAATGTCAAATATACGCGCAGTCTACTTACAATATCAATTTAAATGGTAAGTGGGATTCTGGTGAAAACAGAAAGTACACAAAGGAGGTAAATGTGCCGGGTTTGGCTTCAGACCCAACAAAAATGAATGCACAAGAACTGTGGTATAGAAAGAAAATTATTTTACCTCAAGGCGATTGGACAAAAGCCACATTGTTGTTAAAAGGTGCACGGTTTATGCCAAAAGTATATGTAGATGGCAATTTGGTTTCAGAGCAAGCAGGAGGTATGGCACCAACCCTACATGCTTTACAGCATAAAAATATAAAACCAGGAAACACAGTAACCATTGAAATTGCATTAGCATCATTAAAAGATATGCCAGAAAGAGATGCTTCTCGCATTCCCAAAGCAGATTACTGGAGGTCTAATATAGCATCTCATCTTTGGGATGATGTCGTCTTAAAGTTGCATGGCAATGCATCTCTAGAACATGTTAACGGCTATACAGTGCTTAAAGATGATGAGGTGAAAATTAAATATCGCATCAATAATACCTCTAAAAAAGATTTTTCTAGCATAGAGGTATCTATGTTAGATAGTGATGGAAAAGAGATTTTAAAAAAGGCGTATAGTATTAGCGATGCTAAAGGCGAATTAACACTAAACGCATCAGGTAAGTTAAAATTATGGGAGCCTGAAACACCAAATTTATACAAACTGATAACTAAGTTAAAAAAAGGAAACAAAATTATAGATATTGATACCTGTAATTACGGGCATAGAGCGTTTAAAGTCAATGGAAAACAATTTGAGTTAAATGGGCATCCTACTAAATTTAGAGCAGCATCTGTAGTTTGGTACCGTTGGTTGCGTTATGCAGAGGTAAAAGAGTTGGCTTGGGATACCCAATGGTTTGAAGAACATATTGTAAAAAGATTAAAAGCTCATGGTGCAAATACCTTGCGTTTTCATTTAGGGATGCCCCCACAAAAATTTTTAGATTTGTGCGATAAATACGGGCTGTTTGTGCAAGCAGAATGGCACTTTTTTCATGGCATGGAGGCCTCAAAAAATAGCTTATTAGAGCAATGGGCTTCTTGGTTTGATGTATCATCTCGTTATCCTAGCAACGTATTGATGCACGGTTGGAATGAAACAGAAGGCGATCGTTTAAAAATAGCTTATGACGCGATTAGTGAGGTAGCAAAAGACTATCCTGGGTTAGTTATAGGGCATAGAGATGTTACCCACATACACAAATACTGGTGGAGCTTATTTGAAAATGTAGGCTTGTTTTATGATAGTTTTGATCAGTTTGAATTGCCTGTAATGGCAGATGAATATGGAGGAAACTACCTTGATGAATATGGAGATATTGGTGGCTATCCTATGGTGGCATCTGCATACAATCGTTTTTTAGGAGAAAATCATACCAAAGCACAAAGGTTTTATCATCATGCGCTTTCTAATGCAAAAATCTCTGAATATTGGAGAATTATAGATGTTGCTGGTTTTTCTCCCTTTTGTGTATTAGGATCTAAAGAAGATGGTAACCATTGGTTTTTAGGAGATATTAAACAAGGTAACCCAATGCCAGTTTGGAATGCATTAACTGCTGCATGGTCTCCAATAAGTGCGAATTTAAATATTTGGGACAGAAACTTTACTCCAGGTCAAGACATTGAATTGCCCATTGTGCTTTTTAATGATACTAGTAAAGATTTCAATATTAGAGTTAAATATTCAATTGAAAACCCCACCTATCGCCAAGCAACAACGTTTGAGATTATTGAGGTTCCCGTAAAAAAATATTCAAAATTAGAAAAAAAGGTAAACCTAAAGCTACCTGCTACAGAAGGGCATTGGTTGATAAAAGCAGAAGTTTTAAACCCACTAGCAGGTGTTAAACATCCTATTGTGTCTGAATGGGATATAAGAACAATAGTACCCAAGGTAGCTAAGGAATTGGCAAACCTTAGTATAGGTGTTTTTGATGAAGATAAGCACTTGCATAATTTTTTAACACAAAATAACTTAAAGGCACTACCTGCTTTTGACAAGGCAGCAGATATTATTATATTTTCTAAAAATACTTGGGATGCTAAGATGAAATCTCCGCAATTTATGGCTCAGATAGAGCAGCAGATAAGCAAAGGAAAGCATGTTGTTTTTTTAGATGTAGGACCAAACCTTTTAGGTCAGGGGTATGAGAGAAGTACAGCAGATTTACAAGGTGTACGTAAAAGTTCTGGGGGTATTATTTCTGAAGCATCGCTACCTTTTGGAGTAAAAGCTTTATTTAAGGAAGCTACTGAACCAGAAAGTCATATTCATCCAACCGATAATAACTTTCAATTATGGCAAAATATACCAAGAGAAGCAACATGGATGTGGAATGGATTAAAAGGTGGTTTAATAGTACCCTCTGTGGGTTTTGAGTTGTCTGGTTTAAGTGCAAGTTCTTTTCTTGAAACTTGGAAAGCAAAAGGAGCAGCTATTGAGAAAATAAAACAGGATAAGTATTTTAGTTATGAGTTAGAAGGGTTTTACGCCTTTTCAGAACGTGCTGATAATATTGAGTTACAAGATTCATTGCGGCAATCTGTTAAATTTCTTGTTGAAGATGCTCCTGCTTTAAAGTTACGTATTAATCCAGATGCTAAAATTTTAGTCACAAATCTTAATAAAGAGTTTAAAGAAAGCACGATGGGCAAAGCACAATCATTATCGCCTTTAGTTAGTGCCGGAAGAAATCTTAAAAAGAAACCCGTTTATGAAGTAGAATTTGGTAAAGGTTATGGTAAAGTAATAATTAGTCAATTAATTACAGATGGTAGATTAGATCGTACAGAACAAAAAACAAATAATTTAGAAAAAAAATACGACGCAGCTGCTGCACAAATGGTACTTAATATGCTAGAATACGTAATGAAGTAATGTACAATATTTAAAAAGGTAGCTGGTGTTTTGGAAATTGAATATAAATTCCGTTTTTTATTTTATATTTAGGATGTTTTTAATAACCAACACACATTGCTTTTTTTTAAAAAATAAAATATTGAGAAATTGATTTGATATTTATATTAGCATATATGAAAAAATATTTAAAAAAGATAAGCGCCTATGCTTGCGTATGTCTTCTATTTGGTGCGCTAGTAATACCCTCGAGTTTAAATTCTCAGTCTATTGATAATATTCGATTTGGTAAATTAGCATTACCAGATTTATATAAAAATATTCAAATAAACGGTATTGCAAAAGATGGTTTAGGTAATGTTTGGTATATAAATAGTGCAGGTTTACATAAGTATGATGGTGCCAAATTAACCACATTTAGTTCGGTTAATATTGCAGACAAAGCGTATTCTTTGTATGGCGTTTTAAGACATGTACAGGCTGATTCTACCTTTGTCTATGCAATGACTAGAAATGATATTTTTTATTTTAATATTAAAACCGAAGTCTTTAAAAGATTTGAAATAGCTAACTGTAATGAAATAAAAGTTAGTAACGAGACTTTATGGATAGCAACCTACAGTAAAATACTTAATCTAAAAACCAATCAATATCTACCAATTAAGCTAAACAAAGGAGAGATATTTAGTAAAATTCAGCCATCTAAAGACATGTTTTACATTGCTACCAATAAGCGAATGTTAGCATACAGTGTAGAGCATAAAACATTAATTGTATTAAAAGAGAATGTTAATGTAGAAGCATTATTTGTTGATAGTAAAAAAGATGTATGGTTTAGTGATAAAGGAAAAGGGATTTACAAATATAAGTTAGATAAACAGTTTACGTTTTTTGGTCCAGAAATAATTACTCCTACAGAAGTTCGTTGTTTTGAAGAAGATAATAATAATAATATTTGGATTGGTACTTATGGAGGTGTTTATATCATATCTCCTCAATCGAAGATAGCACATTATACAAATGATAATAATATTTCAGGAGGTTTATCGCATAATTCAATACTATCTATGTACAAAGATAGTAATGGCTTAATTTTAATAGGCACTTTTTTTGGAGGATTAAATTACTATAATCCCAATAATTTATTTACACATTACCAAGAAGCTATCAATCAAAAAGATGGTCTTAACTTTAAAGTAGTAAGTGAAATTGTTGAAGATAACAAAGGTAATTTATGGATTTGTACAGAAGGCGGAGGCTTAAATTGTTTAGATAAACAACAAAATAAAATTAACTATTATGAGCCTCCAGCATTAGATAATGGTATGGTTTACAACTCGTTTAAAGCCATCTATTACGATCAAAAAGAAACCCTTTGGATTGCTAGTATTGGAGGAGGTCTTTTTGAATTTAATATTAAAAATAAAAAATTCTCTAACTACGCACACAAAGACAACAACAATGTAGCTATCAGTTCTAATAAAATTAATGATATCGTTAAGTATAAAGAGCAGCTTTTTCTTTCTACGCAAAGTTCTGTAGAAGTATTTGATTTAAAAACAAAAACAGTCAAACCGTTATTTACAGACGCCTTTAAAATAGAGCATAAAGTACCGAATTATATTACATGCTTACAGGTAAAAGACGATGTAATATGGATGGGAAGTACAATGGGTTTGTTTGCTTACAATTTAAAAACAAAAACCTTAAACAGATATCAAGAAAATACGATAAACTCGGTAGCATCTAATAATATTAATGATCTTTTTGAAGATAGTAATGGACGTTTTTGGGTTGCTACAGATAAGGGTCTCGATAGATTTGATGATAAAAAGCAACAGTTTATAACCTATAAAAATACTGAAGAACAAAATAGAAATATTATTAAAGGAGTAGAAGAGCTCAACCCAGGATTTTTGGTTATATCAAGCATTAAAGGGATTAGTGTTCTAAGAATATTGGATGGTAAATTTAAAAATTATGACCAAAGTACGGGATTTCCATTACATGTGTTAAGCAATAAAAGCATTTTTGTGTCCCCTACAAAAAATCAAGTTTTTATTGGAGGTTTAGATGGTATGGTATCGTTTAGCTCTAATGAAATTTTTAAACCTTCTACTTTAATAAAACCGGTATTAACCAAACTAAAAATAAACAATCAAGAAATTAAGCCAAATGACAATGAAAAAATACTTCAAAAAACATTTGCTTTAACAGACACCATAATATTAAGGCCTGAGCATAAATCATTTCAAATAGATTTTTCATCAGATTCAGATAAAATATCTCAAAAAGGTAATTTTAAAGTGAGGCTTTTAGGTTTTGAATCAGATTGGATAGAGCCAGAAACAACGGCAGTTTCTTACACTAATTTAGATATTGGAGACTATGTTTTTGAAATAGAAAATATTGATAATTCAACGTTAAGAAGAATACTATATATAAAAGTTATACCATCAATATTTAATACAGTTTGGGCATATATATTGTATTTCTTGATAGTACTACTCATCTTGGTATTTTTTAATTATTTAATACTAACTAAAAGAAGGCTTCAAGATAAAGTTAAGTTAAAAGAAATTGAGCAAGAAAAAGAAGCAGAACACAACAAATCTAAGTTAATGTTTTTTACAAATATTTCTCATGAATTTAGAACACCATTAACACTTATCTCTGGTCATGTAGAAGCTCTTATGGGCAGTACTAAATTAACAACTAACGATTATAAAAAAGTTTTAGGAATTAATAAAAATACCAATAGACTAAACAGATTAGCGCTAGAATTACTTCAGTTTAGAAAACAAGAAGCTGGTGAATATAGAATAGAGGCAAGTGAACACGATATTGTAGAATTTTTAGAAGAGATTTACTACTCTTTTTATGAACTTAGTCAACGAAAAAATATCGACTACAATATTCATTACCAAACCAAACCAGTTAATGTTTGGTTTGATAGTTTACAACTCGAAAAAGTGTTTTATAATTTACTCTCAAATGCCTTTAAATTTACAAATGATGGTGGTAAAATAGAAATTTCAATCATTTCAAATAACAAAAGCGTTAGTATTAAGATTAAAGATACAGGTTATGGAATGAGCCCTGAACAGTTGTCAAAAATTTTCAATCGCTTTTATCAGTTAGAAAATATAGCGTCAACCATTCATCAAGGGACAGGTATAGGGTTGGCATTAACGAAAGGTATAATAGACGCTCATCACGGTAAAATAAATGTTGAAAGTGAATTAAACAAGGGTACTACCTTTTCGGTTGATCTTCTTTTGGACAAAAGTCACTTTACTTCTAAGGAGATTATATTTGAAAAGACACCTACTCCAGTATTTGTTTATGAATCTTATGAAAATCAAAGTATAATAGATTCTCAAATAACAAGCGAAAAGAAAGAAACAATACTTGTTGTTGAAGATAATAGTGAGCTAAGTCAATTACTAAAGGGCTTCTTAGATTTTAATTATGATGTACATCTTGCTAAAGATGGAAAAGAAGGTATGGAACTGGCATTAAAAATTCAACCTTCATTAATTCTCAGTGATATTATGATGCCAAATATTTCAGGAACAGAAATGTGTGCCAAACTTAAAACAAATATAAATACATCTCATATTCCAATTATTTTGCTCACAGCAAAAACAGCTGAAGAACATATGATTAGTGGCTTAGATATTGGTGCAGATGATTATATTACGAAACCTTTTAACTCAAAAGTTTTAATCGCTAGAATAAACAATATAATCTATTCTAGAAAAAAACTGAAGTCAATATTTTCAAAAAACCCATCAGAAAACATAAAAAAAATTGCGAAGAATAAAATAGATCTAGAATTTATGAATAAAGCAGAAAAAGTGGTCTTAGATAATTTAGATAATGAGCAATACGATGTCAATAAAATGTGTTTAGATTTAAATTTAGGAAGAACAATCCTGTACGCTAAAATGAAATCTATTACTGGTAAAACGCCTAACGATTTTATTAAAATTATAAGACTAGAAAAAAGCAAAAAATTACTTATAGAACAGCCTAATATTACAATATCACAAGTTGCATATGATTGCGGCTTTTCTTCACAACAATATTTTAGTAAATTATTTAAGGAACAGTACGGAGTGTCACCAAAAAAGTTCCAAAACAAATAAAATAGCTCTTAATGCATTATATATAAGTCTTTTTAATTTAAAAGGACAATTGTTTAAAAAAAGTGAATTATCGTATAAAAATATTTTAAGGAAAAAATTTTAATTTGTCAAACAAAAGTTAAACGCAAGATAATTGCAAAACATATTAAGTAAACAACTTATGAAATTATACTATTTTAAAAGAAGTTATTTTTTATTATTTATTTTGATCACTCTAGGTTCAGTAAGTTTTACATCAGGGCAAAATAAAATACAAGGTACAGTGGTCGATGAAATGGGGCCAATACCTGGGGTGTCAGTTGTTGTTAAGGGAACAACTAGAGGTGTTGAGTCAGATTTTGATGGTCGTTTCAATATTAATGTTTCAATTAATGAAATTTTAGTTTTTTCGTATCTAGGAATGGAGTCTCAAGAAGTTAAAGTAACAAATTTTAATGATTTAAAAATTACGTTAAAAGTTGCCTCAACTGCATTAGAAGAAATTGTTATTGTTGGTTATGGTGCTCAGAAAAAAGAATCCGTAGTAGGGGCTATATCACAAGCTAAAGGTGAATTGCTTATGCAATCTGGGGGTGTAGCAGATGTTACACAAGCTTTACAAGGTCGTTTACCAGGGGTTACTACGATAAGTGGTGGTGGTAGGCCAGGTTCAGAAGAAACTCAAATATTTATTAGGGGTTCCAGTTCTTGGAACGGTAATGGACAACCTTTAATCTTGGTAGATGGTGTTGAGCGTCCAATATCTGATATCGATGCTAATGAAATAGAAAATATATCCGTTTTAAAAGATGCCTCTGCAACGGCTGTTTTTGGTGTACAAGGAGGTAATGGAGTTATTCTTATTACCACTAAACGTGGTAAAATAGGAAGCACACAGCTATCAGTATCCGCAAACTCAACAATTAAGGTGCCTTCTAGAGTACCAAGACAATTAAATTCTTATGATTCTTTTATGGGGCTAAATGATGCAGTTATACAAGAATTAATGTATGATGAAGGAGCTTGGGCGTATTATACCCCATTAGCAATTGCAGAACGTTATAGAAACCAAGCTACACAAGATGATTTAGAAAGATATCCAAATGTAGATTGGGAAGATTTTTTATTAAAAGATTTTGCAGTTGATAATAGAGTAAATCTTACAGCGAGAGGAGGGTCTGCATTTGCCAAATATTTTGGTAGTCTATCATTTCAAAATGTTGGTGATATATTTAAAACAGGTAGTACAGTAGACAATGGAAGAGGTTATGGAAGTTCTTTTGAATACAATAGGTTTAATTATCGTTCAAACTTAGATTTTAACATTACAAAAACAACCAAAGCTTCTATTAACTTATCGGGTTCATTTGCTACGCAGAACCAGCCTAATGGTGAGTCAAGAAGAATTTATCAAGGGTTGTATAGGGTAATGCCTTATTTATATTACCCAAGATATTCAGATGGTGCTTATGGGTACCCTTTTCCAGATGATCCTAACTTGCAAAATCCTTTCTTTAACTTAACAGCAGCGGGTGTTACAAGATCGAATAGGTTGAAATTGAACACAGACATTTCTCTTGAGCAAAAACTAGATTTTATTACAAAAGGATTGGTGTTTAAGGGCTTGTATTCGTATGATAGTTATATGACTTCAACACAAAGTATAGATGATGGTGATTTGAATGGGGTTTTTAAATTTTATGACCAAAATGGCGAAGAGCAAATTGTATATACCATAGATCCTGTAAACGACTTTCAACAAGAAATTAGGCCTTGGGAACTAGGAAATATTAATTTAAATAATGGTAGCCGTACCAGAAATTTAAATTACCAAGCTTCTTTAAATTATGACAATACTTTTGCAGACGACCATAATGTTAGTGGATTGTTTTTGTTTAGAAGACAAGAGAGAACAACAGGAAACAATAACCCTAGGTTTAGAGAAGATTGGGTAGGTCGTATTACCTATAATTATAAAAACACCTACTTTATAGAGGTTAATGGCGCTTATAATGGTTCAGAACAATTTGCAAAAGGATACCGTTTTGACTTATTTCCATCTTTAGCTTTGGGTTGGACACTTTCTAATAATGATTTTTTACAGGATACGGAGTGGTTAAATAAACTTAAAATAAGGGGTTCATATGGTGTTGTAGGAGATGATAATTACGGAGGTCAACCTTATGGATACCTAACACAATGGGCAGATCGTGGAACAGGTGTTACCATTGGTAGCGCGTTAGATTATAGAGATCGATCTGATTATTTAGTGTATTACGAATCTTTATTAGGAAACCCAAATTTAAGATGGGAAGTGGTAACCAAAGCAAATATTGGAGCAGAAGTTTCCCTATTAAATGGCGCGATATCTTCTGAATTTGACTTCTTTATAGAAAAAAGAGACGATATTTTTATTTCTGCAGATGATAGGGCTGTACCAAACTTTGTTGGTATTGCACCACCAAGTGGTAACTTAGGAAAAGCCGAAGTAAAGGGGTTTGAAGTAACACTTAAACTAAACCATACTTTTAATAATGGAATGAAAGTTTGGTTAGATGCCAATTATAATAGAGCTATAGATAAGGTAATTTCTAGAGATGAGCCTTTATTAGCTCCATTTTATACCAAAGACCAGGGCTATCAAATAGGGCAAACAAGAAGTGCGATACCAACTAATATTATGCAAAGTTGGGATGACATTTATACGTCTACACCTTTAGAGGATTTAGACGATAATAAACGAATAGGGAGTTATGATATTGTAGATTTTAACGGAGATGGTTTGTACAAAAGTATTGATGATATTGTTCCTTATGGGTATCCAAATCGTCCACAAAACAACTGGTCAGCAACGTTCGGTTGGGAATGGAAAAATTTTAGTGTTATGGCTCAATTCTACGGAATGAACAATGTATCTAGAATTTTCGGCACAGGAACAAGTGGGCAAGGTGCACCAGCTCTTTTTGACTTCGAATCAAATTACTGGACAAAAGACAATCCGAATGCAGCGTTTACACACAAGGATATTCTTGTTAATGGTAGGCAAGATCCTTTCAGAAATCTATGGGATGCCTCTATGGTGCGTTTAAAAACTTTTGAAATTGCATATAAAATTCCAAAGAAAACTGTAGCTAAATTAGGAGCACAGACTATGAGAGTATTTGTTAATGGTAATAATCTTTTCTTGTGGTCAGATGTTCCAGATGATCGTGTTTTCGATGGAGTTTCAGAAAAAGGAGGTACCGATTACCCAGCTTTTAGAAGAATAAATTTTGGTTTCACTTTAGATTTTTAAGAACATAATAAAAATTAACGTCATGAAAAAATATATAAGTTTAGTAATATTAACATGTTTTCTCTATTCTTGCGAAGAATACCTTGAGAGAGTTCCAGAAGCAGATCTGCAAGCAGAAGACATTTTTAAAGACTTTGCTGGTACGCAAGGGTTTTTAGAAGATATGTATGGTTATGTTACCAACTATGCGGTACACCCATATTATTCATCTGCTTTTCTTTTGGGAGATGAAGTAAAAGTATATGGTAGAGATTTTACCTTTCAAAATAGAGTAGAAGAGGGTAATTTAAGAGCGTGGTACAAAGGAAGCCTCGATAGAAGATACAATTATTTTGATTTAAATAGAGGTGATGTACCTAATCCAGTGCATAGTCAAACCAGACAATTTGGTGCAGGAATATGGCAAGGCTGGGCTGGCATTCGTAGAGCAAATACCGTATTAGAAAATATAGATTTAATGGTAAATGCTACAGAATTCGAAAAAGATTTAATTAGAGGTCAAGCCCTTTTTTTTAGAGCCTTTTTTCATCATGAGATTATGAAATTTTGGGGTAGAATACCTTATATTGAATCTACATGGGATGGAGATGGAAATTATCAACAATATGTGCGTCCTGCTACATTTGCAGATACAGCCAGACGTTTAAATCAAGATTTAGAAGAAGCTGCCAAGTACGTTCCAGAAAGTTGGAGTCATCTTGCGGCACAAATAGCTAATAATCCAAGTTTAATTCGTACTTTAAGAGTATCAGAGTTAGCAGATACTTACATGCATATCAATAAGGCAATAGTACATGCGTATCAAGGTAAAAATTGGTTATTGGCTGCATCACCTTTAATGCAAGGGACAACAGATACTTATGGGTATAGTCAAGAATTTTGCGACAATGCAGCTGCTGCTTTTGCCAAAGTGATCGATTTAGACAATAGAAATGTAAATAACCTTGGTTTAGCATCAAAAGAAGATTATTATAAGGTATTTTATTCTACACAAGATGATGGTAATACAGTGGTACCTGGTACACGTCCAGAAGCTTATGAGTTCATTTTTAGTGCACAACCAAGTAACTCACAGCGCATTCAATTGCCAGCAACATTTGCTTTACAAGAAAATGGGGCTTGTTTTCAAACACCAACCCATTCATTTGTACAACACGCTTTTGGTATGAAAGATGGCATGTCTATAGAAGATAGTCCTCTTTATGACCCTACTGATCCTTGGGCAAATCGTGATCCACGTTTTGATATGTGGATTATTAAAGACGGTGATCAAATAACCGTAAAACCAAGTAATAATGCTTATAAGCAATATGCAGAGTTGTATACAGGAGGCACGCATCGCGATTTTTTTGGATCGAATAACAATGGCGGTAAAAGTGGTACAGGATATGCAGCTAAAAAATGGTATCCTATAGATTTTAATAGACACGATAATAGAAGAAATATCATTACACACCATCTATTAATGCGTTTAACAGATGTGTATTTAATGTATGCAGAGGCTATGACCATGTCATCCTATGGCCCTTCTGGTAATCCTGCTTTTGTAACTGATGGAGGTATAGTTAGTATGAGTGGCCTAGAAGCAGTTAACTTAATTAGAGCAAGATATCCAAACTTACCACCTGTTGATACATCTTATCCTGGTATTGGAAGTAACCCACAGAAATTTATGGATGTTTTAAGAAAGGAAAGAGCTATGGAACTTTCTTTTGAAGCTCATAGATGGGTAGATATAAGAAGGTGGGTACTAGCCGATAAAATGGAATACAGAAATAAAACTGCTTTAGACTTTGTAAGAGGTGCTAATGGTAAACCAACAGAAATGGTTGAAAGAACTTTAGTAACTACCGTTTGTGAGTATCCAAAACACTTTTGGTTGCCTTTTCCTATAGAAGATGTACAAATATTTCAAGGGTTTGAACAAAATCCAGGTTGGTAATATTGTAAGAGGTAATCTATTTTTTCATTTTAATCAACACCAACAAATAAATACTAAAATTAGAATCATACACTATGATAAATCAATTTAAATATTATAAATGTTTCTTATTGTTCACTATCATCACTTTAAGTGCCAATTTTGATATCTATTCACAGATAAAAAAGGCAGAAACATTTAAAATAAATATTACAGATGAAAGTGGTAATAAAATCAGTGGAGTTAAAATATACAATTCTAAGGGTAAAATCTTTTACTCGAATAATAATGGATATTCAAATATACAACTTGACAACGATGATAAAAAATTAGTTTTAGAAAAAAAAGGATTTAAGGATAAAACCATAACTTTTGATGAGTTGACTACTACTATTATTATGCAAACTACTTTGCGCTATGCAGATGATCAAGATAAAACAGAAGTCGCATTTGGTACAACAGTGAAAAGGAAAATTAGCAATCCCATCTCTACCGTCACTCCCAATGATTTTGGAATTTATGATAATAGAATTTTAGTAAATGAAATTATAGGGAATAGATTTCTAGGAATGAAAAGTAACAATTCTATTAGAGGCTTTGGCGGCTCTAACCAAGCTTTAATTGTTGTTGACGGTGTTTTAGGAAGAAATATAAATAATCTTACCTTACAAGAAGTAGAACAAATATCTGTTTTAAAGGATGCTTCATCTGTTGCTATGTATGGGTCTCAGGCATTAAACGGAGTTATTCAAATCACTACAAAAAGAGGTAAAGTCAATCGTAGAGAGATTAATGTAAGGATAGATTCTGGTGTTAGACAGCCTTTAGCATTACCAGATTATTTGAATGCACCAGAGTATATGACGTTGTATAACGAGGCTTTGGTTAATGATGGTTTGACCCCAATATTTAATAATGCGCTTATTCAGAATACTTTAAGTGGTGAGAATCCTTACCTTTATCCAGATATCGATTTCTTTTCACGTGACTATGTTAAAACATTTGCACCAACCTATGATATAGGTGCAGAGTTTTTAGGAGGTAATGATAGAATGCAATATTACGTTAATCTTGGTTGGTCGCATCAGGCTTCATTAGAAAATTTAGTGCCAGATGTGAATAAAGGAGTAAATGCATTTAGTATTAGAGGTAACTTAGATTTTAAAATTAACGATAAAATTTCAAGTACACTAGACGCAAATTTATTAATAAGGTCTAATCAATCTGCTAGAAGTGATTTAGGAGCAAGTGTTTTTCAATTTGGTACAACATTCCTTCCCAACCAATATGCTCCAATATTACCGCTAGAGTATATGCTACTCGAGAATAATGATGTTTTAACAGAAAAACTTGCTGGGGCAAATATATATGCTGGGGGTATCTTAGGTTATAGTCAAACAAACCCTACACCAAACCCTTTAGCTGCAGTATATGCAGGAGGTAGTCAGGACGATATGACTATTTATGGGCAATTTACGAATACTATAAATTTCGATTTAAATAGCCTATTAACGGGTTTGTCAGGAAAAACAAGAATGAGTTTCGATTTATTTGATCAACATCGTTTACAATATAGAAATACTTATAACTTTTATAATCCGTTTTGGGTAGGAAATAAAATATTTGATATTGATGGACAAGGACAAAATGACCAACAAGGACTAACCCAATTTGTTACAGGTTTAGATTACGACATGCGTTTTGGGGCATCAATTCAATTAGATCACCAAGCCAATATTGATAATATCCACAATTTTAAAACTACACTACTAGGATATTATAATAACATTACTACGGATGTGATTAGTGATGATGGTACAAGACAAACTTATAAATATCCACACCTAGGTTTGTCAACAAGTTATACTTACCTAGATAAATTTATTTTAGACGTATCTGCCACCCTAAACCATTCTATAAAATTAGCTAAGGGTAATAGAGCAGGTCTGTCTACTACAAGTAGCATAGGGTATATTTTAAGTGAAGAAAATTTTATTAAAAACACAAATTTTATAGACTTTTTGAAACTAAAAGTGTCATCTGGAGTATTATATTCCGATTTAAACTTAGGTTTAAACTCCTTTTACTTATATGAACCTTTAGTAAATTTAGATGGTGGTAGTTTTAACTGGCAAGAAGGTGTTGGAAATAATAAAGTTTCATTTATACAAGGTGCTAATAGTAATTTAGGTTTCGAAAAGCGAGTGGATTTAAACATTGGTTTTGAGGCATTATTATGGAATTCGTTAAGTATAGAATTTAATGTTTTCCAAACAGATATTGAAGATAAAATAATTGCATTAGACACTCCATATCCCTCTTACTACGATGATTTTAAAGCCTTTGAAAATTTTGAAGCTGATCGTTATCGAGGACTCGAGTTAGGGCTAAATTATACGAAATCATGGAGTGATTTTAGATTAAATTTCGGTGGTAATTTTATGTTAAATGATAATACTGCACTTATTAGAGATGAAAATAGACAGTATGCATATCAAAATAGACAAGGAATTTCACTAAACCCTATATTTGGCTATCAAAACCTAGGATTTTACGGTTTTGAAGATTTTGACGCTAATGGAAACTTAGCAAATAATTTACCAGATCCACAAGCAGTGGTGCAACCTGGAGATATTAAATATGTAAATCAAAATCCAAACGATGACAATGTTATAGATAATTTCGATCAAGTTTATTTAGGTAGAGGTTATAATCCTATAAGCTATAATTTAAATTTACAAATGACTTACAAAAGACTTACTTTATACCTTCAAGGTGTGGGTCAGTCAGGTGGAATATCTCCTTTAACAAATAGTTATTTTCAAGTAACTGGTAATGATAAATATTCTGAAAGTGTGGTAAATCGCTGGACACCTGCTACTGCAGCAACAGCAACATACCCAAGGTTATCAACAGGAAACGCTAATAACAATTTTAAAAACTCAGATTTTTGGATTTATAGTACTTCGTATTTCAACTTATCCAGAGCCCAATTAACTTATGAAGTTAGCGAAAACTTATGTAAAAAACTAGGCATAAAGCAACTAAGTATACATGCTTCAGGTAGTGATATTTTTCGTATTGCTAAAGACAAAGACATACAACTATTGAGAATTGGTAGCGAACCAAGAACAAGAAATATTTTAATTGGATTAAGAACCTCATTTTAAAGATTTAAATTATGCACAAGAAGATATATTTTAGCTTCATTTTAATACTCTCGTTCGTTTCATATTCTTGTGAAGATATGTTAGAACCAAAAGATGAAAATATCATAAATGAAGAATTTGTATTTAATGACCCTGTTTTCTCAGAAGGTATTTTATTAAATGCATATAATTTAATACCAACATTCTCTTCAGTAAATAACGAGCTTGATATGGCTACAGACAACGCAGTTTGTAATCAACCTACAAATAATATTTTAAGAATGGCTACTGGAGAGCTTTCAAGCTTTTTTAATCCTGTAAATAGATGGGGTAGGTATTCACATATTTTATATGTAAATAAGTTTTTAGAAAATAGTAATGATGTAGTTTGGTCTAAAGATCCAACAATTAATTCGTATTTCTCAGATAGGTTAAAAGGAGAAGCTTTGGCTTTAAGAGCATTACAGCACTTTTATATCCTTCAGGCTCATGCAGGTGTAGGAAATAATGGTACTTTACTAGGCATTCCTTACATAGATCAATTTATTGAGGTTGATGGTAATTTTAACATACCTCGATTAAGTTTTCAAGAAACTGTAGAGCGTATCAATAACGATTTTGAAGCTGCATTTAATTTATTGCCTTATGTATATACTAATAATGCTTCAGAAATACACCCTAAAGATCAAAATAAAGACGAAGAAGCATACTTGCTGGTTAATTCACCAAACTACGAAGGACGTTTTTGTGGTTTGTTTGTAAGAGCTTTTCAGGCAAAATTAAACTTACTCGCAGCTAGCCCAGCATACTTAAATAATCAAGAGTATTATAGAAAAGCTGCAGAGTATGCAGCTGAAACCATCAATAGTGCTTGGAATAATATTTTACCCATTGATGGCTTAACATTTTACGAAAATAATTCAAATGAAATATTATGGGCACAACCAAGGTCAAATAATTCTTCCTTAGAAGAAGATGTGTATCCACCATTTATTGATGGTGACGGTGGTAATGGTAGAGTCAACCCTTCTCATAACCTTGTTGCTAGTTTTCCTTTAGCGAATGGTTATCCAGCAACCACAAGTAATGGTTTAGATTTACAAAACCCATATAACAATAGAGATCCAAGATTACAAGCTTATATTGTTACCAATGGATCTTCTATAAGTGGTCAAAATATAAACACCGGTATTTCTGGAGGTGGTAATAGGGTAGATTCTTTAGTAACACGTTCAACAAGAACAGGTTATTATTTAAGAAAACATACTGTAAGCAATGTAAGTATATCCCAGTCTGGTGGAAATGTTTCTGCGTTTCATTATGATGGATATTTAAGAGCTACAGAGTTATTCTTAATTTTAGCGGAGGCTCAAAATGAAGTGGTTGGTGCAGATGGTGTTTTACCTGGAAGTTTTTTAAGTGCTAGAGAAATTTTAGCACAAATAAGAAAAAGACCTCAGAGCCCAGGTTTTGTAGATGACTATTTAAACGGTTTATCAGATATTACAGATTTAATTAAGAATGAAAGGCGTATTGAATTATGTTTCGAAGGAGCAAGATTTTGGGATATCAGACGTTGGAATCTTCCATTAAATGAAGAAGTTATAGGAAGCGAGTTCTTAGGAAGCACTGAAGGATATCAAACTTTTCCTGTTGAAAATCGTAATTTTCAAGAATTTGCTAGATTTATGCCTATTAGCAATAGTGAAATACAAAAATTTAGTGCTTTAGAACAAAATAAAGGATGGTAACTATTATTGAAATAATAATAATTGCCGAATTCAAGAGTTAATAAAGTTTAAAATCCAATAATAAACATGGATAGGTTGGATAAAAATATAATAAAATTTAATTATAAGAACACAATGAAAGGATATTATCAAATAATGATGTTAATAGTTGTAGCAACTTTTTTATCATGTGAAAATCAACCAAATGAGTTTGATGATTTTGGAATTACAACAACATGGTTTCCATATCAAACACCAGCCAGAACACTTATTTTAGGTAATTATGATGTTGGTTTTAATGATAATGACAATGATTTTAAATTTGAAATCGGAGCGAAATTAAGTGGGCTTTATGAAAACAAAATAGATCGTTATTATTATTATGAGATAGATGAAAGTCTATTAGATACAATTGCTAATGTTCAAGCATTACCTTCTTCATATTACACCATAGAAACACCAAATCCTGTTACGATTCCTGCTGGAAGAATGGACGGAAGAATTACTGTAAAATTAAATGATAATTTTTTTAATGACCCAAAGTCGTTTTATCCTAAGAAAGATTCCGTAAATTATGTGATACCTCTTGTTATTTATAGAGTAGAAAAAATAGATTCTATTTTAACTGGGCTTCCAGCCGATGGTGTTACAAACCCACATCGTTTAATTAAAGATGATTGGGAAATTCAACCTAAAGATTATACGTTATTTGGTATTAAATTTATCAATAAATATCATGGAATGTATTTTAAAAGAGGTGCAGATAGAGTGGTTTCTAGTACATTAGATACTACGTTTATATACAGAGCTGATTATGTTGAAAAGGATCTTGTTAGAGATGTTATTATTTCTGGAAGAAATAATGTTGTAATAGAGAATAATATTGTTCGTAGAGGTGGTTTACAAAGTCCTGGTACTGTAGCTATAGAGTTGGCTTTTGATGAAAATGAAAACTGCATTATTACGAGTCCAGATGGGGCTTATAATGTTTCTGGAACAGGCACATTTGTAAAAGAAGGAGGTGAATGGGGTGGAAAAAAAAGAGATGTAATTTTTGTAAATTATACTTATGATGATCTTGTAAATAATGAAAATCATGTTGTAATTGACACTTTCGTAGTTAGAAACAGAGGCGTAGTTTTTGAATCTTTTCCAGTAGTGATTAAAAAGTAGTATAATTTTATAAAAACTTTGTTTGAATTTGTTTTAAATTCCACCCCCGAAAAGCCTATAACAAAAATTTGTTATAGGTTTTTTAAAAGTTTAAATTGATATTTTTCTTAAAACTTTCAAAAATCTTTAATAATTTATATCGAACTCACGTTATTTTAGAACGCCCACTTCTTGATAATTTACAAATCTCTAAAGGCATGCTGTCTAAAATAAAATAGTCTTCAAATTCATTAAAATAAGATGCTAACTTTACACGAATTGTATTCATATGATTGGATAAATTTCTTTTTCTTCTATTGTAAACACTACGTTCTATTTTCATTTAAATTGATGTGGGAAGTTTTTTAAACAAATCATTTTCACTATCAATACCCATAAATTCTGGGGTTAATGTTAAGCTTATAAGCTCTAAATCACTCATCTTTGGCTTACGCCTTTGATAGCTTAATAATTGTTCTTTTGATATTTTTCTTAAAACTTCCAAAATTCTTTTGTAATTTGTTTTAAGTTGTTCATTGTAAATATTTCATGTCAAAACATCTTACTGATTATCAGTAAGATGAACAACTTTTTTAACTTAAATTATAATGCACAACGGGTTTCGTTAATAACTTTCTGAATAAACTGAAACCTAAAAGATGAATAATTTTGTAAAAAAACTGTATGCATTTGTTATATAAAAGGTAATGAAGTTATTATTTTTGATGTGTAACTAATTATAATAATTCCAATATGAATACAAAACATCGAAACCTTTTTCTAATGGTTTTAACAATACTAGGTATTTTTACAATTACTTCTTGTTCCTCAAGCGAAGAGGGAGGGAAAATAATAATTATTGAACAGTCAGTATGTAAAGACGGTGTTCAACTATTATTTGATGAAGGGTTTGAATCAGGTACCTTTGCTTTAAAAGGTGATGGAAATGACCCTGAAGTTGTTCAGCTACAAGGCGCACCAGAAGGTAACTTCGTAATGAAATCTCTATTATCTTCAGAAACAAACGACAAATTCAGAACAGAAGCATCGCTTAATGTAGATGAATTGTATTTTGAACCTGGTAAAGAGTATTGGGTTGGTTTAAGTACTAAAATAGGTGAAGACTTTCCGTTGTCGTCTTCTTTTGATGATCAAGGTATGTTATTCCAATGGCATTATAAAAGTTGGTTAAGACCAGAGGTACAAGATGCGCAACCATTAGTAGGACGTTACAAAAATGGTTTTGTCCGTTTGCATTGTGAAATGGTACCTGATAATTTAGCACTTGTGCCTGCTAGAATCGGAGAATGGGTGGATTGGGTGATTCATGTAAAATTTGATAACTCTGATGGTATTTTTCAAATATGGTGGAATGGTACTAAGGTAGCAGACTGGACAGGTGATAACCATATTGTAGAAATGATTGAAGGGGCTTATATGAAATTTGGTCTTTATTCGGCACAATATAAAGAAGGAGGGCCAGTTGGTCCTTTACCTCAAGGTCAAACTAGAACTGTATATCACGATCAAGTACGTATAGCTGGCAGTGATGGTTGTTATGATTTAGTAGCTCCTAAATAGTGTAAAAGCTATATATTGAAAGACTTTATTAAGGTTTCCATTTTTTTAAAAATTAATAGTTTTAAAAAAAATCATAGTTTAATTCTAAGGTTAGGCTATGATTTTTATATGTTTTATAAATTAACTTATTAATGTTCTCAAGAAAAATTCCTTTAGTATCATCAGCCCTACTCTTACTTCTTTTAGTTACATCTTGTAATAATAAAACAGAAGAGAAACCAAATATACTTTGGATAACCATAGAAGATACCTCGCCGCATTTTTTGGCGAATTATGGTAATAAAATAGAAACAACTCCTGTAATGGACCAACTTGGTAAAAAAGGTGTAATTTTTACAAATGCTTATGCAACAGGCGCTGTATGTTCATCAAGCCGAAGTACAATAATTACAGGTTGTTCTACAGAAGAATTAGGAACGGGTAACCATCGTAGTAATTACAAGACGCCAGACTTTATTAAAGGGTTTCCATACTACTTAAAAAAGGAGGGATATTACACCACTAATAATGATAAAACAGATTATAATCTAAAAGATGAAGAGGCTTTTATTGCTGAAGCTTGGAATGAAAATAGTAAAAAGGCGGGCTGGTGGAATAGAAAAGAAGGGCAACCCTTCTTTTCAGTATTTAACTATAATAGTTGCCACCAAAGTAGAACAATGACTTTTCCTTATGCATTATATGAAAATGAAATTTTAAATCGTTTACCTGAGTACTACCATATTGCTCCAGATAGTATAGAGATGCCTCCTTTTTATAGAGATTCCAAAGAAATGCGAAAGCAAGTTGCTCGTGTTTACAATGGGTTACGTAAAACAGATCTTGAGGTTCAGTTACTTATGGATAGGTTAGAACAGGAAGGTTTAAAAGAAAACACCATCATTTTTATATATGCAGATCATGGTCAAGGCATGCCTAGAGGTAAATGTACTTCCATTGGTTTTGGGCATCGTGTTCCTTTTTATGTTTGGTTTCCAAAGAAATATAAACATTTATCACCTTGGGGAGTTCAAGAAGTAACAGAAGAACTGATCTCTTTTGAAGATTTGGCACCTACAATTTTAAGCCTTACAGGAACTGAAATTCCTGAGCATATGAAAGGCAGGCCAATATTAGGTACAGAAAGAAAAGAGCCCGTATCCTATATATTTGGTTCACGCAATCGACTAGATGACACACCGGGTTTAGAGCGTACTGTTTTTGATGGAAGATTTGTGTATTCTCGCAATTTCTATCCGCATTTACCCATCCAACGTTATCAGAAATATGCAGATGTAAGCGCTATTGTTAAAACCATTCGAAAAGATGCGGCAGCAGGTTTACTAAATGACGTTCAGTTAGATTTGGTTAAACAACCAAGAGCTGTAGAATATTTATTTGATTTAAAAAATGACAAATGGGAGCTGACAAATCTTGCCGAAAACCCAGAATATAAATCAGATATACAACGCCTAAGAAAGGTAATGAAAGAACGTGCTATTCAAATAAAGGATATTCATTTTTTACCTGAAGAATTAATGCTAAAACGTTCAGAAAATTCAACTGCCTATGAAGCTAGGTTGCAAAATGAGAATTTACCTATTGAGGATATTCTTGAAGTCGCAGATATGGTAGGGCTAGAAACCAATCCTCAAGCGTTCTTACCCTATTTAAAAGACAAAAGAGAAGAAATACGTTATTGGGCAGCAGTAGGCCTAAACTTTATAGGAAAAACAAAAGGATTGGAAGAGTCTTTATCTCAATCATTAACAGATGCATCGCTTTATGTACAAGCTGAAATTGCAACGCTTTTATATAAAACACAAGGCAACAGTAAAGCCAAAGATGTGTTAAGTAAGCTTATTTCTGGCACTAATAAATATGTGGCACACCATACTATGCAACAGGTGTTATATATTCCAGAAATAGCTAGTGATTTTAAAGTAGATTTTCAACAGGTAAAAAATCGTTATGGACAGAAGCGCCTCCCTGGTTTCGACTACAACGTCCAGAATTCAGCAGAGATGTTTTTTTATTTATTTGATAACCAACCACTTTACTATTCATCTTATGAAAAATGGATAGATGATATGAATACAACAACAAAATCATGGTAATCCTTTAAGAACATATTTATGGGTATATCAAATAAAAATCAAATATTATTTTTTGTATTTATTGCAATATTTAATCATATAATTCAAGCGCAGCAAGATTGGAATAATGTAAATGTACTGCAAATAAATAGAGAACTGCCACACACTACTATGATGGTGTTTGATACCAAGGATGATGCAAAAAATAGCGCCTTTAAAAAGTCATCTAATTGTTTATTGCTAAATGGAAAATGGCATTTTAACTGGGCAACAAATCCAGAACAAAGACCAAAAGATTTCTACAAACCCTCTTTCGATATCTCAAAATGGGATGTAATTGATGTACCATCTAACTGGGAAATAAAGGGGTATGGAATACCAATCTACACCAATAACAAATATCCTTTTGACACCTCTAGCTTAAAAGCGCCAACAGAATGGAATCCCGTAGGCAGCTATCGCAGAAGTTTTAATTTACCTGAAAAATGGAAAGATAAAAACATCTATATTCATTTTGAAGGAGTGCAATCGGCAATGTACCTCTGGGTAAATGGTAAAAAAGTAGGATACAGTCAAGGAAGCAGAACACCAGCAGAATTTGATATCTCGCCTTATTTACAAAAAGGAGAAAACAATATTGCTGTAGAGGTATATCGTTGGAGTGATGGTTCTTATTTAGAAGACCAGGATTTTTGGCGTTTAAGTGGAATTTTTCGCGATGTGTATCTATGGGCAACACCTAAACAACACATCCGCGATTTTGTGGTTACCTCAAGTTTAGATGAAAATTATAAAGACGGAATTTTAAAAATTGAGGGTGAAGTAATTGCAAATACCTCAAAAAAGATGAGTGTCAATTATGAATTAATAGACAACGAAGGTAAGGTGTTATTCGAGGATGTTGTGAAGCTAACAACAAAAAAAGGGAGTGTAACCTTTGCCTCTAAAGAAAAAAAACTGGCAAGCATTAAACAATGGAGTGCAGAGCAACCCTACCTGTATAACTTAATAGTATCATTGTCAGATGAAAAAGGGCGTGTACTAGAATACATTCCTCAAAAAGTGGGTTTCAAAAAAGTAGAAATCAAAGAGGGCCGTCTTTTAGTGAACGGAAAAAAAATTATTTTAAAAGGCGTAAACCGTCACGAACATAATCCTGTTACTGGCCACTATGTTACCACAAAAGATATGGTCTATGATATTAAATTGATGAAACAAAATAATTTTAACGCTGTACGTACATCACATTACCCTAACGTACCAGAATGGTATCGTTTATGTGATACGTATGGTATTTATGTAATTGATGAAGGGAATATTGAAACCCACGGATTACGAAATGAAAAAGATAAGTACGGGCATCATCCTTTAACCAACTCATTAGATTGGGAAGAGGCTTTTTTAGAAAGGGTACGTCGAATGGTAATTAGAGATAGAAATCATCCATCTGTAATCATTTGGTCAATGGGTAACGAAAGTGGTGATGGTATTAATGTGAACAAATGTTACGATTGGGTTAAAAAAACAGATCCATCTCGTCCATTTATGTACGAGGGCACTTCAGGGGGAAATAATACTACCGAAATCTACGCCAAAATGTATAGTTCAGTTGAGCTTTGTAAAGATTTCATTAAAGAACAGAATCATCAACCTTTTATTTTGTGTGAATATGCCCATGCCATGGGTAATAGTACGGGAAACATGAAAGAATATTGGGATTTAATCTATGCTGATAATAACTTTCAAGGCGCTTTTGTTTGGGATTGGATGGATCAAGGCCTACAACAGGAAGTGCCTGAAGAGTATAAGGCAATATCGCAAAAGGATATTTTTTATGCCTACGGAGGCTGGTGGGAAGAGGCCAGAGGAGTTCACCACGACAGCAACTTTTGTATGAATGGTCTTTTGGCGTCCGATGGAACACCACACCCGGGGTTAAATACAATGAAATATTTCCATCAAAATATAAAAGTGCAACCGCTTGATATAGAAAAAAGATTGTTTCAGATTACAAATCGTTTTGACTTTACCAGTTTAGAAGACATGGTAGATGGGTTTTGGGAGCTTATAGAAAACGGCACAATAGTGGATCAAGGAAGATTATCCGATCTTACTATTAATGCTGGCGATAGTAAAAACATAAAACTCAATGTAAACTATGCGCTAAAAGATGAGAAGGAATATTTTATCAACTTTACGTTTAAACTAAAGCAGGATACCTTTTATGCTGAAAAAGGTTTTGAAATAGCCTGGGAGCAATTTAAAATTCAAAAAGCGCAACTCCAACAAGAAAAAAATTCAGTAGCGTCTAAGCCAATAGATATAAGACATGAAGGTCGTAAGCTGCATGTTATGGGTAAAGATTTTACATTGCTATTTGATAAGATGGATGGTATTCTTGAAAAATATTACTACCAAAATAATATAATTGTAAAACAAGGACCACGTCCTGATTTTTGGAGGGCGAACACCGATAACGATCGTGGCGCAAATAAAAAAAAGAAAGAAGGAAAAAGTGCCTCAATTGATATCTGGCAACAAGCAGGAAAAACATGGGTAATCGATTCTTTTGAGATACAAGAAGACAATGAGGGGATTACACTTTTAGCAAGCGGATATTTACCTTTGGTAGACGCTTTATACCAACAGCAATACAAAATATCTGGTGATGGTGTCATTACAATTACTTGTACTTACAAAGCCGGAAATAAAGAATTACCTATGTTGCCACGTGCAGGTACATCTATGATATTAAATGCTACTTACCATAATCTTTCTTGGTATGGACATGGAGAAAAACCGACCTACAAAGACAGGCAGATAGAAAAAGTTGGAATATATCATTCTACCGTGGATAAGGAATGGGTAGAATATTCGCGCCCACAAGAAAATGGCTATAAAGCAGATACCCGCTGGGTAAGTTTTACGAATGATAAAGGTGCAGGTATCCTTATTAAGGGACAACCTTGGTTTGGTTTTGGGGCATCTCATTATACCAAAACAAATATTCAGGAAAGCGATTATTCTTTTGAGTTGGTTAAGCATCCTGATGTTTTTTTAAATATCGACAAGGAACAAATGGGGGTGGGAGGCACCAACAGCTGGAATAAGAATGCATATCCACTGGAGCCTTACAGGATTAGCAATACCGATTATTCTTTTTCTTTTACAATGAGTCCTCTTAATTAAAATATAAAGCTGGTTAGCGCAAAGAAGAGGTGTTAATAGGTGTTTTTAGCAAATTCAGAAAATACCATAGAAAACGAAGTATCAAATATGATAGCTACAATAAAAAGGAAAATAACAATCACCTTGGTGTTCATTTTAATGGCCACTTACGCTGCAATGATAGAGATTGTGGATGGCGGAGTTGGTGAAATTGTAGCGGAGCTGAAACGCCAGAAGCAATTTAAAAATACGTTGTTTCTATTTCTTAGTGATAATGGCGCTACAGCAGAGGGTGGTTTTATAAGCCAGTTAGCAGCAGACTTGAGCAATGCACCTTATATCAATTACAAGAAACATACCCATTTAGGAGGTGTGTCTTCACCGCTCATACTGAATTGGCAAGGAGGGAATTTTGAAAATAAACCTGAATTACTAACTCATCCTGTTCACATTATCGATTTGCTGCCAACGATTTTGGATGCTTTGGATATAGAATTCCCTGATACTTTTCTCAGGAAACAATCATTGAAGCCGCATGGGGTGAGTTTGATGCCGCTTCTTTATGGTAGAGGAATTAAAGCACGCCCCTTGTTTTGGGAACACGAGGGAAACCGTGCTGTTCGTATCGATAATTGGAGGCTTGTGGGCGATGGAATCAATGGTGAATGGGAACTTTATGATGTTTCTACTGATCCCTTTGAACAGAGCGATTTGGCCTCAAATGAACCAGACCGTGAACGAAATATGGCGAAGATATTCGACCAATGGACAAATAAAATGCAAGCGAAACCGCTTCATCATGAAGGATGGAAAGCACGCATCAAAAAGTATAAGAAGATTAATCCAGAGCAATCTGGAGACCACATAAGAGAATAATTTTCTACAGTACTTATCAAATAGATTAAAAATGAAAAAAAGAATTTTAGGCGTTTTAGTCGCTGTTATCTTTTTTAACGGATGCCACAGTCCAAAAAACGAATCCAAGGGATTTCTAAAGGCAGGAGAAATTATGCCACAAGGTTGGATGAAGGAACAGATGCGCCGAGATCTGGCAGAGGGCTATCTTGCTCAATACGATAAGGTAAATCATACGGTAACATATGATCTTTTTGTTCATCAGAATCGACTGTCTGATAAAAACTATCAAGGACTTCGTTGCTGGTGGAGTGGGGAACATGAAGGGTACTGGAAAGACGGTGTACTTAGGATGGCGTTTCTCAGCGGGAATGAGGAGTTGAAAACAAAGGCTGTCAAATGGTTAGATGCTATTGTAGCTAACCAAGGACCGGATGGATATATTGGTATTTATACAGCCGGTAACAAACCGGGGTCACGGTTTCAGCACGAGGGTGAAAATGGAGAGTTATGGGTGCAGAGCCGTATTTTTCAAGCGCTGATTGCAGGTTATGAATTTACAGGTAACGAAACCTATTTGAATGCGCTCGTTAAAGCCGTTGAATGCACGATAAAGAATACCCCCCGGAACTATTTTGATCCAAAGAAAAAAGCTTCTGGTGGCGTATCGCATGCCGTTGGCTTTTTCGATACGCTATGGTATTTAAATGTCCGGACGGGAAACAGCAAGTATGCCGATTATGCGCTAATGTTGTATGAGGATTTTAATGCCGCCCCTGTGCGCGATTACGATTTGCAGACAAAAAAATTGTTAAGTAAAGAAGGGTTTCAGAGGCATGGGGCTCATATTGCCGAAGGCTTCTTCATTCCAGCCTATATTGCAGCGATTACTAAGGATTCAATATATGACCGTGCCGCCGACCGTGCCATGGAAAAAATGAAATATCACCTCACTCCGAGTGGAGCAATGGTGTGTGCGGAAAATGTGAAGGGAAACCCAGGTTCTGGTGATGCGGGATATGAATACTGCGGAATCGCGGAGATGGTGCAGGCTTTGACCAAAATTGTAGCGATTAATGGTAATGCGGAAGCTGCCGAAATGGTCGAGTCAATGACGTTTAATGCCGGACAAGGTGCTCGATTTCCTGTACTTACTGCGCTTTCTTATGTTACGCACGATAACCTGATTGAGGCGCTTCCTTACACGAAAGATCAAAGACATGCCTTTGCCGCCTTTCATATGGCAGCTGCCTGTTGTACGCTAAACGGCGGTCGTTTGCTTCCATATTATATCGAAGGGATGTGGACTCGGCAATCAGACGGACTAACTGCGCATTTGTACGGTCCATCTACTGTGAATACTACTTTGGACGGAGTGGATTTGCATATCAGCGAAAAGACGAACTATCCGTTCGAGGATACCATTGAGTTTTCGATCGATCCCGCACAACCGTTGCAGATGAAGCTGTGTTTCCGTATTCCTGCGGATGCAGCGGATGTTAAGGTGGAGGGTATTGATGGTGTTACCAGAAATGATGGATATATCGTGATTGATCGTACTTGGAAAAAGGGCGACCGCGTTACATTGTTGTTTGATTTCCCCGTTAAAAAGCTACAGGAGGTAGCCGGTTCTAAACAAAACTATCTGAAACGTGGTCCCTTGGTCTATGCCCTGCCTATAGCCTATGAAAAGAAAATTTCGGAACACACTTACGAACCACCAAAAAATAAAAAAGGCAAAGCAAACCTAAATGTGATTAATCCAGATAGTGGTTTTCATGTGTACGACATTACAGCTACGGATCGAACTGGATGGGATTATGTGATGCCTCTAAACCCTGCTTTCAAATCGGTTCAGGCAGGTGGTGATCCATTGCATCCCTTTACCAACACACCGATTAAGTTGAAAGGAACACTGCTTGACTCAAATGGCAAGTCTATTGGCGCTACGCTTATCCCAATCGGTTGCACGGTGCTGCGTAGAACCACATTCCCTGAAGCAGTAAAGGGAGAATTATAAAACAATATGATACTTCAATGAAGTATGATACAAGAACACTTTAAAGTTCTTAATTTAAAAAATGATGAGAAAATGTCCAACAAAAAAAACAGTACTCTTAATATATAGTACCATTATATTAGGTGTAAATATGGCCATTGCTCAACGCTGGGAGCAGGCACAAGAAATTGTGGATGCCATTAAAGAACCAGAGTTTCCTAATCGTACTCTTAATGTCCTGGAGTTGGGCGCTAAAGGAGACGGAAAGCACAATGATTTACCTGCCATACAAAGTGCCATTAATATCTGCAATCATGCTGGAGGTGGACGAGTTGTTGTCCCTAAAGGACAATATTGGCTAGAAGGTCCCATCCATTTTAAAAGTAACGTAAACCTATATTTAGAAAAAGGAAGCGTAATTCGTTTCAGTGCAGTACCCACCGATTTTTTACCAGTTGTATTTTCGCGATGGGAAGGGACAGAACTTTTGGGTTACTCTCCTTTTATTTATGCAAACAACTGCACAAATATCGCTATAACCGGTTTTGGTACCATTGATGGCAATGCCAAGGATACTTTTGCAACTTGGTTAGAAAAACAAAAACCAGATCAGAATACATTGCGAGATATGGGCGATGAGGGAATTCCACTAGAACAAAGGGTTTTTGGGGAAGGGCATTGGTTACGACCTTCGTTTATACAATTTATCAATTGTCATAGGGTAAAAATGGAAGGGGTAAAAGTGATAGAATCACCATTTTGGATAATACATCCTGTATATTCTTCTAATATTATTATACGAAACTTACATATTAAAAGTTTTAGACTTAATAATGATGGTATTGATTTGGATTCTTGTAAAAATGTACTCATAGAAGGTTGCACATTTAGTACAGGAGATGATGCAGTTGTAATTAAATCTGGTCGCGATTATGAAGGAAGAAAACTGGCGCGCCCATCAGAGAATATTGTTATTCGTAATAATACCTGTTTAGAAGTGCATAATGGCTTTGCTATAGGTAGTGAAATGTCTGGCTCGGTTCGCAATGTATTTATCGAAAACAACACCATCAAAAGCGGTCGAAGCCTTATTTATTTTAAATCGAACTTAGATCGTGGTGGTACTATAGAAAATGTATATGTAAGGAATATTAATGTTGAGAAGGCAACAAAGAACTTAATCTATTTTCAGACCGATTATCATAGTTTCCGAGGTGGACATTTTCCACCACTCTTTCGAAATTTTCATATCGAGAATATTACGTGCAAAGAAGCTGGCTATGGAATTCGTGTTCAAGGGCATTCAGAATCGCCAATCACAGATGTACACATTAAAAATGTGACCATAAAAAAAGCACAAGTTCCTACTAAGATTTTTGAACACGATCAGGTGTTGCTAAAAAACGTGATGATCAATAGAAAAAATTATTCTACTAAAAAGTAAAATACAATCAATACGCGCCAACAATAATTTTTAAAAGTATATATTAAATCCATTGGTCTTTCATAGGTGAAATCTAATCTGTAATAGTACCAATACAGCCAGTGGTAAAATGGTTTGTTTTAAATGTATGAATTTCAAAAAAAAACGGACAATTTTTTCTATTTTTTTTAAAAAAATCAACTTTCTTGTAAAAAATATCTAAGTGAGCTTTCTTAATATAAGAATTGCTTATGAAAAGCACTTGATGTAAATAATATAGCGATGAATAGTACTAGTTTAAAAAATATATCAGTAATTATTTTTTTCGTTTTATTGGGTGTAAGGATTTCAGCCCAGGAATCAATAGACCTTAATAAAAATAATAAGATTGATGTCTACGAAGACAAAAGTAAATCAATCGATGAAAGAATTCAAGACGCTCTCGAACGGATGACGCTAGAAGAGAAAGTAAAAATGCTTACTCGAAATAATTCAAATTGGGTGTATTCAGGATGTGAAAGATTAGGAATCCCAACATTTACTTGTCATGATGGTCCTCATGGTGTTCGTGATAACAATAGAGCAACTGCTTTTCCTACAACTGTCGCAAGAGGAGCTGCTTTTGATCGCGATTTAAGTTATCGTATGGGAGTAGCAGAAGGAAAAGAGTTTAGGGCGTTAGGTTGGAATATGCGTTTGGGTAATAGTTTGGATGTGAATAGGCATCCCTATTATGGCAGGGCATCAGAGTCTGCAGGAGAAGATCCTTATTTGTGTGCTGAAATTGGATTGGCTAATGTGTTGGGTACACAAAGTACTGGATGCATTGCAAACCTAAAGCATTTTGTGCTTAATACAAGAGAGAATAAAGCTATACGTAAAAACAATCAAGCCACAGTAGATGAACGAAGCTTAATTGAATTTTACGCATATCCTTTTAAGGAAGCTATACAAAGAGGTAATGCATGGTCTGTAATGACTGCTCATAGCCGTGTGAACGGGCTTCACTGTACAGATAATCCTTATGTGTTAGATACTATATTAAGAGCCTACTTTGGGTATCGGTATTTTGTTTTAAATGATTGGTCTTCTGTAAGTGACGTTATTACTCAGAACGAAGGTACAATTGCTGATAGTTTTAATGCTGGGCACGACTTAGAAACCAACACCGCTCATTACAAAGAGGGTTTGCTAGATGAAATAAAAGCAGGAAATGTTTCAGTAGAAAGATTAAATGAAGCCGTAGGAAGAGTGCTAAGAGTAATCTTGTTATCTGGACTTATGGATGGACAGGATAAAGCAGATCCCAACGATCGTTCTAGTGAAGAAAGTACTAGTATTGCCCTAGAAGGAGCTCGAAAAGCAATGGTTTTATTAAAAAATACCAACCAGATTTTACCCTTAAAAAAAAGCGGTTCAGTTGCTATCATCGGACCCAATGCCGCCATACTACCTTATGACTCAAAAAGCAGTAGCCGTGTACGACCTTTATACACCATTCCTCCTCTTCAGGCCATAAGCGAAATAGCTCCTAAGGTTTCTCTTCGTTATGCAAAAGGATGTGATATTAATACTGATGATAAATCAGGGTTTAAAGATGCTTTGGCTGCTGCAAAAAATGCTGATTATGTCGTTTTTGTTGGCGGCTTAGATATGTATCAAGAAGGGGAAGGACGCGATAGACAATCTGGCTCTGTACAATTGCCTAAGGTGCAGCAAGAGCTTATTCGAGAATTGTCCAAGGTGAATAAGAAAATTGTTTTAGTTGTAATTAGTAGCGGAATTTGTGCTTTAAAAAATTCCATAGACGATGTTGATGGGATACTCTACCAATTTTATGCGGGGCAAGAAGGAGGTCGTGCCATAGCTGAAACCTTATTTGGCGATTACAACCCAGGAGGAAAGTTGCCTGTAAGTATGCCAGTTGATGATGCTCAGTTACCACCTTTTACGGATGACCATCACAACCATATTGTAAAAGTAGGGTATCGCTGGTATGACCATAAAAAGATACAACCCCAATATGCTTTTGGTTATGGATTAAGTTATACCTCATTTCGTTATTCAAACCTTCAGCTGAATAGTTATAAAACAACAGCGGATAAAGAAATTACAGTATCAGTAGAGGTTACAAATACAGGAGAAATAGCAGGTGATGAGGTTGTACAGCTTTATGTACAAGATGAAGAAGCAAGTGTTCTAATGCCTGTAAAGCAATTAAAAGGTTTTGAAAGAATAACCCTAGAACCCGGAGAAACAAAAAAAGTGCAATTTAGCTTAGGTGCTCAAGATTTAAGTTTTTGGGATGAGAAAGACAAACGATTTTTAGTCGAGGCTGGGACTTTTAAAATTTTAGTTGGTGGTGCCTCAGACCAGTTACCACTTAAAGCAAGCCTAACAATAAAAGAAAACTATGGAGTACCAATACCAGAGCCAATGGAAGAAGTAATTTTACCTTCAAAAGAGGCTAAAATGAAAGAAATTAAGAAAAATAAAGAGTCGCTTTTAAGAATTCAAGCCGAAAACTTTGATGAGTCGGCTACTACTATGAAATTGATTCCGGCAAAAGATACCGGAGAAGGTAACTCTGTGGTTGTAAAAAATGGCGATTGGATACGATTTAAAAATATTAATTTAGGTAGTTGGCTAAATTTTGTTGAAATCCGTTATGCTTCTATCATTTCATTAAGCCATTTAGAGTTAAGGCTAGATGCACCTGATGGTTTGCTATTTGGAAAATTTACTTTCGATCGTACAGGAAGTTTACAGGTGTACCAAACCGCCAATATAGGTACTAGTGATTATGGTATTTCGGGTATTCATGATGTTTACATTGTTTTTAAAGCCAGACCTGGACAAGAAGAGGAGACCGTTTGTCATTTTAACTGGTGGGAGATTGAAGGCCAAAAATAAAAATTAACTAATTTATAATCTATGACATTTACTAATAAAATTTTAACACTCTTAGTTGTATTCTTAACAAGCTTTTTGCACATAAATAGTCAAGAAGTTAACAATCAAAATACATCAACAGCCTATTCAGTGGGTAAAGGGAAGTTTGAAGGAGAAATTTTAAAATTCCCTGCAGATATTGATAGTACTCTAAATAGAATGCAGTCAAATTATGTGGTTTGGAAACCTTCTATTATTGGTGAAGGGGATAAATTGCCTTTACTCATTTATTTGCATGGAGGAGGAAAAGTGAAAAAAACGGTTGAGAAATTAAAAGGAGGTATACATCCCGTAAAATACTGGCAAGAACAAACAACAGAACTACCATTTATTATTGCTGCTCCACATGCTCAGGGGCCTTGGGATATTAATGATTTAGAACAATTTTTTAAACATATAATTAAAACTCAACCTGTAGACCTTTCTAGAGTGTACTTATGTGGATACAGTATGGGAGGTGCAGGAACATGGAATTGGGCGCAGGCTCACCCTGAACATTTTGCAGCAATTGTTGTAATGTCAGGAGGTTTAGGGGCTGGCGGACCAAAAAAAATAACACAAGATATTAAAAAGTGGCAGCATAATTTAAAAGATATGCCTACGTGGATTATACACGGTGCAGAAGACACTACAGTCCCAGCAGAAAGGTCTATATTAATGCATAAAGGATTGGTTAGAGAAGGAAATGTAAATGTAAAATTATCCATCCTTCCCGATAAAGCGCACGCAATTACAGAGTATTTTAAACAGATGCCTGAGATTTATCCTTGGCTCTTAAGTTTTAAAAATGGAAATTAATTTGAGCAAAATGAACATATCATTCTCAATAAATAAAGAATAATGAACAATAAATCCATTTTCAAAAAAGCGATAAGCCTTACCGTTATTTTATTCTTATTGATAGTAAAACTTTCAGCTCAAACTGCAGAAAGAATATACCTAAGCGGAAAAGAACCATCAGATGCTGTAGAATGGGATTTTTACTGTTCAGAGGGAAGAAAAAGTGGCGTATGGACAAAAATTCCAGTCCCTTCTAATTGGGAGCAACACGGTTTTGGAGGTTACGATTATGGGCATATATTGCCAAATAATAAAAATGATGAATACGGGATTTATAAAACCAATTTCTTTGTTCCTAAAGAATGGGAAAATAAATACGTACGTTTGGTTTTTGAAGGCGCTATGACAGAAACTTCAGTCAAGTTAAATGGTGTTTCTCTAGGTGCGCCTAATCAAGGTGGATACCTCCCTTTTCGGTTTCCTTTAAACTCATACAATACCTATCTTAAAAAAGAACTTAAATACAACGAGCAAAATCAACTGGAAATAAAAGTACTCAAACGGCCTTCCAATACAAGTCTTGATATCGCTGAAAGAAAAGCTGATTATTGGGTTTTTGGAGGAATTTATAGACCTGTGTATATAGAGGTTTTGCCTAAAATATTTATTAATCGTTTGGCCATTGATGCAAAAGCAGATGGGCGTATTCAGCTCGATGTTTTTCCACAAGCGCATAGAGAAACTAAGTTTAAAGGGCTTGCAAAAAAAAATATCGATTTAGTAGAAGCTCAGGTGTTTAATCACTTTGGAGAAGCAGTTGGAGAACCTTTCTCTGAAAGGATTGACGGTGCTGCGGGTAGGGTAAGGCTGAGTGCAAAATTAAAAGGTATAAAGCCTTGGTCTACAGAGTCTCCTCATCGTTATAGCATACGTGTATATTTAAAAAATGACGGGGAAATTATTTCAGAAAAAACAGAGACTTTTGGATTTCGAACTTTTGAAGTAATAAAGGGGGATGGCTTTTATCTTAATGGGAAAAAGTTAATCATAAAAGGGATGAATCGCAATGGAATGGATTCGCAAACTGCAAGAGCACTTGACTCCGCTAAGGTATGGGACGATGCTCGAATGATTAAGGAAATGAACGTAAACTTAGTACGCTCTCATCTTCCTCCAACAACAGCTTTTATGGAAGCATGCGACAGCCTTGGCTTGTTGGTAATAACAGAGTTGGTAAATTGGCAAAGACCTTATGTAGATTCCCCTATTGCTCACATTCAGGTACACGAAATGGTGGTTAAATACCAAAATCATCCGTCTGTTGTTCTATGGGCTAATGGAAATGAAGGAGGATTTAATCCAGAGGTAGATGAGTTGTATCACCTATATGATTTACAAGATCGTACGGTTATTCATCCTTGGGCTACCTTCGAAGGTATCGATACGAAACATTATCCTGAGTACAATCAGATGCAGGCAAAAGTACCAGGTGAAATGATATACCTACCTACAGAGCTTTTGCACGGTTTGTATGATGGTGGACACGGAGCAGGCTTAAATGATTATTGGAAACTAATGATGGATGTACCCACTTTTGCTGGTGGGGTTTTATGGTGTTGGGTAGATGCTGCTATTGCACGTACTGATAAGAACGGGATGCTAGATACAGCTGGGAATTACTCAGCAGATGGTATTGTGGGTCCTAATGGAGAGAAAGAAGCCAGTTACTTTACCGTGCGAGAAATTTGGTCGCCCGTTCAGATTAAAAAGGACGAAATAGAAAATGATTTTAATGGAGTCTTACCCGTAAGTAATCAGTATGTGTTTACCAATCTAAACGAATGCACTTTCAAGTGGAAGCTCATCAATTATAAAATAAATCAAAAAGATAAAAGCATTGAAGAAATAGTAACCTATAAAAATGCTGTAGTTGGGCCGGATGTAATGCCGGAAAAAACAGGAAAACTTGCACTTAAGCTTCCTGAAAATTGGAAAAACAGTGATGCTTTATTGGTAAAGGCTATTGACAAATATGGTATGGAAGTTATGGAGTGGGTATGGCCAATAAAACTCAATCAGAGAATCTCTAAACCTACAAAAGTAAAGAACCTAAGGCTGTTAGAGGGCAACATAATAAAATTGGGTAAAACTAGCTGGGTATTTGATGAAAACACAGGGCATTTAAAAGGATGCCTAAGTAATGGAAAGGATACAGGTTTGGGAAATGGACCTTTACTTTATGCAGCTAATAAAGAAGGGGAAGTCATTGTAGAACAGAACTGGCAGGTTACTTTTATTGAAAACAAGCAAGAAATTATAGTACAATCTACTAATAAAGTTGATGGTTCTAGTTTCAAATGGGTATTCAATACAAATGGAAATGTAAGTCTGCATTATGCATTTACACCATTTAAAGACGCTTTAACCTATTGTGCCGTAGGTTTTGAGTTGCCTGAAAAAGCAGTACTAGCAAAACAATGGATGGGAAATGGTCCTCATCGTGTATGGGGCAATCGTATGAATGGTCCTCAATTTGGAGTATGGCAAAATAGCTATAACAATACCATACCTGGCCATACTTGGGAATATCCGGCATTTAAAGGTGTGTTTTCCGATGTAAATTGGATGAAACTATTTTTAAATGAAGACATTCAGTTAAATATAGAGTTTTCAGAGAAAGCAAATATAGGTGTGTTAGTTCCTGATAACCTTAAAAATCCTACTGATTCAAAAAAAGATCCGAATAATGTAGGTGCCAAAAAGCTAACGTGGGATTATCCTTCAGCTGATGGAATTTACATATTTCATAAAATTCCCGCTATAGGTACAAAATTTAAGCTATCGGAACAACTAGGGCCAGAAAGCCAGCCGAAAATGGTTGATAAAATTGAAGGAGTGCTTAAATTTCATATCAAACATAATCAATAATAGTAGTCAGAATAATTTAAAATCATATAAAAATGTTTAAAACTAAAATACTAATCATTTCTTTATTAGTAAGTGTGTTATGGTCAACCAATGGCCAACAAAAACAGGCAAAAAATAACGTTCAGTTCCAAACTTCTCCTCGTGAAACGCTATTGCTAATGAAAAGTGTAGCAGATTGGCAATTGAATAAGGGTATTCAGCGTGGAGTTACGTACTGGGGAAATGCAGCTTTTTTTGCAGGCATATCAGAATTAGCATCCTGGGTAAATAATGATCATTATTATAATGAATTGCAAAGGTATTTTGATGAGGTAGAATGGGCAATTGGATCTCGAAAACTACATGCAGATGATTTTGCCATTTTACAAGTCTATTGTGAAATGTACGAGGTTTTTGGCAAAAAGGAGTATTATAGCGATGGTAAAAAGGCAGCTGATGAGCTGATTAACCAGCCTTTAGCAGAGTCGTTAGACGTTAACCTATCCGATCATAACAAAGTTTGGAATTGGTGCGATGCTATGTTTATGGCGCCTCCAGCACTCTCTCGTTTATACACAGCAACTGGAGATATGAAGTATCTAGACGGTATGGATCGACTTTATTGGCATACTATGGATTATTTGTATAATCCAGATGATAAACTCGTATTTAGGGATAGTAAATATTTTGATGACAAGTCTCCCAATGGCGAACATATATATTGGAGCCGTGGGAATGGTTGGGTTATGGGTGGTTTGGTTAGAATTCTACAAGATATGCCCAAAGATTACCCATCACGCCCAAAATATGAAACTCTTTTTAAGGAAATAAGCAGCCGATTAATTTCTTTACTAACTCCTGATGGAACATGGCATACCAATTTATTAGATCCAGATGATTATCCTGATAAAGAATTAAGTGGAACTACCTTTTTTGTGTATGCGTTGGCTTATGGGGTTAATCAAGGTTTATTAGATCAAGAAACATATTTACCAATTATAATGAAAGCTTGGAAAGCATGTACAGATGGTGTACATGATAATGGTATGATAGGACATATTCAGCCCATTGGAGCGTCTCCTGGCTATGTAACTTATGATTTTACAGAGTCTTATGGGGCAGGTAGTTTTATTCTTGCGGGTAGTGAAGTACTTAGGTTGATGATTGATCTAGAGCCTAAAATTGCTTCAGTAGTTGTTAAAAACCCTAATCCGTTTAACAGGTTATATGAAACTGTAGAGTTGGACTGGAACCTATTAAAAAAGAAAGGAGCTAAAGACGGACAAATTAAAATTGTTGATCTAATTACAGGGGTAGAAATTCCAAGCCAAATTACCAAGGATACAGATGGAAAAGCTTCTCGATTAATTTTTCAAGTAAAGTTAGCCAGCGGTGCTGAAAAACATTTTATCATTAAAAAAGGAAAACCGGAGTTATACAATGCAAAGGCTTATGGTAGAGTAGTACCAGAACGATACGATGATTTTGCATGGGAAAATAATAGGATGGCTTATCGTATCTATGGGCAGGCTCTAATACCTATTGATGGCCCATCTGGAGGAATTGATGTATGGAAAAAAAGAACCAATGCCCTTGTGATTGATAAATGGTATAAAAACGGGAAATATCACAAAGACCATGGCGAAGGAAATGATAGTTATAAAGTGGGTCCTAGTATGGGAGCAGGTGGAATTTCTTTGCTTGATGATGGAAAACTTGTACTTCATGAAAACTATAAAACTGCCAAAATTATTGAAAATGGACCCCTAAGGTTTTCAGCCATTTTTACTTTCGAAGACCAAACAATTGGTAATAAAAAAGTAGCATTAACCAAAAAACTAACATTAGATGCAAATACCTATTTGAATAAATGGGAGGTGCTATTTAAAAGTGATACACCAGAACTACCTTTGGCAGTTGGTATTGTTAAACGAAATAAACCTGGTGGTAACGTAGTAATGGATGAAAAAAATGGTGTACTCTCCTACTATGAGCCTGAAAACACAAAAGACAACGGGCTTACTGGGCGAGATGCTGGAAATGGACGAACAGGAATAGGAGTTTTAATGCCAAAGCAAGCCCTTATGGAAGCTATGGATAACCATTATGTAGCAAAAGATATGGCCATTTCAGGAATACCTTTTGTTTACTATTCAGGTGCAAGCTGGGATAAGGCGCAATACAAGTGGAGAAGATTGCCAATCCCTATTACTAATGAAGCTTGGATAGACTACTTGTATCAAACACAAAAACAACATGAAAACCCATTAGCTGTTACACTTCGTTTTTATTAATTACAAGTAATCTAATAACGGAATTTATTTAAAATATGCATAAACTTATGAAAAGAACAAGAAAAACAATTTCGGCAATAGTTTTAATTTCAATTTTAGTGCTAACATCTTGTAAGCCCCATAATAATATAGAAGGGAAAAAACCAAATATTATACTTATTATGGCAGACGATATGGGTTTTTCTGATGCAAGTTTTTTTGGATCAGGCATTCAAACTCCAGCCATTGATAGGTTGGCAGAAAATGGGTTGGTTTTTAATAGTTTTTATAACACAGGGCGTTGTTGTCCTACACGAGCTTCTTTGCTTACAGGACTTTATGCGCATAATACAGGTTTGGGTTGGATGACGGCTGCCGATGATGGTTTTCCAGGCTATAATGGAGCCATAAATGATAGTTGTGTTACAATTGCCGAAGTTTTAAAGGAGGCTAGTTATACAAATTATATGACCGGTAAATGGCATGTAGTATATGATAAAAATATGAAATCCGAGGGTAGTAAGCACAACTGGCCTTTACAGCGTGGTTTCGATAAATATTATGGTAAACTTGATGGCGGTGGCGGTTACTATAACAGTCCAACGTTAACGTATAACAATAAGCGTATAAAAGCCGATGAAGATTTTTATCTTACCAGAGCCATAAATGATTCCACAGTTAGTTTTATTAGACAGCATTTAGACAGTAAAAAGAACCAACCATTTTTCTTTTATGTAGCACATTATGCACCTCACAGACCTTTACATGCTTTAGAAGAAGACATCAAAAAGTATGAAGGTAAGTTTAATAAGGGTTGGGATGTAAATCGTAAACAACGTTACAACCGAATGAAAGAAATAGGAATGGCTACCAAAGCTTGGGCTTTAGGAGAACGACCTAATGATATTCCGGCATGGGATAGTCTTGATGTAAAAGAAAAGAAAATATGGGAACGCCGAATGGAAGTATATGCAGCTCAGATTGACCATATGGATCAGGGTATTGGAAATATCATGAAAACCCTTGAGGAATATAATGAGCTAGATAATACAATTATCATTTTTTTATCTGATAACGGAGGAGGAGCAGCTTCTACGGGAACTGACGTTTTTGAGGGTAATTTAAAGGATCATATTGGAGGACCAGGCTCTAATCAAAGCTATCGTAAAAATTGGGCTCATGTTAGTAACACACCATTCCGCGAGTATAAAAAATATACCCACGAAGGTGGTATTAGCACTCCACTAATTGTTCATTGGCCTAATAAAATAAAAGAACATAAAATTGTAACACAACAAGGACATGTTATTGATTTGATGGCAACTTTTATTGATTTGACTAAAGCCGAATATCCTCAAGACAGGAAAGGAATCCCAATCAAACCGATTCAAGGAAAGAGCTTATTACCTGCTTTTAATGGAGAATTGATTCACAGAGAAGAAGCCTTATATTTCGAACATGAGGGAAATCGGGCTATAATTGACGGAAACTGGAAGCTGGTAAGCCAAGGCAATATAGATGAACCCTATGCTGGTGATTGGGAACTATATGACCTTTCTGTTGATCGTGGTGAGCAAAATAATTTAATAACAACACATCCTAAAATCGTAAAAGAATTAATGTTAAAATGGAACAAATGGGCAAATGAGAACCAGGTATTTCCTCTTAATGCTACAGTATGGAGAGAACGGATCGCGGCAGATGTAAATAATAAATAACCTGCAAAAAACTAAAAACAATATTTCTAAATTATTTGATAATAGTAGCACTAAATCATATTTAGCTAAAGTTTTTTAACCGAATAAATTTATAAAAATGCCCTACAATCGTTTCTAATTTTATGAATTGATTTTAGGTTCTTGTATCTCTTATTAAAAAATGTTTTTTTTCTTCATATGGAAATAAAAGATACATCAATAAGAATGTAATTTTAGAAAATCGGAGATTAAAATTAGTAGTTTAAAAAAGCTTGTAGGTGCAGTTTTTTTCTTGTTTTTGGCTTTGGCGTATTTGCGCAAAAATCAAATAATTTAAAGAAATGGCCTAAAGACAAATCGCCAGAGGAAATAGGCTTAAGAATCACAAATAAATTTCTTGCCCAACCCCATTCTTTTTGGGGTAAATATAGCAAAAAAGCCAATCGATTAACCTATCCTGATGTTTGCACATGGTTACGGGGACTTTGGTTGGCAAAAGCAACCGATAACCAAACTTTGCTCACCCGTTTAGAAGAGCGTTTTTTGCCCTTTTTTGTAGAGGAAAGATACCTTTTGCCTAAGCCAAACCATGTGGATAATAATGTATTTGGTTCTGTACCTTTAGAACTGTACCTACAAGGTAAAGCGAAGCCTTATTTAAAGCTTGGTCAATACTATGCAGACACCCAGTGGGAAGTGCCAGCAGAAGTTACAGAGCAGGCAAAAGCCTATGCCGAAAAAGGATATTCATGGCAAACACGTATATGGATAGACGATATGTTTATGATTACTGCCGTTCAAACCCAGGCTTATCGAGCTACAGGAAATGTTAAATATATCAACAGAGCAGCAAGTCAGATGGCGCTCTACTTAGACAAAATTCAACTAAAAAATGGCCTGTTTCACCATTCGCCAGATGTGCCCTTTTCTTGGGGCAGAGGAAATGGATGAATGGACGTAGGTATGGCTGAAATACTGAGAGTCTTGCCAGATGACAACCCGCATAGAGAGCGAATTACAGAAGGTTACTTAAAAATGATGGACGCTTTGTTAAAGTATCAAGAAAAGGATGGTATGTGGCGACAGCTTATAGATGATAAGGAATCTTGGAAAGAAACATCTGGAATACCCATTTTACTTACTTATGTAATTTCTTCTGATCTCCCCAGTATGTCCTTTGTTTATGACATTATGGGTAGATTAATCAATAAATCCTCAGAAAAAAGAATACCAATACATCAACTTGGTATTTATATAGTTGTTGTAGAACAATAAAATAAACCATCATACAGAAAAAGGGTATTGGTGCATTAAAGGCAATTTACTAAGCGTAGCTGGTCTGCTTACTGTATGTTAAGTTTCGGATTATAAGTTTATAAAGCCAGTAAAAGTACTTTAGAAGAATAGTTTTACAAATACGTTAAAAGTAAAATTTTTTATAATAAATTTTAATGGTAGGTGTGGTTTCTTTACAGGTAGTTTACTTACTATTAAAAAGGATCTATACCTGTATTAATTTGTAAAAATACTGTACAATCTGTTCTGTTTTTATGGATTGCTTTTGCTTTCTTGCAAGTTTTATAAATCCTTTTTTTCACTACAAAGAATAAAGATTTAATAAAAGGAATATAATATTAATAATCAAAATTAAATGAAAATTATAAGTATAGATAAAGTGGTATCTGTCACAATTTGTTTTGTTGTTTTTGGTTTTGGGGTGTTCGCACAAGAATCAAAAGATTTAAACAAGAATGGTAAGATTGATATTTATGAAGATAGAAGTAAGTCAATCGATGAACGTATTGCTGATGCTATTAACCGTATGACATTGAATGAAAAAGTGAATATGCTTACTCGTAATGCTTCTTCATGGGCTTATTCAGGTTCTGAACGATTAGGGATACCCGAATTTACCTGTCATGATGGTCCTCATGGGGTTCGAGATGAAAGACCTTCAACGGCTTACCCCACAACAGTAGCTCGTGGAGCCGCCTTTGACCGTGATTTAAGTTACAGAATTGGTGTTGCTGAAGGTAAGGAATTTCGTGCGCAAGGATGGAACATGCGTTTGGGAAACTCTGTAGATGTTAACCGTCATCCTTTATATGGGCGTGCCTCTGAATCTGCAGGAGAAGACCCTTTTTTATGTGCAGAAATTGGTGTGGCAAACGTTCTAGGAACTCAGAGTACTGGTTGTATTAGTAATTTGAAACATTTTATCCTAAATACTCGTGAAAACATAGCTGTTCGTAAAAACAATCAGGCTGTTATTGATGAACGTAGTTTAGTGGAAATATATGGATATCCCTTTAAAGAAGCCATACAAAAAGGAAATAGCTGGTCTATTATGACGGCACATAGCCGTGTAAACGGCTTGCATTCATCAGATAATCCTTTTGTTTTAAATACGGTACTCAGAGACTATTTTGGTTTTAGATATTTTGTGTTGAATGATTGGTCTTCTGTTAGCGATGTTATTCAACAAAATGAGGGTACTGTAGCTGACGTCTTTAATAGTGGTCACGATTTAGAGACGAGCACTACATTTTATAAAAACAAATTAGCTAAAGAAGTAGAGGCAGGCAATGTAAGTGTTCAAAGATTAAATGAGGCTGTAGGTCGAGTGCTCAGAATGTTATTGGTATCAGGTATGTTTGACGGGCAAACAAAAGCAAACCCTGCTGACTATTCTAGCAAAGAAGCTATCGCTGTTAGTCGAGAAGGCGCACAAAAATCGTTAGTATTATTAAAAAATTCAAAAAATATACTTCCCCTAAAAAAAACAGGATCCATTGCCTTAATTGGTCCAAATGCAGCTGTTTTACCAGTAGATGCAGGAAGCAGTAGCACTGTAAGACCGCTTTATACGGTTTCCGTATTAGAGGGAATTACAGAAGTTGCACCAGGAATTAAGATAAATTATGCCAAAGGTTGTGAGGTAAATTCAGATAATAAAACAGGTTTTGAAGCGGCTTTATCAGCGGCAAAAGTATCTGATATCGTTATTTTTGTAGGTGGATTAGACGGAACTCAAGAGGGTGAAGGTAAAGACCGTCAATCAGGATCGTCTCAATTACCAGGGCGTCAACAAGAATTAATCAATCAGTTAGCTAAAGTAAATCCTAATGTGGTAACTGTTGTTATAAGCGGAGGTGTTTGTGCTTTAAATGAATCAATTGATAATATTAAGGGCCTACTCTATGCTTTTTATGGAGGTCAAGAATCAGGAAAGGCTATTGCTGAAGCATTGTTTGGTGATTATAATCCTGGAGGTAAATTGCCTGTATCTATGCCTAAGACAGATGCAGAGTTACCCGAGTTTACTGATGACCATAACAATCATATTATTAAAGTGGGCTATCGCTGGTATGATAGCGAAAATAAAGAGCCTCAGTTTCCTTTTGGCTTCGGATTAAGTTACACAACATTTGAGTATAGTAATTTAAGATTAAGCACAAACAAAACCAAAGCAGACAATAGTATAGATATACAAGTAGATGTTAAAAATACGGGTGATCGTGAGGGTGATGAAGTCGTGCAGCTTTATATATCAGATGAAAAGGCAAGCGTATTAATGGCAAAAAAACAGTTAAAAGGTTTTGAACGTGTTACTTTACAAGCTGGTGAGCAAAAAACTATCAATTTTAAAATTACAGCTGATGCACTAAGTTTCTGGGATGTAAAAAGTAAAAAGTTTATTGTAGAAAAAGGCAAATTTAAAGTGATGGTAGGTGGTTCATCTACCCAATTATCTCTAAAAGCTGATTTTAAAATTACTGCGAACTATAGTGTTCCTGATTTTGTTCCATCAGAAGAAATTATTCCGTTATCAAAAGAAGAGAAAGAGTCTGATATAAAAGCAAATGCTTCTACGCTTTTAAGGGTTAACGCAACTGATTTTTACAAGACTAACCAATCTGATAAGCCTAGTAAAGATAATGAAAACTCAAATGATACTTTCCTTACTATGAATGATGGAGATTGGTTGAGTTACAAAAATATTAATTTGGGTACCTGGCTTAATTTTGTTGATATGCATATTGCCACATCTATTGCTAACGGTAAAATTGAATTAAGATTAGGAGCACCAGATGGAAAATTATTTGGAACGCATACCATAGGTGCAACAGGCGGCTGGGAAAGTTGGGAAACCATTAATATTGGTTGCAGTGATTACCGAGTTTCCGGTACGCACGATGTATATATTGTGTTTAAAGCTAGAAAAAATAGAGAAAACCAACCTGTTTGCCTTTTTCAATGGTGGGAGGTAGAAGGCCGTAAAGAGTAAAAGTCTATTTAAGTAATAATAGAATAGTGTAATTAAATAAAACAATTAATTAAAATGTACAAAAGTTTAAAAGCCTATAAATTTTTCATCAATGCAGTATTGGTGTTTTTATTATTTAGCTGCAAGAATTCAGATTCTTCAACCTCTGAAAATATTGTAAATAAAGTTTTTAGCAGAGCCGAAAAGCAATTCGAAATATTGGCTGCATCAAGTCCTGAAGGCATGTCGCCTAGAACCCTTAATCCAGATGGTAGTGTTCATTACATAAAACCCAAAGATTGGTGTAGTGGTTTTTTTCCTGGTAGTTTGTGGTATTTGTATGATTACAAGCAAAATGATTCATGGAAAAATAAAGCGACTCTTTTTACCGAACCTTTAGAAAATATAAAGGATTATAACAAAACACACGATTTAGGTTTTATGATGTATTGTAGCTATGGCAATGCGTATCGTTCAACTCAAAATGAGTCATACAAAGACATTATTATTCAGAGTGCTGAAACACTTAGCAAAAGATTTAGTCCACAGGTACAAGCAATAAAATCTTGGGATTGGGGTAAAGACTGGCAATATCCAGTTATCATTGATAATATGATGAATTTAGAGCTTCTTTTTGAAGCAACAGAATTAAGTGGTAATTCTAAATATGCTGATATTGCAGTTGCGCATGCAAATACAACTATGAAGAGTCATTTTAGAGACGATTATAGTTCTTATCATTTGGTAGATTTTGATAGTATAACAGGAAAAATTATTAAACAACGTACCTTCCAAGGATACAGTGATTCTTCTGCATGGGCTAGAGGTCAGGCCTGGGGTTTATATGGTTATACACTTTGTTATCGCTATACCAAGGATGCTAAATATCTTTTACAGGCCAATAAAATAGCTCAGTATTATATGAACCATCCTTCTATACCTGAGGATAAAATACCATATTGGGATTTCCATTCCCCCGATATTCCTAATGCGCCTAGAGATGTATCTGCAGCAGCAGTTGTGGCTTCTGCATTGCTTGAGTTACAACAGTATGTTCAAGAAGATGTTTCTAAAGAGTATATGCAATATGCAGAAGGAATTCTAGAGTCTTTAGCTAGTGATGTATATTTAGCTAAAGAAGGTGAAATTCAAGGTTTTTTATTAAAGCATAGTACAGGTTTTTTTAATAAAAATTCAGAAATAGATGTGCCACTCAATTATGCAGATTATTATGCTTTAGAGGCATTATTGCGTTACCATAAAATTAAAGGATAAATAATAAAAATGAATAATGAAAAATAAATATGCGTTTTTTATCTCTGTTTTGACATTTTTAGTCTGTCAAGTTAATGCCCAACAATTATTGTTTAACGAGGGTTTCGAATCGGGTATTTTACCGACTTCATCGCTTAACCCTACTGTTAATAATCCACCTGAGGTGGTAACCTCTCAAGATGCGCGTCGTGGTACTTATGTAATGAAATCACAACTAAATAACAGTTCTTTAGATCCAGAACGTTCAGAGGTTTCTCTTAATAAACCTGAATATAACTTTGAAATAGATCAGGAGTATTGGGTGGGTATTAGTACAAAGTTAGATGAAGATTTTAATCAGGGCACCTTTACTGATGATGGTATGATTATGCAATGGCATTATCGCGATTGGTTACCTCAATACACAGATGACTTCAAGCCTCAGCCATTTTTACTGCGCTACAAGAAAATAAACGGTGAAAAAAAGATTGTTTTTCAACATGAGTTTGTTGATAAATCTGATGGAAATAAAAATAAAACAATAGATCTGGATGACGTTCCTGCTCATATTGGTGTGTGGGATGACTGGGTTATTAACATTCGTCTTTCAGAAACAAATGGTAAGTTTAAAGTATGGCGTAATGGAGAGTTGGTACTCGATTGGTCTGGACCTAACCATTTATCAGAACGCCCAGATGGAGCGTATTTAAAATGGGGTCTATACTCCTATCAGTATGATGATATCAACTCCAATGGTACTCGAATACCAGATGGGAATTCACGCACAGTATATCATGATGAGGTGCGTATGGCAGATTCAACCGGTAGCTTTGATTTGGTGTCACCTGCATCGAATACTTGGACAGGAAATATAAATACAGATTGGGCAACTGCGGGAAATTGGGATACAGGTGTTGTACCTATAGCAACAGACAATGTTATTATCCCAGAAGTTACGAATGCTCCCGTTATTGGGGCTTTAACAGCAGCAGTTTGTAATAATTTAACCATAACTGAAACAGATGGGCTAACTGTATCTATAGGAGGTACATTAACGGTAAATGGTACTTCTTCGGGTGCTATATACTATATGTCTGAAGAGTTAGTACCAAATGGTGATTTTAGCAATACCGCTGATAATTTGGGTGCTGATCGTGACACAGGCGCAGGAGACTGGCGTTTTCAAGCCAATGTTGATGCAGTAGCCACTGGAGACATATTTGATGAGGCTGGTAATAATGTGTTCAGAGCTGTAGTTACTACAGTTCCTTCAGTTGCTTTTAATTTGAGATTACGTCAAGAGGCTGTTGTGTGTCCTGCAACAGCAACAAAAGTGATTTTTAGAGCAAAGGCAAGCGCAGGTAATATGAGCATAAAGGTTCAGTTTGATGGAGGCACTAAACCTAATACAACCTTCGTTTTAACAACGTCTTGGGCAGATTACGAATTAGCGTTACCTGCTTCTTCTCAAGGAACAACGAACAGATTACAATTTCAATTGTTATCTACAGGAACCTATTATATAGATGATGTAGCATTTTTAACTACGTCAAATCCCACAACTTGGACAGGAGCTACAAATTCAAATTGGGCAACAGCTTCCAATTGGGATACAGGTGTTGTACCTATAGCAACAGACAATGTTATTATCCCAGAGGTTACAAATGCACCCATTGTAGGAGGTACTACAACAGCAGTTTGTAATAATTTAACCATAACTGAAACAGATGGACTTGTTATTAACTCTGGTGGTTCATTAATTGTAAATGGAACTTCTTCTGGTAATGTAACCTACAATAGAAACCTAGGTACAGAAAATTGGTATTTGGTTTCAAGTCCTGTTGTAGGTGAGACATATGACAATGCGTATATTTCTGCAAATTCATTGGCAATTAATGGTACAAACAATGCTATTGGTTCTTATAACACAGCTGATAATACATGGTCTTATATGCAAACTGGTAGTGGAGCTACTTTTACAGCAGGACAAGGCTATTCAGTAAGAAGAGCAACTAGTGCTGGTGCAGGAAATATTTCTTTCACTGGAACCATCAATACTTCAGATGTTTCTGTTGGAGTAAGTAACGCAGGAACAGGATTTAACTTACTTGGAAATCCTTTTACGTCATTCATTAATAGTGCTACTTTATTAACTGATAATGGTACAAATTTAGTTTCAACTGACATTTGGGTTTTTAATCAA
>NZ_JADWOV010000276.1 GCF_015767435.1 Polaribacter sp. BAL334
CTTTAATTTCAAGAATGTCTTTTTTGTTGTCTTCACAAAGTATAATTTCTTTAATATCTGCTCTTTTAGCTGCCAATATTTTCTCTTTTATTCCGCCAACAGGCAATACTTTTCCACGTAACGTAATTTCGCCAGTCATGGCTAATTTGTTTTTCACTTTTCTTTGAGTGAAAGTCGAAACTAAAGATGTCAACATGGTTATTCCTGCACTTGGCCCATCTTTTGGAGTGGCTCCTTCTGGAACGTGAATGTGCACATTGTATTTATCTAAAATATCCTGATTGATGCCGAATTCTTCTGCATTCGATTTGATGTATTTCATGGCAATAGTAGCAGATTCTTTCATAACAGTTCCTAAATTTCCTGTAATGGAAAGCACTCCTTTTCCTTTAGATAAAATAGATTCTATAAATAAAATATCACCTCCAACACTTGTCCAAGCCAAACCAGTTACTACACCAGCCACATCATTGTGCTCGTACTTATCTCTATTTCTAGGCGCTCCTAAAATTTGTTCTACTTTTTCAGAAGATA
>NZ_JADWOV010000277.1 GCF_015767435.1 Polaribacter sp. BAL334
AATTATTATTTCTGATGATTTTCATTAGTAGTGTTGCTAAAGCTCAAATTCAAGCACCTAGTGTTGGAACTCTTGTAACTCTAAACATCACTCAAAGCTCAGCTCGTTTGCAATTTAATGTGAACAGAAATGGTTCAAACACCAACTACAGCGTCATTTACTCTAAAAGTCCAAACCTAAATCCTTCTGTGGGTCAAACTCCTAATGGACCTGTAATTACCACTTTCGGTTGGCAAACAAGATATTTTGATATTAATGGTTTAGAGTCAAATACAACCTATTATTGGCAGGTAACTACAAGTAATGGTTTAGGAGTAACTAGATCTGTAATTGCAAGTTTTGTTACTTTAGGAGTTCCTGCTCTACCTGCAATTTCTTCAGTAAGTACTTCAAATATAACCATAAATTCGGCAAAAATTAACTATGAACTCATCCCAAATATTGAAGCAACTACATCTATAATAAAATATGGACTATCTGACACTACCTTAACAAATCAGGTTACTGGTCTTTCTGCTACAGGAAATACATCAACTTCAGGAAGTGTAGAGATTGCTAATTTACTGCAAAATACGCAATATTTTTACCAGATAGAGGCAACAAATTCTTTTGGAACTGTTGTTAATAATGGAAGTTTCCAAACAGCCCTTCCTCCACAAATTATAGCAAATTATACATTTGATAATACTTTAAACGATGTGAATGGTGCCAATCCTTTTGCGAGTCAAACAGGAATGCAATATGGTAATGATAGATCTGGCAATGTAAACAAAGCATTATATATTAATGGCACAGGAACTACAGTTTCACTTACCAACTTACCTGTTGGTAATTGTTCTAGAACCTTTTCAATTTGGATTAAGCCAACACAATTTAATGGTGCTAATAGGATTTTTTCTTACGGGACTCCATCAGGAACTGCAGCTTACGGAGCTTCATTTGTTGCATCAAGAATTTATAATTTTAGTTGGGACAATAATCTGTATAATGATCAATCCACAAGTTTAAATGTTTGGAAACACATTGTTTGTACTTACGAACAATCAACGAACACAGCAAAATTATACACAGATGGTAATTTAATAACTGAAAATACTTTAAATTGGAACACGGCAAATAATGGAATATTATATTTAGG
>NZ_JADWOV010000278.1 GCF_015767435.1 Polaribacter sp. BAL334
ATTTAACTCCACTTCGTATGTTCATTTGCTTGCAGAAGTGATGAGAAGAGCCTATGCTGATCGTGCAGCACATTTGGGTGATCCTGACTTTAATCTAGAGATGCCTTTGGAGCGTTTAACATCAAAGGAGTTTGCCAAAAAACGTTATGCCAATATGGATATGACCAAAGCATCTGTGAGTGATGCTTCCAAATTCGGACATCCTTATGATGGTGAAAACACCACTCATTTTTCCGTAGTTGACAAAGAAGGTAATGCTGTTTCGCTGACATATACCTTAGAATATTCCTATGGATCAAGAATGGGCTCAAACAATCTTGGATTTATCTTTAACAATGAAATGGGTGATTTTAATCCGGTACCAGGCATGACCACAACAACAGGTCAAATAGGCAGTGATCCGAATCTTATTGCTCCAGAAAAGAGAATGCTATCAAGTATGACTCCCACCATTGTTGTGAAAAATGGCAAACCTCAATTGATTATTGGCACTCCTGGTGGAAGAACAATTATCAATACCGTTTTTCAAACTGTTTTAAATGTATTATCCTATGA
>NZ_JADWOV010000027.1 GCF_015767435.1 Polaribacter sp. BAL334
TATTTCTGCCTGCTCCATGTGGAGCAAAACCTAAATTATTTTTAGTAGTTTTTCCTTCAATAATTAAAACTGGTTCAGACATATTTAAAGGTATTAATCTTGGACCTGTAATATCTGGCATAAATTTATCATCTAATGGAGTTGCTCCCTTAGCGTGGTAAAACAAATCACCATCCTTAAAAACAAAATTATGCTCATTCCAAAAACGGTTTTCCTTTTCTAATCCTAACTTTTCTAAAGTAGCATCGTGTAAAACTTCATGGTTTTTCTTTGTCCATTTTCTTACAATTTGTAAGGCTTCCCAGTATGCTTTTCCTTCTTCTGTTTTAAATGGAATCCAAGCATTCTGTTTTAATGTATTTGGAGATAATTCTTGTCTAAATTGTTCAGCAATTTTCATTCCTTTTCCATATAAATTAGCACCAAAACCTCTACTTCCATGATGTGTAATTAACATTGTATTGCCTGTTTTTTTTGATTTTCCAACAAATAAAAAATGATTCCCATCTCCTTGAGTTCCTAAATGACTTCTGGCTGCAGAAATACATTTTTCATTATTTAAAAAAGTATTAGCTTCAATTTCTGCCAACAAATCTAAAGGAAGTCGAAATTGAGAATTTCTATCTCTTCCTCCAGGTCCAAAATGAGTAATAGAATGTGCTGTATCTAAAACATCTTTAGGGTTTGCTTTTCCAAAATCTGTTAACATAACAGAACAACAAATATCTGCACTATGCATACCCGGATGAATGGCGTTTTTGGCAACAACAACTCCACCAACAGGAATTGTTCCTTCAGGTCCTGTAGGACATGCATCTGGCATAATAGCTCCATCAACTAAAGTTGGTGTTTTCATCAATATTTTCATAGTTGTAACCACTGTTTTTACA
>NZ_JADWOV010000279.1 GCF_015767435.1 Polaribacter sp. BAL334
GTCTATAACTTATTTGATTCCATAAAAATCACTAACCTTTACAAATAGTTTTTTTGCATTCCTTTGCATTTATCTGCTGATTTATAGTCATTTATTAATTATTATTTTTTTTGTAAGTTTGTTTCAATGAAAAGCACTGGTAACATAGACTTTATAGTTAGAGGCAAAATAAGCAATTTGGTAATATCACCAAATCATATTAGTGTGTCGTTACTAAACTCTTTTTCAAAAGATATTTCTGATTTACTTAATACAATTCAAGAAGCAAAAAAAGAACAAATCATAGTCTCTATTGAAGAAGGTTCATTTAAGATAAAAGCAGCTATGCTTTTGGCATCTATTAATATTATTAATGCTGAAATCAAAACACTACAAGAAACAAACGACCTTAATAGTATTAACGAAAAAAGAGGTTTGATTTATGAAAAATGGATTTCAAATGCTATTGAAAATAATTATGAGTTTGAAATTAAACCTCAAAATGATGATAGTCTAATAATA
>NZ_JADWOV010000280.1 GCF_015767435.1 Polaribacter sp. BAL334
CTTTAAATACATTCGCACAAACAATTGGGATTGGCGATGTAACAAGTATTGAATCAAAAGCTTTGACATACGAAAGTTATAAAGCAAAAATTACTCAATACAAAGACGAACTTATTAGTCTAGAAGCGCAGTGGAGAAATAAAATCCAAAAGTTAAAAGAGGAATTAGCACTTCTTTATAAAGAAAGAGACAATTTAATTGCTGATATGAAGGTCGGAGCAAGATGTAGTCAATGTGGTGGGTGGAAATCTGATTTTGAAAAAAAGGGAGAAAGTTTTGAAAAACATCTAGGAGAGGTAAAGGGTTATGCAATACCAGCAACAACAGAAGAATTAGAGAC
>NZ_JADWOV010000281.1 GCF_015767435.1 Polaribacter sp. BAL334
CCACTGTGAATGAAATCATACAACACATCAATATCTTCGCCTAAATAGCCTCCAGGTGAACGAACCAATCCATTTGAACGGTAATAATGATAATACGAAGTATTTGGTGCTACAGGAATAATTGCCTCTAAACCTTCAACACCAGTGGTTGCAGCTGCTAAAGGAATGGTTCCGTTATAAGAAGTACCTGTCATGCCTACTTTTCCTGTTGACCAAAAAGCTGTTACTTCTTCATTTCCTTCTCTTGATGTAAAGCCTTTTGCACGACCATTTAACCAATCAATTACTGCTTTTGGGGCCAATGA
>NZ_JADWOV010000282.1 GCF_015767435.1 Polaribacter sp. BAL334
CTGATGGTTCTGCAAGAAATGGTTTTTCCCAAACTATTGATTTAGAAAGTCAAACTGCAGGAATTTTAGGAACTCAAGACCCTACAATTCATACAATAACTTATCATCGTTCTTTGGCAGATGCTCAAAATGGAAATAATCCGCTAGTTTCTCCTTACTCAAACATTGCTCCAAATAGAGAAACTATCTATGTTAGAGTTTTGAATAACAATAGTTTATGCGTGAATGGAATATCAAATTTTGATGTAATTATCAATCCTGAACCAACATTTGAACCACCAACAAACTTGGCATATTGCGACAATGATGATGATGGAGATGACACCAATAGCATCATTCAAAATATTGATTTGGATAGTAAAATTTCAGAAATTTTAGGAACTTCTCAAAGTCCAAATGATTTTACAGTGACGTTTCATGCGTCTCAAGTGAATGCAACCAATGGAATTTCTCCCATTTTTTCTCCTTATACAAACACAAATTCAACAGAAAGAATTTTTGTTAGAATCGAAAATAAAAGAACTGGTTGTATCAATGA
>NZ_JADWOV010000283.1 GCF_015767435.1 Polaribacter sp. BAL334
TATTCAACGCCTTTATCCTCAAAATCAGCAATGTTGTCAATCAATGGTTTTCTGGGTTCAAAACTTCCTAATCCACCAGCAATTGCCACAATTTTTGCATGGTGTTTGGTGCCTTTATTGGTCGTTACTATAAAAGTTTCGGTTGCTTGTTTTTCAATGGTTTCTGCTCGTTCACCAAGCGTAAATCCTGGCTCAAATTGTTTGATTTGCTCTAGCAATTTATCCGTCAAATCACCTGCTAAAATTTCAGGATATGCAGGGATATCATAAATCGGTTTTTTAGGATAAATCTCCGAACATTGTCCTCCAGGTTGAGGCAAAGCATCAATCAAATGACAACGTAATTTTAACAATCCTGCCTCAAAAACTGTGAATAACCCTGTGGGACCAGCTCCAATAATCAATATATCTGTTGTAATCATTTTATAAAATTTGCTTTTTGCTATTTGCTCTTAGTCTTTTTTATTTTTCAACTAAGCTCTTTGTAAACTCGTTTAATTTTTCGACTTTTTCTTCAAAATTTCCTTTGATGGTTTTTCTATATTCATTCAAATTTTTCACCAAATCATCAATATCATCAGGAATAATATCTTCAAAAAATTGACGCAATCTTTTGGCTGTTGTTGGTGATTTTCCATTGGTTGAAATGGCAATTTTTACATTTCCTTTGGTGACAATTCCGCCCATGTAAAAATCACAAAAAGGTGGATTATCTGCCACATTAACCAAGATATTTTTTGCTTTACAATCCTTATAAACTTGAATATTTACATCCAAATTATCAGTGGTTGCAATCACAATTTGTTTGTTTTTCAAATACGATTTTTTGTAAGTATCATCAATCAATTGGATTTGAAACTTTGCTGCAAACTCTTTGGTTTCCTCACGAAAAAAAGGCGCCACTAAAGTCACATTGGCATCTGGACTTGACTTCAATAAAAAAGACATTTTTTCGAGTGCCACATATCCTCCACCCACAATTAAAATCTGTAATTGATGCGTTTTTAAAAAAATGGGATATAAATTATTACGTTCCATAAACAGCTGAATTGAGTTGAAATTGATACTGATGTTGGATGTTTATCATCGTTTCACGATGTTTGACAACTTCGCCAAAAATGATGATTGCTGGATTACTTAATTGTTCATTTTCAACAACTTGCTCAATGGTATCCACAATTCCAATGCCTATTTTTTCATCTGAAGTTGTGCCATTTTGAATGATGGCCACAGGCAACTTATTTTTACCTTGTTGTTGAAATAATTGCACAATTTGAGGTAATTTACTCATGCCCATCAAAACCACTACAGTGGCATTAGATTTTGCTGCCAATTGAATGTCTGAAGACAATTCATGCGTTTTTGTAGTACCTGTAATCACCCAAAAACTTTCTGAATATCCACGTTTTGTCAATGGAATGTTTTGACTTCCAGGCACAGCTAATGCTGAGGAAATCCCAGGAACAAAGGCTGTTTCTAAACCAAATTTTGCTGCATATTCAATCTCTTCTGCACCTCTTCCAAAAATAAAAGGATCTCCTCCTTTTAGGCGAACTACATGTCCGAATTTGTTAGCACGCGCCACAATCAATTCGTTAATTTGTTCTTGCTGATACGCATAACATCCTTTTCTTTTTCCAACAAATATGAGTTCTGCTTTTGGATTTACGTAGTTTAAAATTTCTTCATTTACCAAAGCATCATACAAAACCACATCAGCCGTTTTTAAAACTTTCATTGCTTTTACAGTAATCAAATCTACATCTCCAGGACCAGCTCCAACCACCGTTAAAAGCCCCCTAACCCCCAAAGGGGGAAAAGTAATTTCTTTATAATTGTGAATAGTATTCATTTTTTTCATGTCATTTTACCTTAAAAAAATAAAATACTTATTGATTTTCTTTTAAAAAGGAAGTTTCTAATTTTCTATATTCCCTTACTTTTTGTAAAAAGTAACTGGCATCTTCAATGTATTTTTCTGAAAAAACGGCTGTTGGTTTTTGTTCTTGAATTTGATAAATCAACTTCGAAAAAGTGGTCTCTAAACCAATCTTATCTGAAGAAATAAAAACCTCATCAAACTGTTGAATGATGTTTGCATGAGAATTTGTACTGATATCTTCTGACAATAACATCGCTTTTGCAGAATTCACTAAAGAACTGTAAGCATGATAAATAGCATTCGAATACACCCTATTTTGATGTGATTCTTTTGCTTTTTCGATTTTTTCCTCACTTTCTAAAAATAAGGTTGCAATCAAATCAATCACTACTCCTGCACATTCTCCAATGCCAATTTCTTGAACATAGGTTTCGCTGTTTCCCCAATCAATAAAATCGTCTTGAGTAAGATTTGTAGCATCTTGTAAATCACTCAAAAAATCATAAAAATATTTTTTCCCTTTTGCTGCATAATACTCAGTAAAATTGCTTCCATGGGCATTTTTTTCAAAATCATTTAGAATTCTACGCAATGCTTCAGGACCTCTTTTACTTGGAATTTTCACGATTTTATCTGCAAAAATACCTTTCCCATTTCCTAAATTTCCACCACCCAACAAAACTTGTAGGGCAGGAGCAACCAATTTTTCAGGAGTTCTTACAGACATTCCTTGAAAACCAATATGCGCCATATTGTGTTGCCCACAAGCATTCATACAACCACTGATTTTGATGACCAAATCTTCATTTGCTAAAAGTTGTGGATATTCTGTTTTGATAACATCTTCCAACTTTTCAGCAATTCCTGTACTGCTTGCAATTCCCAAATTACAAGTATCTGTTCCTGGGCAAGCTGTGATGTCAACAGCCTTGTTGTAGCCTGGTTCTGCAAAGTTTAATTTTGTCAATTCTGAATAGAAAAACTCTAACAATTCTTCTTTTACAAAAGGAATAATTAAATTTTGACGCAACGTAAAACGGATTTCAGAAGCTGCATATTTTGATACTAAATCAGCCAATTTTCTGGCAGTATCTGTGTAAAAATTACCCAATAAAACTTTCACTCCAATAGCAACATATCCTTTTTGCTTCTGAGGAATTACGTTGGTTGATTTCCAAATTTCAAATTGTTTTTTATCAGAAATTGTCACTTCAGGAATTTGTGAAATTTGTGCTGGTTTTGTTGTTTCATAATTTTCAACATCAATTTCAACGGATTTGAATTCAATGGCATTTTGTTCAGCAGCCACTAAATCTTTAAAATCTTCCAATCCAATATCATTGATTAAGAATTTCAAACGAGCTTTTCCCCTGCTTTTTCGTTCTCCATATCTATCAAAAACACGTAAAATTCCTTCCATTGTTGGAATTATTTTATCCGAAGGTAAAAATTCGTACAGCACATCTGCATGACGTGGTTGCGAACCCAAACCTCCAGCAATCAGCACTTTAAATCCACGAATTTCATTTTCAATTTTGGCAATAAAACCCAAATCATGCATATACGAAAGCCCTGAATCAGCATCAGAAGCAGAAAACGAAACTTTGAATTTTCGTCCCATTTCTTGACAAAAAGGATTTCTTAAAAAGAATTTAAAAACGGCATCCGCATAAGGCGAAACATCAAAAGGTTCGTCAATATCTATGCCTGCAGTTTCTGAGGCAGTCACATTTCTAACCGTATTTCCACAAGCTTCACGCAACGTAACATCGTCTTTTTCTAATTCAGCCCACAATTCAGGTGTTCTGTTCAAATCAACATAATGAATTTGGATATCTTGACGCGTTGTAATGTGTAATTTTCCTGTTGAATATTCATCAGAAACGTTCGCAATTCTATGCAATTGATTGCTTTTTACTTTACCATAAGGCAGTTTTATACGAATCATTTGAACGCCTTGTTGACGCTGACCATAGACGCCTCTTGCCAATCGCAAACTTCTGAATTTCTCTTCATCAATTTGTAAATTGTTGTATTGTGCTATTTTATCAGCCAATTCAATGATGTCTTTTTCAACAACTGGATTTTCTATTTCTGTTCTAAAACTTTTCATTTTTTCAGTTTATTTTATGAATCCAACACCTACAGTATTATTGGTTTTTGGATTGATTAAGATAAAAGCGCCATTGTATTTATGTTTTTTATACGTATCAAAAAAAAGCGGTTTGCTAACTTTGATTTGAATATCACCAATTTGATTTAAAGTCAAAGCTGTTGGATTTTCTTCAACTCCAGAAAAATCGGTTTTTAAAATAGTTGATATTTGGGTAATTTTTGCTTGTACATCGTTGACACCATGTTTCAAATAATATTTTTGAGAGTTTTGAAGCGGCTCTTTATCCATCCAACAAATAGTTGCTTCCAAGTCTTTTGAAATCGTCGGAATTTCATCAATCTTCACAATCATATCACCTCTACTCACATTTACATCATCTGTTAAAGTGATGGAAACCGAACTTCCTGAAAGCGCTGTGTCAAACTCTTGATCAAAAAAATTGATATTTTTGATGGTCGATTTTGTCAAAGAAGGCAACACCAAAATTGGGTCTCCAACAGAAAAATCACCACCATAAATTTTCCCAGCATAAGCTCTAAAATCATGATATTCAGCTGTTTTTGGTCTGATTACAGTTTGTACAGGAAATCGAGCTTTTGTGTTTTCATTGATTTGAGTTGTATCGATATTTTCTAAATAATGCAATAACGTTTCACCTTGATACCATGACATTTTTGTTGATTTTTCAACTACATTATCACCATTCAACGCAGAAATTGGAATGAATGTAATTTTTTGGGTTTCAAAATCACTTTTGGTTGCTAAATAGTTAATTTCATTTTTGATGGTTTGAAACTTTTCTTCCGAAAAATTCACCAAATCCATTTTATTCACAGCAACAATTACTTCTTTAATTCGCAATAAATTATTGATAAAAAAATGACGATACGTTTGTTCAACAACACCATTTCTAGCATCCACCAAAATGATAGAAGCTTGTGCATTTGAAGCGCCAGTAACCATATTTCGAGTGTATTCCACATGACCAGGAGAATCAGCAATGATAAAACTTTTGGCAGGTGTAGAAAAATAAATATGCGCTACATCAATGGTAATTCCTTGTTCACGTTCTGCAATTAAACCATCAGTTGCTAGTGAAAAATCCAAATAATCAAAACCTCGTTGTTTGCTTTTTTCTTCAATGGCTTTTAATTTATCCGTTGTTAACGACTTTGTATCGTATAAAAGTCGACCAATTAAAGTGCTTTTTCCATCATCTACACTTCCTGCTGTTGCTATTTTTAGGTGCCCCATCCCAACCTTCCCCAAAGGGAAAGGAGTTGAATTCGTTTTTGTTTTTGCGTAACTCATAAGTCAATTCAAAACCTCCAAAAAAGAAGGAACTCATGTTGAGTATTATTTTTATTTATTTTAGTTCTGAAAATTTCAATACTTATTTTCTTGGATTTATATTTCAATTTTCTCCCCTTTGTGGGAAAGGAGGCTCTTTAAAAATATCCCTGTTGTTTGCGTTTTTCCATGGCTGCTTCTGAACGTGAATCGTCAATTCTGGCGCCTCTTTCTGAAATAGAAGCGTCTCTAATTTCTTCCACAACTTTATCAATTGTTGCTGCATCAGAAATCACAGCTGCTGTACAACTCATATCACCCACAGTTCTAAAACGCACAGTTCTTTCTATAACTTCCTCATATTCATCTCTATAAACCACATCGTCATTGGCAGACCAAATGAATCCATCACGAATAAATGTTTTTCTTTTGTGCGCGAAATAAATAGACGGAATTTCGATTTGCTCTTTTTCAATGTAAGACCAAACGTCTAATTCTGTCCAATTTGAAATAGGAAAAACACGCACATTTTGACCCAATTCAATGCGTCCATTGAGCATATCAAACAATTCTGGACGTTGGTTTTTTTCATCCCATTGTCCAAAATCATCTCTCACAGAAAAAATATGTTCTTTGGCTCTTGCTTTTTCTTCATCTCTTCTTGCGCCTCCAATACACGCATCAAAATCAAACTCTTCAATGGCATCTAACAAGGTTTCTGTTTGCAAAATATTTCTACTTGCATACCTTCCTTTTTCCTCTTTTACTTTGCCATTATCAATGTTGTCTTGCACATTTCTAATGATTAATTCCAAACCTAATTCTTGAACCAATTTGTCTCTAAATGCAATCGTTTCAGGAAAATTATGACCTGTATCTATGTGCAATAATGGAAAAGGAATTTTTGCAGGATAAAACGCTTTTTGCGCCAAACGCACCAATGTAATGCTATCTTTTCCGCCAGAAAAAAGCAACACAGGACGTTCAAATTGGGCAACAACCTCTCTAAAAATATAAATAGCTTCGCTTTCTAAAGCATTTACTTCCAAGATTTTTTTACTCATTTTTATTATTTTTTAAGAATGCAATCCACATTCTCTATTACTTTCAACTTTTGTTGGATCAAAATACACAAACTCGTTAGGCAATTGTCTTTCAGACAAATATGTATCTAAATCACTGTCTAACCAATGATAAAATGGACTCACTTTTAGCATGCCATCTTTGCTTTTTGAAACAATGTCAATACTATCTCTGAACGAAGTTTGACCTTTTCTTAAATTCGTAAACCACACATCTGGCTGATGCTCTTTCATGGCTCTTGAAAAAGGTTCTAATTTTACTTGCTCTGTAAACAATTGATGTTTTGGATCGTCAATACTAGGCACACCCAAAACCACATTTCTATGCGCAACTGTTTGTTTTGGAGTGAATAAATGAATGTTTAAATTCAATTTTCCTATCAACAATTCTGCGTGTTTATAGGTTTGAACAGTGTTATAACCTGTATCGCACCAAATTACTTTGATATCGCTTTTAACAGCTGTAACAGCATGTAAAATCGCCACTTCATAAGGTCTGAAATTTGTGGTGATTATTGGATTTTTTGCAATCTCTATTGCCCATTTGATAATTTCTTCTGGACTTTTATCTTGCAATTCTTTGTTGGTTTTTTCTAAATCTAAGTTCATTATTTTCCCCATTTTATGGTATTCCAAACTCTTTCATGAAAAAAATATAGTATCATTTTTGTCATTACTTCAAGAGATGCTATTGATGCTGCCAACGATATTTTTTGAGTGATAAAATAAGAAATAACAAGAGTGTCAAGCGTTCCAACAAGTCTCCAACTAATGGCTTTCACAACACTTCTTATAGGTCTTTCAGATTTTTTATCTTCTTCAAAACTTCCTTTATTTTCGGATTTATTGAATATCATTTGGGTTTCAATTAGTATAGTTAATTAATCCTATCTATTTAGTAGGGTATGCAAACTTACTGTATTTATATAGAATTTGTCTTATAAATTTATTAAAATTTACACAAATCCTATAGTTTTAGTAGATTATAAAAAAATAGTTTGATTTTTTATCAAATTATCAGGAAATAGCTTGAATAATTGAGGTTTTAAATTGAATTAAAGTAAAAATTAGAATGTTTTTCCCAAAGTAAACTGAATAGGAATGGCAACTCCATCATTTCTGGTGAAAATATTTCCATTTGAATAATGCATGATTCGAAGTTCAGCATTGAATTTTCGGTCTTTTCCAAAAAAAACACCAAAACCCATGGTGTCTTGATAGGTGATTTTGGGACCTGTTTTTGTATTATCAATATCACTTTTCGTAATAAAAGTAGGTCCAATTATTGAATAATTTGTATAAAAATCAAAGCCTTCTCTCCGTAACAAATAGAATCGCAAAACTGGAAAAATTGAAATTGCGAACACATTTTCATTATTTATTGGTGACTGAAAATAGGTAACACTTGCTCCCCAATCTAATGAAAAAATTCTTTCTGATCTGTAAATAAGTCTCTGATAAGTCAATGAAAAAGCGTGATTTGCTTTGACTTCACCAACCCAAAAAATAGGAATTCCAAAACTTTCAAAATTGCCAACTTTTAAACTCATTCCGAAAAAACGATTGACACCAAAACCTAAAGCACTAGTTCCATAGCTGATTTGAAAAATATTCTTTGGAAAAAAGTAGCCGTTATTAGCATATTCATCCGCAATTTTGTCGTCTACTTGTTGCAAATGATATTCAAATCCCACACTTGCTTGCGAAATGGAAGGTTGATTGTTTTTGGTTGATTTTGGTAAGAAAGTACCATTTAAAGATAATCTCCATTTATCTGATAACCAATGCTGTATGCCAAATCCGTATAATAAACTGGCAAAATGCGCGTCTTCATAAATCACTTTGTCATCAATAGAAAATCCAAATCTGGTCACATTTGCAATTCCTGATTCTACATAAAGTGACGTTTTTTCTGACAATTGAAAATCTTTTTTAAGTGACAAAGACCAAGCATTGATCCAAACACTTCTGTCATAACCAATGTTATTCACGTTGTCATATTTAAACCACGCTGCAGGTCTCATGGTTCCAAATTGCACCGAAAAATCATCCGTAATTTTGTGGCCTAATAACAATCTGCCAGAAAACCAATTTCGACTGAAGGTATTTGTGGCATATCCATCAATCAAATTTTCGTTTGAAAAAGGATAAAAAATTCCGCCTAAATTGATGCTATAATAGGATTTTGATAAAAAATTGGTGAATTTGGTTTTGTCAGCATTTTCAGTTTGAGAAAAACTGTTGCCTAAAAAAAAGCAACAAATTAAAATGAGTATCTTTCTTTTCGTTGAATCAAAACTCATTCTTCGTCAATTTTTCTAAGGAAGTATTTTTGAAAATCTCTAAAGTGCTATCTCTCACTTGAATCATTAAATTGTGGACTGCACAAGCATTTTCATCTGGACAATCATCACACTTTTCATAAAAATTCAAACTTACGCAAGGCACCATTGCAATGGGACCTTCCAAAACACGCATTACATCAGTCATTAAGATTTCTGATGGATGTTTTAGCAAATAATAACCTCCACCTTTTCCTTTTTTTGATCCTAAAAAACCTGTTTTTCTGAGAGTTAACAAAATACTTTCTAAAAACTTTAACGAAATATTTTCGCACTTTGAAATTGTGGCGATTTGAACAGGACTTTTGTCATGTTGTTTCGCCAAATAAGTCATCGCTTTGATTCCGTATTTTGTTTTTTTAGAAAGCATGAAACAAAGATATTAGTTTTTAGCTTTTAGTTGTTAGTTTTTGGTTTGAATATTGAACTTTGAACTTTGAACTGTGTTTAAAATGCTAATAACTAAGCATTAAAAGCCAATGCTTGTTCAATATCTGCAATAATATCAGCCACATTTTCCAAACCAACAGAAACACGCACTAAACCATCTGTAATTCCAACTTCTAATCGGTCTTTTTCTGATAATTTGCTGTGCGTAGTGGAAGATGGATGTGTCACAATGGTTCTTGTATCGCCCAAATTTGCTGACAATGAACACATTTTGATGTTGTTCAAAAACGTTCTTCCTGCATCAATACCACCTTTGATTTCAAATGCGACAATATTCCCTCCTAATTTCATTTGTTTTTTGGCAATTTCATACTGAGGATGTGATTTTAGAAAGGGATATTTCACCATTTTTACTGATGAATGTTGCTCTAAAAACTCGGCAACTTTTTGCGCATTTTCGGCATGTTTTTCAACTCTGATTGCCAAAGTTTCCAAACTTTTTGATAAAATCCACGCATTGAAAGGCGACATTGCAGGTCCTGTATTTCTGGCAAACAAATAAATTTCGTGCATCAATTCTTTGTTTCCAACTGTAATTCCACCCAAAACTCTTCCTTGACCATCTATCAATTTTGTTGCGGAATGAATCACTAAATCTGCGCCAAATTTGATAGGTTGTTGTACATAAGGTGTTGCAAAACAATTATCTACAATATAAATCAGGTGATGTTTTTTGGCGATTTTTCCTAACAATTCCAAATCCAAAATATCTACTGCTGGATTTGTAGGCGTTTCAATGTATAAAATTTTCGTATTTTCTTGAATCAAACTTTCTACCAAATCTACTTCATCAACCTTAAAATAAGTGGTTTCAATATTCCATTTTGGGAGAAATTTTGTAAACATAGCGTGTGTAGAACCAAAAACGGAACTGCAAGAAACAATGTGATCACCTGCTTTTAGTAATGCTGCAAACGACGTAAAAATCGCAGCCATTCCAGTGGCAAAAGCATAACCAGCTTCTGCACCTTCCATTTCAACAATTTTATTGACAAATTCAGTGGTGTTTGGATTTGTAAATCGGCTGTATAAATTGCGCTCTTTTTCTTCTGCAAAAGAGGCACGCATGTCTTCAGCATCGTCAAAAACGAAACTAGAAGTAAGATATAATGGAGTTGAATGCTCTGAAAACTGACTTCTTTCATTCTGATTTCTGATGGCATTGGTTTCGAAATGTTCGCTCATATTTTTGGGTAATGTTCTTTTTGTTTCTATTGTTTCTGTGGTTTCTATTGTTACATTAACTCATTGTTTCATTAATTCATTAACTCATTGCAATCCGTAAAATATCGCCAAAAACACCTCTTGCAGTTACTTTTGCACCTGCTCCAGCACCTTGAATGACAATGGGTTGTGCACCATAAGATTCTGTATAAATTTCAAAAATTGCATCAGAACCTTTTAACGAACCTAAAGGGGAATTTTGTAAAACAGAAACCAATTTCACTTCCAAAATTCCTTTTTCTTGAGACAAATCTCCACTCAATTCGCCAATATAACGCAACACATGATTGGGTTTTTGTGCATTTTTCAACGTTTGATATTCTTCATTCAATAAATTCATATTTTTTAGAAAATAGTTTACATCATTCCCTCTTACATTTTCTGGAATCAGGTTTTGAACATTCACTTCATGCAATTCATTTTCTAAATCCAATTCTCTCGCTAAAATTAATAATTTTCTGGCAACATCAACACCACCCAAATCATCTCTTGGATCTGGCTCTGTAAAACCTTTGGAAATGGCGTCTTGCAAAACAGTTGAAAACGGAATTTTTTCCGCCGAAAATGTGTTGAACAAATAACTCAAAGTTCCTGAAAAAACACCTCGAATTCTAGTGATATTTTCTCCTGATTCGTGCAACAAACGAATCGTATCAATCAATGGCAACCCTGCACCCACATTGGTTTCGTATAAATATTGTTTCTTGTATTCTTTTAATTTTGAACGCAGTTTTTTGTAAAAATCAAAAGACAAGGTATTCGCAATTTTATTACAAGAAACCAAGTCAAAACCTTCTTCAATCAAAGGAATATATTGATTTACGAAATCAACACTTGCAGTATTATCAATCGCAATTAAATTCTCTAAATGATGCGTTTTTGCAAAAGAAATTATGTGCTCAACTGTCAAATTTTCGGCGCCATTTTGCAATAATTCAGGTTCCCAATTTTGGTCAACGCCGTTTTTGTGTAGCAATACTTTTTTGGAGTTTGCGACTGCAAAAACATTCAACTGAATTTTTCTTCTTTCTAAAATTTGTGGAATATTTTCTAATATTTGATTGATTAATGTAGCACCAACCAAACCTTTTCCGAAAATGGCAATATTTACTTTTTTAGAAACTCCAAATACTTGACCGTGAATCACATTGACAGCTTTGTGCAACTGTTCTTTTTTCACAATAATATTCACATTTTTTCCAGTAATCGAATTATTGAATAGCAAAGGAATGATTTGGTTTTTGATCAAAGCATTGTAAGGATGGTGAAATTCGCTCAAATCTTGACCAATAATTGAAATGACTGCCACATTTTTGATGACAGAAATTTGATTGACATCTTGCGAATATAAATCACTTTCAAACTCATTTTCCAAGGCTTTTACGGCTTCTTCAGCTTTGTTTTCTTCAATCACAAAACCAATTCCTCTTTCTGATGAACCTTGAGAAATGATGCTCACACTGATGTTTTTTGCACTCAATGTTTTAAAAATACGTGCATCAACGCCCACTTTTCCCAACAAACCTCGTCCTTCAAAATTTAGCAAACAAACATTGCTAATGGTTGAAATGGATTTGATGCCTTTTGAAGAAGTTTCAGACGTGATTAAAGTGCCTTTATCCTCTTTGTTAAACGTATTCAAAATCCGAAGATTGATGTTTTTTTCTAATAACGGAATGATGGTTTTTGCGTGTAAAATGGTTGCACCAAAATTTGCCAATTCATTCGCTTCTGAAAAAGAGAGCTGCTCAATTTTCTTTGCATCTACCACCAATTCAGGATTTGCTGTGAAAATTCCATTCACATGCGTGTAGTTTTGCAACTCGTCAGCATCTAAAAAATTTGCCAACAATGCTGCTGTATAATTGCTGCCATTTCTGCCTAAAGTAGTCGTTTCATTTTTTTGATTGCTGGCAATAAAACCAGTAACCAAATTGAGTGTTTTGCTATTTTCTTTATAAAATTGCACTGTATTTTCTTTGGAAATTGTTTTGATAGGTTGCGCATTTCCAAAGTTTTCATCGGTAATAATTAGGTTTCTTGCATCTGCAATTTTTACTGGAATTCCCTCATTTTCAAGCAAACTTGCTACTAATTTTACGGATAATAATTCGCCTTGCGCTAAGACTTCATCTTTGATTTTTTCACTGAAATCGCCCAATAAAGAAACACCTTCAAAAATAGTTTTGAGTTTGCTAAACTCTGCTGAAAAATCAACATGTGTATTTGGTTCCAATTGATAGTTTTTCAACTTTTCAAAATCAGACAAGTACTCTTTTTTTGAGGCAGCTTTCTCTAAAATTTCTTCCAATTCATTGGTGGTATTTCCTCTTGCAGAAACCACTATCGTACATTTTTCTTGATTTTTTACTTTGTCAAGAATGATATCCATGGCATGTTGCAATCCAGTTCCGTTTGCCAACGATTTTCCTCCAAATTTTACAACTTTCATTTTTTTAGCCCTGTAATTTGTATTAAAAATAGGTTCAATAATCTGTTGCAATTGGTCATATTCCATCAAAAAAGCATCATGACCATGCACAGAATGAATTTCATTATAGGTCACGTTTTCTTTGGTCAATGCCAATTTTCTTTGCGTTTCTCTGTTTTCATCTGCCGTAAAAAACAAATCAGAATCCACTCCAATAATGTGAATATTCGCTTCGATTTTGTCTAAAAATTCAATTGGAATTTTTCCATTATTGGTCACGTCAATTGATTTTAACAACTGATTCATCAATTTATACGAAGACAATTGATAACGTTCTTGCAATTTTTTGCCATGATGCAACAACCAACTTTCAACATTGAAAATTGACAATTCCTCATTTTTGGAACGCTGAAATCGTTTTTTAAAAGATTCAGGAGTTCTGTAACAAAGCATGGCATGCATTCTTGCATCGTGCACAGGATTGTTAGAATTGACCAAAAACTGCTCTTGAATTTGACAATTGGCAATCAACCAATCTGTTGATTTCCAGTCAGTGGCAACAGGAATAAAATGTTGCGTTAATTGAGGATTCAAAACCATCATTTCCCAAGCAATTCCTCCACCCAAAGAACCTCCAATCAATGCAAAAAGCTGTTTGATTTTTAGTTCTTTCAAGCCGATTAAAAAAATTCGTGCAATGTCTCTCGCAATAAAACTTTTATAATCGTCAATCACAAATCCGTCAAAACCATTGCCAGGAATGTTGAAAGCCAAGACTGTATATTTTTGGGTGTCAATGGTTTTTTCATCGCCAATAATTTCAGACCACCAACCATTTTCACCTGCAACATTGCTATTTCCTGTCAATGCATGATTGACCAAAACCACAGGAGCATTTCCCAAAGGCTGACCAAATAGTTGATAGCTCAATTGAATATTTTGAAATTGTGCACCACTTTCTGTTTTGAAACTAGGAATCGTGCTAAAAGGCAATTTGTTTTTCAACGATTAAAATTTAAAAATTAAAACAAAAATCAAATTCACCAAAAATTCATTTGATGTACTTACTAGAAAAATGTTATTAAGAATTGTAGAAATCCCTTAGACTAAGAAATTTCTTTGTTGTTATCTATCCATTTTTTAGTTGGGTAGAATTTAGCACCTTTTCCGAAAAACGGGAGGTTGCTAAGGCTTCAAAGGGTCTAGTCCCTCCACCTTTCTTGATAACATTTCAATAAGTTATTGAACTTTGTGAGTACAAATATTGCAACAGAAAAATGGAATATCCAAATTATTTTTTAGTTATTTACGAAAAGCATTTATGAACACTAAAAGGCTGAACATTTTTCTTGAATTGATAATTTTTTCATAAAAAGGTTTTCAATTTAGAATTAAACCTTAAATTTGCCATCGAAACAAAGAGGAAAAATTTGAACTGATTGCAACCTCTTAAGCTGAAATGAATTCAGTTTAAACAAAAATGCTAAAGCAGTAAGTTTCTACTACTTTTAGCTACCAAGCAATCAAATTTTATTTTTCTACAAAACTTTAAAACAATCGTTTTATGTCATATTTATTTACCTCAGAAAGTGTTTCTGAAGGACATCCAGATAAAGTTGCAGATCAAATCAGTGATGCTTTAATTGATAATTTCTTGGCTTTTGATAAAAATAGCAAAGTTGCTTGTGAAACTTTAGTTACCACAGGGCAGGTTATTTTAGCTGGAGAAGTGAAGTCGGACACGTATTTGGATGTGCAGCAAATTGCTAGAGATGTTATCAATAAAATTGGGTATAACAAAAGTGAATACATGTTTGATGGCAATTCTTGTGGGGTTTTATCTGCAATTCATGAGCAATCTCCAGACATCAATCAAGGAGTAGAAAGAGCCAATCCTGAAGATCAAGGTGCAGGGGACCAAGGAATGATGTTTGGGTATGCTACTGACGAAACCGAAAATTATATGCCTTTGGCATTGGAATTATCTCACAGATTATTGAAAGAATTGGCTGAAATCCGAAGAGAGAAAAGTGAAATCACTTATTTAAGACCTGATGCAAAAAGTCAGGTTACCATTGAATATTCTGACGACAATGTGCCACAAAGAATTGATACTATTGTGATTTCTACGCAACATGATGATTTTGACAAAGACGAAAACGTGATGTTGGCAAAAATCAAAAAGGATATTGTGGGTATTTTAATTCCGAGAGTGATCGCCAAATTGCCTGCTCATATTCAACAATTGTTCAATGATAACATCAAATATCATATCAATCCTACAGGTGTTTTTGTGATAGGTGGGCCACATGGAGATACTGGTTTGACAGGACGTAAAATCATTGTAGATACGTATGGGGGAAAAGGCGCTCATGGAGGAGGAGCTTTTTCAGGAAAAGACCCAAGCAAAGTAGATCGTTCAGGAGCGTATGCAACCAGACATATCGCCAAAAATTTGGTGGCTGCAGGTTTGTGCAAAGAAGTATTGGTTCAAGTTTCCTATGCCATTGGTGTTGCAGAACCTACAAGCATCAATGTAAATACGTATGGAACAGCAAAAGTGGGAATGACTGATGGAGAAATCAGTCAAAAGATTGAAGCCATTTTTGATATGCGTCCCTATTTTATTGAAAAACGTTTGAAACTAAGAGCTCCTATTTATTCAGAAACGGCAGCGTATGGTCATATGGGAAGAACTCCTGAAAAGAAAATTGTAACTTTCAAAAATCCAATGGGAGAGACTGTTTCCAAAGAAGTAGAAACATTTACTTGGGAAAAATTGGATTATGTAGATATTGTAAAAAAGGCATTTAAGTTATAAAATCCATATATAATTTTAATTCACTTAAAAAGACTGCTTTAATATGCAGTCTTTTTTTTGTTTCTTATTGATTTTGGTATTGGTGTAGGTTAAATTAGAAAATACCGTTTAACTATACTTATTTGCAATTTAAGGCAACAAATGCTCTTTTAATCTTTATCTCAAAAAAGAGTGTCTATGATATTTATATCTTTGACACTCGATTATTAGAATATTAAATCCACCCTATAAAATGAAAACATTTAATCTTTATTTGCTGTTATCTTTCTTAATAATTTTTAGCTCTTGCGTGCCAGATGCAGATGATATTCAAAATTCAGAAGAAAACAACTCAGAATCTCCAATAGCTTTTTTAGAAAACTTATCAATTCCAGATAGCTTTAACTTTGAAACAGAAAGAGCAGTTACTTTAACTATTACAGACGCTACACCTTTTGTGAAATATCAAATTTTTGCTTACGCAGAAAACAATAGCACAGAAGCAGAAAATATTACAGAAGCACTTAACAACTTATTATATACAGGCAAGCCTTATGATGGTCAGCTTCATCAATCATTTAGTTTATCTAGCATTTATGAAAAAGTATATGTATTAAGAAAAGATGGGCTTGAATATACATCAGAAATTTTACCGATTATCAACAATCAAATTAATTTTAAATCTGCAAATAAAACATCAAGCAAAACTACGTATGCTTCTAAAAATAGCAGTGATTCTTGCTCGATATGTAAAGATAACTTCTTTTTAAATAGTGATTTTGAAAATGGTTTAACACTTCCAATAGATTTTATAATAACAGATGAAACGAATGTTGAAGGTTGGTCTACAACTGCAACAGATAATCAGATTGAGTTATGGAAATCTGGATTTAAAGGAGTTCCTGCTCAAAACGGTACTTACTTTGCAGAATTAAACGCAAACCAAAGTTCTGCATTGTATCAACGTATTTGCACAAGCCCAGGTGCAAAAATTAGCTGGTCTGTTTGGCATCGTGGAAGAGCTGGAGTAGATAATGCTGTAGTAAGAATTGGAGAAAATCTTACTACTGCAACTGTTGAAGCTACCATGAAAACAGGAAATACTGCTTGGGTACAATATTCAGGTACTTATACGGTACCTGCTAATCAACAAGATACATACTTTATTTTTGAATCTTTAGATGGAGGAAGTCTTGGAAATTTTATTGACAACATTGAAATTAAAGAAATTGTTCCAGGTGATTGTACAAGTGTTCAAAATAAAATGTATTATCCAACAGAATTAACAAATGCAACATTAGCTTTTGAAGATTTATGGCCTTATACTGGTGATTATGATTTTAATGATTTAGTGATTAGCTATAACATAAAAACCATTTTAAATGCAGAAAATAAAGTAACTCAATTAGACTATAATTATACACTTGAATCCATAGGTGCAAGTTATACAAACGGATTTGGATTAGAACTAGAAGGTGTCTTACCTTCTGCAATTGAAAGTGTAACAGGGCAAAATTTAACAGAAGGATTTATCCAAAACAATGCTAACGGAACTGAAAAATCACAATCAAATGCAGTAATTATATTCTTTGACAACGCACATATAAATGTTGGTTTAAGTAAAACAATATCAATTGTATTTAAAACACCTATTGCAACTGCTTCTTTGGGTACTGCTCCTTTTAATCCGTTTTTAATTGTAAATAAAAACAGACAGGTAGAAATTCATTTACCGCTAAAACCAACAACGAATTACCCAAAAACTACTACAATTGCAACAGGACCAACAGTGAAAGATAGTGATGGTAATTTTAAAACGCCATCAGGATTGCCTTGGGCAATAAATATATCAGGTGCTTTTAAGGCTCCAAAAGAAAAAGTACTTATTACAGATGCTTATAACTACTTTGCTACTTGGGCTACTTCTGGCGGCACAACTAAATCTGATTGGTTTTTAGATAAGAGTGGCTACAGAAATAATTACAACTTAAAATAGTAAGTTTAAGTTCCATAATGATAAAACTCTCAGATTAAAATGTAAATCTGAGAGTTTTAAAATATACTGCAATTTTTGTGAAAAATATTTAAGAGCGTCGCGTTTATAATACTAATAGCAGAGTTTTACAAAGGTTTTAGGTCAGCGATATTTTTTGATATGAAAATTTATTTTTAAAAATTCATAACAATTCTTCAAATTATGGTCTAAAAAAATCAAAAACCATGGTGAAATTTCATCTGAAATAGTATTTTTGCACATGCAACAAGACAACGTACTTATTTTAGATTTTGGCTCGCAATACACTCAGTTAATCGCGAGAAGAGTAAGGGAATTAAATATTTATTGTGAAATTCATCCTTACAATCATTTGCCCAATAATGTGGAAGATTTTAAAGCAGTTATCCTTTCAGGAAGTCCAAATTCTGTGAGAGGCACCACTGTGTTACATCCTGATTTATCAGCAATTAGAGGGAAAAAGCCTGTATTAGCTGTTTGTTATGGAGCACAATATTTGGCGCATTTTTCTGGAGGAAAAGTAGCACCTTCCAATACAAGAGAATATGGAAGAGCGAATTTGTCTTTCATCAAAAAGGGAGAAGATTTCTTCCAAAATATACATGAAGGAAGTCAGGTTTGGATGAGTCATTCTGACACTATCAAAGAATTGCCTACCAACGCTGTTTTATTAGCAAGTACCAAAGACGTGGAAAATGCGGCTTACAGAATTGAAGGCGAACAAACATTCGCGATTCAATTTCATCCAGAAGTATATCATTCTACAGATGGGAAACAATTGTTGGCAAACTTTTTGGTAAACATTGCAGGAGTTGCACAAACGTGGACACCAGATTCTTTTGTGGAAAGTACAGTTGCAGCATTGCAAGAAAAAGTAGGAAATGACAAAGTGGTTTTAGGACTTTCAGGTGGTGTTGATTCAACAGTTGCCGCAGTTTTATTGCACAAAGCTATTGGAAAAAATTTGTATTGCATCTTTGTAAACAACGGATTGTTGCGCAAAAACGAGTTTGAAAGTGTGTTGGCTCAATACGAAGGAATGGGGTTAAACGTGAAAGGAGTAGATGCTTCTCAACGATTTTTAGATAAATTAGCAGGACTTTCAGATCCTGAAGCCAAAAGAAAAGCCATTGGAAATACGTTTATCGATGTTTTTGATGATGAAGCACATCAAATTACGGATGTGAAATGGTTGGCACAAGGCACTATTTATCCAGATGTGATTGAATCCGTTTCAGTAAATGGAGGACCTTCAGCAACCATCAAAAGTCATCATAACGTAGGTGGTTTGCCAGATTTTATGAAGTTGAAAATTGTGGAGCCTTTGCGAATGATTTTTAAAGATGAGGTGAGAAGAGTAGGAGCAACTTTGGGGATTGATCCAGAATTGTTAGGACGTCATCCATTTCCTGGACCAGGTTTAGCCATCCGAATTTTGGGAGATATTACCGCTGAAAAAGTTCGAATTTTACAAGAAGTAGATGCTATTTTTATCAATGGTTTGAAAGCAGATGGATTGTATGACAAAGTGTGGCAAGCTGGCGCTATTTTATTGCCAGTCAATTCAGTAGGAGTGATGGGTGATGAACGAACGTATGAAAAAGTAGTCGCTTTAAGAGCTGTAGAAAGTACAGATGGAATGACTGCAGATTGGGTAGATTTGCCGTATAAATTTTTGCAAAAAACATCAAATAATATTATAAATCAAGTGAAAGGCGTGAATAGAGTTGTTTATGATATCAGCTCAAAACCACCTGCTACTATAGAATGGGAATAACAGATATGAAATATTTGAAAATTTGGTTAATCATTACAACCTTGACTTTCACAGTTTCTTGTGGTCAACAAAATAGGTATATCCAATACAAAGTGAAAGCTGGTGAGACCATGAGTACGATTGCCGAAAAATTGAATATGAAGACTCAAGATTTATTGCGATTAAATCCTGACTTTACAGAAACCCCTAAACCCAATTCGTTCATTATAGTTCCTGAAAATAAATACGAATTTTTTCAAAATCAACAAATAAAAAATGGCGTGGTTATAGAAGAGGTTGATAAAAATACCATCAATAACCCTTCATCGGAAAGAGAAAAATTGATAGCAAGTTTGAAAGAAAAGTTTGTGATTTATGAATTGAAAAAAGGGGATACTTTTTACAGTTTGGAAAAAAAATTCAATGTAACGAGAGGAGAATTGTTGCTTTTAAATCCAGCATTGAAAGAAGGTTTAAAAGAAAACAGTATTTTAAAAATCAAAGAGATTATAGAAGAATCTGCGATTAAAAAAACGACTTTTAGAGATGAAATTCGTTCCAATTCAGCCGTAAAAGTAGCTTTGCTATTGCCCTTAAGAAGTGATTCATTTGGTTACGACTCTATTTCGCCAAGAGAAATATTTTTAAAAAATGGAAGTTTGGTAAACATTGCAACCGATTTTTATTTAGGTGCAGAAATTGCGGTTGATTCTTTGCGCAAAAGTGGTGTTGATATTGAATTGAATGTATTTGATACTGGTGCTCGAAAAAGTAACCGAATTTCGAGTATTATTTCCAATCAAAATTTGAATGCGAATGATGTAATTATTGGTCCTTTTTACTCTGAAGAAGCGCAAATGGTGGCGTCAGCTGTCAATATTCCTGTAGTTTTTCCAATGTATTCTGCGAATCAATCTGAGTTTAAAAATTCAAATATTATCAAAGCAGCTCCTGATAAAAAAATATTTAAAAACACCTTGATTCGATATATCAATGATGTATTTGATCAAGGAAATTTGATTATTGTAGGCGATCAAACTGCTGCAAATAGCATCAAAAATGAGTTGAAATTCAGTAATGGAACCATCCGAATTTTAACTCCACAAAATGGAATGATTCAAAAAGGAAGGTTCTTAGAGATTTTAAGACCCAATACTAAAAATTGGATTATTATTGCGTCTAACAATGAAGTGATTGTTTCTGACGTTGTCAATAGTTTGATTAGTTTGCCAAGCGAAACCAAAGTAACTGTTTTTACATTTGACAAAGGAAGCGTGTATGATAAAATAGACAATTTGAAATTGGGCAAAATTGGGTTGACTTATGTGAGTGAAGAGTTTGTGGATGAAACCTCAGAAACTTCCAGAAGTTTTACCAAACTATATCAAGAAAAAAATAACACATTGCCTTCTTTTTATGCCACCAAAGGATTTGATATTACGTATGATATTTTGGTGAGATTGACTTCAGGCAAAAGACTGCAAGCCACTTTTAAGGAAGGAGCAACCATAAGAATAGATACAAAATTTGATTATAAAAACAATGAAACATTTGAAAATGAAGGTGTTTTTATTCTACAAATAAATAGAGATTTGACAATCAGTAGATTGAAATAATGAAGATGTAATTGATTTATTTTAATACAGATAAGTCAATTATATTTTTTTCATTTGTTGTTTCAACTGATTCATTTGCTCTTTGAACATGCCTTGTTTGTCCAATTTTTTTGCCTCTGCTAATAACAAAGTAGCTTCTCTTTTACGTCTTTTGGTCATTGCAATTCCTGCCAATTGCATTTTTGCCAATGCCAAATCATGATTCATAGACAAGCCTAATTTGATAGCTGTTTTAAAGTATTTTTCAGCCTGAGAAATGTTGGTTTGACTGACCATCAAACCTTGTAAAAAGTTGTAATACCCTTGTTGTTTTTGAGTCAAAGCCCCTTCAGGATTTTTGATATACGCCAACCATTTTTGGGCTCCAGGAAAGTTTTGTTTTCTCAATTGTAAAAAAGCCAACAGGATGAATTCGTTTTTGAAGTAGAATAACACAAAAATACCAGCCAACAATAGAATAGAAATTCCATTCATGATATGAACTTGACTGAATTCATACACTGCCCAAATTGTGATTAAAACTGCTAAAGCTACTTTTATATTTTTATGAAACATTGTTGTTTATGATTTGATTTTAAAGGTGCAAAAATACATTTTTATCATATAAGTAGTTGTTACTTCTGATAATATTTTCGATATTGAAACCAAGAAATAAACCCTAAAATTGTAACAAATCCAATAGAATAATACACAGCACTTGGCGTGATTACCTTATCACCACTTGCATACGAGTGCAATCCTGATAAGTAAAAATTCACTCCAAAATAGGTCATCATGATGGATGCATAGGCAATGATTGACCATAAATTAAACGTATATCTGCCTCGCAAACCTGGAATCAAACGCATGTGCAACACAAATGCATACATCATAATTGAAATCAAAGCCCACGTTTCTTTTGGATCCCAACCCCAGTAACGTCCCCAACTTTCGTTTGCCCACATGCCTCCTAAAAAGTTTCCAATGGTTAGCATCACAACACCCACAGTAATTGCCATTTCGTTAATGATGGTGATTTCTTTGATATGAACATCCATTTTTTTCTTGTTTTTTTCTCTGGTAAATACCATTAAAAAGAGCGCGAATACTCCTAAAATCATCCCTAAAGTTAAAGGTCCATAACTTGCTACAATAATAGAAACATGTACCATCAACCACCAAGAATTCAATACGGGTTGTAAATTAGCAATTTCAGGATCCAACCAATTCAAGCTCGCTGTAAATAAAATAATGGAAGTTACAAAGGTTGTTGCAGCAATTGTTAAGGATGATTTTCTTCCTAAGAATAACCCAAAAGCCATAGTAGCCCAACCTACATAAATAATGGATTCATAGGCATTACTCCAAGGAGCGTTTCCGCTGATATACCATCTGCTGAGCAATCCTAGAGTATGCAAAATAAATAGTGAAATTACCACTCCAATAAAGAATTTTACCCCAATAGCAACCCATTTTTTGGCATTGAAAATTTGGATGATGACAAAGACAATCAAAAACAAACTCGCCAATCCATAATAGCGAACCAGTTTTTTGAAAATACTATATTTATTATAAGCAATTTCCAATTCAATTTTGTTGTCTGATGGATAAATTTCAGCCCCAAATTGTTGTTGGTATTTTTTAATTCCGTCTAAAATTTGATTGGCTTTTGTATAATCATTTGTTTTTTTGGCAGATTGCAATAATTGCACATACAAAGGCAATGATTTTCTGACAAAAACAGAATCAGAAGCTTTGAATCCTTTTTCTGCAAAAGTTTCTGGTTGTGATACCCACTTGTTGTTTTCATCATTTGGAATGGGATAAATTTTTAAAATTCCACCTCCAATAGCACTGTATAATAAGCCTACACGTCTGTCAATTTTGATTAGATCTTGCTCAAATTTATTTTGAACTTTCTTTTTTTGAGCTTCTGCAACTTGTTCCCGAATTTTATAATCTCCTCTGTCTGTGAAAAAATCTGACAATCTTGCGTATTTTTCAGTACTTGGAATGCCCAATTGTTTTCTGATTTCGAGGTTTTGTTTTTCTAAATAAATGGCTGGAACTTCATACCAAAGTCTAGGATTTTCAATGATTGAAAGCAAAACTTGACTTGGTTTCATGCCACGTAATTCCTCAGTTTGGCTTACTTTTCTGACCAATTCAGAAGCAAATGTATGTGCAGGTTTCATACGACCTCCAGCATCCTGAATCACTAATTTATTGAAACTTTCAGCATGTTCTAATGAAACCAAATTAGCTTGAAGTATGGAATCAATTTGTTGGTCTGTAATGCGAAATGAATTCGCTTCTTGTTGACCAAAACTCATTGATGTTACAAATAAAAACCCAATAAAAGTGGCTAAAGATTTCTTTTTACGAATGTTTTGTAATGATTTTTTCAAACTATCAAAACGCGTGTATTTTGCGAAAAAGATGCAAATCATTCCTGTGTACAATAATGAATATCCTAAATAGGTGATGAAAGTTCCCCAAAAATCATGATTTACAGACAAATGAGTTTGTTCAAATTCGCCAGATAAATCATAACTTGATTGAAAAAATTTATAGCCTTTATAATCCAAAATATGATTCATAAAAATCCGGTAATCAAACGTTTCGTCTTTGGAAATGACAGTCACTTCACTGGCATAAGAAGCTGCACTTTCGGAACCTGGATATTTTTCCAATTGAAAATCATTCAACTTCACACTAAAAGGAGTTTCCAGTGTTTTTGCGCCATACCACATTCTGAAGTTTAAATTCCCAACAGAAAACTGTTGCAAATTATCACTATTGAATTTTCCACCTGTCAATTCAACTCTTTGCGTAGCTTCATCTGTAGTAACATCCAACACAATAACATCCAATTTTTTATCATCTTTTGGTCCGCGAATAGTTTTCATAGTGCCTTTTTCAGGATATTGAGGTACTACAAATGGCAATCCAGCAACATTGTATAAAGCACGTAATTTAAAATCTTGAATGCTATCTTTTGTTAGATTTCCTGATTGTTGTGTGGCCATTACTTGATACACACCTGCTTCTTTTGACATGATTTTTAAGGAATCATTTCGCTTGAAAATATTGATATTGGCCTCATTACTAGTGGTGTTGAATCCAACTAAAATATTGTGAATATTTTGAATCGTTCCTGATTTGATATAATGTTCGTGTCTTGAACCACTAGAAGATTCTACAAAAAGGATGTGCTCTTCTCCATTTTCATCAGCAACTAATTTTTTTTCAGCCCAAGGAATGTAATCAACCAATTCAATATTGAATTCTTTTCCTTTAAAATTATCTTCAAAAGACCAATTGTTTTTTCCCCAAGCAGACAATAAAATAGGTTTATTTATTTCTTCTTTTTGAACTTCGCTATCATCAACCACATAATTTACATACGTAGTTTCTGATAAATAGCGATTGGTAGTTTCGCCTTCATTAATCAACATAATTCCTTCGTAACCAATATATCTGGTGATTCCTGCACCAATTAAAATAAAAATAAAGGCACCATGAAACATTAAAACTGGCCATTTTTCTTTTTTGTACAATTGATATCTGAAAATATTTCCAAAAAAGTTAATCACAAAAAACACCATAATGGCTTCAAACCACCAACTATTATATACCAAAGCTTTTGAGGTTTGTGTTCCGTAATCATTTTCTATAAAAGTTGCAACACCCATGGCAGCTGCAAAAAGAACGAACAAAACAGCCATTAAACGAGTTGAGTATAGGAAATCCAGTAATTTTTTCATCCTGATGAGGTAAATTTTTAGTGATGCAAATTTACGGATAAATGACACAAACTTTGGTTGATGAATCTTGTTTTTTGGTATTTAGATTTGTTAAAATTAAGAGAAATTAATTTTTAAATTCTTGTTTGATTTGTTGCAAGCTTTTGGAAGAATTCAAAAATGTATATATGATCTGCTGTTTTATTTCTTTTGGATCTTGAGTAAAATAGTGCGTCCAAGAATCATTTTGTAACAATTCACGAATTCTTTTTAGCTTTTGCTGTGCTTCTAAAAATGAAAAAAGAGGTGTTGAGGTCTTGTCTTTTACTGATTGAATGATGGAGTTATTTTGCTCAAAATCTACAGAAATCATAAAATTCTTTTCTGAAGAATTTGTCGGAAAAAAAGCATCCCAAGCAGCAAAACCAATGATGGTTTGTTGATTTTTTATGTTATTTCCGATGATTTTCCAATGACAATTGGCTACTCTTCCCCAATGATTTGATTTCCTAAAAACACCTTTTTCGGTATAATAATAGGTGCTGTTTGAATTGCTTTTAAAATGAGCATTTTCTGGAAATTCAAAATTTTCTACCCATTGAAATTCACAATAGGTATGTTTGAAAAAGTTGGTGTGATTGTAGGTTTTCAATTTATAATCGATTTAAAATAAAAAACGCAACCAAGTTACTGATTGCGTTTTATTATTTTATAAAACCCTTAATTTTTTTTAAGGGATGCTGAAATAAATTCAGCATAAGCGATTCACAAAATTTTGTAAAACAAAATTTGTTCTCTACTTATTTCACTTCTTCAAAATCAACATCTTCTACGCTATCACCTTGATTTGCGTTTGAAGAACCTTGATTTGCATTTGGATTTGCACCTCCTGCATTAGGTTGCTGAGCAGCGTACATTTCTTCAGAAGCCACTTTCCATGCTTCATTGATTTTGTCCATTGCAGCATCAATTTGAGCCAAATCTTTTGATTCATAGGCTTTTTTCAAATCTTCCAAAGCTGTTTCAATTGGAGCTTTTTTATCAGCAGATAATTTGTCGCCAAATTCTTTCAATTGTTTTTCAGTTTGGAAAATCATAGAATCAGCTCCGTTGATTTTTTCAGCAGTTTCTCTAGCTTTTTTATCAGAATCTGCATTTGCCTCAGCTTCTCTTCTCATTTTTTCAATTTCTTCTTGACTCAATCCTGAAGAAGCTTCAATACGAATGTCTTGAGTTTTGTTAGAAGCTTTATCAGTTGCAGAAACTTTGATAATTCCATTTGCATCAATATCAAAAGTAACTTCAATTTGGGGAACGCCTCTTCCAGCTGGTGGAATGCCATCTAAATGGAAACGTCCAATCGTTTTGTTGTCAGCAGCCATCGCTCTTTCTCCTTGTAAAACATGAATTTCTACAGAAGGTTGATTGTCAACAGCTGTTGAAAATACTTGTGATTTTTTTGTTGGAATAGTCGTGTTTGCCTCAATTAATTTGGTAAACACATTCCCCATAGTTTCAATTCCTAATGATAAAGGCGTAACGTCTAATAACAATACATCTTTTACATCACCAGATAAAACTCCACCTTGAATAGCAGCACCTAAAGCCACAACTTCATCAGGATTTACACCTTTGCTTGGCGCTTTTCCAAAGAATTTTTCTACAGCTTCTTGCACAGCAGGAATTCTTGTAGAACCACCAACCAATACAATTTCGTCAATATCTGATTTTGATAAACCTGCATTTTTCAACGCAGTTTCACAAGGTTGAATTGTTCTTTTTACCAAATCATCAATCAATTGCTCAAATTTAGATCTTGATAATGTTCTTACCAAGTGTTTTGGACCACTTGCAGTTGCAGTGATATATGGTAAATTGATTTCAGTAGATGATGAACTTGATAACTCGATTTTTGCTTTTTCAGCAGCTTCTTTCAAACGTTGTAAAGCCATTGGATCTTTCGTTAAATCCATTCCTTCTTCTGATTTGAATTCAGCTGATAACCAATCAATGATTTTTTGATCTACGTCATCTCCACCTAAATGTGTGTCTCCATCAGTTGCTAAAACTTCGAAAACACCATCTCCTAATTCTAAGATGGAAACGTCATGAGTTCCACCACCAAAGTCGAAAACTACAATTTTTTTATCGTCATTTGATTTGTCTAAGCCATAAGCCAATGCAGCTGCAGTTGGTTCGTTGATAATTCTACGAACTTTTAAACCAGCAATTTCTCCAGCTTCTTTAGTAGCTTGTCTTTGCGCATCATTAAAATAAGCAGGAACAGTGATTACAGCTTCTGTAACCTCTTGACCTAAATAATCTTCAGCTGTTTTTTTCATTTTCTGCAACACCATTGCAGAAATCTCTTGAGGTGTATATAAACGACCATCAATTTCAACTCTTGGGGTGTCATTATCTCCTTTTACTACTTTATAAGGAACTCTTTCTGTTTCTTGTTTTGATTCAGAAAATTTATTTCCCATAAAACGTTTGATAGAATAAACAGTTTTAGTTGGATTGGTAACAGCTTGTCTTTTTGCTGGATCTCCAATTTTGCGTTCTCCACCTTCAACGAATGCTACAATTGATGGTGTTGTTCTTTTTCCTTCTGCATTTGGGATGACAACGGGCTCATTTCCTTCCATTACAGAAACACACGAGTTTGTTGTTCCTAAATCGATTCCAATTATTTTACTCATAACTTTATTGATATTTAATTTTTAATTCAATTTTACGTTGAACAACTAGACAAACTGTATGCCAACCAATTTTTAGCCTAAAAATGACATATTTTTACTTTTTTTTGATTCAAAATATGACAGATTGACACAACATTTCATAAAAATCTAATCAAAAATTAATGATTATTTGTTTTTAATCATTTTTATATGTTTGAAAAATTTATCATATTTGAAAAAATAATAACTAAAACTATTTAATCATGAGTAAATTAGACGAAAAAGTAGCTTTGTACAAAAAGTTTATGGACGATAGAGATATCCGTTCAAACACAGAATTATTAGCGGCAGTAACTAAAGGTTTGGGACCTTACTATTTACAATGCAGATTCAGAAACTGTAGCTGGTTCTGATCCAAAGGAGTTAGAAACTATTAAAAATAATTTTTTAATAAAAAAATTAGGTTTGCCAGATTCATCAGAGTTGGATGAAAAGATTACTGAAGTGATGGAAAGAATTGGAACTTCTGAACGAAAAAAATACAGAGCTGTAGTCTATTATATGTTGGTGAAAAAATTTGACAAAGAGTCTGTTTACGGAATGTAAATTTATTTTATATTTTAATTATCTTAAAAATCCAACTCATTCAGTTGGATTTTTTACATTTACAGCATTTTATAATGCAATTTTTACGAATGTCACAATTTATTAGTGTTTTTGATATGCTCAAAATAGGAGTTGGTCCTTCAAGTTCTCATACATTGGGTCCTTGGAGAGCTGCTCAACAATGGATTCAGAAATTGAAACAACAAAAATTTTTCGATAAAATAGACCAAGTTCAAGTGGATTTGTATGGTTCTTTATCCTTGACAGGAAAAGGACATGCTACAGATTTGGCGATTTTATTAGGGTTGAGTGAAGCAGATCCAGAATACATTCCGATTGAAGATATTTTTATCATTGTAGAAAGAATTAACACGCAAGAAGAAATTATTTTTAAAGGCGGAAAAACCATTCCATTTCCAAAAAGTGCTATTAAATTCAACAGAGAGTTTTTGCCATTTCATGCAAACGGAATGACATTTAGAGCGTATTGTGAGGAAAATGAAATCTCTACAGAAACCTATTTTTCTATTGGAGGAGGTTTTATCGTTCAAGAAAATGATTCTTTAGAAGAGGAAATCGAAATCAATAAAAAGAATTTTCCTTATCCAATCAACAGAGCACTGCAATTGGAAGAATATTGTGAAAAAGAAAATTTGTTGATTTCTGATATTGTTTTTAAAAATGAATTAGTACTGAGGTCATCAGCAGAAATTGACTTTGAATTACATCGAATTTGGGATACCATGCTAGAATGTATGTATTTAGGTTGTCATACTTCAGGGACATTACCAGGAGGATTGAAAGTGAAAAGACGCGCATTTGAAACTCATCAAAAGTTGATAAAAGATGCAGCTTATTCCAATCCAACAGAATGGATGACTGCCATCAGAAGTACAGAGGTAAAATTCAGAGAAATTTTAAAATGGGTGAGTTGTTTGGCGCTTTCAGTAAATGAAGTAAATGCCGCTTTAGGTCGTATTGTAACTGCGCCAACAAATGGGAGTGCAGGCGTTATTCCTGCAGTATTGATGTATTATATGGTAATTGAAAATCATCAAGCAGATTTTAGTCATGTAAAAAGATTTTTACTAACTGCTGGTGAAATTGGCAGTATTTTTAAGAAAAATGCCACAATCTCTGCAGCAATGGGTGGTTGTCAGGCTGAAATTGGAGTTTCATCAGCTATGGCTGCTGCAGCTTTGACAGAGTTGATGGGAGGTACAGTGGCGCAATGTTTATCAGCTGCAGAAATTGCGATGGAACATCATTTGGGGATGACTTGCGATCCAATTGGGGGTTTGGTTCAAGTGCCTTGCATTGAGCGAAATTCGATGGGAGCTATCAAAGCAATTCATGCAGCGGAAATCGCTTTGGAAACAAATCCCAAAGAATCTTTAGTGCATTTGGACAAGGTAATTGATACCATGTGGGAAACAGCCAAAGACATGAATAAAAATTACAAAGAGACCTCCGAAGGTGGTTTGGCTGTAACCGTTCGTTTGGCAGATTGTTAAAAAAAAAATCTCAAGGTTACAAAACCTTGAGATTTTTAATTTAAAGTTTAAAAGTTGATTATTTTTCTGAGCTTTGAACAGCTAAGTTATAAACAACTAAACCAAAACCAATTTTGTTTACAGCATCACCTATATTGTAAATGATATCCATATTGAACATACCATTCAATCCATCATACCATCCTGGAGTTCCAGCCATATATCCTAAAGGATAGATTGCCCAACCAACTAAAACGAACCAACATAATGTTTTGTGTGCAGCTAATACAGAGCCACCTGCAGCTTCAGCTAATTTTTTCGCTTTTCCTAACCAAATGTCATACACGATTACAAAGTAAGCAATACCAGAGGCTAATCCCCAAATTGAGGCATTGTCTCTATCTACAGCTTCTCCAAAATAACCTGTTACCAACATTACTACTGATAAGAAAATCAAACGCCACATTAATGATTTTTTTGCGCCTGCAACTTTTAAGATTAAGAAAAATTCAACACACATCAAAGGCACTGTTAATACCCAATCTACATAACGAAAGAAAGTTGGAGACTCAGCATTAGCTGACCAATATTCTCTCATGTACCAATAATGCACAGCTGCAATAAAAGTAATCAACCCAGAAACTAAGATTGATGTTCTCCATTTCTTATCAAAACTATTCATTGATAAAAAGAAAAAGGCTGCTGCAGCCATCATTGCCATAGATCCTACAAAAAATGTAAAACCTACATAATCGTTATTTGCTAATTTAGCAACGGATAAAAAGTTTGTAAATAAAAACATTGTTATTAAAAATTAAGTTAGTAAAAAATTGTTTAACGTATTATTATAATACATAAACAAATGTATGTATTATTTTTTATAAATTTGCATCATGGATTTAAGTGTTATAAAAAATTATCAAAATTTTAAGATTTATTTTACAGTTTTCCTATTTTGGTTCAGTATTCAGTTTGGAAAACCTATTGAAGACTCAATTGCGTTTATCCTTGTCATATCTATTGGAATTATGCATGGCGCAAATGACATGTTAATACTTTCTTTAAAGAAAATAAACAAAAAAAGTTCAAAAAAAAATTTAATAATTTATATAAGTATTGTTTTGTCGTGTGTCATTTTATTTTTTTTACAACCCTTTTTATCTATTTTGTTGTTTATTTTCATCAGTTGTTACCACTTTGGAGAAGAGCATTTGAGTGATAAAGTTTCTTTGAACCCAATTTTTGATACCATTTATTTTATTGTGTACGGAATGTTGATTTTTTCGATGCTATTTTATGCAGCATTACCAGAAGTAAATCAAATCATGCAAGAACTTTCAACTGTTGAATTTTCATACCTTCAAATTAAGTATTCACTTATCTTTTCTTTGGTATTTTTTTTAGCGATGAATTTATTTTTACTTTGGAAAAAGAAGATATTGCTTCCCGAGTTTTTAAAGGAGCTATTTTTTTTAGGATTATTGTCTTTGGTTTTTAAAACATCTTCACTCATTTTGAGTTTTGCCATCTATTTTATTTTTTGGCATTCTATACCATCTATCATTCATCAAATTTTTTTTATTTCTGGAGATATTACAAAAAAAACAGTGCTTTATTATGTGAAAAAAGCACTGTTTTATTGGTTGTTAAGTGTGGTTGGTTTATTGATTCTGTATTTGTTTATTCCTCAAATCAATTTATTTTCGACAGTTATTTTTGTGATTTTACTCTCAATTACGGCACCTCATATTTGGGTGATGTATCGCATGAAAAATTAACGCGTAAAAACCAGTTCATTTTTTGAGGACATATTCTCGTCAAAATGATAGTTTTCTACATTAAAATGTTTCAATCCATCAATGGTTTTTATATTATTTTCAATTATAAAACGCACCATTAAACCACGCGCTTTTTTAGCAAAAGTCATGATGGTTTTGTATTGACCGTTTTTAAAATCCTTAAAAACAGGCGTTATCATTGGCACTTTTAATACTTTTTGATTGATCACTTTAAAATATTCAGAGCTAGCTAAATTGATGAGCAATTCATCATCCAAAAGTTCTTCGTTCAAAGCATTTGCAATAGAATCTCCCCAAAATTTATACAAGTTTTCTTTGGTACCAACTTTCAGTTTTGTGCCCATTTCCAAACGATAAGGTTGCATCAAATCCAATGGTTTTAAGATGCCATACAAACCAGATAAAATCCGCAAGTTTTCTTGTAGTAAAGGCAACTTTTCAACAGCTAACGTATTGATGTCTATGCCTCTAAAAACTTCTCCAGTAAAGGCATAAATGGCTTGTTTGGCATTTTCTGGAGAAAATGGAGGTTGCCAAGTTTGGTTTCTTTCATAATTTAACGCTGCCAAATCATCAGAAATTGACATTAAATCCGCTAATTTATTTTTTGAAAGTGTTTTTAATTTTTGATTCAATTTGGTTGATTGCTCTAAAAAACGAGGTTGTGTGTGCAAACTTGTGGGAACCTTACTTTCAAAATCCAATGACTTTGCTGGAGATATAATGATTTTCATAAAAAGCGTTTATAATTTAAATCTGAATGTAAAAGTACGAACGAAACTCTAAAAAGTAAAATGATTCCGAAAAGTATCTTTGATATTTGTATTTGTAAAATTGATAGATAAACACCTTTTTGATTATATTTATTGATGACTTCAAACTATTTTAGTTTTTTAGGGTCAAAAGAACAAACTAATCTATTTTTTCTTTGAGTAAAGAAGAGCAGCTACTAGCAAAACTTCAAAATCCTGCATTGAAAGACAGTGCTTTTAATGAATTGCTTGACACGTATCAAGAGCGATTGTATTGGCATATCAGAAAAATGGTGATTACGCATGAAAATGCAGATGATGTGCTGCAAAATACGTTTATTAGAGTGTATAAAAACATTCAAAATTTTCAAGAAAAAAGCAGTTTACACACGTGGATGTTTCGCATTGCATACAATGAATCTATTCGTTATCTAGAAAAAAATAATAAGAAAGGGTATGAAATTTCTGAGGAATTTGTTGAAGAAAAAGTAAAAATTTTGTCTGAAGATACCTATTTCAATGGAGATGAAATTCAACTGAAATTACACAAAATTATAGAAGGATTTACCGAAAAACAAAAACGAGTTTTTCAGATGAAATATTTTGATGAATTGAGTTTTAAAGAAATTTCCGAACTTTTAAAAGTATCAGAAAACACTTTGAAATCAGCTTATTACACCGCTGTAAAAATTATTGAAGAAAAAATATTTGAATAAAACAAACTATTTTAAAAAACTAGGGTCAAAGAAATATCATGAAGAAATTTGATAAAAATAACAAGGAAAAAACATTTTTAGAACAACAGTATTCTAAAGATATAGCTGAGCGTCATTCAAATAATTTAGGAACCGAAATTCCTGAAGGGTATTTTACAACTTCAAAATTGGCTATTTTAGAACGTATCAAAAATGAAGAAATTACCGAAAATCCTAAAAAGCAAGTCGTTTTTTGGTTGAAACCGAGTTTCAAATATGCTGTTGCAGCTTCCTTAGTTTTCTTAGTTGGCATGACAATTTGGTTGCAACATCTCAATAAAACCGAAGAGCAATTTACCACAGATTTTGAGTTGCTATCTTTTTCTGATGACGTTTTATTGAATTCAATTTTGGTAGATGAGGCACAATTTGATTCTTATACAAACATCACTTTAATGAATGAAATTGTGATAAAAGCAGAACTTTCTGAACAAAAAATGGACGATTTATTTTTAAATTCTTTGTTTGTAGAAGACTCACTGATAGATGATTATACAGGTAAGAAATTTGTAGAATCTATTATTTTATAAAAATAAGTGAATTTAATTTCAAACTATTTTCAAAAACACAGTTCTAAGAATTCAGAAACAATATAAAAACAATTTTAATCATGAAAACAATCATCCCAACAAAAAGATTTTTTACGAGACGTATCCAATCTTTCGCAACAATTTTAATAGCCGTTGTTGCATTTACTGCTTGTTCTGAACAAGCAACCATTGAAGAACTAGCTATTGATGACAGCGCTTTAATAGAAAAAATTGAAGTAGCTTCAAAAACAACTGTTAATGCTTCAGCTTTACCAACTGCAACCAAAGCAACTTTTGATGATGAATTGGCAGACAGTTCTGTTGAGAAAGTTGAATTTGCAAAAGGGTTAGGGTATAAAGTTTCCGTATTTACTGATAACGAATCAAGATTGGAAGCCACAAGTATTGTATTCTTTTCAATGGCAGGAAAACAATTGAATGACACCAATGAGCAAAGAAGATTCAGAAGAAATAAATGTTTTGAATTTGTATTTCCAGTAGATTTTATCATGCCAGATGATAGTTCAATCACCCTGGAAACTAAAGAAGATTGGGTTTTGATAAGAGAATGGTATCAAGCAAATCCTGGAGTAAAAGTGCGTCCTGAATTGGTATTTCCAGTAGATGTTCAACTAGAAGATGGAACCATTCAAACTTTATTAGATAGAACAGAATTGATGGCTGTAAAAGATGCTTGTAAAAAGAACAAAGACAAAAGAAAATGTTTCGTTTTCCAATTGCCTGTAACCTTCACAATGCCAGATGCTACTGAAATTGTTGTCAATGCAAGAGAAGATTTTCGATTGATAAGACAATGGCATATTGCAAATCCAACCATTGCAGAAAAAGCAAGTTTGAATTTTCCAATCACCATCATTTATAAAGACAGTACTACAGCAACAATTGCAGATGAAGCAGCTTTAATTGCCGCCAAAGTTGCTTGTAGAAATTAATTTGTACATTAGTCCATCAAATTCAATGAGTAAAACAATCACAATGAATTCAAAAAACATCCTTTTTAAAACCCTATTATTTTTGATTATGTTTCTGAATATCAGTGTTTTTTCTCAAGAATCTAATTATGAGCTCATCAAAAAAGAACTCACCAAAGAGCAAAAAGAATTGTTAGAAAAAGAGCAAGAAATTCTGAAAGCAAATCGTGAAGCCTTTAAAGCTTCTTTGACCAAAGAACAATTATTGATTTTGGAAGATAAAAATTTATCCAAAGAAGATATCAAAAATCGATTGATGGCAACGTTTTCAAAAGAGCAGAAAAATATGGTTCAAAGTCAGCAAATGAGATTGAGAATGACCAGAGAAACATTTCGAAAATCATTGACAGGCGAACAACGAAAAATGCTCAAAGAGCGCATAGATAAAATCAGAAATACAAGAGATAGAGGAGAGTTAAAAGATGGTCCTAGAAACCAAAATTCTGATGGCAGAAATGTTCGAAATGGCCGAAATTAGCTTTCACGTATGATGATTTCTCTTCACATAATGATTAAGAAAATGAGATTTTTAGGGTTGCTATTGGTATCAATAGCAACCTCTTTTTGTTCCTATGGTCAAGAAAAAAATGAAGATAATATTGATGCTCTGATTGATGAATTATTTTTTAACGATCAACAATTTGTAGATGAAATCTTAGAAACGAATTTTTCTTACAATTTTTTATACACTTCAGTATCCTACAATAGCAATACTTTTTTTTCAGGACGAGATTCAGGAACGGACCAATTCAATGTGATTCCACAAATTTCTTACTATCATTCTTCAGGCTTTAATGCCAGTATTTCCGGAATTTATTATCAAAATTTTGCGCCAAGTTGGGATTTTACAAGTGTTTCTTTAGGATATTTTAAACCATTTGGAGCCTCAAAAAATTGGATGTTTAACCTAGGATATACCAAATATTTTTACTCAGATGATTTTGATGATTTTACAAATTCCATAGATGTTAGTTTGGGAATTAGAAACAAAAAAAGAACATTAGGAACCACATTAGCAGGTTCTTATATTTTTGGGACAGATAATTCTTATCAATTAGTTTCCAATAGTTTTGTAAGTTTCAATTTGCACAGAACTGCAAATTTTGCACTGAGATTTAGACCTACTATCAGTTTTGTGGTTGCCAATCAAACGTTTGGAAAATATACCTTACGGATTATCAATGGTAGGAGAGTTCTTGTGTATTCTAGCACAGAAGTTTTTGATTTATTAAATACACAAATAGGTTTTCCCATTTCTTTTTCAAAAAAATCTTGGGATGTTGAACTAGGGTATTATTTGAATCTTCCAAATGCTGTTGCTGATGAAACCAATTTGAGCAACACCAGTTTCATAGGATTTTCTGTGGGATATTTGTTTGATTTTTCTTCAAAAAAATAATATAAAAATTATTCCTCGAGTTTAGAATGCTCAGCATATGAACGCCATTTCTCTATACAAGCAGTCATATCTTCAGGAATTTCAGAATCAAATTGTAAAAATTTTCCTGAAATAGGATGTGTAAAACCCAGCGTTTTTGCATGCAAAGCTTGTCTTGGCAATATATTGAAACAATTGTTTACAAATTGTTTGTATTTGGTAAATGTAGTTCCTTTTAAAATTTCATTGCCTCCATAACGTTCATCATTGAAAAGCGTATGACCAATATGTTTGAAATGCGCTCTAATTTGGTGCGTTCTTCCAGTTTCCAATTTGCATTGAACCAAAGTTACATAGGTTAAACGTTCTAAAACTTTATAATGAGTAATGGCTGGTTTTCCAAAATCGCCTTCAGGAAAAACATCCATTTGCAATCTGTTTTTAAAACTTCTGCCAATATTTCCCTCAATTGTTCCTTCATCTTCATCAATATTTCCCCAAACTAATGCGTAATATAAACGCTCAGTAGTTCTGTCAAAAAATTGTTTGGATAAGTTTGCCATCGCAAATTCGGTTTTTGCAATCACTAATAAACCACTAGTATCTTTGTCAATTCTATGCACCAATCCTGGTCTTTCATTAGAATTTGTAGGTAAATTTTCAATATGATGAATCAATGCATTTACCAAGGTTCCTGAGTAATTTCCATGCCCAGGATGCACCACCATTCCTGCAGGTTTGTTGACTACAATCACAGTTTCATCTTCATAAACAATAGCTAATGGAATATCTTCTGCAACCAACAAATGCTCATGAGGAGGATGACTCAAAACGACACGAACAACATCATTGGGTTTTACTTTGTAGTTTTGTTTAACAACGACATCATTCACCAAAATATTTCCAGCTTTTGCAGCTTGTTGTACTTTATTTCTAGTAGCATTTTCGACAAAATTCATCAAGAATTTATCCACTCGCAAAGGTACTTGTCCTGAACTCGCTACAAATCTATGATGTTCGTATAAATCATCATTTTCAATCTCTAAATTCTCGTTTTCTATCAAAATATGTTTGCTACTCAAGGATTATTTAAAACTCAACATCGTCATTGATACTATCTTTTTCAACAGCATCTTGTCCCATTCCACCATCGCCTAAAACCAAGGTTATTTCAGAGTTTTTTTGTAATTTATCGTTTGGATTTAAGATTTTTCCTTTGTAACGCATTCCTCTAACCACATCTTTTCCAATGTCATTTACATATATAAATTCGGAGCTAACGATAAATCCAATCGCGCGCAACTCAGAAATGGCTTGTCTTTTTGTTCGTCCGTTTAAATTGGGAATCATCACATCTCTGTATCTTGACGGATTTAACGTGAGGTAAATTTTACGTTTTTCTTTTACAAAATCTCCTGCTTCTGGATTTTGTTCAATCACCGAAAATTTTGGATACTCTGGATTGTAGCTTGCACTATCAATCACAATATAATCTAAGTCCAATTCACTCAATTTCATAGCTGCTTCTTCGATTGAAAGTTTACTCAAATTAGGTACTTCAATTTTTTGATTGTGATTTGTTGAAAATCTCAATACAATTTTAATCACAAAAACAAATACAATCAATCCAACAAATGCGATGAGGATTTGTTTTAAAAAAAGCTTACTCTTAACGAACTGAATGATACTCATAAATCGGTTTTTTGATATGTTTACAAATATATAAAAACTAAACGTCGTGAAATCTATTTATATTTTGATAAATTTGTTACAAATAATTTGAATTCAATGAAAAAAACGATTGCCATTGTAATGGGTGGATTTTCATCCGAAGTTGCTATTTCTCTGATAAGTGGAAATGTAGTTTATAAGCATTTAGATACACAAAAATATGAAGCTTTTAGAGTCCATATTTTAAAAGAAAAATGGGTTGCTTTGGATGATGATAACAATGAATATCCTATTGATAAAAATGATTTTTCGTTTTTAATGCATGGAAATTTGATAAAATTTGATGCTGTTTTCAATGTCATTCATGGAAATCCTGGAGAAAATGGCGTTTTATTAGGCTATTTTGATTTGATTGGAATGAAATATACGTCTGCACCTTTTTATCAAATGGCGTTGACTTTCAACAAAAGAGATACCTTGAGTGTTTTGAAACAATATGGTATAAAAACAGCAAAATCAGTATTTTTAAACAAAGGAGATGTTGTTAATTTGGATGAAATCATTGAAAAAGTGGGATTGCCTTGTTTTGTAAAACCCAACAATGCAGGTTCAAGTTATGGAATTTCAAAAGTGTATGAAAAAGAAGCTATTTTACCTGCATTAGAAAAAGCGTATCATGAAGATAGTGAGATTTTGATTGAATCATTTTTAGATGGAACAGAGGTTTCTGTGGGCGTAATTCAGTATCAAAATGAATTGAAAGTATTGCCAATTACCGAAATTGTTTCCGAAAATGATTTTTTCGATTATGAAGCTAAATATTTAGGAAAATCACAAGAAATTACTCCTGCAAGAATTTCATCAGAAGTTCAAAAAAGAGTAGAAGAAGTGGCTAAAAAAGTGTATTCTGTGTTGAATATGAGTGGTTTTTCAAGATCAGAATATATTTTGGTGAATGACGAACCTTTTTTCCTAGAAATGAATACAGTTCCAGGAATGACCGAAGAAAGTATTTTGCCTCAACAAGCTGCTGCAGCAGGAATTTCGTTGAAAGAATTATGTGATAACGCCATTCAAATGGCTTTAAATAAAACAACATGAAAAGAGCCGTTTTTCCTGGGTCATTTGATCCAATTACACTAGGACATTTTGATATTATAGAAAGAGGAGCCAAACTTTTTGACGAAATCATCATTGCCATTGGTATCAATGCAGAAAAAAAATACATGTTTCCATTAGACATTCGTCAACAATTTATCGAGGAATGTTTTCAAGACAATCCAAAAATTAAAGTAGTTACTTATTCAGGTTTGACAATCGATTTTTGCAAAGAAAACAAGGTAAATTATATTTTGAGAGGTTTGCGAAATCCAGCGGATTTTGAGTTTGAAAAAGCCATTGCTCATACAAACAGACATCTTTCTTCCATAGAAACTGTCTTTTTATTAACAGCTGCAAGAACGTCTTATATTTCATCTTCTATTGTGAGAGATGTCATTCGAAATAATGGAGATTATACCAAATTAGTTCCAAAATCGGTAATTGTAACTCACAAATAATGATACAACTAAGAACCCTTTTTTATTTTTTGATATTGATTTTCATTGTTTCTTGTGCTGGAAATAAAAATACGAGACCAAATTTTACCACACTTTTTGAAAAATCAAAAGGAAAAGAAACACCTGAATACAAAGAAGTTATTGCATATTATCAACAGCTTTCAGCAACTTTTGATGAAATTTCCATGTTTACTTTTGGACAAACAGATTCAGGAGAACCTTTGCATTTGGTGGTGTACAATCAACAAGGAATTAAAAATATTGATGAAATTAAAAAATCCTCAAAAAATAAAATTCTGATTAACAATGGAATTCATCCAGGAGAATCTGATGGAATTGATGCTTCTATGCTATTGTTGAGAGATTTGGTTCAAAATGATTCTATGAGGAAAAAATATCAAAACTCTATTATTTGTATTATTCCAGTGTATAATATTGGAGGTGCTTTGAACAGAAATTCGTATTCAAGAACCAATCAAAATGGACCAATTGAGTATGGTTTTAGAGGCAATGCCAGAAATTATGATTTGAATCGGGATTTTGTCAAACAAGACACCAAAAATGCAGCTGCTTTTGCGGAAATTTTTCATGCTGTAAATCCAGACGTTTTTATTGATAATCATGTGAGTAATGGTGCTGATTATCAATATGCAATCACACATTTATTTACGCAACACAATAAATTAGGAGGCAGTTTAGGAACTTTTTTGGAAGAGAAAATGCGACCAGAAATCGAAAATTCATTGCTGAAAAAAGGCATTGACATTACGCCTTATGTAAACGTTTGGGGAACCACTCCTGAAGCTGGATTTTCGCAGTTTTTTGATTCGCCAAGATATTCTACAGGTTACACAACGCTTTTTCATACCTTGGGTTTGATGGTGGAAACGCACATGTTAAAACCTTATAAAATTCGAGTAGAACAAACCTATGAATTGCTTTTTTCTGCGCTTGATTTTACGGAAAATAATTCTCAAAAAATCAAAGAATTGCGTTCAAAAGCCGCAGAAGAAATCATCGCAAAAAAAATGTATCCCATTCAATTTAAAGTTGATAATGAGCGTTTTAGGATTTTGAATTTCAAAGGATTTGAAGGAGAAATGATAGATAGTAAAGTCACTACAGGAAAGCGTTTATTTTATGATCGTAACAAACCATTTGTAAAGGAAATCAAGTATTTTGATTCGTTTAAAACCACCAAAGAAATCCAAATTCCGAAAGCGTATATTTTGCAACAAGGTTGGCATGACGTATTAGAACGATTGAATAATAATCACATTGAATTTACTCGTTTTGAAAAAGACACTACTATTTTGGTTGAGGTACAACATATTGCAGATTTTAAAACTCAAAATTCGCCTTATGAAGGTCATTATTTGCATTACAACACAACCGTTTCTAAAAAAACAGAAAATTTTAATTTCAAAAAGGGAGACTTTTTTATTCCAACAAACCAGCAAGGTATTCGATATTTGTTAGAAACGTTGGAAGCAGAAGCTACAGATTCCTTTTTCAATTGGAACTTTTTTGATACCATTTTGCAACAAAAAGAAGGATATTCTGCCTATGTTTTTGAAGATATTGCAGCCAAAATTTTATCAGAAAATCCTGAAATAAAAACAAGTTTTGAAGAGAAACTAAAAACGGATGCAGATTTTGCAAAAAATCCGAGAGCGCAATTGGATTTTGTTTTCAAAAACTCTCCTCATTATGAAAAAGCGCATTTGCGATTGCCTATTTTTAAAGTCAACTAATTATGAAAAAAGTATTATTATTTGCATTGCTGATCCTTGTTTTTAGCGCAAACACAACTAAAATGAAAATAGCAAAAAACACTCCTTTTTTTGTAGGAACGTATACAAATGGCGAAAGCAAAGGAATTTATCAATATGAAATCGATGAAAATGGATTTTTAAAAAACAACGGTTTAAAGGCGGTTGTAGAAAATCCATCATTTTTGGCAAAATCAAAAGATGGAAAATTTGTAGTTTCAGTCAATGAAGTTGCTCAAAATGATACTGGTTTTGTCACTTCTTTTGCTATCGAAAACGATTCTTTGATTTTTAAAAGTCAATCAAAAAGCGGAGGAAATCATCCTTGTTTTGTAGCAATCAATGCTGAAAACCAAGTGTTGGTTTCGAATTATTCTGGAGGAAATGTAGGATTTTTAGAACTAAATGCTGATGGGAAATTATCGGATTTATTATTTGTGCAACAGCATTTTGGCAAAGGAACTACTTCTAGACAAGAATCACCTCATGCGCATTCTGCTTGGTTTCATCCAAAAACGAATGAAGTAATTTCAGTGGATTTAGGAACCAATCAATTGTGGTTTTCAAAAATTGATACTCAAAAAAAAGAACTGGTTTTTACCAATCAAAAAAACTTAGATATGGCTGAAGCTGCAGGTCCAAGACATTTGGCTTTTCATCCGAATAAAAAATGGATATACGTCTTAAATGAATTGAATAATACCATTTCTTTGGTTCAAAAAATGCGCGATCCTTATAAAATTTTAGCAACAGTTTCTATGATTCCTGAAGATTATAAAAATTATACAAAAGCCGCAGATATCCATATTTCTGATGATGGAGAATTTTTGTATGCCTCCAATCGTGGTCACAATTCAATTGCTATTTTTAAAGTGGATTATTTTCAAGGAAATTTAGAATTGATTGGTTTTGAATCGGTTAAAGGTCAAAACCCAAGAAATTTTAGCCTAACACCAGATAATAAGTTTTTAGTGGTTGCGAATCAAGATTCAAACAATATTGTGAGTTTTAAACGAGATGTAAAAACAGGGAAATTAACATTTGTAAGTGAAATTTCCGCACCAAATCCAGTATGTATTTTATTTTAGATTCCATAATTTCAAGTTCAAAATTCAACAGTCAATCATTGATTTAAAAATTCAAAAATGAAAGCAAATTTATCAATAAACGGAAATGAGTATTCTATTGATGCTCCAGAAGAAATACCACTTTTATGGGCAATTAGAGATATTGTTGGTTTGACAGGCACTAAATTTGGATGTGGTGTTGCACAATGTGGAGCTTGTTCAATTTTGGTTGATGGAATGCTAGTAAAATCATGTAGCATGCCAATCTCTTTTGGATTTGGGAAAGAAATCTTCACCATTGAAGGAACTTCAGAAAATTTAGAATTTTTACGGAAAGCTTGGAACGAAGGAAATGTACCTCAATGTGGGTACTGTCAATCTGGACAATTGATGGCAGCAACTGCATTACTAGACCAAATTAGCAATCCAACTGACCAAGATATTGAGGATGCAATGAGTTCAAATATCTGTAGATGTGGAACTTATGTCCGAATTAAAAAAGCAATTCACGAAGCTGTTGCCCTAAAAAATAATTAAGATGAGTACTATTCAAAAAATTAGCCGCAGAGATTTTGTCAAGATTTTTGGATTGACTTCCACAGGAATTATTCTGGGTTGTAACATTTCATCTGACAATAAAAACGTTATTCCAATTACTGATGGAAATACTTTTTCACCCAATTTATTTATTGAAATTCATAAAGATGGAAAAATTACGTTGATTTCATCTCGTTCAGAAATGGGTCAAGGAATCAAAACTTCGTTAACTTCCGCAATTGCAGATGAATTGGAAGCAGATTGGAGTTATATTTCTGTAAAACAAGCAATTGGTCACGAAAAATATGGCAATCAAAACACTGATGGTTCAAGAAGTGTAAGAACAATTTTGGAGCCAATGAGAAAAATGGGTGCAGCTGCAAAAATGATGTTGATTGCTGCAGCTGCAAAAAAATGGAATGTTTCTGAAAGTGATTGCAAAGCCGAAAATCATCATATTATCAATACCAAAACCAATGAAAAGATATTTTATGGAGATTTGGTTGAGTTGGCTTCAAAAGTTGAAATTCCTGCAGATGAAACTATCAAACTGAAAAAAGTTGCCGATTTTAAATACATTGGAAAAACATTAAAAAGTGTTGATTTAAAAGACTTTACACATGGAACTGCCAAATACGGAATGGATATTCGAATTCCGAATATGAAATTTGCAGCAATTGCAAGATGTCCTGTGACTTTTGGAACTGTAAAAAGTGTTGAAAGTTCAGATGCTGAAAAAATTTCGGGAGTTGAAAAAGTGATTCAATTGGATAGAATTGTGCCTCCAGTTGGACAATTTTTTGGAGCTTTAGGAGGTGTTGCAGTCATCGCAAACAATACTTGGTCAGCTTTTCAAGGAAAATTAAGTTTGAATATTGAATGGAATTATGGAGAAAATCAGAATTTTGATACCGAGAAATTCAAAGATGTCTTAACGAAAAGAGTTCATGAAAAAGGAAAATTAGTTCCGGGAAGTATAGGAAATGTAGCGAAAGCTTTTGATGACGCTACTAAAGTAATTGAAGCTACGTATCATGTGCCTTTTTTGGTGCACACACCTATGGAAGTTCCGAATGCAACTGCTTGGTTTCAAGGAGATAAAGTAGAAGTTTGGGCACCTTTGCAAGATCCTCAAACTGCAAGAGCAGAAATTGCACATTTTTTTGAAATTCCAATTGAAAATATTACTGTAAATGTCACTTTTTTAGGGGGAGGTTTTGGAAGAAAATCAAAATCAGATTTTGTGGTAGAATCTGTTGCTTTGTCAAAAAAAATAAATGCGCCTGTTCAAGTAGTTTGGACGCGGGAAGATGATGTAAAACATAGTTTTTATCATGCTACAAGTGTGCAATATTTGAAAGGAAGTATTGATAAAAATGGTTCAGTTTCAGGTTGGTTGCAACGTGTTGCAATGCCTTCTATAGTTTCATCATTTAAACCAATGTCTGATTATGCTTCTGGATTTGAATTAGGCCAAGGTTTTACAAATAATCCATATAAAATAGAAAATTTCAGATTAGAAAATACGAAAGCTGAAGCGAATTTGAGAATTGGTTGGATGCGATCTGTAGTGCACATTCACAGCGGATTTGCGAATAATTCTTTTGTAGATGAATTGGCTTTTGCTGCAAAAAAAGATCCCGTTCAATTTCATTTGGATTTGATTGGCGAAGATCGAATTATTGAAGGGAAATCAAATCACCCTTATGATTCAAAACGCATGAAAAATGTGTTGAATGCCACTGCAAAAAATGCAAATTGGGGCAGAAAACTTCCTGAAAATCATGGGATTGGAATTGCCATTCATTATAGTTTTTACAGTTATGTTGCCACTGCAGTTGAGGTTTCTGTCATCAACAATAAAGTGAAAGTGGAACATATTTGGATAACCATAGATTGTGGCTTGGTACTCAATAAAGACAACGTTATCAATCAGTTAGAAGGAGCTGCAATTTTTGGAATGTCATTGGCATTATTTGGAAAAATCACCACAAAAGAAGGGGCTGTTGAGCAACATAATTTCTTTGATTATCAAATGACACGCATGAAAGATGCTCCCAAAATAACTGTTGAAATTATTGATGCAATGAACGAACCTCCAACAGGTGTTGGAGAACCTGGAGTTCCAGTAATAGCTCCAGCGATTTGCAATGCCATTTTTAACGCTACAGGAAAAAGAATTAGGCAAACTCCTCTAATTGATCAAGGTTTTGATTTTGAATAAAAAAGGATTATTAAATAGTTGGTGATTTTTTTAAAGTGTTTTTTGATAACAATCAAAAACCATTTTTATGTTTGAATACGTGTTGTTCAGTAATTCGTTGATTTCATTTTTGTTTTTGAAACCTACATCTGTAATTCCCTCTTCTAGTTGAGGTTTGGGATTTTTTGAATCATTTGTATTCATTAAGAACCAATGAGTTTCTTTTAATTTGATGCCATTCAAAAAATAAATATGGTATGTTACTGTCAATTTTTCAATTATTGATAATTTCTGAATACCACATTCTTCTTCAACTTCTCTAACTGCCGCATTTTCAATACTTTCTTTTTTTTCAACATGCCCTTTTGGCAAGTCCCATTTTCCATTTCTATAAATAAATAATACCTCATTTTGGGGGTTGATAACCAAACCTCCAGCAGCTTGCAAAACATCAAAATTTGTCAAAAATGATTTCCAATCTTTTTCTAAATTATTTGAAATCAAATTAATACCGTTTAAAACATCATTTTGTAGCTTATGAATGATTTCATCAATAACAACAGAATTATAAAATTCACTAGGGTAATTGAGTTCTTTTTTTTCAGAAGTTGTGATAATTATTGGTTTATCATTTATAAAAACTTTATACATTTGTGACATGATTATGAACAAAGATACTGCAAAAAAAACAGCCGAACTTTTATTGCAAATTAAAGCAATAAAATTGAATCCAAACAAACCTTTTACATGGGCTTCTGGCTGGAAATCTCCCATTTATTGTGATAATAGACTCACGCTTTCTTATCCCTCTGTTCGTGTTTTTTTGAAGGAAGAAATCGCGAAAATTGTTGAATTACAGTATGGAAAACCTGATATTATTGCAGGAGTTGCTACTGGTGCAATAGCCATGGGTGTTTTAGTTGCACAACAATTGGGTGTTCCATTTGTGTATGTCAGACCTGAGCCTAAAAAACATGGAAGACAAAACCAAGTGGAAGGACATTTGGAAAAAGGACAAAATGTGGTTGTTATTGAAGATTTGATTAGTACAGGAAATAGTAGTTTGCAAGCTGTTGAGGCATTGAAAGACGCAGGAGCAGTAATCAAAGGAATGGTGGCAATTTTTACCTATGGATTTGATGTGGCTACTAAAAATTTTACAGATAAAAACATCAATTTGGTTACATTGAGTAACTATCAATATTTATTAGAACAAGCTTTAGATAGTAATTATATCAATGAAAATGAGTTAGTTACATTGAAAGAATGGAGTGCAAACCCAAGTGAGTGGAAACAATAAAAACGGAATTATTATGAATATTAGTGGCAATAAAATAATTGTAAAAAAATCTCAAAAAGAGTTGTTTGATTTTTTATCGGATTTAAAAAATTTCGAAAAATTAATGCCAGAATCTATTCAGAAATTTGAAGTTGAGGGTGATTCTTTTTTATTCGGATTGAAAGGAATGCCTGAAATCAGATTGGTTTTAAAAGAAAAAACACCTTTCTCAAACATCACATTAGGAGCTGCAAGTAGCAAATTAGATTTTCAATTGGTTGCTGATATTACTGCCATTGATGACAATTCGTGTGAAGCTCAACTAGATTTTAATGGAGAATTCAATATGATGATGGCAATGATGGTGAAAAAACCTTTGACTACTTTTATTGAAACATTAACTGAAAATATGGAGAAACTTTAAGCGAAAGAAATTTCCTTTACTCCAAATTCCTTGATAGTTTCATTTTCAAGCTCAATCATAATATTTCCTGACTCAGAAATTCCTCTAATAATTCCAAGAAATAGTTGGTTATCAGTGTTTTTAAACATCATCGCTTTGTGAATTTGATACAATACTTTTAGATAATTATCCTCTAACAATTCATATTTTTTTTCCGATAAAAGCTGCAACTGATTTTTCAATTCCAAGCAGATTTCATGTAATAAAATATCCAAGTCAACATCTATGTGAAGTAGATTTTTTAAAGAAGTAACATTTTTTATCGTTTCTGGAAATGTAACCTGATTCACATTGATCCCAATTCCAATGATGGAATTTTGAATGTAATTTTTTTGAATGGAGTTTTCAATCAAAATGCCACATAACTTTTTATTTACTGACACAATGTCATTGGGCCATTTGATAGCCAAATTTGGTGTTTTTTTACCTTTTAAAACCGTATAAATTGCCAAGCTAACAGCATAATTCAAGTACTTTTTATCACTGATTTTCAGCTTTAAATCATTCAAATAAACACTAAAAGTAAGGTTTTTAGAAGGTTCAGAAAACCATAAGCTTTCTTGTTGTCCTCTACCATTTGTTTGGTTTTCAGTAACCACTACTGTGAAGTCTTCAAGAGGTGTATTTTTTGACAATTCTTTCAGAAAAGTATTGGTAGAGTGAATGGCATTAAGTTTGATTAATTTCAATCTGTTAAATTAAGTGTAAAGTAGTTCAATATTAAGCAAATTTGTCGCAAAAAAATAATAACTTTGCGCAAAATTTTAGTAAAAAATTAATGACAAAAAAACAAGTAAGCGCTGACGAATTAATCGCAGTAATTATCAAAGGAATTGATGATGTAAAAGGAGAAAATATTCAATTATTAGATTTAAGAGATATTGAAAATACAGTATGTGATTATTTTATCATTTGTTCTGGAAACTCCAATACACAAGTAAATGCAATTTCTGGCTCTGTTCAAAAAGTTGTAAGTAAAGAAATTAAAGATAAACCTTGGCATGTTGAAGGCGAAACAAACGCTGAATGGGTGTTAATGGATTATGTAAATGTGGTTGTACACATTTTTCAAAAGCATGTAAGAGACTTTTATGATATTGAAAGTTTGTGGGGAGATGCAAAAATTACCCAAATAAATCCAGTTAAATTTAATTGATCTGAAATAGATGAGTGATTCAAATAAAGATACTAAAAACAATACGCCAAAATTTAAATTTAGCTCTTATTGGCTATATGGCGCAATAATTATTGTAATTATTGCTATTCAATTTTTCAATAGTGGTGATTTAGCATCAAACATAATCTCTAAAAATAAATTTGAAGTTTTTTTGAAAGACAATGATATCAAGGAAGTTACCATTGTAAACAAAGATATTGCTCAAATTTATTTAACAGAACAAGCATTAAAAAAGGACGTTCACAAAAAGGCAACATCCTCTACATTTTATAGGCCAGGCTCTCCTGTTTATGAGTATAATTTTGGGGATTTAAAAAATTTCGAAGACAGTATTTCAAAAGCAAAAGAAGAAAACGAAAGTTTGATTGTTGACATCAGAAATAAAGAAAACACTAGTATTTTAGATATGATTATTGGTTTTTTACCATTCATCATTTTAATTGCTGTTTGGTTATTTTTTATGAGAAGAATGTCTGGAGCTGGTGGTGGTGCAGGAGGTGGAGGTCAAATTTTTAGCATTGGAAAATCAAAAGCAAAATTATTTGATAAAGACACTAAAGTTAAAACTACTTTCGAAAATGTAGCTGGTTTAGAAGGCGCAAAAGAAGAAGTTCAAGAAATTGTTGATTTCTTAAAAAGTCCTGAAAAATATACCTCTTTAGGAGGGAAAATACCAAAAGGAGCGTTACTTGTTGGTCCTCCAGGAACTGGAAAAACATTATTGGCAAAGGCAGTTGCAGGTGAAGCAGGTGTTCCATTTTTCTCACTTTCAGGTTCTGATTTTGTGGAAATGTTTGTTGGAGTAGGAGCATCAAGAGTGCGTGACTTATTCAAACAAGCAGCTCAAAAATCTCCTTCCATTATTTTCATTGATGAGATTGATGCCATTGGAAGAGCTCGCGGAAAAAATAGCATGACTGGTGGAAATGACGAACGTGAAAATACCTTAAATCAGTTGTTAACTGAAATGGACGGATTTGGTACTGATGTCAATGTTATCGTTTTGGCAGCCACAAACAGAGCAGATGTTTTAGACAAAGCTTTGATGCGTGCAGGACGTTTTGATCGTCAAATTTATGTTGATTTACCAGACATTCGTGAAAGAAATGAAATCTTCAATGTGCACATCAAGCCATTAAAATTAGCGAATGATGTAAATATTGATTTTTTAGCGCAACAAACTCCAGGTTTTTCAGGAGCTGATATTGCAAATATGTGTAATGAAGCTGCATTAATTGCTGCAAGAACTGGAAAAAAAGCCATTCATCAGCAAGATTTTTTAGATGCTGTTGACAGAATTGTAGGTGGTTTAGAAAAGAAAAATAAAATGATTACGCCAAGAGAAAAGAAAGTTATTGCTTTTCATGAGGCTGGTCATGCAACTATCAGTTGGATGTTGGAACATGCAGCACCTCTAGTAAAAGTCACCATCGTTCCAAGAGGTCAATCTTTAGGGGCAGCTTGGTATTTGCCAGCAGAAAGAATGATTGTGCAAACAGAGCAAATGTTGGACGAAATGTGTGCTACATTAGGAGGAAGAGCAGCAGAAAAAATTATTTTTGATAAAATTTCAACAGGAGCTTTAAGTGATTTAGAAAAAGTCACAAAACAAGCAAGAGCCATGGTAACTGTGTATGGTTTGAATGATGAAATTGGAAATATTACTTATTATGATTCTTCAGGAAATGATGCTTTTGTAAAACCTTACAGTGAAGAAACTGGAAGAAAAATTGATTCTGAAATTTCTAAGATGATTGAAAATCAATATCAAAGAGCGTTGAAAATTTTAGATGATAATAAAGAAAAATTAACGACCTTAGCAGAATTGTTATTAGAAAAAGAAGTTATTTTTAAGGATGATTTATTAAAAATCTTTGGAGAAAGGCCTTTCGAGTTTGAAGAGCCAATTGTTGAAAAAAAGATTGTAGAGATTCCTGCTGTTGAAGAAATCACGGAAGAATAATTTTTATAATGAATTTTTTAAAGAAACTTTTTAACCTTTCAAGTCAAGAAGAACCTGTTGTTGAAAAACATCCAGTAAACTTGTCTATGGACGATTTGTTTGTTCATAATTTTTTAAAAAAAGGTGGAAAGTTTTTATATTGTGTTAAAAATACTGAGGTTATAGAAAATCTAAAAAATGTTTTATCAGAAAATAATTGGAATGAATTGTTTCTGTTGAATAAAAATTTAGAAAATTTTTTAACACAGGAAGTAGTAAAAATTACAACAAAATTTTCTGATGAAACTCCCGTTTTTTCTACTTGTGAGCATTTGATTGCAGACAATGGAGACATCTTATTTTCGTCAAATCAATTGGGAAGCACAAGGCTTTCGGATTTTCCTAAAAACTTTATCATCTATGCAACTACAAGTCAAATTGTAAAAAATTCAGGACAAGGTTTGACAGGTATAAAAATGAATCATAAACTTGATTTGCCTACTAATATTTCTGCAATAAAAAATTATGACATCAATAAATCTGATGATAATTTTTTAAACTACGGTAACAATAATTCAAAAAACTTATATTTGCTGCTTTTAGAAGATTTGTGATATGAGTAACCTTTTTAGAAGGAGTTTTTCAGGCATTGTTTACGTGTTATTATTTCTATTTTCGATTCTGTTTTCACAAGAATCATATCTATTTTTAATTACCTCTTTTGGGTTGTTATGTTTATGGGAATTTGGAAAAATGATTCAATTTAAATCGATAGCACCCTATATCTTTTTTGGAGCAACATTATTTTTAATGTTTATAAGACAAAAAAGTTTTGCAATCACAGGAATACTTTTTATTACGTTGGCTTCATCAATGTTTTTTTCATATCAACTTTTTACAAAAAAGCCAATCAATTATCATACAGAACGAATCAAACTAGGGATAACCATTAGATACATCATTTTTTCATTTTGTTTTCTAGTTTTACTGCCATTTTCAGATGGTTTATTTCATCCCTATTTGATGATTAGCATTTTATCAATTATTTGGATTAATGATTCTTTCGCTTTTTTAGTGGGTAAAAATTTTGGAAAAAAGAAATTATTTCCATCAGTTTCTCCCAATAAAACAATAGAAGGTTTCATAGGAGGAATGGTTTTTTCTTTATTGTCAGCATTTATCATCAGTAAATTGTATGATCGTTTTTCATTGTTTCATTGGATGATGATTGCACTAATTGTTTCAAATATTGGCACTATTGGAGATTTAATTGTTTCAAAATTTAAGAGACAAGCCAACTTAAAAGATAGTGGTAATTTAATGCCAGGACATGGAGGGATTTTAGACAGATTAGATAGTTTGCTGTTTGCCTCTCCATTCGTATATTTGTATATAAATTTTATAATTTAACCATGATTCGTTTTCATAAAGAAGGTTACAAAATAATTTCAATCACATTTGTTTTAGGAATTGCAATTATTTTAGGTGCAGAAAAGATTTTTGACTCAGTATTAGCCATTAAAATAACACAAGTTCTAACACTTGGTTTTGTGGTTTTAATTTTACAATTTTTCAGAAATCCCAATAGAAAAACAACCATAAATGAAACTCATATCATTGCTCCAGTAGATGGAAAAGTAGTGGTGATAGAAGAAGTTGAAGAGCCTGAATTTTTTAAAGATAAAAGGATTCAAGTTTCCATTTTTATGTCTCCAATTAATGTTCATGTGACAAGATATGCTATGAGTGGAAAAATTGTGTATAGCAAATACCATCCAGGAAAATACTTAGTTGCTTGGCATCCAAAAGCTTCTACAGAAAATGAGCGAACAACTGTCGTTATTGAAAATGAGACCTTTGGAAAGGTTTTATACAGACAAATTGCAGGAGCTTTAGCAAAGAGAATTGTAAATTATGCCCAAGAAGGAGAAAATGTAATTCAAGGTACAGATGCTGGATTTATAAAATTTGGTTCAAGAGTTGATTTATTTTTACCTATTGGAACAAAAATAAATGTAAAATTAGGAGATAAAGTTAAAGGAGGTGTCCAAGTCATTGCCCAAAAATAATACAGAAAAAGACTTAGATACTTTATATCAGGAAGCTTTTGATAAAATATCTAAATTAAAAAAAGGAGTTGCACCTGATGTGATGTTGCGTTTTTATGCATTTTATAAACAAGCTAATTATGGGAATAATTTCACTTACAACAGTGGTTCAAATTTGATTAGCGGTTTCAAATTTAATGCTTGGATGCAATTGAAAGGAATGTCTTCTGAAGATGCAAAAAAAGAATATATTGCATTAGCAAACACGATATTAACAGACAAAAATAAAGTAAAATGAGAAAAATCGTATATGTTTTTTTTGTAGGAATTTCAATAATTATTACTTTATCATCTTGCAAATCAGAATCAAAAAAAGAAGATGCTGATAAAGTTGCAGCGCCATTTGCACTGAAATATGCCAAAAATGACATCCATTTTACAGCTTACAAAACATCAGAAAAAATTCCTGTTGGAGGTCAATTTTCGAAGATTGAAATAGTTTCAGGAGGAACAGGAAACAGTGTTCAAGAGGCAATTAATAATACTGAATTTTCAATTCCTGTTAGTAGTATTTTAACAAAAGATTCAAGTAGAGATTATAAAATTAAAAAATTCTTTTTTGGTGTTATGAGCAATACAGATTTGCTTTCAGGAAAACTACTAATTTCAGATGACAGCAATGGAATTGCAAAAATCACCATGAATGGTGAAACTAAAGATGTACCTTTTACATACACCATTGTGGATAAAATCTTCAATATGCAAGCAACCATTGATGTAAACAATTGGAATGCTTCTGCAGCTTTGGCTTCATTGAACAAAGTTTGTGAAGATTTACACAAAGGCTCTGATGGTGTTTCAGTAACTTGGAGTGAAGTTGCGTTAAACATCACTTCAACTTTTAACTAAAAATTCAAAATTTAAAACTATCAAGTGCTTTTTCAAGCGTTTTAAATCGAAAAGAAAATCCATTCTTTTCGATTTTTTTTGCGGAAATTTTACTTCCTTCCAATAAAATTATAGCCATTTCACCAAACATTATTTTCAATAAAAAACTAGGAACAGGAATACCCACAAAAGGTTTTTGAATGCTATTTGCCAATGTTTTTGAAAATGAAAAACTAGAGTGAAATTCAGGTGCAACAGCATTGAATATGCCATGTAAATTATTTTCAACTGCTTTCAAATACATTTCACATAAATCATCCATATGAATCCAAGGTAAATACTGTTTTCCTGAACCCAAAGGAGTAACTACAGGCGTTTTCATTTTTTCTAAAGCGCCACCATTTGAGGATAAAACGACTCCCGTTCTTAAAATAGTTACAGGAATTTTTTCTTTCTCAAATTGCAACGCTGCAGCTTCCCACTTTTTACATATTTCCGCTAAAAAATCATTTCCAGGTTTTGAGGTTTCGTCTAAAATTTTTTCAGAAGTAACAGCGCCATAATACCCAATACCTGAGGCACTGATAAAACCTTTCAAAGGAATTTTTAGCTTTTTGATATTCTCAAAAAGAAGGTTTGCAGATTGCACTCTACTATCAATCAATTCTTTTTTTCGTTCATTTGACCAACGTTCATCTGCAATTCCTTCACCAGCTAAATGAATGATAAAATCAATATTTTCAAAGGCCTTTTCATCAATAAAATTGTTTGCAATATCCCATTTGAACTCATTTTTTTGTGATGGATTTCTGCTTAAAATCACTACATCATGATTTTTTTCAATCAATAATTTTGTGAGTTTCGTTCCCACTAAACCTGTACCTCCAGTAATTAAAATTTTTGCCATGTTGTAAAGATAAAAAAACCGCAATCTTTATGATTGCGGTTTGAATAATAAATAATTATAAATTTATTTTATTTCTTTTAAAGCATTAGTAATTAATGTTTTAAGATGATTTTTATGAGCGATTGTTGCCAAATCACCAGTTCCATTACTTACCCAAGTTTTGATGTTATTCAAATTATGAATCGCCATAGATTGAGAAGCTACAGAAAAACGACTACTTGTAGTTCCTGTAATCATTGCAATCAATCTTTTTACATAAACTGCTTGTAAGTTTTGACGGAAAGAATTGATAGATCCTGTTACATCTGGCTTGAACATCATATCGTTTAAATCTGACATAAAAGTTGATAATTTGTATTGATTTCCATACAATTCTGAGTCTGATAATCTTTGTAATGTATTAGGATGCATAATATGCGCTAATACACTTGTTTGATATCCTAACACTTGATCGTGAATTTTTGGATCTTCAGTTCCGCTAGAAAAATTATAGCCTCTTCTTTGTCTTGCGATATAATTGTAAACATCATTTGGAGTATCAAATGCATTCGGTGCAAAAATATATTTGTTCAGTGCATTCATGGCTCTTTTTTGATCTTTCAAAGAAACTGGTGTAAAAGGTTGTGTAGCTCCTTCTTGTCCAAAAGTAGCTCTATCAACATAAACACCTCCAATATATCTTGAAATAACACCTCCAGAAATAGAAGATTGGCTATGAAGCGTGTAATAAGCTCTTCTTAAATCTTCAAAAGTTTGTCCTTTTTTGGTAAATTGAGTTTTGATTTTCTTCATCATTGTGTTCACTAATTCTATTCTGTTAATAGAATAGGTGATAGCATCATTTGATAAATCTCCAATCATTACTCTTGGATCAATTGCTTTTCCAGGAGAACGCATGTCATCAGCATCATTTCCAAAAGTCAATTCTGGTAAGGTAGATTTGTTTAGCAATGCAATTCTTTCAGTTTCATTTTTGAAAGGCATGTATCCAAATTGAATAGCCCAAATATCATAAGGTCCAACATTCATATCAAAATATTGCCCTTGTTTAGTTCTATCATTGGTGATGTTGATTCCTGCATAATCCATTACAGATCCTGTCAATGCTTTTCCTTTGATAAAATCTTTATCAGCCAATTGTGCAGGTGTAAATAATTGACTCGCTTTCATATTATGATTCAATCCTAAAGTGTGCCCAACTTCGTGCATGATCAATGATTTCATCCCTTCTTTTTTGATAGCTTCCATATCTAAATCTGAAGCACCAATTGCATGTAAAACAGTGGTTCCTAATTGCAAATTTTCATGCATAATATGTCCAGCAGAACAGAACAATAAATTTTCTTTTGCTAAAAATTTCTTGATCTCCAATTCTTGTGGAGTTTCTAATTTCATATTTGCAGCAGCATTATTAAATAATTTATCTTGAAAAACTCTGTTCGTAAAATGAACATATTCTAACATGATATCAGCACCTAAAATTTCTCCAGTTCTAGGATTTACAAAACTTGGTCCATAACCACCAAAAGGAGGATTTGGAGAAGATGTCCAACGCAATACATTATAACGAACATCTCCAGCATCCCAATCAGCGTCATCAGGTTGAATTTTTACAACCATGGCATTTTTAAAACCAGCTTTTTCAAAAGCTTCATTCCACGCTAACACTCCTTCTTTGATGGTTTCTCTCCATTCTAAAGGTGTCGTATTTTCAATCCACCAAGTAATTGGAGTTACAGGTTCTGAAATGGCAGCATTTGGATCTTTTTTAACCAATTTCCATCTGTGAATCATATCTCTGTAATTGATAGTTTCAGTGGTAGTCATGTCATTTGTTTGGCTTAAAAAATACCCAACTCTAGGATCATCCATTCTTGGCTCATAATCATCTGCAGGCATATTCATAAAGGTATGAAACACTTTTATAGTTACGCTTCTACCATCAGTAACTGCTTCAGAACCACCATTCATAACAGAAGGATTGTAATACACATAAGCTGTTTTGATATTTGTGTTTTCTGGATAATTTTTGATTGCTTCGATTTTTGATTTTCCTTTATCAAAATTACCTAAGCTAAATGCAAAAGGAGAAGCGCCTGGGAATCTTGGTCTTTTAATAGTAGTAAATGTTTCAGATAAGAATAATCCATCAGCTTCAATTAAATATTCTCCAGTTTTTTTATCAGCAACCAATACTTTTCCTGATGCTATTACAGCATCACTAATATTTGCTTCTGCAGATTTCGAAATAGCATTGTTTTTGTCAAAATAAAAAGCTGTGTTTGGTGCAATAAAATCGATTCTATCAAAATATTGTTTGATGTAAAACACAGACGAACCTTGATATGAACCTCTAAAATGACCAGCTTCAGTAACTCCGTCAGCAATTTGAGAAAAATAAATAAAGTCTTTGTCTAATTGATCTTTTTTTACCAAAAGTTTCACAGCACCTGTTACTGTGTCTTGAAAAATGGTGAATAAACCTTCCATTTTTTTATTGCCTTTTGTAAGTTCAGCAACAGTTTTGTCCTTTTTAGCAGGAGGAGTTGGATTTGGAGCAACAATTTCCTTTGAATCCTTTTTTTTCTTTCTTTGAGCGCTCATGTCTGGAACAATTACTAAAGTAAGTGCCAAAACAAAAAGCCAAAGAAACTTGTGTTTGTTTGAATACATTGTTTTCATTATGATTTGAATTTTTGATATAAGCCGTTAAAGTAGTTTTTGTCTTTGTATTTTACTGTTAATTTTATGATAAAATTAAGAGAAATGAAATCCATAAAATTTTTGTTAAAATATCCAAAACGATTGAAATCGACAAAGAAATTCATTTTAGAATGTCGTAATTTTACAGAGATGAAAAAAAGCAATAAAAAAGGATTTGTTTTCACTCCTTTTCAATCAGAAAATCAATCGCCTTTTGAGAAACTTTTTGATATTTTCAAAGAGTTAATTACGTACACTTCAGGTGATTTTGACGAAGCAATTGACTGGCTTCGTTCTTTGGATAAAGAATATAAATTGACTGATGAACATTATTCTATTGATGATTTTGTAGAAGATTTAAAAAAGAAAGGCTACATCAAAGAGGAAATTGATGCGAATGGACTTGGAGGAACCAAAATTACGCCAAAAACAGAACGCGCCATTCGTCAACAAGCATTGAAGCATATTTTTGGGAAAATCAAAAAAAGTGGCTCTGGCAATCATAAAAGTAAATCTCCAGGTTTAGGAGATGAACATACAGGCGATTTCAGGAATTATCAATTTGGAGATAATTTAGACAAAGTTTCTATCACAGAAAGTTTGAAAAATGCGCAAGTAAATCATGGAATTCAGGATTTTTCACTTTCAGAAGACGATTTGGTGGTGGAAGAAACCATGCACAAATCGCAAATGAGTACTGTTTTGATGATTGATATTAGTCATTCAATGATTTTATACGGAGAAGACAGAATCACACCTGCTAAAAAAGTGGCAATGGCTTTGGCTGAATTAATCACCACTCGTTATCCAAAAGACACCTTAGATATCATCGTTTTTGGAAATGATGCTTGGACAATTGATATCAAAGAGTTGCCTTATTTGCAAGTAGGACCTTATCACACAAATACAGTGGCAGGGTTGCAATTGGCAATGGATTTATTGAGAAGAAAGAAAAATACCAACAAACAAATTTTTATGATTACCGATGGAAAACCTAGTTGTTTGCGTTTGCCTGATGGACAATATTATAAAAATAGCAATGGTTTAGACAAATATATTGTCAATAAATGTTACGCAATGGCGCAACAAGCCAGAAAATTGCACATTCCCATTACCACTTTTATGATTGCACAAGATCCTTATTTGATGCAATTTATCAGTGAATTTACAGCGGCAAATCAAGGAAAAGCATTTTACACAGGATTGAAAGGTTTGGGTGAAATGATTTTTGAAGATTATGAAACCAATAGAAAAAAGAGAATTAGAGGATAATTTAGATAAAAGAAAAAAGAAGAGAGAATATAGAGGTATTAGTTAAAGTCTAATTTCTTTGTTCTAAAATCTCTTCTCTAAAACAAAAAAAATGAATTTAGAAAACATAAAAACATTAGGAGATTTAAAAAAGGCTGGATATCAATCAAAATTGATTAAAGAGGAATTGAGAGAAAATCTCATCAGCAAAATCATGAACAAAGAAACCGTTTTTAAAGGTGTTCATGGTTATGAAAATACGGTAATTCCTGAATTGGAAAGAGCCATTTTAAGCAAGCACAATATCAATTTATTGGGATTAAGAGGTCAAGCAAAAACGCGTTTGGCAAGATTGATGGTCGAATTGTTAGATGAATATATTCCTGTGGTTGAAGGTTCAGAAATTAATGACGATCCTTTTGCACCTATTTCAAGATTTGCCAAAGAAATCATCAAAGAAAAAGGGGATGAAACTCCCATTTTTTGGTTGCACAGAAGTGAACGTTTTGCTGAAAAATTAGCCACTCCTGATGTGACTGTTGCAGATATTATTGGAGATGTTGACCCCATAAAAGCTGCCAATTTAAAACTGAGCTATGCAGATGACAGAGTGATTCATTTTGGGATGATTCCACGAGCAAACAGATGCATTTTTGTGATTAATGAATTGCCAGATTTACAAGCCAGAATTCAAGTAGCGTTGTTTAATATTTTACAAGAAGGAGATATCCAAATTCGTGGATTTAAAATGCGTTTGCCTTTGGATATGCAGTTTGTTTTTACCGCAAATCCTGAAGATTATACGAATAGAGGAAGTATTGTAACACCTTTAAAAGACAGAATTGGTTCTCAAATTTTAACTCATTATCCTCAAGATATTGAAACCGCAAAAATCATTACGCAACAAGAAGCACAGAAAGTAAGTGCACAAAAAGACTTTATCAAAGTTCCAGAATTAGCGAAAGATTTATTAGAGCAAGTTGTTTTTGAAGCGCGTGAAAGTGAATTTATTGATGCTAAAAGTGGGGTAAGTGCACGTTTAAGTATTTCTGCTTATGAAAATTTATTGAGCACAGCAGAAAGAAGAGCTTTGATTTCTGGAGAAACACACACGATGATTCGTTTGAGTGATTTTGACGGAATTATTCCTTCAATCACAGGAAAAGTAGAATTGGTGTATGAAGGTGAGCAAGAAGGAGCGCATGTTGTTGCAGAAAATTTGATCAGAAAAGCTATTAAAACTTTATTTCCAACTTATTTTCCAGAGATTAAAAAATTGGAAAAACAACATGTTGAGACTCCTTATGATGACATTATTTCTTGGTTTTTCAATACAGATGAGGATTTTGAATTGTTAGATGATTTTACTGAAAGTCAATATCAAAATGAGTTGGATAAAATAAAACCATTTGATGCTTTTTTAGAAAAACACCAACCCAATATGATTCAAGAAGATCGCTATTTTGTGAAAGAATTTGTTTTATGGGCTTTGGTTGAATATAAAAAATTGAGTAAATATCGTTTTGCAGAAGGTACTCAATTTAAAGACCCTTATGGAAATTTCATCAATGATTTGTAAAAAAAAAGGCATCTAATCCTAGATTAGATGCCAAATTAATCAACCAAAAATAACAATTCACTTAAAATGAAAAAGTTATGAGTTAAAAATTTACGGCTAGTAAATTTAAGCTTGTATTCAATGTTTTTTCAACATCAGTTTTTAAAATTTTATTCAAATAGGGCATCATATTATTTCCAAATTGGATGCTTTTATTTTTGTCAATAATATAGTTTACCAATAATTTATCTTCTAAATCTGAGAAATTTCTGTACAAATCAATATTTCTATCACCATAATTCTCAGAGCTATCTAAAATGATTTCTTCTATTTGATCATTTTCAATATATATTTTAACAATTAGATTTTCAAGGAATTGGTTGTTGATTTCTACCAACATACTTTTATTTACGTTATTCTTATTGCTTAATTTTTCCTGAATTTTCTCAGAAAAAATTGAACTTGAATTTAATTTCAAGATGAATTTTTTTTCTGCAATAGGGTAATTTTTCAAATCTTCTGAATTTTTTATTTCTTCAAAAATTTGAAAATTAAACTTTTGAGAGATGTCCTGACTTTGAAAATGATTTTCTTCCACTTTTACAGCATTGAAAATGTCTAAAAAATTATTTTTCAATTCATTTTGTGAATACGTATGAATTGAGATGATAATTAATAAAGTTGTGAGTACATTTTTCATATATAAAAGTTTACCATACAAATATAATAGTAATACTTTTATAAAAGAAATCAAAATAATTATTTTAACAACTTTTTAACCTTTTTGGAATTTTATTTATAATTTGATTCAATATCTCATGAAACTTTGAATAAATTGTAATAAAAAAAGCACTTTAAAATAAATTTTTAAAGTGCTTAATACGAATAAGATAATTTGATTAGGTATTCTTTTGACGACAAAAAATAATTATCAATAAATTTAGTTCTTTTAAGGGATAAGATATTTTTATCTCATAATTTTATTCGGAAAAACGACCACACTTTCATGGCCATTTTCACTAACAGCAGCCACTCCAAAATAGAAATTATCAATTACAATTCCTTCCAAAGTAAATTCAGTATTTTCTACATATCTGCTGTGATCCCAAGTTGGAGAAGTGGTATCTCTCCAATATATTTTATACCCTTTTGCACCATCCACTTTATTCCATTTTAATTTTGCAGATGCTTCTACAATTCCGCCAATAGCAACTTCTGAAGGAGATGGAGGAGCCCAAGCCAAACTTGCTAAATTTATCGCATTTACGGCTGTTAATTTTTTAGTATAGCCGAAGTTTACATGTTCAAAGGTATCTCCATAATTGATGCCTTTTTCTGTTCTAATATCTTGATGTTGTTGTGTATAATTTTCATGAGCTTCCATAATTCTAATGCCCGCAAAACCCAAATCATTAAAAGGTCTGTGATGTCCTCCACGTCCAAATCTATCCAATCTATAGACCATCATTGGATTCATTTCTGGCATATACGTTTTGGTAGTTTTGTGAACGTATCTTGCCAATTGTCTTGAAATTCCATCTACTTCACCACCATAAAAACGGCGCATATTTCGTTCTCTTTCTGTTTCTTTTGGAGGAACAGGTTCTGAGAAAATTCGGAAGGTTCTATTGTCAATTACGCCATCAACTCCAGTAATGTTTCCAATCATATCATTATTGAAAACACCTATAATTTCCCATCCTTTATCTTTCGCATATTTTGCAAATCCAGCACCACCAAAAAGACCTTGTTCTTCTCCTGATAAACCTAAATAAATGATGCTATTCTCGAATGAATATTTACTCAAAACTCTTGCAGCTTCAATGGTTCCAGCCATTCCTGAGGCATTGTCATTGGCTCCTGGTGCATCTTTTGTAAAATCAGAACCATCACTATTTCTTGAATCAATATCACCTGTCATGATGATGAAACTGTTTGGATATTTTGTTCCTTTTTGGATGGCAGCAACGTTTACAATCCAAGTATCTTTAGGAACTCGATTGCTCATTTTTGTGGTTACAAAATCTTTTTGATAAAAAACATTCAAACAGTTTTTACATTCTTTGGAGATGTTATCGAACTCTTTTTTAATCCAACGTCTTGCAGCACCAATTCCACGAGTATTAGAAATGGTATCTGAAAAAGTGTTTCTTGTGCCAAAATCTGCCAATGTTTTTACATCTTTTTTCAATCTTTCTTCGGACACATTTTCAATAATGTCATAAATTTTTTGGTCTGTTTGTGCAGTAATTGAAATTGTAATTATCAGAAATAAAAAGGCTAGTTTTTTCATGTTTAAAATTTAAGCCACTAAAATAAAAAGAAAAAAGAGAACAACTCCTATTGAATTGTTCTCTTTTTATTTTTGAGTTGATTTTATGATTATTCTTTGTCTAATTTTTTAGTTAGTGTAAAGCCAACAAATAATCCAATACCTGCCATTAGGAATATAGATGCTGGGTAAATTGCATCACCAAAGGTTGTATATGCTTCTAAAGTCAGGGCTAAAAAAACTCCCAAACCGATACCTATTAAAAGCAATGAAAGGTTTAAGATGAAAACTTTCCAAAATGGAGAATCATTTTTTGAATGACCTTTCATAAAAATACTTGCGTCTGCACCTTTTTCTATCAGTGCTAAACGTTCTTTGTTTCTGGTTGAAAAGTATAAATAAAATACTCCAAATATACTCCCAAAAATTACTGCTAATACTGCTACTTCCATAATTTATAATTTTAAAAATTAAATTGTTTATTTTTATTGTGTTTGTAGCTTTGACGATATGTTTTAAATTGAGGTTACAAAATTTGCGAAAAATTATTTTTAATCTGTTGGGAATAATTATTTTATGAATTCGAACAATAGATTTTTTTGCCACGAATTCTCAGATTTTGCATTATTCATTACAATAATTGTTTACATCTTTGATGAAAATTCAAATTTATTGGATTCATATATAAAGAATTCGTGAATCTGTGGTAAATTCATTTTAAAATTTTATGAACTCAACAGCATATTTTTAATCTTTTTTGTAACCTTTTTATGTATTTGCTTGTCATAGTAAAAAATGAAAACAACTAACGACCAATTTTATATTGAAAAAGTACTGAAAGGCGATGCGAATGCATTTGCATTTTTGGTGGATTCGTATAAAAAAATGATTTTTACGTTGGCATTTAAAATGACAAAAAATAGGGAAGAAGCCGAAGAGATTTGTCAAGATGCATTTATAAAAGCATATCAAAATTTGAATAAATTTCAAGGAGATTCTAAGTTTTCTACTTGGTTATATAGTATTGCTTACAATGTGTCATTAGATGCCATTAAGAAAAATAAAAAACACAATAATACATTGGAAATCAATGAAATAAATTATCATAAAATTGCTTCTTTTGATACTGCTTTGCAGCAAATAGAACAAAAAGAGCGTGCCAAAATAATGGACAATTGCCTATTAAAATTGCCAGAGGATGAACGTTCTATAATTTGGATGTTCTATTATGATGAACTTTCTTTAAAAGAAATTTGTGAGATCACATTATTATCAGAATCCAATGTAAAAGTAAAATTGCATAGAGCTAGAAAAAGATTATTAAATATCGTTGAAACGACCTTTGAACCAGAAATTATAAGCCATTATGGAAAATCATAATTTACAAAAAGAAATAGATGCTTTTGCATCTAAATATATCAAAGAAATTGAAATTGAAAGTCCATCTTTGAATTTCACTGCAACTTTGATGAAAAAAATCGAAGCAAATCAAAAGAAAGTGTTGAATCAAGAACCTTTGATTTCGAAAAAAGGATGGTTTGGCATTTTTTCAGTCATTTTTATAGTACTTTTATTTTCTTCAAAAACGAAAGAAAATTCAGTATTTGAGATGCCAAAACTTAATTTTTCTTTTATACCAAGTTTGAAAATCAATCAAATATTTGAGACTTTATCCATATCAAATACCACTTTGATAGCCTTTCTATTATTTGGTGGAATGTTACTTTTTCAGTTGTTTTACTTGAAAAATTATTTTGACAAACGATTTGAATAACACTATTTTTTATCCGATTTCAGTTGAATTTTTTTATCAAAAGGAATTTTAAATTGATACAAAATATCTTGGTCTGTTGTGTCATCCAATAAGTCTAAACCATACACCACTTTTTTTGGGTCATCATAAGTTATCGTTCCAAAAATTCGGTCCCAAAACGAAAAAATGTTGCCAAAATTAGTGTCAGTCCAAGGCATTTCATGGTGATGATGAAATTTGTGCATATCTGGAGTGATAAAAACATAGCTTAAAAATTGGTCAATCTTTTTTGGAAAAGAAAAATTAGCATGTGTCAAATATCCAAAAAACACAGTTGCCATTCTGTAAAACAGGTAATATGCCAATGGAATTCCAAAAATAACAATCATAATCAAGGCGAAAATTTCTCGAAAAGCATAATCTCCAGGATGATGTCTTGTGGCACTTGTTGCATCAATAGTGGTATCTGAATGATGAATCATGTGAAAACGCCACATGAATGGAATTTTGTGTAATAAATAATGCACCACATATTGAGCTGCAAAATCCAGAGCTAAAATTGCGATGATTAATTCCACCCAAATGGGAAAATCAATCAAATATAAAAAGCCAAATTGATTTGCGGAAAGCCAAGAAAAAATTCCCACTGTAAGAATTCCAAAGAGTAAATTAAGACTTACATCCGAAGCCAAAAAAACCATATTTACGCCTGCATGTTTGAATTTTTTATAATTGAATTTTACGAGAGGAATTGCCAATTCAATCATCCAATTAGCTGAAATACAAATAAATATCCAAACTAATTTTTGCCAAGAAGGCATGTTTTCAAAGAAGTTTAAAAAATTTTCCATTTAAAAAATGCTTTTTATTGATGGAAAGATACTAAAATTAATGTAATTTTTGAACCCAATTAAAGTTGCAAAAACATCACATGATTTGGATTAGAATGTGTTGCAGAAATTTGATAATCTGATTTTCCAACAATTTCAAAACCCATTTTTTTATAGAAACTAATAGCTCTCAAATTTTCAACCCAAACATTCAACCAAATTCCTAATTGCTGATTTTCAATACAAAGGATTTTGATAAAATCAAATAACTGTTTTCCTAAACCCAAACCATAATATTCCTCTAACAAATAAATTCGACTCAAATAAGCGCAATTTTCAATAGGAATTTTTGCTTCTTTTTTGTTGAAAATCAGCAACGTATATCCAACAACTTTTTCATTGTAGGAAATCAAATAAAAGTGATTTTTTTCTTCAGAAAGCTCTTTTGTAAAAGTAGTTTCATTGAAGTTTAGTGACATGTATTCTTCAATATCCTTTTTTGGTGCGCTATGACCATGAGCCGATTTGAACGATTGAAATCCTACTTCTGTAAGGATGTTAGCATCTTGAATGCTTGCTTTTCTGATGTGAATCATTATTGAAATATAGAATGATTTTACAAATAAGAATGTTTGATTTTGTTAGATTAATACCAACGTTTTTTATTTTTTTTAGAGGCTTCTGATTTTCTACCTTTTTTATTTTTACTCAACGTATTTGGTTGCGGTTTTTTATTTTTTGGTTTGGCAATTGGATACGGATGTTCGTCAATAACTTTAATCGGTTTTTCGATTAATGTTTCTATATTTTTGATATACTCATTTTCATCAGGCGAACAAAAAGAAAATGCAATTCCCGATTTTCCAGCTCTTCCAGTTCTACCAATTCTGTGCACATAGGTTTCTGCAATATTCGGAATATCAAAATTGATAATGGCATCAACATTGGTAATATCTATTCCTCTAGAAGCAACATCAGTTGCAATTAAAATGGACGTTTTTTTATTTTTAAAATCTTCAATCGCTTTATTTCTAATCACTTGTGTTTTATCTCCATGAATACTGCTTACGGTGTAGCCATTTTTTACTAAAGATTCTTCTAGTTTGTCCACACCAAATTTAGTGCGTCTAAAAATGATAATTTGCCCATGAATCGTGTTTCTTAACAAATGCAAACACAAATCTGTTTTGTTCTTTTTGGGCAAAAAATACAATAATTGACCAATGTTTTTGGCAGTAGTTTCTTCAGGATTGATAGCGATTTTTACAGCATTTTTTACAATTGATTTTGCCAATTCGTCAATTTTTTCAGGGATTGTTGCCGAAAATAACAAGGTTTGTTTTTTTCTAGGACATAATTGTTCGATTTTTTCAACATCATTGATAAAACCCATGTCTAGCATCAAATCAGCTTCATCCAACACAAAAATTTCAATATTGCTAACATCAATATTTCCTTGTTTTTGGAGGTCAATAAATCTTCCAGGAGTGGCAATCAAAATATCGATTCCTTTTGCCAATACATCTTTTTGAGGTTCTAATGATACACCTCCATAAACGGCTGTTGTTCTGAGGTTTGAGTATATGCTAAAACTTTTAAAATTTTCAAAAATTTGAATTGCCAATTCGCGAGTAGGCGTAACAATCAATGCTTTTATTTTTTTTTCTCCTTTTTCAGCATCTTGTTTTTCAAATAACAAATCAATGATGGGCAATGCAAAAGCAGCTGTTTTTCCTGTGCCAGTTTGCGCAGCTACAATCATATTTTTTTGTTCCAAAACCAATGGAATTACTTTTTCTTGAACCAAAGTAGCCGTTTGAAAACGAGCTTCAGCAACTGCTTTTAAAATGGATTTATGTAAGGGAAAATCAGAAAATTTCATTGATTATTTTCGCACAAAGATAGTTGAAATTGAATGTTTTTTTTGCAAAAGTTTAGTTTACTATTGTTATGAAATTTCTATTTTTTTATTGAATTCTTCTAATCCTTCTTTTGTTTTTTGTTTTTTCGATAAGAAAGAATACTGCCTATTAAAATCAGAATAATTGATGGATAAAAACTTACAAATGCTACAATTCCTGGACCTACAGCATTTCCAATATCGATAAATCCTAATTCGCTTGCTATTATTGAAATAATTAGAGGACCCGTTCCAACAATTAATAAAATGACTCCGATTTTTAATGTACTATGAAATTTATTCCAAGTTGAAATTAGCATGATAAATTTTTTTTGAGATGGTTATCCTTTCATAAATAGATTGAATTTTTAAGGATTACATTATTTTATTCAGTAAATTTTAGTTTTGATTCCGTCGAATCATCATCAAAATAAAAAAGCCTCAACATAATGTTAAGGCTTTATTTTTTTAAAACAATTTTTTAAAACTGATATCTTACCGATAATGCAACGTCTGATTCCAATCCATTTATATTACCAGCAACCCCAATTTCAGGGCGATAGTCAATAGAAAGTAAAATTGGTACATCAAAATTGTATTCAATTCCAATAATTCCAGCAGCAAAAATTCCAGTTTCATTATCAGAAACTAAACCACCCCCAAAACCTGCATACCAATTGAATCTATCCTCTAAATTCCAAACCCATTGATACAATCCTGTAGCTTTAAAATTATTGAATTTATTAGCTAATCCTAAATCAATTTCCAAACGGTTGTTGCTACCTAAAGCTCTTTGATAAGAAACTTCACCACCTGCACCATTTCCTCCTCCAAATCGAAGACCAATCGCATTTTTAGAAATTTCTTGAGCAGTTAATGCCAAAGATGTAACTAGAATAAATCCTAAAGTAAAAATTATTTTTTTCATGTTTATTGTTTTAAAGTTAATTGCAAAACAGATAAACGAATGTGTATTTACCCATATTTTCGCATACAAAGGTATTTTTTTACTTTTTATAATACTAATATTTATCAATATTATTTATGATTACTATTTTTATTATTGATATAATCTATTTTAATTATTACTTAATGATTATTTTAAATCAGTTTTTAGTATTGTTAAAGTGCTCTCTTTGTGGGTTTAAAGTACTTTTAGATTTGCTGTAACCTTTTTTAAAATCCAAAAAGGACTGAATTTTCTTTTTTCCGATAAATTTATTCCTAAAACATAAAAATCATTTTTTTACAGAAATATATTTCCCTTTTGTATTTTTACTCCTTATAAACTTCAAATATGAACATTCATTTTATTGCCATTGGAGGAAGTGCCATGCACAATTTGGCAATTGCTTTACATCAAAAAGGAGAAAATATTTCTGGAAGTGATGATACCATTCACGAGCCTTCAAAATCTAGATTGGAAAAATATGGCTTATTACCCGAAAAATTTGGTTGGTTTCCTGAGAAGATTTCCTCGGATTTAGATGCTATTATTTTAGGAATGCATGCCAAAAAAGTCAATCCTGAATTGCTAAAAGCGGAAGAATTAGGATTGAAAATCTATTCTTATCCTGAGTTTTTATACGAGCAATCCAAAAATAAAACGCGAGTTGTAATTGGTGGTTCGCATGGAAAAACAACCATTACTTCTATGATTTTACATGTGCTAAATTACCACGAAAAAGAGGTTGATTATATGGTTGGTGCGCAATTGGAAGGTTTTGAAACGATGGTGCATTTGACAGAAGAAAACGATTTTATTGTTTTAGAAGGAGATGAATATTTGAGTTCTCCAATTGATAGACGTCCAAAATTTCATTTATATCAACCAAATATTGCTTTGTTAAGTGGTATTGCTTGGGATCATATCAACGTTTTTCCAACCTTTGAAAATTACAAAGAGCAGTTTAAAATTTTTACTGATTCTATGATCAATGGTGGAAGTATGGTGTACAATGATGAAGATGAACATGTAAAAGAGATTGTAGAATCGTCTGAAAATCACATTAAAAAATATCCTTATACTACTCCAAAACATTTTATTGAAAACGGAATTACGTATTTAGAAACTCTTGAGGGTGATTTGCCTTTAGAAATTTTCGGAATTCATAATTTACAAAATTTAGCAGGAGCAAAGTGGATTTGTCAACACATGGGAATTGATGAAGACGATTTTTACGAAGCAATAGCGAGTTTTAAAGGTGCAAGTAAGCGTCTTGAAAAAATTGCATCAACGAAATCTACTGTAATTTTTAAAGATTTTGCACACTCGCCAAGCAAAGTAGCTGCAACAACAAAAGCAGTCAAAGAACAATTTGCAGATTGGACAGTGTTGGCTTGTTTAGAATTGCATACCTATTCTAGTTTGAATGCTGAATTTTTAGCTGAATACAAAGGAGCATTAGATTTTGCTGATAAAGCAGTTGTTTTTTATTCTCCAGATGCCGTTAAAATCAAACAATTAGAAGCCGTAACAAAAGAACAAATTGCAACAGCTTTTGAACGAAATGATTTGGTTATTTATACAAATCCAACAGCATTTAGTGATTTCTTGTTTTCTCAAAACTTGCAAAAAACAGTTGTTTTATTGATGAGTTCAGGAAATTATGGTGGATTGGATTTTGAGAGATTTAAAAATAGTTTTTAGTCTCAGTTTTCAGAATTAATACAGGTTGTTTTTAATACGAATAAAACATCGAAAAACGAATAACAAGCTATTTCACAAAAGTCACTAAGGAAAATTAAAGTTTCACAAAGTTTTTTTAATAACAATCTCTTTGTGTTTTTTGTGACTTCTTAGTGAAACTTCGTGTAATAGTTTATAGGAATTAAAGAGTATTATTTTTGATATAAATCGAATATCGAAAAAAGAATAACAAGCTATTTCACAAAAGACACAAAGGAAAATCAAAGTTTCACAAAGTTTTTTTAATAACAATCTCTTTGTGTTTTTTGTGACTTCTTAGTGAAACTTCGTGTAATAGTTTTTAGGAATTAAAGAGTATTATTTTGACATAAATCGAACATCGAACATCGAACATCGAATATCGAATATCGAACAACACTATCCAAACAATTCCCGAACTTTCTCAATCATTTTCTCATTATCAGAATACGTAATTTGATAACAGTGTAAAGACTCAAACCAATCTAAAAAAATATCAGCATTTTCTGCTAATGGAGACAGCCAAGAATCTGGAATGAGTTGTTGAAAAGCAGCTAATTTTGAAATGGATTTCACTTTTAAAACAGCCTCTTTTTCATATTTGATAAATACCAGTTTTTCACACGGCAAATGCGTGGTGAAATCAGCATTATTGGGTGGTAAATAGCGCACTATTTTGTTCAATCGGATGTAATCATATTCTTGTGCACTCGCTAGAGTAGGGTATAAAGAATCCAACACTTGCAAACTATTTTTTTTGATAGATATTGCTGCTGGAAAACTATATACCTCTGTATTCTCGGCTGCAATTGGCACAAAATCATCTGCCAAACACGTAAATCCATTGGCTTGTAACAATGCCAAAGAAGTACTTTTTCCATTGCCAGAATCTCCTAAAAATAGGATGGATTTTTTCCCATTACTTACTGCTGATGCATGGAAAACACCCAGCCATTTTGATTCTTCTTTTTGATGAATTTTTTGAATCAATTCCATAGAGAATTTCCCTTGAAAATAATGCACTTCTTCAGGATGCCAAGTTCCAATAAAAGCATTATTTACAAATAAAATGATTTCGTTATTTTGAATAAATACTTCAAATAAATGATGATGTAAAGGCGCATCAGAAACTACCAAATGTGCAAATTTTGGATGCACCAATTCGCGTTCTTTTTTGGATAAATAGGCAACTTTACAAACAACATCATTGATCAAATATGTTTCTGAAATTTCGAAACTGATAGGCTTTTCTATTTTTGAGACTTCTTTTTCTGATGGGAAAGTTTCAACCAATGTTTTGTTTAAAAATTGTTCCTCTAATTCTTCAATAAAATGTTTGATTTCCGTAAAAGGAATATCCATTTTGTTGGCAATTGTCAATGCAATTTCATCTATTGCACTTCCGGAAATACGCTGTTGTAAAATGCTAGCGACCTCATTTTCAAAAACCACATATTCATTGGTGGCAGCAAACCAAACAATGGTTTTGTCTTCAATAGGCAACAAAAGGATATTTTTTGGTGTAGTCATATAAAAATTAGCGTAAAATTCGCTTCAAAAAGGTCATTTTTGTCGCAAAAATTTAGGTATTTCAAAAGTAGTATTTTCAATTGTACTTTTTTTATTTTTCTGAATTTTTATTGAATACTTAAAAAATTATTCTAATAGTATTTTTTTGTTTAACGTTCCATTTTCAGTAGTTAATTGAACTACATAGATGCCATGGATTAATTTTGGCAATTGCATATCATTTACACCAGTTGCATCAAATGAAGTTTCAAAAACCTGTTTTCCAAGAATGCTAAATATTTTTACAGAAGTTTTTCCTTCTGATAATCCAGCAACTCTCAACGTATTAGCATCCAGTGAATACACATTTATATTTTCTAAAGCAACAGTTTCAGTACTTAAAACACTTGATGATTTTGTATGCAAATAAAAACGTCCAATTCCGTCTAAAGATTCAGCAAATGTTACTTTATAAGTAGCATTTACTTCGTCTAAACGAGTCATTTTGTTTGTTACTTTATCTTCTAAAAATACTTTTAAACCTTCTTGTAAATTCATTGCATCTGCTGTTAAAGTAATTTCTTTTCCAGCTACTGCTTTGATTCCAACAGGAATAACCATGTTCTCTAAATCTGAGTTTGGCAAAGATTGCACTTGGTATTTTTTTCCTTCACTATTGGCTACTAAATGCATAAAAATATCAAACGAGTTTGAAACTCCACCAAAAGTTTCTCCATCATAACCATTATCAAAGCTAGTTGTTGCATTGTCTAAATAATAGATTTTTGCAAATCTACTATTAGCCCCATCAGTCATGTTTAGTTTGATTTCTTTTTTTGCGCTTTTTTGGAAAACATCACCAGTTGAAACTTGTCGAAATTTTGCATAATTTAAATTTGCTGCACTAGTTGTTTTTAAAAAAAATCCTTGAGTTGGTGCTAAAACAATGGTTTCAATAAGATTTTTTACTTCATAATTATTGGTACCTTGATTCCAAACCCAAATCTGATTTCCTACAATATTTACACTGTTATCATTGATAAAAGTAACATTGTTAAGATAGGATGTAAATGGATTTCCAACCAAGTTAAAACCACGACCCGTATTGTTTAAAGCCATAGAAATATTAGTTGTATTGATGGTGCCTGTAAACGAAATAGGTCCTGCGCCTTGATTTGTAGCTCTTCTAACAGAATATCCTTTTCCCATACTAAAAGCAGCACCACCACCAGTTTGCATATAAGACCAAGTATCGTTTGCTGTTGTATAGGTTGCAATGGCATTGTTTGTGCCACTTATTGCCAACGAATTTGCAGCTACATAAGCATCATCATAGGTTTCTCCGGCAATAGGGCTCGAAATTAAATACCAATTTTCAGTTTCTAAATTTCTGTTATACGTTACGTTTCCTGACGAAATTCCATTGACAATCAATGATCCTCCTGAGTTGATAACGACACCTTGTGGTTCAGTGATAATCAAATCATTTACGGCTGTGTTGGTTGCACTACTGATGGTTGGAGCATTCAATACATCAGGAATTAGTGCATTTACAATGGCTGTTGGCACACCAGCTGTCCAATTATTGGGGTTTTCCCATTGGTTACTGATACTTCCATTCCATGTAGAATTTATAACAGGTTCGCTTGCTGAAACGTATATAAAAAAGCGTCCAAAACTATCTATTGCTTGATTTGTAGTAAAGGTGTAATTGGTATTTAGTTGGTCAATTCGGGTGATGGTGTTTGTTAATTTATCTTCAAAATACACATTCAAGCCACTTGGAAAATTAAAAAGTTCGGTAGTAACAACCAATTGTTTTCCTGATTGCGATTTGATATTTATCGGAATAATCATAGCTGCTATTTCTTGCAATGGCAGTGATTGCACTTGGTATTTTTTTCCATCATTTCCTGAAACTAAATGTGTAAAAATATCAAACGAGTTTGTAATTCCGCCAAAAGTTTCACCATCATAGCCATTGTCAAAACCTTTGGTCGCATTTTCCGAGAGATAATACACTCTAAAAAACCGTGATGTTGCGCCATCACTCAAATTTACTCTTAACTGAGTAAACACATTATTTTCAGAAGGCTTATCTTTTTTTGAGTTTGCAGACAATTTATAGCTTGTCAATAATAACAAAAGGAGGGTTAGTGAGATGTGGTTTTTCATTTTCCAATTTTTGATGAAAATTAACTAAAAAAAGTAAAATTAGGGAGCTTGATTTTGATATTTTTTTTCTTAATTTTTTATGATTTAGTAACCTGTTGGGAATAATTGAATTTTAAAATTAATTTGCCACGAATTCACGAATTTTTTATAAATATGAATCTAATAAATTCAAATTTTCATCAAAGATGAAAACAATTATTGCGTTGAATAATTTAAAATCTGTGAATTCGTGGCAAAAAAAATCTATTTTACTATTCAATAAAATAATTATACACAATGGGTGATTTAGTATAAAAAAAACGCCTCATCATTTTGATGAGGCGTTTTAAAAATTAGGGTGTCTAGAATTAAAAACCAGTTCCAGGAGCAGCAGGACTTTGTGCCTGCGCTTTTTTAGGATTCAAAATCAAATAGGTGCCAATAGCAGTCAATGCTGCATATTTGCTGTAGTTTCCTATTTTTTTGATGGCTTCTTTTCTTGTAATATTTGTTGAATTTGTATCTTGATTTTTCATGATATGTTGTCTTTTTTAGTGTTTGGAAAATTATTCTAACGTGATTTTTTTGTTCAACGTTCCTTTTTCAGTTTCTAATTGCACCACATACAAACCTGTTGCTAGTTTTGGCAAGTTCATATCAATTACACCTGTTGTGTTGTATGTATTTCCAAATACTTGTTTTCCAAGCAAACTATAGATTTTTACACTGGCTTTTCCTTGCGATACTCCTGCAATTCTCAACGTAGATTTTGCTGGAGAATAAATGCTGATATTGTCTAAAGCAACGTCAGTTGTACTCAACACACCAGAAGCTTTTGTGTGTAAGTAGAAACGTCCAATTCCATCCAAAGATTCCCCTAAGGTAACTTTGTAAGTGGCATTTGCTTCACTTAAAAGAGTTACTGTATTTGCAGCTCTGTCTTCTAAATAGACGTTGAAACCATCAGGA
>NZ_JADWOV010000284.1 GCF_015767435.1 Polaribacter sp. BAL334
GATTTTTACACTGGCTCTTCCTTGAGATAACCCTACAATTCTCAACGAAGATTTTGCTGGAGAATAGATGCTGATATTGTCTAAAGCAACGTCAGTTGTACTCAACACTCCTGAAGCTTTTGTGTGTAAGTAGAAACGTCCAATTCCATCCAAAGATTCCCCTAAGGTAACTTTGTAAGTGGCATTTGCTTCACTTAAAAGAGTTACTGTATTTGCAGCTCTGTCTTCTAAATAGACGTTGAAACCATCAGGA
>NZ_JADWOV010000285.1 GCF_015767435.1 Polaribacter sp. BAL334
AAGTATTTCTACGTCACTGAAGATTTACGAATGGACTACGAGCCTATAAAAGATTTTCATATGAGTGAGATATATAAAAATGTAAAAACGATTCTTGAAACAAACGATAACAGAGTAGCTGAACCAGTGAATCTTTCGGATGTCCAGAATGATATATATTTCCAAGAAGCTCTGAAACGAGCAATTTCGTTTTATCAATGGATGAATCGAAATTATAGAAATGGAATAAGAGAGAATGAAATAGTCCAGGAAAAAATCAAAGAGGAGTTGAACCGAAGTGGAAAATAACGAAAGCACAACAATGGCTATAAGTAATTGCTTGTTTTCGCCTACTTTGGAAATTCCGCAGGAATTTCCAACTTGGTGTGTACTTTCAAAATTAAGTGCTAACCCACGCAACTACTCATAGCCGAGACCGTTGTAGGTAATGTAAAAAACAGAACACTAATGAAAAATAATTTGATTTTACTATTTTATACTTTCACTATTGGATTGTCTTTTGGACAAACTAATAAAGTGAATGAAAAATCTTTTCCGACAAACTTTGACCAAACAAAATTTAATAAGATTAAAAAATTTACGAATAGAATAATTGCATATGACGCGAATATTCTTGAAATAAAAAATAGCAGAAATAATACACCTTTTTACAAATTAGAGTTAGGAGAAGGAAATTATTTATGGACTGTCTTAATGTTCAAAAATGAAGAAAATGTGATTGGAGATAAGATTAGAGTTGTTGGCTATTTAAATAAAGTTGACTCAAAAAATACTGATGAGGAATACTTAGAAGGAGAAAAATATATGGTTATAGCATTAGGTTTAGTTGATTTTGAAAAAGAGAATTTTCTTTTTGTCAGTTCTGGCTATAAACAGAAAGAACAATGGATTAAAGGCGAAATCCCTAGTCAATGAGAAACACTGCCTACAACAAAGAACTGAGTTAAAAAACAAACAATTTTTCAATATTTTTTTTTGCAATATTTCATTAAGCTTACATGTAACTCAATCTAAGAAAGCTAACAATTACAAACACCAAGCAAGAATTATTTTTAGAACACCGTCAACTCATCATTCCCCAAAACCCACATACTCCACAATCTCCAATCCATAGCCTATCATACCCACTCTTTTGGTTTGTGGTGAATTGGAAATGAGTTTTAGTTTGCTGATATTCAGGTCGTGCAGTATTTGTGCGCCAATACCAAAATCTCTTTGATCCATAGAAATGGCAGGTGCTTTGTGTTCACCTTTGGCTTGGTTTTCTTTTAAAATACTCAATCTGTTGAGCAAATTGGTATTTTGGTTTTGTTGGTTGATAAACAAAATAGCGCCTTTTCCTGCATCATTAATCACTTGAAACATTTTGTCTAATTTAGAATCAGCATCATTGGTGAGCGTTCCTAAAATATCATTGTTTACGAGGGTAGAGTTGATTCTGGTCAACACAGCTTCCTCCGCATTCCAAGAACCTTTAGTCAATGCCAAATGTATTTGGTGATTGGTGGTTTGTTCGTAAGCTCGCAATCTAAATTTCCCAAAACGAGTGGTAATTTCGAAGTCTTCTTTCTTTTCTATCAATGAATCATGCTCCATTCTGTAAGCCACCAAATCTTCAATAGATACAATTTTGATGTCGAATTTTTTGGCAACTTCCAGCAATTGTGGCAAACGTGCCATAGTGCCATCCTCGTTCATAATTTCGACAATTACTCCAGCAGGTTGTAATCCAGCCAAACGTGCAAAATCAATAGCAGCTTCTGTGTGTCCTGTTCTTCTTAGCACACCACCTTCTTTGGCTCTCAATGGAAAAATATGTCCAGGTCTTGCTAGGTCAAAGGGTTTGGTGTCTTTGTCTATCAATGCTTGAATGGTCAGAGCTCTATCCGCAGCAGAAATTCCAGTAGTAACGCCTTTTCCACGCAAATCTACAGAAATGGTAAAAGCAGTTTCCATAGGGTCAGTGTTGTTATTGACCATCATGCCCAATTCCAATTCTTTGCAACGCGATTCAGTAAGTGGAGTGCATATCAATCCACGACCATGTTTCGCCATAAAGTTGATCATTTCTGGTGTCACTTTTTCAGCAGCTGCTAAAAAATCGCCTTCATTTTCTCGGTTTTCATCATCTACCACAATAATGATTTTTCCATCTCTGATGTCATTGATGGCTTCTTCAATACGGTGCAATTGGCTATTTTTGGTTGCTATTTTTGAGGTCATTGTTGCCTTTTTTTGGGAAGTATTTTTTTGAAAAATTCAGTAATGGGTTGTAAGAAGGTGTCAATATTAAAAATACCTTTGTCTTTGGTAGCTCTGTACGTCAGCAGAATAGCGATGGGAATCATAATGATGCCTGAAATCCATGAGCCTAAAAAAGCCGTTACTGAACTGTTTTCTGCCAACCCTTTTCCAAAAGTATTGGAAAAATGATAGGTTACATAAACGGCTATTGCCAAAATCATGGGCATACCAAAACCACCTTTTCTTACAATAGAACCTAATGGAGCGCCTATAAAAAATAAAATAACACAGGATAAAGACAAGGCAACTCTGTTGTAATATTCTGTTTCATACAGATTTAAAACTTTTCGTTTGAATTTTAGGATTTCTGTATTATTTGTGATGGTGCTCAACAATCGGTTTGTTTTAGAAACAGAGGCGTTCAAAATCATGATTTTTTCCTCCAATTCAAAATTATCCAAGGTGTTTTTGGATAGTTTTTTGTTTAGTAAAGAATCTGGAATTTGAACCAATTCTTTTGCATCTATGGAAGCAAAAATATTATTTGCCCTTAGCTGCATGTCTTCGTCATAGGTAAATTTCAACTTTGGGACAGTGTCTTTCAGCTCTTCCAAACGATACATCATGGGGCTTCCTGTAGAATTGATAGAATCCAGTTTGCCATCATCAAAAACATCACCCACATCAATATTGAATTCATATTCATCAAACGTAGCACTAGAAGCAGCCATTTTTGATCTTTTAGCAGGAGTTCTCGCTGATTTTACATGTTCTTCATAAAAGTTACCATTGTTTAATATCATGGTAATGTATCTACTTCCTTCCTCGGAAACTACTTTTCCTCTCTCGGCAGTGATTACTTTTTGATTGCCTCTTCCACCTCTCAAATCATAAATCAATACATTCTTCAACAGGTTTTCTTCTTCGCCATATTTTTCATCAAATTTAATTTGAAAACCAGGAATATCAGCATTGAAACTTCCGGGAATCAAAGACATGGCTGGTTTTTTCTTTTTGATGTTGATGTATAAATTCGCTTGCTTCATTTTTGCATACGGAAATACATTGTTCAAGAAAAAGAAATTGGCAATACTTAATAGAATAGCGAGGATTGCAATGGGTCTTATCAATCGTTGTAAAGAAACACCTGCGGATTTTGCTGCGGCAAATTCATAGTTTTCGCCTAAATTTCCCATGGCCATGATAGAGGAGAGGAGGACTCCAATGGGCAATGCCTGCGGAATAATCATCAAAGTAGTGTAATATAAAAACTTTAAGATAAAGCCAATACTCACGCCTTTTCCTGCAATGTTTTCGAAAGCTTGCCACAACAATTGCATCACCAAAACGAAAAGCACAATGAGAAACGTCGCTATAAAAGGAACTAAAAAACTTTTAAGGATGTATCTGTCTAGGATTTTCATGGAAAACAAAAATAGCTTCTTTTTTGGTGGAATGCTATAAATTAATTGTTAATTGAAAATAACTAATCAATTCGATATTTTTTTGCTAAAAACTTTTGTTTGTCAAAGGTAAAATAGGTGTCAGACAATGTTTCATTACTCTTGAATTTGGTAATGGTAAATGTTGTTTTAGAACCATTAGACCCTGTCTGAATCAAATTGTAAATATGTTTTGTTTTGGCATCAATTCCCAATTCTACTTTTACAATTTCTGAGGAGCTATCCATAGGAAAAAGGGTTACAAACTGAATATTTCGTCCATTGATATTCTGCAATTTGCCCATTTTAAACTGATATCCTTCTTTGTAAAACGTAAACAATTTTGAGGGATAAATAAATCCGTCATCAGCATCTAAATCTCCTTTGGTGATGGCAATTTCTTTTTCATCGTGATTGATGACATGCAATTTTTTACCATCATATAAAAATGTATTGCCAAGATATTCCAATTGGTATTTTTCGCCAGCAATCACAATTTCACCTCTGATGGGTGGTTCGTCCCCGTATTTTATGCCTGCGTCTTCGTTAACCAATGTTTGGCTAAAGTCAATAAACATGTTTTTGTAAGCTGTCATTTTTGCAGAAACTTCGTCCAACAAAGATTTTGCTTCTTTTGAATTTTGAGAAAACACACTATTTCCTATCATTAAAAAGATGCAAAGCATCCCTATTTTCATCCTACTATTCATTTCTTTCATTTTCTAATAATTGTTCTAAACTTGTAAAGTCGGTGATCAATACTTGTCTTGCTTTGCTGCCTTCAAAAGGACCTACTATCCCAGCAGCCTCCAATTGGTCAATCAATCTTCCAGCTCTATTATATCCTAATTTTAATTTTCTTTGCAATAGGGAAGCTGAGCCTTGTTGTGCTGTTACAATAATTTCTGCAGCTTCTCGGAATAATTTATCGCGATCTTCTATGTTATTATCAAGAGTTGTGCCACCTTCTTCGCCAACAAATTCGGGCAATTGATAGGCTTGTGGATAGGCTTTTTGCGAACCAATGTAGTCTGTGATTTTTTCAACTTCGGGTGTATCAACAAAAGCACATTGAATTCGAATCAATTCATTTCCAGCAGAATACAACATATCTCCACGTCCAATCAATTGGTCTGCACCTGGCGCATCTAAAATGGTTCTTGAATCTATTTTGGAAGTTACTCTAAAAGCAATTCTCGATGGAAAGTTCGCTTTGATAATCCCTGTAATTACGTTTACTGAGGGTCTTTGTGTGGCAACAATCAAGTGAATTCCAATAGCTCTTGCCAATTGTGCCAAACGTGCAATGGGAGTTTCTACTTCTTTTCCAGCTGTCATGATCAAATCTGCAAACTCATCAATGACCAAGACAATATAAGGCAAAAATTGATGTCCTTCGTTCGGATTCAATTTACGCTTTTTGAACTTCTCATTATATTCCTTGATATTGCGAACCATAGCTGCTTTCAACAAATCATAACGATTGTCCATTTCAATACACAAAGAGTTCAAGGTGTTGATTACCTTATGTGTATCTGTGATAATGGCTTCCTCAGTATCTGGTAATTTTGCCAAATAATGACGCTCTATTTTATTGAATAAGGTCAATTCCACTTTCTTTGGGTCAACCAAAACAAATTTTACTTCAGCAGGATGTTTTTTATACAAAAGCGATGTTAAAACAGCATTCAATCCTACCGATTTTCCTTGACCAGTGGCACCTGCCATCAACAAGTGAGGCATTTTTGCCAAATCCACCACAAAGGTTTCGTTGGAAATTGTTTTTCCCAAAGCGATTGGCAATTCCATTTGTGATTCTTGGAACTTCTTAGAAGAAATTGCAGAATACATAGAAACTGTAGTAGGTCTTTTGTTGGGTACTTCAATACCAATGGTCCCTTTTCCGGGAATAGGCGCAATAATACGAATACCTAAAGCAGCCAATGAAAGCGCAATGTCATCCTCTAAATTTTTGATTTTTGAAATCCGAATTCCTGCATCAGGTACAATTTCATATAAGGTAATGGTTGGCCCTACAGTCGCTTTGATTTCGGAAATACCAATGCCATAATTTTTCAGCGTATCAACAATATTGTTTTTGTTTGCTTCTAATTCATCAGGGTCAATAGAAATGCTTTCATTATATTGTTTCAGCAAATTGAAGGTTGGAAAACGAAAATTTGACAATTCTAAGGTTGGATCAAATTCCCCAAAATCTTTTAAAAGTCTGTCAGATAAATTTTCAGCTTCTTGTTCTTCTTCTTCCACTTTTTCAATATCAATGGCTACATCACTTGAAATTAAGGAAGGCTCCATCATTTCATCCTCTTCTTCATCTAAGTTGACAGGAATATTTTCAAGATTCTTTTTCGAAAAATCAGAAAAACTAGCAATGGTAGGTTTTAAATTTTCCAAAGGACGCTCAAAAGTAGATTTCTCTTTTTTGTCAAAAATGATGGTATTGGAAACAGGAGCTTCTTCTTTGATAGGCTCTTCCAAAGACGCTTCAAAAGCTTGTTTTTCAAGAGCAGCCTCTTTTTTCAGTTTTTGTTCTTCGCGTTTTCTTTTTAAATTTTCGATATAATCATCAAAAGTCACTTTATAACGCACAATCAAATAGCTGATAAAAAGAAAAATAAGCGCAATGATTAATCCTGTATTTCCGATGAAAGTTTGCAAATACTCATTGATTTCGATACCAACAACTCCTGATAAAATGGCAAAATCATCAGGCAAAAAACCCAATGATACTGAAATCCAAATCATGGAAATCAATCCCCAATTCCATGAAATAATGAGTTTTGAGAAAGGTTTTTTCAATAGGATGGTATAGCCTGTAAACAATAATTTATAGGTGATGATAAAGGAAGCAACCCCAAAACCTTGGTAAACGAAAAAGTGACTCAGGTTTGCACCTACTTTTCCCAATAAGTTTTTGGCAATGACTTCTCTATTGAAAAACTGCTGCAATGTACTTTGATCTTCTTGCCAATGAAAAAAGAAAGAAATGAAAGAAGCAATTAAAAAAACAGCAAACAAAATAAAAAAAATAGCAACCAATGTTTTAGTTTGCCTTGATTTTAAAAATGCAAAAACTGATTGTTTTTCAGTGGATGCAGTTGTTTTTTGTGTACTTGTTTTTTCTTTAGCCATTGAAAGTTAATCTAATAAATAAGGTAACTAGTTGCTTACAATAAAGCAATAATTCTAGGAACGTAAATAATTCCGCAAATAACAATTGCTGCGAAAGCTGCAAAACTTGGTGCACCAGCAGCAACGTCTTTGATAACTTCTATTTGTTTATGGTATTCAGGATTTACAAAATCAGCTATTTTTTCAATAGCAGTATTGGCAGATTCAGCAACTAAAACCAGTCCAAGAACCAATGTTTGCATCATCCATTCTGTTGATGAAATGCCAAAATAGAACCCCATTATTGTTACTAAAACACCAAAAGATAGTTGCACTTTTACACTATCTTCTGTGGTAATTAAAATCCAAGTACCTCTCAAAGCATACTTTATACTTTTAAGTCTTCCCACCAAAAAACTATCATTTGGATCAATCATTCTTTAAATAGCTTTAAGAGCGGCCTCGTAATTTGGTTCATCAACAATATCTGAAACTTGTTCAGTGTATGCAATATTTCCTTGTTCGTCAATCAAAACAACTGCTCTTGAATGCAAATGTGATAAAGGGCCAGTTGTAATTTCTAATCCGTAATCTTTTCCAAAATCACCCGTAGCAAAATCTGATAAAACGTGTACATTTTCTATTCCTTCTGCACCACAAAAACGAGTTTGAGCAAAAGGCAAATCTCTTGAAACGCAAATCACTACTGCATTTTCTAGAGAAGCAGCAGATTTATTAAAAGTTCTTACTGAGGTGGCACAAGTGCTTGTATCAATACTTGGAAAAATATTCAATATCACTTTTTTACCAGCATAATCTGCCAACGTTTTGTGTGATAAATCTCCTGCAATTAAAGAAAAGTGAGGAGCTTTGCTTCCTATTTTTGGTAAATTACCTATAGTTTCTATTTGATTTCCTTTTAATGTAATTGTTGCCATTGGTTTTTTAAATTTTTGAAGCCCCAAAAATACTTAAATTTATCTATATTTTGGTTAAAAGTATGATAAGATGTGCATCTTTTTAATTTATGAAGAATGTGTATCTTCGCAAGTTCAAATTTATCGCTTTGAACATTCAACAATATACTAGGGAATTTAAGAAAAATTGGTATTTAGCAGCACCCGTAATTTTAGGGATGTTGGGTCATACTTTTGTGGGTTTTGTTGATAATATAATGGTGGGACAATTGGGTACAGCTGAATTGGCTGCGGTTTCATTGGGCAATAGTTTTATGTTTGTTGCCATGTCTATTGGCATTGGATTTTCAACAGCCATCACACCTTTAGTAGCGGAAGCTGATGCTGCTGAAAACACTTCGTTGGTAAAATCTTCCTACAAACATGGACTGATTTTGTGCACTGTTTTGGGAATTTTGTTGTTTTTGGTTTTGTTTCTTTTCAAACCTATTTTGTATCACATGGAACAACCCCAAGAAGTAGTTGAACTCGCGTTACCTTATTTGGATTTGGTGGCTGTTTCACTAATTCCTTTAATTATTTTTCAAGGAATCAAACAATTTAGTGATGGATTGGCTTTGACAAAATACCCCATGTATGCCACTTTATGGGCAAATATTGTGAACGTATTTTTCAATTACGTACTTATCTTCGGGAAATTCGGTTTTCCTGAAATGGGCATTGTGGGTGCTGCTTATGGCACCTTGATTTCAAGAATTGTGATGGTTGTTTATTTATGGTACATTTTACGAAAAAATAAACGCTCTCGTAAATACTTGAAATCCATCAAACTATTTGTGGTAGAAAGTGCCATGTTCAAAAAGATTATCAATTTGGGTTCATTAACAGCCATGCAAATGTTTTTTGAAGTTGCTGTTTTTACATCTGCAGTGTGGTTGAGTGGTTTGTTGGGAAAAAATCCACAAGCAGCCAACCAAATTGCGCTGAATTTAGCTTCCATGACATTTATGGTAGCTATTGGGTTTAGTGTGGCAGCCATGATTCGTGTGGGCAATCAAAAAGGTTTGCAAAACTATGTAGAGCTCAGAAGAATCACGTTTTCTATTCTGTTTTTAGGATTGATGATGGCAAGTATTTTTGCCATTTTCTTCTTCATTTTTCATGAAAGTTTGCCAAAAATATATGTTGATTTTAACGATGCTGTAAATTATCAAGACAATATGGAAGTGGTCATCATTGCCTCAAAACTCTTGTTGGTTGCTGCTGTTTTCCAAATTTCTGATAGTGCGCAAGTAATGATTTTAGGTGCTTTGCGTGGATTGCAAGACGTGAAAATACCTACTTTAATCACTTTTATTTCTTACTGGATTGTTGGTTTTCCCATTTCGTACTTTTTGGGAAAAGAGGCAGTTTTAGGCAGTTTTGGAATTTGGCTAGGATTGTTGGCAGGATTGACAACCGCTTCTATTTTATTATTTATCAGATTTAATTCCTTAACTTTAAAACTTATAGCAAAGAAAAATGAACTTACCTAAATTTTTATTGGCGGACAATAGCCAATTTCCAGAAGATATTTTTGTGTTACATACCGAATTTCCTCGTTTTGTGATCAATCTAAAAGATGACGAAATAGAATGGTTTGAAGATTTATCAGGAGAAAACGAAGAAGATATTGCCAATGAATTATCATCCTTGATTGAGCAAGCTTCTCAGTTTTATGATGATGAAATGGCTCAATACGAATAGTTATTATTTTTTATTTAAATTATTGATATTGTTTATTTTATAGTAGTTATCTGAAGTAAACTATCAATATATTTTTGATTGTTCATCAAGTAACTTTTAGGAAGTTCGCTGTTTGTAACAAAGAGATAGTTTGCTTTTTTTCCATCCATCAAAACACTACTTTGGTCTGTGGTGGTTTGTGTCCAATCTTTGGGATTTTCTATTTTTAAGCCTTTTTTGAATGCTAGATTAGGGTGTATATGAATGATGTTTGTATCGCGAATAAAAAGTTCTTTATCAAAAATTCCCCTCCTTTCAAATGGTGCTGAGGATGCATTTGGATTGTCAAACAACACTAAAACAAAGGAATTGTCTGTGTCAAAACGAATCGTTGTTTTCGAGTTTTGATATGAAAACATCAATAATAGGAGCAGCGCAATTCCAATTTCTGAAAACGCAATGATTTTGTACGAAAATTTCCGAAGCAAAATCCTGTCTATCAAATAAAAAAACCAAACTGCCATCGTAATTGGAGCTGCAATAGAAAGATAAATTCCGCTAAATAAATCAGGAGCAAAAAAGTTTTTATAAATCGCTTCAACCAATACAATCAAACACAAAATACTGGCAACAGTCAACAACGTAACTGGAAAAAAGACTTTTTTTAAAATAGGTTTCCAAGATATCATTTTCGTAATCGCCTGTTTGTATGTAAATATCTTTCAAAACGAATTGTTTACAGTACTAGTGCTTTACAACATCGTTTTTTAGTTGGTTGATTGACAATTGGATATAAAAATATCGAAAAAAAATCATTCAAACAACCTAATTAAAAAATAAGTTTGAGGTGATTTTGCGTGAAAACATGTCTTAAGATTGTTATTTTTTGAAAAATATCTCTTACTTTCGCAATTACCAATTGAATAAATTTTGAAACAAACAAGGTTGTATTTTATTGATATTGTTCGTGCAATTGCCATTTTAATGATGTTGCAAGGGCATTTTGTAGATACCCTTTTAGACCCTCAATATCGAAGTGACGATTACCTCGCATATAGAATTTGGTCGTATTTTAGAGGAATCACAGCCCCCACATTTTTTACCATTTCGGGACTGATATTTACTTATTTATTGATCAAAGCCAAGCAAAAAGGCGAATTGAATTTTCGTATCAAAAAAGGAATTATCAGAGGTTTTATGCTGATTGGCATTGGATATTTTCTCAGAATTCCGTTGTTTCAAATGTTTTATGGTGATGTTGGTACTGCTTGGTTGGCAGTGGATGTGCTGCAATGTATTGGATTGTCATTGATTATGATTGTGTTGCTGTATGTCATTACTTTCAAAAAAACCTTGGTATTTTCTGCCCTTTTATTCATCCTCGGGATTGTTATTTTCATCACAGAACCTTGGTATCGAAATTTAGAAATCCATAATGTACCCATCGCAATTGCCAATTACATGACAAAAACAAACAAATCCGTTTTTACCATATTGCCTTGGTTTGGGTATGTAGCTTTTGGGGGATTTTTAGCCACCATTTTTTACCGATATTTAGAGCGCAATACCTTTAAAAAAACAATTATCATTGGATTATTCATCACAGGATTTTTATTGATTAACTATTCTACGTCCTTTTTATATTTTATCAATAGAATTACTGATATAGAAGTAATCAAATTAAGCGCAGGGTATAATTACTTATTCAAAAGATTGGGAGATGTGTTTATTCTATTTGCACTTTTTTATACACTTGAAGACTATTTAAAACATTCATTGATCTTAAAAATTGGGCAAAAAACCCTTTCCATTTACGTAATCCATTTTATCATTATCTACGGAAGTATCACAGGATTTGGACTGAACAGGTTGATTGGAAAAACCTTGCAACCTTGGGAAGCTGTTTTTGGAGCCTTGTTGTTTTGGTTGGTGGTTTGCGTTACTGCCTTGAACTACGTGAAAACTAATCAATTTATCTACGGTAAAATCAACCGTCTTTTTGGGAAAATGAAGAAGGATGCTCCAAATGATTGATGGGGTAACTGCGTGTCATTTTTTAAATAGAATCCCTTAACCATCCAACACCCTCAAAACAAACGGTAATTTTCGGTGATTTCTTTGGCAACTGGAAGAAAAAGGTAGTTTTTTACTCGGCTCTTTGTTAGCAAATGTTGTTTCTTTTATGTTTGTCAAGTTACTTTAATTACGGGACGTTTTATCCTATCTATATCGAGTTGTATTCAGCCATTTTTAGAAAGCTAATACCGTTTTTTCTATAATGCTTATTGTGCTTAAAGTATTTTTGACTCACCTACAAATTAAAAGCTTTCTTTCAGTATCTCTTTTTTGTATCACAGAATCATTGTGAATGTAATTAATTTATGGTTTGATATTTAGGATTGGCACGGATTGCAAATCCACGCTATCAGTGTTTCTTTTAAAAAAATTAATTATTGGTATTCCTTTTTATTTCTTCTAGAATTTTTTCTGTTGTTTTTTTACTTTCTATCATTAAACCTAAATGTCCTAAACTAATTGTATGGCGCATGTTCACAATATTCATTAACTCTAACTTGTTTTCTGATTTTTGTAGCAAATCTTTTGAAATTTCGGAAAGTTCTTTATGATATATGGTGGTTAATTGAAATGTAGTTGTTTTTGGAATATATTTCATAGAGTCTAATTCTAAATTATTATAATAATACCCTAATTTAAGAAATTTAACCCCAAATTGTTGGTCAACAAGTAGGGTATTATTATTTTGAATTACCTTTTCTATTCTTTTTAATTCTTGATAATACTTAATGAGATGGTCTTTGAACTTTTGATTTTTAATTAAATTGATGTTTCCAGAAGAGATTAAATCTGTATACGTAGGATCTGTAATTACAAACGTTTTACGTGAGTGCAAGTTTGATAAGTTTTGATAAAAAGAAATCTCTAATTCAGAAAGTGAATTGGAAATAAATTGTTCTATAATACTTCCAGACTCATGGATATATACATTTTCAGAGTCAATTTGGTTGTTTATTGCTATTATTTGATTTTCCAAATCTCTTTCTAAATTGGAAAGATATATCGTTTCTTTTTGTTTGTCTTTTCTGATTTCATTCCAATTATTGATTTGCAACGCAATTAGAATACCTATAACAACCAGTACAATTTCGCCAAAAGCATATAAAAAATAACTGCGAACTCTGCTTTGTTCAATCAATTTTTGACGGATTTTTCGAAAGAATTTAATCATTGGTTTTTATTTTAATTCGTTTCTTTAGGGACATTATCTTGGTAGCAAATAGAATTTGCATTTTTTTGTTGTGCCTTTAGGTACATGACCATGAGTTTAAACTCCGATAGCGGATTTGCAATCCATGGCCACAAAACTATTTTTTGCAAAGCTAAAATAATAATCTTCTTTCAGTATCTCTTTTTTGTATCACAGAATCATTGTGAATGTAATTAATTTAGTATTTGATATTTAGTATTGGTACGGATATCAAATCCGCTATCGGGATTTATAGATGACAAATATAATATAACCACAAAGAAACATAGAAAAAAGGGAACCATAGTCCAAGTGTTGGGTTTCACATAGCTATGACGTTCTGAAACTGAGTGAAACGACTAAAAAAATAAACCTATGTTTTCTATATGGTTTATCTCATTCACCGAAAATCTACTCCTTCTGCCCATTCAACATCAAAAACGCTTTTAGGAATTCGCCAATATTCCCATCCATAACAGCATCTACATTGCCAGTTTCGTGGGCAGTACGAACATCTTTTACCAACTTATACGGATGCATCACATAATTACGGATTTGACTTCCCCATTCGTTTTTCATCTTGTTGGCTTCAATATCGTCACGGGCAGCTTGTTGTTTTTTCAGTTCAATTTCATACAACTGCGATTTCAACATTTGCAACGCAGTGGCTCTGTTATCATGTTGTGAACGCGAATTGGAACACTGAATTTGGATGCCTGTTGGTTTGTGCGTCAATTGCACTTTGGTTTCCACTTTGTTGACGTTTTGACCTCCAGCACCACTTGAACGAGCCGTAGTAATCTCAATATCAGCAGGATTGATCTCAATTTCTATAGAATCATCAGCCACAGGATACACATACACAGACGAAAAACTCGTGTGACGCTTGGCATTGCTATCAAAAGGAGAAATGCGCACCAATCTGTGCACCCCATTTTCACCTTTCAGCCACCCAAAGGCATAATCGCCTTCAATTTCCACAGTGACCGTTTTGATTCCGGCTGCATCTCCCGCTTGATAATTGAGCGTTTTAAGTTTGAAACCTTGTTTTTCTGCCCACATGGTGTACATTCGGAATAACATTTCTGTCCAATCGCAACTTTCTGTGCCTCCTGCACCTGCTGTAATTTGGATTACTGCGGACAGAGAATCTCCTTCTTCCGACAGCATATTTTTGAACTCAATATCCTCTAAAAACGAGATGGTTTTGTCAAATTGCTCCTCCAATTCCGTTTCATCTACTTCCCCTTCTTTATAAAATTCGAACAACACGTTTAAATCTTCATTCAAGGCTTTTACTTCTTGGTAGTCAGCCACCCATTTTTTCTTAAAACGCAATTCTCTGAGAATGACTTCTGCCTCTTTTGGTTGATTCCAAAAGTCAGGATTGGCTGTTTTTTCTTCTTCATTGGCTATCTGAATCAGCTTTTTATCGATTTCTAAATACGAATGTAGCTTTTCGATTCTGACAGTAATATCCTTTAAGTGTTCTAGTGTAATCATAAGTACTGCAAAAATAAATGAATTTTTAAGAATTCAACTTGAAAACAAGGCGAGTTATTTGTAGTTTTATCAAAATTTATATCCGATGCAAAAAAGACTCATTTTTATCGCCATTGCTTTTGTTAGTTTGCCGTTATTTTCTCAGTTTTTTCAGGAGAAAACAGGGGATAAATTGCAGAAAGGAATCACCAAGTTTGAAGGCTATTTTAATTTTTATTATGATGACACTGCTGATAAAGTATATCTAGAAATCGCCCAATTAGACCAAGAATTTTTATACATCAATGCCCTTTCGCAAGGAATTGGTTCGAATGATATTGGGTTGGATAGAGGGCAATTGGGGGATGGGGTAGTGGTCTTTTTTAAAAAAGCAGGCAATAAGTTGTTATTGATTCAACCCAATCAAAATTTCAGAGCCATTACCGATAATTTAGAAGAAAAAGAATCCGTAAAAGAAGCCTTTGCCAAATCGGTGTTGCATGGATTTGTCATCAAAGAAGAAAAAAAAGGGGTGTATTTGGTAGATGCCACTGATTTTTTGATGCGAGATGCGCATGGTGTGGCAGCAACTTTGGCAAACAATAATCAAGGAAATTATAGTTTGGACAAAAGTAAAAGTGCTTTTTATCTAGAGCGCACCAAAGCATTTCCTAAGAATGTAGAATTTGATGTGATGTTGACGTTTAGTGGCGCACCCAAAGGCTACAACATTCGCAGTGTGACTCCAGATGCCAGTGCAGTAACTGTGCATCAGCATCATTCTTTTGTGGAATTGCCAGACAACAACTACAAACCCAGAACATACGATCCACGTTCGGGTTCATGGCAAATGACTTATATGGACTATGCAACGCCCGTAAATGAAAATATTACCAAACGCTTTATTTACAGACATCGATTGGAAAAGAAAAATCCGAAAGCTGCCATTTCAGAAGCTGTTGAACCGATAATATATTATTTAGACAGAGGCACTCCTGAGCCCGTCAGAACTGCCTTATTAGAAGGTGGTCGTTGGTGGAATCAAGCCTTTGAAGCTGCAGGATACAAAGATGCTTTTCAATTTAAAATGTTGCCAGAAGGGGCAGACATGCTAGATGTGCGTTACAATGTAGTGCAATGGGTGCACAGGTCAACCAGAGGTTGGAGTTATGGCGCAAACATTTCTGACCCAAGAACGGGCGAAATTATCAAAGGACATGTAAGTTTGGGAAGTTTGCGCATTCGTCAAGATTATTTAATTGCCCAAGCCTTGCAAGCGCCTTATAAAAATAATTCGGTGGAGGATGAATTTGCATTGCAACTAGCGATTGCTAGAATTAGACAATTGTCTGCACACGAAATTGGACATACCTTGGGATTTGCGCACAATTTTGCCGCAAGTACTGTTGGGAGAACTTCTGTGATGGATTATCCACACCCAAAGTTGGTGATGAAAGACGGTAAGATTGATTTTTCTCAAGCCTATGATGATAAAATAGGAGCTTGGGATAAAGTGACAGTTGCGTATTCCTATCAAGATTTTTCGGATGATGTCAATGAAGAAACAGCACTGAATGACATTTTAGAAAAAGCCTTTGCCAATGGATTACGTTATTTATCGGATCAAGATGCAAGACCTACAGGAAGTGCCAGTGCCTATGCCCATTTATGGGACAATGGCAATACCGTTTATGACGATTTATACAACTTATTAGACATCCGTAAAAAAGCCATTGCTGCTTTTTCAGAAGACAATATCAAAACAGGTGAACCTTATTCGGTGTTAGAAGATGTATTTGTGCCTTTGTATTTTTTACATCGCTATCAAACAGAAGCTACTGCCAAAATTATTGGTGGTTTGGACTACACCTATGCAGTAAAAGGAGGAAATCAAACCATTGTGAAGCGCATTGCAGGAAAAGAAGAACGTAATGCATTCCAAGCCATTTTAAAAACATTGGCTGTGGAAGAAATAGCGATTCCAAAAGAGAAACTTTCGCTTTTTCCACCCAGAGCGTATGGCTATGACAGAACAAGAGAATCGTTCAATAGCAAATTAGGCGTGGCTTTTGACCCTTTTTCGGCAGTGGAAACGAGTGCAGAAATGACCTTAGAAATGTTGTTGCATTCGCAAAGAGTTTCTAGGTTGATTGCTCACAAAAGTTTGGACGATTCCCAATTGGGTTTTGATGAATTGTTAGAGGAATTGTTGGCGAATTCTATCAAAAAAACGCACAAAGACCCTTATTATCAAGAATTGCAAAACATCATCAATGCTAAAGTGTTAGAGCAATTGTTTTATTTGTCAAGCCATAAAAATCAATATCCGCAAGTCAATGCGATGGTTGATTTTACATTGAATGAAATAAAATCCTATCTAAAAGAAGCAAAATCAACAGGAATTCAAAAAATGTTTGACAAAGCTATGATAGAACAATTGAGTAATTTTGAGAAAAACCCAACGAGTTTCAAAAAATCAGCAGCACCCAAAATTCCAGATGGTTCACCTATAGGAACCTCTCATTAAAAATACTTGAAAGAATGATTATTGATTTAATTTCTGATACCGTAACCAAACCAACTCCAGCAATGTTGGACGCCATGATGCACGCAAAAGTGGGAGATGACGTCTTTAAAATGGACCCAACAGTCAATGCATTGCAAGAAAAAGCAGCGCAATTATTTGGCATGGAGGCAGCCTTATTTTTCCCCTCAGGAACTATGGCAAATCAAGCTGCCATTAAAATACATACCCAACCTGGGGATTTATTGTTTTGTGACAAATATGCACATGTGTACAATTATGAAAGTGGAGGAGCCGCATTTCACTCGGGAGTCACCTGTAAATTGATTGACGGAAAAAGAGGGATGTTTACAGCAGCACAATTGGAAGAAGTTGCAGCTGGAAATCCTGAAATCTATTTACCCTATTCGAAATTGGTGTGTATTGAAAACACTACCAATAAAGGAGGAGGAGCGTGTTGGGATTTTGCTGAATTGGAGAAAATAGAAAAAATAACCAGAGAAAAGAACTTGGCTTTTCATTTGGATGGTGCACGATTGTTCAATGCATTGGTTGCCAAAAACGAAACACCCCAACAATATGGGCACTTATTTGATACCATTTCTATTTGCTTTTCCAAAGGGTTGGGTGCGCCAATAGGTTCTATTTTATTGGGTTCCAAACAACATATGGAAAAAGCGTTGCGCATTCGAAAATTGTTTGGAGGCGGCATGAGACAAGTAGGTTTTTTAGCTGCTGCTTGTGACTATGCGTTGGATCATCATGTGGAAAGATTGGCAGAAGATCATCAAAAAGCGAAAGAAATTGGGGTGGTTTTGGAAACGCTTTCCTTCATCACAAAAGTAGAGCCTATTGAAACCAATATTGTGATTTTTTACGTAGACAAAACGATAGGTGATGCTACTTTTATTGAGAAAATGAAAGCTGAACATATCTTGTTAACGCCAATGGGCGAAGGCAAAATACGCATTGTCACGCACTTGGATTACACCAATGAAATGCATGAAAAATTACTGCAAATATTGAGAAATTTTAAAGGTTAGTTTCGTTTAATTCCTTTTCCAATCTCGCCAATTCTTTGTAATTTCTATTGAGTTTTTTCAGAAGAATTCCATACAATAGTTGATAAAACAGCCAGAAAAGTCCGAGTATAATGACAGTGGCAATCATCATGATAAAGACAACCATCACAATTTGTTTGTTGTTCAAGTGGTCAATATTGATATTGATGGATGCAATGGTAACCACAATCATTGTCAAACCTAAATAACCCAAATTGAAAAACACATAATTACGTACTGTTTTACGTGTTTTTATGATTTTATTCATCAATTGTTTGGTAGAATCTGTAGAAGAAATGCGAATGTAATTGAGATAGAATTGTGCTAAAAAATAAAACAAAATCGAATATGCTAGAATTTGAGAGTACAACACAAAGCTCTCTAAACCCAATTCTTCATATTGTTTGTAGGCCTCATCCATGTCCATAAAGAAATATAGCGAGTTCATAAAAACAAACTCCAAAATTCCAATTACAAAAATCCATTTTACGATGGAAGAAGATTTGGCATGCGCCATTTTGTAAATTTCTAATGTAGAAAATTTACAAGGCATTTCTACCTGTTTAGTCCAAGTTTCTTTATATTTATCTAATAAATCCATCTTTATGGGTTTAAAATACTTTTTAATTTTTCCTTTGCTCTGTTCATTTTCACTCTAGCATTTACGTTTGAAATTCCCAATGTTTCTGCAATTTCATTGAAATTTTTATCTTCTAAATACAAAAAAATCAATGCTTTATCAATATCATTCAAATGATGAATGGCTTTGTACAAAGCTTCTAGTTGTTTTTCTTCAGTATCATCATATTCTGTTGATGAAATTTTGAATGCCACATCGCTAAAATCATCTGTTTTAATAGTTCTAGTTGATTTTCTATACAACGAAATTGCGGTATTCAACGCCACTCTATACATCCAAGTGCTAAATTTAGCATCGCCACGAAACTTGGAATAATTTTTCCAAAGTTGGATAGTGATTTCTTGAAACAAATCATTATGTGCTTCTTTGTCTGTAGTGTACATTCTACAGATTTTATGAGCAATATTTTGATTTTGTTCAAAATCTGATAAAAATTCAGCTTCTAAATCTTTTTGCACTCTAATCAGTTAGTTTTGAGTATTAGTAGCGCAAAATTAGAAAATGTTACAGATTTATTTTTAACTATTTTCTAATTGAAAAAAATGTCTAACTTTGTTCACTTCAAAATGAAATACATTGAACAATATTAAGCAAGATTTCACGATAAGAGATTTGGAAAACATTTCTGGAATCAAAGCACATACCATCCGAATTTGGGAAAAAAGGTACAATTTATTGCAACCCAATAGAACAGATACCAATATCAGATATTACTCTCCAGAAAGTTTGACGAAATTATTAAACATTGTTTTACTCAATAATAATAATTTCAAAATTTCGAAAATTGCAGCCATGTCCAATGAGGAAATTCTGTTAAAATCTAGAGAATTGGCTTTTAGCAATGCCATCAATGATGAGGCTATCAATTCTTTCAAACTCTCTATGTATCAGTTTGATAAGATATTGTTTAACAATACATACAATACCTTATTACATAAAAAAACATTCAGAGAGATTTTTAAAGACGTGTTCATTCCGTTTTTAGAACAAATTGGGATGTTGTGGCATACAGATACTTTGTTGCCTGCTCATGAACATTTTATTTCCAACTTGATTGCTCAAAAAATATTGGCAAATACGGAGAAATTGCAATACAATATTACCAATAGCAACAAAACATTTGTATTGTTTTTACCTGAAAATGAAATACATGAATTGGGATTGTTATATCTGAACTATGAGTTGGTGTTGAGAGGTTTTCAAACTATTTATTTAGGACAAAGTTTGCCATTGAACAATTTGAATTACTTTTTAGAAAGTGACCGAGAAATTACGTTTATCACTTCGTTAACGATTCAACCTTATGATGATAAAATAGAGGAGTATTTTAATGAAATTGATCAAGTTATGGCTGATACTAAGAATAAATTCATTGCTACAGGACGAAAAGTTCAAAAAATAAAACACTTGAATTTGAACACCAATATCCAGTTGTTTGATACCATTGCAGATTTGTTAAAAGTCTTATAAAATTCTACAACCATCACTAAATCGTTTAATTAATGGTTACATTTGTTAAACAAATACACACATGAAAAAAAGAATATACATAATAGGTTCTGGTTTTTCTGCTTTGGCAGCTTCTTGTTATCTATCCAAAGAAGGATTTGAAGTGGTTGTTTTAGAAAAAAATGCCACTTTAGGAGGAAGAGCAAGACAGTATAAAAAAGATGGTTTTACCTTTGATATTGGCCCAACTTGGTATTGGATGCCAGATGTTTTTGAACGCTTTTTTGCGGATTTTGGTAAGAAACCTTCCGATTTTTATCTGTTACACAAATTAGATCCTGCATATCAAGTTTATTTTGGAGAGCAAGATTCTATCATTATAGATGGAAGTTTAAGCAATATTTACGAAACTTTTGAAAAGGAAGAAAAAGGAAGTGCTGCACATTTGAAATCATTTTTAGGGTCTGCAAAATCAAATTATGATATTGCCATCAAAGATTTGGTGTACAAACCAGGAATTTCTCCTTTAGAGTTGGTGACTCCAAAAACAGTAACAAAGCTGAATCAATTTGTTTCTACCATCAGAAAAGAAGTTCGAAAAAATATCAAAAGCAACAAGTTAATTCAGATTTTAGAGTTTCCTGTGTTGTTTTTAGGAGCAAAACCAAGCAACACACCTGCATTTTACAATTTTATGAATTATGCTGATTTTGGTCTAGGAACATGGCATCCAATAGGAGGAATGTATAAAGTGGTAGAAGGAATGGTGGCTTTGGCAGAAAGTTTGGGTGTTGAATTTAGAACCAATGCCAATGTTGAAAAAATCATGACAGATGCTTCAAACAACATTACAGGTTTGAAAGTAAATGGGGAAAAATTGGAAGCAGATTTGGTGTTGAGTGGAGCAGATTATCATCATACAGAGACTTTATTGAACGAAAATTTGCGTCAATATTCAGAAAATTATTGGTCAAAAAAGACTTTTGCGCCTTCATCTTTGTTATTTTATGTTGGTTTTGATAAGAAATTAGAAAACGTTTGTCATCATACATTGTTTTTTGATAGTGATTTTGATGTGCATGCAAAAGACATTTACGACACTCCAAAATGGCCTGACAATCCCTTATTCTATGCGAGTTTTTCAAGTATTACAGACGATTCTTTTGCTCCTGAAGATTGCGAAGCTGCCACATTTTTAATACCTTTAGCACCAGGATTGGAAGATACAGAGGAATTGAGAGAATTGTATTTTCAAAAAATAATTACACGTTTGGAGAAATTAACCAACCAAGATGTGCAAAAAAATATTATATTTAAAAAATCTTTTTGCGTGAATGATTTTGTTGAAGAATACAATTCATACAAAGGAAATGCATACGGATTGGCAAACACGTTGTTTCAAACAGCATTTTTGAGACCTAAAATAAAAAGTAAAAAAGTGAATAATTTGTATTTTACAGGACAATTGACGGTGCCAGGGCCAGGTGTACCTCCAGCATTGATTTCTGGTAAAATTGCATCAGATTTAATCGTAAAAAACCAACAATAATATAGTATGAAAGATTTGTTCGACAATGTTTCAAATGATTGTAGTAAATTGGTTACTAAAAAATATAGTACCTCCTTTTCTATGGCCGTCAATATGTTGTCTCCAAAAATCAGAGCTGATATTTACAATATTTATGGTTTTGTTCGCTTTGCAGACGAGATTGTAGATACGTTTCATGATTTTGATAAAGAGCAATTGATGTCGCATTTTGAGAATGATTATTATTTCGCTACAAAAAATAAAATCAGTCTGAATCCTATTTTACATTCTTTTCAACAAACGGTCAATAAGTACAACATTCCAGACGAAATGGTGCAAGCTTTTTTGAAAAGTATGAAAGCTGATTTGCACAAAACCGATTACAAAACGAAAGAAGAATATGACGAATATATTTTTGGTTCGGCTGATGTTGTTGGTCTCATGTGCTTAAAAGTCTTTGTCAATGGTGATGATAAACAATATTTAGAGTTGAAAGATGCTGCCATGCGTTTGGGTTCCGCATTTCAAAAAGTGAATTTTTTACGTGATTTGAAAGATGATTTTGAGTTGTTGAATCGTTCGTATTTTCCAAATATCGATTTAGGAAAGTTAGATGCTGCCTCCAAACAATTGATTATTGACGAAATTGAAGCCGATTTTGAGTATGCTTACACAAATGGCATTTTGAAATTGCCTGTAGAAGCGAAATTTGGAGTGTATATGGCATACAGATATTACAGAAGATTGTTGAAAAAATTGAAAACAGTTCCTTCTGAAAAAATTATGGATACCAGAATTCGTATTTCTAATCCTATGAAAATAAACCTTTTAGCTAGAAGTTACGTAAAGTATAAATTAAATATTATCTAATGTTGTACGCACTTATTACTCTTGGTGTTTTTATAACAATGGAAGGCGTTACTTGGTGTACACACAAATACGTAATGCACGGTTTTGGGTGGTTTTTACACGAAGATCACCATCAGCCAGGGTATCCAAATGTGTTTGAAAAAAACGATTTGTTCTTTGTTATTTTTGCAATTCCAAGTATGTTATTGTTTATTTTCGGTTCAAATACTCAGTATACCTTCTTGATATTCATTGGTTTAGGAATTTTATTATATGGTTTAGCCTATTTCCTAATCCACGATGTGTTGATTCATCAACGTTTTAAATGGTTTAAAAACACCAATAATTGGTATTTGAAAGCATTGAGAAAAGGACACAAAGTGCATCATAAAAACATGGGAAAAGAAGAAAGCCAATGTTTTGGGATGTTGTTTGTTCCGTTAAAATATTTTAAAGAGTATTTATAGTCTTTAACACGATACTTTTTGTTAATAAAACAATTATGCAAATCTCAAAAAAAAATCTTTATGCTATAAAAAATCTCTGCGATACTTATCGTGTGAAAAGATTTTTTGTTTTTGGTTCGGTTTTAAGAAATGATTTTAACGAAAATTCGGATATTGATTTTGTCGTTGATTTTTATGAAAAAGATCCTATAAAGTATACAGATTTATACTTTGATTTGAAAGAAAATCTAGAGAAAATTTTGAAACGACCCATTGATTTGATTGAAGAAAGAGGTATTAAAAACTCCTTTTTTAAAAAGGAAGTAGAAGAGTCAAAAGTTTTGATTTATGGACAATAAATTATACGCTTGGCTTGAAGATATTTCTAGATCTATTGATGAAATCTTTGATTTTCTCCCTGAAAAAAGAGATTTTTCAGAATTTCAAAAAGATTTAAAAACAAAAAAAGCAGTAGAGCGAAATCTTGAAATTATTGGAGAAGCCGTCAATAGAATTTCAAATTATAAAAACAGCGAAATCATCATTCAAAATGCAAAACAGATTATTGGTACAAGAAATCGAATTGCACATGAATATGATACTATTTCAGATGAAGTAATTTGGACAATTATCATCAGAGAATTACCTAAACTTAAGCAAGAAATAGTATTCTTGAAAAAATAATTTTTACAAAAAGTTCTCTTTATCAAAAAGAGCTTTTCTTGAAATAAAATTGAAAAAAATAGAATTAAATGAAATTTTATATTTATGAAAAACTACTTTCAGAATTGAAAATAGTTCGAATACTTTTAATAATTTACACAATTTTACATCCATTATTCATCATATTATTTTATTTAAATTTTATTGAATTTTCTTTTGAATTAATTTTTGGTATTAAAATCGTTTTTGTTTTAACTTTCTTAACATTCATTTGGTTGAGATTGCCAATTAGTAATTTCGACAAAATTGGAGAAACTATATTAATTTGTTTATTTGGATTATTCGCACTATGGATGTGGATTCCTGATAGAAAACAACTAAATGAAATGATAATTAATTATAATTCTAAAATTTGAAAATTATATTTTTATAATAGGTTTAATTTGGAAAATTGAATTGCATCAAAAAAGTCAAAAATTTGTAATAAAAGTACATACACAAATATGATAAATAATTACGATTACATACTTGTTGGTGCAGGAGCTTCTGGGTTAATGATGGCATACAGAATGTCAAAAGACACTTTTTTTGACAATAAAAAAATCCTAATTATTGATCAAGAAAAAAAATCAATCAACGATCGTACTTGGTGTTTTTGGGAAAAGAAAGAAGGTGAATGGGATGATATTCTCGTCAAATCTTGGAAAAAAATTCAATTCAAATCTCATATTCATTCGCTAGAAGAATCTATTTTTCCGTATCAATACAAAATGATACGCAGTGAAAAATTCTATGATACAATTTGGAAACAATTAGCGAATAAAACCAATATTACTTTTATTGAATCCGCTGTTTTGAGTATTCATCAAGAAGAAAATTCAGCAAAAGTGGTTACTTCTAAATCAACGTTTCATTCAAAAACGGTAATCAACAGCGTACTTTTTTCTGATGAGTATAAGACACAGACTGAATATCCAGTATTGCAACAGCATTTTGTAGGATTTTTTATCAAAACCGAAAGTGAGTCTTTTGATGATGAAAAAGCCACTTTTATGGATTTTAAAATTCCACAAAAAGGAAATACTCGATTTATGTATGTGTTGCCTTTTAGCAAAAACGAAGCGCTTTTTGAATATACCTTGTTTTCAGAAAAATTGTTGCCCATTTCCGAATACGAAGCTGAAATCGAAACCTATCTGAAAGAAAAAAACATCACCAACTACACCATTACCGAAAAAGAAAAAGGTTCCATTCCAATGACTTGTTATCATTTTTGGAAACAGAATTCTGAAAATATCATTCATATTGGTACTGCTGGAGGTTGGTCAAAAGCAAGTACAGGGTTTACGTTTAAAAACACCACAAAAAAAACCATTCAGTTAATAGCCCATTTAAAAGAAGGAAAACCTTTGCAAACGTTTCATAAAGTCAATAAATTTTGGTTTTATGACTTATTATTATTGGATATTTTGCACGAAAAAAATTATTTGGGTGCAACACTTTTTGGACAATTGTTCAAAAGGACTTCTGTAGAAAAGATTTTAAAATTTTTAGACGAAGAAACGACCTTTACAGAAGATTTATCCATCATGTTGAAAATGCCTCCTGCCAATTTTATACGTGCAATTTTTAAGCGGGTTTTCTAATCTCTAGGAAACTTTTTCCGAATTTCTTCCAAGCCCAAATTGTGAATACTTCCCATGTGCGTATGGTTTTTGCCCAACGTTGCTTTGTAAGTTCCTGATTGCACTTCACCACCAATTTTCTGATACGCTTCTCTAAAACTCATGCCTTCAGTCACTAGATTATTGATGCTATCAACGGTAAATAAATAGTGGTATTTTTCATCATTCAAATCAATTTCTTTCACCATAATTTGCTGAATGGCAAAGTTGAAAATGTCTAAAATGTTTTTTACATCTTCAAAAGCATTGATCATATTTTCTTTCAATAACTGAAAATCTCGGTGATAACCAGAAGGTAAATTATTGGTAATCAATATCATTTCTGTTTGCAAAGCCTGAATTTTATTGCATTTTCCACGAATCAATTCAAACACATCAGGATTTTTTTTATGTGGCATAATACTACTTCCAGTAGTCAATTCGTCTGGAAAAGAAATAAAACCAAAATTCTGACTCATATACAAACAAATATCCATGGAAAAACGCGCTAATGTATTGCACAAACCACCCAAAGCAGCTGCAATGGAACGCTCACTTTTTCCTCTGCTCATTTGTGCAGCCACTACATTGAATTTTAACGTACTGAAATTCATTTCTTTAGTCGTGAATTCTCTGTCAATAGGAAATGAACTTCCATAACCTGCAGCAGAACCCAAAGGATTTTGATCCACAATTTTTGAAACGGCATTTAACAAGTAAACATCATCAATGAGCAATTCTGCATAGGCTGAAAACCACAATCCAAAAGAAGATGGCATAGCCACTTGCAAATGTGTATAGCCAGGTAAGAGTTGGTTTTTGTGTGTTTCTGCCAAGTGTAAAAGTGTGTCAAAAAGGGTTTTTACTTTTTGGTTTACATCGCTTAAATTTTCTTTATAATACAATTGCAAAGCCACCAAAACTTGGTCATTTCTGGAGCGTGCAGTGTGAATTTTCTTACCAACTTCCCCAAATTTTTGAGTCAATTCCCACTCAATTTTAGAGTGTACATCTTCAAAAGAATCTTCAATGATAAATGTTCCATTTTCAATATCATTGGCAATATTTTGCAAACCAATTTCCAACTCTTTCCATTCCTTTTCCGAAATCAATCTAATGGAATGCAGCATTTTAGCATGCGCCAATGATGCAATGACATCATATTTTGCAATGTGCATATCAATTTCTCGATCATTTCCAACCGTGAAAAGTTCTATTTTTTTATCAATTGAAAATCCTTTATCCCAAAGTTTCATTGTTTTCGCTTTTAGTTTTTAGCTTTTAGAGAAATTCTCTTAATTCTATTCTCTTTAATCTTTATTCTTTTCTCTTTATTCTTTTCTCTTTATTAAAACCTTCTCCAACAACTCCACATAAATCGCAATTCCCTCTTCAATTTCAGCCAAATAAATAAATTCATCAGCAGAATGTGAACGTGTGCTATCTCCAGGGCCTAATTTTAATGATTGACAACTCAGCACAGATTGGTCTGACAATGTTGGTGAGCCATATGTTTTTCTTCCAATCGAAATTCCCGCTTTTACCAACTCATGTTCTATAGAAATAGAGGAGGAGTTGAGGCGTAAACTACGAGGTGTAATTTTAGTACAAGGTGCTTTTTCTTGCAAAATAGTAGCAATTTCCTGATTTGAATAGGCATCATTTACACGAACGTCAATTACCAAATCAACATGCGCAGGAACTACATTGTGTTGTTTTCCAGCATTGATTTGTGTAACTGTCATTTTTACATCTCCCAATGTTTGTGATTTTTTCTCAAATGTAAAATCTTTGAACCATTGCAACAAATCAATCAATTTATAAATCGGATTGTCATTATTTGGATGAGCTGCATGACTTGCAGTGCCTTCTAAAACCGCATCAAAAACCACCAAACCTTTTTCGGCAACTGCTAAATTCATCAACGTTGGTTCGCCAACAATGGCAACATCAATTTTTGGAATGATGGACAACATGCTGTTCAAACCATTTTCGCCACTACTTTCCTCTTCAGCAGAAGCAACAATTACCAAATTGTATTTTAAATTTTCGTGATGATAAAAATAAGTAAAAGTGGCTATTAATGACACCAAACAACCTCCAGCATCATTGCTTCCCAAACCATACAATTTTCCGTCTTCAACTATGGCTTCAAACGGATTTTTAGTGTACGCTGAATTTGGTTTTACAGTATCATGATGTGAATTTAATAATAACGTAGGTTTGCTTTCATCAAAAAAATTGTTGATAGCCCAAATGTTATTTTTCGTTCTTTGAAACGGAATTTCAAACTGCTTGAACCAATTTTCAATTAAAAGAGCGGTTTTGTCTTCTTCGGATGAAAAAGACGGAGTTTCAATCAACTTTTTTAAAAGCGTTATGGCTTCGTTTGTAAGTTTTTTGAGTTCCATTTATAGTGTTATTTTTGTGAAATGATTGTTTTCTTTTGTCAATATGTTGGTGTTTCCCATAAAAACGGCATAAACACCATTTTTTAAGGCATCAAAGCAATTTTCTAGTTTTGGTAACATACCGTCTGAAATAATTCCAGCAGCTAATAACTCTTTATAACTCTCTGAATTGATTTGTGTAATCACTGAGTTTTTATCCTCAATATTTTCTAAAACCCCATTCAATTCGAAACAATAATAAATAGAAGTTTCGTAATTTTTACTCATTCCAATGGCAATTTGACTTGTAATGGTATCCGCATTGGTATTTAACAGTTGTCCTTTTCCATCATGGGTAATGGCACAAAAAACAGGCGTAAAATTGGCACTTATCAACACCTCAATTGCTTGGTTATCCACATTTTTTACATCACCTACAAAACCATAATCGATCTCTTTTACAGGGCGTTTATCAGAAAGAATACTATTGCCATCAGCACCTGACAAACCAATGGCATTTGTTTTTAGTGCTTGCAATTTGGCAACCATATTTTTGTTTACCAAACCACCATAAACCATGGTAATGACTTCTAAAGTAGCAGTATCTGTAATACGTCTTCCATTGATTAAGGTTGATTCAATTCCAAATTTATGAGCCATTTGTGTCGCTTTTTTGCCACCACCATGAACCAATATTTTCTTTCCTTTGATATTTGAAAATAACTGCAAAAAATCATTCAAAGCAGTTTCATCTTCAATAATATTTCCGCCTATTTTTACAATTGATAATTTTTCCATAAGTGCTGAACTTGTTTCAGTAACTTTTTGTTTTATTTTAGATTCTGAATCAAGTTCAGAATTCCGAAGACTTTACAAGTCTTCTACTATTTTTTTCAATACCAATTGCGCAGCAAAAGTTCTATTATTCGCTTGCTGAATCACCAAAGAATTTTCGGAATCCAAGACAGCATCTTCTACCACAACATTTCTTCTGACGGGCAAACAATGCATGAATTTGGCATCACCAATTTTCTCTTTGGTAATCATCCAATCCAAATCTGTTTTTACTATTTGACCATAATCATCATACGAACTCCAATTTTTAGCATAGACAAAATCAGCATTTTTAAAAGCCTCTTTTTGATCATGCATAATTGTGGTGTTTTTGGTGATTCTTTTATCAAGATTATATTCTTCTGGATTTGTGATGACAAAATCAACGTCCATTTTTTGCATGGCTTCTACAAAACTATTGGCGACTGCATGAGGCAAGGCTTTTACGTGAGGTGCCCAAGACAATACGACTTTTGGTCTTTTTTTGGTGGTATTTTCTGCAATTGTAATCGCGTCAGTCAAACCTTGCAAAGGATGACTTGTAGCACTTTCCATGTTGATAATTGGCACAGAAGCGTATTTTATAAAGGCATTTAATACCTGTTCACGTTCGTCTTTTTCTTTGTCTTTCAACGTTGGAAACGCACGCACTGCAATCACATCACAATATTGAGAAACCACAGCAGCAGCTTCTTTGATATGTTCAGCTGTTGTGCCATTCATGATGCTTCCATTTTCGAATTCAATTCCCCAAGCATCTTCATACACATTCATCACAATCGTGTCCATTCCCAAATTCAAGGCTGCTTTTTGAGTACTTAAACGCGTTCGTAAACTTGAATTGAAAAACAACAACCCCAAGGTTTTGTGTTTGCCCAATTTTTTATCTTTCAAAGGATTTTCCTTTATTTTTCTAGCTTCTTTAATCCAAGAATGAATATCAGAAATGTCTTGAATAGACGCGTAATGTTTCATTATAATTCACTTTTTAGGGCATCCATAAATAGATCAATATGCTTTTTTTGGATGGTTAAGGGTGGCAAAATTCGGATTACAAATTGATTTTTCGCATTTCCAGTAAAAATATGATGCGTATTGATGAGTTTCTTTCTGAGTTCTGCAATCGGGAAATCAAATTCCAATCCCAACATCAATCCACGACCTTTGATTCTTTTTACTTGAGGAATTTCTTGCGCTTTTTCTATAAAATACTGAGACATATTTCTCGCATTTTCCATCAATTTTTCTTCTTCAATCACATTTAACACCGTTAAAGAAGCTGCACAAGCCAGGTGATTTCCGCCAAAAGTAGTTCCTAGTAATCCAAAAGATGCTTTGATGTGATTGTGAATTAAAATGCCACCAACAGGAAATCCGTTACCCATTCCTTTTGCAATCGAAATAATATCAGGAGTTACCTTGTATTTTTGATATGCAAAAAAGTTGCCTGTTCTTCCAAATCCTGATTGCACTTCATCTGCAATAAAACAAGCTCCGTATTTTTTACAAAGTGCATCAATGCCTTCATAAAATTCAGGAGTACTTTCGTCCAAACCTCCAACTCCTTGAATACATTCAATGATTACAGCGCAAACATCGTTTTTTGAAAGTGCTTTTTCCAAAGCCTCCAAATCACCCAAAGGCAAAATTTCCACTTCTTGTTGCGCGTTTAAAGGCGCAATAATTTTGGCATCATCTGTGGCAACAACAGCAGCAGAAGTTCGTCCGTGAAAACTGTTTTTAAAAGCAATAATTTTTTTCTTGTTGGTATGAAATGACGCTAATTTTAAGGCATTTTCATTGGCTTCAGCACCAGAATTGCACATAAACAACTCATAATCAATACAACAAGAAAGTTGTCCTAGCTTTTCTGACAAGGCTACTTGCAATGGATTTTGAATAGAATTGCTATAAAATCCCAAATTTGCCACTTGATGACTCACGGCTTCCACATATTTTGGATGCGAATGTCCAATAGAAATCACTGCATGACCTCCATATAAATCCAAATATTCAATCCCTTTGTCATCATATACATACACGTCTTTTGCCTTTACGGGTGTGATGTCAAACAAAGGATATACATTAAACAAACTCATAGTTGTTCTTTTTTAATCACGTTAATTTTGTTGAAAGAAGCGACCATTCCATGAATCAAAGACGAACTCAATCCTTTGTGTTCCATTTCATTCAAACCTTCTATAGTGCAGCCTTTTGGCGTGGTTACTTTGTCAATTTCTTCTTCAGGATGATTGCCATTTGCAATCAATAAATTGGCAGCACCATCACAAGTAAACATTGCCAATTCTTGTGCTTCTTTGGCATCAAAACCCAATTGGATAGCTGCTTGTGTGGTGGCTCTAATCAAACGCATCCAAAAAGCAATACCACTAGCACAAACTACAGTAGCTGCCTGCATTTGCGCTTCTGGAATTGTCATGGAATGTCCTAATCTGTTAAAAATAGCTTCTGCGATTTTAATGCGTTGTTTTCCCAATTCATTGCTACACAAACAAGTCATCGATTTTCCTACAGCAATGGCAGTATTTGGCATGGCTCTAATGATAAATGCTTCACTACCAATCACTTCTTCAATTCTACGAATGCTAAATCCTGTAATGGTAGAAATAATTACATGTTTATTCGTCAAAAATGGTTTTATTTCTTTCAGGATATTTTCAAAATGAGCTGGTTGCACAGCAAATATCAGAATATCAGATTGCTGAATTGCCTCTGCATTGCTCGTTGTTAAAAACACGTTTTTATATCCGTCAAATTCTGAAATGCTTTCTAAATTTCTTTTGGTAAGGTATAAAGAAGTGATGGCATTGTTGATTATTAACCCTTTTGCAATGGATTTCCCCAAATTTCCTGTTCCGATGATGGCTATTTTCATGTTCGCTTTTTTTTAAAAATAATTGGCTTTGCTGTTCAACCCCAAGGTTTCAGGAAAACCTAAAATCAAGTTCATATTTTGAATTGCTTGGCCTGATGCACCTTTCAATAGATTATCTATAATACTTGTAATCAATAATTTATCGTTTTGTTTTGACAAGTGTAATAAACATTTATTGGTATTGACCACTTGTTTTAAATGCAATTCATTGTCAGAAACAAACGTGAATGCAGCATCCTTGTAATAGGATTTATACATTTCTTTGGCTTCATCAATACTTCCTGTAAACTTTGTATACACAGTGGCGAAAATACCTCTAGAGAAATTTCCTCTGTTTGGAATAAAGTTGATTTCTGATGAAAAGTCAGGCTGTAGATTTTGTACAGTTTGGTTGATTTCATCCAAATGTTGATGCGAAAAGGCTTTGTAATGTGAAAAATTATTGTCTCTCCAGGGAAAATGTGAACTTGCAGAAAGCGAAGTTCCAGCACCTGTAGCACCTGTAACTGCATGAATATGAACATCATCAAACAGTAATTGATGAGCAGCTAAAGGCAAAATAGCCAATTGCAATGCTGTTGCAAAACAACCTGGATTGGCAATATAGGTAGCTCTTTTTATTTTTTCTCTTTGCAGTTCAGGCAAACCATATACAAAATCTTTTCCTTCAAAGCTCTGATCAGCTATCAATCTGAAATCATTGCTTAAATCAATGACAACCGTATTTTCTGAAAAAGAGTTTTCTTTTAAAAACTGGGTTGAATTTCCATGTCCTAAACATAAAAATAAAACATCAACATCAGCATTGATGCTATCTATAAACTTCAAATCAGTATCACCAAACAAATCTTGATGAACATCATAAATTTTATTTCCTGCGTTGGAAGTGCTGTATACAAAATTAATTTCAGCTTTTGGGTGTTGCAATAACAAACGAATCAATTCGCCAGCTGTATATCCTGCACCACCAATAATTCCTACTTGAATCATTATTCGTCGTTGTTTACTTGTTGATAAATTTTATTCTGATTTCCCAAAATCTTGATAAATCCTTTGGCGTCATCAGCTGTCCAAACTTTGTTTTCTTCGCCATAACTTCCGAATTTAGCATTCATCAAATCATGAGGAGAAGAAACGCCATCCAAAGTAAAATGATACGGTTTTAGTGTTACAAACACGCTTCCTGATACATTTTTTTGACTACTTTCTAAAAAAGCTTCCATATTTCTCATCACAGGATCTAAATATTGTCCTTCGTGCAAATGCATTCCATAGAAACTTGCCAAATATTCTTTGTGTTGCAATTGCCATTTGGTAAGCGTGTGTTTTTCCAATAAATGATGCGCTTTGATGGTAATTAAAGCAGCAGCCGCTTCAAAACCAACTCTTCCTTTGATACCAACAATGGTGTCTCCCACATGAATATCTCTACCAATAGCATATTTTGTAGCAAAGAAATTCAACAATTCAATACATTTTTCAGGGTCATCAATTTTGCCATTTACAGCTACCAAATTTCCTTTATTGAATGTCAACACCACTTTTTGATAGCCTTCTTTTTCCAATTGAGATGGATAGGCACTTTCTGGCAAAGGCATCGTAGATGTTAAAGTTTCTTCACCACCCACACTAGTTCCCCACAAACCTTTGTTGACAGAATATTTTGCTTTTTCCCAAGGCATGTTGATTCCTTCGGATTTCAAATAATCAATTTCTTCTTGTCTTGTCAATTTTTCATCTCTAATAGGAGTGATGATGGTAATATGTGGCGCCAATGTTTGAAAAATCATATCAAAACGCACTTGGTCATTTCCTGCTCCTGTACTTCCATGCGCGATGAATTCGGCATTGATACTTTTCGCATATTCAATGATTTCAATGGCTTGAATGATACGTTCAGCACTTACAGATAAAGGGTACGTATTGTTTTTCAGTACATTTCCAAACACCAAATATTTCACTACTTTTTGATAAAAAGACGAAACAGCATCAATACATTTATAGGTAGAAACACCCATTTTATAGGCATTTTTCTCGATATTTTTGATGTCTCCCTCAGTAAAACCTCCTGTGTTTACAGTAACTGCATGAACTTTGTATTTTTTTGATAATTTAACAGCACAATAGGAAGTATCCAACCCTCCACTATACGCAATAACTAATTTTTTCATTTCTTTTCTTTTTTTAAGAACAAGTTTTGTTTCATGTTTTTTAATCTATAAAAAACCTTTTCTTTGATTTTTTTGGGTGCTTCTTTTGATTGATTGTTTGGGTCATATAGCATCCCTGTACACAAGCACATTTTTCTGTTGGTTCTTGTCAACACATCATAATTGACACAGGTTTGACAACCATCCCAAAAAGTGGGATCGTCTGTTAATTCTGAAAAAGTAACCGGTTTATATCCCAAACTTGTGTTGAGTTTCATCACAGCCAAACCAGTGGTGATACTAAAAATTTTAGCATCTGGAAATTTGGTTCTTGAATGGTCAAAAATGACTTGTTTGATTTTTTTAGACAATCCTAGACCTCTATAATCAGGATGAACAATCAACCCAGAATTGGCAACAAATTTTCCATGTCCCCATTTTTCGATATAGCAAAATCCGGCAAATTTATCACCATCTAAGGCAATAACAGCGTTGCCATTTTCCATTTTGGTGGCAATATATTCTGGTTTACGCTTGGCAATTCCTGTGCCTCTCACTTTTGCAGCATCTTCTATAGTTTTGCAAATGATTTCTGCGTATCCAATATGGCTTTTATCAGCAATGACAATTTTCATTGAAATTGAAATTTAGTAAGTTTAAAAATGTTTTTTTGTCGATTTTTCAAGAGTAGAATTGGACTCACCTAATTCTGTTAAAATGCACAAACCCCTAAGGGCGAGTGGTAAAATGACGAGAAATTGTAACATTGTTATTGTGTAAAATAACGTGAGAATGTTGATGAGCTTTGATTGATTTTTTCATGAATTGAAATAAAAATTGATTGAACTTGAATAGTATTGGTATCTAACAAAAGATTAACAGCGTCTGCAAAGCAAACGCTTACTGGGTACTATTGAAGTATAATTTTTATTTATGGTCACTTGAATCATAGAGTAAAAGTATATATTTTTTAAAACTTATTATTAAAAACAAGGTATTTTTTTATCAGTTTTATCAAATCATAAATAAAATAAGGTTTGAGTTATGAAATATGTAGTAGAAATTAAAATAAATACATTTTTGGTAATTTTTAACCTTTTAGTGTCTTTCAATTTTTACTACCATGAAACAACATAGAAACATAGTATTTATAGAACTATTTGGTGTAATTGAATTTTAAAATGAAATTGCCACGAATTCACGAATTTTTTATAACTATGAATCCAATAAATTTAAATTTTCATCAAAGATGAAAACAATTATGGTGATGAAATCCATAAAATTGGTGAATTCGCGGCAAAAAAATCTATTTTATTGTCCAATAAAATAATGATATCCAACAGGTTTTTTACAGTATGTATAAAGACGTTTCACTCAGTTTCAGAACATCATAGCTATGTGAAACCCAAGAATTGGGCTATCTTTTCCTTTTTTCTATGTTTCTCCTATGTGGTTTTATAATGATTGTTGCTTTCCTACTTTTTCCCTTCATGAGAAGGCGCTTTGGAATATTTAAACTGTGTGGTAGGTATTGATTTTATTCAGTAGGTGATTGATGACAATTCATCCGTTAAAAAATACAGTTCGGTTAGAATCAATTTTTTAAAGCGAAATCCTGTCGCACTTTTGTGGCATCAATAATCTTAAAAACAGAGAAATTATGAAATTAGTAACATCAATCGTAGTAATGGCAGTTTTATTCATCACGAATTCAGTAACTGCTCAAGAGAAAGCAACCATCACAGCAGAAGTCATCAATGTTTCTTCTGATACTGGAAAAGTAGGTTTTGCATTGTATGACAAAGCATCCTTCATGTTGAAACCTATTCAAGCAGCAAATGCTAAAATTGTAGACGGAAAAAGTATCATCACTTTTGAAAATGTAGATTTTGGTGACTATGCCATCATTTGTTATCATGACAAAAACGACAATGACAAAATGGATTTTTCGCCTAATGGAATGCCTATTGAAGATTATGGCGCATCCAATAATGTGATGACATATGGACCTCCAACTTTTGATGGTGCAAAGTTTGCAGTTTCAGAGAAAAATGTATCTTTAAAGATTAAATTTTAAGATTCTTTTTAACTATAAAATTGAATAAAATGATGACTGGCATCACAAAAGAGAATATCAAAGAAGGAGCATTGATTAGCTTAAAAATTACCATCATTTTTGGGCTTTTATTTACCATTATCAATCAAAATTTTGATCTAAAATCAATTGTAGCTTCTTTTGTCATATCGGGTATTTATTCTTTTGGATTGGGTTTTGGACAAGGTTTGTTGAATGACTATTTGAGCGTAAAATGGTCTTGGATAGACAATACCAAACAACGTGTTTGGTCTGGGGTTGTTGCCACCATTTCCTATACGGTTCCTGTAGTGTTGTTTATCAATTACATGCAATTTGTGATTATCCCTGGAAAAAGTTCTGATGCTTTTTTAAACGGAGAATACCTTTGGACGCATCTTTTTTTCACTATTCTTTCTTTCGGAATTTCAGCTTTTTTACATGCGAGAAGTTTTATGATTGAATGGAAAAAATCAGTAAAACAAGAAAGCACCCAACAACAAATTGTTGCAAAAACAGAAACCGCCAAATTCGAATCGTTAAAAAGCCAAATTGATCCTCATTTTTTATTCAATAGTTTGAATGTATTGACCAGTTTGATTAGTGAAAATCCCAGTCAGGCAGAAAAGTTTACGACCAAATTGTCAAAAGTGTACAGATATGTTTTGGAGCAAAGAAACAAGGATTTGATTCCATTATCGGAAGAATTGACCTTTGCAAAAACTTATATGGAGCTTTTAGGAATGCGTTTTGAAGACGCTGTACAGTTCCATATTCCTGAAACAGTTAGCAATCAAGATTTGAAAATTGTGCCACTATCACTGCAATTATTGCTAGAAAACGCCGTAAAACACAATGTAGTTTCACCTTCAAAACCATTGACCATCAGTATTTATGAAGACCAAGACTATTTAGTGATTGAAAACAACGTAAACCCTAAAGAAGCTGTTGGGAAAAGTACCAAAGTTGGGTTGCAAAACATTGCTGATAGGTATGGTTTGATCACACAAAAAAGTGTACAAATAGAAAATAATAACAAAACATTTAAGGTGAGGATTCCTCTCTTAATTAAAATGAACAACATCATGTATCAAGAAAATATAGAAAACAGTAAGTATGTAAGAGCCGTAGAAAAAGTGGAACGATTAAAAGAATTTTACCAAAGTTTAGCTTCCTACTGCATCGTAATTCCAGTCTTAATTTTTATCAATTTGCATTTTTCACCAAGATTCTATTGGTTTTGGTTTCCGTTGATATTTTGGGGAATTAGTTTGATATTCAAATATTTGGAAGTTCAAAATTTCAATATATTTTTAGGGAAAAACTGGGAAGAAAGAAAGATCAAAGAATTGATGAATCAAGAAAAACAATAAAACAACACACTATGAATTCAACATTTAACAATCAACAAGCGTACGAAAAAGCTCAAAAAAGAGTCAAAGAAATCAAAGGATTTTACTCACACCTTATCACTTATTGTTTGGTAATTCCGGTCATTATCTTTGTCAATCTCAGATTTACACCTGGCTTTTATTGGTTTTGGTTTTCAGCCTTAGGGTGGGGATTGGGTCTATTTTTTCATTGGTTGGGAATTTTCGGATTTCGACTATTAGGTTTCGGAAAAGATTGGGAAGAGCGCAAAATAAAAGAATTTATGAATCAAAATAATTAATACTATGGATCAGCAGTTTTCAAAAGAACAAAGTTACCTTCGTGCCAAAAAACGAGTAAAAGATATCAAAGGATTTTATGTTCATTTGGTCGTATTTATTGCAGTAAATGTATTTATTAGCGGTATCATCATCTTCGGATTGATGAAAAGTGGAGATAGTTTTGGAGTAGCCATTTCCAACTTTGGTGTGTATTCTACACCATTATTTTGGGGAATTGGATTGTTTTTTCATTGGTTTGGAGTTTTCGGAGTTCAATTCTTTGGATTAGGAAAAGATTGGGAAGACCGCAAAATCAAAGAGTTTTTAGAGAAAGAAAACAACCCTTATAACAAACAACAATAATGATGAAATCGCCCATACGTTATGGTCTGATTACCAAATCAGCCATCCGTAAAGGGCAATTTTATAAGTAACCGCGAAATCATAAAATAAAAACCTATGAAAGTTGTTATTATCGAAGACGAAAAACCCGCAGCAAGAAGACTCAGCAGAATGTTGGCAGCGTTGGATATGGAAGTGGAAGAAATGTTGCATTCTGTTGAGGAATCCTTAAATTGGTTGCAAAACAACGAGCATCCTGAATTGATTTTTTTAGACATTCAATTGTCTGACGGATTGTCTTTCGAGATTTTTGAAGAAATAGAGGTAAAGAGCGCCATTATTTTTACGACGGCATATGATGAATATGCGTTGAGGGCCTTCAAATTGAATTCCATAGATTATTTGTTGAAACCCATTGACGAAGATGAATTGGCAGCAGCTGTGGCTCAATACAAAAAATCACAACCTAAAAAACAGGAAGTGATGGTCAATTTGGATGAGATTAAAAAACTGTTAGTCAATCCTTTAGATAGAAAATTCAAAAGACGTTTGTCTATCAAAGTGGGTGCGCATATTAAAATAATTTCAACAGATGCCATAGAGTGTTTTTACAGCGAAAACAAAGCAACCTATGCTTATACCCAAGAAAAAAGAAGTTTTTTATTAGACAATTCTTTAGAAACCTGGGAAGAACAATTGGATCCTGAGCAGTTTTTCAGAGTAAATCGCACCTTTATTGTAAACATTCATGCCATTAAAGACATTGTTTCGTATTCAAATTCGCGCTTAAAACTGATTTTAAATTCCTATTCAGAAACGGAAATTATTGTGAGTAGAGAACGTGTGAAGGATTTTAAGAGTTGGATAGAGTAAATCAGTTCTGAGTTTAAAATTAAATAATAATTTATTAATCATCATTTACATCAATTTATAGTTTTAATTATTTGAGTTTTTTTCAAAATTATTTATAAAAAAGGGTTAAGAATTTTTTAAATTTCAATTCACTCACATAAAATAACAATTCACTATATTTTTGTTTTTATTAAGGATGATAAGTTACACATTTGATGAAAATTACAAATTATCATGAAAATTTTCAAACCAATATTAATTGCCTTAAGTGTTACAATTCTTTTACATCTAATATCTGTTTTCGTTATTTATGCCCTAGATCATTTAGATAATGCAGAGATTCAAGATACAATAACTAATTTACCTTTATCTTTTTCTTTGTTTTTTATACCTATATTTTTCTCTTTATTTTTTTTTGATAAAAATAAAAGTAAGGTTGAAAATATATTTAAACCAGCATTAATTTCAATGGTATTATTGAGTTTATTTGAAATAATATTCTCTGTATTTTTTAGGAATAGGCCACATTTTAGCTATTTTGATGCAACTAACTTTAGAGTTTTTAGTATTGGATTTTTTATCTCCTTCTTTATTACAATTATTAAAATATTAGCCAATAGCAATTTAAACAAAAAGATTACAAATTATGAAAATATAAAATTTCCTTGGAGACTTATATTTTTAATCCCATTTATTGCAAGTACAATCTATTCTTTAATAATTGTAATTGCTTCATCAGCAATTTCTAATTTGGTAACAATTTGGTTTAGTTCTTTTCCTTTAGGTGTTATACTGACAATAATATCATTTCATTTTTTTAAAAAATTAAATAATAAGAATAGAAATCTCAAAATAGTGAGCTTTTATGTGGTTAGTATTTTAATTTTTGTTGCTTTTTGGATTTTATCACATTTAGTTTTTTCTCCTTTTATAAGGTCAGCAAACAATACTTTATTTATGTTAATTGTTCCATCAATAGTATTGTTTTCTCCTTATTTTTTATTTATAGTTTCGATTACTCATTTGAATTTTTTAAGAATAATCAATAATGAAGAAAAGCGACAACTAACCCAACAATCTTTTGAGTCTCAATTGAATTATCAACAGTTGAAAAATCAATTAAGTCCACATTTTTTATTTAACAATATCAATGTTTTAACAAGCTTAATAGAAGAAAACCCTAAAAAAGCAGTCCAATTTTCAGAAAATCTATCAAATATTTATAGGTATTTTTTAGAGCAAGAAAAACAGGATGTTGTTTTGGTGAAAGATGAAATTAACTTTGCAAAAAGCTATTTAGAATTGCTTAAAGATAGGTTTGAAATTGGATTTAATTATTCAATTTCTGTTGATGAAGACGCTAAAGAAAAATACATTGTTTCTACAATTTTACAGCAAGTTTTAGAAAATGTAGTAAAACACAATACTATAAATGAGTCGAATTATATAGATGTAAAAATTATATCAAAAAACAATTTTTTGATTGTTGAAAACAATAAAAATTCGAAGTTAAAAACGATTCAAAACTCTAAAAAAGGAATTGAAAACATTAAAAAAAGAATTGCATTTTTTACAGATGAACAAGTAATCATTGAAAACACCGAAATAAAATATCTTATTAAATTACCCATTTTAGAAAAATTATAATGAAAGCAATAATTATTGAAGACGAATTACCATCAGCAAGAAGATTAGAGCGTTTATTACAAGATTTTGAAATTGAGATTTTAATCCATTTAAATTCAGTAAAATCATCAGTTGCTTGGTTTCAAAAAAATGAGCAACCAGATCTTATTTTTTTAGATGTACAACTTTCAGACGGATTGTGTTTTGAAATTTTTAAGCAAGTTCATATTTCATCAAAAATAATTTTTACAACTGCATTTAGTGATTACAGCATTAAAGCGTTTGATTATAATAGTATTTCTTATTTATTAAAACCAATCAATACCCAAAAACTAGCTGAAGCGATTTTTAAAGCACAAAAAGTTGTTCAAAAAGAAACAGATTTAGCTGAGTTTAAAAAGTTATTTAGTAATTATTTTATCGAGAATTATAAAAATTCATTTACTGTTAAAGTAGGGAAGAATATTAAAATAATTGAAACAAAGAAGGTGTATTGCTTTTATAGTTTTGATAACGCAACTTATTTAAAAACAGATGAGGGAAATTATATTATAAATCATTCATTAACCAATTTAGAAACAGACTTAAATCCCAATGAATTTTTCAGAGTAAATCGCACCTTTATTGTAAACATTCATGCCATTAAAGACATTGTTTCGTATTCAAATTCGCGCTTAAAACTGATTTTAAATTCCTATTCAGAAACGGAAATTATTGTGAGTAGAGAACGCGTAAAGGACTTTAAGAATTGGATTGAGTAAATCAGTTCTGAGTTTAAAATTTTAGATTCAAGGTTTCGCTTAAAATTTTATTTATTTCTGAGTTTTAAAGGTATTAGAAAACAAATTATTTCTATTTTTGATGTCGATTACAAATGGCTTTAAGCCAAAAGCTTTTTCGGGGATGTAGCTCAGTTGGCTAGAGCGCTACGCTGGCAGCGTAGAGGTCGTGGGTTCGAGCCCCATCTTCTCCACAAAATCGATCCTTTTTAAATTGAAAGTAATTTAAGAGGTCGTGGGTTCCCCCGAAGTTTCGGGGCCATCTTCTCCACAAAAACAAACTACTTTTTAAATTGAAAGTAATTTAAGAGGTCGTGGGTTCCCCCGAAGTTTCGGGGCCATCTTCTCCACAATAACCATTGATAATCTTATGATTGTTAATGGTTTTTTTGTGAAATCTCTTATTTTCACAATTCAATTCTACTTTCCATTTTCCTAAAACTATCCTCTGTGTGAAGCTATTTGTTTTTTGTTGGTATTTCGTATTTTGAAACTTTAAAATAAATAATCAATAGTAAACAAGCTATTCAGTATTGTATAATACTCCTCTTTATATTTATTTCTTTTTATTGTTTAATTTTGGGGTAACATCTTTAATAGTATTTGTTTTAGAGGCATCATCATCAATGATTTGTTCTTTTACGGTGGCAAAATCAATCGAATTTAAGTCAATTTTTCTGATTTGTCTGTTCCACATAGTATGGTAATAATACACTTTGTTTTTTAAGTCAGATGCAGAAGTTACCTGAGTTGCACTAACGATGTCTGTTGGAAGATGGTCTTTTGGCATATGAGCACCAAGTGGAATATTAAAATTATCCAATATTCTAAAAGATTCAAAAACAGCGTCATTACTTGTTTCTAATGGACGACAAGAAGCAGTAAAAGCAGCTGCTCTCACAAATCTTGATGGGGGAGTAAAATCTCCAGGCAAGCCCATCAAACCTGAACCTCCTCCTAAAGGTTTTAAGGAATAGTCATCCAATTTCATTGGACTATTAGGATTTGTTGACAGGTTTAGATAATTTCTTTGATTTATCAAATGCCAATCATAAGTTGGCGAATTTGTGATAACACCAATATAGGGGTCATACACTTTTACTTCACCATTGTTTACGATTTCTATTATTTTACTGTTTCCACTTGGATCAACAATTTTGAAATGAAAAGGAAGTGCAGCTCCTCCAAAATCTTTATTTTCAACATTTACTACAATTACACTATTCAAATTGGCAATAATTTCGTCAACTGTTTTAAATGAAGACAACATCCATTGCATCAAATCTCCTACACTCATTGATTTTTCAGCTTTTGCACTGTCATAAATTGCGTATTGAGCATAATCTGGCAAATAATATACTCCAACATAAAGCCCTTCTTCATTCAAACCATCAGGTCCATAAGGTTGACCATAAGCAGTTAGTGTTACAAAACCATATTTTCCATTCCATTTCTTTCCGTTATTGCCTTCAGGTGTTTGTCCTATAAATTTTTTATTTCTTGGCACCACTAAAATTTTGTTATGTTGTGCATCGTTCAGTGCCCATTCTACTGTACGAGCTACCACAAATCCACCATCCTTTGATTTTAACGTAATTCCTGTACAAGGATATGCGCTAATGCTGAACATTAGGAAGGCTAAATTAACTGCAATAATTTTTTTAAATGTATGATTCATTTTTTATTTTTTTTATTGTTACTAATCCAATTCCACTTAAAAAGGAACATCTATGTTACTGATTTTCAAATTTTTTATCCCCAAAACAACTGTAAGTATTGATGACCAAGATAGGGGAGTTTGGCGAATGATTGTTACACTTTTTAGTAAAACCAAATATATTGATTTTCATTTATAAACCATCAATTTGATTTTTTATTTGTTTGTTTTAGAATAGAGCTATTGATGGAAAATCAAATCCTTTAATACAAGTTATTTTTTTATATAAAAATGTATGAAATCATGATTGTTTAGAAATAAATCAATCTATTATTTTTCTTTAGAAAAGGAAATCGCTTTTAGTGTTTTATTCCGTTTGCGAGGATTTGCAATCCGTGTCCATAGCACTCTCTTTTTCAAAGCTAACATAACTTGTTGGTTGTCATTGAGTTTTAAATAAATTTGGCACGAATTCACGGATTTTTTATGAATCCAATAAATGTAAATTTTCATCAAAGATGAAAACAATGATGGTGATGAAATCCTTACAATTGGTGAATTCGTGGCAAAAAAATCTATTTTATCATCCAATAAAAAAATTGCCACCAAAGGGTTAATTTAGTATTTGATATTCTTTATTGGTACGGATTTCAAAGTTGCGTTATTGGCTGTTTAAGACAAAGTTAGAGATTTCAATGTACTTTTTAAAAATCTTGTCTTCCTATAATTGTGATGATTTCAATGTCATTTTCTTTGATATTGAAATAAATAGTATCCACTCCACAAACGCAAAATCTATCAATATCTCTATATTTTGAATCAACTGGAAACATGTATGGATTAGCTATGATTTTATCAAAACAATCATGCAGCATTAAGAAATAGTTGTCTGCTTGCGCTTCCCCAAATTTATAAACCCCAAATTCATAAATTCGCCATAAATCTTCTTTTGCTTCACGTGTTAAAAAATAACTATATGACATTTAATCTTTTTTTGAACTCGGCTAACATTTCTTCTTTAGTTTGTTTTGGAGCCAATCCACTTTTTAAACCTCTGTCAATTTTCATTTGCACAAAATCATGATACGCATCTCGTTCACGTGCTTGCTTTATTAAATAATTAATAGCCTCACTTTTGCTGTTAAATTCTTCTTTGGCTACTTGCTCTTTTAACCATTCATCATTTTGATTGGCTAGAGTAATGCTTTGTCTTGACATAATTATAACTATTTAGTGGTGTAAATATACACCAAATATTTTAAGTTACCATCTTTCAATTTTACCTGACACTGCTATTTTTACTTTTATAGGATGATGAGTTCACCAACCATTTTTTCAAAATCCAAACCTATTTATTTGTTGTTTTTTAGCGTTTGTGCGGATTCACGCCTTCAATTCGCGCACTAGTAAGTTTTACATACCTAGGATGTGAAATTTCTTCCAACCATTTTTTCGAAATGAATTCACTTTTTTGAATCCGCGAATCTACATGTTTAAACAAATCATTTTCTTGCCACATGGGTTGTACAGACCAATTTACATTGATGTATGAAAATGCTTTGATCACATCTTTGTTATTATTTAGGGTATTGATAAAAGGCACAAACCAATTCTCCCACGCTTTTTTTGCTTGTTCAGGATTTGATAAAAAGGTATCAAAAAATTGTTTTCCATCATACAGGATAGGAGTAGCCTCTGCAATAAACACTGGTTTTTGATGCTTTCTGGCAAAAGTGAGCATTTCCTCATCAGGATTTTCAAAATACGAATACCCACACCAATCCACCAAATCATCCCCAGGATACCATTCTTCTAGTGTTTTTTGATCAGAACCATTTCCCTTTGATTGCCACACAAAAGCTACGTTATCCACCTTCATTTTGGCAAAGAGTGCATGAATGCGTTTCCAAGCTGCTAAGTAATATTTTTTATCATAATGATTCCAATCCCAACCATCAAATTCGTAGCCAATTCGTAAAAATACAGGGCGTTTTGTTTCTTTTATCCATTCGCCCAACTCTTTTATCAAATCATCATGGGTGCCTTTAGCGGTCTTTTTTTCGTTGTCAACTAATGACAGTCCAATGGCGATTGCACTGTTTTTAAAATTGGGTGCATCTATATAACAGTGCGCACAACTGTCTTCTGCACCCCAATTGGCAATGCTTTTTAACCCATCATTTCCTTTTTGCACATATCCAAAGGAGGCTGCACCTTTGGCAAAACCAGTATATAAAGTGATTCCTGCAGGAATCTCAAAATGATCACAATACCCATCATTGTACTTTTCTAAACCACCAATAGCCCTCATATCTTGCCCAATAAAAAATAGGCAATCTCCATGATCAGGCTCAAATTTGGCTTTTAGGGTGTTGTTTTGAAAATTGGAGTTATTCATTTCTAGGCCAAATATATGCTCTTCTTGCAATTACATTTTTTTTATTTGAAATTATCATAGTAATCGACGACTTTGGTGCGCTTTATATATTTAAAGAGGATAAACAATATCTAAATATCTGTATAATTTTCTAAGTTTCATGCGCCATTGAATACTAGCCATCCGCCAACTTTTATTATCATCTATAATGATAATATGATCATTAGAGTGATTTGGTTTTATAGCATTTCTTTTTTTAGATCTATTATCAAAATTTAAAAGTTCTAAAGGATATTGTGATGGGCATTTATCATTATCTAAATCAAAAATATTTTTATGTTCATCTTTGCTAAATATATTTTTTTTAACTCTAAGTGCTTCAAACAACTCTATGATTGGTATTTTTTCTGTAATAAAGTTTAGGTCGTAAATATCTTTTTTAGCGGCTCTATTTGAACTACTTATTAATTTAAATAAACCAATATCTTTAGTGCTTACTAATCTTAAACCTTCTAAAACCTCAACAGCATCCATCATTTTCATGTTTTGAATGATTTCAACTTTTATACAATCACCACAAGGTTTTGAAATAAAGCATCTAAAAAAACTATATTGGTCATTTATTTTATCAGCTGGATAATCAGTACCTGTTACATTGGTTTATCCGTAAAAGGTTATAATTTCTTTTTCGATAGTTTCTAAATGCGTTACGCCCACAATTTCTTGGCAAAATAAATCGATGTCTTGTGATTCTCTGTGATTGAAACGAAAGGCTAAATTTGTTCCACCTGCAAGTGCAAACTGAGATAAACTTGGTAAGGATTGTAATTCTTTAATTGTTTGTATGAGTACGTTTGATAGTGCACTCATTTTCTTAAAACTTGTAGCGTAAAAAAGTAGGCTTGTTATAACGTTGTGATACTAATCTACACACAGTATTGCTTATACGTTCTTTACTTTCTTTTAAGATAGTGTAAATTTCATTGGCATCATACACAGATTCTACTAATGCAATGTCTTTAGAAAAAGTATCTTCATTGGTAGTCATTAAAACTCTAGGAATAATAATAGCCTTATCTTTTTGAGCAGATAATTTAGTACTATCCATATCCCAAAAAGCTTGTTTAGGGAAAGTCTTTGCTATGTTTATTCTTTTTGCCAATGGTTTTGTAAATTAAAAAATGGTTTAAATACTTTACAAAAGTATACAATTTTATACTATTAAAGCAACATGTATAACAGTTATTATCGTGTAAATGGATTATAAATCTTTATTAATTAGACGTTTAATGGTATTTTTAAATCCTAAATATGTTGTTAAATGAACATGTTGGGTGAAATTGAATTTTAAAATAAATTTGCCTCGTATTCACTTGTTTCACAGCAGTATGTTGAATGTGATTCATTTATGGTTTGGCACGGAGTTAAAAAGTGTTGTATGTTTTGATCTCAGATATTCATAAGCCTAGAAGTCGTGTGACTTCGATGAGCAGGAGTAACTGCACGTCATTTTTTAAAAGAAATCCTTTACCCATCCAACACCCTCAAAACAACCGGTAATTTTCGGTAATTTCTTTGGCTACCAATGGCACTTGATACGGAAAAGCAACGTCCGCAATAGGGGCTTGGTTGAGCCATAACTGCTCATCTTTTGGGTGCAAAATAACGGGCATTCTTTTTTTACTATTGTGTATGTTCGCCATCAATTCATTGGCTGCTGTGGTAAGGATGGTGCAGGTACTTTTTATAGTCCCACTGTTGGGTTCTACCCAATGCGCATACAACCCAGCAAACGCAAATAAGGCTTCGTTTTCTAAACCAATTTCATATTTTATCTTGTTTTTCCCTTTGTGATCCAACCATTGCCATTCGTAAAAACCGTTGGCAATGATTAGACAACGTTGGGCAACCACCTCTTTAAAAGCAGGTTTTTCGTGCAGGGTTTCTATTTTGGCATTCAAGGTCATTTTTTTGATGTCGTCATTCTTTGCCCAACTAGGAATCAATCCCCATTCAAAAGGCTGAATCAACTCAGGCGCTTGTTGGGTAATGACAGGCATCTGCGGAAAACTAAATCCATTGATGTGGGCTTGAGGCGCAAACAACAAACCTGATGCAATTTCGGCATCAAAGCTTTGTTCCATGGCTTTAGCAGTGCTGGTTTGTTTTACGTGGAAGCACATAGGGTAGTTATAAGCTTGTTTATTATCGTTACAAAACTAGGAAGGAATTTCTAGATATTAAAATGCTAGGCTAACGCGAGCGTCTCGCTCGTGAACGAACTTTTAGTCAATTGCTCAACTATTTTTAAGATTGTATGTATATCTTCTTTTATCATAAAATGCACTAACGGGAAATTCCAAAATTCTTTAGTTTATTGATTTTTGTAATCATAAAACAACCTCTTTTTTCCCCTTCCTCAACGCCTCTCTCAAAACCTGTTGCAATAGTTTTTCATTTTGTGATTCACTTTGTTTGATGTTTTCCTCTAAATTATTGCAATTTTGCATTGCTTGCTCCAATTTATCAACTATTCTTTTTTGTTCATTTAATGGGGGAAGAGGAAAAGGAGTTAAAGCAATAATATCTGTATTTAAATTTGGTTGCCCTTGACCTCTTGATGCTTCTTTTAAATACCAAGCGGATTTCGATTTTAAAAAATAGTAGAGATAAACTTTATCGATATTATTCAAATTTAAAAATGCAGCAATACCGTCATTAAAGGTTGTTGGAAAAGTGCAGATTCTTGGAATGCCTAATGTTGCACCGCTATTAGTTAACATTAACGTATCTGCTTCAACAAATCTTGTTTTATGGAGACCTGCTTCTTTAATTGAATATGTATGTGTTCTAACATAAATATCTTCGTATCCTGTTAAGTCGCCTACTTTTAAGAATGGTATTGCACCACCATAAAATGTTGGGTCACCTGCTGGTCTTGGTGAACCTCCTCGCACTATTTCTGCAATTTCTCCTAATCTGCACCAAGTCCAGTTAGAAGGTATTTCAAATGATAACTCTTCGGGTTTTAAGGGAGGCAATTCTTTTTTAAATTTCTTTTCGGCTTTTATCTTTTTTAGCAATTCGCTTGCTGGTTCGTCCTTTTTATTTTGGGCTACCAACTTGCCTTGCACTGCATCTTGCAATAATTGCTGACGGAGTTTTTTAAGTAAAGTGAGTTGGTGGGTGAGTTCGATAGAGATTGAACTTGTCGTAAATTGCTTTTCGTGTAAAGCAACAATTTCATTTTCAATTAAGACATCAAAATAGATTTTGTCTTCTTTTAAATCATTATTCTTTAAATCATTTAAGAAGTCAATTATGCCCCTTTGAGTTTCCTTTGTTGGAAATGGGAATTTCAACGCTTCAATTTGTTTTGGACTTACATTTGGTATTGCAGCACCCCAAGCTAAATTTTTAATAATACTTTGTATACTTCTTGCTAACCAGTAAATATATTCTACTTCAAACTCATCAGGTTTTAATGCCTGAAATTTACCTACACGCTGGTTCAAATATATTTTTCCCAAACCATTCTGAACAATTGCCAATTTTGCGATAGTACCACCAGTTAATGCAATAATTATATCGCCTTCAACTAATTGGTATCTATCTAATTCTTTTGCTTCTTGATAATAAACAACATCTTTCAAAACGATTTGCTCATTATTAAAATCGGAAATTCTAATTATTGGAATACCTTGATTTTTATATTCTGCTGTTTTAAAAGCATATCCACCAACAATTTTTAAATGATTTGATAAAGGTTCGAGTTTATATTCTTTTGATAATTGAATATTTATATACTGTACATAAGTACCTACAGAATTGTAAAAAACAGTTTCCCATTCTGAACCATTGAAATTAGATATTGGTTTTCTTCCTCTTCCCATTATAAAGTTTCTTTTATTTGGGATAGCAAAGAATTACTTTTTTTAAAACTTTTTGAAAGCATTTCAATCAGTTCAGCACTGCTATATTCCTTTTCCTCTTCAGGTTTGGTTGGGTTTTTAATGTCTAAATCATACCCACGTTCTATAATAGTGTTTATGTTCACTTTCCACGCAATATCACTTTCTTTGCGTTTGTGCCACCATTTTTTAATGGGGTCAAATTCTTTGGTTTGTATGGGGCGTGTTTTGTTGTAGGCTTTATAACCCTCTGGCATTCTGTGTTCATAGTACCAAATGTCTTTGGTAGGGGTGCCTTTGTCAAAAAACAATAAGTTAGTAGCCACAGTTGCATAGGGTTGAAACACCGAATTTGGCAAACGAATAATGGTGTGCAGGTTGCATTCTTCCAAGAGTCTTTGGCGTATGCGTTGTTTTACGCCATCGCCTGTTAAACTGCCATCGGGCAACACAATACCTGCTCGTCCGTCTTGTTTTAGCAAATGAATCATCAAGATTAAAAACAAGTCGGCACTTTCTTTGGTACGATAGGTTTGTGGAAAATTTGCTTCATTATTATTGGCAACAATCCCACCAAAGGGCGGGTTTGCTAAAATAACATTTACTCTGTGTTTTTCAGTAAAGGCACTCAAAGGTTGGTCTAAAGCATCCCCAAATTTAATATTGGGTATTTCAATGTCGTGTAAAATTAAATTGGTGGTTGCCAATAAATAGGGCAAAGGCTTGTATTCCCAACCTGCAATGTTTTGTTCAATGCTTTTGCGTTCTTCAATATTTTTGGCTTGCTTTTTTAAATGCTCAATAGCACATGTTAAATAACCACCTGTTCCGCATGCAGGATCCAATATTTTTTCGCCCAATTGCGGATTAATTATTTCAGTAATAAACTGTGTAATGGCTCTTGGTGTATAAAACTCACCACTTTTGCCAGCACTTTGCAATTCCTTTAAAATGGTTTCGTACAATTCACCAAATGCATGACGATCTTTGGCAATGTTAAAATCTATTTCATTTAGCTTGTTCAACACCTTACGAATGTTGATACCGCTTTTCATATAGTTGTTATTGCCTTCAAATACTTCACGAACTATTACTGCACGTTGGTTGCCTGTGCTTAAATCTAAATTGCGCAATGCAGGGAATAATTGTCTGTCTACAAACTCTAAAAGTTCATCACCTGTCATTCCTTCATCATCTCCAGCCCAATTGCCTTTTTCTTTTACCCAATGAAATTTGTCGGGAATTGGCGATGTATAGCTATCATCTAACAATTCCAATTCTTTGTCTTTATCCGAAAATATTTTCAAGAAAAGCATCCACCCTAATTGCTCAATGCGTTGTGCATCACCATTAAGACCTGTGTCTTGCCACATTATTTTTTGTATGCTTTTTATTACGCCTCCTATGTTACTCATGTGTTGTTTTAGTTATTAGGGACTTTTGCGACAACGTGCGACTTGTCGCCTGTGTCCTTCCTATCCCAAAAATGTATTATTTATTATTGTTACGTATGTTTAATCGTGCCTTTGTCATTCTTTCTCTTAAGCCACCTTCATTGATAAATGCTTTTTCTTGTTGCTTTATTTGCTGATTCAGCAAATAGCTAACAATATTTATCAAACAAATCATTGAATTGGCACAAATTTCCGGTTGCTCATGTTCAATAGCTTTTTGGTAAGTTTCATAAGTAGCATTTGGTGTTCTGTTTAGTTCCCTAAATCTAGTTGTCAACTTATGCTCCTTATCCCAAATTGGCAATTTATTAGTTCTTAAAAAATCTTGGAAATCAATTTTTAATTCTTCTAAAGATGCTCTTGCGACATTTGTTAGCTTTATTTCCATTTCTTTAGAAGTGCCTGATGCCATGCTTGCCTCAACAATATTTTGCTTTCCACTTCTTGCAGCTTGCACCATTTGGTCTATGGTTCTATCATACTTTTGAAAAAAACGTTTGGTAAAATAGATGGTGCCATCATAAATAATTTCAGATTTCTGATAGGTAATCAGGTTTTTATAACCACCATGCAGTGGTATAAAACCTTTACTATTTTCTTTTTCTTCTTTCATTATTTTAGGTACTTTGGGGACAGGTGTGTCTGTGGCTTGTTCCACAATTCACAAAAGTCCCTATTTGTTGGTTACGCTGTTTTATACAATTCAATTTCTAATTCTTTTACCGCTTTTAAATAATTTGCTTTGCTGCCAAATTGATTGATAATTTCAAGTGGTGAGCCAAATTTATCAAACGGATTTACTCTTAAAACTTCAAAACTTTCAATATTGGCTATGCCTTCATCAGCATATTTATCTAGCAAAGCCTCCAATACATTTTTTGCTTGCTCGCCGTATTTTGTAAAGTAATTTCGTTTTTTTACGTTGTTTGCTCTTTCCAATCTTGTCAATGGTGGTTGGTCATAGGCAATGTGGCAAATCAAATCAAACAAATCAACTTGCTTATCTACAGCTTCGTAAAGAGCCTCAACCATAACACCTTGTTCTTGCAATTGGGTGATGATTGCTTCTTTTCGGTCTGTAGCATTCCAGGTGTTTAAAAAGTCATTTAAAGAAACAAAGTTTCCTTTTATAATTTCTTTTGTATGGTCTTTTAAACTTGTTGTGATGGGTTTTCCATGTTGGTCAAAATACATTTCACGGCTTATTAAAACGGAGACATCTATACCATTTACATATACTTTTCTTCTAGGTTCATGTACACCAGTTGCATTAGTTTCTTCTTCTGGATATCGAATTTTAGGAATAATCATTTCTATTTCTTCCCCTGTTTCTAAATCAATGATAGGATTTTCGCTTTGTTCTTCTTCACTGATAATATCGCCCAAATCAGTAGTTTCAGTAACTGGTTTTACTCTGATTGGGTCACCATCAAATTGAGGGTCAGCAAACAAATCTGTGGCATTTCTAAAATCTAAGATGGTAAAAAATAGTTTTCCATATTCTTCATTGATTCGGGTTCCACGCCCAATAATTTGTTTGAATTTTGTCATTGAATTGATGTTGGCATCCAATACAATTACTTTACAAGTTTGAGCATCTACACCCGTTGTCATCAATTCGGAAGTAGTTGCAATCACAGGATATTTTTCTTCAGGATTGATAAAGTTATCAAGTTCACGTTTTCCTTCGTCATTATCTCCCGTAATTTGCATAATATATTTGTAATTATCAGCAACCAAGTCAGGGTTGTGTTTTGCCAAAGCAGTTCTCATTCGCTCAGCATGGTCAATATCAACACAAAACACAATCGTTTTTGCAAAGCGATCATACCCTTTTAAGAATTCTGTGAGTTTTTTAGCCACAATGTCTGTCCGCTCTTCAATAACTAAACTTTTATCAAAGTCTTTACGATTGTATATTCTATCTTCAATTTCAATACCTTCTTTATCGGTTTTACCTTGATGAGGTCTCCAACCTTCCGCATCTACATTTAATGCAATACGCACAACACGATAAGGAGCTAAAAAACCATCATCAATTCCTTGTTTTAATGAATAAGTATAAACAGGCTCACCAAAATATTCTGAATTACTTGCTTCATTACTTTCTTTGGGCGTAGCTGTCAAACCAATATGAGTGGCTTTTTCAAAGTAGGTTAAAATTTCTCTCCAACTACTATTTTCTTTGGCACTTCCTCTATGACATTCGTCAATAACAATCAAATCAAAAAAGTCACGAGAAAACTGTTTATAAACATTTGCATCTTCATCTGAGCCACTCAAACCCTGATATAGCGCCAAATAAATTTCATAACTTTTATCAATTTGACGTTGTTTAACAACCGTCATTTTATCTTTAAAATGTTTAAAATCGCCCCTTCGAGTTTGGTTAATCAATGCATTTCTATCTGCTAAAAAAAGGATTCGCTTTTTAGCACCACTTTTCCAAAGTCGGTGAATGATTTGAAAAGCTGTGTATGTTTTGCCTGTTCCAGTAGCCATTACCAAAATAATTCGGTTTTGTCCATTGGCGATTGCCTCTACAGTTCTATTGATGGCAATTTGTTGGTAATATCTTGGTTTTCGGTTTGTTCCGTCAAAAAAGTAATCTTGGGAAGCAATTTTCTCAGCAGCTGGTGTGGTAATTCCTTTGTATTTTTTGTATTTCTCCCAAAGTTCTTCAGGAGTAGGAAAATTGTCAATATCAATTTCTGTTTCAATATTTCCGTCAGTAGCTGTTCTGTCGTGAAACAAAAAACCATCCCCATTGCTACTAAAAACACAAGGAATATCTAAAATCTTTGCATAGTCTAAAGCCTGCTGAATTCCTGCTCTTACTGAATGTTTGTTGTCTTTTGCCTCAATGATAGCAACAGAAATATTTGGTTTGTAATAAAGAATATAATCAGCACGTTTTTTATTTCCTCTTGCGGTAAGTTTTCCTCTTACGTGTATTTTACCATCTGTAAATGAAACCTCTTCCAATAATTGAGTAAGCTTATTCCATCCTGATTTTTCAACGGCAGGCGTTATAAACTTTGTGCAAATATCTCTTTCTGATAGGTTTTTTTTATTCATTGCTTTTTCTTTTCTATATCTTTTAATCTTTTCAAAAATTCAAGCTCTTTTAGCATGTTACAAAACTAATTGATATGTGCAACTTCATCTAACTTTTTATAAAAAACTCAGTTGCATATACAGCCCCCAAAATACAAATAAAACCAATATCATCTGCATCCCAATAGCAAATACCGGAAAAATCCCCTAAAAAAAAGTCAAATTCAATCTCATTTTTACTCGGTTTAAGAGCCTTTTGGGGGGAAATTTCTACCAAAAAAGCCCTCATTTTAGGGTATTTTAGGGCGCTTTTTAGGCTAAAAATGAGTGTTTTTGGTGTAAAAAGTTGGTTTTTTTAGTGCTTTTTAGGCCTGTTTTTAGGAGTAAAACACTGTTTATAGGCTCATAAAACGGGTTTTTAGTCCCTAAAAAGCGTCGGTTTCAGTGTAGTACAGCTTCGTTTTGGTTGCAGTACTGGTCTGAGGTCGTTGCAGTACTGCTCTTCATGCAAAGCAGTACTGCTCTGAGACCAACCCAGTACTGCTCTGAAGTCGTTGCAGTACTGCAATTTAGGGTAAAAACAACAAAAAACCCCAATAGCTTTCGCTATTGAGGTTTTGTTACATTCGGACTTTTTGTTCGCTAAATCAGGGAATCACTGATGGTGAATTTCACTGTTTTCGTGTTCAAGGTGCCCTTCATGTCTTCGTCAGGACGGAAGTTGATACGGATGTCTTTTACAAGATTTCCGTTCACTTGGTCTTTGGTAGGCACTCCTTCTGAACTCACACTTAGTTGAAAAGAACCAAGTCTATCCAACTTGACAATTTTACCTTGTTTGAGTTCGTCCATAATGTTGTGCACCATTGACAGGATGACTGCATAACAGTCTCCCTCCCTAACCGAACTTTGATTGGATACTAGGTATGCCAATCGTTTTAAATCTATTTTACCCGTTGCTACTGCTTGCGCGTAAAACTTTCTATCACCACCCGCGTCTTGCGGATTGAACTTTTGTACTGGTTTTAATTTCATTTGTTCTATTTTTTAAATGAGATTAACACTATTTGTTGCAACTTCTTCAAAAAGGAGTCGCAACGACTTTTTTTACTACGTTTTTAGACAGTTTCTTTGCAATTGATGCATTGTTTTGAACGATTTTTTCAAAACAAACTTTGCTACCCAACTCAGGGAATAAAGAAGAAAAATTAGAATGTTTAGGATCTCTTACAGTCCTTTGTCACTTCATGTTGGGTTGCGGAAGCCAACATCAAAAAAAAAATTTTTTGTTAAAAAAAATTTTTTGTCGTGTAGTTTTGTGTAACTTTGAAGACTCAAGACAAAGTTAGTTTCTTCACAGAAACTACAACATCTAAAAAAGTCCAAATCCGCAAAGTTTGGGCTTTTTTACGTTTGTAAAGATAAGGGGTACTTTTCACATAAAGAAGTTTCAAAAAATTTATTTTATACTATTTGCTTAAAGTTTTTAACAATTTTAGGTTTTTGTTCACTTTTTTATCAAAATCAATGAATTGATGTAGCATTGTGACAATGAAGTAATAAAATGATGACACCTAATTAAGTTTTTATATGACATGTAGGCAAAGGCAAAGGCTCTAATCGTAAACTTATTAACAATAGAAACTAAGGCAAAGGCGAAGGCGAAGGCTCTAATTCGTTACCTAAATAACCACAAAAACTTTTAAACAATAGAAACTTAGACGAAGGCAAAGGCGAAGGCGAAGGCTAAGGCGAAGGCTTTAAATCGTAAACTTAAAAACCACAGAAACTTTTAAACAACAGAAACTAAGACGAAGGCGAAGGCAAAGGCTCAACAATGTAAACTTAACAACAACAGAAACAATAGAAACAACAGAAACTAAGACGAAGGCGAAGGCAAAGGCTAAGGCGAAGGCTCTAAATTGTAACCTTAAAAACCACGGAAACTTTTAAACAACAGAAACCCTTAAACAATAGAAACCCTTAAACAATAGAAACCCTTAAACAATAGAAACCCTTAAACAATAGAAACCCTTAAACAATAGAAACCCTTAAACAATAGAAACCCTAAAATAAACAGTGAACTATTTTTAAAAAAGTGATGGGTAATTCATAAATTTTGTTATTTTTGGAAATAGTAAAAAAGCTGTAATTCAGTAATTTTATTCTATGTCATTTGATGAGAAATCAATTAAAATGACTTAAATTTGATAGCTATGGAAATATTAGAAAATTTAGAGCCATTACTCAGAACTTTTTGGTTTGTGGCAATTCCGTCAAGTGTTATTTTTATCATTCAAACAATCTTAACTTTTGTGGGTGGTGATGCTTCTGATGGATTAGAAGCTGATTTTGATGGAGATTTAAGCGGTACAGAAACTCCGTTTCAACTATTCTCATTGAGAAACTTAATCAACTTTTTATTGGGATTTAGTTGGACAGGAATTTCTTTTTATGAAACCATTTCCAACAGCCTTTTACTGATTTTTATTTCATTAGTTGTAGGAATCTTGTTTGTGTATCTGTTTTTTATCATCATCAATCAAGTGCAAAAATTGGCAGAAGACAATTCATTCAAAATAACAGATACATTGCATAAAACAGCGGATGTGTATCTGACAATTCCCGAAAATAAATCAGGCAAAGGCAAAATCATGATTAGTGTAAAAGGCGCTTTTCATGAATTGGATGCCATGACCGAAAATGAAAAAATTCCCTCAGGAAAAGTAGTAAAAGTAATCAGAATAGAAGATCGTATTTTAATCGTAGAAACCCTTTAATCCACTCATATGTTTTCACCCATCATTATTATTATAGTTGCCGCAGTTGTACTTTTTGTAACTATATCTGCCTTAGTTTCAAGATACAAACGTTGTCCTTCCGACAAAATATTGGTTATTTATGGACGAACAGGAGGTTCATCAGCAAAATGTGTGCATGGTGGAGGGGCTTTTATTTGGCCGGTAATTCAGGATTATGCTTTTTTGGATTTAAAACCTTTGTCAATTGAAGCAAATTTAACGAATGCACTGAGCCGTCAAAACATTCGAGTAGATGTTCCTTGTCGTTTTACAATTGCCATTTCTACAGAATCTGATAGTATGAATACAGCTGCTGAACGACTTTTAGGATTGACGTCTGAGCAAATTCAAGAATTGGCAAAAGACATTTTGTTTGGTCAATTGCGTTTGGTGATTGCCACGATGACCATTGAAGAAATCAACTCTGATCGTGATAAATTTTTGGATAATATCTCTAAAAATGTGGATAGCGAATTGAAAAAAATCGGTTTGAAATTGATAAACGTAAACGTAACAGATATCAAAGACGAATCAGGATATATAGAAGCTTTAGGAAAAGAAGCAGCTGCGAAAGCCATCAACGAAGCGAAAATTAGTGTAGCTGAGCAAGAAAAAATTGGGGAAACAGGAAAGGCAATGGCAGACAGAGAAAAAGATACTCAAATTGCTGAAACACATAGAGATAGAGATGTAAAAATTGCCATCACCCAAAAAGACAAAGAAATTAGTATTGCCACTGCAGTAAGAGATGAAACTATTGGAAAAGCAGAAGCCGCAAGAGATACAAGAGTAAAAACATCCGAAGCAAATGCGCTTGCCATCCAAGGAGAAAACGAAGCGAAAATTGCGATTGCACAATCTGAGGCAAACAGAAGAGAAAAAGAAGCAGAAGCTTTGAGAACTGCGTTGGCATCAGAAAAAGTACAACAAGCAAAAGCATTGGAAGAATCGTATGTTGCTGAGCAAAAAGCCGAATTAGCGCGTTCTGAAAGAGAGCGTTCTACACAAATTGCGAATATTGTAGTACCAGCAGAAATTGCCAAACAAAGAGCCATTATTGAAGCACAAGCTGCTGCAGAAACAATCAGAGAAAACGCAAAAGGGGAAGCAGATGCTATTTTTGCGAAAATGGAAGCAGAAGCAAATGGACTTTTTGAAATATTGACAAAACAAGCACAAGGATATAAAGATGTGGTGGCAGCAGCAGGAGGTGACCCAAACAAAGCGTTTCAGTTATTGTTGATTGAAAAATTGCCTGAATTGGTAAGAACGCAAGTAGAAGCTGTGAAAAACATTAAAATTGATAAAATCACTGTGTGGGATTCAGGAAATGGACAAGGTGAAAATGGGAATTCGTCCACTGCAAATTTTGTTTCAGGAATGATGAAAACAGTGCCACCTTTGAATGATTTGTTCAATATGGCAGGATTGAATTTGCCAAGTTTCTTAAAAGGAGCAGAAAATCAAACAAAAGAAAGTTCGGAAACAACGGATGAGGTTAAGGAATCTTAATTTTAACCTGTTGTGTAATTGAATTTTAAAATAAAATTGCCACGAATTCACGGATTTTCATCAATGATAAAAACAGTTATTGTGATGAAATCCTTACAATTTGTGAATTCGTGGCAAATAATAAATTTTACCCAATAGGTAATTACCTAAACCAATAAAACAAACGACTTCATCTCTTTAAAACAGTTGATCAGTCTCTTATCTTTTGTCTATTCTCTTTTGTCTACTTCAAAAACTACAATTACGAATTGATTTTCTTAACAAAACGTTTTGCAATATTCAGCGCACGTAATTCGTCTTTTTTCTTGAAAGAATGTTCTTCCATTCGTGTGAGAATATCTTTCAAAACTTTGATAGTTTCCAAAATATAAGGGCCTTTATTGAGCATGACACATTCTGCTTTCACTGACAATGCAGCGTCACTGATTTCTGCTCTTGTAGGGATGCCCGTTTTCGCCAAATTATCCAACACTTGTGTAGCCCAAATAACAGGAACGTGAGCAGCTTCGCACAACCAAAGAATTTGATTTTGTACTTCCGAAATTCGTTCAAAACCAATTTCTACAGCCAAATCTCCACGTGCAATCATCACACCTATTTTGTTGCGTTCCATGCCTTTTAGGAGAATATCAGGCAAGTTTTCGAATGCTTCTTTATTTTCTATTTTAAAAACAATGCCCACATCTTTTGCATTGTTTTTTTGCAAAGCTTCATATAATTGACGCACATCTTCGCTATTTCGCACAAACGAATATCCAATAATATCTGCATATTTACAGGCAAATGGCAGCACTTCCATATCTTGTTCTGTCAAAGCAGGAAGACTCAGTTTGGTGTTTGGTAAGTTGATTCCTTTATAAGAACCCAACTTGGTTTTATAGCATTCCGTAATTTTCAACACCAAATAATGATTGTTTTTTTCAATCACTTTTGTTTTGATCATTCCGTCATCAAACAGCAAAGAATCTCCAATTTGAGTTTCGTCCACCACTTGCTCAAGCACCACTTCAACTATTTTTTTGTGTTTTTTTAAGAAAGAAGTATCAAAGGAAATGGAAGCTTTGTGTAGGATGATTTTTTCGCCAACTTCAATGCTTATTTTATCTTTTATTTTACCGTCTTTACTTTTGTGCGCTATTTTTGAAGTTCTCAGTTTAGGTCCTGACAAATCAATATAAATCTGTATTTTTTGGGCAGTTTCTTTTTCAACACTTTTAATATTCTCAACCATTTTTTTCCAGATGGACTCATCACCATGACCTAAATTTATTCGGGCAATTTTCATTCCGTGAGCAACCATTTTTTGAATCAATTCTTTGTCTTCAGCAGTTTCATCAGGCAAGGTGACCATAATAACAGCTCTTTTTTCTTTACTACCTTGGTTAAATAATTGTGCTGTATGCTCTTTGATCAATCGCATGCTATTGGTATAGCCAATGATGTCCACATTTTTATCGATTTCAAAAGGTGAGTTTTGGATAAGATGAATATTTCGAACCACGCTATATAAATTGCTATACACATAACCCTCTCCAGAACGTAAAGACGAAATGCCCAAATCGGACAACATACCATGATAGGATCTCAAATCTTTGCTTCTCAAAATCAAATAGCGCAGTAAGTTTTTGGCACTTAACTTATATTTTTCATCCACATGAAGCGTTAATTTATTGATAAGTGCTTCACTAGCATTCAGCTCTAAAAGTAGTTGCGACAATTCTTTTTCTAATCGTTGAATATCCATTTTTTACAATTGTAAGTAATTCGTTTGACAACGTAAAGAAATGTATTAATTGTCAATTGTATATTATGAAATTATGAAATTTTATTGGGTTCAGAATTGTGAATTGGAATGTGAAATTGGAAAGGTTTCTGATGTTTTTTTTGAATACTGTAAGCTCTTGTTTCTTTTGTTAAAGTAATCAAGGATTTCTTGTAGTTGAATTTCTGATAATTTTGTCCAAATTACATTTCGTTCAACCATTCTGATACTTTTTGATCCATTTCTGATTGCGAAATTACAATTCCTTTTTTTCCTTCTGAACTCGCAAAAAGTAGTTCTTGCTCTAATTCTGGAGAAATTTCAATAAACGATTCTTTTTTATTGTAATCTAAGATTGTCTTGATAGCAATAAGAAACTCAGTATCATCAATCCTTGAAATTCGGTGAATTAATTCTTGTTTCAATTCAATTGTATTCATTTTTTTGTTTTAAATCCATTATAAAGTTACAAAATTTAATGAACTAATTATTGTAAACCTCAACATTTAAAATCCTTCTTTACAACTCATTCACTCGTTTGTTTTGCGCTTGCATAAATTGAATTTGTTTTGGTTCGCCAATAACTTGCCTTTGGTAGATGCTTGTATGCCCTGAAAGTAAATAGGAAACTACACACCCAATGGCTACAAAAACCCCACATTCTATGCCAAATAATTCAATGGCCATGAACGTGCACGCAATAGGTGTATTGGTTGCTCCTGCAAAAACCGCTACAAATCCCATTCCAGCCAACAATGCTGTGGGTAGTGGAATAAACAAACTCAAAGCACTGCCTAAAGTGGCTCCAATAAAAAATAAGGGCGTCACTTCTCCACCTTTAAATCCAGCAGCTAATGTAAGTATGGTAAATGCCATTTTGATGGCAAAATCATACATGGGCAATTGCGTTTCAAAAGAGGCTACAATCGTAGGAATTCCCAATCCAATATACTTGGTAGTTCCTATTGCAAAAACAGCAACAGCCACCAAAATCCCACCAATCAACGGACGAAATGGAGGATAGGTGATTCGCTTTTTAAACACATCAGTGGTGATGTGCATGAATTTACTAAACGTGGCTGCACAAATTCCAAAGACAATTCCTGCAGCAATGGCATATAAAATTGTGGTAATAGAAACAGAAGGAATGCTATCAATGTAATAGGAGGTATGTGGTGTTTCCCAAAGTTTGGTGACAATATCAGCAAAAATCGCCGTAACAAATGCCGGAAAAATAGCGCTGTAACTGATTTTCCCAATCAAGAAAAACTCTAACGCAAAGATTGCACCTGCCAATGGCGTTCCAAAAACAGACCCAAATCCACCAGCAACAGCAGCAATCAATAGTATTTTTCGGTCTTCTGTTGATAAGCGCAATGGTTTGCTAAACTGGTCTGCAATAGCGCCAGCCATTTGCAATGCAGTGCCTTCACGTCCTGCAGAACCTCCCAAAAAGTGAGTGATGATGGTGCCTGCATACACAAAAGGGGCCATGATAAACGGAATCGTTTTTTGAGGCGCATGAATGGTATCAATCAACAAATTGTTTCCAGCAACCACTTCTTTCCCATAATAATGATAGACCAATCCAATTCCCAAACCTCCAATGGGCAATAAGGCAATAATCCAAAGATGATTTTCACGAAAATCAGTTGCCCAATCCAATGATTGTAAAAAACCCGCAGAAGCACTTCCAATCAAAAGACCTAAACAAAGGCTGATGAATGTCCATTTGAAAATAAAAAGTGTGGCAGGATATTTTTTCAATTTTGAAAGAACATTTTTTTGGGTTGATGTTTTTGGTTGTTGCATGTATTTCCTGATTGCGATTTTATGATTTTTATGTTAATCTTGGTTGTTGAGCATACTCTTTTCGCTAGTAAGCAAAAATCCAGCAATAAGTTTTTTACGTTATTGGCTGAAGTATTTTATTCGTTTTTCCAATTTATTTCTGTCGCAATTTCCTCAAATGTGTAATTCCCAAATTTTAATATTTCTCCTTTTTCATTTATAATTCCATGTTGAGCACATTTAATCGAAAAATGATTACACCCATTTTCGTGTTTTTCCTTTTCCCAATATTCTTTTTCGCATTTTTTTCCAAATATTGCTCTGTTATTTTGAAATGAAGTAATTACTTCAAATTGAGGTTTTATTATAATTTCTCCTTTTTCATTAGCAAAACCAATTTTATCATTTTTGTCAATTATTCTGATTTTATTCTCTATTAAATTGTCAGGTGAAGGTTCTCCATTTACAGAATTATAAACTTTAAAAAGGATTTTTTCATTAGAGTCAATTGCTGACCAACCAGATTCTCCTTTTATTCCGAAAACAGCAAAGTGTTTCAAAGAATTTTCTGTTAAAAAAGCATAATATTTTGACGTATCAAGTTCGTGTAAAATATTTTCTTTTTCATCAACAAGATAATATTGATTTACTGTTTCATATTTTTCCTCAATCTTTACTTTAAATTTCTTCTGACAATAACTATTGATTGAGAAAAAAATTAATGTAATAAGTACAATGCTTGATTTCAGGTTTCTCACTTGCGTTTAGTTTATATTACAGCCAAATATTTAATAGGCGCAGGTTTATGTAACTTTTTTAGGTTTTATAAAACTTCTATAAAATCTATCAATTACAAGATGATACTTAAAAAGCGCTTCTATTTCAAGCGAATATATAAAAAAGCATAGAATTAAAATGTAGTTTTTATGCGAATTATTCTTTTATGACTAGCTTTGTAGTATCATTTTCAATCCAACACTCGTGCACTGTCCACTTTGCGAAAACTTGTTAGAACATCCCATAGATGCTTTTTACTTTCATTGCCAAACCTGTGATGCGTATGTAAAAGACAATGCGTTTTATTTGGATGAACATCAGGAAAAAGAACGCTATGAAATTCATAATAATGATGTAAATGATGTTGGATATCAGCAATTTACATCACCAATCACCAATTATATTTTAGAAAAGTATTCGCCAAATCAGTTGGGTTTAGATTTTGGTTGTGGCACAGGACCTGTGATTAGCAAACAGTTGCATGACCAACATTACCGAGTGAAATTGTACGATCCTTATTTTTTTACAGATGAATCTTACCTCAATTTTCAATACGATTACATTTTTAGTTGTGAGGTTTTTGAACATTTTTACCATCCAAAACAAGAAATTGAAAAATTGTTACGTCTTTTGAAAACATCAGGAAGATTGCTAATTATGACACATTTGTATGATGGTGTGATTGCTTTTCCCAATTGGTATTATCGCAAAGACCCAACACACGTTTTTATATATACTTCCAAAACGATTGCTTATATTGCTGAAAAATATCAATTGCATATCGAGTTTCAAAATAACAGATTCTTCATACTTCAAAAATGAGCCAAGAACAATCAGCCATAAAAACCACTTATTTTAGTATTGTAAGCAATACCATTTTGGCAATTGTAAAAGGATTGGCAGGGTTTTTCGGGAATTCGTATGCCTTGATTGCAGATGCTATTGAATCCACTACAGATATTTTTTCATCCTTATTGGTGTTGTTTGGTTTGAAATATGCCAAACGTCCTGCTGATAAAAATCATCCTTATGGACATGGAAAAATAGAACCTTTGATCACGTTTTTGGTGGTTGTTTTTTTAGTAATCTCCGCAGGAATCATCGCTCATGAAAGTATCCAAAACATTCAAATTCCTCATAAATCGCCCAAATCATGGACATTGATGGTTTTGGGAATCATCATTTTATGGAAAGAAATTTCCTACAGAATTGTCATCAAAAAAAGCAAAGAAATCAACAGTTCTTCTTTAAAAGCAGATGCTTGGCACCATAGAAGTGATGCAATAACTTCGGTCATGGCATTTATCGGAATTTCGATTGCGTTGATTTTTGGAGAAGGGTATGAAACTGCAGATGATTGGGCTGCATTGTTAGCATCAGGATTTATTTTATACAATAGTTATTTGATTTTTAGACCGGCTTTGGGTGAAATCATGGACGAGCATTTGTATGATGATTTATTGGCGGAAATCAGAAAAAAATCTACAGAAGTTCAGGGAGTTTTAGATACAGAAAAATGTTTTATTCGCAAAGCAGGTATGAAATTTCATATTGATTTGCATATCATTGTGGATGCAAAAATCACAGTGAAAGAGGGTCATGACATTGCGCATGCCTTGAAAGATTATTTGAAGAACAATATAGATGGCATTGGACAGGTTTTGATTCATGTTGAGCCGAATGAATAATTTTTTGTTATCATGATATTATTGAATAGTAACATAAATTTTTTTGCCACAAATTCACAATTTTTCAATTATTCATCACAATAATTGTTTTCATCTTTGATGAAAATTTGAATTTATTGGATTCATGTTCATAAAAAATTCTTGAATTCGTGGCAAAACATTTTAAAATTCAATTACTCCCAATAGTTTAATTCATAAACTGCTTTTTACGGTATATCATTTTCTTATTGATAGATCTTATTTGTATAAGGTTTGTCTATATGATTATAAAAAACAAGAAAGAAAAAACACTGCTAGGTCAATCAAAATCCTTAAATTTACAACTCATTTTAGAGATTTCAGAAAGTATTTTTTTCAAAGAAATAGAGTATAAGTTTAACCAAAATAAAAATAATATGAATCAATCAGGAGCCGCAAAATGCCCTTTTGGACATGGAGCGAACACCACAAAAGAAACCAATTCAGTAACAGATTGGTGGCCTAAAAATATCAATTTAGATATTTTACATCAGCATGATACCAAAACGAATCCTTTAGGAGAAGAGTTCAGTTACAAAGAGGCTTTTGAAAAATTAGATTTAGAAGCATTAAAAACGGATTTAAAAGAATTTATGACTACTAGTCAAGATTGGTGGCCTGCAGATTGGGGGCACTATGGAGGTTTGATGATTCGTATGGCATGGCATGCTGCAGGAACTTACAGAATTGCTGATGGTAGAGGAGGAAGCAATACAGGAAATCAGCGTTTTGCACCGTTAAACAGTTGGCCAGATAATGGAAATTTAGACAAAGCAAGAAGATTGTTATATCCTATCAAAAAGAAATATGGAAACAGTATCTCTTGGGCAGATTTATTCATTTTAGCGGGTAATATGGCGTATGAATCAATGGGCTTTAAGACGTTTGGTTTTGCAGGAGGAAGAGAGGATATTTGGCATCCAGAAAAAGAAATCAATTGGGGAAGTGAAAAAGAATTTTTGGTAGCAACAAGAAATCGTTATCAAGATGACACCAATCGTGAATCGCTAGATAACCCTTTAGCAGCAGTGCAAATGGGATTGATTTATGTGAATCCAGAAGGTGTTGACGGAAATCCTGACCCATTAAGAACAGCTCACGACGTTCGTTTGACATTCAAACGTATGGCAATGAATGATGAAGAAACTGTGGCATTAGCAGCTGGAGGTCACACTGTTGGAAAAGCACATGGTAATGGAGATGCTTCTATTTTAGGCGCAAGTCCTGAAGGTGGTGAAATTCACGAACAAGGCTTTGGTTGGGCAAATCCAACAAGAAAAGGAAATGCAGAAGACACTGTAACAAGTGGATTAGAAGGAGCTTGGACAACTACTCCTGATAGATGGAATCAATCGTATTTCTATTTACTATTAGAGCATGATTGGGAATTGAAGAAAAGTCCTGCAGGTGCTTGGCAATGGGAACCAATCAACATCAAAGAAGAGGACAAACCATTTGATGCACACATTCCAGGAGTAAGAAGAAATCCAATCATGACAGATGCTGATATGGCAATGAAAATGGATCCTGCTTACAGAGTGATTTCTGAGCGTTTTTACAAAGATCATGAATATTTCAAAGATGTATTTGCAAGAGCTTGGTTTAAACTGACACACAGAGATTTAGGTCCAAAAAACAGGTATTTAGGTGCTGATGCTCCAACTGAAGAATTGATTTGGCAAGACCCAATTCCAACAGTAGATTACACGTTATCTGATGCTGAAATTGCAGATTTAAAATCAAAATTATTAAATTCAGGGTTGTCTTCATCAGAAATGATTGCTACTGCTTGGGATAGTGCAAGAACTTTTAGAAATTCTGATTACAGAGGTGGTGCAAACGGCGCAAGAATTCGTTTAGCTCCACAAAAAGATTGGGTTGGAAACGAACCAGAAAGATTGCAAAAAGTGTTGAACAAATTGACTGAAATCCAATCAGGTTTGTCTAAAAAAGTAAGTTTGGCTGATTTAATTGTGTTGGCAGGTACTGCAGCCGTTGAAAAAGCAGCACACGAAGCTGGTGTAAAAATTACAGTTCCTTTTGTGGCAGGACGTGGAGATGCATCACAAGAAATGACAGATGCAGCTTCTTTTGATGTTTTAGAGCCATTGCATGACGCTTTCAGAAATTTCTTGAAAAAGAATTATGATGTAAAACCAGAAGAATTGATGCTTGATAAAGCGCAATTGTTAGGTTTGACTGCAACAGAAATGACGGTATTTTTAGGAGGGATGAGAGTATTAGGAACCAATTTCGGAGGAACTTCTCACGGAGTTTTTACTGATAAAGTGGGTGTATTGACAAACGATTTCTTCGTAAATTTAACAGACATGAGTTATTCTTGGAAACCTGCTGCTGAAAATCTATACAACATTGTAGATAGAAAAACGGGCGCTACCAAATGGACAGCTACCAGATTTGATTTGATTTTTGGTTCAAATTCCATTTTACGTGCTTACGCAGAATTATATGCACAAGACGATCACAAAGAAAAATTTGTGCATGATTTTGTAAAAGTTTGGACGAAAATGATGAATGCAGATCGTTACGATTTGAACTAAATACATTATGAAGAAAATAGGATTGGCACTTGGTGGAGGAGCCGTTTTGGGAGCAGCACATATAGGTGTTTTGCGAGCCTTACACGAACACAATATCAATGTTAACTACATCACAGGCACCAGTATTGGTGCCTTTGTTGCTTCATTGGTAGCCTTCGGAAAAACCTGGGAAGAAATAGAAAATATAGCATCCGAAATAAAATGGATGGATATTTCTGGAATCACATTATCAAAATTTGCCTTGTTAACCAATGAAAAATTAGGTGAATTGTCTATAAAACACATTGGAGATAAAAATATTGAAGATGCCATGATTCCATTAGCCATCATTGCAACAGATATTTCAAATGGTGAAAAAATAGTACTTAATAAAGGCTCTGTTGCCACAGCAATTATGGCTAGTACTTGCATTCCAGGAATCTATAAACCTATTGAATTTGATGGAAAAATGTTGGTTGATGGTGGAATTGCAGAGAATATTCCTGTAAAAACAGTAAAAGAAATGGGAGCAAAATTTGTGATTGCGGTAGATTTGAATTCCTCACACACCTACCAAAAACCAAACAATATTTTAGATATTATTTTGAATAGTTTCCATTTTTTGATTCAAAAAACCAATAAATTTCAAACAAGAAAGGCATCTATTTTATTACAACCAGATTTATCAAAATTCAATGGATCAGACACAAAACAAATCCAAGAATTGATAAAAAAAGGGTATGAAGATGCAATCGAAAGTTTTAAGAAATCGTTTTCTTAACTTTTTTTAAAAAAAAACACTTAAAAAAAGCACTGTATTTCAATGAAATATGGTGTTTTTTTTGTAATTTTATATACATTTGCAACCCAATAAAAAATTTGTTGTTATAATTGATGAGCTCCCCCTAAGTCAATAGGTATCTATTAAATCATCTTTTATGAATATTAACTATCAAAAAACCAACCTCTCACTTGTTTATTCTATAAATAAACTTGGGTTTTTCATCATCACTTTTTTCATGTTTACTTTCTCGTCAAATGCTCAGTGTGTTATAGCAAATGATTGTGATGGAGATGGAATTGTAAATAGCATCGATTTAGATGATGACAATGACGGAATACTTGATACAGAAGAATGCGAAGTTTTAATTGGAGTTACTCCTTTTGCTGTGAGTAATGGAAATTCTGTAAACTACTCGTTAAATTCAGTTGGTAACGGATTTATTTTAGATGTTACTAGAATGGATAACAGTTTCAATTTAACGATAAATGGAACTCCATTAACAACTCAAGAAATTCAATTTCAGCAAAATCAAACCCCTACAGGACAAAATATTCGTTTTAAAGATGGAAGTAGATGGGGTGTAAGTGGCATTCCACAAATTTATCAATTTGGAAACGCTATAAATCCGAACACTCCAATTATTAGGTTTGTAATTGATGAAAATCTATCAGTAAAAATGTACGGTAGTAAAGTGGCAAACGGCCCTTTATTTGAGTTAGAGTTATTTAATGGAAATAGTTTTAATGCTTTTAGTTGGAATGCAAATTCAATTAATAACTTTATTCTGTCACAATTAGTTACGGGTCCTACTTATATTAATGGAAGGGTTTATGGAACAGCTATAAATTGTGATATTGATGAAGATGGATTTCCTAACTCACAAGATTTAGATTCTGATGGAGATGGATGTTTTGATGTAATAGAATCTGGTGGAGTTGACGCTAATAATGATGGAAAACTTGATGGTACTGGAATAGATCTTAATGGAAAAGTTACAGGCGGAATTAATGGATATAATGGAGTAACCTCAAATGAATATTTAGCTCATCAATTGAATGTTACAACAAATCCAATCAACCAAAATGTTGCAAATGGTCAATCAGCTTCATTTTCTGTTGTTGCAATTTCTGAATCAGCAACTAGCTATAACAGTGGTTCACCAGTGTATGGTACACCAGGAAATGCAAATGCGTCTATTTCATATCAATGGTATTTAGGTGATCCTGAAAATGGGGGAATTGCTTTGACAGATTCTGGATTGTATTCAGGTACAAATTCAGCTAATTTAAACATCAGTAATAGTGCTGGTTTAAGTGGTTCTGAGTATTATATTGTAGTGTCAAATGTTGATAATATTTGTTCTTCAGTAACAAGAAATGCACTTTTAGTCATCAATTTACCAACAGCAGTTGATGATACTTTTGATGCTGATGAAAACAGTCCTGCAAACACTATTGATGTTTTATTGAACGATACTTTTGGTGTTGATGGTCCTAATTTAGGTACAATTTCATTGCCTTTACCAACATCTGCAAACGGAGGAACAATTACTGTTGATGATGGTGGAACTCCAAATAATCCTTTGGATGATACAATTTTATATACGCCAGCAGCAAATTTTACAGGAACTGATACTTTTCAATACACCATTACAGATGCAAATGGTGATGTTTCAACAGCAACTGTCACTGTCACCGTAAATACTGTTTATAATTGTAATCAAAGTCCTACAGCACCTGCTCAAGGTTTCAATGTTTTTGTAGAAGAAAATTTGAATGTTAAAGAAAGCCAAACAAAAGGAGCCATGGCTGTTGGAAATGATTTGACAATCAGAGGAGATTATAATGTTGCAACTGATGATTGTGGAGATTTTGATACAAATGGTTTAAAAACAGGACTTTTAGTAGGTAATAAAGTGAATTATCCATTAAATACTGTAATCAATACAACTGATAATGATTGCAATTGTGGTGATCCAACTATTGTAAATAATGGAAGTTTTGAAGAAAATGTAAATCCATCAACTTGGGTACAAAAAAAACAAGAAGATATTCCTGGATGGAACACAACATCAACAGATGGTAGAATAGAAATCTGGAAATCTGGATTTTTAAGTTCGCCTTCTCAAAATGGTGGATTTCATGCAGAAATCAATGCAACTCAAAGAGCTGCTTTGTATCAAGTGATTTGTGCGGAACCAGGTTCCGTATTAAATTGGTCTATATGGCATAGAGGTAGAGCAGGAGTAGATGTAGCTGAAGTAAAAATAGGAGGTTCATTAAATGCGGCAACTTCAGTTCAAACAATGAGCACAGGAAATACTGCATGGCAAAATTATACAGGTTCATATACTGTTCCTGCTGGAGAAAATAAGGTGTATTTTGTTTTTCAAGCAATTTCAAGTAGCCCATTTAACAATTTAAGTTATGGAAATCTTATTGATAATTTTGAAGTTACCAAAACAACCACAGATGTTTGTCCTCCAAGCGGTTCAATAAATCCAAATGGATTGTTAACCATTGTCAATCCAAATTATTATGCAAAAATTGGCAATAATGCTGGTTCTGTAGCTTGGTATTTTGATGAATTGAGTGCACCTGCACCAATGAGAGTAACTCCAAATGCTGTGTACAATTCTTCTTCAAGAATTCAAATGACAAACAATTCTCCTTCTTTTGGAGTAAGCTCAGGAAATAACCCAGTTTATGAAGCGAATTTGTTAGATTTTGCTGGAGCTTTCCAAAGTTTAAGAACGAATGCTACAAATTTATCTTTAAATGCCAATAATGCTGTTTTAGAAGACAATCTTGGCAATTCAATTCCTAATACAGGATTGCCTAATCATACAGAAATATTTTTAAATAATGGTGTCAACTATTTAAATATAACTGGAGCTGATTTAAATTCAGCAAGAATTTTTGAAGCACAAAGAGTTGCTAATGCAGATAGAATATTAATCATCAATGTTGATGCAGCAGGAACATTTAATTGGGATGTTTGGGAACAACAAGGTTTTGCACCTGCAGACAGTCCATATGTACTATACAATTTTTTCAATACAACTACTTTAAACATTATTGGAAATCAAACAATTTACGGAACTGTTTTTGCTCCTTTTGCGGAAATTGAGAAATCTATAAATAAAGCAGATATTTATGGCCAAGTAATTGCAAAATCGTTCATCCATGAAGGAGGAACTATTCATTGTGAAAAGTTTGCAGCTTCTACAACTTGTCCTCCAATTGTGGGTGTTGCTCCAACTTCGGATTTCAATATCAATGTAAATCCACAATGTTTTGATGCAAATATTTTTACTTTTGATAATTTGACAAATACTGGTGGTTCAGTTCAACCTGAAGCTCCTATCACATATTTATGGGATTTTGGAGATGGGACAACAAGTACTGTTATGAATCCTACCAAAAATTATGCAACGCCAGGAAATTATTCGGTTTCGCTTACTGCAACAAATAGCTATGGAGTAGATATAAAAACAGTAATGGTTGAAGTATTGCCTGTTTTGCAACCTATAGTAACTGTTGAAACCTTACCTTCAATTGCTGGGAAAATCATCAAACGTTTTACTGTTGAAAATGCAGCTTCATTCACTGAATTCTCTTGGACTTTACCTGGAATTGGTCCTGGAATGCATGTAAATCACAATCCAATTACGTACGAATTTACAGAAGCAGGAGCTTTTGAAGTTGCAGTTACTGCAACAAGTGCTGATTGTACAACTACATTTATTGTTCCAATAACGATTACTTCTAATGAAGTTACTACTGGAAATGCTGGTGGTGTAGAATCTGAAAGTTTGGGTGATGCTATATCAAAAATCTATGTAAATCGTAAGAAAAATAGCATTCCTACTGAGTTTGTAAAATCGGAAGAAAACCTTTATAACAAAGCAAAACTAAAACAAGCACAACCTTATCAAGGAAAAGGTCAAACCATGTTAGATATGTTTCCTGAAAGATTGGTTGCTGGTGATGTGGCAAACGTAACTTCTCCAACAGATATTTTGGATTACACCATTGCTGATGAAGTATTGTCTGTAGATTTCTCTTTCGACGGAAAAACTAAAGGGGTTGTTTTAGGTATCAAAACTTCTGACAAAGTGTATAACCACACAAAAGCGTCTTGTGACAGATTGCGTGGTGCTGAAATTTTGACTGTAAAATCAGTAAATTTAGAAGGTTATAATTTCTTAATGCAAGCCATCAAACAACGAAATGGTGTTGTGGAACATGCTATTTCATTTGCAGTTGCTAAAAACAATAATGATGGAAATTACAGCATCCAAACAAACTGGTATGTGAATAATTATACCAAGTTCAATGACATGTATAATTTCCAAGTGTGGTCAACAAATCCTGAGGATACTCAAAAATTGGTGAAAGATATTTTAGCGAATTTGAAATCGTTTATTCCTGTTGTTCAAAATGAAAAACATAAGACACCAAAAACTTTTGCAGCCAAAATTTATAGAGAAAAATCTGACTTGGTCGTGAAATTGAAAAGTACTCAAATGGGTCAAAATGTGGAGGTTACTATGGATGAAATGTACTCAGAAACAACCAATAATTTAAAGCACAGATACAATCCAATTAGCACTGAATTAGATCAGTTTTTACGAATTGACATTGCTGATGGTTATGAATATGATGCGTTAATCAAAGTAAATGGCGAAGTAGAAGATGCCTTTTATCATGCTGATGGAAATTGGGGATTGGATTTCGATTCAAAATACACGAAAATTGAAAAATACTTTGTTTCAAACAATTTTGATAGAGAGTATAAAGATGATGAATATGCAATCAACAGAAATGTTGAAATCAAAGCAACTAGTGAATACGATTATTTAACACTTTACAAATCGCTATTACCAGGAACTTTATCAGCTGATTACACAGATTACAATTATGTGTCATTCACTGCAAAAGGAAGTGGATTGATGGAATTGGGATTGATAAAATCATCTATTGAAGATTGGAAAAAACAATACAGATTGATGGTTGATGTATCAAATGAAGAACAAACTTATTATGTTCCATTCGAAATTTTCAGTTCAACAGGCACTCAAGAAAAAATGGTTGCTGATGATTTAACCACGTTAACATTCACATTCTTGCCTGTTGAAGCGCAAACAAAAGAATTGGATTTAACAATTTCTGATGTGAAATTTGTGAAAGTAGCAGGTTCAAATGGAATAATTGTTGAAAAAGAAGAGACTTTTGAAAACGAGTTTATCACCTATCCAAATCCTTCAAAAGGAACTGTAAATTTACTATTATTCAGCAAAACGGATTCTGAAGCAATGGTTACTTTGTATGATATTACTGGAAAAACAATCTACAGCGCGCCAACCAAATTAACTATTGGCAAGAATGAATTGGACTTTAATTTCAAAGTAAAAACAGGAATTTATTTTATAAAAGTAGTAAGTTCAGAAACTAATTACGGAACATCTAAAATTCTTTTTAGATAATCCATGTAAGATATCAAAAACAAAAAAAGACTGTCATTTTAGACAGTCTTTTTTTGTTTAAACATTTCTTGTATTAATTATTTAGGACTATAAACCACACAAGGAATAATCATTTCTTCCAATGAAACTCCTCCATGTTGATAGGTATTTTTGTAGTAATTTACAAAATGATTGAAGTTATTTGGATAGGCAAAAAACAAGTCTTCTTTTGCAAAAATAAACGGACTATTCATGGCAATTGTTGGTAAAAAAATGTCTTTTGGATTTCGAACAGCATAGACATCTTTTTCTTCAAATGTCAAGCTTCTTCCTGTTTTGTAACGCAAATTCGAACTGATATTTTTATCGCCAATTACTTTGGTAGGCGTTTTACAATTGATGGTTCCATGATCAGTGGAGATGATTAATTTTTGTCCTAATTGCTGTGCTTTTTGAATAATTTCAAACAAAGGAGAATTCCGAAACCAACTGAGTGTTAAACTTCTATACGCTTTGTCATCTCCAGACAATTCCTTGATAACGTCCATTTCTGTTTTGGAATGTGATAAAATATCTACAAAATTATAGACAATCGTAGTCAAATCATTTTGTTTGGTTCCGTTGAAATTATCAGCCAATTCTTTACCACTTTTTAAAGAAGAAATTTTATAATACTGATGTTGAATATCCAAACCCAAACGTTTTATTTGAGCAGTTAAAAAATCTTGTTCGTGTAAATTCATTCCTCCTTCATCAGTGTCATTTTTCCAATAATTGGGAAACCTTTTTTCCATTTCAGAAGGCATTAATCCTGAGAAAATGGCATTTCTAGCGTATTGTGTTGCTGTTGGTAAAATAGAAAAATAGGAGTATTCGTGTTCTTTTTTATGATGATTATTGATCAAAGGTTCTAAAACTCGGAATTGGTCATACCGTAAATTGTCGATAATAACCCAAACAACTCCCTGAGATTTACTGATTTCTGGAACAATATAATCCTTAAAAAGGGTGTGCGAAAATGTTGGTTTGTCATGGGCTGTTAAAAAGTGTTCATAGTTCTTTTTGATAAATTTAAAAAACTGTGAATTTGCTTCTTGTTTCTGACTTTCTAAAATACCCAACATTCCAGAATCACTGATGTTTTCTAACTCTAATTCCCAGTGAATCAATTTTTTATACAACTCAATCCATTCTTCATAACTATTCACCATAGACAAATCCATAGCTATTTTTCTGAATTCTTGCTGGTAATTGGAAGTGGTTTTTTCAGAAATTAGTCGTGAATGATCTAAATTCTTTTTCAGCGTTAATAAAATCTGATTTGGATTGACAGGTTTGATCAAATAATCCGCAATTTTAGACCCAATTGCTTCTTCCATGATATATTCTTCCTCGCTTTTGGTAATCATGACCACAGGCAAATTTCCCTGTTTTTGCTTGATTTCGGCAAGCGTATCCAAACCCGATAAACCAGGCATATTTTCATCTAAAAAAACAATATCAAAATTGATGGAATCTACCAAGTCAATAGCATCTGCGCCATTGGTGCAAGTAGTTACTTTATAATTTTTTCGCTCTAAAAAAAGGATATGAGGTTTTAACAATTCAATTTCATCATCTACCCATAAAATATGTATATCACTCATCGCTTTTAAAAAATTTAAGAAATAACGTTAAAAGTACAGTTTTGTTATTTAATCATCGTTTTAAAATGATAAAATATTGCCAAAAATAAAATAGTTCGTAATTTGCATCCAAATTGATAGAAAGTCAATTTTGAAATAAAAAATGCCAAATACACTAAAAATTTTAAATGATCCTATTTACGGATTTATTCAAATTCCCAATTCATTAGTTTTTGATATTATTGAAGATTCGTACTTTCAACGTTTAAGAAGAATTGCGCAAATGGGTTTGTCAAGTTTGGTATATCCAGGGGCAATTCATACGCGTTTTCATCATGCCTTGGGTTGTATTTATTTGATGCAAAAAGCGGTTAGAGTGCTTCGTTTTAAGCAAGTTGACATTTCAGATGAAGAAGAAAATGCGTTGTATGTGGCTATTTTGTTGCACGATATAGGTCATGGTCCTTTTTCGCATGCTTTGGAGCATAGTTTGGTACATGGAGTTTCGCACGAAGAAATTTCTTTGCAATTTATGCACAAATTGAATCAGAAATTTGATGGAAAACTGACCTTGGCAATTCAAATTTTTGAAGGAAAATATCCACGCAAATTTTTGTGTCAATTGATTAGTAGTCAATTAGATATTGATAGGTTGGATTATTTAAAACGAGACAGTTTTTATACAGGAGTAACTGAAGGAAATATTTCATCTGACAGATTGATTGTGATGATGGATGTTGCTGATGATGAATTGGTCATTGAACAAAAAGGCATTTATTCTGTAGAAAAATTCCTGATTGCCAGACGTTTGATGTATTGGCAAGTGTACCTGCATAAAACAGGTTTGGTTGCTGAAAATATGTTGGTAAACGTTTTGAAAAGAGCCAAAGAATTGGCTGAAAAAGGTGTTGAACTTTTTGCAAGTAAGGCTTTTCGATATTTTTTATACAATGATATTCACAAAGAGAATTTTTCTGATGTTACCCTAGAAATGTTTTCAAAATTAGATGATTATGACATTTTATTATCCATAAAAGAATGGATGCATCATGATGATAAAGTACTTTCAACTTTGTCAAAAATGATTGTAGAACGAAAATTATTGAAAGTAGAAATTCAAAATGAACCATTTACAGCACTTCAAGTATCTCAAAAGAGGAAAAAATTTCAACAGAAATTAGGTTTGAACGAGGCTGAAATCAATTATTTTGTTTTTACTCAAGAAATTAAAAATCAGGCATATACAACTCAAAAACCGATTTACATCATCAATAAAAAAGGAAAATTAAAAGATATTGCAAAAGCATCAGACCAATTGAATTTGCAAGCCTTGACAAAACCTGTGGTAAAACATATTATTTGTTATCCAAAATAAATTGGTTGTAGCCAAATAACGATTATTTTTATACTTTTGCAGTTAATGAAATTTACAGCACAACAAATAGCAGCAATTTTAGACGGCGAAGTCGTTGGAAACCAAAATGAGGAGGTTTTTAAACTGTCGAAAATTGAAGAAGGAGAAAAAGGTTCATTGACTTTTTTGTCTAATCCAAAATATCAACCTTATTTATATACTACAAATGCTTCCATTGCGATTGTAAATAATACTTTTCAACCTGAAAAAGAGTTGAAAGTTACCTTGATAAAAGTTGAAAATGCGTACAAATCCTTTTCAAAATTACTTGAATTTTACAATGAAGTGAAAAACAATAAATTAGGAAGAGAAGTACCCAATTATATCTCAAGTTCAGCAAAAATTGGGGAAAATGAATACATTGGAGCCTTTACGTATATTGGAGAAAACGTAAAAATTGGGAACAATGTGAAAATTTATCCAAGTTGCTATATAGGTGATAATACTGTAATTGGTGATCATTGTGTGTTGCATTCGGGAGTAAAAATTTATTCTGAAACGCAGATTGGCAATCATTGTAAAATTCATTCCAATTGTACGATAGGTTCAGATGGTTTTGGTTTTGCGCCCAATGCAGAAGGAAATTATGTAGCTGTTCCTCAAATAGGCAATGTAATTATTGAAGATTATGTGGATATTGGAGCAGGAGCAAGTATTGATAGAGCAACTTTGGGTTCTACCATTATCAGACAAGGAGTGAAATTGGACAATCAAATTCAAATTGCACACAATGTTGAAATTGGAAAAAATACAGTCATTGCTGCTCAAACAGGAATTGCGGGTTCAACCAAAATCGGAGAAAACTGTATGATTGGTGGGCAAGTTGGCATTGTTGGTCATTTGGTTATTGGAAATGGTGTAAAAATTCAAGCACAATCAGGAATTTCTAAAAATCTGAAAGACAATGAAGTAGTGCAAGGTTCTCCTGCATTTGGTTATGGTGATTTCAATAAAAGTTATGTGTATTTTAGAAATTTGCCAAAGATTGCAGCATCAGTAAATAATTTAGAAAAAGAATGGAAAGCTCAAAATAAAAAGGAATGAGTAAAAAGCAAAAAACAATTCAATCAGAAATTTCATTGTCAGGTGTAGGATTGCACACAGGAAACAATGTAACAATGACCTTAAAACCAGCTCCCATAAATCATGGATTTTCATTTGTGAGAGTTGATTTAGAAGGACAACCAGTAATCGAAGCAAAAGCTGAATATGTTGTGAACACTCAAAGAGGTACAAACCTTGAAAAGAATGGTGTTCAAATTCAAACTTCAGAGCATGTTTTAGCAGCTGCTGTTGGTTTGGATATTGACAATTTGATTATTGAAATCAATGCGTCTGAACCTCCCATTATGGATGGTTCTTCTAAATATTTTGTAGAAGCATTAGAAAAAGCAGGAATTCAAGAGCAAAATGCTCAAATTGAAGAGTATATCGTAAAAGAAATTATTTCATACAAAGATGAAGTAACAGGAAGTGAAATCATTTTAATGCCAGCTGACGATTATCAAATCACTACTATGGTTGATTTTGGCACTAAAATACTTGGTACACAAAACGCAACTTTAGATAAAATTACTGATTTCAAAACCGAAATTTCTGGAGCAAGAACATTTAGTTTTTTGCACGAAATAGAAATGTTGTTAGAAAAAGATTTGATTAAAGGAGGAGATTTGAACAATGCTATTGTTTATGTTGACAAGGAATTGTCAGAAAATACGATGCAAAAATTAAAATCTGCTTTCAAAAAAGATAAGATTTCAGTAAAACCTAACGGAATTTTAGATAATTTGACTTTGCATTGGGCAAATGAAGCTGCACGTCATAAATTACTAGATGTAATTGGAGATTTGGCTTTGGTAGGAATGCGAATTCGTGGAAAAGTGATTGCCAACAAACCTGGGCATTTTGTAAATACTCAGTTTGCAAAAAAGTTGTCTAAACTGATTAAATTAGACAAAAGAAATAATGTTCCGTTTTATGATTTGAATCAACCACCATTATATGATATTCATCAAATCATGGATATTTTGCCACATAGACCACCTTTTTTATTGATTGACAGAATTATAGAATTATCTGAAAGTCATGTAGTTGGTATGAAAAATGTAACAATAAATGAAGATTTTTTTGTAGGTCATTTTCCTGGTGCTCCTGTAATGCCAGGTGTTTTACAAGTAGAAGCAATGGCTCAATGTGGAGGTGTTTTGGTTTTAAGTACTGTCCCTGATCCTGAAAATTACTTGACGTATTTCATGAAAATGGACAATGTAAAGTTCAAACAAAAAGTATTACCAGGAGATACTTTGATTTTTAAATGTGATTTAATCACACCTATAAGAAGAGGTATTTGTCACATGCAAGCTTATGCGTATGCTAATGGAAAATTGGTAGCTGAAGCTGAATTGATGGCGCAAATTTCAAAAATAAAATAACATGAATCAACCACTAGCGTACGTTCACCCCCAAGCAAAAATAGCACGAAATGTTGTTATTGAGCCCTTTACAACCATTCATAACAATGTAGTTATCGGTTCAGGAACTTGGATAGGTTCGAACGTAACTATTATGGAAGGCGCAAGAATAGGCAATAATTGTAGAATTTTTCCAGGAGCTATTATCTCTGCAATTCCTCAGGATTTGAAGTTTGATGACGAAGAAACTACTGTTGAAATTGGAGATAATGTAACGATCAGAGAATGTGTTACCATCAATAGAGGAACTAAAGATAGAATGAAAACTGTGATAGGAAACAATTGTTTGATTATGGCTTATTGTCATATTGCGCACGATTGTTTGATAGGTGACAACGTTATTTTTTCAAATAATACAACACTTGCAGGTCATGTTACTGTAGGGGATAATGTAGTTTTAGCAGGAATGGTTGCTGTTCATCAATTTGCTTCTATTGGAAAACATGCTTTTGTAACAGGAGGTTCCTTGGTTAGAAAAGATGTTCCTCCTTATGTAAAAGCCGCAAGAGAACCACTTTCTTATGTTGGAATCAATTCTGTTGGACTAAGAAGAAGAGGGTATAACACAGAAAAAATAAGAGAAATTCAAAATATTTACCGAATTTTATTTCAAAGAAATTACAATTATACACAAGCGATTGATATTATTGAAGCGGAAATGGAAGCAACTCCAGAGCGTGATGAAATCATTCAATTTATCAAAGAATCGCATCGTGGAATTATGAAAGGATATTCAAAAATAAATTAACAAATACATATTTAATGGCAACTACTTCAGATATTAGAAACGGATTATGCATTCGTTATAACAATGATATTTATAAAATTATTGAATTTTTACACGTAAAGCCGGGAAAAGGTCCTGCTTTTGTAAGAACAAAACTAAAAAGTGTTACCAATGGAAAAGTAATAGACAATACCTTTCCAGGTGGAAGAAAAATTGAAGACGTTCGTGTAGAAACGCACAAATTTCAGTATTTATACAATGAAGGAGATACGTACTTTTTTATGAATGAAGAAGATTATACGCAAATTCAATTGCCTAAAAGTGCATTGGATGTTCCTGAATTGATGAAAGAAGGTGAAATTGTAACGATTATCATCAATACTGAAGACAACATGCCACTTTCTGTTGATATGCCTTTAAGTGTAATTTTAGAAGTAATTCATACAGAACCAGGTGTAAAAGGAAATACAGCAACCAATGCAACAAAACCAGCAACTGTAGAAACTGGGGCTATTGTGAATGTACCTTTGTTCATTAATGAAGGAGATAAAATCAAAATTGAGACTGCAAAAGGAACCTATCAAGAGCGAATGAAAGAGTAATTTGCAACAGATTATTCTTGAAATGAATTCAATTTTTAACATCACAAACATCAAATTTTACGTTGGATTTTAATAGAACTTACACTTTAAAAGAAGTATCTCAAATACTTCAATGTCAGTTTATTGGAGATGAAAATTTTCTAATAAAAGGAATCAATGAAATTCATGTGGTTCGTGAAGGAGATATTGTTTTTGTAGATCATCCAAAGTATTATGACAAAGCAATGCATTCTGCTGCTTCTGTTGTTTTAATCAATAAAATAGTGGATTGCCCTGAAGGAAAAGCCTTGCTAATTTCAGAGGATCCTTTTCGTGATTTTAACAAATTAACCATTCATTTCAATCCTTTTATTGCCTCTAAAAATAGCATTTCTGATACTGCAATTATAGGAGAAAACACTATTATTCAACCGAATGTTTTTATTGGAAACAATGTGAAAATTGGTGCAAATTGTGTCATTCATCCCAATGTTTCTATTTATGACAATTCCGTTATTGGAAACAATGTCACGATTCATGCAAATACGGTTTTAGGAGCAGATGCTTTTTATTACAAAAAGCGTCCAACAGGTTTTGACAAACTACTTTCTGGTGGTCGTGTTGTGATAGAAGATCATGTTGATTTGGGTGCTTCATGTACTATTGATAAAGGTGTTACAGGAGATACAACTATTAAAGAAGGAACAAAAATTGACAATCAAGTGCATGTGGGACATGATACTGTAATTGGCAGAAAATGCTTGATTGCCTCTCAAACCGGAATTGCAGGTTGTGTAATTATAGAAGATGAAGTGACTATTTGGGGGCAAGTTGGTATGAATAGTGGTATTACCATTGGAAAAGGAGCCATTATTTTAGGTCAAACAGGAGTTACCAAATCAGTTGCAGGAGGGAAAACCTATTTTGGAACGCCCATTGCAGAATCAAGAGAAAAGCTAAAAGAAATGGCAGCAATTAAACTATTCTTAAAAGACAAAAAGAATTTATAAAAACGTTTTTTTAAAAACTTTCAAAGAACTATTTTTGCACCACAAATAAAAAAATCTATCCATGAGTGTTTTAGTTAACAAAAATTCAAAAATTATTGTTCAAGGTTTTACAGGAAGTGAAGGTACTTTTCATGCTGGTCAAATGATTGATTACGGAACCAATGTTGTTGGAGGAGTAACACCAGGAAAAGGTGGTCAAGAACACTTAGGAAAACCGGTTTTTAATACTGTAAAGGAAGCTGTAGATAAAGCTGCTGCTGATACTTCTATCATTTTTGTACCGCCAGCTTTTGCTGCTGATGCCATCATGGAAGCTGCTGAAGCAGGTATCAAAGTAATTATTTGTATTACTGAGGGAATTCCAACTGCTGATATGGCTAAAGTAAAAGCCTATATTTCAAATAAAGAGTGCAGATTGATTGGTCCCAATTGCCCAGGAGTTATTACTCCTGAAGAAGCAAAAGTGGGGATTATGCCAGGTTTTATTTTTAAAAAAGGAAATATTGGAATTGTTTCAAAATCAGGAACATTGACGTATGAAGCTGCTGATCAAGTTGTAAAACAAGGTTTTGGAATTTCAACAGCCATCGGAATTGGTGGAGATCCTATTATTGGGACAACTACCAAAGAAGCTGTTGAATTATTGATGAATGATGATGAAACGCATGCTATCGTAATGATTGGTGAAATTGGTGGAAATCTTGAAGCAGAAGCTGCAAAATGGATCAAAGCTGATGGAAATAGAAAACCAGTAGTTGGTTTTATTGCGGGACAAACTGCTCCTGCTGGAAGAACGATGGGACATGCAGGTGCTATTGTTGGTGGTGCTGATGATACTGCTCAAGCAAAAATGAAAATTTTAGCTGAAAACGGAATACACGTGGTGAGTTCTCCTGCTAAAATTGGAGTCATGGTTGCAAGTGTTTTGAAATAGTTAAAAGGCTACATTGCCAATATCCATAAAAAAACCGTTGAAAATTTCTCAACGGTTTTTTTATTTGGTTTTGGGTGCTAAAAATTATCCTTCAAATTCCTCACCACCATTAAATTCTTGATTTCCGTTTTTCTTTTTATCAATTTTTGTTTGATTAAAACGATAAATAAAACTCACACTAATTTGACGCTCTCTCCATTGAAATTCGCTGTATTGTTCAGTGAAATTTGGAATAGTAACAGTACTCATTCTCTTACGACTGTTAAAAACATCACTAATATTAAAGTTGATGGTTGCTTTTTCTTTTAGGATCTCTTTACTAGCTGCAAAATCCATACTGAAAATTCCTTTATTTTTAGATTGCGCATTTTGTGAAGGACCGCTATAATTAGAGTTGATTTGGATATCCGTTTTGCTAGGCAATGATATTTTTTGATTCAACCTAATAAAATAAGAGGTGTTTTCGAAATCGAAATTTTGTGTAAATCCTGAAGTAGGATTTGTATAATCACCATTGGTAGTTACATGAAATACATTGAAATCACTGTTGATATTCCAAATTTTAAAAGGTTTGTAATTCAATGTAAACTCGAAACCAACTCTTTTTGAGGTAGATAAATTTATAGGAAATCTTCTTAAAATTGCATCTCCATTGTCTGTGATATCTCCAGTATTTTCTTGAATAGATTCCCAGTTATCTCTACTGATGTTGTAATATGCAGAAGTACTCAAGGTAAATTTTTCCCAACGCTTCAGGTAGCCTATATCGAAAGCATCTGTAAAAACCGGATTCAAATCCACGTTTCCTGTATAAATATTTGTTTCGCTAGATCTACTTGGAAAAGGATTTAAACTACGTCCTCTTGGTCTTCTAATTCTTCGGTTATAACCAATAGTCACATTTTCACCTTCTTTGGTCTCAATTCCAATATTCAGTGTTGGAAATAGATTTCCGTAGTTTCTTTTGGCTGGAGAGCTTATAATCATTTGATCAACTACTATAGAAGTATGCTCGTAACGTAAACCTCCAAGTATTGATATTTTATTAAACTTTTGACCATATTGAAAATAAGCAGCATTTACTAATTCTTTATAATTAAAATTATTATCGATTAGTATTTCTGTAGGTTTATTATTTTTAAAATCGGTTTGTTCAAGAAAAAAACTATTAAAAATATCTCTGTAATTTGCTCTATACCCTGCTTCGTATTGAATATTTTCTCCAATAGGATGTACATAATCTATTTGTAATAGAGCACTATCTTCATTTTGTCTTTCTATAACATTTTCAAATTCATCAAGAAAATTTATTTCCCTATCGATTTCAGGTATATCATTTAAAACATCTTCTATTTCACTTGAAAATTGCAAACTTGCGGTAAGTTTTTTTCCTTTTCCATCAAAATTATTCACGTAATCTAAAGTGTATTGCACTCTTTTTTCATCTTCACTTTCGTTTTCAATACGTGAAGTTGCTTCATTGATATTTCCTAAACGATCAAAACGATTTATGATATTTGTATTTACATCATCATCATTTCCATAATTATAAACGATATTGGCAACAATACTTGAATTGTCATTGATGTAATATTCTGTTCCAAAACTAGTAAAAAGAGATCTTCCTAATCTGTCAAAATTTCTAGTTTCAACCACTCTTGCATTTTGTGCTGTTGGAGAAAAATATTCAGAATCGTTGAAAGCATTTCCAGGAACAGCATTATATCTAAAACCAGTATTGGTGAAGAAATTCCATTTTTTTGAACGCAAGTTAAAGTTCAATGCACTTCCATAACGCTCAGGAATTCCTAAATCCAATTGCATTGAACCATTAAATCCTTTCAATTGATTTTTACGCAAGATGATATTCAATATTCCAGCTGTACCTTCAGCATCATATCTTGCTGATGGAGAAGTGATTACTTCAACTCTTTCAATGGCTTCCGCAGGAATTTGACGCAACGCTTCAGCGCCGTTAATACCCACCAAAGCGCTTGGTCTTCCATCAATCAAAATCGTTACGTTATCATTGCCACGTAAACTTACATTTCCTTCAACATCTACTTGCACTGAAGGAACATTTCCTAATACATCACTAGCATTTCCTCCACGAATTGACAAATCTTTTCCGATGTTAAAAACCTTTTTGTCCAAGCGAATGTCCACAGTTGTTTTTTCTGCAATGATGACAACTTCATCCAAGCTTTTGTTGTCTTCACTTAATTTGATGGTTCCAAAATTTTTATCAGCGGTAATATTTTGGGCGGGGAATTTTGCGGGTTTGAATGAGATAAACTCAATACTTATTTCATAATTTCCGACAGGAGTTTTTACATTGAACAATCCTTTTTCATCTGTAATTCCTCCTGAGATTTTAGCTGTTTTAGTATTTTTTAAAATGATTGTTGCGTATTCTAGGGGTTGTTTGGTTGTTTGGTCTACAACTTTTCCTGTTAGCGTAATTTCTTTTTCAGTGGAAGGGGATTGAGAAAATAAGAAAGTTGTAAAAAAGAGACAAAAAATCAAAAATGAATATTTTTTAGTCAAAACGATATGTTTTAGGTTATTTTAGTTTGACAGCAAATTTCCAACTAAGTTTAACTTGTTATAGTTAAAATGGTGTTAAGAATATTTTGTTTAGATTTTACAATTTAAAGATATTTTTAAAAATGAGTGAAATGAAATTATTATTGGATTTTAAAATTAATTTGGATAGTAAATATATAAACTAAAATCACAATGCTCGTGTCCAATAAGCAGTTTTGCCAATCAAAGAAAAACCAATAAATCCTCTAATTTTTAGTTTGTTTTCAGTTTCTAACTTGATGTAGCATTTATAAACTTTACCATTTCTAGGATCCAAAATTTTTCCTCCTGACCATTCGTCACCATCTTTTTCTAAGCCAGTAAGAATGTTTAATCCTAAAATGGGTTTGTTTTTATTTTCATCTGAACACAAATCACACACCGCATTTTTTCGTTTTGGGTCTTTGATATCAATAATTTTAGCAAAGACTTTTCCATTTTTTTCATATACTTCAATGACTGAATCTACTTCGCCAGTTGTTTCGTTCGTGGAATGCCATTTACCAAAAATCGTTTGTGATTGTACACTAAAACTTGCTACTACTAATAGTGCTGTAAAAAGAATTTTTTTCATGATATATTAAATTTGAGCATCAAAATAAGTATTCCATTTTTGTTGCACACGCATGGTTTGTTCAATCACATCACGCACACAGCCTTCACCACCTTTTTGATTTGAAACATATTTCGCAATTTGTTGGACTTCAGGCACTGCATCATTAGGAGCACAGGGCAATCCTACCAATTGCATTACTGGAATATCGGGTAAATCATCGCCCATATACAACACATTTTCGGGTTTTAAATCGTACTTTTTTACCAATTCTTGGTATTGAACTATTTTATTGTGTGCTCCTAAATAAATATCTTCAATACCCAAAAGAGCTAACCTTTTTCGCACGCCTTCATTGGTACCACCTGAAATAATACAAATTCGGAACCCACTATTCAAAGCAGTTTTCATGGCATATCCATCTTTGACATTCATGTGGCGTAGCAATTCTCCATCTGGCATTATGGTGAGCATTCCATTGGTCAATACGCCATCAACATCAAAAATAAAAGTGGTGATATTTGCCAATAATTGTTTATAACTAAGCGTCATTTTGTATGGATTTTGTGATGATTTTATAGATTTCCTGTTGTTTTTCCGACAACAAAAATAAATGATTTTTTATCGTTTCTGCATCCTTTCTTAGGGCAGGTCCTGTTTGCGCTAAGGAAGGAGATAAGACCTTAATTTTTTCAGCAGTTTCTTTGATTAATGGATGTAAAATTTCAAAAGGAACTTGATGTGTTTCGCAAATATCATTCGCTATTTTATACATGTGATTCGTAAAATTATTTGCAAAAACAGCAGCAACATGAATTGCTTTGCGTTGTTCAGAGGTGATGTGATATATTTTTTTACCTAAATAGCGGGCTAATTTCTCAAGTAATTTCAAATCGTTTTCGGTACTTGCTTCCAAACAAAAAGGGACTTCTGTGAAATCAACTTTTTTGTCTTTGCTGAAAGTTTGTAAGAGATAAAAAACACCTTTTCGAGTGCTATTTTCAAGACCTGACAAAGGAACACTTCCAGAAGTATGGACTACAAAATCATTTGAAATTTGGGAAGAAACTTCGCCAATGGCATCATCAGCAACTGCTATGATGGTAATTTCAGCTGCTGGAATATTTTTTAAATTTCTAGAAGAAATCAATTGTACTTTCAGGTTATTTAAAGACTGAAAAGCCTCAAATAATTGAGTTCCCACATTGCCATTCCCAACAATCAAAACTGAAATCATGTTACGAAGATAGCTTTTTTTTGATTTTTTGAAACACAATAACAAAAAGAAGCACCATACATCCAACTCCCAAACCAATCAGAAATTCTTGAAGTGTTGCAGGTAAAGATGTCAATATATGATGAAAAAAGTCAATATGATGTACAAAAATTCCACCAGCAACCAACAGCAGTGCAAGGGTTCCTAATACAGCCAACATGCGAATAATGATGGGTAAAGATTTTACTAAAATTGTTCCCAAAAAAACAAGAAATTTACTTTTATCAGTTCCTTTTTTAATCAATTTATAACCAGCATCATCCATTCTAACCATCAATGCTACAATCCCATAAACACCCACTGTTGCAATCAAAGCAACAACAGTCACCACCAAAAGTTGATTTACAAAAGGAGCATCAGTAACAGTACCCATTGCAATGATGATAATTTCTAATGACAATATAAAATCAGTGCGAACGGCAGAGGAGATTTTTGTTTTTTCGAAAGCCATTACTTGCTCAGGAGTGATTTCTTCTAGTTGTTCAGCGACAACTTCTTTAGGATGTGGTACAAAAAATTCATAGATTTTTTCTGCACCTTCATAGGCTAAATACAAACCACCAATAATCAAAATGCCAATAATAGCTGGCGGATAAATGGCGTTTAAAATAAATACGACAGGAAGAATGATGAGTTTGTTTAAAAAAGATCCTTTCGTAATTGCCCAAATAACAGGAATTTCTCTATCAGAAACAAAACCCATCGCTTTTTCTGCATTTACAGCAAGATCATCACCCAAAATACCTGCGGTTTTTTTAGTAGCTATTTTACTCATTGCAGCCACATCATCCATGAGTGCAGCTACATCATCTAATAAGGCAAATATTCCTGAAGCCATTCGTATTTTTATTGCAAATATAGAAACTCTCAATTAAAATTAGGGAATAACATTCGATTACAATTCGCGCAAATTCGATTGTTACTATTGTAATGATATGTTTACAAATAAGATTTTACACTTTTAAAGCATTTCAATGGAATTTAGTAATTTAGCATTCTAAATTATTTTCATGAAAAGTACTAAGAAATTTGGAATTAACACTACTTGCGTACATGTAGGAGAGGTGAAAGACGAACAATTTAAAGGCGCAGTTTCGCCTATATATCCTTCAACCTCTTATGCTTTTGATGGTGTAGATATCAAACGCTATCCTCGATATTTCAATACACCAAATCAAGAAATGTTGCATAAAAAAATTGCCGTTTTAGAGCATACTGAAGATGCATTGATTTTTAGCTCGGGAATGGCAGCAATTTCTGCGGCATTGTTTGGTTTTCTTCAAAAAGGGGATCACATTATCGTGCAACAAATAATTTATGGAGGTACTTTTAATTTTATGGTGAATGAATTTGAGAAATTCGGAATTGAATATTCGTTTACAGAATCTGACAAGATTGAAGATTTTATCCCGTTAATTCGTTCAAATACAAAGGTCATGTATATTGAAACACCTTCCAATCCATTGTTAGGAATTACTGATATGCAAGCCATTGCTGATTTGTCAAAGCAACATCAAATCACCACAATGATAGACAATACCTTTGCTTCGCCCATTAATCAAAATCCAGCAGACTTTGGAATTGATATTGTGTTGCATTCTGCTACAAAATATATGGGAGGACATTCAGATATTTCAGCAGGAGCCATTGCTGCAAGCAAAGAGCATATTTCTAAAATTTGGAAAACAGCCATTAATTATGGAGGAAATTTGAGCGACCAAACAGTTTGGTTATTAGAACGCAGTATGAAAACCCTGAATTTGAGAGTAAAAGAACAAACTAAAAATGCGCAAATCATGGCTGAATATTTAGAAAAAAATCCAAATATTGACGCTGTTTATTATCCTGGGTTGCCAAGTCATCCTCAATATGAAATTGCTAAAAAGCAAATGAAAGGTTTTGGAGCGATGTTGTCTTTCGAACTGAAAAGTCACATTGATGCTATGGATTTTCAGCGCAATTTACAATTGATAAAACCCTCAATGAGTTTGGCAGGATTGGAAAGCACTACTGTGAGCCCTGTAAAAACGACACATGCTTTATTGAGTGAAGAAGAGCGTTTGGAACGAGGCATTAAAAATGGATTGATTCGTTTTTCAGTTGGTATTGAAGAGCCTGAAGATTTGATGGCTGATATTGAACAGGCAATTGAAAAAGCGCAAAAATTATAAATGATATTTTCTGATTAAAATAACTTGTTGGTTTTAAATATTTTATTGGATTATAAAATAGATTTTTTTTGCCACGAATTCACAAATTGTAAGGAATTCATCACAACAATTGTTTTCATTTTTGATGAAAATTCAAATTTATTGGATTTATTGTTATAAAAAATCCGCGAATTCGTGGTAATTTTTTTTAAAATTCAATTAGACTCAACAACTTAAAAAAAAATCGAGGTTTTTATGAAAATAAAAACCTCGATTTGTCATTTCTAATAAGTATTAAATATGATCATCTAAATGGTGATGTTCGTCAATTAATGGGCCACCATCCATAATGTGTTTTGATGCTTTTGCTGAGAATTTTTCAAAATTCAAATGGAAAAAGTGCGCTAACTGTATGGCTTTGCTTACATACCCACCTTTTTGCAGCCAAGTATTCATAGGGTCAAGCATTTCTATGGGTACATTTGGACAGTATTTAGGCATAAACAATCCAAAAATTGGATGTTGATGAAATTCTACTTCATTTAATTTTCCTTCCAAAGCAGCAGTAATCATCGCTCTTGTGTATTTCAATTTGATTCTTGAACCAACTCCATAAGGTCCTCCAGACCAACCAGTATTTATCAACCAAACATTTACACCAGCTTCAGTCATTTTTTTGCTCAACATTTCAGCATATTTTGTAGGATGCAAAGGCATAAAAGGTTCGCCAAAACAAGCTGAAAATGAAGGAACAGGTTCTGTAATTCCGGCTTCTGTTCCTGCTACTTTTGCAGTGTATCCTGAGATAAAATGATATGCAGCTTGACCTGGCGTTAATTTTGAAATAGGAGGTAAGACCCCAAAAGCATCACAGGTTAAGAAGAAAATATTTGTGGGATTGTTTGCAAAAGAAGGTTCTTGAATATTATCAATATGATAAATAGGATAACTCACTCGCGTATTTTGAGTGATAGAAAAATCAGCAAAATCAACATCGCCATTGGCATCAAAAACAACGTTTTCTAAAATTGCTCCAGGTTTGATTGCTCTGAAAATATCAGGTTCTTTTTCTTCGGTCAAATCAATTACTTTGGCATAGCAACCTCCTTCAAAATTAAAAATAGTATTATCTGCTGTCCATCCATGCTCATCATCACCAATCAATTTTCTATGAGGGTCTGCAGAGAGAGTTGTTTTTCCTGTCCCAGACAATCCAAAGAAAATTGCAGTATCACCAGCTTCACCAACATTTGCTGAGCAATGCATAGGCAATACGTTTTTTTCAATTGGTAAAATCAGGTTCAATGCCGAGAAAATTCCTTTTTTCATTTCGCCTGTATAAGCAGAACCGCCAATCAAAGCAATTTTTTTAGTAAAATCTAAAATTGAAAAGTTTCCTTGTCTGATGCCATATGCTTCAGGATTTTCGCATACATAACCTGGTGCGCAAAGAATCAGCCAATCTTCTTTAAAATTTTCATGAGCTTCTTCTGGCAATCTCAAAAACATATTGAACACAAACATACTTGACCAAGGATATTCAGCAATTGTTCTGATATTGGTCGAGAATTCAGGAGAAGCACAAACATATGCATCACTTGCATACAATTCTTTGTTTGATAAATACTCAACTACATTTTGCTGTAATTTTTCAAAGTTTTCTGTAGATAATGGTTTATTTATTTTTCCCCACCAAACTTTATCTTCGGTATAAGTATCTTTTACAATAAATCGGTCTTGAGGTGATCTTCCTGTAAATTTTCCAGTATTTACAGCCAATGTTCCGTTTTTGGTTTCAGTACCCATTCCTTTTTTGATGGTAATTCTTTGCAATTCTTCAGGAGATAAATCCCAATTTACATGAGCATTTTTAATTCCATATTTTTTTAAATCTGGTTTTTTAATTTCTTTTATTGTTTCCATAGGATATAAATTATTTAAAAAGGTTTATTTTTATAGAGTCACTGCAAGTACTTAAAATGAAGATTTTATGACTTTGAATAGTGCTATAAATATACCTAAATAAACCCATTTTTACGTATGACAAATGTCATAAAACGCTGAATAACAATAAATTTACAAGTCTTTTATCGAATTTATGCGAATGTTGATTTTTATGAAAAACGCAAACGAAATAGCTTACTATTTATGCAAATACTTTCTATGAAATGTCTATTTTTGACAATTGAAAAATCATCTCAAAAGAGTGTTTTTTAATAAAAATGACCGTTATTTTTAAATTATGATAAAATTAGACATACTTGCTTTTGGAGCACATCCTGATGATGTAGAATTGAGTTGTGGAGCTACCATTGCTAAAGAAATTTCATTAGGAAAAAAAGTAGGCATTATTGATTTGACAAGAGGTGAATTGGGCACAAGAGGTTCTATTGAAATAAGACATAAAGAGGCCACAAAAGCCGCAGAAATATTAGGAGTTTGTGTTAGAGAAAATTTGAATTTTGCTGATGGATTTTTCTCAAACGACAAGGAACATCAATTGAAAATCATTGAAATGATTCGAAAATACCAACCAGATATCGTGTTATGCAATGCCATTGACGATAGGCATATAGATCATGCAAAAGGAAGTAAATTGGTTTCTGATGCTTGTTTTTTGAGTGGTTTGATAAAAATTGAAACCAAAATTGATGGTACAATTCAAGAAAGATGGCGCCCAAAACAAGTGTATCATTACATTCAATGGAAAAACATTGAACCTGACTTTGTGGTAGATGTTTCCGGATTTTTAGATATAAAAATTGCTTCGGTGATGGCATACGCTTCTCAATTTTACGACCCAACTAGTAATGAACCAGAAACCCCAATTACAAGTAAAAACTTCATTGACAGCATTGTATATCGAGCAAGAGATTTAGGAAGACTGATAGATGTAGAAAGTGCAGAGGGTTTTACAGCAGAACGTTACGTGGCAATTGAAAATTTTAGTAAATTAATTTAAAATTTTCTTTTTGAGTATTCGAAAATAAATTATATTTGCACCCGCAAGTTATACACGGTGGTTGTAGCTCAGTTGGTTAGAGTATCGGTTTGTGGTACCGAGTGTCGCGGGTTCGAGTCCCGTCTTCCACCCAACAAAAAAAACCTTCTTGATTTATCAAGAAGGTTTTTTGTTTTGAAGACTTTTAAAAAATATCAAATATTGAAGATTTCAATTTGCATAAAAAGCTAGGGAACTTTTTAAGTAATCGTTCTGTTTGTCTAATTTTAGGGGTAACTTTAGTTAATTAGACTTTTTAACAAACTCTTCAATATTTGATAGTTTTTGAAGAATACCATTTGATAATTCTTCAAATTGCCTTCTAACTATGTTTTTGATGTGAAATTCTATAGGGGATTGAACTTCAGTTAGGGGTACATAGTTATTTTTGTACTTTCCAACGCCGGTAAACAACCACATTGGATCTATTTCTTTTACGTTGTCGATAATTCCAAGCAAAATCGTTTCATTTGGTTTTTTGGTGAAGTTGATTACAGCGCTGACAAGTTGTTGAGAAACTCCGATGAGTTCGGAAAACTGTCGTTGATTTAAACCAGTATCATTAAAAACCATAATTACTCTTTCTGCTCTTTCTTTATCTACACGTTTCATTTTAAAGGGGGTCATCAAATGTAGTGAAAAATTACTACAAACAAAGTAAATTTGAAAAAAAAATTATTTGATTCGAGAAAATATATCTAGAAATAGTGTTTTTTTATCAAAAAAAGAGCTATTTTATAGCAATTTTAGCTCAATTTTTGAATTTTATAAAATTTCGAATATCCTTAAACTATGCATTTATATATAATGTATTAAACAATTGATATATAATAAATTAAATACTATTATATAAAGTATTACTTAAAATATTTTACTCAAAATATCGATAAAATAGCCCTATTTTTAACCTCAATTTTGCTGATTTTTACCTGTTTATAAAATATTTTCACTTTTTTTTAAAATTTTTTTTCTTTTTTTATGCTTTGTGGTAAAAAATACCACAAATGATGTGAAAAAGGATCCTTTTTTAGCTCTTAAAAAACCTGATTTTCGTCAAATTATTCCTGATTTCTATTTTTTTTACAAAAGACAGGAAAAGATATTTTAAAAATTGAGGTTTACAATTTGTAAAAAAGTATTTGAAATTGTGATTTTTTGACGTTCTTTTTCAGCGTGAAAACATCATACAGTGTTTAGATAATTTTATGACTGAATTGTGAATAAAGGAAAAAGTAAAAATTAGCTTGAATTTGAATTTTTTAAACTTAGTTATTTGTTATGCAACGTTTTTTAATTTAGACAAGCCTTTATAGAATTTTGATAATCTTCCATTCCAACTATTTCTTTCCTATTTGTTTTTCTCCATTTTTCTCGAAATTGAAAATCTAAAACTTTTATTATGTAAAAATTATATTCAGTTACACATTCATAATTTTTTCCATTACAACCAAGATCCACATATTCAACATTATATTTTTTTTTCAAATTTTTCGTCTGCTTTTGTATTAGCAATAGGAACAATACCACTATTCAAATAAAGTTTTGGAGTACCATTTTTCCAATCTTTTCTTGCTTTTTCTTTATTTATTTCACACTTTCCTTCAATTACAATTGATTTCGGATTTTTCCTTTTACTCCATAAAGATTTATATTCATAAATTAAATTCGGATAATTACCGACTGAAATTTCTAGAAGATAAATTTCCATATTAGTCTTTGGAATTAATTTGAATTCTCCTGATTGGTCAGAAATTGTTCCATTTGAAGTTCCTTTTATGTAAATGTAAATATCTCCTTTAGGTTTTTTCATACTAATAGAAGAAAAGATTTTTCCTTTGATTGTGTCATTTTGACAATGAAAATATTCAACCTTTAAAAAGGCTAAAAATATAAATATTATGACGAATTTTAATTTCATATTTAATGTTGCACAACGTGTTCCTTTAGTTTGTAATAAATATCTTTATAAAGAAAGAGAGGAGAACTATAACGTGTTTTAGATTTTGAGCTCCACTGCACGTACGAGTCCTCTCTTTCTATAAAGTTGCCAAGAACCATTTGGAATACCAGGAGAAAAATCTCCCGATAAAGGAAAAATCTCCCGATAAAGGAAGTAGTTAAAGCAACATATTTATTAACCTAAATGTAAAAATATGAAAAATTACAAAGAAGTAGTAGGAATTGATGTATCAAAAAAAACAATTGATGCATATTGTTATCAATCCGAAGTCC
>NZ_JADWOV010000286.1 GCF_015767435.1 Polaribacter sp. BAL334
ATTGATGGTGATGGTACTAATGGAATTGTGCAAAATTTTGATTTAGAATCACAAACGCCATTGATTCTTGGAACTCAAAATCCTGCAGATTTTACAGTAACATACCATTTAAATGCAACAGATTCTGAAACAGGAAACAATCCTATATCAACACCATTTGCAAATACAACACGCGATTCTCAAACTATTTATGTTCGCGTAACAAACAATTTAACTGGCTGTTACACAAATCACACAACATTCAATGTAATTGTAAATCCATTGCCAATTGCAAATTTTGTAGAAGATTTAGAAGTGTGTGATGACAATTCTGATGGTTCTGCAAGAAATGGTTTTTCCCAAACTATTGATTTAGAAAGTCAAACTG
>NZ_JADWOV010000287.1 GCF_015767435.1 Polaribacter sp. BAL334
CCCATTACTAGTCTATAAATTTGATAAACAAATACACCAATACAAACTGATAATGTAGTGTAGTTTTCTTGCCATGTAAAACTACCACTGTAAACAAAAGCACTTACAAACATATAGACAAATAAGCCTCCTCTGTCATCTATAAATCTTTTAAATTGAAATCTTCTTAATTGTTTTGTCATATTGTTTTTTAGCAATACTTCAATGAGTCTTTTTGAAAAGACAAAATCTATGATACCAAGATTTTCAGGATATAAATAAATACAAGGTAAATTGTTTCTACTATAAACTTCTTTTTTTTCTCTATATCTGACTCTGTCCTCTTTTGTATTATTCCATCTGCCATTAAACTC
>NZ_JADWOV010000288.1 GCF_015767435.1 Polaribacter sp. BAL334
ACGTAATAGTATTTATTGCGGTAAATATGTTAGGTTATAATCTGTATGATAACCTAGCAATTTGGTTTCCAGAAAATGATAATTTTAAAATTTGGCAGGTATTTACACACATGTTTATGCATTCCCAAACATTCTATTTGCATATCATACTAAATATGTTTGGATTATGGATGTTTGGCAGCCCTTTAGAACAAATGTGGGGCACGAAAAAATTTTTATTTTTCTACTTTTCTGCAGGATTAGGAGCTGTTTTTTTACCTTTAATTATAGATTTTTATGAATTTAATTCAATAATAGGACAATTAGAAAATAAGGGTTTTATTAAATCAGATATAATA
>NZ_JADWOV010000028.1 GCF_015767435.1 Polaribacter sp. BAL334
GATATATCAAAATCGGAGAGCATTTCAATGTATGTTCTATGAAGTAAATCATAATGTATTAAATCTTCGTAAGTCATTTTGTGAAATACATAGCTGTAATTAGATAAGTTTTCTCTAGTGTTGCCAAATTCATTATGTAATTTTTTAAAAACAACATATGAAGTGTAATCTTTAAAAATTCTTGGATATGGGTTTTGTTCTGTAGGTATTATATCTACAGTTTCAATAGCTTCAACTTTTTGTATTACTTCAGGTTTTTCATCTATTGGAATATCAAGGAATGATTTGTAAGTTAAAAAACTATTTACATCACAAACCCCTTGAACAAAGTCTTTTAAAGGCTTGTATTCATAACCTAAACTTTCAATAACACTTTCAAATTGATAACGCTCTAAATC
>NZ_JADWOV010000289.1 GCF_015767435.1 Polaribacter sp. BAL334
GATGTTTCTGTTGGAGTAAGTAACGCAGGAACAGGATTTAACTTACTTGGAAATCCTTTTACGTCATTCATTAATAGTGCTACTTTATTAACTGATAATGGTACAAATTTAGTTTCAACTGACATTTGGGTTTTTAATCAAAGTTCAGGTAATTATGAAGTGAAAAACTTAGCAGCTTCATTTGTGTTGGCTCCTGCTCAAGGTTTCTTTGTAAGATCTTCTAACGGTACAAACGTAAGCATTTCTGAGTCTTACCAAGTTGCTACTGGAAATGCTTTCCAAAAAACTGCAAAACCTGAAATCACGTTAAACATGACAGATGGTTCAAATAACCGTTTTGCAAAAATCTATTATTTAGACAATGCAACAACTAGCTTTGATAATGGTTATGATGGTGAAACTTTTGGAGGTGTTGCAAACTCGGTAGATGTATTTACACATTTAGTAGCAAACAGTGTTGGAAAAAAATACCAAGTGCAATCCTTACCAAACTCAGATTTTGAGAACATGGTGGTTCCTGTAGGTATCAAAGCTGCTGCTGGTAAAGAAATCACATTCTCTGCTGAAGCTATGAACCTTTCTGATGGAATCAACGTGTATTTAGAAGACAGAGCTACAAATACAGTGACGCTTTTAAGTGAAGCAAACGCCACTTACAAAGTAACTTTAGGGGAATCTTTGGATGGTATAGGACGTTTCTACTTACACACAAAAGCTTCAGGAGTGTTGAGTACAACTGACGTTGCTTTAGACAATATCAGCATCTATTCTCCAGCAAAATCTTCGTTGAGAATTGTAGGGTTATCTCAAGGAAGAGCCAGTGTAAAAATC
>NZ_JADWOV010000290.1 GCF_015767435.1 Polaribacter sp. BAL334
CTCCCACTCCTGCCCTTTCTTTAGTCGGAAGGCAAAATTTTTGGTATGATCGTCACAATTTCTTGCGATTACATTGAATACCATTCTACGGTACATTTGTGCTGCTTGTGGGTAAGGTAACCTCAGCAAACGCATGGTTTGGAATAGCTGTTCGTAACTAAAGCTCGTGATTTGATTAAAGTCATAGTGCTGCATCGCACATAGCGTTTGTATGTGGTGTTTTTGGTCACCTCCATCTCTATCAAAACGTTTGGTCATAAAATGAGCTCTCCCGTTTTCTTCTAATAGACGAGATTCCATCATGTCGATTTGGCAAGCTTTAGCCATGAGATAATATGCCATTTCAACTTTACCAAAACCGCTGCTTTCTCCAAATTGTACATTGCTAACGGTATCTAATTTTAGCAACCAATGTTCAAAACCTTTGGGCGCTAGCGTTTGACCAGATTTTACTTGCCCTGTTTTTTCATTATAGGCGATAATGGCTTTTGGTC
>NZ_JADWOV010000291.1 GCF_015767435.1 Polaribacter sp. BAL334
AACATTTGTCAAAAATATGGACCAATCCAAAGCAGAATCTCCTCCTCCAGAAATGACCACTTTTTTATTGCGATACAATTCTGGATCTCTGATAATATATTCAACGCCTTTATCCTCAAAATCAGCAATGTTGTCAATCAATGGTTTTCTGGGTTCAAAACTTCCTAATCCACCAGCAATTGCCACAATTTTTGCATGGTGTTTGGTGCCTTTATTGGTCGTTACTATAAAAGTTTCG
>NZ_JADWOV010000292.1 GCF_015767435.1 Polaribacter sp. BAL334
AAATTCGTAATACTATTTCGGAAAGACCTTCCTGCAATAGCACTTCCACCAAATTCATTCATATTCTCACGAGTACGAATAAATGCAGGGTCAGTTGCAATTTGATCCGCAGATGGTCCGCCTTTCAATCCTGCAAAATATCCCTCTGTTCCCTTAATTTTGAAGTGTCTAACCTCACCTAATGTACCGACATATTTTATATGCCCTTTTTGCTGTGCCAATTTATATATATTTAAAATTAATTCTTAAATTTACATAATAATACATTGATATACAACATTTTAACCCAAGCAAATAAAAGCAATATGACGCATTTTAATAGTAAAGAACCAATAATTGAAAAACACCTCCAAAAAGTAGTCAGATTCGTTGATGGTGACGGTTTAATATTGGAAGATAAAATGAGTAAAAATCAATTTGAAGTACGATTTTTAGGTATTGACGCACCTGAAATGAAAATTTGTGATAAGATAAAAAAAGACGAAAAAGAATTAAATCTACCAGCTTCATTTTTGATAGAATTGGGATATTTGTCCTACAACTTTTTAAGAAGTCAAGTAAATTTGGGTGATAATTGTAAACTAATACAAGAAAAAGACAAATTAGAAGATAAGTATGGAAGGCAATTAGGCTACCTTGTTTTGAATGATGGCAGAGTCTTAAATGAAATTATGATAAAAGAAGGCTATGCGAAGCCATATACCGAAGTTTCTTGTGAAATGCTACCTTTGTATCAAGAATGGAATTTAGAAGCTAAAAGTGGCTCAAAGGGATTATACTCTTTAGTAAATAAATTTTAAAAAATTATCGGGAAGATGTTGGGAAAATATAAAATTAAAAAACCCTAACTA
>NZ_JADWOV010000293.1 GCF_015767435.1 Polaribacter sp. BAL334
AAATGGCAACAATCTGGTTTTCGGTAAATTGGGTTGTCTTCATAAGTTTTCGGCTTTAAATTTAATAATTTTTACTGAACGCGCTCCTGCGTCGCTTGTCGAATTCTATTTTTAAATGGCCGAATTTTGGGGAAGCTTACAGTTGGGCTTTGACTTTTGACAGAAATAATGAAAAATGGTTTGCAATTATTTTATCTGAAAAAGTAAAGGGAAAAGGTTTAGGACGAAAAATGCTTGATGAACTGAAACAAGTAGAGCCGATTTTGAATGGTTGGGTAATTGACCATAACAATGACAAGAAGAAAAACGGACTAACATATGTTTCACCATTGAAGTTTTATGAGAAATGTGGATTTGAGATTCAGACTGATAATAGGCTTGAACTTGACAAAATTTCAGCAGTAAAAATTAAATGGACGAACGAAAAAAAATAAACCCAGCCCCACTAACAGCACCTACCCCAAAGTGGCGGTTCAGTGCTTAAATCAAGCTTTGTGTTTCTATAAAAGTAAAGTGCCTCGAAATCGCCACTTTCATGTAGCTGCAAAACTTTAGGCAATTAAAACAAACCGCATCAAAGAAATGAAAATTTGCATTGCACAAACAAAATCTGAAAAAGGAAAAGTTCAAGAGAATATTCAGAATCACTTACGAATAATTGAACGTGCAATCAAATTAAATTCTGATTTAATCATCTTTCCTGAATTATCTATAACCAATTATGAACCTGATTTAGCCAAAGAATTTGCTACAGACATAGAAAACAGCATTTTTAATCCATTTCAAGAACTTTCTGACAACAAAGAAATATCAATTGGAATAGGAATGCCAACAAATTCAATTAACGGAATAAACATTAGTATGCTGATTTTTCAGCCTACACAAAAGAGAGTTGTTTATTCGAAACAATTGCTACATGCAGACGAATTGCCCTATTTTGTTTGTGGAAATGACCAAACTATTCTAAATAGTAAAGGAATGAAAATTTCAATTGGAATTTGCTACGAAACTATGCAGCGTGAACATTTTCTGAATGCGAATAAAATGGGTGCTGACTTATACATTGCAAGTGTTGCAAAACCAAAAGACGGAATTGAAAAAGCATACAAACACTTTGCTCAAATTGCAGAAGAGTTCAACACGCCAATATTGATGTCAAATTGCATTGGACAATGTGACAACTTTATGAGCGTTGGACAGAGTGCTATTTGGAACAAAAATGGTGAGTTAGTTGCACAACTCGATACCAATAATGAGGGACTTCTAATTTTAGACACCAAGACAGAGCAAACTGAAATCGCCCAATAGCATAAAAAGTTTCACATCAACTACCAACCGAGTAAAAAAATAAAACGCTTGCTAAAAAATGGGGTACCTGTTTTGAAAGAGGTGTAGGGTATTACAGATTTTTGATACAAGATTTTTCCGGTATTTGTATGTTTACTTCTAATTGTATTGGTTTTATTTGTATTTTAGTTGCTCAATGGGCGACTTTGTTTTTTTATAAAAGTTACATAAAGTTTCGCATATAAACTAGTTACCAGTAAGTGTAAATGACGACAACGACACCAAATATCAGTAAGGAACTTTTTGTAGAAATTCTGCAAGACAAAGACCTTGTGCAACCTGACGACCTTCTCATTTTTCAAACTTTATATTCACTCGACAAACAAGAAGCATCAGCGACAGACCTTGCAAGAATTATCGGTTGGTCAGACAAAAATGGTGTTGTAGGGAAAGTTGTTGGACTTGGAAAACGCATCCTTAAAAAACACGACATTAAACAAACAGAGCGTGAAGACGGAACAAGAAAACTTTGGGACTTCTTTTTTACGGGTTACTACAAAGGGACATTTTTCATTTATCAACTCAAGCCAGAATTAAAAGAAGCATTAGAAGAATGCGGGTTGACAGAAAACATAAAACCAATTTCAATTCAAAATTCTTATCTCTTTGTTTGGAACCCTAATAAATGGAGCCAATGGACAGACCCAAACAATGAACCATACATTGAAAAAAACATTGAAGAACTTAAAAACACTGGTAAGGTGACTTTAATGTGGAGTTGCCGAAGCCATAAAAGTATTCGACCAGGCGACAGAGCATTTTTAGCAAGAGTTGGTTCGACACCAAGAGGAATTTTCGCATCAGGGAAAGTTGTTTCAGAACCTTTTCTTTCACAACATTGGAGCGGTGAAGACAAAGACGTTCCGAGAGTATTAATTGAGTTCGACACTTTATTAAATCCCGAAAAAGAACCAATTCTAACAGTTGACAATCTTGACAAAGGAAATTTATCAAAGCAAACTTGGACACCACAATCTTCAGGAATTTCAATAAGACCTGAAGCAGTTGACGAACTCGAAGAAGAATGGTTTGAGTTTTTAAGAACACAGAACATTCGTTACAGCCCGTTTTCAGAAACAACAGACACGACAATAACATATGTTGAAGGTGCAGCAACACAAGTTACGCAGACCCGATACGAACGAAATATTTATGCAAGAAAGGAATGCTTAAAACATTATGGTTACTCTTGTTCTGTTTGCGACTTCAACTTTGAAAAATTTTATGGCAGTTTAGGTTACAAATTTATTCACGTTCATCATTTGACACAGGTGGCGACAATCAAACAAGAATATAAAGTAAATCCAATTCAGGACTTACGACCTGTTTGCCCAAACTGCCATTCAATGTTGCATAAACAAAATCCACCATTGACAATTGACGAACTCAAAGACATAATAAAAAATGGTTGAAAGCGGACACGAACGAAGAACACCTACTGGTAACAGCACCTACAAGAAATTGGCGGTTCAGTGGTTAAATGAAGCTTTGTGCTTCGTATCAAGTTCAGTGCTGGTAGACAGTTTTCGTCTCCGAGATCGCCAACTTCTTGTAGCTGCAAAACGTTAAGCCTTATTTAAAAACAACAATAATACCATAAATCAATGGAAATTACGCTTCCAATATCGAGTTTAATTGCTATTGCTATAGGCAGTGTTGGTATATCAGTTTCGATATTTATGGGCATTTTATTGCTGTCTCAAAAAGACAAGAACCATATATCCATAAACATATTGGGTTGGCTGCTAATCTTTTCGGGATTGACATTGCTCAATGACATCTTAGTTACTTCAGGAATCAGCTATAGAATGAAGCAATTATACTTTATCCCAATTTACTATTCATTAAGTATAGCTCCTCTTTTTTATCTTTTTGTGAAGTCTAAATTCAGCTACCGCTTGAATAAATATGACTTGATTCATTTGGTTATTCCAGTCATACAGGCAGTGATTTATTTTTCCATTGGATTCCGTTCAGTCGAATTCAAATCGATGCTCTATGATAAAAGTACCTTTCGGATATACCTTCAAATAGAGTCATTTCTTTTCCCGATTTTTTTGGTTGGATATACTATTCTTGCCTTATCCTACTTGAAAAGAAAAGACATCAAAGCTTACTTTTGGACAGCTGACATTAAAAGATGGCTCACGAATTTTTCAGCTGGAATGGTATTGGTTGCTGTTATGGAATTTTGTTTTTCATTGATAGAATACAACACATCTCCTACCTTTTTATCGAGTTTCCCATTTTACTTAGTGCATACATTCACGCTTTCCGCTTTTGTGTTTTGGATATCAATAAATGGATTCAAACAGTATTATCCTCTACAGATTTTTACTTCAAAACCCAGCCAAGAAAATACAGTTATTGACGAAAATGAATTGTCTGAAATACTGGAAAAACTAGAATTGCTAATGACTAAAGATAAGGTCTTTCTGAATCCAGACTTGAACCTTGAACTGCTATCCAAATACCTTGAGATTTCTGAAAAGCACTGCTCTTACATCCTGAGAACGGGAATGGAAATGAATTTCAACCAATACGTGAATAACTTCCGAATTGCAGCTTTCAAAGAAAGAATCAAAGAAGGACAAAACAAGACTTTTACCTTGACAAGCATTGCGTATGATTGTGGCTTTAATTCCAAATCTACCTTTAACAGAGTATTCAAGTCCACATGTGGAGTAACACCTTCTGAATTCGTCAAAATGAATTAAAATAACAGCATCTGACTAAAAATAACTCCAAAAGCATGTCCCAAATCTAGATTTGAAGCGTTTAGGTAAATTAACTCCCTCATATTTGCTACTCACAAATTAAACTGTAGTAATTATGAACAACAAAATCAAAGCCTTCCTTTTTGGTGGCAGTCAACAAAACTCTAGTAGTCAAAACATTGGTTTCTTACTCCTTCGTTTCTTTGTAGGACTTGCACTTTGCACAGTCTTTGAAAAGTTCTTTCCAAAAAATGGAATTTGGGGACCACAAGAATGGTTCATTCAAGATACCGCCAATATGGGGTTTCCGTTTCCAACCTTTTTTGCCTGGTTTGCGGTATTATCTGAATTCTTTGGTGGTATTTTATTGATGCTTGGTTTATTGACCAGACCTACAGCTCTATTAAATGTCTTTGTTACTTTTACTGCTACTTTCATATATCATAATGGAGATATTGGAAACTCAGGATTAACCTCGTTCTTCTTCATGATTATGTGCCTTTGTATTTTGCTATTTGGCTCTGGAAAATTCAGTCTGGATTACCTTCTCAATCGAAAGCTTATTAAAAGAATGGCAAAGATATCAACTATTGTATTACTGCTCTTGTCGTTCAACTATGCAACAGGTCAATCCAATGGCTTTGCAATGCCTTATCAAAAGGAAGCTATAACAATAGACATTTCAAAAGTTCAGTTCTATTTAAAAAACAATAGCATATTGCCTAAAAAAGTCACTTTCATCATCTACCAACCGCAACAGGAAGGGAATAACACGCTCGTAAAGTGGTTTTTGCCTTTTCAAAAGGTAAAATTTGAATTACCCGTTAAATCAAAAATCTACATGGCATCAGATTCACAAGTTAATACAGTGATGCAAGGGAAACGAATAGACAATGATAAGCCATTTTTAAGTGTCGATAGAAAAATGAATAGTGCTACCTTAAAATTGAATAACCGAGAATGATTTACCAAGATGGGTTATAAAAAAAACATAACCTTGTATAAGCGTAATGCGGGTTGAGTTGCTAAAATTGAGTATTTTGGCTACTATTAAAGTTGAGTGTAGTAAGAAGGTGAATTGCTGGGAAATCCCTCTTTAAACTTATACAAACCGTTAGAAACCAAAAAGTATTGTACTAAGTTTTAGATATAAAAAAAGGAAACCATTTCGGTTTCCTCTTCTTTAAGAATAATTATTAAATCGTTACAATCGATAACTCAATCCAATAATAATTTGATTCACACGCGTATCAAATTGCACCCTAGTTGCGCCATCTAAAAAACTTGATTCTACATTGTTAAATCCTCTTTCCCAACGAACATCCAATCCCAATCTGCCCAATTCAATGCCACCGCCAAATTGCAATCCAAGGGTAAATCCATCTCCTTGCACATTAGGAATATCACTAATGCTAAAGTTTTGATCTAAAATATATTGAAAAGAAGGGCCAATATATACATTGCCTATTCCTAAAATCTTTTTGCCTAAAAGCACAGGAATGTCTATTTTTTGAAAACTGAAGTTGGTATTTTTTTGAACCAAACCATTGTCATATTGCACTGTATTTTCTAGGTTGGTATACACCAATTCTGGTCGTAAATACAAGCCAATCACAGGAATTTTAAAGCGCAGCCAAATACCTGCATGATAGCCTGTTTTACTTTTTGCACCGTCAAATACATCTTCACTTACTTCTTGAATTGAGTTGGAATTGTAATTGATTCCCCCTTTGATTCCGAAATTCACTTGAGAATGCATGGTTTGCTGAATTCCAAAAAAAAAACAAGCAATAAAGAATACTTTTTTCATCGGATAAATTTTAAGTTATGATCGTAAAACGTTTCCTATACAAAGATTATTTTCTTGCCAATACTTTTTTCACTGCTTTTACAACAGCAGCAGCGTCCAATCCGTATTTTGCCATCAATTGTTCTGGTGTTCCTGATTCTCCAAAAGTATCGTTAGTACCCACAAATTCTTGTGGAGTAGGAGCATTCAAAGCTAATGTTCTAGCAATGCTTTCGCCCAAACCACCTAAAATATTGTGCTCTTCCGCAGAAACAACACAACCTGTTTTCGCCACTGATTTCAAAATAATTTCTTCGTCCAAAGGTTTGATGGTGTGAATATTGATCACTTCAGCACTGATGCCTTCCGCTTCCAATTGCTCAGCTGCTTGCAATGCTTCCCACACCAAATGTCCTGTTGCAACAATCGTTACATCCGTTCCTTCTGTCAACAAAATTCCTTTTCCTATCACAAAAGGTTCGTCTGTTGGCATGTACACAGGCACTTTTGGACGGCCAAAACGCAAATACACTGGGCCTTCATAGTCAGCAATAGCAATGGTTGCAGCTTTCGTTTGATTATAATCACATGGATTGATGACTGTCATTCCTGGCAACATTTTCATCAAGCCTATATCTTCTAAGATTTGGTGTGTAGCGCCATCTTCACCCAAGGTAACTCCTGCATGCGATGCACAAATTTTTACATTTTTACCAGAATACGCTACAGATTGTCTGATTTGGTCATACACTCTTCCTGTAGAAAAGTTGGCGAAAGTTCCTGTAAACGGAATTTTTCCTCCAATTGTCAAACCAGCTGCAATGCCTATCATGTTGGCTTCTGCAATCCCTACTTGGAAAAATCGTTCTGGATTTTCTTTGATAAAATCGTCCATTTTCAAAGAACCAATCAAATCGGCACATAAAGCAACCACGTTAGGGTTTGTTCTTCCTAATTCTGTTAATCCGTCTCCAAAACCAGAACGGGTGTCTTTCATTTCTGTGTATGTGTATTTTTTCATTGTGCGTGTTGTATATAATAGGGTGTAAAAATAAACTTTTCTTTGCTGTTTTTTTCTATAAATTTTGCAATTCTTTATACAGTTTATGAACAGGTAAGCCCATCACATTGAAATAACTGCCTTCAATCTTTTCTATACCTATAAAACCAATCCATTCCTGAATTCCATAGCCACCAGCTTTGTCAAAAGGTTGGTAATTTTTGATATAATATTCGATTTCTTCATCCGTAAGTTCTTTGAAAAAAACGGCTGTGGTATCGTTCACTATTTTTTGAGAATGTGCTGTTTTCAAACTGATAGAAGTGATGACTTCGTGTTTTTTGCCCGACATTTTTCGAAGCATTGCAAAGGCTTCTGCTTCGTTTTTTGGTTTTTCCAAGGCTTTGTTTTCGAGCCAAACAATGGTATCTGAAGTGATGATCAACTCATTATCTCCTAAATTGGTAAAGGCTTTGGATTTCAAATCCGCCAAATAATCTGTGATTTCACTACCTTGGAGTTCAGCTGGATATACCTCATCCACTTCTTTTACTTGAATGGTGAAATTGAGTTGCAAATCTTTAAAAAACTGCTGTCTTCTTGGGGAAGCTGACCCTAAAATGATGCTGTATTTGGATAGTTTTTGGCTAAGCATTGAAACTTTTTTTGATTCTTGCTAGGTCTACTTTATTGTCTCTTTCTTTGATAACTTCGCGTTTGTCATGCGTTTTTTTACCTTTTGCCAAGGCAATTTCCAACTTTGCAAAACCACGTTCATTGAGAAATAGTTTGAGTGGCACAATGGCATTTCCTTTGGCTTCCACATCTTTTTTAAGACTGCGCAATTCGCGTTTGTTTAAAAGCAATCTGCGTTCACTTTTAGGATTGTGGTTAAAATGATGCCCAAACGCATATTCTTCAATATACATATTGATGATGAACAATTCGCCTTCTTCATTAAACTCACAAAAACTCTCTGTAATTCTGGCTTTGCTTTCTCTAATCGATTTGATTTCGGTACCTGTCAACTGAATTCCAGCAACATAAATGTCCAAAATTTCAAACTCGAAACGGGCTTTTTTGTTTTGTATGTTTATTTTTTTCTGAACAGTCATTCAAGGAATTTTGTTTGATTTGATAAATGATGGCAAAGATACATTTTTAACTTGTTGGACATAATTCAATTTTCAATAATTTGAACCACATAGGAGAATCATAGTTTTAAAGTTTTTTAAAAATGGTTTACTTATATCCGTGAAATTGGTGTCATCAATTTTAATGAAAACTTTGTGCATTTTGTGACTACTTTGTGGATTTTGTGTAAAAGCTATTCCACAGAGTTTCACAAAGAAGACACAAAGGTTCACAAAGAAAGTGTAATCATTTTAAGTTTTGATACAGTATAAAAGTCATATCAAATTTACGTTCAATTACATCAGTGAAATCAGTGAAATTAGTGTCTGATCAATTTTAATGAAAACTTTGTGCATTTTGTGACTTCTTTGTGGATTTTGTTTAATAACTATCTCACAGAGTTTCTCAAAGTAGTCACAAAGGTTCACAAAGAATTCTTCTGTAAAAATTAAAAATAACCTGTTGGGTGTGATTATTTTATTGGATAATAAATTTTTTTTTGCCACGAATTCACAAATTGTAAGGATTTCATCACCATAATTGTTTTCATCTTTGATGAAAATTCAAATTTATAGGATCCATTGGGCATATAAAATCCGTGAATTCGTGGCAATTTCATTTTAAAATTCAATTACACTCAACAGATTAAAAATAATAGGTCTTTTTAGTTTTGTGAAAGAAATGTAATTTTGCCTTGAATTATAAGACCAATCCAAAAACAATTCATGAAGTATCTTTTTTTCATTGCCATTGCTTTGCTAGTATCCTGCAAAACCCCTCAAAAGGAATTGACAGCCCAAGAAATTATTGACAAAGCCATGCTAGTGGCTGGTTCAGAGAAGGTTGAAAATGCTAAAATTTCATTTGATTTCAGAGACATTCATTATGAAGCTACTCGAAAAAATGGACTTTTTCAATTGAAACGCTCTTTTGATTCCATTACAGATGTGCTGAGCAACCAAGGATTTCAGCGTTTTGTAAATGAAAAACCCATTTCGATTTCAGATTCTTTGGCAACTGTTTATTCAAATTCTGTAAACGCGGTGCATTATTTTTCGGTGTTGCCTTATGGATTGAATGACAAGGCTGTGCATAAAAAACAATTGCCATCAGCAATCGTAAAAGGCAAAGAATACTATAAAGTTGAGATCACTTTTTCAGAAAATGGAGGAGGAGAAGACTATGAAGATGTATTTATCTATTGGATTGGAAAAGAAGACTTTACGATCAATTACTTAGCGTATTCATTTCATACGAATGGAGGAGGAAAACGCTTTAGAGCGGTTACCAATCAGCAAACTATCAATGGAATTCGTTTTGTAGATTACGATAACTATCAACCCAACAATGACAACAACTCTTTGGTTGATTTAGACAAGGCATTTGAAAACAACGATTTGTCAAAAGTTTCGGAAATTGTATTGGAGAATTTGAAAGTAGCTATACTCTCGAATTAATTTCAAGTCACAAAAACCTTAAACCTTGAATCTCAAATCTTGAACTCCTCCCGCCACGAATTCACGGATGTTGATTTGTTTTGATGGATTTTCACGAATGGGAATCAATTTTCAATTGATTTGATGAACTATAAAATAGAGTTTACTTAAGCCTAAATTTACTTTACAGTCGTAAAAACCTTGAACCTTGAATCTCAAACCTTAAATTCCTCCCGCCAATTATACTTTGTGTAAATTTTGTTTGGTGTAAGGATAGTTGTATTCCGAATTTGTTATCTATTTTTTTAAAATAAATTGCGAGTTCAGGTGACCATTGTATAGGGAATTTTCAAACCTCAATTCATGTATTTATTCTATCGGTTTTTGTTTAGTTCCTCGAAAGTTAATGATTTCAATAACATTCTCTTTTGGTCGAATTCTTTAGATAATGTAATTGTTTTTATCAACCAATCCTTTATGAACATTCGAAAACTTTCCAGTTTGAGGACAAATTCTAGGATACTGACTTAACCGATTTAAAAGGTCATTTACCTAACGATTTTTAATGCCATTTATCAAAACGCTTCATCACTGTTTCATTTGCTTTATATTCTCCTTTGTCAGCTTGAGCCAAACCAGTTTTAATTTCATCTTGTTCGTCTTGAGACATTTCATTCCACCAATCAGCTTGTTCTTCCTCAAAAACGGCTTTAAGTTTTTTAAGAATACTTTCTTTTTGCGTTTGAAGTAGCAAATGCATTAATTCTAATTTTGTGGTTTCTATATTCATTTTACTAAACTTTTATGATAACAAATATAGTTTTTTATCTATAAAATTTCTTCCAAATTGATTTGCTAGAACTGTTTTTATGTTTTGAATTGAATTTATTTTGTTTGACATAAGAATGGTTGTATTTTGAATTCGCTTTCTTTTTTGACTTTCGTGAGGTATAAACTTTTTAAGTTCATCTATTTTTAAAACATTTACCTAAAATATAAATGGTTTCATTTCTTATTTCAATATTTTCTGTACTATTAATAGTATAGTTTTTTTTGCCGGAATATTGAAATAGCGTATTATAAATAATACGATCTAGGTAATCTTTTATGATTAGTTCTAAACCAGAATTTGAATACAAAACTTCTTTCAATTCTTTATAATTAATTTCTTTAAAAGAAGATGAGTCGTTATACAAATCGTCATCTTCTTTTATTTCATTTTTGAGTGAATTATATTCTTCCTGTATTAATTTTGTAAACTCTTCAAACGAAAGCTCTAAAACAAAGTCAGTAAATTGATTTTCAATTTGATTAATTCTTCCAAAATTTAGGCCGTCGTTATATGATACGTCATATAAAGGAATAACTTTATTATTTATTTTTATTTTCACTATTTTGGAGTGTCACATGAGTAACCTTCTTTATTTCTTACATAGGCCATAGCATCAAAATCATAACCTGCATATTTAAAACCTACGGTGTAAACTCTAAATTTTCCACATTCTTTAATAAAGGTTAATTTATATCCTTTTCTGTTTTTGCTAGCAACTCTACCTATCGCCAATTCTTCTGTGTCTTCTGCAAATTGCAAATGTTGCGTGGGACCAGCAGCATTCCATTTTTGATATTTATTTTGCCAAGTGACAACATAGGCAGGACCTGATGGACCAACGTTTTCTGTTTTTTTATTAAAGCCATAAAAAAGGATTGCTAATAAAAGGGAACTTGTAATAATAATTAATTTTTTCATTCTTTTCTAGTATGGTGTATTATTTTAAAATTTGTTCAAAATCTTCTTTGACATTTAATTAATATTAGTTAGATTTTAACAATTTACTATCTTTATAATATTCAGTTCTAACTAGTTTGCCAGTTAATTTATCATATATTTTTATGTTTTCTTCGTTTGTGGAATAGTTTTTTGTATTAACACGTATTGTCTCAGGAATGCCTAAACCCCCTTTTTTTTCTTCCGTTTCAGTCCAAATTCCAATTTTTTCTCCTTTTTTAAAAGAACCTTTGTTTAGTATTTTTCCATCTTTATTGAAGTGTTCAAATTCGCCTTCTTCAACACCATTAATAAAATTACCTGAAATCTCTATTTTACCATTTTCAAAGAAATCTAAGAATTGACCGTTTTCTGTACCTTCTGAATAATTTTCAATAGATTTTACTTTGCCACTTTTGTAATACGAGATATGCTCTCCATCTGGTTCGTCGTTAAGATAACTGCCTTTGGATTGTATTTTACCATTTTCATAGTAATAAATTTCTTCACCATTCAATTCATCATTTTTAAAGTTTTCAATTTTTAAAACTTTATTTTCTTTGTATGTTGTCCACTTTCCAGTTTTTTCGTTACTTTTATAAGAGCCTTCTTGATAAAGTATTAGATTATTCTTTGAATAACCAAAGTAAATTTTCCACAATCCTTCTTTTTCATTATTGATTTTTTTTCCGATAGAAAATGTTCCTTTTTCAACAATTGTATCATTTTTTATTTCTTGTGCTTAGTTATAAAAAGCTGAAATAAAAATTAGTAAATATGTTATTGTAGCTTTCTTCATTTTTTTAAATATTAAAATTAATTTATTTTCATTTGAAAAACTAGTTGTTAATTTCTTTTAAATAACTCATATCGTTCATTTTAGCTTTATGTTTACAATAGAAGTTATAAGAAATTTTAATAAAATTATTGTTAATTCGATTTTAATAATTCACCATTATTGTATATTTCTTTTTTTATTAATGTTCCATTAGCATCATATTGTTTCCATTCGCCTGTTTGTTTTCCATCTGTAAAATTTCCAATTTCGCGTAATTTCCCATTTTCGTGATAGATTTTCGCTTCGCCTGTTAGTTTTCCATCTGTATAATTAGCAATTTGTTGTAATTTGCCATTTTCATAGTAAAGTTTTAATTCTCCTATAGGAACTCCATTATGGATTTCACCTATATATTTTATTTGACCGCTTTCATAATACAATATTGCTTTTCCTTCTATTTCGCCATCTTTATTTGTATAAGTAGATTTTAATTTCCCATTTTCATAGTAGTTTTTTTCTTCCCCATTTTTTTTTCCGTTTTTAAAAGTTAATTTTTTATATATTCCTTCAGAAGGTGTCGATGGGTTGTATTTATCATGCCAAATCCATGTTCCTTCTCTTTTAAAGTGATCAAATCCAAATTCGATACGCGTTCCATCTTTATATCTTAATTTATTTGAATATAATTTTTCTTTAGATTTAAGCAAGGCAATTATAATTTCGCCTTCAGTCGAATAAGGAAAATAGAGACTTCCAAAATTTGAATAAATAATAATACCATCCTTTATTAAAAGTGTATAAGGAGTAGCATCTTTTCCACTCATTAAATTATTGAAAGAATTATCGGGATTAAATAAAGTATGATTTCCAAATCGTATGTTTTTTATTATACTATCTTTATGCGTTTTAGACGGTGAGGGAGATTTGGCACCAGCTTTGTAATAGTTAACATTTAGAGGAATCAAAATAAAATTTGAATTTTCTTTATTGTAATTAAGAAGAGGTTTAATAATTCCGTCTATACAACCTGCACAAAAGTCATAAAAAGTAGTTAATACTACAATTTTTCCTTGATTGTTAGCATTTATATAATCGGTTAGATTATGTTTAGCGCCAGTTTTGTCTTGTATTTTTATGTCTTTTAAAATCTCATTGGATGTTGATTTCCATTCAATTATTTTCGAACTTCTATCTTGAGCATTTGTAAAATAGAATGATAAAATTGCTAGGATTAAAGTTATTTTTCTCATTTTTATTTTGTTTAAATATTTTTTTAATTTTTATAAAACAAGCTTTTACGAATCTAAATTAATAACTGAGCATAATTGCAATTCGAGATAAAGCTGAAGTTTTTTTCCCAAGATAATTACGATTTTTTACAATAATATTATAGGCATTAATCATTGAGTTATACGTTTTTCCGCTATGAACTTTAGGTCTATTGTACATCCAATTACATTTTTCAACTAATGAATTTGCGGCATAATGCATCGCTCTTAAATATTCTTTTACTTGTTCAATATCATCATTATACTCCGATATGTTTTTGTTTTGTAATTGTTCTTCAACAGACAATGCATTATTGTAAGCAATATTACATTCGTTCATGAAAGCTTCAGTTGCGGAAGACAATTGAACAACTCTGTTTTTTTTTGCACTTCCATTATTTTCGGCATAAGGGCGAAGTTCTTCAAGATTTGATGCTATATAATCAGTACGAAGCCCCTGGTGTACTTGTTCAAATAATTTTGTAGATTGCGAGTAAGCATTAGTGTAACTTAAAAATATAATGACGGCTAAAAGTAGTATTTGTTTGCTTTTCATAAGACGTTAGTTTTTAATTATTTTTCTTGTTAATTTACCTTACCTCTCTTTCTTTATAATTAGTATCGTACAAAATATAATCAGGTATTTCATAGGGTTTAATTCTTTTGAATTTTATAGCAAATTCATCATTTGGAACATTCATATAAAGGAAACCATTTTTAAGGTAGATATAATAATTTCCTGACCATCCATCATTTTTTCTCATTCTGTACACATTTAAATTATAATCATATTTTAAGCGCATTAAATAATGTTGATCATTACCAGTGTAATAAAATCTAAAATGATCTCCAAAAGTATTGTCGTCTTCTATTAAACAAAGATATGCTGTACCTTCGCTATCTGTTTTTTTCCAAAAAGTTTCCTGTCCATAATTTATTGAAAATAAAAATATTAACAAAATTGTTATTAATTGTGTTTTTTTCATTTTTATAAAATTTAAATATTGAGATTACTACTTCTTTTTAATATTTTCATTTATTGATATTTTCCTTTAATCCATACTCCTTTTGAAAATGTTCCTTCTCTAAAAATATAAGTGCCATTTCCTTCTTTTAAATCATTTTTCCAATAACCAATATAGCATTCTAAATTTACATCAATACTAGTCATCAAACTTCCAAATCCATCATATTTTCCTTCTTTAAATTCTCCACAATATACCTTGCCAGACTTCGAATGATAATAACCATTACCATGCATAATTCCGTTTTTCCATGTTCCTATATACAAACCTCCTGTTGGAAAAATATAGTTACCATACCCATTTACACAATCCCCTGATATACATCCTTTTTTAGTTTTATCAATAAAATTATAAACTTTATAAGTTATTACATATTCAGAAGTAAGGGCATTATTTTTAAAAAAACCTTTAAGAACGCTACCATCATTTTTTATGAAAACTCCAATACCATGTTTATTTCCTTTTTGCCATGAACCCATATACTTATCGCCATTTTTATAAATTCGTATTCCAAAACCATTAAAATAACCATCTAAGAATTCACCAATATAATAACCTCTTTCAGAATCTATGCGTCCTACACCTGTTAGTTGTTTCTTTTTAAACATTCCCTGTCTTTTCATCCCAGATTCACTTACATATACTCCATAACCATTTTCACAATCACCTTCAAGGCAACCCATTTTGGGCTTGTCATTATTGCTTTGCTTGTATAAATTTACTATTCTTCTGGTTTCTTCAATTTCCTGCTGTATTCTTTTATTTTTATCTTCTTTGGATTCATAAGTTAACTCCCAACGAAATATTTCTTCCACCGTTTTATAAGACTGTCTGGCGTAATTTGCATTGGATAAAATGCTATGTATAGCGGAAACCATCTCGTTATAATATTGAATGACAGTTTCTCTTTTATGATTTAGATAATATAAACTATGGGCATTGTCTTTTACTAAGGCTGATTTGGTTTTTATTGTGGTAAAATTATCAATCAAATCATCTATTTCACTTACCCAATAACTTTTGCCTGCCTCATTTAACTTCACTTTCAGCTTTCTCGCATTGTAGATGCCTTTTCTAGCTTGTGTTTCGAGTCTGTTGGCATCTCTCATTATCATTGAAGCATATTCGTTTTCATTTGTTTCTCTTCTACCAACGTAAGGTTTTAGTGAAGCAATATGATTATCCATTTCTTCAGCAGAATATAATTTGTCTTCTTTTAAAATAGATAATATTTCAGCAGATTGGGCATTTAAATCAATTGCAGCTACAAAGCAAATTAGTAGTAAAAATATTTTTCTCATATTTATAATTTTTTAGTTATTTAATTCTCTTTTCTTTGGATATTCGAGCATTACTTTTCGTAAAATAAATTCACTTTCTTCGCTAAAATCATCTTCTAGAAATTTATTAGCTATTTCATCTAAATCGTTTTGCGAAATTGGATACTGCTTGCATTTTTCTTGAATTTCCTTATCATATACTTGTTTTTTGCCGAGTAAAATTCTGGCTTTATTATCAAGGATTAAACCAATTATACCTAAAAGAGCATAATCAGCTGTTTCGTATTCCTGTAATTTTATTTTATCGTATTCTGAAATTTTTGTATTACTTGCATACAACTTTTTCAGCAATTCAATTACATCAGATTCGGAATTATTTTTAAGAAACGTTTCTATCACAAAATTTATTTTAAAGCATTTTATTTCATGTGTTTAAATTGATTTCTTTATTGCTCACATGTAATAGCCATTTAATCATTCTCAGTTGCTATGGTGTTAATCTCATGGCTATTTCATCTTAAATGCACCGCTATCAATCAATTGCTGCCCGGTTTTACCACCAAGATCAACGACATCAATGCGAATTCCCTTCAAAGTATTTGCTCGCATGGTGCCAGTTGCAATTTCTTTGTCAATAAAATCGACAAGTGTTTCAGGTTTTCCATTAACGATTTCTACAGCGTTAAAATCTATCTCAAACTCTTCATCATAAAATAAAACATCATCGTATAGATCAATAATTCCCCTAAAAAGTGCATACTTATAAAAATGCATACTTCGACTTGTATTGCTTTTAGGATCTTTGGCACAAATCATTTTATTTTTATATTGATTTAAAAATCCATAAAACTTTTTATTGAAATCTTTATCGTTTATATCTAGTCCTATTTGATTTGCAATTTTTTCTTTAAATTTAGCCGCACTAAAACCTTGAGTCAAAGACTGCTCTAAATTTAGACAAGCAGCAATAGCCGCTCCTTCAATTTGCTCAGGTGTGTATTCCTGCACTTGGTTTTGGTATAAGGCTTGCGTAGGATAAAGTGCTATGAACTCTTCTATATATTCTTTTAGTTTACAGCCACAGTCTTCAGGGTTGTTTTCAACAGAAGCAAGCGCTGTTTGTAGGTTTTGTAGTAAAATAATGTGCGGTGCTTGGTTTGCTTTCGTGGGTGTAGTTGCTTGCATGCTACTAAAAGTGGCAAGTCCAAGTATAAAAAATAAAATTTTAAGTATTTTCATTGTCTTGATTTTTTATAAATTTATTTTGAAGGATAATATTTCTTTTGACACAGTTTATTAAGCATACTCCAACTAACAAAAACAATTTTATAAAAATATTTTAAGATTTACAAAGGAAAATTGATATTTTCTGTAAAATAACTAAGATTCAGAATACAGTTCTAAAAAAACAATATGAGACAATAAAATGTTTTAATAAATTATTTCACAAATACAGCAAAACTTTTATTTATAAACTAAAATACTAATCTTTGCTCAATCTTTTATTTCAAAATACTCATTTTCCCAAAACAATCATAAATAAGTTCACTTTTTCTATTTTTCCTTTGGTGATTTAAAAATAAAATTTCGATATTTGCACATCATTTAAAAAAGACATGACATTTATTCAAAAACATCATCATCATTTTTACAATTGCTCTCAAGCGATTTAAAAATGTATTGAATAAATTCAAGATATTTATAAACCCGTTTGAGCAAATCAAACGGGTTTTTAGTTGAATCCATTTTGCTCAAACACCTAATCAATAAAAAATGAGTAACTTACGAATTGCAATTCAGAAAGCAGGAAGATTACATGACGAATCCATGGAAATCTTGAAAGACATTGGTATTTCTATTGATAATGGAAAAGACCAACTCAAAGCCGCTGCAAGGGATTTTCCTGTAGAAGTTTTTTATTTACGAAATGGCGATATTCCTCAATATTTGCGAGATGGAGTGGTAGATGCAGCCATCATTGGCGAAAATATTTTGATAGAAAAAGGAAGCGATTTACCTTTTGTGGAACGTTTGGGGTTTTCAAAGTGCAAGGTTTCTATTGCAGTCCCCAAAGAATCTGACGCTACTTGTTTGAAAGATTTGGCTGGAAAAGAAATCGCCACTTCGTATCCTGAAACGGTAAAACGTTTTTTAGAGGCACAAGGCATTACAGCAAAATTGCACATTATCAATGGTTCAGTAGAAATTGCGCCCAATATTGGGTTGGCAGATGGTATTTGCGACATCGTTTCTAGCGGAAGCACGCTTTTCAAAAACGGCTTGAAAGAGATTGAAGTGTTGCTAAAATCGGAAGCTGTGTTGGCAGTTTCCCCTAAAATGGATGATGAACGCAAAGCCATTTTAGCGAAAATTCAATTCAGAATTCAGTCTGTATTAAAAGGACGAAATTCCAAATACATTTTATTAAATGCACCTAATGACAAATTGCCCGAAATCATCAAAATATTACCAGGAATGAGAAGTCCTACAGTATTGCCCTTAGCAGAAAAAGGCTGGACTTCTGTGCACACAGTGATTTCAAAAAATCAATTCTGGGAAATTATTGACGAACTAAAAAGCAAAGGTGCAGAAGGAATTTTGGTGTGTCCTATTGAAAAAATGGTTTTGTAGATTTTTTTAAAAATCTACAAAACCATGCTGAACTCATTTCAGCTTCAAAGTAGTTGAACTCGTCATAAAACATAATAAGTTCTGTTAATTTTAAAAAAAAAAGAATAATAGACCCTGAAACAAGTTCAGGGTTGATTAACAAGTTAATCATGAAAACAATACTGAATCCCAATCAAAAAGATTGGAAAAAAATCTTAGAAAGACCCACAAAAACGGTGGATGACATTGAAAAAACGGTGTTACAGATTTTTGATGACGTTCAAAAAAACGGAGATTTTGCCGTTGATAAATACACACAATTGTTTGACGGAGTTTCCATTGGCAATAAATTCGTTTCTTCGGATGAAATTGCAACAGCCATTTCATTGATTGATAGTGATTTGAAAGAAGCAATTCGAGTGGCTCATCAAAATATCACCATCTTTCACAAAGCCCAAAAAACCGAAAAAGTAAGCGTAGAAACATATAGAGGCGTTCGTTGTTGGCAAGAAAAAAGACCAATTCAAAAAGTAGGATTTTACATTCCTGGTGGCACAGCCCCTTTATTTTCAACAGTATTGATGTTGGCAATTCCTGCACAAATAGCAGGTTGTAAAGAAATTGTTTTGTGTTCACCACCCAACAAAGAAGGGAAAATCCATCCTGCCATTTTGTATGCAGCGCACTTATGTGGTGTTTCAAAAATCATCAAAGTAGGAGGTATTCAAGCCATTGCAGCATTCACTTTTGGTACTGAAAGCATTCCACAAGTGTATAAAATATTTGGCCCAGGAAATCAGTTTGTAACGGTTGCGAAACAATTAGCCACCAAATACGGAGTGGCTATTGACATGCCTGCAGGTCCTAGCGAATTATTAGTAGTTGCAGATGACTCAGCATATGCAAGTTATGTGGCCGCAGATTTATTGAGTCAGGCAGAGCATGGAACTGATAGTCAAGTAGTTTTGGTCTCTACATCTAAAGTATTGATTGAAGAAGTTTCTACTGAAATTTCAAAGCAATTGGCTGTATTACCAAGAGTAGCAATCGCCACAAAAGCCATCGAAAACTCGAAATCTATTTACTTAGAAAATGACCAACTTTGTTTGGATTTGATCAATGAATATGGCCCTGAGCATTTTATTGTTGCCACCAAAAACAATGATTTTTATGTGGATAATATCGAAAATGCAGGTTCTGTTTTTATCGGAAATTATACCCCAGAAAGTGCAGGAGATTATGCTTCAGGAACCAATCATACATTGCCCACAAATGGATTTAGCAAAGCCTATTCAGGTGTCAATTTAGATAGCTTTTTGAAAAGTATTACCTTTCAAGAAATTTCGAAAGAAGGCATCAAAAAATTGGGGAAATCCATTGAAATCATGGCTGAAGCAGAAGGATTGCACGCTCACAAAAACGCAGTTACATTACGTTTAAAAGAATTAGATACTAACTAATGTCACTTCGAGTGATTTTGAGGAACGAAAAATGGTATCGAGAAGTTTATCTATATGAAAAATAATTTCAACTTACATACTCTCATAAGAGAAAATATAAAGTCTTTAAAACCCTATTCCTCTGCAAGAGATGAATATAAGGATGTGGCAATCAATGATATGATTTTTTTGGATGCCAATGAAAATCCCTTTGAAAATGGTGTGAATCGCTATCCTGATCCGCAACAACTTACCGTAAAAAAGGTCTTGGCAAACCTCAAAAATGTTTCTGAAAAAAACATTTTGTTGGGCAATGGAAGTGATGAAGTATTGGATTTGATATTTCGTGCTTTTTGCGAACCCAATAAAGACAATATCATCACATTGCCACCAACGTATGGAATGTATTCCGTTTTGGCAGCACTCAACGCAATTGAAGACCGAAAAGTATTGTTGTCAAGGGATTTTCAACCACAAATTCCTCCAATTTTAGCGGCTGTTGATGACAATTCGAAAGTGTTATTTTTATGTTCGCCAAACAATCCTTCAGGGAATAGTTTTACGGAGGAAGCTGTTGAAACTTTATTGAAAAATTTCTCAGGTTTGGTAGTCATTGACGAAGCCTATATTGATTTTTCAGCACAAGAAAGTTGGTTGAGAAAACTGAATGAATATCCCAATTTGGTCATCACTCAAACCCTTTCAAAAGCTTATGGAATGGCGGGAATTCGTTTGGGAATTTGTTATGCTTCCGAAGAAATTATCCGCATTTTAAACAACATCAAACCACCTTACAATATCAACGAATTGACGCAGCAAAAAGCATTGGAGCGTTTGCAAGATCGAGAAGGAGTTGCCCAAGAAATTGAAACGATTTTATCCGAAAGAAATCACTTGTCAATTGCCTTGGAAGAGATTTCATTTATCGAAAAAATCTATGCATCTGATGCCAATTTTATTCTGATAAAAGTAGATGATGCCACTAAAAGATACAACGAATTGATTGAAAAAGGGATCGTAATTCGAAACAGAACTACCCAACCTTTGTGTGAAAACACGCTGCGTTTGACTGTTGGAACTAAGGAAGAGAATGAGAAATTAATGAAAGAACTTTCATTAATTTCGAAATCCTGAACTTGTTTCAGGAAATTTATAATGTAAAGATAGTATGGATGATCAACAAAAATTCTATTGTTATTTATTGTCAAATAAAAAAAGAACACTTTTGTACATTGGTTATTCAGAGAATTTGAAAAGAAGAGTTGAGCAACATAAAGCTGGAAGAGGAGCTTTATTTACAAAAAAATATAGTGTTTTTGAATTGATTTATTTCGAAGAGTTTTTATCTAAAGAAAAAGCTAAAAGCAGAGAAAAGCAATTAAAAAATTGGCATAAAGAATGGAAATGGAATCTTGTAAAAGAATCCAATCCAACATTAAAAGAGTTAAATAGTTATTAAATATGATCCTGAAACAAGTTCAGGATTGATTAACAAGTTAATCATGAAAAAAGTATTATTTATAGACAGAGATGGCACATTAGTAATAGAGCCACCTATTGATTATCAATTAGATAGTTTGGAAAAACTGGAGTTTTATCCAGGTGTTTTTCGTTGGTTGGGCAAAATTGCAGAAGAATTGGAATACGAATTGGTGATGTTAACCAATCAAGATGGATTGGGAACCACTTCTTTTCCTGAAGAAACTTTTTGGCCTGCGCACACTAAAATGATGAAAGCTTTTGAAAATGAGGGAATTGTTTTTACAGATGTGTTGATTGACAAATCATTTCCTCATGAAAATGCGCCTACTAGAAAACCGAGAACTGGATTGCTGACCAAGTATTTTTCTGATGACTATGATTTGAAAAATTCGTATGTCATTGGTGATCGTTTAACCGATATTGAATTGGCAGAAAACTTGAATGCTAAAGGAATCTTCATCAGCAATGATGACAATCTAAACTACAAAAACGATACTCAAATCTTAAAAACGACCCATTGGAAAACCATTTTCGAGTTTTTAAAAGCCAAACAACGCACAGGAAGCATCATCAGAAATACCAATGAAACAAAAATTGCGATTGACATCAATTTAGATGGCACAGGAAAAAGCAATATTCATACAGGAATTGCTTTTTTTGATCATATGTTGGATCAAATTGCACGTCATGGACAATTGGATTTGAACATCAAAGTGGATGGCGATTTGGAAGTAGACGAACATCACACGATTGAAGACACTGCCATTGCTTTGGGCGAATTGTTTGCTGTGACTTTGGGAAATAAATTAGGCATAGAACGTTATGGATTTTCGTTGCCCATGGACGATTGTTTTGCGCAAGCAGCAATTGATTTTGGCGGACGAAATTGGTTGGTTTGGGAAGCAGATTTCAAACGAGAAATGATTGGACAAATGCCCACAGAAATGTTTTTTCATTTCTTTAAATCCTTTACTGATGGTGCAAAATGCAATTTAAACATCAAAGCAGAAGGTACAAACGAACACCACAAAATCGAGGCAATTTTCAAAGCTTTTGCAAAATCCATCAAAATGGCAGTAAAAAGAGATGTGGAGAAGATGATTTTGCCGAGTACGAAAGGAATGCTTTAAAAGTGTTGAATTATAAATTTTTAGTTTTAAGTAAATCAATTTAAAACTAAACACTAAAAACTAAAAACTAATTATGAAACTCATAATTATTGATTACGGAGCAGGAAATATCAAAAGCATTCAATTTGCGTTTAAAAGATTGGGAGTTGAAGCGATTTTAACCAATGATATTGACACCATAAAATCGGCTGACAAAGTTATTTTTCCTGGAGTTGGAGAGGCAAGTTCAGCTATGAAAATGCTGATTGAAAGTGGATTGCATGCAGTAATTCCCACTTTAAAACAACCCGTTTTGGGAATATGTTTGGGAATGCAATTGATGTGTAATTCTACGGAAGAAGGAAACACCAAAGGTTTGGGGATTTTTGATGTTGCTGTAAAAAAGTTTTCAAATACTGTTAAAGTCCCACAAATGGGTTGGAATGTGATTACAAATTTACGGTCTGATTTGTTTAAAGGAATTAAAGAAAACGAATTTATGTATTTGGTGCATAGTTTTTATGCAGAAAGTTGTGAGGAAGCCATTGCAACCACAGATTACGAATTGGAATATTCCTCAGCTTTGCAAAAAGATAATTTTTATGGAGTTCAGTTTCATCCAGAGAAGAGTGGAATAGAAGGAGAAAAAATTCTAAAGAATTTTTTGGAACTAAAAACTAACAACTAAAAACTAACAACTATTTTGAGAATCATCCCAGCCATAGACATTATTGACGGAAAGTGTGTTCGTTTGACAAAAGGCGATTACAATACAAAGAAGATTTACAACGAAAATCCGTTGGAAGTTGCGAAAGAATTTGAAGCTGCAGGTATTCAATATTTGCATGTAGTTGATTTGGATGGAGCCAAAGCAAGTCAAATTATCAACTATAAAGTATTAGAAGAAATTGCTTCAAAAACCAATTTGAAAATTGATTTTGGTGGCGGATTAAAGGCTGATAAAGATTTGGAAATTGCATTTAATTCAGGTGCAAATCAAATTACTGGAGGCAGTATTGCAGTGAAAAATCCAACAATTTTTGAAGGTTGGATTGCCAAATTTGGAGCAGAGAAAATCATTTTAGGCGCAGATTTTTATCCAGATGCAAAAGGTGGAAAAATAGCTACCAATGGTTGGCAAGAAGAAAGTGAATTGGCATTGATTCCGTTTATACAATCGTATCAAACCAAAGGAATTCACTATGTAATTTGTACAGATATTTCCAAAGACGGCATGTTGCAAGGACCTAGTTTTGAGATCTATAGTGAGATTTTATCTGAAACAACAAACCTAAAACTCATTGCTTCAGGAGGAATTTCAACTTTTGACGAAATCCCAAAACTAGCTGAAATAGGTTGTGAAGGAGTGATTATTGGAAAAGCGATTTATGAAAATAAAATCAGTTTGAAACAATTAGAGAATTTTATATTAACGAAATAAATTCCTTCCCTTTTGGAAGGTTAGATGGGCTAATGTTAACAAAAAGAATCATTCCTTGTTTGGATATTAAAAACGGACGTACTGTAAAAGGCGTTAATTTTGTGAATTTGATTGATGCTGGAGATCCTGTGGTTTTGGCAAAACAATATGCAGATTTAGGTGCTGATGAATTGGTTTTTCTAGACATTTCCGCAACTTTAGAAGGCAGAAAAACCATGATTGAAATGGTGCATCAAGTAGCAGAACAAGTAAATATTCCGTTTACTGTAGGAGGTGGAATTTCATCCGTAGAAAACGTCAATGAACTCTTGAAATGGGGTGCAGATAAGGTTTCTATCAATTCTTCTGCCGTAAAAAGACCTGATTTAATCAATGAATTGGCTGAGAAATTTGGGAGTCAATGTGTGGTTGTTGCCATTGATGCCAAACAAATTGAGGGTGAATGGTTTGTGCATTTGGCAGGAGGTACCATCCCAACAGAAATCAAGCTTTTTGATTGGGCAAAAGAGGTTGAGAAACGGGGTGCAGGCGAAATTTTATTTACCTCCATGAATCATGATGGCACTAAAAACGGATTTGCAAATGAAGCCTTGGCAACCTTGTCCAATTTGGTAAATATTCCTATTATTGCTTCTGGTGGCGCAGGAAATATGCAACATTTTGTGGATACATTCAAAGAAGGAAAAGCAGATGCAGCTTTGGCAGCAAGCGTTTTTCACTTTGGAGAAATTCCGATTTTGGATTTAAAACAAGAATTAAAAAGGAATCATATTCCTGTAAGACTTTAATATGAAAATAGATTTTAATAAAAATTACGATGGTTTAGTCCCTGCAATTATTCAAGATGTTACTACGAAAAACGTTTTGATGTTGGGCTATATGAACGAAGAAGCGTACCAAAAAACGATTGATACAAAGTTGGTTACGTTTTTTTCACGAACTAAAAACCGCCTTTGGACAAAAGGAGAAGAAAGTGGTAATGTGCTTACTTTGGTGGATATGAAATTGGATTGTGATAACGATACTTTATTGATTTCTGTACATCCAACAGGACCCACTTGTCATAATGGAACAGATACTTGCTGGGCTGAAAATAATGCACAAAACTTCGGATTTTTAACCCATTTAGAAAATACTATTGCTGACAGAATTCAAAATTCAGATACCGAAAAAAGCTATGTAGCTTCATTGTTTGCAAAAGGAATTAATAAAATTGCACAGAAAGTAGGAGAGGAGGCAATAGAAGTGGTGATTGAAGCAAAAGACAATAATAATGACCTTTTTTTGAATGAAAGTGCTGATTTATTGTTTCATTATTTGATGTTATTGCAAGCAAAAGGCTTCAAAATACATGATGTTGTAGAAGTTTTAAAAGGGAGAGAAAAGTAGGGGATTACAGATTTATTCTCTTCTAATTAAAAATAAATTTCATTATTTTATAATAAGATTATGAACGCTTTTGGATAATCTCCAGCGTTTGCTGAATCCAATCTTTATCGAAATCTAATTGGATTTCTGGTGAAATTCCTTTACTTTCAAATTCAAAATATTCATGAAAATCCATATCTGTTGGGGTTATTTCAAAATATCCAGAAGGCGAATTGTATGAATATCCATAATTCATGCCATATGAAATTACTCCTCTTGTAGTTTGTCCTAGATGTGTTGCATTTTTTAATTTTCTCAATTTATGCGTGAATTGCTCTCCATTACTTCCTGTAAAACAGTTGGTTAAAATATACACAATTTTGTTTTTTAGAAGTTTTAAATACACATCAGAAAATTTTTTATTACCACCAGCATTATTTCTAAGGTCAACAATAATATTTTGTGCGGTTAATTTGTCTTTTACAGATTCATAAAAAGCTTGATGTTCTTTTTTGTTTCTGTTGCTAAAATGACCAAAATACAAATATTGAGTAGTATCATTGAGTTGTTTAAATTCCCAATTTGTTTGCCCTTTAATTGGCAACTCTTCATTGGCAGTATTTCCAATTTTTTTATAGCCCCAAATTCTTCCGTTTTCAAGTGTCAAAGATTTCAATAAACTTGGCGTTTTTTGCTCAATATGATAATCATATAAATGATATTTTGAATCCTGAATAGGAGTTGCTTCAAACTTAATATCACCCATTTTCCATTGTGGAAGTTTGCTTTCTAAGACGATTCCTGTCAATTTTGATTTCGAATTATGATACATTACTCCAATGATTAACTCATCTTTATAAGAATACAAACCTTCAATATCAGTCAAGGATTTTTTAGATAAACTATCTTTTAAATTTTCAGGATTGATTTGAGGTAAAAGGTTTGAAGTATAGTTTTGTAAACCATTGTATTTTTTTGAAACAGCAATATTTGAATGCACATCATTTATCAATAACAGCTGTTTTTGTAGATATTTAAAGCACGTTTCTATAGAAATTGGTTCATTCATTTTAGATGATAATTCAGTGAAAGTTGTTTCAAATGCTTTCAATTTTTCTCCTTTAATTTGTTTTTTATAGGAAGGCATTTTTTGTATTTTTTCAACCATAAAATCCAACTCTTTTTTGCAATCGCAAACCTCATTTTGACTATAAGAGGTATTAAAAACAAATAAAATAAATGCTAAAATTGAGATGCTTTTTTTCATGATACTATTATTTTTGATGTTATATTTTCTGATACAAATGTAGAAATGAAAAATCAGTAAACTTAATAATAATAATAAGCTTTTGGGGTGAAATTCAGTTATTCTGTGGTAGAATTCAAAACAGTTTTTACTTCATTTTGATAGGTTTTAGAAACAGGCACTTCTATGTGGTGAAATAACAACACAAATAGCTTTCCTTTTTCTGTTTTCCATTGTAAAAAATGAAAAGGATTGATGATAAAAGAACGATGAGTTCTTAACAATTCAGGAAATTCATCATCAATAACAGATAACTTATTTCGAATCAAACTCTTTTTAAGTTGATTTCCTGACAAATAAAAAACTTCTATATAATTGTCTGATGATTGAATACAAATCAAATCGTTTAAAAACAATCGCAAACCCTCATAACTTCCTTCACCTTTGATTTCAATTTTCTGAGCCTCTATTTTTTTGTTTTTGTATTTTCCAAAAGCATATCTGCCAAAAATAATAATTGGTAAAATGGTTAAAAATGCAGGAATAATTACTTTTTTTAAATGATAATTCAATGGATAAGGATTGGGTTCGTCAGGAACAATTACGAACAAATAAAACAATCTAGCCATTAAAGCGCTTACAAAAACAAATATCAAAAAGAAGAAAATTTCAGTTTTTACAAACCAATTTTTATCATTTTTTAGATATAAATATTGTTGAACTGGTAAAAAAATTAGATAACAAAAAGCGCCCAATAATCCATACAAAGGCAAATAAATGAGTTTTTCTGAATCACCAAACTCATTTACATCTAAAGGTTCTGTAAAAAAAAGAAATACAAAAATCCAAATAGCTAACGAAAAAGCTATTATAAAATGATGTTTTATAGAGGAATCAAATGGATATTTTTTATTCAATTATTGTTTCTTTTAACTGTTTTTTCTTAAAATGTCTGGTCAATAAAAATTCAAAAAAGAACAAAAGAATAAATAGAATTCTTGCAATTGTTGGAATATAAAATGCTAAAAAACCCGCAATTAACCAAATTAAAAAAGCATTTAATGCTCTGTATTTGAAGTATGTAGCTAAAATAGGTGTGATTCCTGTAAGTCCTTTTTCTTTTTTGGGGATGTAAATATTTAGTAAAAAATTAAAAAAACCGATAGCAGCCAAATTAAAACAATAAAAAGCAAAAGGGCCTTTGTAACTGAATCCTTTCACATAAAAAGCAGTAGAAAAGGGGAGTAGTACAATAAAAAATAATAGAAAAATATTGTACCAAAGTATTTTTGTATCAATTGTCGAAGCATATTTCATGATTCTCATATGTCCAATCCAATAAATTGCAGTCACTAAAAAACTGACTATCAATCCAATAAAACTTGGAATTCTATTTTGTAAAATTAAAAGAGTATTTCCAGTTTGCAACTCTGAATAACTAGGAATTACAACTTCCAATACAAGTAAAGTCATTGCAATAGAAAATACTGCATCACTAAAACTAATGAATCTTGATTTATCAAAAATTTCTTTTTCCATTTTTTAGAATTGTTAAGATTCAAATATAAACATTTCCCGAATTTGAATTGAATAAAATTCAAATTCAGTTATTTTTTAATAGTATTTTTGCTGCGTTAAAAAACAACCATTGAAAAATTCAAAACTACTCATCATTCTTGCTTTTATTGCGATATACGTTATTTGGGGTTCTACGTATTTATTCAATAAAATTGCAGTTACTGAATTGCCTCCATTTTTTTTAGCGTCCATTCGTTTTTTTGTTGCTGGAAGTCTGATGATTCTTTTGGCGAAGATTTTTAAACAAGATTTACGCATTTCTAAAAAGCAATTGACAAATTCAATGATTGCATCCTTTTTCTTTCTGATTTATGGAAATGGCGTTTTTGTATGGGCTTTAAAATATGTTGACAGTGGTTTTGGAGCGTTAATTTCTGCATCACAACCTATATTTGTGTTGCTTTTGCTGCGTTTGATTGATAGAAAACCAATGAAAAGAAAATCAATAATTGGAATTTCTTTAGGAATGTTTGGCATGTATTTATTGGTGAGTCAACAAGAATTAACCACTTCAGAAAACAGTTTATTGGGAATTTTCATGATTTTAACCTGTGTTTTAAGTTGGAGTTATGGAAGTGTTTTTGTATCAAAAGCACAATTACCAAAAAGTTTTATGGTAAGTACAGGCTATCAAATGCTTTTTGCAGGAGCTGTTTTATGTTTCGCAAGTCTTAGTTTTCAAGAAGAATGGATTTCACCATTTGATTGGAGTCCAAAAGTGTTAGGATCGTTGATTTTTTTAATCATTTTTGGTGGAATTGTTGCGTTTACATCCTTTAATTATCTTTTAAAAGCAGTTGATACTGAGAAAGTTTCCACTTCAGCGTATGTAAATCCTGTAATTGCATTACTGTTAGGTTGGTTTTTTCTGGATGAAATTTTGACGACTCAATCAATTATAGCTTCAATAATTTTATTGACAGGAGTGTACTTTATAACCACAGTAAAGAAAATTTAATTGTTGATTTTCAGTATTTTCAATAAAAAATTAACAAATTTTTGAATTTTAAAAAAAAATTGTATATTTGTTTCACTAAATTTCACCCCTATGAAACATTTGAATTTAACAGCTGCTGAGCAGTCTGTGCTTAATGCCGTTCGTAACGAACCCCTAACTAGCTCCGAAATCTTAAAAAAAGTTGACAATGTTCCAATGATTTTATCATTGTATAACATTTTAGACGAATTAAAAAGTAAAGGAGTTTTAAAAAGTTTTGTAAAACAAGATAGAAAATATCACTGCGCAAGCTAATAGATCTTTTTTGTCAATCTGTAAAAAAGCATTGTTTTTTAATAGAAACAATGCTTTTTATTTTACCATTCAACTTCATTTTTTTTCCATTCAAAGATTTAGAACTTCGTTTAATCGAATATTTATGTCCAAAAATTAATTTCATTTTAATTTTACGGTATAAATATAAATCCCATGTCAACAGAAAATTTAACCCCAGTAGAATTAGCAGTAGTAAATCTTATCAAAGAACAACCTTTAACAAGTTTTCAAATCTTAAAGAAAGTTGAATCTATTTCAATGATTCTTGTTTTGTATACCGTTATTGATGATTTGAAAAATAAAGGAATTGTAAAAAGTTATATTGAGCAAAATGTGAAATATCATTGTGTTGCTTAAATTTTATTCATCAACAAACTGTACATAATTTATTGTAATATAAATGTATTTTTATTGGATTAGTAATCCATATAAATAAACTATAATTTATATTATGTTAAATAAAAAATATAGCCAAATGAATTTAGTCTTCTAATTCATTCCATGTTCCGTCATATGTGATTGTAGTTCTTCTACTACTATTGATGACAAAACTGCTTCTTTTATTCGGAAATAATGTGATTGACATTCTTAGAGATTCATTCTGTAGTTTTGTTTCAAAATCTAATTGATACGATTTCTTTCTTTCATTAAATACAAATTTTGATGTTGTTGGAATTCCCTCAAAATTAATTCCTGCATCTGAATTATATCCTGTAACAATTTGTAATTCTCCATAATATGGCAAATCAATCAGTAAACTATCGCCTTTGACAAGTATGTGATTTTGAATATTTACCAAATTGATATTTGCCACATTACTTCCTGGTGGCAATAAATTTTCCAATCCTCTCGTATTTGCAAATGCAATTGGTGTAGCAGAATTTGCAGTAATTTTAATTTTTTTAGCTAATACGATTCTTTTCATTGTATCAATTTCACCAATCGTTGCAGTACTTTTACAACTGTAAGTACTTGTAATAAATACTGTGATGAGTAAAAACCTGAAAACTATCTGCATATTTTATTGATTTATAGCGATTTAAAATTACAAAAAATCATGAAAGTAATTTGATAAAAAAATCCTAATATTTTTAGCTTTTAAAGAGTATTTTTGAAATCATGGAATTAGACATTATTTTTGAAGACGAATATTGTATTTGTGTCAACAAACCCAATGATATGTTGGTGCATCATGCAAAAATGTCAAGAAGTGTAAAACAAGAATTGTCTCTTTTACAGCTTATTACAGAAAAAACCTCGCTGAAAGTGTATCCAGTTCACAGATTGGATCGTAGAACTTCTGGGATTGTTTTATTGGCAAAAGAAACCAAATTCGTCTCTAAATTTCAAGAACTTTTTACTGAAAATCGAATTCAAAAAACCTATTTTGGTGTAGTTCGTGGCTTTGCTCCTGACGAAAAAATCATTGATTCTCCAGTAAAAGGGCGTGATTCTACAGTTTACAAAGAAGCGTATACCACATTGAAAACTTTAGCAACAATTACACTAGATATTCCTGTAAAACCCTATGATACATCACGTTACAGTTTGGTTGCATTGTTTCCTAGAACTGGAAGAATGCATCAATTACGTGTTCACATGACCAAAATTAGCCATCCTTTAATTGGTGATGGAAAATATGGTGACAAAAATCATGATGATATGTTTATTGAAAATTTTGGTTGGAATTACCTATTTTTACATGCCGGAAAATTGTCTTTTATTCATCCTTTTACAGAAAATGAAATTGAATTAAATGCTTCATTTACTGATGATTGGAATTCTTTATTTAAACAATTTTCTTGGAAAAATCCTCTACAATAAGTTGATTTATTGTTCTATAGATTCAGCTTCAAAGCCACTCAATTCTCCATCTTCAAAATACACAGAAACTTCGATGGGATTGCAACAAACTTCACAATCTTCAATATATGTTTGATTTGGGACGCTTTCATCCAAAATCATTGAAATTTCTTCCCAACAATGTGGGCATTGAAAAAAATGTTCCATTATTTATATATTTTGCAAAATTAATACGAATTCAAAGCTTTGATTGCTGCTTCCACTTTTGATTTTCCCAAATATTGTTGTTCTAAATCTGATTGAAAAGGAATGGGTGTTTCCATACTTCCAACTCGTTTTATAGGCGCATCCAAAAATTCAAAACAATTTTCAGTAATGAATGCTGAAATATCACTGGCAATTCCACCAAACAATGAATCTTCTTGCACAATCAATACTTTTCCAGTTTTCTTGACAGAAGCAAAAATCATATCAGTATCCAAAGGTTGCAAAGTGCGCAAATCAATCACATCTGCTTCAATTTCTGGCAGATTCTTTAAAGCGTCTAACACCCAATGAACTGATGCTCCATAACTGATAATACTCAAGTTTTTTCCTTCTTTCAACAAATTACCTTTTCCAATTTCAATGGTGAAATATCCTTCTGAAACTTCTTGATATACAGCTCTATACAACGCTTTGTGTTCAAAAAACAAGACAGGATTTGGGTCATTAATTGCACTGATTAGCAATCCTTTAGCATCTTGTGGAAAAGCTGGATACACCACTTTCAAACCTGGTGTTTTGGTAAACCAAGCTTCATTGGTTTGACTGTGAAATGGGCCTGCACTTACGCCTGCGCCACAAGGCATTCTCACAACAACGTCTGCAATTTGTTGCCATCTATAATGAGATTTTGCTAATAAATTTACAATCGGATTGAATCCTGAACTTACAAAATCAGCAAATTGCATTTCAACAACCGATTTCACACCATTCACAGACAATCCATAAGCCGCAGAAACAATCGCAGATTCACAAATGGGCGTATTTTTCACTCGTTCATTTCCAAATTCGTTGACAAACCCTTCAGTAATTTTGAAAGCGCCTCCATATTCAGCAATGTCTTGTCCCATCAAAATTAAATCTTCATGATGTTGCATTGATAAACGCAATCCATCTGAAATGGCATCTATAAAACGGATATTTTTCTTGGTTTCTGATGGTGTAATTGCTTTATAATCAACTGATTTATAAACGTCATTCAGCTCGTTTTCATAATTTGGAGTGATTTTTTCTTCATCAAATGCAATCTGTAAATGCTCATTGATTTCTTTCGAAATAGCCTCTTTGTATTCATTTTCCAGTACATCTGAAAGAATTTGTTGCTCTTTTAAAAACGTTTGGTAATTCTCAACGGGGTCTTTTGCAGCCCAAAAATCTAGCAATGCTTGCGGAACATATTTTGTGCCACTTGCTTCTTCATGACCTCGCATTCTGAAGGTTATGAATTCTAACAAAATTGGTCTTGGATTCGTTCGCAAACTATTGACCAATTCTTTCACTTTTGTGTATACTTCAATGATATTATTGCCATCAATAATGTGACTTTCCATGCCATATCCAATGCCTTTATCAGCGATGTTTTCGCAACTAAATTGCTCAGAAATTGGCGTTGACAAGCCATATCCATTGTTTTCAACACAAAATAAAACAGGCAATTTCCAAACTGCTGCCACATTCAAAGCTTCATGAAAATCTCCTTCACTTGTGCCACCTTCACCAGTGAAAACTGCGCAAACTTTGTTGTTTTTTTGTAATTTATTAGAAAGTGCAATTCCGTCAGCTATGCCCATTTGCGGACCTAAATGAGAAATCATACCAACAATTTTGAATTCTTGCGTTCCAAAATGAAAACTTCTGTCACGTCCTTTTGTGAATCCGTTCATTTTTCCTTGCCATTGAGAAAACAATCTAAAAAGTGGAATTTCTCTTGTGGTGAAAACGCCCAAGTTTCTATGCATGGGCAAAATATATTCGTCTTTTTCAAGTGCAGCAGTTACTCCTACTGCAATGGCTTCTTGACCAATGCCTGAAAACCATTTCGAAATTTTGCCTTGTCTTAGCAAAATCAACATTTTTTCTTCAATCAAACGCGGTTTTAAAAGCAATTTGTATAAATGCAATAAGGTTGCATTGTCTAAGGAAGAATTTACAGTATATTCAATTTTTGGATTCATAAAATATTAATTCATCAGAAAACAAAGCTACTGATAAAGAATTTTATTGCATAAAAAAACCTTATCATTTTTAGTGATAAGGTTTTATTTTTTATGGTATTCGCTATTGATTATAATTCTGCAAAAATAGCGTGCATCATACGTTTTTTATCGTTCAAACTTTCTTCCAATGCAATCATGGTTTCAGTTCTATTCACACCAGGTATATCATCAATTTTGTAAATGACATCTTTTGCATCATTGGTTCCTTTTGCTCTGACTTTACAGAAAATATTGTATTTTCCTGCAGTTACATACGCTACTGTTACGTTTGGAATTTTCTTTAAATTTTCAATTACGCTTTGTGTCATCGAAGTTTTTTCTAAAAAAACACCCACATGAGCTATAAAAGAATATCCCATTTTTTCGTAATTCAATGTCAATGTTGAACCTTGAATAATCCCTTCATCTTCCATTTTTTTTACTCTAACGTGAATGGTTCCTGCTGATACCAATAACTGTTTTGCAATGTCCGTAAAAGGAGTTCTTGCATTTTCTATTAGGATATCCAAGATTTGATGATCTATTTCATCTAAAAGAAATTTTTTCATTTTTGTACATTATTCAAATTATGTCGCAAATTTATAAATTTAATTTAATATATAACAATGAAAAATGTGAAAAGTTTAATTTAATTTGGAATAGAAAACGATTTCGTTAAGTCCAATCTTATTTTTGAGGTCTTCTCCTACTACTTTTTCTAAAATTGAAACCAATTGATTGTCAATAATTTTATCAATATACTGATACGCAACATCCTTTTTGTTTGGATTTCTATGAATCACATCAAAGAACATTTTTTCATTATTTGGGATGTCAAAATACGATTCATACGATTCAAAAACATCATTTTTGGCAATGTGAAATAGTCCTTGTAAAATAGCATAAAACGTATATTCTCTAGAAAATTCTCGGTTGTAATCATCAGGAAAATGACCGGATTCAATCAAAATGGTATTGTAGCCCAATTTCTGAAAATTATCTCCTGTTGCTGTGGGATAAAATTCGTCTGTATATCTTCCTACGAAATTTGGAATGATTTGTTGCAGCAATGCATTCATGGCTACAATTACATTCATGGTCTGAATTCTGCCTTGAGTAATAGCTCTTGAAACTTCTTCAGAAGGTGCTAAAAATGAAATCGTTGCAGGATTTTTTGTGCCTTCAACTCCGAAAATAGTCCGTTGATCATGCAAATTAAAACAAAAGTGAGGCTTGAAATCGTCCAAAGTTTGTCGTAATAATTGACTTTCAATGGCAAGTTTATCTAATGCGTCTCTATTCAAATCAATAGAATTTGCATTTATTCGGGTGTAAACTTCAGAACCATCAGGATTTAACATCGGGATAAATAATAAGGTACAATTGGTCAAAATTTCTTTCAATATGGGTTCATTGCTGTTTGAAAAACAATTGAACAAATCAAAAAGTGCTTTGGTCCCTGTACTTTCATTTCCATGCATTTGCGACCATAACAAAATTCGTTTTTCGCCAGTCCCAATTTTTAATTTCATGATGGGTTTTTGCAGTTCAGAAAAACCAAGTTGCGAAATTTGGAAAACGTTTTGATGCTTTTCAAAAAGGGATTGGATGTCTTTGAATTGAATCCACTTTCCAAAAAGAGCCAATTCTTTGTGCTGTTCAAAAAGCGATTGTACAAAAGTTGAAGATAATATCGTCACTATAGTGTGTAATTATTTTTAGCAAAAATAATTGAATTCACATCAGTAAACAATTAAAATATTACAAATGTAAATTGAACAAATGTTACATTTGTAAACATTGAGTTTGAATACAATTGTAATTTTTAATTGCATTCAAAAATTAAGATTGTAACAACAAAAAATACCGAATAAGATTTTACTATAAAAAGATTTTAAAAAACTATATATTACACTTATTCAGTATATTATATAACTTACATAAAGCTTTAATTAATGTTTAAAACATAATTTAAAACTTTCTTTTAGATACCTCATTGCTGTTTCCTTTAATTGAATTACATTTGTAATAAACAAAAAAGTTACAATGCTAAACAGTGATGAGTTTACACTTCGACTCAAAAAAATAATGGATTATTATGATTTATCTGCTGCTGTTTTTGCTGATAAAATAGGTGTTCAGCGTTCTAGTATCTCTCATTTGTTGTCTGGAAGAAACAAACCTAGTTTGGATTTCATCATGAAAATTACTTCCGTTTTTAAGGAAGTTGAACTCTATTGGTTGATTGACGGAAAAGGAACTTTCCCTAAAAATTCCCTGAGCACACTCCCCTCTTCTACTCCAACTTTTGGATCATCAAAGATTGATGAAGGGAAAAAAATACAACGAATTGTGGTCTTTTATTCGGATGGTACTTTTGATGAGTATTTGAAATAGTACCCAATTAAAACGGATGTTTATGTTAGGAAATTTGCTCTCCAAAGGTGAGTAAATTATGGTCAGGATCAAGCAATGAAAATTCTTTTTGACCCCAAGGTTTTGTTTGTAAATGCCCTGCTGGATGTATCTGGATTTGATTGTGCATCATTGATTGATAAAGCGCCTCAATTCCCTTAGTCCGAATATAAACTTGTCCATAATTTTCTTTAGGGTCTAGTGTTTTGAACTCAAAAAAATGTATTTCAATAGTATTTTTTTTGACTAACAAGTAGCCTTCATAATCAGTACTTCCGATATCAACAAAACCCAATTGATTTATATAAAAATCTCTGGTTACAGCCTTATTGCGCATAGGAAGTTTTGGAATAATTGATGTCATCATATTTTATTTATTTACAAAGAGGATTATTTGTGTTGAAAATAGCAATTCATTTACTGCTTATTGCTGATTTTTTCTTTGAGCGTTTGTTTCACAGTTTTGTGCCATTCATCTGAAAGAATACTCAAAACAATACTGTCGCGTCTTTTTCCATTGGGTTTATAGGTATTGCTTCTCAAAACGCCCTCAACAATACAGCCAATACTTTTCATGGCATTGATACTTCTTGTATTTTCATTGTCTGCTCTAAACTCTACCCTTTCCATTTTCAGTACTTCAAAAGCAAATTCTAAAAGCAAATATTTACAATTTTTGTTGATTCCTGTGCCTTGAAAATCTTTTCCATACCAAGTAAATCCAAGTTGTAGGGTTGCATTCTCTATTTGAACATCATAAAATCTTGTGCTGCCTGCATATTGATTTTTGCGCTTGTCAAATACTAAGAAAGGATATGAATTGCTGTTTTTTCTACTTTCTATTGCCTTTTCAATATATACTTTCATCTTATCAGGAGAATTTGCCTGAATCAATGAGTACGTCCATAAATCAGGTTCGTTGATGGCAAAATCAACTAACTTTTCATAGTCTTCTATTTTCAAAGGTGTCAATCTCACTGCATTATTTTCAAGAATGTATTCTTTTTGAAAGTCAATCATTATTAATTTTGTTTGATATGTATTTTAATTTTTGTGGAAACTTATTTTAGGTGGAGGAAATTCTAATTTTTAAGCGTTTGGATAGTTTTTTGAAGTGGTTGTGCAACAGTTGAATAATACCTCTTTTTAAAAAAACGTAAATTGGCAGAGTTAGAATTAATAAAATTCCGATTACTTTAGTCAAATCAGTCAGTATAAATCGTCCACCTTTCCACTCCATAGTTTCTGTTTTACTTTCAGTAATTTCAATTCCGCTATATATAAATAATAAAAATAGAATTATAATTAAAATCAGAAAAATCAGATTGAAATATGCTTTTTTCATAGTTTTCTTAAAAGACGCTAAAGGTTTACGTATATGAAACCTTCGATAACCCACTGACTGCCAAATGTTTTTTATATAAGTTTTTATATGCTGACATTTTATTAGGGTATAACAAATGCCACCGAACTAACTGAAGCCATATTCAAATTAGGGAAAACATTCCTTCCTAAATTTGGATCATAATATTCGTTGCTCCAAAATGAATCACCATAAACTTTCACATTTACAGTCTGTCCCGATGAAAAACCAGCTTTGGTTAAATCATTTTGTGATAAAATTATTTGATAAGGATTTATTTGTGAAATAAGTCCCAAAGAATAATAGGTGTAGGATTCATTACTAACATTTGAATCCATGTCAAGAAAATACCGAATATACCGGCGGTTGCCATTATTTCCTGCAGGATTAGTTGTAACTGAAATTATAATATTATTTCCACTGACGTTTGCTTCAAGGTTTGTTATTTGCGTAGTAGAAATTTTTCCTAATGACGGTGTGTTTAGAATTGCTGTTGCACTGTTTAGATGTTCAATGTTAACTTTTTTAAATGTTCCAAACCCTAATTTCTCATAGACAATAGTATAGGTTCCAAAAGGTACATCTATTAAAGTGAATTTCCCATTAACATCTGTTATTGCTGAAATAGAAGGTGTTACTCCTTCTACCTTTACTTTCATATTAGAATTGTCAACTTGTGTTATTCCTTCGTCGTACAAATTGACAGATCCAGTAATGTTTGCTTTTGTAATTGGGTCAGGCTGTGAGTCTTTATCTTCACTGCAGGAATTGATTACTAAAAAAACTAGTAAGCTAAAAGTCAAATGTTTTAATTTCATAATTTTAGGATTTTGTATATTACGTGTTTGTACAAAGTTAGTTGCGTTGTTTAAGCACTAAATTTAATAAATAAAAACTGACAAAGAAAATCCGCGAGGATTTTCGTAAGTAAGCAAAAAGCAAGCAATTAATTTTGTACGGTGTTGGCAACTGTTTTTAATCTTTTAGTTAATTCCTCTATTGTCATTCGTTGAACTATATTGTTAACATTTGCACTTATAATTTCTATATTTTCTAATTTCAAAGTAATTAATTCAGATTGTTCTTTTAATTCGAGTAAAGATTCATTCTTTTGGATTTTTATAAGTTTTGTGTCAAACCTTTTTTTCAAAGTTATGATTCCATTTTCATTCAACAATTCAAAACCAGCGTAATCAATTAATCTTTTTATTCCGTTTAAGAATTTAATTCCTAATATTCCAATTGATATTAATCCAACTTGAATTATAAGAGATAAAATATCAAATTCATTATCGCTTAAGAAATAACTAATTATTCCAACTATTCCATAAAATCCAATTATGCAAAACAGTATTCCTAAAATAATTGCAATGAAGTCAATAAGTATGGCTTTTGTAGTTCTTTGTATTCTTATATAATTTCCAATATTTACAAATTCTAATCCTAGATTTTTCAAATATTCTAGATTTTTAATTTCTAATAGTTTTTTATTTATTGAATTCTCCAATTCTGAAATATTTGTTTGAAGATTTCTTTTCTTAAATTCAACTTGTAATTTAAGTTGAGATTCAAAAGTCAGACTTTTTTGATTTTTCGAAAGTTCAATTAATTCGTTAATGTTTTTTTGTGTGTACATAGTTTTTCTTTAATAGTTGCCAACTAGTTTATATACGCAAATTTATGTAACTTTTTATAAAAACAACAGTCGCTAATTCAGCCCCCAAAATACAAATAAATCAAATATCATGTACATCAGTACTGCAAATACATGAAAAATATTGTAAAAAAGCAATTCTTTCCTACACCATTTTCAATACAGGAATTCCTTATTGCCATCTTGTTTTAATTTAGGAAATAGCTTGATAATTTGGTATTGTAATGCCATAAGTTTGTTTTTAATATACGATACTGAAGTTCTTGCTACTCCCTTCCAAGGCAACTGCCATTGCGTACTGAGGCAACTGCTAGCGCATACCGTGGCAAGTACCCAATAGTTCTAAAATTAGTCTATAAATATAGTACAATTACTTTGAACTAATACTACAACTTCTCTGGAGAAATTGTAGTATTTATAGGTAGTTGCCTCAGTGCCCGATTGCAATTGGGCACTGAGGGAATAGCAGTTGGGCACTGAGGTGCTAGCAACTTTTGTGTGGGAGTTCAAGATTTTGGATTCAAGGTTCAAGTTTTCGGGATTGTAAAGTGAATTTAAGGTTCAGAAATTCAATGCTATTCTTCATTCAAATCAATTTAAAATTGATTCTCATCCTAAAATTCCATCAAAAAAACTCAACATCCGTGAATTCGTGGTGGTGGGAGTTCAAGATTTAGGATTCAAAATTCAAAGTTTTCGGGATTGTAAAGTGAATTTAAGGTTCAGAAATTCAATGTTATTCTTCATTCATATCAATTGAAAATTGATTCTCATCCGTGAAAATCCATCAAAAAAAACTCAACATCCGTGAATTCGTGGTGGTGGGAGTTCAAGATTTAGGGTTCAAAATTCAAAAATTTTAAAACAGAAACGCCTGTTACAAGATTGTAACAGACGTTTCACCCAACCAAAACTAATCAAACAATGATTACTTTTTATATGTTAAAATTGACAAACAATGGAAAGTTTTGCAAAAAATGGTGTTCCTGGTGTAAAATGAATTTCTTCTACGGAATTTACCTCATTTTGCAATCTTGATTCCGTAGCAAACTGTGTTTCGTTCCAAGCTACATTGAAAAGATTTTCTACTGAAACCCCAATAGTCGTATTTTTTAAATGATAATTCAAGTTGATGTCACTCACAAAATATCCTTTTGCAACAATGCTATTGTCTTCATTGGCTGGTCTATCACCCAAATATCGATAATTGAAACTTCCAGAAAAATTGCCTTTTTGTGTCATTGACAATCCTCCTGCCAAGGTAAAATTGGGTGCTAAGGGAATAAAATCTTCTCCCGAAATTGCTTCCAAACTTCTAGCTTTGGTTACAGTAGCATCTGAAGTGAAAAATAAATGATCAGTCAATTGATAACGCAAACCTACATCCAATCCAAATCTTTCTGATTTTCCAGATGGTTCTACAATTCCTGCATCGCCCACATACACAAATTCTTCTTCGGAAAATAAATACCAAGCTGCAGTGTTTATGACTAGATTTTTAGAAGGTTTCCAGATGTTTCCGAAATCCAAACCATAGGCTCTTGGCAAAATTTTGTCTGCATTTTGTTGTAAAACTACTCTTGCATCATTGGAATGAAACCCAATTCCTGATTTTAAAAACCATTGCATATTGTCATTAGGTGTGTAAAAAAAGTTCAATTTTGGATTTACGATTGACTTCGTATTTGACAAGGTTTCATAATTGGTACTCAACGCATCATTGTATAAAAATTTGAAATAGTCAAAACGAACTGCTGGTGCAATTTTCCATTTTCCCAACTCGAAAGTGGCATTGTAAAAAGCATACGCATTGGTTTGCTGGATATCACCTAATTGAATGTTTTGAAGAATTTCTGTTCTATTTTTAGTACTTGCTAATTGATTTCCTAAGCTGTTATCAAATCGAAAACCAATGCCTTTATTGATGGTCGTTTCTGTTTTTCCATTGTCAATTATATCCGTAAACTGCACATTCATCCCAAAAATATCACGCTCTTCAAACTGTTTTATTTGATCACCATCTACCGGATTTTCTAGGAAAAAAGTAAAATTGGAAAACAATTCAAAATTGTAATTGCTATAAAATGCATTTGCTTTCATGAACGAATTGTCTGCCAATGTTTTTTGCAATTGCACATTGATATTTGAACGAGAAGTCTTTCCTCCTTCTGTGTCATCAATCGCTCCAAATCTTGTAATCATTCCATTATCAACAGCTCTTTGCGGAATTTGTCCTGATGCATCCCATCTGCTTGTAAAATGCGACGTTGTAAAAGTCAACTTGTCTGAACCATTTAAATAGGTATTGTATTTGGCAAACAAATTCAATCTATTAAAGTTTTGAGGGGATTCAAAAGGGCCATCCGTTTCTATATATTCCACTGCCACATACGCATCATCTTTGCTGTTGTGTTCTAATAAATTGAACATTCCTAGAGTTCTGAATGAATTGAAATCTCCATAACCTACTGAAACAGTATTTGTTGGAAGGCTATTTTTAGTATCAAAACTCACATAACCAGCAGTGTTAAAATCTCCTTGATTGGCATAATAAGGTCCTTTGCCAAAATCTATTTTCTGAATCGTTTCAGGGATGATAAAATGCAAATCGCTATACCCTTGACCATGTGCATGCGAAACCATGTTGATAGGCATGCCATCTACTGATAACGTAATATCTGTTCCATGATCAATGTCAAAACCGCGCAAAAAAATCTGTTCTGCTTTTCCTCCTCCTGCATGTTGACCTATGAATAATCCTGGTACTTTTCGCAGAATTTCTTGAGAATTGTTAACAGGATTTAATTCCAAATCAATACGAGCAATGGTTTTCAAAGCATCTTTTTCTTTGCCAATAATAAGTTCATCTAACTGAAAAACATTGGTTTCTAAGGTAATTTGAATGCCTTCCTGCAATTGATTTTCAGTGATGATGATAGTGGCTTTTTTAAATCCTAATATCCCAATTTCCAGTTGATTTCCAACCACTGTTTTTTCTAAGATAAAATTTCCATTACTGTCTGTATGTGTATGTGAATTGGTGTTTGTGTTGAAAACATAGGCGTTTTCTATAGGTTGATTCATGACATCCAAAACACGTCCTTTGAGTTGTTGTGCAATTGCCGAAAATGTACTGACAAATAAGGCAATTAAAAAAATACTTTTTTTCATATTGATTTCTTATAGTTTGGAGATTATTTTGGCAGTATTAGGTCCTAATTCAAAGCTACTTTCTTTCAAATCGGCAATTAATAAACTTGCTTCTTGATTTCGATTGTTTGCTTTTAAAATCTGCACTGCATGAAATAATAATTCGGGTTCAAAAGTATGGGGAATTACCTGTTTTTCTATAATAGTTAACGCTTTTTTAACATCGCCATTTTTAAAGTAAGACCAAGCCAGCAAATCAAACGATTGTGCTGTGGGACGCTCTTTTACTTCTCTTTTTGCAATTTCTATAGCTTCTTTTATAGTAGATGTATTTTCAGCCAATAAAAGAACGTTGTATTTTGCATACATGGCACCGTATTTTTCATTGTTTACTGCTGTAAAATACTGTTTGATATGTTGTTCTTTTTCTGCAAAATTCCCTGAATATTCTGCTATTTCTGCTTTCAGTAAATGCAAATCAGGTGCCATGGTTTCTTGTTCGATAGCTGCTAAAATGGCTAAAGATTTAGCAGGATTTTTTTCGTGTGAAAATACAATCCAAGCAATTCCTTTTTTAGCATAACTATTATTTGGATTGATGTTCAAGGCTTTTAAATACGATTGATAGGCTTCTTGCAATCTCCCAGCATGACCATAATAATCACCCAAATTGGTGTGTGCCCATTCTAACAATTCAGGTTTGTTTGAATTTTCAATTCTTTGCAACGCCTTTTCTAAATAGTTGATGGCACTGTCTAAATTTCCAATGGCATCGCTAAATTTTGAAATTCGGATCAAATATTCAAAGCTGTTAAAATCTTTTACTTTGGATAAATATGCCTCTGCTTTTGAAGTATTTCCCAATTCTAAGTACACATCAATCAATTGAAATTCTGTCAATTGAAGATTTTCGCCATTCTTTTCAGCTTTTAACAGTAACTCTAAAGCTTCTTTAAATCGGTGTTGTGAAACGTAATTTCTTGCCAAACTGCGCAAATATCCTGCATTATCATAATTCGTTTTTTCATTTGCTTGCAACAATTTAGTTTCTGCTTCTTTAAGATAGTTGATATTTCCTGTGATGGAAAACAAGTGTGTATTTGCTGAAGCTATTTTTTGCAAATACGGATATTGATTGGGAGTTGCTTCTAATTTTGTTGTCCAGAATTCCAATTCTTTTTGAGCATTTTCTAACGAAATATTTTCAGTAACGTTTAAATATGCTGCATATTCTTTTGGGTCTGTGATTTGCTGTTGCGTGTTTTTTGAACAGCTAACGACTATCAATAAGAGTCCTAAGATGAATGAGGTTGTTTTCATGAGTTGGGTTGGTTTTGGGTTGTTTGTTTTTTAAAATAACTGGCGTATGTTTTAGGGGTTCATACGCCAGTTTATAAGGGGTTTTTTACTTTTTAGGGGGTTTGTGTTATCCTACCAAGGACTTGCCAAGTAAGGAAATGATGTCAAAAATGGTTTGTCATTGGCATCTACATTGTCATTAGATAAAGTTGGATTTTCAGAAAAATCTTCTCCACCAAAAATCAATAACAATTCAACTGTAATCACATCATCAGCCAAAGCTCTTCCTGTTAATACATTTGTGCCATCAAAAAAAGTGGTTTTTCCATCTAAGGAAACATTCAATACGTCTGTTGCTAGCAATCCTGTGAAAGATGCTGCATCCAATCCCAAGGCATTTTTGTCACCTGCATTTGCGAACGCTGGACTTAATCCCATCAAATTTGTTTGAAACATGGATTGGAATGCAGCTCCTTGTTGAGAAGGCACAGTTGTGTTGAAAGCATTTTTACTTGCTGATGACACAAAAACCGTATTGACTGCTGGTCTTCCCATTTGATCTTTTTGCTCATATACTCCTGCAAATTGGTTGTCCATTTCAGACATATTATCGTCATTATCATTGCAACTAATTACAAAAAGTGAAAAAGTTGCGATTGCTATATATTTTAAAACTGGTAATTTCATGATATTGTTTTTTAAAGTTTGATGTTAATTATCTTTTTGTTTTTGCTTCTACCCAAGTATTGATGGTACCTGAACCTCCAATGCTACTCTTTGGGACTTCAACTACGATGGATAATACGTTTGAACCTGCAAAAGTATCTGCCCCTGGATTGTTAAAACCTGAAGCATTTCCTCCTAAAATAGCACCATATTGTGCAAAATCCATAAAGAAAGGATCGTCTCTTGGCCCAGCAAAAAACTTCATGTTGTTTTGAGTTGCCACAATCGCATTTGACCCATAAGGAGTGATTGCCACTTCTGATTTTGTTGCAGATACATTTACAAAACTGTTCAATCCTGGTGATGCAGGTGCAGACGGGCCAAAGAAATACATTTTACCATCTCTTGGAATTGCCTGAATGACCAAATCTTCGATGTTGTCATTATTTGTATCAATGTTGAATTCCACTAATACATTCTCATCAAAAGAAGCACTTGCTGTTGCTGTCGGACTTAACAATCCTTGTACGTTGGCTACGAATACCAAATTATTGGTATCTTCTCCCTGAAAAGCATAGAAATCTGTGATGTCTGCACTTGTTCCTTGTGTTGCAGGAGCATCAATATGATCTGCTGCAATTGCTACTAAACCAATAATCGCTGAGAAAATGGTTACTGCTAAAATTTTTGTTTTTTTCATTGTGTGAGTTTTTAATGTTTGTTTTAATTTGTCTCTCACACATACTTACGAGAGAATTCAAGTTGCGGTTTTAAAAAAGTTGATTTTTTTTAAACTTTTTTTTAAAACCCTTGTAAATAGGGAGAAAATCGATAGAAAAAAATTCAGTTTCATAAAATATTTGTAGTATTGCAATACCAATTTGAAAGCATTTTGAAAAAAACGAAACCAAAAAAAGACTGGAGATCACGTCTTCATGAAATAATTTATGAAGCAGACACCAAAGAAGGAAAACTTTTTGATGTCATTTTATTGATTTTTATTCTTTTAAGTGTTTTTTTAGTGATCCTGGAAAGTGTACAATCTATAAACGAAAAATACTATGCCCTTTTAAATATCTCAGAATGGATCATTACCATTCTTTTTTCAATTGAATATATTCTTAGAATTGTATCTGTAAAAAAACCTCTTTCCTATATATTTAGTTTTTACGGAATCATAGATTTACTTTCTACTATTCCCAAATATTTATCTTTCATTATAGTAGGTTCGCACAATTTAATTGCATTAAGAGCTTTGCGATTGTTGCGCGTTTTTAGAATTTTAAAACTTACACGTTATATTGGCGCTTCCAACAATTTGATTTTAGCAATGAAAGCCAGTAAAACTAAAATTGCGGTGTTTTTATATTTTGTGATCATACTTTGTATAATTTTAGGAACCATTATGTACATTATTGAAGGTGCTGAAAATGGTTTTACCAATATTCCTAAAAGTATTTATTGGGCGATTGTTACACTAACCACAGTTGGTTTTGGCGATATTACTCCGCAAACTCCTTTTGGTCAATTTATTGCAAGCATCATCATGATTATAGGATATGCCATTATTGCAATTCCTACTGGAATTGTAAGTTCGGAAATGACAAAAAAGAATCAAATTTTAGAAGAAAACACGGAAGTTTGCCCAAATTGTGCAGCAGAACATCACAAAGAAAAAGCAAAACATTGTTATCAATGTGGCAGTAACTTACATTCATGAATTCTAAAAAAACAAATACGCTTATCACTATTGTAGGTCCAACAGCGATTGGAAAAACGGCGTTGAGTATTCAGCTAGCAAGTCATTTCAATGCGAGTATTATTTCCTGTGATTCTCGTCAGTTTTTCAAAGAAATGAGTATTGGGACAGCTGTTCCTGAAACTGAAGAATTAACTGCTGCAACGCATTATTTTATCCAAAATAAATCGATTTTTGAAGAATACAATGTGGGACATTTTGAACGTGAAGCACTACAACAATTAGACGAATTATTTGCACAAAATTCCATTCAAATTATGGTTGGAGGAAGTGGATTGTATGTAAATGCAGTGCTGAATGGATTGGATGATTTTCCAGAAATTGATTCCTCTATCAGAGAACAACTTCAAAAAGATTTGCAAGAAAAAGGCATTGAATATCTGCAATCACAACTCAAAATGTTAGATTTAGAGAGCTTTGAAACCATTGCTATTGACAATCCTCACAGGATTATGAGAGCTTTAGAAATTTGCATTGGAACACAAAAACCCTATTCATCTTTCAAAAACAAAGAAAAAAATGCCAGAAATTTCAATATCATTCAAATTGGATTAACCGCAGAAAGAGCTGAAATTTATGACAGAATCAATCAACGAGTTGACATCATGATGGAAAAAGGATTGCTTGAGGAAGCCAAACAATTGTATCCACATAAAAATCTAAATGCTTTGCAAACAGTTGGTTATCGTGAATTGTTTGACTTTTTTGATGGAAATAGTTCATTAGAGTTTGCCATTTCTGAAATCAAAAAAAATACGCGCAGATTTGCCAAAAGACAATTGACTTGGTTTCGAAAAGAGGAAACCATTCATTGGTTTGATTATAAAACGCCTTCCCAAGAAATTATCAATGCCATTTTAGAAAGATTGGCTACTTTTTAACGAAGAACGCTTTTGTAGTTCACTCACTTTTATATCTTTGCCAAAATAAATTCAATCATGAAATCAAAAATAGTTTTTTTAAGTGCGCTGTTATTTAGCACTATTGCTTTTGGGCAAACCAAATTAGGTACAATTGATAATGATTACATCATCAATTTAATGCCAGAAACAAAAATTGTAGTAAAAATGGCCCAAGAATATGGTCAAAAATTGGATTCTTCATTTACCATAAAAATGAAAGAATATCAAACAAAAGTGGATTATTATAATAAAAATGAAAAAGAATATGGGGAATTGATGAAAAAAACATTGATTTCTGAAATCAAAGTCATGGAACAAGATATTCAAAAATATCAAGAAAATGGTTCGAAATTGATGCAATTGAAACAAAATGAGTTGATGCGTCCTTTGTATAAAAAACTGAATGATGTTATTGATTTGGTTGCCAAAGAAAACAAATACACACAAATCTTAACCATTCAAGGAAATCAGTTTGCTTATATTGATGAGAAATTTGATATTACAAAATTAGTAATGGACAAATTAGGTTTGAAAGAACCAGAAGTAAAAGAATAATTACTTCTTTCAAAACATAAAAAAACCTCACAATTTGTGAGGTTTTTTTATTACTGTTTCTCATTTTCCTTTAACAATTCAGGAAACATCTTTTTAAATCGATTCAATCTTGGGATAGAAACTGCTTTTACATAGGGCTGATTTGGATTGTTTGTTTCAAAATCCTGATGGTAATCTTCAGCTTTGTAAAATTTCTTGAATTTTTGCACTTCAGTCGCAACTTTTCCATTGTATTCTTCTTTATTGAGCTTTGCTATTATTTTATTTATGATGGTTTTTTCTTGTTCATTGCTGTAAAAAATAATAGAACGATATTGACTTCCATAATCAGGATGTTGGCCATTTACGGTAGTTGGATTGTGCGAACCATAATACACTTTCACCAATGTTTCAAATGACACTATTTTCGGATTGTAATACACAGCCACAGTTTCAGCATGTCCTGTATCTCCTTTTCCAGTTGATTCATAGGTTGGATTTTTTGTATGTCCTCCTGCATATCCAGAAACTGCCTCCTCTACTCCTTTTACACTTTCAAAAATAGCTTCCACACACCAAAAACAGCCACTTGCAAAATAAGCCACTTTGGTTTCTTGAGAAGGTGTGTAACTTTTTTTTGCTGTTGTTGGTTGATTTTTTTCAGCTCCAATACACGAAATAAAAGTGAATAGGATTGTTGAAAAAAGAATGTTAGTGTATTTCATATATAAATTATTTAATTTTTATTATTTCAATATTTTATTGACTCATTACTTCATTGTCATTCGTCGTCTAAAAATACAACAATTTACATTTTGTTTACAACTTTCACAATTTATTAAGAATCCATCTTGTAAAACACGCCCTAGATATGTATTTTTGTTGACCAATAAAAAAATATGGAGCATTTTATCGTTTCTGCGCGCAAATATCGCCCTCAAAATTTTGAGGATGTTATTGGGCAACAAGCAATTACGAATACTTTAGAAAATGCGATTAAAAATAATCACTTAGCACAAGCTTTGCTTTTTACAGGTCCGAGAGGTGTTGGAAAAACTTCTTGTGCAAGGATTTTAGCAAAAAAAATCAATCTTCAAGGCTCAAATATTGCTGAAGACGAGGATTTTGCTTTCAATATTTTCGAATTGGATGCTGCTTCTAATAATTCAGTAGATGACATTAGAAGTCTTACTGACCAAGTGCGCATTCCACCACAAACAGGAAAATATAAAGTATATATCATTGATGAGGTGCACATGTTATCTCAAGCTGCTTTCAATGCGTTTCTAAAAACCTTGGAAGAACCCCCAGCACATGCTATTTTCATTTTAGCAACCACCGAAAAACACAAAATTATTCCAACGATTTTATCTCGTTGTCAGATTTTTGATTTCAAAAGAATTGGTGTCTTAGATGCAAAAAACTATCTGAAAACCATTTGCAAAAACGAAGGAATCACAGCAGATGATGATGCTTTGCACATCATTGCTCAAAAAGCAGATGGTGCCATGCGTGATGCATTGTCCATTTTTGACAGAGTTATCAGTTTTTCTGGAAAAAATTTGACAAGAGAAGCTGTTGCTGAAAACTTGAATGTCTTGGATTATGACACGTATTTTTCGATGACGGATTTGCTGTTAACAAATAACATTCCTGAGGTGTTGAATGCTTTCAATATCATTTTATCCAAAGGTTTTGAAGGACATCATTTTATCAATGGTTTGGCAAGTCATTTTCGAGATTTATTGGTAGCAAAAGATAAAATAACACTTGATTTGCTAGAAGTTGGTGACATTGCCAAACAAAAATATTTAGTACAAGCAACCAAAGCAAGCGTTTCATTTTTGATGGATGCCATCGAAAAAGCAAATTCTTGCGACTTGAATTATAAAATCAGTAAAATTCAGCGATTGCTGGTGGAATTGACTTTAATGCAAATTGCCTCTATCACTTTTGATGGAGAAAAAAAAAAAACCAGCTAACTTCATAATTCCGGCAACCTTTTTTCAAGCTTTGATGCCTGCTAAAAAAGAAGTTGTCAAAGAAACTCTGAAAATTGCTGTTGAAACTGTAAAATCGGTTCCAGAACAAAGCAAAAAAATCGTTGCTGAACCCCAAAAATCCATCATAGAAAAGCTTCAAAAAAGAGAATCTTCCTTGTCTTTGAAAAGTGTTTTCAAACCCAAAGAGATAGAAAAATCGGTGGTAGAAGAAAATTATGATGACTATCCTAAAACCGTTTTTACCGTTAAACAATTGGAATTGTATTGGAACGAATATACTTCTTTATTAGAAAAAAAAGGGGAACAAAGCATGGCTGCTATTTTGAGTATTGGAAAACCAATTTTAGGCGAAAATTTTCAAATATCATGCACTGTTTCCAATTCGTTAATGGAAGATCAGTTTTTAAGAGCAAGACCCAACTTACTGCATTTTTTGAGAGAAAAACTGAATAATTATGGAATTGACATCTCCGTAATTTTAGACGAAACTGTATCTAAAAAGTTTGCCTATACTCCTCAAGAAAAGTTTAATAAAATGAAAGAAAAAAATCCATTGATTGAGAAATTACGCCAAACATTTGAATTGGATTTGTAATATTTTTTATTTAAAAACCCACACTTTTTGACCAATAAAATTAAATGATGCACTCAATAAAGTTGCACCTACAAATGCTACGAAATATTTGTAAGGAATTGCTGTAAATGCTATATTTTTTTGTAAAATCCTAAGAAAAAAAGAATTCATAAATACATTTATAAGTAAAGAAAAACTATAAAGAATTATGAATTTTCCAAATCTTTTAGATGATTTATTATTATGCTTCCATGTCCAAGATTTGTTGAAAATATAAGTAACATTTAAACCACATAAAAAAGAGATTGTTTTTGCAAAAGCTTCATTACTTATCTCTGAAAATGCTTTCTCATGCAATAAACGCAGTAAAAAATAATAGCAAATTAAATCTACAACAACCGCTAAAATTCCAATAAGTATAAATTTTATGAGTTGTTTTTTAAGAGGTGAATAATTACGCATTGATTATAAATTGAGTTGATAATTCATGAACTTTTTACAAATATTTATTTTATTTGATAAAAGTTACACTTCTGATTAAAAAGACAAAAATACTTAATACTAATGAAAAGCAATCGAAAGTTTTTAAAACCTTAATATTATTCCCTTACATTAAAAAAGATTGTCAAATAATTAAGTTAGATTTGAAACTCTTACACAATTTTCTTACCTAAATAAGATATAATTAACTCTTTTTTAGGTAATTTATCTCTCTCGTATTCAGTAATTAAATACAATCCTGACCCTTTTTCAATAAAAAGTGGAATTGATTTTTCTTCTTGGTAGAGTAAATTTAAAACCTCCTTATACTGTTTTTCATCTTTAATTTTTACTTGATGAATTACAGGGTTTTCTCTGTAAGCTTCACTTAAATTAATATAATCATCTTTTGGTGTGAAAAAGTGTAATTTTTCTTCGACTGTAGCTTCTTTAATTTCAGTAGATGAAGCAATTTTAAAAGAACCATGTTCACCAAAAACTTCAGAAAAATTTTCTAAAGCTTGTTTGTTTACAGTATCATTTGCGGTTAATGCAATTAAATAACCCACATCATTCAACTCGATATTGTCAGTCAATTCATCATCATAAATATTAACATTCAACGCCTCTAAATTGTCTTGCAAAGCTTGCTCAATAAAATGTTTGTTGGAATCAATAATTACAATTCGCTTGCCTTTATCGCGCAAATAACTTGCTATCAATCTTGCTGGATTTGAAGCACCAACTATTAAAATTCCATTTGATTTTTTTAGAAAAACGCCAACAATTCTGGCAAAAAATCGAGCTGTAGTAGCATTTAAAAGTACGGTTCCAAGAACAATCATAAAAACCAATGGAGTGATGTATTCTGCACCTTCAACACCTTGTTTCAATAACTTACTTCCGAATAAAGAAGCAATTCCTGCAGCCACAATTCCTCTTGGTCCTACCCAACTTATAAAGATTTTTTCATTGAATTTTAGCTTGGAATTGATGGTACTTGCAAAAACAGCAAGAGGACGAATTACAAAAACAACAATCGCAAATAAAGCCAATGTTTTCCATGAATATAAAAGCATTAACTCTTCAATATTCATGTTTGCTGCTAGTAAAATGAATAAAATTGAGATTAATAAAACACTCAAAGATTCTTTAAAGTACAACAATTCTTTGATGTTTTTCAATTTGCCATTTCCTAAAACCATTCCCATTACAACTACTGCCAATAATCCAGATTCGTGAGCAAAAAGTTCTGATTCTACAAACACTAAAAGTACTGTTGAAAGTGAGGCAACATTTAATAAATAATGAGGAATCATTTTTTTATTGATTACATAAGCCAATGCATGCGCAAACGTAAATCCAAAAGTAGTTCCAAATAACAAAATTTTTCCAAACTCAATAAATGCTGTTTTAGTAAATCCACTTTCACCACCAACTGTGATGAATTCAAAAACTAAAACCGCTACTAAAGCTCCAATAGGATCTATTAAAATTCCCTCCCATTTTAAAACAGTTGAGATGTCTTTTTTTAAAGGAATGTTTCTTAAAATGGGTGTGATTACTGTAGGTCCAGTAACAATGATTAGTCCCGAAAATAAAAAAGAAAGTTCCCAACTTAAATTAAAAATTTTATGAGCAACAATACCTGCTCCAAAAAAAGTAATAGCTGCACCTAAAGTGATTAATTTGGTAATGACTGGTCCTACGTTTTTAATCTCATCTCTTTTCAATGTCAAGCCTCCTTCAAATAAAATAATACTAATGGCCAATGACACAAAATTGTATAAATAATCTCCTGGAAAAAGTCCTTTTTCACCATTCCAAATGGGTTCAATCCATTTTGAACCATCTTCAGTAATATAAGTTGCAGCAATAGGTCCAACAAATAATCCAATTAAAATTAATGGAAGAATTGCAGGGATTTTAAATTTCCAAGCAACCCATTGCGCCAATATTCCTAAGATAATAATTCCAGCTAATTCTAACATATAGTTAAGATACTATTTAATCGTAAAAATAAGAATGTTTGTGACTGATAAAAATTAAAACATCACATTTTTTAAAAAATTCAAGTAAAATCAGTTAGAATTTTAAGAATCAACTTAAATTTGCAATGAATAGTGCAAAAAATACAAAAACATGTTAGGTTTACAATTCGAAACTACCACTTCATGGGCAGAAATTGCCAAAGATAATTTAGAACAAATACTTACTGATCATGCTTTTTTAGAACAAAAAGCAGCATCAAACGCGGTTTCTATCATCATTAATTATTCCGAAGAAACGGAACTTGTCAAGGAGATGAGCAATATTGCGATTGAAGAAATGCAACATTTTAAAATGGTGCATTTATTAATGGTGAAAAGAGGCATGGTTTTGGGCAGAGAACAAAAAAATGATTATGCTGTGCAACTGCAAAAATTTTTTCCAAAAACCAAAGATAGAACAGATGCTTTGATTCAACGTTTATTAGTTGCTGCATTGATTGAAGCTCGAAGTTGCGAACGCTTTAAAGTATTTTCCGAAAACATGGAAGATGAAGAATTGAAAAAGTTTTATAAAAACTTAATGATTTCTGAGGCAAATCATTACACTACTTTTTTACAATTTGCACGTGAATATCAAGACCGTGAAATTGTAGATAAAAAATGGCATGCTTTATTGAATTATGAAGCTGAAATGATGAAAGTTAGAGGAACAATTGCTAAAATTCACGGGTAATTTTGTATATTTGCATATAAATATTTGCTTTGATAACAATTATAAACATATCAATAATCTTTGCGATCACTTTCGTTTGGAATAGATTTGTGTTATCAAAATTTGTAAATATGTTGACTGATCCTAAAATCAGTGATGAAAGCGACATCGTTTCAACTAGTTTTTTCTCTGATAATAGAAAAGAAATCTTAAAAATTGCCAAATATTTCTACTACATTTTAGCCCTTTTAATTTCGATATTGATCTTTATAGCCTAAAAAAATCGATGTTTTCAAAGGAAGAAGCAGCACTTTTACGAAAGGAATTTTGGACAAGTTTCGGGAAATCTTTTCCAAGAAAATGGTTATTATACAATACAAAAATCAAAGGAGTTGCACTCAAATTTGTAGCTGATAAAAAAGAAGCAATGATTTGTTTGGACATTGAACATACTGATGAATTGATGAATTTGTTGTATTATGATCAATTACTTTCCTTAAAATCTTTGTTAGAAGCTGAACTTCCTGAAGTAATTTATAATGATGCCTATGAATTGGAAAATAGAAAAATCATACATCGGATTTATGTCCCATTTGAGGAAAAATTCAACATTCACAACAAAAATACTTGGAGAGCTTGTTATGAATTCTTTGTCGAAAAGATGTCAAAACTAGAAGCTTTTTTTTATGAGTATGAGGATGTCATTAAAAATGTATAGTGTTTAAAAAACTATTTTATAAATTGAATAGAAAAAGGGTAATGAATCATTTCGCCATTACTCGCTTTTACAGCATTGATTATAGGAAAAATCAAATAAAAAATCCCTAAAACAATCAGTCCGATAAATCCGAGTCCAAAGAAAATAACAAAAGGAATACAAATTAAAACATACAAAAACATTGAAATACGGAAATTTAAAATCGCTTTTCCGTGAAAATCCATTCCTAAAACCTCCTCTTTTTTTAGAATCCATAAAATGAGTGGGACTACAAATCCCCCAATTCCAGATACAAAATCCAATAATTGGCTTAAATGAGTAAGCATCAAAAGTTGTCTATCCTCTGTCATATTTATTTTTTAATGTAAATGTTTTACAAATATGAATAAAAATATTTTTAAAATCTTATGAATCATCAGAAAAACAAAAATTACTCATGGAAATTCTGAATAATCTTTGTGTATTTTTGCAATATGATTCAAAATGACACTATCATTGCGTTGGCAACACCATCAGGAATTGGTGCTATTGCTGTAATTCGACTTTCAGGAGAAAGAGCAATTGACATTGTAGACCAGTTTTTCACTTCAGTTCGAAAAAATAAATCACTAAAAAATCAAAAAACGCATAGCATTCACTTGGGCTTTATTGTTGATAAAGAACATATTATTGATGAAGTTTTAGTGTCAATTTTTAAAAATCCTAATTCATATACAGGTGAAAATGTAGTAGAAATTTCTTGTCATGGATCTACTTTTATTCAACAAGAAATTATTCAATTATTTCTAAAAAATGGTTGCAGATTGGCTGATGCTGGAGAATTTACCTTACGCGCATTTTTAAATGGAAAAATGGATTTATCGCAAGCTGAAGCTGTAGCAGATGTCATCGCTTCCAATTCTGCTGCAAGTCATCAAATGGCAATGCAACAAATGCGAGGTGGCATTACCAATGAATTGAAAGATTTACGTGCAAAATTGCTCGATTTTGCAGCTTTGATAGAATTAGAGCTCGATTTTTCTGGAGAAGATGTGGAGTTTGCTGACCGTACTAAATTCAGAGAATTGGTTTCTAAAATAACAGTTGTTTTAAAGCGTTTGATTGATTCTTTTTCTGTTGGGAATGCCCTAAAAAATGGAATTCCAGTGGCTATTATTGGTGAACCTAATGTAGGGAAATCAACGCTATTGAATACACTTTTAAACGAGGAAAGAGCCATTGTATCCGAAATTGCTGGTACTACTAGAGATACCATTGAAGACGAAATCATCATTGAAGGCGTTGCTTTTCGATTTATTGATACTGCTGGAATTCGCGAAACTACAGATCTGGTAGAAACAATCGGTATCAAAAAAGCCTACGAAAAAGCCGAAAATGCGCAGTTGATCATTTATATCATTGACTCAAGAATAGAGCGGAAAGAAAAAAGAAAAGAAGAAATTGAAATTATTAAAACTCGTTTTCCAAATAAACATTTATTGGTTATTGCTAATAAATCAGATTTGATTTCTAAAGAAGAAGCCAATTCATTAGTTTCAGAAATTGAAAATGTAATTTTACTCTCTGCCAAAAATAAAACAGGAATTGATGCTTTGAAAAAAGAATTGACCTCTTTAGTGAATTTGGGTGCCTTGAGCAATAACGAAACCATTGTTACGAATTCTCGCCATTTTGAAGCCTTGAACAATGCGTTGCAAGCCATTATTTCTGTTCAAATTGGCATTGATAGAGAGATTTCAACGGATTTATTTTCTATAGATATCCGCGAATGTTTGCGTCATTTAGGAACAATTACTGGAGAATATGATGTGGATAAAGACATTTTAGGACATATTTTTTCAAACTTTTGTATTGGAAAGTAAGGTAACCGTTTGTAAGTTGTTTAAAATTATATTTTCATATCTTTGTGATACTATCAAATGATACTATCATAAGTGAAACCACCTTATACTATTACCAATAAAATTTTAGAATTAGTTGCCTCTATTTCAGAAAAGATAGGAGAAATTAATGCTAGCCATTTATACAAACCTGCTACCGAATTACGAAAAAAGAACCGAATTAAAACTATTCAATCCTCTTTAGAAATCGAGGGAAATACGTTGACCGAAGAACAAATCACAGCTTTATTAGAAAATAAAAGAGTCATAGCACCTCAAAAAGATATTCTAGAAGTTCAAAATGCTATAAAAGTATACGAACAGCTCAATACTTTTAATCCTTTCCAACTAAAAGATTTAAAAAAAGCACACACTATTCTAATGAATGGCTTGATTGATTCCGAAAATATCGGGGCTGGAAAATTAAGAACTACCAATGTAGGTATTGTAAAAGGTTCAAAAATAGAACATATTGCACCAAATGGTACAATGGTAAACGGATTGATGAAAGACCTTTTTGAATATCTTAAAAAAGATAACGATTTACTCTTAATCAAAAGTTGTGTTTTTCATTATGAATTTGAATTTATCCATCCATTTTTAGATGGAAACGGAAGAATGGGCAGATTGTGGCAAACTTTAATTCTTATGCAACAATATCCTGTTTTTGAGTTTTTACCCGTTGAATCACTTATCAAACAGAAGCAAAGCGAGTATTACAGCAAGTTATCCGAATCCGATAAAAAAGGAAATTCAACCCCATTTATTGAGTATATGTTGGAAATTATTTCAGCTTCATTAGATGGACTTTTACAATCCCAATCAGTAACACTTTTTACAGAGAATAGAGTGGAACTATTTAAAGAGAAAATAGGTAAAAATACGTTTAGCAGAAAAGAGTATATGCAGCATTTTAAAAATATATCTGCACCAACAGCAAGTAGGGATTTGAAATGGGCATTTGAACAAAATCTCCTTCATAAATTTGGAGAATTACGATTAACGAAATATCAATTTTTATAATTTGCTATTTAATCAACTGTTTCCTTTTCATCTCTCTTGAAGATAATACCGATGTTTTTCTTTATTCTTTGAATTTTTTCTATCCCAAAGTTGATGGAAGAAGTATTGATATCTTCATATTGCTCGCTTCCAAAATTATGATGATATTGTTGCGGATAAATTAGCAAGACACTATTTTCTGAAAAATGCTTATCGAGTTTTGTGGGAAGGTTATCCAAAACAGGCATGTAAGAAGTTGCGCCTTTTCGAGCAGAAACCAATACAAAAAAATCATTCTCTTTGATATTTCGAGAAAGTATCAAAAAATCATCCCAATCATCAAACGAAATGAAGGTAATTTCAGCAAATAATTTGGACTTTTTAAAAACTTTTTGAATTGATTTTTTAGTATCATCAGCACAATACATGATGATTGGAATACTCAATTCTTGGGCTAATTTTGTGATTTTTGTAAGCCAGTGTTCAAATCCATTTTCAAATTCAGTTAAAGGTGGAGCTGCAATGATGATTCTTTTGTGCAAAACCAATGGCTTCTCTAGGTGACAAATAAAGGTAGTTTTATCGGTATTATTCAAAATAGTATCCACCTTTTCTCCTATTATTTTATCAATAAATCCAGCGCTTTTAGGCCATCCTAAAACAATAATGTTTGCCATAATTTCTCTTGAAATTCTCGCAATCCCACTTGCAGGATTGTAATCAATCGTAGTAATTACGGATACTTTCGTTTCGGAAGCTGAACCTTGTTTCACAAATTCTTCGAGCTTGCTTCTTGCTTTTAAAATATTGACTTCTGCTTCATCATTATTGGTCACAACTGATAGAATTGAGACTGGATTTGGTGATTTTTTGTTTTTAATAAATATCGAAAACTCCAAAAGTTTTTCAATGCTTTCTACATTGGCAATTGGTAATAAAATATGTTCATTGTTGTAATAATTGGCAGGTAATAATCCTGAATTGTCATCTTCGGATTCTATAATCACTTTTTTGGCTGCTTTTTCTGTGGCAAATGTGGCTACAATACAAGTCACTAAAATCAAAATAATGGTACCATTTAAAATATTTTCATCCAAAATATTTGCTTTATATCCCACTAAAATAACGGCTAAGGTAGCTGCTGCATGAGCACTACTCAATCCAAAAATGAGTTGTCTTTGCGCACCAGAATACTTGAAAACCAACTGTGTAAAAAATGCTGCAAACCATTTTCCAAACAATGCAACTAAGGAAAGCGTTGCTGCAACAATCAATGCTGTTGGACCACTGATGATTACGCTCATATCGACCAACATTCCAACACTAATCAAGAAAAAAGGAATAAACAAAGAGTTCCCAATAAACTCAATGCGATTCATCAATGCAGAAGAATGAGGAATGAGTTTGTTCAATGCCAATCCTGCCACAAATGCGCCAATAATAGGTTCAACTCCAGCAACTTCAGCTAAAAATGCGGCTAAAAATACAATTGATAAGACAAAAATATAATGAGAATGTTTTTCACTTTCTAGTTTTTGAAAAAACCATTTTGCGATTCTGGGAATGATCAAAAACATTATTGTTGAAAAAATAGACAGCGATACAATCAATCGAATCCAAAAATCCGAAGAAATGTTTCCTTCACTATTTCCTACTATTACAGCCAAAATAATCAGCACAGCTGTATCTGTTAAAATAGTTCCTCCTACTGTAATGGCAACTGCTTCATTTTTAGAAATTCCTAATTTACTTACAATAGGATATGCAACAAGGGTATGCGTAGCAAACATACTTGCGGTTAACAAACTAGCATTAAAATCGAGTGCCAAAAAGTAATAACACACAGGAAATCCAATAGATAAGGGAAAAAAGAAGGTGAAAAATCCGAATAACAAACTTTTGTTTTTATTGGATTTGAACTGATTCATGTCTAGCTCTAAACCCGCAATAAACATGATATAGAGCAACCCAATGGTTGAAAAAAGCTCAATGGCAGCATTTTTCTCAAGGATATTCAAGCCATAAGGCCCTATTACAACTCCAGAAATAATCAAGCCAATAATCCCTGGAATGTTCAATTTTCGCAATAAAATGGGAGATAATAAAATGATGAAAAGAATCAATGAAAAAACAAGCACAGGATTTCCTAAAGGTAGTTCAAATTCGTGTAATAAGTGCTGAAAGAAATCTGTCATTGAATGTGTTCATAAGTGAATTCGTCCATAAATGTACATCATTTTTTGAAGTAAAAAATTTTTTTAATCAATCCGTTGATCAAAAAATTGTGAAGTCATTCAGTCTTATAGAATGCTGTAAAATGATGAGGCAGTTTTGCAAGGAGTCCTAAAGTAAACCTAATATTATGTGGTCTATATCATTAAAAATTAAACAATAAAGTATATTGATTTTCAAAAAGATAGTGATGATAAATGATTGTTGTCTATAATATTTACTATTAAAATCTTTAAACCCTCTTTAATTAACGAAGCCAATCAAAGAGGGTGACTAAAACAACTCAAGTCTTAATTTATCTAAACGGATTGCTCCATTTTGTCTCACTGCTCACTGAATTGTCTGTCAACGTTTTCATAAAAGCCACTACCTAGGGTGGCTCCATCATTAGTTATTGGATTGGTTGCAGGCGTATTGTCTGTACCATTGATAGATGTTGGCAATGGTTGCCCAGGAACATTCGTCGTAAAATGGCTTGGTAAATTGAGATTTACATAATCAAAAGGAGTGGTTGGTAAATTCAATTCACTCACTACAATAGGCTCATAAATTTCTTCTTTGCTGCAAGAAAAGAACACAAAAACTGCTAAAAAAATAGCAGTATATAAAAAAGAATGGTCGTATTTCATCATTATACTATTTAGGTGACTTGCTACTTAGACACCTAATTCTAAAGAAAGTTTGTTTTGACTGTAATAATTTTTTACAATTCACTTGTTGAGTATTTTTTTTAACCTTAAAGATCTAGGTTTTTAACATTTTTAAAAGCCATTCTTATAAAAACGATAAGCCTCTTTCTAAACCTCTCCTTTTTTAGAAACAAGCATTTATTGTACCATAAGTATCATAACTTTATCATTGAGACGTCTAATCCTATGTATAGTTTCTAAATAGGTTATTATTTTTTGTTTTTCATTCTTTATTTATTGTTTATCAATAATTATTTCCTATGTTTGCGACATTAATTTTAATCATTTAACCGTATGTCAAAAACAAACAACTTCGTATTTATCAGCTTACAGGTAGTAGCATGGATTATTTTTGTAGGCTTATGCATTGAAACAGGTGGCTTGCTTGTCAATTTCTTTTTTAGTCTATTCAAACCTGATATGGTGCAAAACTTATATCAAAAATTAGATTTAACGGATATGTATCAAGAAAGTCAGATGGCTTTTTTCGGAATCTATAGTTTTATTCTTGTCATTTCATTCTTAAAAGCCTACTTATTTTACATTGTCATCAAATTGATGCTAAAAATGGATTTGACAAAACCATTCAGTGATTTTGTTTCAGAACAAATTTTGCAACTCAGCTATTACACATTGTCCATTGGATTTTTGAGCCTTATTGGCAAACAACTCGCTAAAAATTTAATTCATTATGGTTTTGCTACTCATAGTTTGAATCAATTTTGGGAAGATAGTAGGGCTTTTATTCTGATGGGTGCTGTGATTTATATCATTGCTACTATTTTCAAAAAAGGAGTGGATATTCAAAATGAAAATGATTTAACGGTATAAACGATGGCAATTATTGTAAATTTAGATGTCATGATGGCAAAGCGAAAAATGTCATTGAATGAACTCTCGGACAAAGTTGGGTTGACCTTATCAAACCTTTCCATCTTAAAAACAGGAAAAGCAAAAGCCATCCGTTTTAGCACCTTGGAAACCATTTGCAATGTGTTGGAATGTCAACCAGGAGATATTTTAGAATATGTGCATGAAAAGGATTGATAACTAGTGATTAAAGGCATGAGCACTCTATTTATTGAAAATAAAATCTATTTCAACAAATCCAAAGGACTATTTGCCTGGTGATATTGTTTGTTGGAATTTAGGTGGTGGAATAACTCATATTGGCATTGTGACAAGAAAAAAATCAACTGATGGAAAAAGATATTTAATTGTTCACAACATTGGTGCAGGACAAGTTCTTGAGGACTGCCTGTTTAGGTATAAAATCATTGGACACTTCTGTTATGAAAAATAAATTTTTGTGTTTAAAATGCATTATATTTTTTTTTGAGTTTAGTTGAAATTGCTTGAATTTTTTATTTGATAGGTTTTATTTTCGTTTTTATTTATTAGATTCGTTTTTCAAATTTTGAAATATATCTTATACAAAATTTTGTGTTTGATTTCAAATAACAACCACTATCAATGAAAGAGATAAAAGTATCTGCCGAGTTCAAAACTCAAACTACCAAAGCAATAATTGCGATAAGTTATTTTATATTCACATATTTACTGATGTTAGTCTTTGCGATTGGATTAACTGTTTTATGTGTTTATGCAGGAATAATGTTCATGGTATCAATGCCTGGAATAATAACTTTAGCTTTAGGTATAGGACTAGCTAGTTTAGGAATTCTTGTTTTATTTTTCTTACTTAAATTCATTTTCAAATCACATAAAATTGATCGTTCACACCTTACTGAAATTAAAAAAAATGATGAACCTAAACTTTTTAAACTTATAGAAGATTTGGTAAATGAAGTTGAAACTAATTTTCCGAAAAAAGTGTATATTTCTTCTGAAGTAAATGCTTCAGTATTTTATGATTCCAGTTTTTGGAGTATGTTTTTTCCTCTCAAAAAAAACCTTCATATAGGTTTAGGACTTGTAAATAGTGTTTCTAAGTCTGAGCTTAAGGCTATTTTAAGTCATGAATTCGGACATTTTTCTCAAAAAACAATGAAAGTTGGAAGCTATGTTTACAATGTGAATCAAATAATTTATAACCTACTGTTTGACAATGAAAAATATGACAATCTTATCCAAAAATGGGCAAATATTAGTGGATATTTTTCCATTTTCGTAGTCATTGCAGTTACAATTATTGATGGTATCAAATGGATATTAAACCAAATGTATGGTCTTGTAAATAAAAGTTATATGGCTTTATCAAGAGAAATGGAATTTCATGCAGATGAAATTGCAGCAAATATTACAGGTTATGAGCCATTAAAAAGTTCTTTACTTAGAATGTCTTTAGTGGATCACTCTTATAATAGTGTTTTGTCTTTTTATGATAGCAAAATCTCGGAAAATAAAAAATCTGAAAATCTATTTAGAGATCATTTATTTGTAACGAATTTTCTAGCCAAAGATAACAACTTAGAAATCAAACACAATTTACCTCAAATATCAGTAAACGATTTAAATAAATTCAACAAATCGAAATTAGTTATTAAAGATCAATGGGCTTCACATCCAAGTACAGAAGATAGAATTGCAATTCTTGAAAAAACAGGATTGGTTGCAAAAAGCATTGATAATGAATCTGCGAATTTATTATTTTCAGATATTGAAAAAATTCAGAAAGAGATAACGTATAAGGTTTTTAAGAATATTGTTTTCACACAAGAAAGTTCAAGTATTCCTTTTGAATCATTCCAATCAAATTTTAAAGAGGAATTTGAAAAAAATACCTTTCCAAAACTTTACAATGGGTATTATGATAATAAAAACCCTTCATTCTTTGAAATTCAGAGCATTGAACAAGATATTGAAAAAATAGAATTAGAGGATTTATTTTCAGAAAGTAATGTAGAAATTGTTTATACAGCATTATCATTACAAGCTGATATAGAAACTATTAAACAAATTTCAAATAAAATTTTTGATGTAAAAACTTTTGACTATGATGGTATTAAGTATACAATAAAAGAATGTAATAGTCTTCTCACAAAACTTGAAAAAGAGATAGATATATTGAATGAAAAAATTAAATTAAATGATATTCAAATATTTAAGTACTTTAAAAATCAAGAACAAAAAACGAACTTAAATCAAAATCTAGAAAATTTATACAATCAGTTTTTTAATTTCGATAAGGAATTTGAAACCAAATATGATGTTTTTATTCAGTTATCAAAAGAATTGGAATTCATAAACTATAAAACAACTTTTGAGAAAATAAATGCAAATTTTCTTAAAATTGATCCATTAGAAGCAAAATTAAAAAAAGGAATCAGAGAATTATTAGTAAATCCAGATTACCAAACAGAATTAACCAAAGATATAAAAGATAATTTTGAAATTTATCTTACTAAAAAATGGGAATATTTTGGTGATAATAAATATTTTGATAATAATCTAGAAAAATTGTTTAAAGCAATGGATCATTATTCTTACCTCTTATCTAGAGGTTACTTTTTGACAAAGCAAAAATTATTAAATTATAAAGTTACACTAATAAATACATCAAAAAATATGTAGCAATATTAATTTGAAAATTAAATAGTTAAAAATTTAATTACATTAAAAAATTTTGATTTTAATCAAACACTCCTCTAAAAAGAATATTTCTATAAAGTCCTTTTTTGATTAAAAATAATTGCTAAAACTTAAATTACAATAAATCTTTACATCAAACTAAAACCATACTACAATCAAGACTTTATGACAACATCTTTTTGTTGAAATAAAGTTTTTTTGTTTTTCTTTTTTATGTATTTTAGATGCGTAACTTTTTTACTTTCTGATAGTTACAGCGTGGAGTTTTGAAACCACTCTAAAAAACAAGGCGAAACCGAAAAGCCAAATGAGTAGGAAAAAATCAAACAATCAAACTTTATGAAAAAAAATTTAGCAGAATTTTTAGGAACCTTCTGGTTAGTTTTAGGAGGTTGTGGAAGTGCGGTTTTAGCAGCTGCATTTCCTGAAGTGGGTATAGGTCTTGTGGGTGTTTCACTTGCATTTGGTCTTACTGTAGTAACTATTGCGTATGCATTAGGGCATGTTTCTGGGGCTCATTTGAATCCTGCAGTGACCATTGGTTTATGGATGGGAAAAAGAATTTCTTCCAAAGATGTGTTACCATATATCATTTCTCAAATTTTAGGTGGTATTGCAGCAGCAGGTGTTTTGTATGTAATTGCTACTGGAAATGGCTCACAGATTGGCTCTTTTGCAGCAAATGGTTTTGGCGAACATTCTCCAGGTGGGTATAGCATGACTGCTGCTTTGATTACCGAATTTGTAATGACTTTTATGTTTTTAATCATCATTTTAGGTGCTACAGACGAAAAAGCTCCAAAAGGTTTTGCTGGGTTGACTATTGGATTGGCTTTGACATTGATTCATTTAATCAGTATTCCAGTAACAAACACTTCTGTAAACCCCGCAAGAAGTATTAGTCAAGCAATTTTTGTGGGAGATTGGGCAATATCTCAATTATGGGTTTTTATAGTAATTCCCATTGCAGGAGCTATTGTAGCAGGAATTGTGTATCAATATTTACAAAAAAACTAATAATAAGAATTTTATAAGAAAACCGTATTTGCTAGCATGTACGGTTTTTTTATGCTAAAAAAGATAGAAATACTTTTGCTTATAAAAAGTATTGAGCATCCATGAAAATATTTCAATCCATGAAATTTAAAGGGTAAAAATCGTTTTTCAATAAGTATTTTACTACTTTTGAAACATGGAAAAACTGAATATTTTAGAAATCGAAGAACGATTGACTCATTTGATAGATTGGGAATATTATGAGGACGCTTTGCATACGGAATTTGAATTTGACAATTTCAAAGATTGTATGTCTGCCATGAACAGAATTGCCTTTGAATGTGAAGCTTTGAATCATCATCCTGAGTGGACAAATATCTATAACATGCTCGAAATCAAATTGACAACGCATGATGCAGGTGGTGTTACTGAATTGGATTTTCAATTGGCAACCATCATCAATAAAATTGTAGAAGTTGAAGAAATTGATTAAGAAGAGTAGTTTGAAAAAGTGGATATTGGCGATTGCTTTTGGTACTTTCATGGCTTCCTGTGAAAAGGATGATTTTTGTACTCAAAACCCTGTAACTCCTAGATTGGTGTTGCGTTTTTATGATATAAATGATAGAACACAACCAAAAGCTGTGGAATCTTTATACGTTTGGGCATCAGGAAAAGACAGTATTTTGGTAAATCAATCGTTAGATTCTATTTCCATTCCTTTGAATAGTATTGCCTCAGAAACTGTCTATAATTTTTCGAAAGGAAGCACTGTAAATCAATTTACCATTCGCTATACACCAACGCAAATTTATGTTTCTCGTTCGTGTGGATTTAAAGTAAATTTTACGGATGTTAGCTTCACTTCTAACAATACTTGGATTGCAGACATCACTCCTACCACCACCACTATTGACAACCAAAACGCAGCCCATGTTCAGATATTTCATTAGCCTTTTTGCGCTGTTTGTGGTTGTAGAAAGTTTTTCGCAAACACAAAAAACAGATACCATCATCACGAAAAATGATTCTATTGTGTACAAATCAACTTACGGAATTCGGGTAGGAATAGACATCAGTAAACCCATCAAAGCAGCTGTTGACGGAAGTTATAGCGGAATTGAATTTGTGGGAGATTACCGAGTTTCCAAGCGAATGTTTATTGCAGCTGAAATAGGTTTTGAAGAAGAAACAACGCAAGAAGATTATACAAATTCGACAGCAAAAGGAACTTATGTAAGAGCAGGATTCAATTTCAATGCGTATGAAAATTGGTTGGATATGAACAATGAAATTTTTGTGGGTTATAGATACGGATTGAGCTTTTTTGAACAAACACTCAACAGTTTTACACCCAATGTAAATAATACTTATTTTCCTGCAAATCCCATTATTGTGAATGAAACAGCCAATGTAAACGCACATTGGTCTGAATTTATGGTCGGTTTTAAGGTTGAAACTTTCAAAAACTTTTTTGTAAGCGCCAGTGTTTCTTACAAAGTAATGATGAGCGTAAAAGAACCCGATAATTTCAAAACGCTCTTTTCTCCTGGTTTTAATAGAATTTTTGAAAGCGGAACAGGTTTCGGATTTAACTACACATTGAGTTATTTAATTCCCTTTTCTAAAAAATAGGAATGGGTTTATTTTTTTTACTAAATTTATTGCCCAAATACAAAATACCTTATGAATACTATACCTAGCGTACATCTTGCAGATTTTTTATCTGATGACCCTATCAGAAAAGAAAAATTTATCAAAGAAATTGGTAATGCTTACGAAAATATTGGATTTGTTGCTCTAAAAGGACACTTTTTGGATGACAAATTAGTAGCAAATTTATATGAAGAAGTAAAAAACTTTTTCGATTTACCACTTGAAATTAAGGAAAAATATGAAATTCCTGGCATTGGAGGACAAAGAGGCTATGTTTCTTTTGGGAAAGAAGCTGCCAAAGGAAAAAAAGAAGGTGACTTGAAAGAGTTTTGGCATTTTGGACAATATGTAGAAGACAATCCTGCTTTAGAGGCTGAATATCCAGCCAATGTGATTGTAGAAGAATTGCCAAAATTCAATGAAATTGGCAAAGAAACATACAGAATGTTAGAAAAAACTGCCAAATATGTGTTGCGTGCTTTGGCATTGCATTTGGGTTTGGAAGAAACTTATTTTGACAATTATATCAAAAACGGGAATAGCATTTTACGTCCTATTCACTATCCTCCTATTCAGGATGAACCAAAAGGCGCTGAAAGAGCAGCTGCTCATGGAGATATCAATTTGATTACCTTATTAATGGGTGCTCAAGGCAAAGGATTGCAAGTACAAAACCATAAAGGAGAATGGATTGATGCCATGGCTGAACCTGATGAATTGATGATCAATGTGGGTGATATGTTGTCAAGACATAGCAATAACAAATTAAAATCTACCATTCACAGAGTAATCAATCCTCCCAGAGAATTGTGGGGAACGTCTAGATATTCCATTCCATTTTTTATGCATCCTATATCGGAAATGAAATTAGATGTATTGGAAAATTGTATTGATGAAAACAACCCAAAACAATTTGATGATATTACTGCAGGTGAATTTTTAGACGAACGTTTACGAGATTTAGGATTGAAAAAATAATGGATTTAAAAGATCAACTGAAAAACTTATTTCCAGAACACATTGTGGAGGAAGAAACAAGCCCTAAAAAAAATGATTTTTGGTGGCAAATAGAACCTTTACTTTGCAAATACGAAAAGAGAAAAGGAAAACCTATTACCATTATTGATGGTTTTAATGGTTCTTCAGAAGATTTTAAAAGTTTGACAAAAGAAATCAAAACATGGCTTTCTGTTGGAGGAAGTTTTAAGGACAATACCATCATCATTCAAGGTGATTATCGTGACAAAATCATGAAATTGCTTCAAGAAAAAGGATTTAAAGTAAAGCGTGTAGGAGGTTAAAAAACACTTCTACTGCAATTTAATAGTATAAATAACGTTTCAAATAGATTATGAAAGCATCAATTTTACACATCACCAATGGCGATAGCACTACTAACTATCTGAAAAAATTAAGATTCTCTGGCGAATTCATCACATGGCGAGAAATGTTGTGCGAAGGAAAAACAACTACAGATGTAGGCAGTGAATCCTTCTGGAAAAACCGCTTCGATTTTTTAAAAACCGCATACAAAGTAAACAAGCACACCTTTATTGAATTTACACTGAAAGAGTATAGAAATCTGTGTAAAAAGAAAGAACAAAATGAAATTGTTCTTTGGTTTGAGCCCGATTTATTTTGTCAAATCAACATGTTAGCTGTCCTAAGTTGGATCAAAAGATACAGACAAGGATACCAAATTTCATTGGTTGGTGCAGGAATTGAATCGAAAAATCAACATTTGACGGCATTTACCTTATTAACTGAAGAACAAATAGATACTTATTATAAAAACCGAGTTTCGCTTACTCAAGATGATATTGAATATGCTGATTATATTTGGCAATTGTATTGCTCTGATAGTCCTTTGCGATTAGAAACCGTGTATAAATTCAATCCAATGTCGCCATTTCAACATTTGGCAACCGCCATTGAAGCACATTTAAAGCGTTTTCCATCTATAGAAAATGGATTGAATTTTGTGGAAAACAACATTTTAAAAACAGCCAATTCATATCAATTTACCTCTAAAAATGAATTGATTACCAGACTTTTAAATGAGGACGAAATTTATGGTTTTGGAGATTTACAATACGAAAATCACCTTAAAAATCTTCACAAACTCTTTTCATCTTTCAATCCTGTAAAAATTTCAAAAAAAGGGAAAGAAGTATTGGAGAAACAATTGAACTTTTACGGACAAATTAGAAACGAAGAAACCTATTTAGGAGGCTCAAAAAAATACAGTTTTTTATATCAAACTGATACCTCAAAACTCCTACAAATCACCACATAAATGAGTTTAGAATCCTCAGAATTAATCTTAAATCCAGATGGTAGCGTATATCATTTGAATTTGAGACCCGAACATATTGCCACAAATATCATCCTTGTTGGTGATCAAGACCGAGTTGATAAAGTGACAAAACACTTTGATACGATTGAGTTTACAACTCAAAAACGTGAATTTAAAACCACTACAGGAACCTATAAAAACAAGCGTTTTTCTGTGATTTCCACAGGAATTGGTCCTGACAATATTGATATTGTATTGAACGAATTGGACGCATTAGTCAATATTGATTTGACAACCCGAAAAGTTAAAGAAAATTTGACGCAACTTTCTTTGGTAAGAATTGGAACTTCTGGCTCATTGCAAGCTCATATTCCTGTTGATTCGTTTGTGTTGAGTTCGCATGGATTGGACATGACTGGTTTATTACATTCTTATCAAATTGAGTCAATTTCCCATCCAGAAATGGAAAATGCGTTCGTAAAACATACACAATGGAGTGCTAAAAAAGCGCATCCGATTATTGTTTCCAATTCACAAGAATTGGCAAATTCTCTTTCTTCAGAAATTGTTTTTCAGGGAATCACAGCCACAGCTGGAGGTTTTTATGGACCACAAGGACGTGTATTGCGTTTGCCAATTGAAGATTCAACATTGAATCATAAAATTGATAGTTTTTCATTCGAAGGAACAAAAATTACCAATTTAGAAATGGAAACTGCTGCTATTTATGGCTTATCAAAATTGATGGGACATCAGGCAGTATCCATGAATGCCATTATTGCAAACAGAGCGAATGGCACTTTTAGTAAAAACCCTTCAAAAGTAGTAGCAGAATTAATACTATACACTCTTGAAAAATTAACCGCGTAAATGATTGATTTAAAAGTAGGTGGCGTTCCAGAGCATTTTAATTATCCTTGGTACATCACCCTAAAAAACAAAGAATATACCCAACAAAATATCAATCTTCGTTGGAAAGATTTTTCGGGTGGAACAGGTGATATGTGTGCGGCTTTAAGAGATGGAAGTTTGGACATTGCCATTGTTTTAACGGAAGGAATTATCAAAGATATTGCTGCAGGAAACCCTTCTAAAATTATACAAACTTATGTGCAATCTCCTTTAATCTGGGGAATTCATGTAGAAAAATCATCCAAATTCAAAAAAATGGAAGATTTAGAACATGCCAAAATTGCTATCAGTAGATTTGGTTCAGGGTCACATTTGATGGCAATTGTAAATGCATACAATCAAAATTGGGATGTTTCTACATTACAATTTGTGGAAATTGGCAATTTGCAAGGAGGAATTGATGCCTTGAAAAACGGAACTGCTGATTATTTTATGTGGGAACATTTCACCACAAAACCTTTGGTAGATGAGGGTATTTTTAGAAGAATTGACGACTGCCCTACTCCATGGCCTTGTTTTGTGATTGCTGTTCGCGATGAAATTTTAGCAAATCATTTAGAAGACGTCAAAAAAGTATTGAACATCATCAATGCTGAAACACTGATTTTTAAACAAAAAAATGACATTGCTGCAATTTTATCTGCAAGATATCAGCAGAAAATGGAAGACATCAAAGAATGGTTAAAAATCACAAAATGGAATGCTGGAAAACCAATAACTCAAAATTTAATTGCAAGGATTCAAAATAAAATGATCTCATTGAACGTTTTAGAAGAGAAGAAAAATGCAAACGAATTCATAAAAAATATATATCTTTAAATCGTTAAAAAAAAGTATCCATGAAAAAAATTGTACTCATTGCCATTTGTGTTATAGGAATCGTATGTTTTTCATCTTGCAGAAGTACTTCTTCTTCCTGTGGTTTAGCAGACAATGTACAAATCAACCAAACAACAATTCAACAAGTGAATGTATCTTAACATCATTTGTTTCTTAACTTCAAATTCAACAAATCCGCTTATTGCGGATTTTTTTTCACAATAACTTTACAATTTGCATACAATTTTATAAAGTTTTCGGTACTATTTCTTCACGAATATTTTACAATTTACATACAATTCAAAACTACATTTGATGAAATTCAAAAAAAAGGTAATTGTATTTAAATAAGATTCTTAAAAAACGAGAATTGCTGCGAAACAAATCATTGTTAGTTCGCAAAGTACAAAGTCCAAAATTCTCTTGTATTTTATGAAAAAAATTAAAAAAAGACACTTGGATTATGTAGTGATTTCTGATGTGCATTTAGGAACCTATGGATGTAAAGCTAAAGAATTGCACAATTATTTGAAAACAATTCAACCTAAAGTATTGATATTGAATGGTGATATTATTGATATTTGGCAGTTTAGCAAACATTATTTTCCGAAATCGCACATGAATGTCATTAAACACATTACAGGAATGCTTTCTAAAAAAACAAGGGTGTATTACATCACAGGAAATCATGATGAGATGTTGCGAAAATTCAAAGGGTTTCACTTGGGAAGTTTTACCATTTTGAATAAATTGATTCTAGAATTGGACGGAAAAAAAGCTTGGATTTTTCATGGAGATGTTTTTGATATCACAATGAAACATTCAAAATGGTTGGCAAAATTGGGTGGAATTGGGTATGACACACTCATTATTATCAACACTTTTATCAATTGGATTTGTAATTTGTTCGGATATGGAAAACTTTCTCTTTCTAAAAAAATCAAGAACAGCGTAAAAAGTGCTATCAAATTTGTCAATAATTTCGAAGAAACTGCTGCTGAGATTGCGATTGAAAACGAATATGATTATGTGATTTGCGGTCACATTCATCAACCAGAAATGAAAGAAATAAGTAATGAAAAAGGAAAAACAATGTATTTGAATTCAGGTGATTGGGTTGAAAATTTAACAGCTTTAGAATATCAAAATAATGCCTGGTCATTGTATGAATATGCAAAAGATCCTCTTGTAAAGGCTCTTTCAGAAAGCAAACCAACTGAAAAAAAATTATTTAAAAAGAAACAAAAAGAAAATGATTTTATGATTGATGAACTTTTAAAAGAGTTTGCCATACAAGCAAGTAAACGATAATTTATGAAAATTTTATATGCTATTCAAGGTACTGGAAATGGACATTTAACTCGTGCTAAAGAGATTATTCCAATTCTAAAAGAAAAAGGGGATGTTGATATTTTAATTAGTGGTAATGAATGTGAAATTCAAATGGATTATCCTATCACCTACAAATTATATGGTTTGAACTATACTTTTGGAAAAAATGGTGGGATTGATTTTTGGCAAACCATTAAAAAAATACGATTGTTTCGTTTTTTTAGAGAAATTAGACAATTGCCCGTTAAAAATTATGATTTGGTGATCAATGATTTTGAACCAGTTTCAGCTTGGGCTGCCAAACTAAAAAATATAAATTGCATATCTTTAAGTCATCAAAATGCCGTTTTGGAAGCTTCTTCTCCAAAAAAAGGAACACATACACTTGAAAAACTAATCTTAAAGTATTATGCACCAGCAAAATATAAATTTGGTTTTCATTTCCAATCTTACAGTTCTTCCATTTTTACTCCCATCATTCGTAAAAAAATAAGATATAGCAATGTAACCAATAAAGGGCATTATACAGTGTATTTGCCTTCTTATGATCATGCTAAAATTTTGGATGTATTGTCGGAAATTCCTTTGGTAAAATGGCATGTTTTTTCAAAAAATGCTACACAATTGATTTTCAAAAAAAATGTAGTGATTTATCCCATCAACGAATTTGATTTTATCAAAAGCATTACCACTTGCGAAGGTGTATTGTGTGGAGCAGGTTTTGAAACTCCTTCAGAAGCCCTATTTTTAAGAAAAAAACTGATGGTGATTCCTATGAAAAATCAATTTGAACAACAATGCAATGCAGCAGCATTAGAAAAAATGGGAGTGCCAGTAATCAAGAGTTTAGAGAAAAAAAGATTGAAAAAAATCGCTAAATGGATTCATTCAGAACCTTCATATAACATGAATTACCCAGATATTACTGAAGATATTTTAGAATCCATTTTGTTGCCATATTTCAACGAAACCTTATTGCCTACCATTCAATAAGAGGTTTTCCCATATTTTCAAGCATTTTATTTGTTTTGGAAAAATGCTTATTTCCAAACCAATAGCCTCTGTTTGCACTCAAAGGAGAAGGATGCCCTGTAGTGAATACACAGTGTTTTGTCACATCAATCAACTTCATTTTTTGTTTGGCAAATCCACCCCAAAGTAAAAAAACAACATGGTTTTTTTCTTTTGAAATTTGTTGAATCACAGCATCTGTAAAAGTTTCCCATCCTCTTTTTTGATGACTTCCTGCTTCATTGGCTCTTACTGTCAAAGTTGCATTGAGTAACAAAACACCTTGTTTTGCCCATTTTTCAAGATTGCCACTTTGTGGATAAGTGACATTCAAATCTGTTGATAACTCTTTAAAAATATTGACCAATGAGGGAGGATGTGAAACTCCATCATGCACTGAAAAACACAATCCATTTGCTTGATTTGGACCATGATATGGGTCTTGACCAATAATCACAACACGCAAATCATCAAAATTACAATGATCAAAAGCTGCAAAAATTTCACTCCCTTTTGGATAACAAGTAAACTGCTTGTATTCATTTTTTACAAACTCAGTGAGTGCAATAAAATAGGGTTTTTCAAACTCATTATTTAAAATATTTTTCCAACTATCGGCTATTTTTACTTGCATTGTTTCTTATTTTTGCTAGAATTTCAAAGATACTATTTTGGGCAAAAACATCTCAGAAAAAACACTTCAAGATTTAGAATTTTTAACGGTTTTACAACACGTTGCAACACATTGTATTTCCGGTTTAGGAAAACAAAAAGTGTTGGAAATTCGTCCAATTGAAAGTAGAAAATTACTGTTCAAAGAACTTCAGTTGGTCAATGAATACCTTTCTTCATTTGAAAATGACAATAGAATTCCCAATCATGGATTTGATGATATTACTGATAGTGTCAAAAGAGTAGCCATTGAAAATAGTTTTATAGAAACAGATGCTTTTTTGAAAGTAGCTAAAACTTCACTTACGGTCAATGAGCATATCCTGTTTTTTAAAAAATTCCAACTCATTTTTCCTACTTTTTTTGAGTTGACTCAAAAAATTGAATTTACTACCTATATCAATGACGAAATTAAACAAGTCATTGAAATTTCTGGAGAAGTAAAAAACAATGCTTCACCCGAATTGAAGCAAATCCGAAAAGATATCAATTCAATTCGTGGGAAAATTGGCGCAAGTTTTTCGAGTGCTTTATCCAAAGCTATTGCTGCAGGATATTTAGACGACATTAAAGAAACTGTTGTTGACAATCAGCGTGTTTTGGCAGTAATGGCCATGCACAGAAGAAAAGTGGAAGGCAGTTTGTTGGGTGCTTCAAAATCAGGAAGTATCGTTTATATTGCTCCTCAAGCTACGTTGGCATATTCTCGCGAATATCAAAATTTGTTGTATGAAGAAAAGCAAGAAATTATCAAAATTTTGCGTGATTTGGCAACCACAATTCGTCCTTTCGTATCACTTTTGGAAGAATATTTGGTCTTTTTAACGCATTTAGATATGATTGGCGCAAAAGCAAAATACGCGCATCAACATCAAGGTGTGTTGCCTAAAATTTCAAAAAATAAAAAGATATTTTTCAAGAATGCCTATCACCCTATTTTATGGAAAAAAAATAAAGAACATAAAATAGATACGGTTTCTCAAACCATTTCATTGCACGAAAACCAACAAATTATTGTGATTTCAGGACCCAATGCTGGTGGAAAAAGCATCACTTTAAAAACCATTGGATTGCTCCAAGTAATGTTACAAAGTGGATTGCTAATTCCTGTTGATGAGCGAAGTGAATCTTATATTTTCGATACGATTTTAACAGATATTGGCGATAATCAATCTATTGAAAATCAATTAAGTACTTACAGTTATCGATTGAAAAACATGCGTCATTTTCTAAAAAAATGTGATGAAAATACCTTGTTTTTGATTGATGAATTTGGCACAGGAACAGACCCAGAATTGGGTGGCGCTTTGGCTGAAATTTTTTTAGAAGAGTTTTACGAGAAGAAAGCTTTTGGAATCATCACCACACATTATTCCAATTTGAAAGTATTGGCTAACGAATTAGAAAACGTGACGAATGCCAATATGCAATTTGACGAACGTACTTTAGAACCTTTGTATAAGTTATTTGTGGGTCAAGCAGGAAGTTCATTCACGTTTGAAGTGGCTCAAAAAAATGGCATTCCTTTTAGTTTGATTAACAAAGCCAAAAAGAGAGTAGAAAATGAAAAAATCCGTTTGGATAAAACCATTTCTAAACTGCAACAAGAACGAAATCGCCTGCAAAAAAATTCTGAAAATTTAGAGAAACAGAAACATAAAGAACTTGAATATCTAGAAAATTTACAGCAAAAAGAGCAGAAAATTCAAGAAAAATTAGAAGGATTTCAAGAATTGTATGACAACAATCAAAAAATGTTGGGTTTTGGAAGAAAAGTCAATGAATTTTTGAACAAATATTTTCAGACCAATAATAAAAAAGAATTGTTGGCAAATTTCAATAAATGGGTTGCTGATGAGCGTGTAAAATATTTGAAAAAATCTCCAGAAAAACCAAAAACAATCTCACAGAAAAAGCAAGCAACACTTCAGAAAAAAAGACAAGAAGAAATTATTCAGCAAGTAGAAAATGAAGTGATGAAAAAAGTGGAAAAAGTAAGAGAAGAAAAGAAAATAGAAGCTGAAAAAGTAGCCAAAGAAAAACAAAATTACGACTTTAAAATCAATGATAGAGTTCGAATTACGGATACAAATACTGTTGGAACAATTGATAAAATCGAGAAAAAATCAGTAACCATCAATTATGGAATTTTTACCACCAAAACTTCATTGGATAAATTAGAATTGGTGGAGAAAGCAAAATAATTGATTCGCCAAAATTCTTAAAATGCGTTAAAGTCTGTTAAGAATCTATTAAAGTCCCCATTTTGATGAAACGTTTTTACAAAATAAGTGTCTATTAAGAAAATAAATAAAACTTAAAACACTTATTATGAGAAATTTAAAATCAATCATTGCTATTTTACTTTTTAGCTTTACCATTACTTTTTCAGCAAATGCTAGTGAAAAAGATCCTTCAAAAGTAACTACAGAATTGCGTTCTGAAATAGTGAACATTTTAGGAAATAAAATTCCTTTAGAAGTAGACTCTTCCTCTTCTGCAGAAGTTTCTTTCATGATTAACAACAAAAACGAGTTAGTTGTCATTTCAGTAGATTCAAATTTGACTTCATTCAATGTATTTGTAAAAGAAAAATTGAATTATAAAAAAATTGCAACAAAAGGCATTCAAAAAGGAGAAATTTATAAAATGCCTATCAAAATAAATAAAGTATAAAAAACAACAAGTTGGTTAGTTGGTGCCCAAACTTCAGTTTTCAAAAAATTGTTTTTGGGCATTTTTATAAACTAAAAAAGAGAAATCAAATGAATGATTTCTCTTTTTTTATTTCAGTAATTGCTATTTATTTAGCGTTCTGTTTTTTGATCAAATTCAAGGCTGAACCTTCTGTAAACCACTCAATTTGAGCATCATTATACGTATGATTCAATGCAATCACATCTTTGCTTCCATCTGCATGAACCAATTCCAAATGCAATTGTTTTTCAGGAGCAAACTCGTTCAAATCTAAGAAGTTAAAAGTATCATCTTCTTGAATCAAATCATAATCTGCTTCGTTAGCAAACGTCAACCCTAACATTCCTTGTTTTTTCAAATTTGTTTCGTGAATTCTGGCAAAAGATTTTACAATCACAGCAGCAACACCTAAAAAACGAGGTTGCATTGCAGCATGTTCTCTAGAAGAACCTTCCCCATAATTGTGATCTCCAACCACAATTGTTTTAATTCCAGCAGCTTTGTAAGCTCTTTGAACAGCAGGCACAGCATCATACTCTCCTGTCAATTGATTTTTCACAAAGTTTGTTTTATCATTAAAAGCATTCACAGCACCAATCAATGTATTGTTGGCGATATTATCCAAATGACCTCTAAAACGCAACCAAGGACCAGCCATTGAGATGTGGTCAGTAGTACATTTTCCAAAAGCTTTGATTAATAATTTTACATTATTTAAATTTTTTCCAATCGGCTCAAAAGGTGCTAAAAGTTGTAATCTTTCTGAAGTTTCATCTACAGAAACCACTACATGACTTCCATCTTCTTCAGGCGCTAAATAACCATTTTCTTTTACTTCAAAACCTTTTGGTGGCAATTCCCATCCTGTTGGTTCATCTAGCATTACTTCTTCACCATTTTCGTTGATTAAAGTATCAGTCATTGGATTAAAATCCAAACGACCAGCAATGGCAATAGCCGCAGTAATTTCAGGTGATGCTACAAATGCGTGCGTATTTGGATTTCCGTCAGCTCTTTTTGCAAAGTTTCTGTTGAATGAATGTACAATACTATTTTTTGGAGCATTTTTTGGATCAGAATATCTAGCCCATTGTCCAATACATGGCCCACAAGCATTCGTAAATATTGTTGCACCTAAATTTTCAAAAACAGCTAAAATTCCATCTCTTTCTGCAGTATATCTCACTTGCTCAGAACCTGGATTGATTCCAAATTCAGCTTTCGTTTTCAATCCTTTGTCCAAAGCTTGTTGTGCAATTGAAGCAGCTCTTGATAAATCTTCGTAAGAAGAGTTAGTACAAGAACCAATTAATCCCCATTCCACTTGCATTGGCCAGTCATTTGCTGTTGCTTTTTCACCCATTTCTTTTCCAACAGTTGTTGATAAATCAGGTGTAAAAGGACCATTTAATAAAGGACCTAATTCAGATAAATTGATTTCGATTACTTGGTCAAAATACAATTCAGGATTTGCATATACTTCAGCATCAGCCGTTAAATATTCTTTAATTTCATTAGCAGCTTCAGCAACATCTGTTCTATCAGTAGCACGTAAATAACGTTCCATAGATTCATCATAGCCAAAAGTTGACGTTGTTGCACCGATTTCTGCACCCATATTACAGATAGTGCCTTTTCCTGTGCAAGACATTGAAATGGCACCTGAGCCAAAATATTCAACGATAGCACCTGTTCCTCCTTTTACAGTAAGGATTTCAGCCACTTTTAAAATGACGTCTTTTGGTGCAGTCCAACCAGATAATTTTCCTGTTAATTTTACACCAATCAATTTTGGAAATTTCAATTCCCAAGCCATTCCTGCCATTACATCAACAGCATCTGCACCACCAACACCAATAGCTACCATTCCTAAACCACCCGCATTTACGGTATGAGAATCTGTTCCAATCATCATTCCACCAGGAAATGCATAATTTTCTAAAACTACTTGATGGATAATTCCAGCACCTGGTTTCCAAAAACCAATCCCATATTTATTTGAAACGGATTCTAAAAAATTAAAAACTTCACTACTTGTGCTATTTGCGTGTTTTAAATCTGCAACAGCACCACTTTTTGCTTGAATTAAATGATCACAATGAACTGTTGTTGGAACAGCAACTTTTGCTTTTCCTGCTTGCATAAATTGCAATAATGCCATTTGAGCAGTTGCATCTTGACAAGCTATTCTATCTGGAGCAAAATCTACATAATCTTTTCCTCTTGTAAAAGCCTTGGTTGGAGTACCATCCCAAAGATGAGAGTATAATATTTTTTCTGCAAGTGTTAAGGGTTTTCCTGTAATTTTTCGAGCCGCATCAACACGTTCTGACATAGTAGCATAGACTTGTTTAATCATTTCAATATCAAAAGCCATATATAAAAGTTTTTAAGGTTTTTTGTGGATAACAAATTTACATCAATAAAATCAATTTTAAAAAATAAATAATAGATAGCTTTAATTTATAGATAAGTAAAAATTATTTCTTGATAAATACCTTTTTTAGTGAAGTAAATTCATCGATTTCAACGATTTATTGATAATCTTTTAAAATAAAAAAAGCAGACTTGTAAGCCGAATTCTGTAACCTGAAACGAGTTCAAGTTTCTTATCATTTATCTAGTTTTGATATTGCTACCAAAATCCATCTGCCTACCCTTTAGAATCGAGCGAGTAGCCCTCAAGCTCTAATATACATGGCATTGCACCTCATAGAGTTTACCTGGTTTCACTACAGCCGAACTGTACTTGCTTTCTGTTGCACTTGTCCTCAGTTTACACTGGACGGATGTTATCCGCTATGATTACTCTTTGGTGTTCGGACTTTCCTCCTTGAAATAAATTCACGGCGATAAGATAAGTCTGCTTTCAGTTAGCAAAAGTACAATTTTAAATGCATAAAAAAACCCACTCAAATTGAAAACTTGAGTGGGAAAAATTGCTATGAAAAAGAAAAAGTGTTATCGATTTCTCAATAACACTTCAAATATATTTATATATTTTTTAATGTGAAAATTTTTTAATAGAAAATTTATCAAATTAAAAATTTTAGCATGTAATTAAGAAAACATATCCTTTACTTTCTCAAAAAATGATTTGTCTGATTTATTTGGATGTGGAATAAAATTCTCATTTTCCATCATGTTTTCAAAGAATTTACGTTGTTCTTTGTTCAATTCTTGAGGTGTCCAAACATTGATATGAATTAAGAAATCTCCTGTACCATAGCGTTCTATGCTAGGCAAACCTTTTCCTTTCAATCGTAAAATTTTTCCTGATTGAGTTCCTGCATCAATTTTGATTTTTACTTTTCCTGAAACAGTTTCCACTTCTTTATTGGATCCTAAAACCGCTTCTGGATAACTGATGTATAAATCATAATGAATATTAGTGCCTTCTCTTTTTAAGTTTTCGTGTTCAACTTCTTCAATTACCACTAATAAATCACCAGGAATTGAATTTTTCCCAGGAGCTTCATTGCCTTTTCCTCCTACTTTTAGCTGCACTCCTTCTGTAACTCCAGCAGGAATATTGATAGAAACAGTTTCTTCTTTAAAAATTAGTCCTTGAGCATCTGCGCCTTCTGGTCTGTTACTTAAGGTTTCTCCTGCTCCACCACAACTTCCACAAGTGGTTGCTGTTTGCATTCTTCCTAAAATAGTATTGGTAACACGCATTTGCTGTCCTGAACCATTACAGGTGGAACATGTTGAATATCTTACGCCATCAGCTTGTACTTTTCTGCGAACTTTTACTTTCTTTTCAACGCCTTTTGCGATTTCATCAAGTGTCAACTTTACACGAATTCGCATATTGCTTCCTTTTACACGAGCTTGTCTTTGACCACCGCCACCAAATCCGCCAAATCCACCACCAAAAATATCGCCAAATTGACTGAAAATGTCATCCATATTCATGCCACCAAAACCTCCTCCACCTTGAGCTCCTTCAAAAGCAGCATGACCATATTGATCATAACGTGCTTTTTTATTTTCATCACTCAAAACTTCGTAAGCTTCTGCAGCTTTTTTGAAATTTTCTTCCGCAGTTTTATCATCAGGATTTTTATCAGGATGATATTTGATTGCCATTTTTCTATAGGCTTTTTTGATATCAGCTTGAGTTGCAGATCTTGTAATTCCTAATATTTCGTAGTAATCTTGTTTTGCCATATTTTTAGTTTTCAGAATTCAGTTGCAGTTGACAGTAGCTATTTTACTGAAAACTGAGACTGAAAATTACATAATTTTATTGTCCTATGACTACTTTTGGGTAACGTATGATTTTATCTCCTAATTTGTATCCTTTTTCTAAACAATCAATCACTTTTCCTTTTAAGTCCTCTGTTGGAGCAGGAATTTGGGTGATTGCTTCATGCAATTCTGCATCAAAAACATCTCCAGCATTCACCTCAATTTTAATGAGTCCTTTTTGTTCTAAAGTATTATAGAATTTTTGATGAATTAACGAAACTCCTTTACGTAATTCTTCTGTTTCTGGAGATTCTTCAATATGATTTAAAGCACGTTCAAAATCATCTACGATTGGCAGTAAAGATGTCATTAATTCCTGACCTGCCGTTTTAAAAAGTTCAATTCTTTCTTTTGAAGTTCTTTTTTTATAGTTTTCAAATTCTGCAAATAAACGTAAAAACTTATCTTTTTCTGCTTGAATCAATTCTTCAGCAGTTGGTTTTTCGTCTTTTACTTCTTCTGCAACTTCTTGATTTTGTGAATCTTGAATATTTTCTTGTTCGCTGATAAGCGGCTCTTCTTGTGTCTTCTCTTTTTTACTCATCTTTAAAAAATCTTTTAAACTTTTCATTTTATTTCAAAAATATTGCCAATAAAAAAATAGTGTCAAATTGACACTATTTTATAGGATTACTACTAAAAATTAATCTTCAATTCTTTCAATTTTTGCGCCTATTGATTTTAGTCGTTCTTCAATATTTTCGTAACCTCTATCAATTTGTTCAATATTATTGATGATACTTGTTCCCTTGGCTGATAGTGCTGCAATCAATAATGAAATTCCTGCTCTAATATCAGGTGAAGTCATTTTTGTTGCTTTTAATTGAGATTGATGATTGAGTCCAATAACTGTTGCTCTGTGAGGATCACACAAAATTACTTTTGCGCCCATATCAATCAATTTATCCACAAAAAACAATCTGCTTTCAAACATTTTTTGATGAATCAAAACTGTGCCATTTGCTTGGGTTGCAATTACCAAAATAATACTCAATAAATCTGGTGTAAAACCCGGCCAAGGTGCATCTGCAACTGTTAAAACAGAACCATCAATGTAGTTCTGAATTTCATAGGTTTCTTGTGCAGGAATGTAAATATCATCTCCTTTTTTCTCAAATTGAATTCCTAATTTTCTGAACACATTTGGAATTTGTCCTAAGTTTTCCCAACTCACGTTTTTGATCGTTAATTCAGATTGTGTCATCACTGCAACACCAATCCAAGAACCAATTTCAATCATATCTGGCAACACTCTATGCTCACATCCTGAAAGGTATTTGACACCTTCAATAATCAATAAATTAGAGCCAACACCTGTGATTTTTGCTCCCATAGAATTCAACATTTTGCATAATTGTTGAATATAAGGTTCGCAAGCTGCATTATAAATGGTCGTTTTTCCTTTTGCTAAAACAGCTGCCATTAAAATATTGGCAGTTCCAGTTACAGAAGCTTCGTCTAAAAGCATGTCTGTTCCTTTCAATTCAGTTGCTTCAACTCCGTAAAAATGCTCTTCTTTATTATATCTGAAAGAGGCTCCCAAATTTATAAATCCCTCAAAATGAGTATCTAAACGTCTGCGTCCAATTTTATCTCCTCCTGGTTTTGGAATAAAACCTTTCCCAAAACGAGCTAATAAAGGACCAACAATCATAATAGAACCTCTTAAAGAACTTCCATCTCTTCTAAAATCAGCTGATTCTAAATAAGGTAAGTTAATTTCATCTGCTTGAAAAGTGTAAGAGTTTTTTCCAAATTTCTCCACTTTCACACCCAATTCACCCAAAATAAAAATGAGTTTATTCACATCAATAATATCAGGAACATTGTGAACTGTTACTTTTTCTGGAGTTAATAAAACTGCGCAAAGAATTTGTAAAACTTCATTTTTTGCGCCTTGTGGCGTAATTGTTCCGCTTAATTTATGTCCGCCTTCAATTTTAAAAGATGCCATATTTTATCTTTTTCGGTTTTTGGTAAATGGTTGTTTTTTAACGTTTTTTGTAGGATTTTGGCCTTGTGTATTTCTCTTTTTCATCAATTCTTTGATTTCTGATAATTCTTCTTTTGATTCTCTTAAATCAATTTTTCCCGAAGATAAATCATACAAATGATTGAAAATAATAGCGTCATCAACAGTGTCTTTATTCCAATTTAAATAGCATTTTTTCATGTGATTTGCAATCGTATAAATCAATGCTTCTTTCAATTCTCCTTCTTCCCAACTCAAAGCAACATCAATCATGGTCTGAATATTTGTTCCGTAATAACGGTATTTTGATGCTGATTTTGGATATGCTAATGGTTCCGGTTTTTCTTGTAATTCTTCTTTTGAAGGAGTTGGATATGGAGAATCTGCATCCAACATAAAATCGGACATGATAAATAATTGATCCCATAATTTGTGCTTAAAATCAGGAACATCACGCAAATGTGGTTGTAAATTTCCCATAACATCAACGATTGCTCTTGCCATGATATTTCTTTCCTCTTTGGTTTCTAACGTCATGCAATGGTCAATTAATTTTTGAACATGTCTTCCATATTCTGGAATAATCATGATGGGTCTTTCTGAATTGTATTCTAAGTCAAATGTCATGTTTCAATATTTTGTGAAGTTTTCCTGAAAATATTCAAGTATGTAATTCTAATTTTACGAAGTTTTTAAAGTTCGCAAATTAGGCAATAATTCTCATTTAATATAAGTCATTTTGAAAATAATTTCGTGCTGTTATCCAATCACTTTTAGCTTGGCAAATTGCAGCAATAATTTCTTTTTTCCAACGGTACCAAACTGAATTTCAGCTTTTTTGTTAGCCCCATTTCCTTCTAACGAAAGTACCTCTCCTTTTCCAAAACGATTGTGTTCTACAATATTTCCAACAGTAACTTCAGTGTCAAATAAATTGACATTGGGATTATTTTCAGGTACTTTTTTAAAATTTTTTGTAAAATTTATTTCTTTATTTTCAACGATATTTCGTTCAATTTTCTTTCTCTGTATAGGTTTTTGAAATCGAATTCCTTTTGGAGCGTCATCAAATAAATTGGCATCCAAAAATTTATTGATTGACTGCTCAGGCTTTTTCGGAGTCATATAATACAGATACTTTTCATCAATTTCTTCCAAGAATCTACTTGGTTCAGCATCTACTAATTTTCCCCATCTATAACGCGTTTGCGCATAACTTAAATAAGCTACTTTTTCTGCTCTTGTAAGTGCTACATAAAACAATCTTCGTTCTTCTTCCAATTCAATTCTTGTAGTCATACTCATGGCTGAAGGGAATAAATTTTCTTCCAATCCAACAATATACACGTATTGAAATTCCAATCCTTTTGATTGATGAATGCTCATCAAAGCAACTTTGGGTGCATCATTTTCCTTTTCCGAATCAAAATCTGTAGCCAAAGCAACATCTTCCAAAAACGTAGTCAAAGAAGCGTCTTCTCCTTGTTCTATTTTATCGGTTATAAAATCCTTAATTCCGTTCAAAAGTTCTTGAATATTTTCTACTTTACTGATGGCTTCTGGAGTTCCATCTTTTTCAACATCAGCAATAATTCGAGTTTGTTTCACCACCAATTCTGCCACTTCAAAGGCATTTTTTGATTGCGCTTCAATTTGAAAACGCTGAATCATATTTGAAAAATCTTCCAATTTCATTTTGGTTGGCCCATTCAATTGAATATCAAGTTTATGAATATGCTGAATCACTTCAAAAATTGATTTTTTATACTGATTTGCGGCAATTGTCAACTTATCAATAGTCGTTGTTCCAATTCCACGAACTGGATAATTAATGACTCTAACCAAAGCTTCTTCATCATTTGGATTGATCAACAATCGTAAATAAGACAAGACATCTTTGATTTCTTTTCGTTGATAAAAAGACATTCCACCATAAATTTTATAGTCGATATTTTTCTTTCTCAAAGCATCTTCAATGGCTCTTGATTGTGAATTTGTTCTGTATAAAACACAAAAATTATCGGGTGTTAATTGATGATTCATCATATTATCCCAAATAGATTGCGCCACAAAACGACCTTCTTCACCATCAGAAATGGTGCGCATTACATAAATAGCGTCTCCAGCATCATTGCTTGTCCAAACGTCTTTGTCTAATTTTGTTTTGTTTTGTGCGATTACCGAATTTGCAGCATTTACAATGTTTTTTGTAGAACGATAATTCTGTTCTAATTTAAATGTTTTTACATCAGGATAATCTTTTTGAAAGTTTAAAATATTCTGAATATTGGCGCCTCTAAAACTATAAATACTTTGAGAATCATCGCCAACCACGCAAATATTTTGAAAACGATCCGCCAAAGCTCTAATAATAATGTATTGAGAATGATTGGTATCTTGATACTCATCCACCATAATATAGCGAAAACGGTCTTGATATTTGGCTAATACATCAGGAAAACGCGCTAATAATTCATTGGTTCTCAGTAACAAATCATCAAAATCCATAGCACCAGATTTGAAACATCTGTTGACATATTCTTTATAAATTTCACCGATTTTTGGTCTGCTTGCTAACACATCTGCTTCTTGTAAATCAGGACTGTTAAAATAAGCTCTTACAGTAATTAAGTTATTTTTGAAAGATGAAATTCTACTAAAAACTTGTTTGGGTTTGTATTGCTCTTTGTCCAAGTTCATTTCTTTGATAATGGCACCAATCAATCGAACTGAATCTTGCGTGTCATAAATGGTGAAATTTGTTGGGAATCCTAATTTATCAGCTTCTGAGCGTAAAATTCGAGCAAAAACAGCATGAAAAGTTCCCATCCACAAATTTTTTGCCTCGCTAGCTCCAACCACTTTTGAGATTCTTGCTTTCATTTCCTTGGCAGCTTTATTTGTAAATGTCAACGACAGAATGTTAAAAGCATCTATGCCTTGCTGCATCAAATGAGCAATTCTATACGTCAATACTCTTGTTTTTCCAGAACCTGCTCCTGCAATGATAATCATGGGACCATCTTTCTGAATTACAGCTCTTTTTTGAGCTTCGTTTAACGAATCTAAATAGGAATTTGACATCAGTTTTTTAAGAAATTAAAAAGTTACAAGTTATGAAATCTATTCATTTGAGATAGCCTAAACTTTATTTTTTATTCACATTTTTTTCACTAAAAAAAGTACCTTTGTAGAAATATTTTTATTGATTTTGGAAGACCAATTATTAGCCAGTATTGCCTATGTTTTACCTGCATTAGTGACAGGTTATGTTGCCTATTATATGTTTAAAAGCTATCTTACTCAGCAAAATTCTGATAAAAGTTTAGCACTTTTGATGGACAAAAAAAGAGAGTCATTACCCGTAAAATTGCAAGCTTACGAAAGAATGTTGTTGTTTTGCGAACGCATTCATCCCACAAAATTAGTATTGAGAATTCAACCCATTTCAGATTCATCTTCTGAATATGTTTCTTTACTGATTTTGACTATAGAGCAAGAATTTGAACACAATTTAGTACAACAATTGTATATTTCTGAAGAAGCTTGGAGTGGAATTTTAAAAACAAAAAATATCATTGAAAATAAATTTCAACAAGTATCAAAATCCAATGAAACTGCTGTTGATTTTCAAAAAGCGATTTTGAATGAATTCAACAATACTTCTTCACCATCAGAAATTGCCATTGCCATCTTGAAAAAAGAAGTTTCGAAGTTGATTTTGTAAATAAATAAAAAAAAACACGAATTTATAACACATAAATTCGTGTTTTTCTAGTTGTCAAGAAAAATTATAATTGAATTTTTAAACCAAGATTCCAATTTCTTCCTCTTGCTGTAAAGCCAGCAATTTCTTGAAAATTTTCATTAAAAATATTGGTTACACTACCATAAAAAGTGACTTTTTCATTCAACAAGCGATGATTGATAAAGAAATCAATCAAGTTGTATGAAGGCAAATCAATGTTCCCAAAATCTTTCGTTTCATCTACAAATCGATAGCTGAATGACGTAAAAGTTTCTGAAAATAATTGATAATCTACTTTCGCAAAAAAGGTGTTTTGAGGAATTTTCAATAACAAATTTTCAGCTCTATTGATGTGCGTAAAGTTGGCTAACAAATTCACTTTTTTAGTAGGTTTGTAAGAAATTTCCGTTTCAATTCCCCTTGCAAAAAAAGTTCCAACATCATTGATTGTTTGAAATGTCATTGGATCATAGCCAATTTTATTGGTTTCTTCTCTATAGAAAAAAGTAGCGTTCAAAGAAATTTTAGGAGAAAAATTCAATTCAAAACCTGTTTCAATAGTGATGTCTTCTTCTGGTAATAATTCTTCAATGGAAGGTAATTTTGTGAAAATTTCAGACAACGTTGGCGCCACAAATGCAGTACTATAAGATGCAAAAACTTTGGCATTTGACGTTTTATTGAAGCTAAAATTATAACCAGGATTGATATTAAAAACTAGATTTTCTCCATATTCACTGTGAATATTTAATCGCGTTCCTGCACTAAATGTGAACCCAAAATCAGAAAAATAATTTACTGAAAAATAGGGGTCGTAAAAATGTTGTTTTCCAGCACCTTTTTCAATTTGACTAAAAGAAGTTTCTTGTTTCATGTCTTGATATTGAGAAGAAATTCCTATCAAAATTGAAAAGCTTTTGTTGAAGTTATAGTGATTAAACATATCAAAACCAAGTACTTCTCCATTGAAAAAATTATTAGATGGAGTTTCTGTTCTATTGATATCAGTGACAAAAGTTCTGATTTTTAAACTCCCGTTTTTATAAGAATAATCCACATTAAAACCTCCTCTTTTTTGAATGCTTGACAAATTGTTATTTTTATCAGCAGGAATACTTGCAAAAGTTATTGGGTCATAATCAAATCCGTCAAAATCTGTTGAAAATTCGTCAATAGTTGCAAAAAAACCTAATTTTAGTTTTTGATTGATGGTATAATTTACCTTTAAAAGAGCATTTTGTTTGGCAAAAATATCCTCTTCAAAAGGATTGTCTTTATCCAAATTTTCAGCTGCAGAAAGTCCTCTTGAACCATTTGCGTTTAGTGCCAAAACATAATCAACTTTCCCCAAAGTTCCTTTAAAATTGAAATTTGTTGAAAATTCTTCTGCCCCTAAATTTTGAATTTCACTTGAAGTATTGCTTCCCATTGAAGTGGAAAAAGTACCTTGAAATGCTTTTTTTGAAGCTTTTTTTAATAAAATATTGATGACACCAGTTGCAGCTCCTGTACCATATAATGTGGAAGAAGCTCCTTTTAAAACCTCAATACTTTCAATTTGCTGAATGTCAATTTGACGTAAATCAAAATCACCACCAAAAGAAGAAGGATCATTCACATTGACACCATCAATCAAAATGGCAACTTGACGATTTCTACCACCTCGAATATAGTAGCCTAAATTTTGTCCTTTGGTACTAAAATTTCCATTAATTTGAACACCAGGAACGTCGTTTAACAAATTCAATACTGTTTTTCCAGCACTATTTTGGATGGTTTCTTGTGTAATTTTATACACAATTTTACCAATATTTTTCTTATTGGTTTCAAATTTTGTGGCTGTGATGATGATTTCATCTAGCGATTCTACTTTTTCGTTTTTCTCTTGAGAAAACGCATTTTTACTCACAAAAAAACATGCGAGTGCACTAACAATTACAAATTGTTTTTTCATTTTTTTTGATTTAATTGATACAATAAATCAGGAAACTATTCTGTACAATAAAATTAAGTACGGTACACAAACTTTTATCCCGAAAGTTTTTAACTCTTGAAAAATGGCAGGTCTCCTGACTTGTTTTATGTTATTATACCTTCCCAACAATTCATGTCAGTGGTGTAAGAATTAATAACATCCTTGAAAAAACAAGGTGCTGAAAATAGCAGCATAAACTTACAGTTGCGGGAACAGTTCTGGATTTTAACCAGATTCCCTTTTAATCCAAAGTAACATATATGTAACTTCGAAACCTAAATTCACGGCAAATATAGTTGTAATATCTAAAACAAAAACAGTCTTTTTGAGAAAGTTTTAATACCTTCGAAAAATTAAAATAAACGAATTATAATTTGAATCATCCTAATTTTTACGAATGAAAAATATATTTTTTTTAGTGTTTTTTAGTCTTATTACTCTTCTATTTTCCTGCGATAAAGCCACTAAAGAAAAGTCAAATAATACCGATACTATTTCTGATGTCAAACACGCAAAAGGATTTCAAATATTTAATAATCATGAAGTTGCAAAATTAATTATCAAACAACCTTATCAATATAGTTCAGAAATTTTTGAATACACACTTTCTAAAAATAAAACGCATTCAACCCAAATTCAAATTCCGATTTCGAGAATTGTGGTGACTTCTACCACACATATTCCCATGATAGAATTGTTATATGAAACTGAAAAAATCATTGGATTTCCGAATGTTAGGTACGTTTCTTCCGAAAAAGCAAGACAAAGAATTGAAGAAGGATTTATCAAAGAAATTGGAAAAGAAAACATGTTAAACACGGAAGTGTTACTGAATTTAGAGCCAGATTTAGTGGTTGGTTACAGTGTTTCAAGTGCTGATAAATCCTTAGAAATCTTAAAAAAATCGGGAATTCCTGTAATTTATAATGGAGATTGGCTAGAAGAAACTCCTTTAGGTAGAGCTGAATGGCTGCGTTTTTTTGGTGTTTTATTTGACAAGCAACAAAAAGCTGACAGCATTTTTAAAACTATTGAAACTTCGTATTTAGAAGCGAAAGAACTTGCTAAAAAAAATCCTAAAAAACCAACAATTCTGTCAGGAGCTGTAATGAGTAAAGATATCTGGAATTTGCCTGCTGGAGAAAGTTTTGTAGCGCAATTTTTAGCAGATGCAAATGTGGATTATTTATGGAAAAATTCTTCAGGAAAAGGAAGTTTGTCATTGAGTTTTGAAAGTGTTTTTGAGAAAGCAAAAAATGCGGATTTTTGGATTGCACCTGGCTATTTTTCATCGAAAAAAGAAATGTTACAAAGCAACAAATTGTATGCTGAATTTGATGCTTTTAAAAACGATAAAATTTATACGCCAACTCTTAAAAAAGGCAAAACAGGAGGCGTTATTTATTATGAATTAGCACCAACAAGACCTGACTTAGTTTTGAAAGATTTGATCAAAATTACACAACCTGAATTGCTTCCAAACTATGAATTGACATTTTTTGAAAAGATGAATTGATCAGTTTTTTATGGAGATTTCTTCTAATTTTCGCTGTCTGAAATATAAAAAAAGTGGAAATGTAAATGCAACTGCAATTAAAAATGTCAAAGGAATCAACAACCACCAATACTTGATTTTCAATCGTAAAGACTCAGTCACTAAAAACACAAAAAACGTAAACACAACCACCGTTAAATCAGCTCCAAAAGATTTACCTGCAAAATTGATTTGTGCATCTTGCATAAATCCTATAAAACTAGCATTTTCAACACTTTGAAAATACAAAATATTGTAATACCAAGTGTATAAAATTCCTACAATTGCCAATGATAAATACAGATACTTTAGTTTCATTTTTTAAAATAATTTGGTTTGGTTTTCATCATCAATTTTCTTCTGCTCTGCTTTCTTCTTCGCTATTGATTTTTGAAGCGCAATTTCAGCTTTTTCTTCAACAGAAAGTTCTTGTTCATTTGGTGTAACAACTGTTATTTCCTCAATTTCTAAAGGTAAAACATCTTCAATCACTTCCTCATCTACAACATCAACATCTTCAATAATTTCTTCTTCAGGTTCTTCAAAAGGAAGTGGTTCAAGCAAATTGACTTGTTTTATTTTCTCTGTAGTCAATTGATTTCCAAGTGCTTTAATTCCTTTTATTGCAATAAACTCTTCTAAATTCACTTTCAAATTATCTAAGTTTCTCTTAGAAAAAAGAACCTCTGCAATAGGTCTATAATCTGTTGCTACAATTTCTAATTGCGATTTTGGATGATCTGAAATAAACAACTCTTCTTTTTCAGTAGTTTCTATCAAAAATCGTTTTACGAAATAACGTTCTTTTTCGCCATCATAATAAATAACAGAAATCGGTTTTTGTGGTTTCCATTTTTCCAAAACAATCATGTTATCTTCAAAATGCATGGCTAAATCTGGTTTTACTGCTTTTATTTTTCCACTTTGTGTGGCAATTAGCAATTTATCTTCCGCTTTAAATTCACCCAACAATTCTCCTCTTTCATCCACATTCAAACGTTGTACAGTATCATCAAACCAAATTTTTCGGGGTTTCAAAGTAGAAACTCCTTCCGATTTAAAATCGATACTTTTTATCGCAAATTTGGTGATTGTATTTCCACGAGCGTCCCTACTTTTAATCGCTAAATCTGCAAAATCTATATCCCATTTTAGCTTTTTGATGCTTCCAACAGAACGTAAATTGATCGTAACCACTTCAGCTTCACCATTCGGATTTGCCGAAAAATAATGCACTTCTGAACCCTTGTTTCCATTGGTTAAATCGTATTCTTTATCACGTGTAATTCCTGTGACTGTGAAACGTTTCATATAAGAAGGTCCTTTTGTACCATCTCTATAAATGTAATTGTAAACAGTACGTTTGTCTTTCTTTTTGAAAACAGCTACATGAATAATGTCTTTGCCAACAAAAGTTTTTGCATCCACTTTTGTCACCATCATTTTACCATCCTTTCTGAAAATAATCACATCATCAATATCAGAACAATCTGTTACAAATTCGTCTTTTTTCAATGAAGTTCCCACAAAACCTTCTGCCCTATTTACATAGAGTTTTGCGTTATTCATGGCAACTTTGGTTGCTTCAATGTCATCAAAAATTCTGATTTCGGTTTTGCGCTCTTTTCCTTTTCCGTATTTTTCTTTTAAATTTTTAAAATAGTCAATTGAATACTCAATCAAATTGTTTAAATGATGCTTTACTCCTTCAATTTTTTCTTCCAAACTTTCTATGAATTGCTTGGCTTTGTCAATATCAAATTTGGATATTTTTTTAATTTTAATTTCGGTCAAACGTTCAATATCTTCCACAGAAATTGACCTTTTTAAATGCGCAATATGTGGTTTCAATCCCTCATCAATCGCTTTGATAACTCCTTCCCAAGTTTCCTCCTCTTCAATATCTCTATAAATTCTATTTTCGATAAAAATACGTTCTAAAGAAGCAAAATGCCATTGTTCTTCCAGTTCATTTAACTGAATTTCCAACTCCAATTTTAATAACTGAACTGTATTATCTGTGGAATGTTTGAGCATTTGAGTTACACCTCCAAACAGTGGTTTGTTATCATCAATGATACAACACAAAGGCGAAATGGCATTTTCGCAATTGGTGAAAGCAAACAATGCATCAATGGTTTTATCTGGAGAAACATTTGGTGGTAAATGCATTACAATTTCTACTTCTGCAGCAGTATTATCTTCAATTTTTTTAATTTTAATAGTGCCTTTTTCATTCGCTTTGATGATACTTTCTATCAAAGTGGTAGTGGTTGTTCCAAAAGGGATTTCAGTAATCACCAATGTTTTTTTATCTAACTGCGAAATTTTTGCACGAACACGCACTCTTCCCCCACGTTTTCCATCATTATAATGCGTAAAATCTGCAATTCCACCCGTTAAAAAATCGGGCAAAATAGCAAATGGTTTTCCTCTTAAATATTTGATAGACGCATCAATCAATTCAATAAAATTGTGAGGTAAAATTTTGGTTGATAACCCAACTGCAATCCCTTCAGCACCTTGTGCTAATAACAAAGGAAATTTTACAGGAAGGTTTACAGGTTCTTTTTTTCGTCCATCATAAGAAGCTTGCCATTTGGTCGTTTTAGGATTGAAAACTACTTCCAACGCAAATTTTGACAAACGCGCTTCAATATATCTTGAGGCTGCTGCTCTGTCTCCAGTGAGAATATTTCCCCAATTTCCTTGCATATCAATGAGCAATTCTTTTTGCCCAATTTGCACCATAGCATCCGCAATGGAAGCATCTCCATGAGGATGATATTGCATAGTATGCCCAACAATGTTCGCTACTTTATTGTAACGTCCATCATCCAAATCTTTCATAGAATGCATAATTCTTCGTTGAACAGGTTTCAAACCATCCATCAAAGCAGGTACTGCTCTCTCTAAAATTACATACGATGCATAATCCAAAAACCATTCTTTGTACATTCCTGTCACTTTGGTGATGGTTTCTTCTTGGACACTATCTACCTGATTTTGAATTATTTCTTCGTGTTCGTTTTCGTTTATTTCTTCACTCATCTAAAAAATAATTTGTAGAGTTTATGACTTCTTTTTATAACCAATTGTTGGTCTTGGTGTTGGTTGTTGTTTTTTATCAATCAATTCATCTAAATAATGAAACACCAATTCTATATTTTTTGAATGATTGGATAGTTTCTTTTTAATCTCTTCAATTTCCAGTCTAACACTTAAATTATCTTGCAATAATACGCGCATTTTAGTAAAAATTCTGATGATTTTTATATTCACAGCTATGGCTCTTTCACTGTTCAAAACACTTGATAACATGGCAACTCCTTGTTCTGTGAAAACCATTGGAGCGTATCTTAAACCCATTTTATCAGCATTGGAGGTCACAAATTGTGATCTCCAATTTTCAAATTCATTTTTATTGAGTTCAAACATAAAATCTTCTGGAAAACGATTGATATTTCTTTTTACTGATTGTTTTAAAACTCTAGTTTCCACTTGATACAATTCCGCCAAATCTCTATCAATCATCACTTTTTGATTTCGAATCAAATAGATTTTGTTTGAAATAATTTCATCTGGAATGGAAATTTCGTTTGTCATCAGTTTAGGAATTTTTCTTGAACTGTTGTAATTGCTGAACATCCAACAAATCTTTTGGTCTTTGTGCTTTTAATTTACTGTCAATCAAATCGTCAAAAGATAAAACCCTCCATTTTAAAATTCTCTCACCTTCTATAAAAGCTTCTTCACTTTTTTCATAAGCTTCTTCAAAAGTTTTTGTTGATGAAAATTTGGTAATTAATTCTAAATCTAAATCTAATGGAGAAAATTTAACTGAAATATTTTGAAGTTGATTTTTTACTTCTTCAGGAAAATCATCAATTTCATACTCCATTTCGTTAAAAACAGTTACTAAATTTTTTAAATTTTCTTCTGCAGTAGAAATCCAAAAATCTACATCTGCTGAATGCCTCTGATACCCATGAAAATTCACAGCTCCTCCCCCAACCATAATCATCTTTACATTATGTTTGTTAGCTAAAATAATAAATTCATTTATTTTATGCTCCCAAAGATTTTTCATGAATAATTATTTGAAAATTAGTTGATTTTTTTTTCTTCGTAGGAAAATCTTTCAATCTCTCCATCAATCTGTAAAAATGCAAAACCCTTTCAGAAGGTTCTAATTTTAAAAAATTATGCAGTTGCTCTTGATTGCTTTCTTCTTTAGTCTGAAATTTTATTTCCATAATTTCATAGTATTAATTCTCCTCAACAATATCCAATTCCACTTTCAAATTATCAATGATGAATTTTTGTCTATCAGGCGTATTTTTTCCCATATAAAACTCTAACATTTGTTCAATCGACATTTCTTTATCCAACATTACAGGATCTAAACGAATATCATCACCAATAAAATGGACAAATTCATTGGGTGAAATTTCTCCTAATCCTTTAAATCGGGTGATTTCAGCTTTTCCTTTCAATTTTTGAATAGCAGCTTGTTTTTCCTCTTCTGAATAACAATAAATAGTTTCCTTTTTATCACGAACTCTAAAAAGTGGCGTTTCCAAAATATACAAATGACCTTCTTTAATCAATTCTGGAAAAAATTGTAAGAAAAAAGTAATCAATAACAAACGAATGTGCATTCCATCCACATCAGCATCTGTAGCAATCACAATATTGTTATATCGCAAATCTTCTAATCCCTCTTCTATATTTAATGCTGCTTGTAAGAGATTAAATTCCTCATTTTCATATACAATTTTTTTACTCAATCCATACGAATTCAAGGGCTTTCCTTTCAAGCTAAAAACAGCTTGTGTGTTTACATTTCTTGATTTTGTGATGGATCCAGAAGCTGAATCTCCTTCCGTAATAAAAAGTGTTGTGTCTAAATAATGCTCGTGTTTAATATCGCTTAAATGCACTCTACAATCCCGCAATTTTTTATTATGCAAACTGGATTTTTTTGCACGGTCTTTTGCCAATTTCCGAATTCCCGCAAGCTCTTTTCGTTCTCTTTCTGCTTGCATTATTTTTCGCAATAATTTATCAGCAACATCAGGGTTTTTATGCAAATAATTGTCTAGCTGCGTTTTTAAAAAGTCATTGATATAGGTTCTAACGGTTGGTAAATTTCCTCCCATATCTGTAGAACCTAATTTTGTTTTTGTTTGACTTTCAAATACAGGTTCCATTACTTTAATGGCAATTGCAGAAATAATAGATTTTCGAACATCAGAAGCTTCAAAATTCTTCCCGTAAAATTCTTTAATCGTTTTTACAATGGCTTCTCTAAATGCTGCTAAATGTGTACCTCCTTGAGTGGTATTTTGTCCATTTACAAAGGAATGATATTCCTCTGAATATTGTGTTTTACTATGCGTAATGGCAACTTCAATATCTGGTCCTTTCAAATGAATTATTGGATATAACATGTCGTCTTTACTGTTATAATCTTCCAATAAATCTTTCAAACCGTTTTCAGAAAAATACTTTTCTCCGTTGAAAATAATGGTTAATCCTGGATTTAAATAGACATAATTTTTCAACATTTTAGATACATATTCATTTCTGAATTTGTATTTCTTGAAAATAATTTCATCCGGAATAAATGAAACTTTGGTTCCTTTTCTACGAGTTGTTTCTTCTAATAAATCCTGATTTTGTAAATCTCCTTTTGCAAATTCAGCAGAAGCCGATTTTCCATCACGTGTAGATTCTACCCTAAAAAATGAAGAAAGTGCATTGACAGCTTTGGTTCCAACACCATTCAATCCTACTGATTTTTTAAACGCTTTGGAGTCGTATTTTCCTCCAGTATTCATTTTAGAAACCACATCAACTACTTTTCCTAAAGGAATTCCTCGACCAAAATCACGCACAGTTACTTTTTCTCCTTGAATAGAAACTTCAATGGATTTTCCTGAACCCATGACAAATTCATCAATAGAATTGTCAATAACTTCCTTTAATAAAATATAAATTCCATCATCAGCTGAAGAACCATCACCTAATTTTCCAATATACATTCCTGGACGCATCCTGATGTGCTCTTTCCAATCTAATGATCGAATATTATCTTCTGTATATTTTGTTTCTTGACTCATGAAATCTCGTTCGTTTAATCGGTTTTGAAGTACTCGCTAAAATACCATTTACGCATATAAATTTGACAATTATCAACAATTAGTTATTAACAGATTTTCAACGAAATAGAACGCTTTTATTTCTAGTAAAAATCACAATAAATATCAATTTGTTGTATTTTTATACAAATCATGGAAAAACTTACAATTTACGTATTTTTGCGCTTCAAAAAACAACAAAAGTGGAAAGAACGCAACTTTTAGAATTGGCTACAAAATACGGAAGTCCTTTATATGTCTATGATACAGATATCATTGCTTCTCAATTTAACAGATTAACAACGGCTTTTAGTGGTGTTAAAAACTTAAAATTGAATTATGCTGTAAAAGCACTTTCTAATGTCAATATATTACAATTTTTTAAAAATTTAGGGGCTGGTTTGGATACGGTTTCTATTCAAGAAGTGCAACTAAGTTTGACAACTGGTATTGACCCTAAAAGAATTATTTACACACCAAATGGGGTTTCTTTGCAAGAAATTGAAGAAGTTGCCAAATTAGGCGTGCAAATCAATATTGATAATTTATCGATTTTGGAATTGTTTGGACAAAAACATCCTGAAATTCCTGTTTGTGTGCGTATCAATCCACATATTATGGCTGGAGGAAATTCAAAAATTTCTGTAGGTCATATTGATTCTAAATTCGGAATTTCTATCCATCAAGTACCTCATATCAAACGTGTTGTAGAAAACACCAAAATGAATATCAACGGAATTCACATGCACACGGGTTCTGATATTTTGGATATTGATACTTTTTTACGTGCTACAGATATTCTGTTTGATGTTGCAAAACAATTTGACAATATTGATTTCATCGATTTTGGAAGTGGTTTCAAAGTGCCTTACAAACCCAATGATATTTCAACAGATATTGAGCAATTAGGCATTCAATTGAAAGAAAGATTCAATGAATTTTGCACTGAATATGGAAAAGACATTACCTTAATGTTTGAACCAGGTAAATTTTTAGTGTCTGAAGCTGGTTATTTCTTAGCGAAAGTGAATGTTGTAAAACAAACAACTTCCACTGTTTTTGCGCATGTTGATAGTGGTTTTAATCATTTGGTAAGACCTATGATGTATGATGCGTATCACCACATTACGAACATTTCAAATCCTGAAGGAAGAGACCGTTATTATTCGGTTGTAGGATATATTTGTGAAACAGATACGTTTGCTTCCAACAGACGTATTGCCGAAATTTCAGAAGAAGATGTATTGTGTTTTCACAATGCAGGTGCGTATTGTTTTTCAATGGCTTCTAACTACAATTCAAGATATTTGCCAGCTGAAGTGATGGTTGTTGATGGCAAAGATTATTTGATTAGAAAAAGACAGACAATTCAAGATATTTTGCACAATCAAGAAATGGTAAAACTTCCCAAAAAAGAGACCAAACAAACTGTTTCAGCTTAAAATAAAATAGTATTTTTAGCCACGAAATTTCAAGTATTTCATCTGAAATTTCGTGGTTTTTTTATGCAAATACTTTATGAAAATTAGACACGCTACCACTGCTGATATTCCTAGAATCCTTGAAATTATTGAGGATGCAAAAGCATTGCTTCGTTCATTGAACATTGATCAATGGCAAAATGGGTATCCTAACCAAGCACAAATTGAAAATGATATTATCAATAAGGAAAGTTATGTAGTTTTGAATGCTGAAAACCAAATCTTAGCAACGACTATGTTTTCTATAAATGGAGAACCAACTTACAAAATTATTGAAGGAAATTGGTTGATTGATGAAACTAAAAAATACGGAGTCATTCACAGATTGGCTACTGGAAAAGAGTTCAGAAAAAGTGGCATTGCGCAATTTGTTTTTGAACATTTTCATGATTTTCTGAAACAAGAAAACATCCAAAGCTTAAAGATTGACACGCATCAAGACAATCAAGGAATGCAATCTTTGGTAAAAAGATTGGGCTATCAATATTGTGGCATTATTCAGACAAGTTATGGAGACAAACGTTTGGCATTTGAGAAAATAATAGCTCTTTAAAAAAGCAAAAACAAGTATCTTAGCCACCTCATAAAAATGAATTTATGAGGTTTTTTTTATCGAAAATACAGGAACTACATGGAATTAATTTCATACATCACTCAACAAACTAACCTATCAAAACAATCCATTGAAAATACCATTTCTTTATTTAATGAAGATTGTACCATTCCTTTTATATCAAGGTATAGAAAAGAAAAAACAGGTAATTTGGATGAAGTTGAAATTGGTGAAATTCTCAAATATAAAGACACTTTTGAAGCTTTAGAAAAACGTAAAAAAGCGATTTTAAAAGCGTTAGAAGAACAACATTCTTTGACACAAGAATTATCAGAAAAAATAGAAAATGCTGAAGATATTATATCTGTAGAAGATTTGTATTTGCCTTTTAAGAAAAAGCGAAAAACAAAAGCAGAAACTGCACGTTTGCAAGGTTTAGAGCCATTGGCTAAAATGATCATGAGCCAACGAATCAATGATTTGAATGCTACTGCAAAAAAATTCGTAACTAAAGATGTTGAAAATATTGAAATAGCGTTAGAAGGAGCACGTTTTATCATTGCAGAATGGATCAACGAACGCACAGATATTCGAAATATGCTGAGACAGCAAATTGTACGTTTTGCTATTATTTCATCAAAAGTAATTCCAGTAAAAGCTGAGGATAAAAAAGCGTTAAAGTTTAAAGATTATTTTGATTGGAATGAATCGTTGAATACCATTCCTTCGCATCGTTTTTTGGCAATTGTAAGAGCTGAAAATGAAGGATATATTCGTATCAAAATAGCCATAGATGAGGAAATTGCCATTCAAAAAATTACTCGTGTTGTTTTTCGCTCTCAAAATGAATGCACTTCTCATATTCAATCGGCGATTGAAGATGCTTTCAAACGGTTGTTATTTCCTTCATTATCCAATGAAGCGTTGTCATTAGCCAAAGAAAAAGCGGATAATGAAGCCATTGCTGTTTTTTCTAAAAATCTGAAACAGTTGCTTTTAGGAGCACCTTTGGGTGAAAAAAAAGTATTGGCTATTGACCCAGGTTTTAGATCAGGTTGTAAAATTGTATGCCTAAATGCACAAGGAGATTTGGAACATAATGAAACTATTTTTCCTCACGAACCTCAAAAAAAGATGCTTGAAGCCATTAAAAAAATTAGCTTTTTAGTAGATGCTCATAAAATTGAAGCCATTGCCATTGGAAATGGCACAGCATCTAGAGAAACTGAGGATTTTATCAAAAAAATTCAATTCAAAAATTCGGTAGCCGTTTTTGTAGTAAATGAGGCTGGTGCTTCTATTTACTCTGCTTCAAAAATTGCAAGAGACGAATTTCCAACCTATGATGTCACAGTTCGTGGAGCCATATCCATTGGAAGGCGTTTGCAAGATCCGTTGGCTGAATTGGTAAAAATTGACGCAAAATCAATTGGAGTTGGACAATATCAACATGATGTTGATCAAGTAAAATTGAAAAAATCCTTAGATACTGTTGTTGAAAGTTGCGTGAATACTGTGGGTATTACTATCAATACAGCAAGTGAATCATTATTGAGTTATGTTTCTGGAATTGGCCCGAAATTGGCTGAAAATATTGTCAAATATAGGAATGAAAATGGTGCTTTTTCTTCGAGAAATGCGATTAAAAAAGTGCCAAAATTAGGTGCAAAAGCTTTTGAACAAGCTGCTGGATTTTTACGAATCAAAAATCCAAAAAACCCTTTAGACGATTCTGCTGTTCATCCTGAAAATTACGATTTGATTGATAAAATGGCAAAAGAGTTGAACATAAAAGTGGCTGATTTTATTGGAAATAAAACCTTGATTCAAAAAATTCCACTTCAAAATTACACTTCTTTATCAATTGGTTTGCCTACTTTGCAAGATATCATGAAAGAATTGGAAAAACCAGGCGTAGATCCAAGAGAAAAAGCGACTGTATTTTCTTTTGATGCAACTATCAAAACCATTGATGACCTTAGAATTGGTCAAATTTTACCAGGAATTGTGAATAATATTACCAATTTTGGGTGTTTTGTAAATATCGGAATCAAAGAAAGTGGTTTGATTCACGTGTCTAATTTGTCAGATACTTTTGTGAAAGATGTCAATGCTATTGTAAGTTTACAGCAACAGGTTTTTGTAAAAGTTTTGGAAGTTGATGCAGTTAGAAAACGAATTCAATTGGCTTTGGTGAAATAGATTTTCGTTTAATAGATTCCTTTTATTCACATTTATTTTCCTTAATTTCGACCTCCCAAAAAACATCAATGAAAGTCTGTATTGCCGAAAAACCAAGTGTAGCAAGAGAAATTGCCCAAATTTTAGGAGCAAATACCAAACGTGATGGCTATTTTGAAGGAAATGGGTATGCAGTTACGTACACTTTTGGACATTTGTGCACACTTTTAGACCCCAAAGATTACAAACCTCATTGGAAAAATTGGGATTTGAACAATTTACCCATGTTGCCAGAGCGTTTTGATACCAAAGTGACTGATGATGCTGGCATCAGAAAGCAATTCAATATTGTAAAATCCTTGTTTGATAAAGCCGAAGTTGTCATCAATTGTGGGGATGCTGGACAAGAAGGAGAATTGATTCAACGTTGGGTGATGAATCAATGCAATTATAAAGGCGAAGTAAAACGCTTATGGATTTCTTCGTTGACGGAAGAAGCCATTAAAGAGGGATTTCAGAATTTGGTTTCCTCAGAAAAATACGATAATTTGTATTATGCTGGCTATTCAAGAGCGATTGGTGATTGGTTGTTGGGATTGAATGCCACTCGTTTATACACCTTAAAATATGGAGGATATAAACAAGTTTTATCTATAGGACGTGTGCAAACGCCTACTTTGGCAATGCTCGTAAATCGTTATAAAGAAATTACCAATTTCAAACCACAACCTTATTGGGAATTGCAAACGACGTATAGAAATACGCTGTTCAATTATGAAGATGGAAGATTTCAGCATCAAGAAGAAGGAGAAATTTTGGCAAATAAAGTAAAAGAAGCAGATTTTGAAATTGTTTCTGTCATCAAAAAGAAAGGAACAGATTATGCTCCAAAATTGTTTGATTTGACTGGTTTACAAGTGCATTGCAACAATAAATTCGGATTTTCTGCAGATGATACTTTAAAGATTGTTCAGAAATTGTATGAGATGAAAGTAGTCACCTATCCAAGAGTAGATACTACTTTTTTACCCAATGATTTGTACCCAAAAGTGGGTGGAATTTTGTCAAAACTGACGAATTACAGCGAATTAACGCAACCTCTTTTAGGAAAGAAAATTAAAAAAACTACGCGGGTTTTTGATGACAAAAAAGTGACGGATCATCATGCCATTATTCCCACAGGAATTGAGACGAATTTGCCTTACAATCAACAGCAAGTATATGACAGTATCACTCGTAGATTTATCGCTGTTTTTTATCCAGATTCGGAAGTTGCCAACACAGCTGTGATTGGAAAAGTAGCAGATGTTCCTTTTAAAACTACTGGAAAAGAAATCATTACGCAAGGTTGGAGAGTTGTTTTTGAATCAAAAAATAATGATGAGACTCTGAAACAAGTTCAGAGTGACAATAGTCTTTTACCCACATTTATAGAAGGAGAAAAAGGGCCACACGAACCTTCTTTTTTGCAAAAAGAAACCAAACCTCCTAAAAACTATACAGAAGCTAGCTTGTTGCGAGCCATGGAAACTGCAGGAAAACAAGTTGATGATGATGAAATGCGCGAATTAATGAAAGAAAATGGTATTGGCAGACCTTCTACAAGAGCGAGTATTATTGAAACCTTGTTCAAACGAAAATACATTGAACGTCAAAAAAAATTGGTGGTTCCTACACAAACTGGCATTGATTTGATTGATTTGATTGACAATGAATTGCTAAAATCAGCTGAATTAACAGGAAGATGGGAAAAGAATTTGAAAGAAATTGAACGAGGTGAATTCAATGCTGGAACTTTTATCAGTAATATGAAAAAAATGGTAGATGAATTGGTGTATGAAGTTCGCTCAAGTAGTTCAGTAAAACGAATATCATCTGAAGTTGAAAATGATGTAAAACCAGTTTTAAAAGCGAAAGTTTCAACCAAAGAAAGCAAACAAATGGTTGGAAAAAAATGTCCAAAGTGTCAACAAGGAACCCTTTTAAAAGGTTCAAAAGCATTTGGTTGTTCTGAATATAAAAATTCCTGTGATTTCAAAATTCCATTTGAGATTTACGGTAAGAAAGTATCTGAAAATCAATTGATTCGTTTGCTTGATAAAGGTTGCACCACCAATCTCACCGGATTTAAAAAAGGCACAGAAACTGTGGAAGGTTTGCTACGTTTTGATGAAAATTATTTGTTAAAATTAGAACTCAAAAAGGCAACAGTTGTCAAAAAGGAAACAAGTATTCCTGAAAAAATTCCCTGTCCAAAATGCCAAAAAGGAACCATTTTAAAAGGAAAAACCGCTTATGGTTGCTCAGAATATAAAAATGGTTGCGACTTTTTATTTCCTTTTGAAAACATCAAAAAAATTGCCAACGGAAAACCGTTGACGAAAGAATTGGTGTTGGAAATTATTGGTTCATCCCTTTTTATTCGCTAAGGTCTTTAAATACAAGGTTTCTACTTTTGCTCTTTCCCAAGGTGTTGTTCTTAAAAATTTGAGACTCGATTTGTAATTCGGGTTGTTTTGAAAACATTTTATCGGAATGAGTTGACCCAAAGTTTCCCAACCATATTCCAAATACAATTGCTCTAACATCGTCGCTAATTTGATGCCTTGCAATGGATTATTCACTTGTTCTTGACTCATGTTAGTCTCTTGTACTTCCAATGTTTGCTATTTCATCAGAACTAAAAATAACTTGCTTATGATCTGAATTGGCAAGAGTTATCATGAAATTCGCAATCTTTTCTGGAGAAATCATTTTGTATTTTTTGAAGCCACCAATAAACAATGGATTGAGAAGACTCATTGCTACTTTTGCAATTCTTTCTCCCAATCGAAATTCGGTTCTATTTCCACCAATTAACGAAGGACGAAGTATATGCGTTTTCTGAATGTTCAGTGCTAAAATGGCTTGTTCCATCTCCCCTTTTGTTTTGTTGTAAAAAACGGCACTTGATGCATTGGCTCCCATAGCAGAAACCACTATAAAAGAGGGAATTCCGTTTTGTTTTGCCAAGCTTGCTGCCCCTACTGGAATTACGAAATCAATAGCTTTGTATTGCTCTTTTTCATTGGTTTTTGCAGCAGTTGTCCCAATACAACAAAAAACTTCATCTGCAGTAAAATCATCAGAAAAACTTGCTGGATGATGCAAATCAACAATGAATTCAACTATTTTAGAGGACATCACGTTTGATGGACTTCTAGAAAATAGTTTAATAGCTTTGTAATTTGTATCCGCAAGTAGTTTTTGTAATAAAATGCTCCCTGTCAATCCTGTAGCTCCTAAAATAATGGCAGTTTTCCCCATTATTTATCCAAATCAGGCAAAACAAATGCATCCAAAACTGATTTCTTAGTCATCATTTTTTCGATTTCTTCAGTAGTTCTTGGTGCTTCTGCAGATAGATTTATAGGACCATTTTTTGTCACCAAAATATCATCTTCAATTCGGATGCCTATTCCCCACCATTTTTTATCACACGGACTTCCATTTGGAATGTATATTCCAGGTTCCATAGTGACAATCATGTTCTCTTCAAAATTGACATAATTTCCTGGGTCATGCACGTCTAAACCAATGTGATGTGAAGTTCCATGAGGAAAATAATTGTGTCTTTCATCAATCGATTTGATGATTCCTAATTTGAATAATCCTTCATTGATGATTTTTCTGGCAGCTTGATTTGGTGCTTGCATACTACTTCCAATCGTGTATAAAGCAATCCCAGCTTCTTGCGCATTGTAAACCAAATCATAAATGGCTTTTTGTTCGGGAGTGAATTTTCCATTTGCAGGAATGGTTCTAGTCACATCCGCCGTAAAACCTCTGTATTCTGCTCCTAAATCCATCAAAACCAAGTCATTCCCCACTTTTGTTTGATTGTTTTCAACATAATGCAAAATACAACCATTGTTTCCAGCACCAACAATAGAAGGATATCCTTCATATTCTGCCCCATATTTTTTATACACAAACTCGTGAATTCCTTGCAATTCTGTTTCTGATAGATGAGGCTTCATGGCTTTCATCACTTCAATTTGACCAATGGCAGAAATACGCACCGCTTTTGTAATCAATTTTATTTCAGCTTCTGTTTTAATTTCACGCATGGTTGCTAAGTTTGTTTCCAAAAAAGCAAGGTCAATATTCGTTTTTGGTTTCAATGCCAACGAGATTTTTTGCTTGATATCTTTACGCATCTCATTCGTTTTAGCAGTCTTAAACTGTTTGATGAGTTCGTCATTCTTAATATCCTCAAATTGAGAAGATAACCTATCGATAATATCAATTACATTTGCACTGCTTTCCACAGGTGTTTCTGCAATATTTGAATACACATATTCTTTGGGTCTTGACAAGAAAATATCAGGATTGTAGCCAGCTTTTTGCTTGAAACTTTTCACCAAATCAAACACGTCAGCTGCATCACTCAAATTGCGGTAGTCATCATTGAATTTCTCAATGAAAACTTTGTCAAACTTTTTAAAATCAATTGCATCTGCTAAAAAATCTTCTCCATTTTTAGCAACTTCAAAACCCAATTCTGATTTTGCGCCTTCTATTCCTAAGCGTTTTCCATTCCATTGCTCTGCTCTTGGGTCACGTTTTTGAACATATAAAATTTCATTGTACGAATTTCCTTTTTCATCTTTTTGATTTTCTGAAAACAACACCAAAACCGCATTTGGTTCTTTGTAACCAGTTAAATAATAAAAGTTTGGGTCTTGATGAAAGATAAAATCCACATCATTTGCTCTGTTTCTTATTGGGTTTGCAAAAACAACTGCCACTGAATTTTTAGGCATGTTAGATCGTAAAATATCACGTCTGTTTTTATGAAATTCTTTGGATAAATAATCTGTAGGTGTTTGTGAAAAACTGCAAAAAGTGATGAAAATCAATACGATGGAAAGAATGTTACGCATATTTATAAAATATTTTTTTGATTGGATTTCCAAATGTACTATTATTTCTATGTTGACGATAAAAATTAACAAAATATTATTGACTCGTTTTCGTGTAAAATTCAATAATTTAGCCAAAAATTTAAGAATTCTATACAATGAAAAATATTGCATTACACGAAGTTCATGAAGCTTTAGGCGCAAAAATGGTTCCTTTTGCAGGTTTTAACATGCCTGTTCAATATGAAGGCGTAACAATAGAACATCACACAGTTCGTGAATCTGTGGGTGTTTTTGACGTGAGTCATATGGGTGAATTTTTGGTGGAAGGTGAAAATGCGTTGGCTTTGATTCAAAAAGTAACGTCAAATGACGCTTCAAAATTGGCTATTGGTGATGCACAATACAGCTGTTTTCCTAATGAAAATGGAGGAATTGTAGATGATTTGATTTGCTATAGAATCAAAGAAAATACCTATTTGCTGGTTGTAAATGCTTCCAATATTGACAAAGATTGGGCATGGATTTCTAAATATAATACAAGTTTTGGTGCTACGTTGCGCAATCTTTCTGATGACTATTCTTTGTTGGCTATTCAAGGACCAAAAGCTGTGGAAGCTATGCAATCGTTATCTTCTTTGGATTTAGCAGCCATCCCTTTTTACAAATTCAAAGTGGGGGATTTTGCAGGAATTGACTATGTAATCATCTCAGCAACAGGTTATACTGGTGCAGGAGGATTTGAAATCTATTGTAAAAACAGCGAGGTAAAACAAATTTGGGATGCCGTTTTTGAAGCTGGAAAATCTTATGGAATCAAACCTATTGGATTGGCTGCCAGAGATACTTTGCGCACAGAAATGGGCTATTGCTTATACGGAAATGATATTGACGACACCACCTCTCCTATTGAAGCAGGTTTGGGTTGGATTACCAAATTCACAAAAGATTTTGTGAATCACGAAGCATTGGCCAAACAAAAAGAAGACAAACCAACACGCAAATTGGTTGCATTTGAAATGGTTGAAAAAAGCATTCCAAGACACGATTACGAAATTTTAGATGCAAACGGCACTGTGATTGGAAAAGTAACTTCAGGAACGATGAGCCCAAGTTTGGGAAAAGGTATTGGAATGGGGTATGTTTCCTCGGAGTTTGTAAGTCTTGGGACTGAAATCTTTGTACAAATCAGAAAAAATGCCATGCCTGCGATTGTGGTAAAATTGCCTTTTTATAAAAGATAATTTTAGCAGTTTAACCTGTTAGGTGTCATTGAATTTAAAAATGAACTTGCCACGAATTCACAGATTTTTTACAAACATGAATCCTATAAATTTGAATTTTCATCAAAGATGAAAACAATTTTTGTAATGAAATATTTAGAATTGGTGAATCCGTGGCGAAAAAAAATCTATTTTACTTTCCAATAAAATATTTTCATTCAAAAAGTTAAAACCTAACAATTATCAGTTTTTTAATTGTGGAGAGTTGTTACTTTTGGCAGCATCAAACAACTCAACCCAATGAAAGCTTTTCATATCATCCCTTTAACGCTCTCGTTCATTATTGTATTTTCATGCAAACATTCTGAAACTCCTTCAAATCCTACCACTCACGAAAAACATTGGAGTTACTCAGGAGAAACCTCTCCAGAACATTGGATTGAGATAGAAAGGAACTCAGATTGCGATGGTAAAAGTCAATCTCCTATCAATATCATTCATAAAGATGCACAACTTTCAGAAGTAGCAAAAGAGTTACTGATTCAGTATTCACCCACAACTTTGGTGAATAAAGTAGAAAATAATGGGCATTCTATTCAGTTTGATTTTGAATATGGAGATTCTATTTTCTATAAAAATGAGACTTTTTTCCTCAAACAAATTCACTTTCATGAACCCTCAGAACATAAAATAAATGGGGTGATTTATCCTATTGAAATGCATTTGGTTCATGTAAGCAAAACAAATAAAATTACAGTGTTGAGAATTTTGGGAGAAGAAGGAGAAGAAAGTGAACTTTTTGAATTTCTTGAAAGCTTTTTACCATTAAAAAATGGGAATTCAAAAACGATTCATCAAAAATTAGATCTTTCCAGTCTGTTTAAAAATGGGAAATCTTACTATTCGTATGAAGGTTCATTGACAACGCCCCCTTGTTCAGAAGGTGTGCATTGGGTGGTGTTTAAAACTCCCATCATTTTGTCGGAAGCCGAAGTTTTAAAACTCCAAAGCAATATGCCTGTCAACAATTACCGAAATCAACAAGCGTTGAATAATCGAATTGTAACATATCATCGATAGCTTTTTGTGAACCACTAAATTCGATATTTGTCAATCCACCAAATCATTTTACTACAAGTGTTTTTGGTTGAATTTACAATGATAAATAGTTTGTATTAAAATAAAATAGTATTTTAGCAAAGGCGAAAAGTTTTTTTAAAAACCAAAAAAAAGTTACATAAATCTGCGCCTATTAAATAGTTGGCTATAATATAAGAAACGAAAAAAATGGAAAAGATAGGATTGATATTTGGATTACTATTTATATTATTAGGATTGATTTTTTTGACTTTAACATTGATTAATTTATACTTTAATGATAAAATAAAAGATTGGCAATCTTTAAACGCAAAAGTTTTGAAATCAAGTTTGACTGAAAAAAAAGAAGAATTTAATATTGATACAGATATTTATAGCAGTTCAACAAGAATAACGTACGAACAAAAAATTGAGTTTGAATATGACTATGATGGTGAAAAATATAAATCTGATAAAATCTATTATTTAGAATTCAATGAGTGGTTTTTGACTAATAATCAGAAAAAAGAACTATCTAAGAATTACTACAAAGATAAACGGATAAATATTTATCTAAACCCTAAAGATAAGTGCAAAGCATTTTTGATTGATGAATTTCCGATAAATAAATTAATAATATATATGACTATTACTTTTATCGCTGGATTATTTTTTCTTTTACAAGAATGGAATTATTTTTAGAATAAAACTGAAATAAATACTATAGCCAACAAAGACGTGTATAAAAAATTGCTATTTTTAGCTAACTCAAAAGTTGTTGCTTGTTTGCCAGCTTCCGATTTTCCTTCGGAAAATCCTCGTGGATTAATCCGCAACAAAACTATAGCCTAGTAAGTTAACTGCAATTTTATTTCCTAGAAAAAATAAATTTTTCTTTTATTGTTACCAAATTTTGGTAACTTTACAAAAAATAAGAAGATTATGGGACGTAATACATCAGTTTCACTTGGCAACTATTTTGAAAATTTTGTCGATAATAGAGTTTCTGAAGGCAGATTCAAAAATGCTAGCGAAGTTATTCGCGCAGGTTTAAGATTATTGGAAGAAGAAGAGAGCAAAATAATTGCTCTTAAGAATGCTATCAATGAAGGAATTGAAAGTGGAATAGCAAAAGACTTTGATCCTAAAAAACATCTTGAATCATTGAAAGCTAAAAAAAGAAATGGCTAACTATTATTTAACCAACAAAGCAGTAGACGATTTAACTAAGATTTGGGAGTATACTTACGAAGTTTGGTCTGAAAATCAAGCTGACAAATACTATACGGAATTACTTGAAGCTTGTCAAATATTGGATGAAAATCAAGATTACGGAAAAAACTATGAAGAAATTAGTACAGAAATTTTTGGTTACAAATCTGGTCAACACTTGATATTTTATAGAAAACAAAGCGAGAAAGAAATTGAAATTACAAGATTCTTACATTCTCGTATGGACTTGAAAAATAGAATTCAAGAATAAAAACAACAGCCAACATCATCTAGCGTCAATAGCGAGGTCACAGCTATCAGGAAAATATGATGTTGAAATAAAATTTTGGTTATATTTCTTTGAAATCGATGTCGCATTCTATGATAAAAGACAAACAAATAATCACATTCCCCACAATTCTATGAAACCAAAAGTTAGGTGTAAAACTGCCATTTAGTCCAACTCATTTAAAATTTTAAAAACGTTTTCAGTGTCAAATAAAGCAGTTCCTTCTGCCATTGTTGTTGCTGAACCACAAGCAATGCCCATACGCAAAAGGTCTTTCATACTACTGTTGTTTATCAAAGCATACACCATACCTGCTACCATGCTATCTCCTGCTCCTACAGTACTTTTTACCTTTACTAATGGTGCAGGCTGATGAATTTTTCCGTTTTTATAAAACAGGGTTGCTCCAGAAGCGCCCAAAGAAACCACAACAATTTCAGCAGCGCCCTTGTTTATTAGTTCTTTTGCTGCAGCTTCCATGGTTTGTAGGTTTAATTCATTGTTACCAGTAAGTGTTGCCAATTCGCCAATATTTGGTTTGATGAGAAAAACTCCTTCTTGAACGGCAACCTCTAATGATTCACCTGAAGTATCAATAATAACTTTACTGTTTTTATGCTTACAAATTTGAATGATCTCTTTTATAAATTGAGCATTCAATCCATCAGGTAGGCTTCCGCTAATTACTGAAATCTTTGGAAAATCGGTGATGGATTCTAATGTTTTTAATAATGCTTTTTGCTCAGATTCAGTGCAAGATAGACCTGGAAAACCGAATCTGAACTGTTGCTGATTCAAGCTGTCAACCACAATGAAGTTTTCTCGTGTTTCATTTTCAACAGGAAAGGGCATTGTTTGTAAATTTTCATTTTGAAGAAGTGTTTCCAATAATTTTCCTGTTCTACCTCCAGATATAAATAAAGTGAGAGCCTCTACTTTAAGTCTTTTGAGTGCTCGCGAAACATTAATACCACCACCTCCTGGTTCGTATTTTGGGATGTTGCAACGCAATTTTTTTTCTGGAACGATGCCTTTTACAGAAGTGCTTTTATCTACACAAGGATTGATGGTTATCGTTAATGCCTTCATAGTATACTCATTATGATTTATGAATTTTTATTATTTTGAAACTTTTACCCTGTTATCCCGGATTTAAGATTCAAATTCATCTTGTTTTAAGTTGCCAAAATATGAATCCATAGGATTCAAATAGCTAAAGATTTTTTTTGTAAAGCGTATTTGATACCAAAAGGGTCGCACCAATCAATCCATAACCACTGTGCAAAAAATGTACAAACCCTTGTGGGATTGATTGGTGGTTTTATTTAAAAAGATTATGAAGTAATTAATAATCCCCCAACGTTGCAGGATTTTGCGCCAAAGCACTTTCTAATTGTGCGTCATTGGGAGCTTTTCCATGCCAAGCATGCGTATGCATCATAAAATCAACGCCATTTCCCATTTCTGTGTACAATAAAATACACACAGGTTTTCCTTTTCCTGTCATTGATTTTGCCGTTTTTAATCCTGATAAAATGGCTTCAATATCATTCCCTTTTTTTACCTCTAAAACTTCCCAACCAAAAGCTTCAAATTTTGCTTTCAAACTTCCCATTGGCAACACTTCGTCAGTAGCACCATCAATTTGTTTTCCATTTACATCAATGGTAGCAATGATATTATCTACTTTTTTTGCATATGCATACATGATTGCTTCCCAATTTTGTCCTTCTTGCAATTCTCCATCACCATGCAAAGAATACACCAATTTAGAATCCTTATTCAACTTTTTTGCTTGAGCAGCTCCCAAAGCAACAGACAATCCTTGACCTAATGAACCTGAAGCAATTCTGATTCCTGGCAAACCTTCATGCGTTGTTGGGTGACCTTGTAAACGAGAATCTATGTGTCTGAAAGTAGCCAATTCTGATACAGGAAAAAATCCACTATGAGCTAAAACGCTATAATAAACTGGAGAAATATGACCATTTGAAAGGAAAAAAACATCTTCATTGATTCCATCCATAGTGAAATCTGTGGAATATTCCATCACTTCTTGATACAAACAAGTGAAAAATTCAGCACATCCTAAGGAACCTCCAGGATGACCTGAATTGACTGCATGTACCATACGTAAAATATCTCTTCGAACTTGTTGTGTAAAATCTTGTAATTGTTGAGTTGTTGGCATTTGAATGATTTAAATGATTGCAAAAATACAAAACAAGGTTAATTAATAAGTCAAATATGAAATAATTATCTGCGATTTATCAACAGAAAATTAGGTTTTCTGTTTTTGCTTTTTAGCGGCTGGAAATAATACATTATTTAATATCAATCGATAACCTGGAGAATTGGGATGCAAGTCTAATTCCGTTTTAGGATCTCCCACTCTGTGGGTATAATCTTCAGGATCATGCCCACCATAAAAGGTAAATAAACCTTTCCCTTTTGTACCATGAATGTAACGTGCTTCTCTGTTTACCGTATTTTCACCTAAAATTAATAGGTTTGTTTTCACGGTATTTCTATCAAATGAAGTGGTTTGTCCCATGAATCCTTTCACCAAAACAGTGTGATTTTGTGTCAACATTGTAGGAATTGGATCCCATTTTGCTGAAAATTCTATCAATGAAAAATAATCAGACGTTTTAGGAATATTTCTTTTGTTAGTCATATCAATGGAAGAAAATTCATAAACACTGGGATTTTTTTCTAATAAGAAATCTTTAAACGCAAAGGTTTTATTGTAATCAATTTTTGATTGATAATTGATGTCTGATGCATCATCATCAAACATGGCTTCAGCAATATCAACACCTTCAGCCGCCAATGCAATATCAAAACTATCTGTGGCTGAGCACATGGCAAACATAAATCCTCCTCCAATTACATAATCTCTAATTTTTTTTGCAACTGCTAATTTTTCATCAGAAACTTTGGAAAAACCCAATTCTTTTGCCAGTTTTTCAGCTTCTTGTTTTTGCTGAATATACCAAGGAGCAGTCCTAAAAGAACCATAAAATTTACCATATTGACCTGTAAAATCCTCATGATGCAAATGCAACCATTCGTATAAGAGCAATTTATCAGCTAAAATTTCTTTGTCATAAATTACATCAAAAGGAATTTCTGCATACGACAAAACCATGGTAACTGCATCATCCCAAGGCATTTTATCTTTGGGAGAATAGACTGCTATTTTGGGAGCTTTTTCTAATGTTACAGCTTCTTTATTTGAAGATGGAGCACTGATTTCTTCTAAAATGAGTTGTGATTTTGCATCAGAAATGATTTCATAAGAAACGCCTCTGATTTTACATTCATTTTCTATGGCTTTGTTATTTTCAATCAAAAAAGCACCACCATCATGATTTAGTAACCATTTGGCTTTCAATCCATTTTGAAGCGAAAAGTAAACAATTCCGTACGCCTTTAAATGATTTTTTTGATTGTCATGATTCATGGGCACATATATAAATGATGCCAACAGTGAATTTGAAATCAACAGGAATAAACAAAAAGCAAGTACATTTTTCATATGAAAATAAAAATACACAATTAACAAGAGGTAATTGTGTATTTGAATTAATTTTTTAAAAATTTAACTAAAAAGGAACGTCATCTTCGTCAACTCCAAAAGCTTCACTTGATTGAATTCTTTTGTCAGGTGAGATATTTTCAAAAGGATTGGAATTCATACTCGATTGAAATTTAGAACCAACTCCTTCTTCCAAATCTGAGAATTTTGCCAAATGTCCCGTAAATTTCAAACGGATATTATCCAAACCACCATTTCTGTGTTTTGCCACAATAAATTCTCCTTGACCTTCACATGGAGAACGCTCATCATCATCCCATTCTGTCATTCCATAATATTCGGGTCTATAGATAAAACTCACAATATCAGCATCTTGCTCAATGGCTCCAGATTCACGTAAGTCAGATAACAAAGGTCTTTTGCTTCCTGCACTTCTAGTTTCAACAGCACGTGACAACTGCGAAAGTGCAATTACTGGAACTTCCAATTCTTTTGCCAAAGCTTTTAAATTTCGAGAAATGGTAGAAATTTCTTGCTCTCTGTTTCCAACTCCTTTATTATTATTTCCTCCTGCTGTCATCAATTGTAAATAATCAATAATGATAATTTTTACACCATGTTGCGAAACCAATCTTCGCGCTTTTGCACGCAAATCAAAAATAGATAATGAAGGTGTATCATCAATATAAATGGGTGCATCTGACAAGCTTTTTACTTTGTAATTCAGCAATTCCCAATCATGTAATGCCAAATTACCTTTACGTAGTTTTTCTGATGGCAAACCAGTTTCTGATGAAATCATACGTGTAATTAGCTGAACTGAAGACATTTCCAACGAAAATACGGCTACTGCATGATTGAAATCAATCGCCATGTTTTTTGCCATCGAAATGACAAATGCTGTTTTTCCCATACCTGGTCTTGCAGCAATAATGATCAAATCTGAAGGTTGCCAACCTGAAGTTAAGGCGTCTAATTTTGTAAATCCAGATGCCAAACCAGACATTCCTTCTTTATTTCCAATTTCTTGAATTTTTTTCAAGGCTTGTTTCACTAACGAACCAGCATCTTCTGAACTTTTCTTTAAATTTCCTTGCGTAACTTCAAACAATTTTGCTTCTGCACTGTCTAATAAATCAAAAACATCCGTCGTTTCATCATACGAACTTTCGATAATTTCTGATGAAATAGAGATTAATTTTCGTTGAATGTATTTTTGAAGTATTATACGTGCATGAAACTCAATATGCGCAGAAGAAGCTACTTTTTGTGTTAAACGAATCAAGTAAAAATCTCCTCCAGCCAAGTCTAATTTTCCTTTCTTTTTAAGCAAACTAGAGACTGTCAATAAGTCAATTGGTTGCGAATTTTGAAACAATTCATAAATCGCAGCATAAATTTCTTGATGTCTAATCTCGTAAAAAGCATCAGAATGCAAGATATCAATGACATCATCAATTCCTTTTTTATCAATCATCATAGCTCCCAAAACAGCTTCTTCTAAATCAATAGCTTGTGGTGGGATTTTGCCTTTTTCAAGACTAATTACCCTACTTTTATCTGTTTTTTTTTCTATAAGTGCATTCGTGTTTTCCATAAAACAAATGTAATTTTTTTAGTTTTTAAACTCCTGATTTTTTTTGTTTAATTTCTGAACAATTCGTCAAAAAAATTGTTATTAAGTTGTTAACAACTCTTCAACTTGATATTCTATTTCCTACATTTACGACCATGAAATGGCATCAAAAACATCTATTTTTAGCGGTATTATTACCTGTGCAATACCTCCTAATTCAGTTAGTTTCTAGCAATCCTGAATGGATAGAAAAGTATTATGCAACAGGATTTTATCCTTATATTTCTAAGTTTTTGAGACTGATTTTTGGATGGATTCCTTTTTCATTTGGAGATATTGTGCTGTTTTTTTTGATCCTATTATTTGTTCGTTTTTTGTTTTTATTGATTTGGACAAAATTCAAGAATTTTAAATATAAAATAGTCCATTTTTTCGATATCATTTCTATTCTCTATGGTTGTTTTTATCTTTTTTGGGGACTGAATTATTATAGAGAACCTTTGTCAAAAAATTTGGGTTTTGAACAAAAAAAATACACCACTGATGAATTAGTTTCCTTAACAACACATATTATTCAACAGCTAAATTCAGCACAAATCAGCATCACAAAAAATGATTCTTTGAAAGTAGAAAATCCTTACAATCAGAAAGAAATGTATGAAATTGCTGTAGAAAGTTATCAAAATTTAGCACATACATATCCTCAATTTCAGTACGCATTTCCATCCATAAAAAGTTCTTTGATGAGTTTGATACAATCTTACAATGGGACTTCAGGCTATTTCAATCCTTTGACTGGAGAAGCGCAAGTAAATGCAAGAATTCCGAAAACAAGTTATCCAACAACTACGTGTCATGAAATGGCGCATCAATTGGGATTTGCAGCTGAAAATGAAGCAAATTTCATAGGTTTTTTGGCTGCAAATTCAAGTAATGACGTTTATTTTACGTATGCAAGTTACAGAATGGCTTTTGGATATTGCATTGCTGAATTGAGAAAAAGAGATGCAGAAAAATTCACTTTTTTGATGAAAACTGTCAATGTTGGAATTCTTAAAGATTTCAAAGAGAGTTTTGATTTTTGGGAACAGTATCAAAATCCTTTTGAACCTTATATCAAAAAAGGGTATGATGCTTATTTGAAAGCAAATAACCAACAAAAAGGGGTTGATTCTTACAATTATGTGGTGGATTTGTTGATTTCTTATTTTGAAGTGAAGGCGTAACTTTTTTTGACACGAATTCACGAATCACTTATTATATCATATTCAATATCAATTCTTTAAGAATTTTACAGTGTTGCTTATTTTCTTAAATTTATGTTAAAGTGAATTTAAAATCCCTCAATCCAAAATCAACTCGATAAATTTAGAACCAATTCAAAATAATTCACATAATTCAAACATTTATGAAAAAACTACTTTTTGTGCTCTTTTTCTTGTCGATTTCTTTAGCAAATGCTCAAGATTACTTTCCGACAAATTCTGGAGTAAAAACCTCCAAAAGCAATTTAGTTGCTTTTACAAATGCCACCATTTATGTCACACACGAACAAATTATCCAAAAAGGAACTTTGTTAGTGAAAGATGGAAAAGTTGCCGAAGTTGGAAAATCAGTAAAAATTCCAACTGGCGCAAAAATCATTGATTTGGATGGAAAAATGATCTATCCATCATTTATTGATATTTATTCCGATTTTGGAATTGCAAAACCAAAAAGAAATCCTTCAGATTCAAGATCTTCTCAATACGAAGCTGAAAGAGAAGGCTATTATTGGAATGACCACATTCGTCCTGAAACCAATCCCATTAGCGATTTTAAATTCGATAACAAAAAAGCAACAGAGCTTTTAAATGCTGGATTTGGTGCTGTGAATACTCATTTGCAAGATGGAATTATTCGTGGAAATGGCTTGTTAGTCGCTTTAAATCCAAACACTACGAATGCTTACCGAATTTTAGATACCAAATCAGCACAGTTTTTATCATTCAATAAAAGTGTGCAATCAAGACAATCTTACCCTGCTTCAAGAATGGGTGCTATGGCTTTGTTGCGTCAAGTGTATTTGGATGCAGATTGGTATGCCAAAGGAAATATGAAAAACAAAGATTTGGCTTTAGAAGCGTTAAACAAGAATAAAAATTTAGTACAAATTTTTGAAACTGGTGATCATTTAGATGCTGTGAGAGCTGATAAAGTGGGTGATGAATTTGGAATTCAATATACAATTGTGGGTTCTGGAGATGAATTTGAACGCATCAATGACATCAAAAAGACAAATGCTACGTTCATTATTCCAATTGATTTTACAACTCCTTTTGATGTTTCAAATCCGTTGTTGGCTGAACAAATTTCTTTAAGAGACATGCGTAAATGGAATCAAGATCCTTCAAATTTGGCTGTTTTAGAAAAAAATGGAGTGCCATTTGCGTTGACAACTTACAAATTAAAATCAGCTGAAACCTTTCATAAAAATTTGCAAAAAGCAATTGAATATGGTTTTGATAAAAAAACAGCTTTGGCTTCGTTGACCACAATTCCTGCAAAAATTATTGGAAATGCAACTGTCGGAAATTTGAACAAAGGAAGCTTTGCTAATTTCATTATCACTTCAGGAGATGTTTTTGACGCTTCATCAACCATTCATGAAAATTGGGTTCAAGGTGAACAAAATATCATTAATGATATGAATATCAAGGATATTACTGGTGAGTATATGCTCTCTGTAAATGGTAAAAATTACGATTTATCCATCACAGGAAAAGGGGCAAAACAAGCAGGAACTATCAAATTAGAAGACAAAAAAATCACTTCAAAATTCTCTTTTCAAAACGATTGGGTTGAAATCACTTTGGATGATGAGGGTTACACTCGTTTGATGGGAAAAATTATCAATGCTGCCAATGTGATGGAAGGAAGTGCTTTTGATACAAAAGGCAACAAAACTTCTTGGTCCGCAAGTAAAAAAGTAGCCAAAGAAGAAGCAAAAAAGAAAGACGAAAAATCATCAGACAAAGAAATTTTAGTGATGCCCGTAAGTTTTCCAAATGTTGGATTTGGAAATTATACACAGCCAACATCTGAATCGATTTTAATTAAAAACGTTACTGTTTGGACTAGTGAAGATGCTGGAATTTTAGAAAACACCGACGTTTTATTAAAAGACGGAAAAATTGCTAAAATTGGTAAAAATCTTTCTACGAAAGGTGTTGTAGAAATAGATGGAACAGGCAAACATTTAACAGCAGGAATCATTGACGAGCATTCGCATATTGCTACATCAGCCGTTAATGAAGGTGCTCATAATTCCTCTGCGGAAGTTACCATTGAAGATGTGGTTGATCCAACAGACATCAATATTTATAGAAATATTTCAGGAGGAACCACTACTGCTCAAATCTTACATGGTTCTGCAAATCCAATTGGAGGACGTTCAGCCATCATCAAACTAAAATGGGGAGAAAATGCTGAAAATATGATTTATAAAAACTCTCCAAAGTTCATCAAATTTGCTTTGGGAGAAAATGTAAAACAATCCAGAAGTACGAATGGTACTCGTTTTCCACAATCAAGAATGGGTGTTGAACAGGTTTTTGTAGATTATTTTACCAGAGCTAAAGAATATGAAACCTTGAAAAAAAGTGGGCAAGCTTTTAGAAAAGATATTGAAATGGAAACGTTGTTAGAAATTTTAAATGGTGAACGTTTTATTTCTTGTCATTCTTATGTGCAATCAGAAATCAATATGTTGCTGAAAGTCGCAGAAAAATTCAATTTTAAAATCAACACGTTTACGCATATTTTAGAAGGATATAAAGTGGCTGATAAAATGGCAAAACATGGAGTTGGTGGTTCTACTTTTTCAGATTGGTGGGCTTATAAATATGAAGTAATTGATGCAATTCCTTACAATGCTGCTATCATGCACAATGCTGGAGTAACAGTAGCCATCAATTCTGATGACCGAGAAATGTCAAGAAGACTAAATCAAGAAGCTGCAAAAACAGTAAAATATGGAGGCATTTCTGAATTAGAAGCATGGAAAATGGTGACCATCAATCCTGCAAAATTGTTGCATATTGATGATAAAGTTGGTAGTATCAAAGAAGGAAAAGAAGCAGATGTTGTATTGTGGAGCAGTCATCCAATGTCAATCTACACAAAAGTTGAAAAAACAATTATTGATGGAAAAGTATTTTTTGATGTGAATGAAGATGTGAAAAAACGGGAAGCTATCAAAGAAGAAAAAAGCAACTTAATCAATATGATGCTGAAAGAAAAAATGGGAGGAGCACAAACAAGAGTTCCTATGAAAAGAGAAGATCGCAATTTTCACTGTGATACATTAGAAGAAACTAAAAGTTAAAAAATGATGAAAAATATAATAAAAATCGTACTGTTTTTTGCTTTTGTAGGAAACATAGTTGCACAACAAACACCAGCATCAAAACAAACCACCGCTTTTTCTATTGAAGGCGCAACAGCACACTTAGGCAATGGTCAAGTAATTGAAAATTCATTGATTATGTTTGCTGACGGAAAAATCACTTTTGTAGGAAGTGCCATGATGAAAATTGCCAGAATGGGAACAATCATCAATGCAACAGGAAAACACATTTATCCAGGATTTATAGCATTGGATGCCACTTTAGGTTTGGTAGAAATCGATGCTGTAAAAGCCAGTGATGATGAAAGCGAAATTGGGATTATGAATCCACATGTTCGCAGTTTAATTGCCTACAATGCTGAAAGCAAATTGGTGGAATCTATGAGGCCAAATGGCGTTTTGATGGCGCAAATTGTTCCTAGAGGAGGTACAATTTCAGGGACTTCTTCAGTGGTTCAAATGGATGCTTGGAATTGGGAAGATGCAGTTATTAAAGTTGATGACGCAATTCATTTAAATTGGCCAGGAAGCTTTACGAGTGGAAGATGGTGGTTAGGAGAAGATCCTGCATTGAAACCAAATCCTGAATATCCAAAAAATGTTGATAAAATAAAGAGCTTTTTGACAGATGCGAAACAATATGTAGCTTCAAAATCGGATAAAATGCATTTGCCATTTGCAGCAACAAAAGGACTTTTTGATGGTTCTCAAAAATTCTTTATTCATGTAAATGGTGAAAAAGAAATCACAGATGCCATCACAATGAGCAAAGAAATGGGTATTCATAATTTGGTAATTGTTCGTGGTGAAGGAGCTGAAAAAGTAACAGATTTGTTAGTAAAAAATAACGTTCCTGTAATAATTAACAGACCTCATAGAAATTCAAATAGCGAAGATGATGCCTATGATGAAACCTATACAATCGCAAAAAGATTGATAGATAAAGGCGTATTAGTTGGTCTTGGAATGGAAGGACAAATGGATAGAATGAATACTAGAAACTTGCCTTTTTACGCAGGAACTTTTGCAGCTTTTGGTTTGGAAAAAGAAAAAGCAGTACAGCTAATTACTGGAGATGCAGCAAAAATTTTAGGCATTGATGCATTTGCAGGAACTTTGGAAGTAGGAAAAGATGCTACACTTTTTATTTCTGAAGGAGATGCTTTAGATATGAGAACCAATCAAATTTCGGAAGCTTATATCCAAGGAAGGAAAATTAGTTTGGAAAGTCATCAAACTACTTTGTGGAAACGCTATGCTGAAAAATTCAAATCAGAATAGAATACTCTTTAAGTAAAACTTATTGAAAAAAAAAGGCTCGCAAATTGCGAGCCTTTTTTATGAAGACATTTGATGACTTTAAAAAACCTATTTCTTTTTCTAACAAAATTTCCCAAACTGAAAGATATTTTTATGGTAAAATTAAAGTCATTACAAATATTAAAAAGTTTATAGTAGCTTAAAATACCTACAATTAGGTATTTTTGTGTTTTTAAAATCCATGAAAGAAATCACTAGTATTCAGAATCCTTTTATCAAAAATTTGCTCAAATTGCAAGAAAAAGCCAGAGAACGAAAAAAGCAAGGGCTTTTTTTGATTGAGGGAAAAAGAGAAATTGAATTGGCAAAAAAAGGCGGTTACGAAATCACTTCCCTCCTATTTTTGACTGATAAAAAGGACGAAAATCTTTTACTTGATTTTCCAACCGCTGAACAAATCATGATTTCTCAAGAAATCTATGACAAACTTGCTTATAGAAAAACTACGGAAGGAATTTTAGCAATCGCAAAAACAAAATCTTTATCTCTTTCTGAGATACAACTCTCAGAAAATCCATTAATTTTAGTGGCTGAAAGTATTGAAAAACCTGGAAATATTGGAGCCATTTTACGCACTGCAGATGCTGCAAATATTGATGCTGTATTGATTGCTGATGCTAAAAGCGATGTGTACAATCCCAATATAATTCGTTCAAGTGTGGGTTGCGTTTTTACGAATCAAATTGCCATAGGAACTTCTGAAGAAATTATAGCTTTTCTTCAAGAAAAAAACATTCAAATTTTTGCAGCAACTTTGCAAAATTCGAATGCTTACCATCAAGAAAATTATACAAAATCGGCAGCCATTGTTGTAGGAACAGAAGATACTGGTTTGACTGAAATTTGGCGCACAAATGCCACTCAAAACATCAATATTCCTATGGAAGGAATGATTGATTCTATGAACGTTTCTGTAGCAGCTGCAATTCTTTTATTTGAAGCAAAAAGACAACGAAATTTTAAATAACTTATGAATTCTGATATTTTATTTTACATTATTATCGGCATTTTAATCATTGATTTTCTGTTTGATTTGTACTTAGATTTTCTAAATCAGAGAAAATATGATGATGAAATCCCCGAAAAATTATCAGATGTGTATGATGAAGATGCCTATAAAAAATCGCAAGCTTATAAAAAAGGAAATGCCCGTTTTTCAAGAATCACTTCTTTATTTTCAATCACTTCAACATTGTTGTTTTTCTTTTTTGAGGGATTCAAATTCGTAGATGAATTGGCGAGATTGTATACAAACAATGCCATTTTAGTGGCGTTGATTTTCTTTGGAATTATCCTTTTGGGTTCTGATATTTTAACAACGCCATTCTCCTATTACAAAACATTTGTCATCGAAGAAAAGTTTGGATTTAACAAAATGACTCGCAAAACTTTTTGGTTAGACAAACTAAAAAGTTGGTTGATGAGTATCATTTTAGGTGGGGGAATTTTAGCAATCATCATGGTATTTTATCAATTTTCTGGAGAATATTTTTGGATATATACTTGGATTTTCATTGCTGTATTTAGCATTTTTATGAATCTATTTTATGCCAAATTGATTGTCCCTATTTTCAACAAACAAACTCCATTAGAAGAGGGAGAATTGAAATCGGCAATAGAATCCTATGCGCAAAAAGTGGGTTTTACCTTGCAAAATATCTTTGTAATTGATGGTTCAAAACGCTCTACAAAAACAAATGCATATTTTTCTGGTTTTGGTTCTCAAAAAAGAATTACGTTGTTTGACACCTTAATCAATGATTTAGAAACCGAAGAAATCGTGGCTGTTTTAGCACATGAAGTAGGACATTACAAACGAAAACATATCATTTATAATTTAGTAATTTCTACAGTAATTACTGGTTTTATGCTTTATTTGTTGTCACTTTTTATTAGTTCGCCATTATTGTCAAATGCTTTGAGCGTTTCAACACCTAGTTTTCATATTGGAATGATTGCTTTTGGAATTTTGTATTCACCAATCTCCGAAATCACTGGAATATTTATGAATATGCTCTCAAGAAAATTTGAATATCAAGCAGATAATTATGCAAAAAATACCTTTGATGGTCGCTATTTAATTTCATCACTCAAAAAATTATCTAAAAATAGTTTGAGCAATTTAACGCCACATAAAGCATACGTTTTTGTGCATTATTCTCATCCAACTTTATTGCAACGAATTGAAAATTTAGAATCCTAATTGTTGTATATTACAATTCAAATTAGTAACTTCACTAATGATTTAAAAAAAATCAATATATGCTTGCAATGCAATATACTGCCTCCTTAGAAGAAGAAAATAAAGAAATTGCAAATCGTTACAAAGATTTGCTAAAAGGTACTTATGAAGTGCTGTCAAAAGAAGATAAAGAACTCATCAGAAAAGCATTTGACATTGCTGTTGATGCACATTCCAAACAACGCAGAAAAACGGGGGAACCTTATATTTTTCATCCCATTGCAGTTGCTAAAATTGTAGCCAAAGAAATTGGTTTGGGAGCTGTTTCTATTGCTGCTGCTTTGTTACATGATGTTGTGGAAGACACGCATTACACTCTTGAAGATATTGAGCAACAATTTGGAGAAACCATTGCAAGAATTGTTGATGGGTTGACCAAAATTTCGCGTTTAAACAAAGAACAAGACGCTTCTATTCAGGCAGAAAATTTCAGAAAAATGTTGCTGACATTGAATGATGATGTGCGTGTTATTCTGATAAAAATTGCTGACAGATTGCACAATATGCAAACAATGAACGCAATGCCCGAAGACAAACAATTGAAAATTGCTTCGGAAACCTTATACATTTATGCACCTTTAGCTCACAGATTAGGGTTGTATAACATCAAAACTGAATTGGAAGATTTAGGATTAAAATACACTGAACCAGAAGTTTACACTAGTATTGTTTCAAAAATAAAAGAGAGTAAAGAAGAACAGCAAAATTATTTAGAACGATTTACAAATACCCTCAAAAAAGGATTAGATAAAGAAAATTTTTCCTACGAAATCAAAGGACGATTTAAATCTATTTTTTCCATAAGAAGGAAAATGTTGAAGCAAAATGTGACTTTTGAGGAAGTATATGACAAATTTGCCATCAGAATTATTTTCAAACCAGCAACTGAAGATGAAAAATTTGAAGCTTGGAAAATCTATTCCATTGTCACTGATTATTTTAAACCCAATCCTTCTCGTTTACGCGATTGGATTTCTCAGCCAAAAACTACAGGGTATGAAGCATTGCACATTACTGTAATTGGTCCTGATGCTCAATGGGTTGAAGTGCAAATACGTTCAGAACGGATGAATGAAATTGCAGAAAAAGGCTATGCTGCTCATTTTAAATACAAACAAGGAAATGACCATGAAAGTGGATTGGAAAATTGGTTGAACAAATTGAAAGAATCCTTAGAAAATCAAAGTTTGAATGCTGTTGATTTTGTAGAAGAATTCAAATTGAACTTGTATTCCAAAGAAATTTATGTTTTTACACCAAAAGGAGAATTAAAATCCCTTCCCAAAGATGCCACTGCTTTGGATTTTGCGTTTTCAATTCACACAGATATTGGTTTGAAATGTAGGGGTGCAAAAGTAAATGGAAAATTAGTGCCATTAAGTCATACTTTAAACAGTGGTGATCAAATTGAAGTAATTACCACAACCATCAATAAACCCAATACTCGTTGGCTGGATTTTGTGATTACTGCCAGAGCAAAAACCAAGATTCGAGTTGCCTTAAAAGAGGAAGAAAAGAAAATTGCCGAAGAAGGAAAAGCAACACTATCAAGAAAATTACGCCACTTAAAAATACCTTTTAACGAAAAGACAGTCAATGAGTTAGTGAATTATTTCAAATTACGTACAAGCTTTGATTTGTTTTACAGATTTGGAAATGGTGCCATTGACAATACCCAATTAAAAGCTTTTATTGGACAAAGAAATAGTACTTTCTTAAACTTTTTCAAATCTAAATTACGAAGAAGCTCACAAACTGTTCACAAAGAAAATATTGAAGATTCTGATGAAATTACCGAAAAATTTGACGCTCTTGTGTTTGGGAAAGAAGAAGAAAAATTGGATTACAAACTTTCAAAATGTTGCAATCCCATTCCTGGAGATAAAGTTTTTGGATTTTTAACCATCAATGATGGCATCAAAGTGCATAAAGTGAATTGTCCCAATGCCATTTCATTACAGTCGAATTATGCCTACAGAATTATTGCTTCAAAATGGATTGACTCTACCAAACAAGATTTCAATGTGATTTTGCAAATCAATGGTATTGACAAATCTGGTATTGTAAATAATGTAACTCGTGTAATTTCTAACAATATAGGCGTTTTTATCAATAGCATCAATATTGCTGGAAAAGAAGGAGTTTTTGATGGAAAAATATCATTGAGTGTTAAAAATAGTACTCAATTGAACAAATTAATCAAAAGTCTTCAAAAAGTAGAAGGAGTTAAAAATGTAGAACGTGTTAATAGAATGTAAATATCATTGTTATAAAAATTGATATTTATAAAGAAATAACTGTAAATTTGTCGTTTAAATTTTGAAACTCATGAGTAATTCTTTTGAAAATCAAGAAGTCGTTAAGAAAGTTTTTACCTCATACTTAGAAGAAAAAAAGCATCGAAAAACGCCTGAACGTTACGCTATTCTCCAAGAAATTTATAATGCTGACGAGCATTTTGATATTGAATCTTTGTATATCAAAATGAAAAATAAGAATTATAGAGTAAGTAGAGCTACACTTTACAACACGATTGATTTATTATTGGATTGTAATTTGGTGAGAAAACACCAATTTGACGGACAATCCATGGCTCGTTATGAAAAAAGTTATTTTGATAAAAACCACGATCACGTCATCTTTACAGATTCTGGAGAAGTAAAAGAATTTTGCGATCCAAGAATTCAGGTCATCAAAAAAACCATTGAAGAAATTTTTGACATCGATATTCAAAATCATTCCTTATATTTTTACGGAACAAAAAAGAAACACTCTTAATACATATATAATACAAATTAACACAACTAATGGCAGTAGATTTATTACTAGGATTGCAATGGGGAGATGAAGGAAAAGGTAAAATCGTAGATGTTTTAACACAAAACTACGATATTATTGCACGTTTTCAAGGAGGGCCAAATGCAGGACATACTTTAATTTTTGATGGATTCAAACATGTGCTTCATACAATTCCTTCTGGAATTTTTCATAAAACAGCCATGAATGTTGTTGGAAATGGAGTGGTTATTGACCCTGTAATTTTCAAAAAAGAACTAGAAAATTTAGATAAACATAACATTGATTACACCTCTAAATTATTAATTTCAAGAAAAGCTCATTTAATTTTACCAACACATAGATTGTTAGATGCAGCTTCAGAAACCTCTAAAGGAAAAGCAAAAATTGGCTCTACTTTAAAAGGAATTGGCCCAACTTATATGGACAAAACAGGCAGAAATGGAATGCGTGTTGGAGATTTGGAATTGGATAATTGGAAAGAAAAATACGATGCTTTGACTGCAAAACACATCAGTATGTTGAATTATTTTGATGTGCAAGTTGACTATAATTTAAAAGAATTAGAAGCTGAATTTTGCAAAGGAATTGACAAATTACGCACACTTGAATTTATTGATAGTGAGGAATATTTTAGTAATGCCATGAAAAACGGAAAAACTATTTTGGCAGAAGGAGCTCAAGGTTCATTGTTAGATATTGATTTTGGAACCTACCCATTTGTAACTTCTTCTAACACAACTGCTGCAGGAGCTTGCACAGGTTTGGGAGTTGCACCTAACAGAATTGGGGAAGTATATGGAATTTTCAAAGCCTACACAACACGTGTTGGTTCAGGTCCTTTTCCAACAGAATTGTTTGATGAAGTTGGAGAAACTATGGGAAGAGTTGGGAATGAATTTGGAGCAACAACTGGAAGAAAAAGACGCTGTGGTTGGTTAGATTTAATTGCATTAAAATATGCCGTTGAAATCAATGGAGTTACGCAATTAATGATGATGAAAGGAGATGTACTTTCAGGATTCGAAACTTTAAAAATAGCCACTTCCTACAATTATAAAGGAAAGGAAATCAAGCATTTACCATACAACATCGAACCTGAAAATGTAACTGTAAATTACACAGAATTCAAAGGCTGGAAAGCCGATTTAACAGAAATGACTTCTGCAGAATCTTTGCCAAAAAACTTAATAGCGTATATCAATTTTATTGAAAAAGAAACGGGAGTTCCTGTAAAAATTGTTTCAGTGGGACCTGACAGAAAACAAACTATAATGAGATAATATCTCTCAAAAATTATAAAAAAGCATCTTTCTATAAGATGCTTTTTTTATGAAATCTTAGTCCAATCTTTTAAAATTTCCCTCGCAAAAAGCTCACATTGTTCTAAGGTATCTTTCACGTGCTGCAAAGTCGTATTTGGATTGATTAAGCACATTCTGATGACCACTTGATTTTGCAAAATTGTCGTTACAAGCAATGCTTCTTTAGATTCAATGACTTTTTCTGATATTTTTTGATTCAACACATCCAATTCTTTTTCCGATAAAAAACCGTCTAAAGGATGGTATCTAAAATTGATAATTGCCAAAGTTGCAGATGAAATAACTTCCCAATTCGCGCTTTTTCTTAGCAACAATTCTGTTTCCTCTGCCAAGTCAATATTATAGGAAATAGCTTTTCTAAAAGCCAGTAAACCAAATGTTTTGATGGACATATAAAACTTCAATGCTCTAAATCTTCTTGTCAATTGAATGCCATAATCATAAAAATTTATTTCAGATTCATTGCCTTCAATATCTTTCAAATATTCTGGTTTTTCACTGAAAGTATTGCTCAACCAGGATTTGTCTTTTACTAACAAACAACCAATTTCATAGGGCTGAAAAAACCATTTATGAGGATCTACTGTTAAAGAATCTGCTTTTTCAATTCCTTTCAAAGCAATTTTTCCTTTTTCGGACAAAATGGCTGCACCTCCATAAGCTGCATCAATATGAAACCATAAATTTTCTTGTTCACAAATTAGTGCAATGCTATCTAATGAATCCACAGAACCTGTATTAGTTGTACCTGCTGTAGCAATGATACAAAAAGGTTTTTTTCCATGTAATTTGTCTTTTGCAATTTCATTTTTCAATTTATTGATACTGATTTTAAATTCGTTATCAGTGGGAATAATTCGAATTTGATGTTTTTGAAATCCTAAAATTCTGATGGCTTTTATATTGGATGAATGCGCTTGATCTGACAAATATATGATTGCATCCGAAAAATCATCTCCACATTTGATTCTCCTTGCAGTAGTAATTGCCGTTAAATTCGCTAAAGAACCTCCACTTGTATAAATTCCTCCTCCCCTTTTTACAGGAAAATCAAAAATTTTCAACAACCAATTCATAGTTACAATTTCTAATTCTGCAGCTGCAGGAGCCAACATCCAACCCCCAGAAAAAATATTGAATCCTGTTGCCAAAGCATCAGCCATTATGCTGACAAAATTACTAGGACTTGGCACAAAAGAAAACGATTTTGGGTGTGTAGAAATGTTCGAATTGGGAATTACATTTTTCATTACAAAACGTAAAACATCCTCAGCAGGCATGCTTTGTTCAGGTGCTTCTTGCAAAAAAAGTGCATCCATTTCTGTCCTTGAAGCTTTGCTTACGGGCTTTTTTGTATTTAAAGAAGTATAGTGCTGCACTATTTCATCAACTATTTTATACCCAAATGAGGTCATTTCGGTTTGGGTCATTTCAAAAGGTGATTTCATGATGTTCTATTTTGACTACAAAGAAAAATATATGAAAAAACATGGCAACTGATAAATATCATTTTTTTAAATGAAATTTTGAAACAAATTTGCAGTGTAAAACAATAACTTATGAATAATTTAAACACAAAAACTGTTATCGATTTTATGGTTGAGAACATTGCAGCCGCTGAAGTCTTTCAAAAATATGGTATCAATTATTCAAACAATAGTAATTGTAATATTTCCCTGCAAAATCTTTGTCAAAGACATCATTTACAATACGAAGAAATTTTAAAAGAACTGAATTTGCTGAAAGGAAAAGTACCCTATTTGAAAAATTATAATGTGTGGGATTTAGATTTACTCATCAATTTTTTAGTAGAAATTGACCATCCCTTTAAAAAAGAAAATATTTTATTTGTAGAAAAACTGGCAAATAAAATTCTTACGATTCATGGAAAACAACTTTCTGAGGTTGAGAAACTTGCTGATTTGATTCAAAAAATAGCTATTGAAATTCAACATCATATCACTATCGAAGAAAATAAATTGTTCCCCTATATTTTATTTTTGAATTCTCCAGAAAAATATCCTGAAAATAAATTGGAAAAAAAACCATTTTTAGCAGATGTTTTAAAAAAGTTAGAAATACAACATAAAACATTTTTTACGCTGTGGAATCAAATAAAAGAGCACACAAATCACTATCAATTGTATGCAGATATTGACAACAATTTTAAATTGTTACTTTACAAACTGAAACAATTTGAAGAAAAATTGCACAATCACATTCATATTGAAAACAATATTCTTTTTCCAAAAGCCTTAGAATTAGAAAAAAATTATTTGAAAAATTAGGCGTTTTTAAAAAATAACTTTTCATTATCAACTAGCGGATTTCTTTTCATTATTTTTGCCACAAAATAATCATTTTGAAAAGATTTCTAGTATCACTTTTGATGTGTATTTCCATCGTTTCTTTTTCACAAGAAAAGAAAAAACTTACCTATAAAGCTGAAATTCAGGAGGTAAATGATGAAAAATTTCCTGGAGCCAATATTTTAATAGGCAATGTAAAAATGATTCATGATGGTGTTGAATTGACTTGTCAACAGGCGTTGTATTATCAAAAACAAAATTTTTTCAAAGCTTTTGGAAATGTTTTTATCAAACAAGGTGATACCATTACTCAAACCAGTGATTATGCAGATTATGATGCGAATTCAAAACAAGCACTTTCTTGGGGAAAAGTGGTGCTGAAAGACCCAACAATGACGCTTACTACTGATACGTTACAGTTTGATAGAATCAATCAAAAATTGTATTACAGAACCTATGGAACCATTAAAGATGCTACAAATACACTAAAAAGTAAAGTCGGGAATTACTATTTGGAGACCAAAAAATTCATTGCAACAACTAGAGTTACTGTGGTTAATCCTGAACATAAGCTGGAAACCAATCATTTAGATTATTACACGGATACTGGTTTGGCGTATTTATACGGGCCTTCTACGATTACCAATCAAGAAAATAAAAACAAAATTTATTGTGAAAGAGGATTTTACAATACCAAAACGGACGTCTCGCACTTTTTAAAAAATGCGAAAATCTTTTTAAAAGAGCGCACCATTGAAGGCGATAGTTTGTACTATGATAAAAAGCGTGGTTTTGCATCAGCAACCAACAATATTCGAGTTATTGACACCGTAGAAAATTTTGTTTCTAAAGGAAATTATGCAGAGTTTTTTGAGAAAAAGGATTCTCTTTTTATCATTAAAAAAGCAGTTGCCATTTCCATTATCGAAAAAGATTCCATGTTTGTTCATGGAGATACACTTTTGGTGACTGGAAAACCAGATAAACGCATCATCAGAACTTATCACAATGTGAAAATATTTAAATCGGATTTACAAGGAAAATGCGATTCTATTTACACAAATCAAGAAACTGGTTTTACAAAAATGTATCGAAATCCTGTGATTTGGTCGGAACAAAATCAAATTACGGGCGATTCTATTTTCTTATTATCCAACAAAGAAACCAAAAAATTAGATTCCTTAAAAGTGTTTGACAATTCGTTTATCATTTCCAAAGATTCTCTTTCCTTGAACGATTTTAATCAAATAAAAGGTCGGAATATGCTGGGTAAATTTGAGAAAAACAAACTACGGATGTTGCATGTTTTGGGAAATGCAGAATCCGTCTATTACAATAGAAACGAACAAACTCAGGTTTTAGAAACGATTACTGTTGAAATTTCGAGCAATATCGAATTTGTGCTTGATAATGGCGAGATTGAAACCATAAAATACTTGACCAAATCCGATGGAAAAACCTATCCTCCATCAAAATTTCCTGATGATTTGAGTAAACTCAAGGGATTTATTTGGCGCGAAGAAGAACAACCCAAAACAAAAGACGACATTTTTATCAATAAAGGTAAAAGAGATACAACTCCTGTAAGAAAAGGAGCTCCACCGAAAAAAGAGGATCTACGAAATTCAAAAAATGCTATAAAAAACGATAAAAAAGCGGATCTTAAAATCAATTAATCCTTGAAATCAGATTTTTTTACATACCAAGCACAAACATCTCCTCATCCATTAGCCATTGAAATTTCGCATGCAAAAGGAAGTTACATTTATGGTTCAGATGGCAAAAAATATTTGGATTTTGTAGCGGGAGTTTCTGCAAATAGTTTGGGACATCATCATCCAAAAGTAACAGAAGCCATTAAAAATCAATTAGATGCTTATACGCATGTGATGGTTTATGGTGAATTTATTCAAAAACCACAAGTTGATTTATGCAAACAATTAGCAGCTACTTTTCCCATTGAAAATGCTGCTGTTTACATTACCAATTCAGGAACAGAAGCCACTGAAGGCGCCATAAAATTAGCCAAAAGAGTCACAAATAGAGGGGAAATTATCGCTGCCAAACAATCTTACCATGGAAATACGCAAGGTTCCATGAGTGTTTCTGGAGTTGAAAAACAAAATCGTGCTTTCAGACCATTGATTCCCGGAATTCGATTTATTGGTTTTAACGAAACCGCTGAAATAGCGCAAATTACTGAACAAACTGCAGCAGTAATTTTAGAAACAATTCAAGGTGGAGCTGGTTTTATTCAGCCAACAAATGGCTATTTTACAAAAGTTAAAAAACGATGTGAAGAAGTTGGAGCATTATTAATTTTGGATGAAATCCAAACTGGAGTTGGAAGAACAGGCACTTTTTGGGGATTTGAAAACTATGATGTCATTCCAGATATGATCATCACAGGAAAAGGTTTGGGTGGAGGAATGCCAATTGGTGCTTTTATTGCTTCGTATGAGCACATGAGTTTGTTGAAAAATAATCCAAAATTAGGACATATTTCTACGTTTGCAGGACATCCCGTGATTGCAGCAGCTGCAAATGCAACCCTACATGAAATTTTAAATTCTGATTTGATGAAAGATTGTTTGCGAAAAGAGCAATTGATTCGTGAAAAATTACAACATCCTATGATTCAAGAAATTCGTGGAAAAGGATTGATGCTCATTGCGCTTTTGGAAACTCCGGAATTGGCTACAAATGTTATTTATAAATGCTTAGATAGAGGATTGATTCTTTTCTTTTTGTTGTTTGAAGGTCGTGCATTGCGAATCACTCCCCCATTGACAATTTCTGATGAGGAAATTGAATTGGGTTGCGAGATTATTATGAATGTTCTTGATGAATTTCAGCATAGTATCAAAAATTAATCAGACAGTAATTTCACGAATTTCACCAATTTTTTAGTGTAATTCGTGAAATTCGTGTCTTAAAATTTCTATTATCTTCTACTGTAATTTGGAGCCTCCTTGGTAATTGCAACATCATGAGGATGACTCTCTACAATTCCACTTGCTGTAATTCTGACAAATTTTCCAGTTTCTTTAAGTGTTTCAATGTCTTTTGCACCACAATATCCCATTCCTGCACGCAAACCACCAATAAATTGGTGAATGCTTTCAAACAAATCACCTTTATAAGGCACACGTCCTACAATTCCTTCAGGAACTAATTTCTTAATATCATCTTCCACATCTTGAAAATAACGATCTTTAGAACCTTGTCTCATGGCTTCTACAGACCCCATTCCTCTATAAGATTTGAATTTTCGTCCTTCATAAATGATGGTTTCTCCTGGTGATTCTTTTGTACCAGCTAATAATGAACCTAACATTACTGAATCTGCGCCTGCTGCAATGGCCTTTGGAATATCACCTGTATATCGAATTCCACCATCAGCAATTACAGGAACTCCACTTCCTTTGATAGCAGCTGCCACTTCTAAAATGGCAGAAAACTGAGGAAATCCAACACCTGCAACCACTCTTGTGGTACAAATAGAACCTGGGCCAATTCCCACTTTCACAGCATCTGCACCAGCTGCAACCAAAAATTGAGCTGCTTCAGCTGTTGCAATGTTTCCAACAACCACATCTAAATTTGGAAATTGTTTTTTCACTTCCATCAATACTTTGGCAACTCCAGCTGTATGACCATGAGCAGTATCAATCACAATGGCATCCACTCCTGCATTTACTAAGGCTTCTGTTCGTTCTAAAGTATCTGCTGTCACTCCTACTGCTGCAGCCACCATCAATCTACCAAAAGAATCTTTATTCGCTATTGGTTTTTGAGTTACTTTGGTAATATCTCTAAAAGTAATCAATCCTTTTAAATGATTATCTTTATCAACAATCAGTAATTTTTCGATTTTATTTTTTTGCAAAATGATTTCTGCATCTTTTAATGAAGTCCCCACATCAGCCGTAATCAAGTTTTCACTGGTCATTACTTCAACTATTGGGCGTTTATCATCATGTTCAAAACGCAAATCTCTATTGGTTACAATTCCTTTCAAAATTCCATTTTCATCAACAATTGGAATTCCCCCAATACTATGTTCGCGCATGTTTGCTTTAGCATCAAAAACAGTGGCTGTTAAAGGCAAAGTAACAGGATCTAAGATCATTCCACTTTCAGCACGTTTCACTTTTCGAACTTCCAACGCTTGCTGTTCAATTGGCATGTTTTTGTGCAAAACTCCAATTCCACCTTCTCTAGCCATAGCAATGGCCAAAGCAGCTTCTGTAACAGTATCCATAGCTGCTGAAACTATAGGAACGTTGATGGTAATATTTCTAGAAAATTTTGTTTGAATACTAACTTCTCTTGGCAATACTGAAGAAAAAGCGGGGACTAAAAGTACGTCATCATACGTTAAGCCTTCTCCAAGTATTTTGTTTTCGTGTGTCATGATGCAATTAAGATTTAATTGCGAGCAAATTTACAATTTTATTTTCAGGTAAAAAATTAAACTAAAAAAGTAATTCAAAAAACTATCTTTTAAACATAAATATTGTAATTTTAAATGCTTTTTTAAATTTCTTTTTTAAAATAAAGATGGGGAAAATTATAGCTATTTGTAATCAAAAAGGTGGTGTAGGTAAAACTACGACTTGTGTTAATTTAGCTTCGTCTTTAGGGATACTAGAATGTAAAGTTTTAGTTATTGATACTGATCCTCAGTCACATGCTTCGTTATCATTTGGTTTTAACTTAACAAGATTAAATAATCCAGCTTTACAAAATATGGATTTTGTTTCGGTAATAAAAAATAACATTAAATCAACAAATTCATTAAACGTTGATCTCTTACCATTTATAGAAGATATAAATTTTTTCGAAAAATCACCTACAATCAGTAGATTTAAGAAAGCTTTGCAAGTTGTCTCTAAATCATATGATTATGTTTTAATAGATTGCGTACCTTTTTTTGTAACAAAAAATTTAGATATTCTTATCAGTTCAAATTCCGTAATTATTCCTGTTCAATGTGATTATTTTGCATTAGAAGGTTTACATAAATTTTTAAAAACTATAAATCACATACAAAAAAACTTTAATCCAAGTTTAGAAATTGAAGGCTTTTTGTTAACAATGTTTGATAAAAGATTAAACTTATCAAAAAGTGTTTTTGATTTTGTTAATGATAATTTTACAATTTTGGTTTTTAAAACTATAATAAATAGAAACAGTTCCATATCTAAAGCCCCAAATTTTGGAAAGACAGTTATAGAATATGACATTAGTAGTAAAGGTGCAACTGATTATTTACTTCTTGCTAATGAAATTATAACCAACAATACCAAAGATATCATAAAAAAAGAAATACCAAAAATTTCAGAAAAAGAAGAAACTAAATTCAATAAAAAGACATTTTTAACCGAAGAAAATAATAATAATTCAAGCTTACAAGTATTAAAAAAACTTCTTAATCCTATTGATGATATTGAACAAGTTGGTCATAAAGTAAAAGGAAATCCTAATAACTTTAGTGTTTTAGTAGGTTTGCATAAAAGTGAAATAATAACAAAACTTGGTGATTATTACAAAAGTTTTTATGGTAATGTTTGGATTTATAAACTAAAAAACAAAAAAATATTTAAAAAAAAATTTTTGTACTTGCATTTTAAGAATGATGTTGTAGATCATATTGGTACCTCTTGGTTTTTAAACGACAAATTCCTATCTAATTAACTTTTTTATGTGTTTTTTTTACATCATTTAAATAGTTTCTCTTATTAAAATGAATTTATTATGCATAGAATCAAATATGTTGCTCAAAATAAAACATGTTTTCCTTTTTACCTATCCCTAAAAGAGCTAACTTAAATCAGATTTATTAACATCAATAAAGCTTTGAGAACGGTTCTTGGAGTTGCAATGTAGAAAGAAGATGGTAATGGTTTGCGTTCAGAATAACATTTTGAAGTTTTTGCGGGATTGGAATATCGCTTTTAGAAATTTAGTCCTAAATAATCGGTATCTATTATTTGAGAATTATCAGAAGAATACTTCCCTACTTCACCAACTTATAAAACTGCTCAATATTCGATTGCTTTCCTTGAATATACACTTTGTCTCCTTGCAATAAAATATCATCTGGATGAATGTTTTGCATCAATTTTTCATTTCGTTTGATGCCTAAAATATTGATGCCATAGTTGGCTCGTAAATTCAATTCATACAAAGGTTTGCCTAAAAATGTACTCCTATCTGTAGCCATGGTAACACATGTGATGTTGAAATCAGCCAAATTATTTGGTTTGAATGATTTGGGTTGTTTCAATTCGCCTTTAAAAAGTTGGTAATTGTCCGATCTTACTTTATCAACAATTTGCTCTATATCGTCTTCAGGTACTAAAAAATTATGCAATACATGCGTAAATATTTGAACAGAAGTTTCAAATTCTTCAGGAATCACTTCATCTGCACCCAATGCAAACAGTTCCGAAATTTCTTTGATAAATCGTGTTCTAACCACCAAATACAAGGAATCTGAATGTTTTCGGACGTTTTTTACCACTTCTTTTGTAGCATGATTATCAGAAATTGCAACAACAGCAGCTCTTGCTCTTTGCAGATGTACCGTTTCTAAAATATGATCGTGAGTGGCATCTCCAAAAATAATTGGCAAACCTTTTTCACGTTCGCGTTTTACGATTTCTGCATCAAACTCAATTACTAAAAACGGAATATTGCTAGCAGTTGCTGCTTTTGCCAAATTGCTTCCATTCACTCCATAACCAATGATAATCAAGTGATTTTCGATGTCATCAGCTACTTTTGTTTGCTCATTGTCTTGTAAAACCAAACTTTGTTGAATGCCTAATTTTTTTGAAACGCCTAATAACTTGTTAGTAATCCTTTCAGAAAAAATAATGACAAAAGGCGTTAACAACATAGAAACAATCGAAATGGATAAGAAATATTGATTGGTTTCCACATCCAACAATTGATATTCAATACCTACTTTAGACAAAATAAAGGCAAATTCACCCACTTGAAAAAGAGACAATCCTGTTAAAATAACTGTTCTTGGAGGGTATTTTAAAATGGCAACTGCCAAAGAAGCTATTATTGATTTTGCTACAAAAACAGCCAATACCAACAACAAAATCACTAAAATATGGTGCATGAAAAAGCTCAAATCAAGCAACATCCCAACAGAAACGAAAAAGAAACTCGTAAATAGCTCTCTAAATGGCAATATAATACTCGTTGCTTGATGACTGTATTCGGATTCTGAAACAATCAAACCTGCAATAAATGCTCCTAATGCCAGTGATAAACCAGCTTCTGAGGTGAGAAAAGCAACTGCAAAACAGAGCGTAATAGTTACCAATAAAAATAATTCTTTGCTATTGGTTTTGGCAACTGCATGCATCAATTTGGGCACAATATAGCGTGCACTCACAAAAGTGATGACCAATACTACCAATGTTTTCATCAAAAGGATGGAAATACTCCACCAAATATTCTCAGATTCTCCTGCCATTAAGGGTGTAATGAGCATCATTGGAACCACAATAATGTCCTGAAAAATCAAAATTGCCAAGGCATTTCTGGCATGTGGCGTGGTGATTTCTTGTCGGTCTTGTAAGGTTTTGAGCACAATTGCAGTACTTGACATCGAAAATAAAAATCCCACAAAAACAGCCTCACTCCATGAACTTCCTATAAAATAATACACACTTCCTGCTACAAGTACTGTCAATCCAACTTGAAAAAATCCACCAACAAATACGGTTCTTTTGATAGAAATCAATTGTTTGATAGAAAGCTCCATTCCGATCACAAAAAGCAATAAAATAACGCCAATTTCCGAAAGTATTTCTACTTCTTCTACTGCGTTTACCAAACTAAATCCATAAGGCCCAATCAAAACACCTGTGATTAAAAAACCAATGATGGAGGGCAATTTCAATCGTTGCAATACAAATACGATGATTACTGAAAAGCTCAATAAAACAAGCATATCGTTTAATAAGGGTAAATGCATAGTTTTTATTTGAATTTAGTATTTTTTAGGGATGGATTACAGCCACTGTTTTTTACTAAAATAGCCAAATCATCGCACTAAAATAGCATAATTTTCGTAAAGTTATCCATAATAACTTCCATAAATGCAGTAATCAGCAACTAAAAAAGTTACTCCCCAGCATCCGTTGATTTTGCATCCGCTCTCAACGAAGAAATATAAATTCCAATGGCCAATGAGATGAAAATAAACAGCAATGAAAACCATTCAGGAATATCAATCCAATTTGCAGTCATCAATTTTAAGGAAACAAATACCAATATTGAAAAGACACTGTATTTCAAATATTTGAACTTTTCCAGCATATTGGATAGGAAAAAATACAAAGAACGCAATCCCATGATGGCAAAAATATTGGAACTATATACAATAAAAGGATCTGTTGTTACCGCAAAAATGGCAGGAATACTATCCAATGCAAACAATAAATCTGTGAATTCTATGGTAATCAATGCCCCAAATAATGCTGTAAAAACTCGCTTCCCATTGATTCTGGTGATGTATTTTTCACCATCAAATTCTTTGCTAAAATGAAACAAGCGTTTCAGTCCTTTGGGCTCTTCTATTTCTTTGTGCTCAGATTCATTTTTCAACATTTTTAAAGCTGTAAACAACAAGAACAATCCAAAAATAATGCTCATTCCATGGATTTTGTTGATCAATACAATACCCACGCTAATCAAAATAGCACGAAAAACAATGGCGCCTAAGATTCCTAAAAAAAGCAATTTATGTTGAAATTTCGCCGGAATTTTGAACGATGTAAATATGATGGCAATCACAAAAAGATTGTCAACACTCAAGGACAATTCAATGATATACCCTGTTAGGTATTTGATAACTGCATTGGTTGGCGTCAAATTGGTACCATTTTCAACAAGCCCATTCTTATAAAAATAGTAAATCAGAAACGTAAATAACAACGCATTTGAAATGAAAAATATCGTTTCAAAAATGGCTCTTCTAACAGTGGTAACAGTATCTTTTTGGTGAAGAATAAAAAAATCTATCAAAAGAAGTGCTACTAGATATGAAATAAGAACAATCCAAGGAGTCATCATAGGGTGTAAAGTAATCTAAATGAGTTTGTTATAAATTATCAGCAAATCGTATTTCAGAAAAGCCTATTTCAGTACAAATGTACAATTGAATTTGTCGGATTTTATAGAAAAACCTTACTTTTTATAGGGATCGTTTTTTAATGTTATTTCTTGTCAAATGAGAAACGTGATGTGTAATTTTTTCAATAGCCGTTTGCGTGCATTTACAATCCCTACTCACAACCCTATTTTTTGCAATCCTTTCCTAATAATCTTCTTGCCCTGTCTCTTTTTTGTTTCACAGGATTATGGTGAATGTGATTTATGTATGGATTGGTACTTAATTTGCATGGATTACAAACCCACTATCGGGTTTTTCTAGTTCAAATGTCTCTTAAAACTACAAAACAAAAAGTTCTGCGTTGTGTCAAAAGGTGTTAAATGGTCTTCTGTTGTACATTTCATTTTATCAAAACCATCTTTCAATACTGATGCCAATTCCTCTTCGTTGTATTGTTTTATATCAAGTCCGCTACATTTTTTTGGCCCATTTTGTGAAAAGGTTCCAATTGTCATATATCCAACAACCGATTTTCTTGCGATTTTCATATATTTTTCTATTTGGTCAGTAGTAGTAAGAAAATGAAATGTTGCTCTGTCATGCCATACATCAAAAGTCATATTTGGTTCAAATTCTGTAATGTCACTTACAATCCAATGTACATTGTTTGCTTTTTCTCCAAGTCGTTTTTTTGCTTTTTCAAGTGATTTGGAAGAAATGTCAAGAACACTGATGTTTTCAAATCCGGCATCCAATAAATAATCCACAAGTTTACTATCGCCACCGCCAATATCTATTATTCTAGCTGTTTTTTAAGACCGAATGAATGTATAAATTCAAGAGATGTTTTTGGTATTTCTTGTGTCCAACTTACCTGTTCAGGATTTTTAGTTTCATAGACTGTTTCCCAATGTTTTTTTCTGTTTAAATTCATTAGTAGGTTTTTTTTAGCTTTTGCCTAACGTCAGTTCCTCTAAAAACCTCCGTTCTTATTTCAAATATATTTAAAATTTGGAATACAGAATGAATTTAAGTAGCACTATTTTTAAAATATGTTTGAGATTTTAATATGTTTAAAATCCATTCTTATTTTCATATCCAGTGTTGGATTTTCATGTTTTTTTTGATAAAAACAGTTTCACATAAACCCAAAAAAAATAGAAACAACAGAAACCCTACCTTCAGAAAAACAGTTAAATCAAACTCAAAATCTGAACCACAATAATCAACACAACCATGGCAATTGGATACACAGTAGCATAGGCAATGGCAGGTGCATCTGAATCTACCATGGTGTCTGTGGCAGCCAATCCTGGAGTGCTCGTCATTCCACCAGTAAGGGTTCCTAACAATACCAAAATGTTTATTTTGAAATAATATCTGGCAAAAATAGTGGTGACAATCATTGGAATAAGTGTAATAAACGCACCATAAACAAACAGCTCAATACCATATTGTTGAAAAGTACTTTCCAAACTTGAGCCTGCACTTGAACCAACAGCAGCCAAGAAAAACAACAATCCTATTTGTCTTAAAACTTGGTTGGCTTCTCCTGTCATAGTCCACATGATGGGACCCGTTTTCCCAGTTCTGCCTAATATCAATGCTACAATCAATATGCCTCCTGTCAATCCCAAACCGAACGTAAAATCACCAAAATTAATACTGATTTTCCCTACCAAAATCCCTAGAATAATTCCTAAAGTGATGGGTAAAAAATCGGTGTTTGACAATTTATTATCCCCAAAAATCTTGCTAACTTCTTCCATATTTTCTTTTGAAGAAATGACAATCAATTTATCACCAAATTGCAATTTTAAAGAAGGACTTGGAGAAAGATCAATTCCTGAACGTCTCACTCTAGTTATGGTGGTGTTATGCGCTTCTTCCAAATGCAATTGTCCCAATGTTTTTTTAACAACTTCTTTGTTGGTTACTAAAATTGAGCGCACATCATATTTTTTATCTAGCGGAATTTCCTCTTTTGTTTCATGACCTAACAACAATTTGACACGCTCTAAAGCTTCATTTGAACCCACTGCTCTTACAATATCTCCTTTGTCTAAAATCACATCATTTTCAGGAATAATGACAGCATTATTGTGTTTGATTCTGGAAACTACTGCCTTTGTCATGAAACGAATGCTTAAATCTTTCAAACTTTTACCAATCACATTCTCGTTTTCTACCACAAAATGTTTTGCCAAGATTTCAGGATATTGCATCAATACGTTGTCTTTGAATGTTTTTTCTTGTTCTTTCAGATTCACCTTCAGGATTCTTGGTAAGAAATTCACAAAAAGAATGACACCAATAACTCCAAAAGGATACCCAATACCATAGCCAATTGATGCCAATGGAGACCCTGTAATGTCAATGGCAGTTGCCAAACCTGGTGTGCTTGTCAATGAACCATTCAATAACCCAATAGCTAAATTTTTATCAACTCCAAAAAAGTAATGAACAGAAAAAGTAAGCAGTCCAGCCACGAAAATAAGCAATACCACTAAGGTGGCTAATGTTCGTCCATTTTTTTTAAAAGATTCAAAAAAACTGGGTCCTGCTTGAATTCCGATGGTAAAGATGAAAAGCACCAATCCAATGTATTGAAAATCAATAGGGACTACAATTCCGTAATGACCAAAAAACAATGCAACAAAAATAACAGCGGAAACATCTAAAGAAATTCCTTTTATCTTAATTCGACCAATGATAAATCCGATTAAAATAATCAGAAATAACACAAAATAACTATTTGAAAATAATTCCATGAGTCTGGTAATTTACTACAAAATTAAAGACTTATTCGCAAGAATGTTTTTTAAATGACCGATTTATATGCAATATCTACGAAAACGATTGCAAATACAATGATAAACTCATTCGTAAAAAGCATGTCAGAATTGAATTCATCACAGAAAACACAAAGCAAAAAAAAACTCTTTACTGGATTGCAAAGAGTTTTTTTGAGTGATTTATAAGTTATACTATTTGATGTTTTTATTCAAATAATCAGGTAAATTTGGATTGGTTGGATCATTTTTATCATCTGTTGGGTCGCCATTTCCATTTCTGTCTTCATTTTTGGTTAACACCCCATCACCATCATCATCTGTATCGAAATAATTAGGAATACCGTCCTTATCTGTATCGTCATTATTTACATCTCCATCTCCATCAAGATCTTCTTTGATACTAGGCACATTGTCATTGTCTTGGTCTGTGTCTTTCACAAAATCGAGCAAATCAATAAAGAAAAGCAAGTTGGTATCCACCAAATTACTAGACTGGTTTTGCGCTCTTGAAGAAGGATACGCCAATCCTGAAGGTATAAAAATAATACCTTTACCACTATTCAAAAAAGTAATGGGCCCGTTAAAAGGATCTCCATTCGGTTCTTTTTTTAGTGAACCTCCTTTAAACTTGGTCATTCCATGAGTCCAACCCCCAATTACAGCATTCAAATTGAACCAAATTCCTGAGGTATTGGAGTCAAATACATTCGTATTAAAAGTATTTCCTGAAAAAGTTCTTCCAGAGTATTTTACAAAAACAGAATCAACTACTGTAGGAAATCCCTTGTCTGGTTCTGGTGCTGCACTACCCTCATTGATGACATACACATACAATTTATAGTTGATGTCATTTTCAGTAACCTCCATAATTTTCAATTTAAGAGTCTCATCAAAAAGGGCTGTTTTGCCTGTTTCTAATGGCTTTAAAACATCTTCTGTTGCATCATAATAATGATTCTTTAAAAATTTTACAATTGAATCATTGTCAGAAATAGCAAGGGCTTCATGGTCAACATCAGCAAACGGATTTCGGAATGCATTGTCATCTCCACATGCATAAACTACGATAACGAAAAGTAGTAAAAGAATACTGTTTTTTATTTTAATCATTTAACTATAAAATTTTAGGGCGCAATTTACCATTTTTATACCTTTGTAGAAAGACAAAAAGTATTTTTTAACTTTTTTATGAGAATAGATAAATATTTGTGGTGCATTCGGATTTACAAAACCCGAAGTTTGGCAACAGACGCTTGTAAAAAAGGGCATGTAAAAATTGGAGGCAGCAATGTAAAAGCTTCTAGAGAACTCTTTGGGAGTGAATTGTTATTGGTTAGAAAAGACCAAATCAATTACCAACTAAAAGTGTTGGACATCCCAGAAAACAGAGTTGGCGCAAAATTGGTAGATTTGTATCGCAAAGACATGACGCCCAAAGAAGAGTTTGAAAAAAATGAATTGCTGAAATTTGCCAAAGACTATTACCGCAAAAAAGGCGAAGGAAGACCCACTAAAAAAGACAGAAGAGATATTGAAGGATATCAAGAAGAAACAAATGAAACTTTATGACAAAAGAACACAACATTATTTTAGATAACACTCAAATCAATCAAAAAATCAAACGAATTGCGTATCAAATTTACGAAAGCAATTCTGATGAAAAAGAAGTGGTCATTGCAGGAATCATTGGCAATGGCTATATTTTTGCTGAAAAATTAGTGGCTGTACTTACTGAAATTTCAGACATCAACGTGCACATTTGTTTGGTGACTATTGATAAGAAAAATCCGTTGATTCCCATTACTACTTCCTTAGAGGTGAGTGATTATAAAGACAAATCCTTGGTGTTGGTAGATGATGTGTTGAGCTCAGGAACCACCTTAATTTATGGCGTAAAACATTTTTTAGATGTGCCCTTGAAACGATTTAAAACGGCAGTTTTGGTCAATAGAAATCACAAAAAATATCCTGTAAAAGCAGATTTTAAAGGGGTTTCTTTGTCAACATCGATTAAAGAGCATGTACAAGTGGATTTTTCTAAAGAGGATTCTGTAGCGTATTTACTATAATAATTGAAGTATTGCTGCTGCAATTTCCATTTCTGATTTGTGATCAATTACAATCGTTTGTGAAGCTTGTTCATAAAAAAAGCGTCTTTCAAACAAATGCTTTGCGATAAATTCTGGCACTTGTTCATCTTCCAATGAAGCAATCAATGGCCGAGAACTTTTATGTTTCAACAATCTTTCTGACAAGGTTTGGATGCTAGCTTTTAGATAGACAGAAAGCGTATCGTTTTGTAAAATCAATTCCATATTATTGGCATAACAAGGAGTTCCACCACCCAATGAAAGAATCATATCTTGCTTATTTTCAAGTACTTCTTTCAAATATTCATGTTCTTTTAAACGGAAATAGATTTCTCCTTTTTGTGCAAAAATCTCTGAAATAGAAAGCTTTTCTTTTTGACAAATGTATTCGTCTAAATCTAAAAAAGGGTGTCCAGTTTGGCTAGAAAGAAGTTTTCCAATGGTTGATTTTCCTGACGCCATGTATCCCAACAAAACAATATGCATGATTGATTACTTTTAGGCAAATATCGATAAAATTTATTCAAAATTGTAGGACTAATTCATAAGATAGGTAGTATATTTGCAGCCTGAAAAATATTTTCAAGACCTGGTAGCTCAGTTGGTAGAGCATTTCACTTTTAATGAAAGGGTCCTGGGTTCGAATCCCAGCCCGGTCACAAATTAAAGTTACAATTAAAACTAACTTTACGTAATTCTATTCAAAGCGCGTATGGCGAAATTGGTAGACGCGCAGGCTTGAGGGGCTTGTGTTCATTAGAATGTGCTGGTTCGAATCCAGTTACGCGCACTTTTTTAGAATTTAAGTAACATCTTCACAAATTATTAACCTTTACAAAAAGTTTTATCCTTATTTTTGTTTTATGAAGAGAGCCCTGCCATTCCTGTTTTTATTGGTTTCATTGACTGTTTTTTCTCAAAATGACAGCATTCGTAAAACATTGTTAAAAGGTCAAGTAATCCATGCTGATACCAAAAAAGCATTGAGTGCTGCTCATATTTTAAATCTGAATACGGTTGAAGGTACTATCACCAATGAAGATGGTTTTTTTGAATTAGCCACCAAAGTAAATGATACTATTTTGGTTTCTTATTTAGGATTTTCATCCATCAAATTGAAAATATCCAATGATTTATTGAAAGGAAATGAATTGGAAATTGCGCTTTACGAGCGTTCTGAAGAAATGCGTGAAGTAATTATAAAATCAACCCAATTGATTGGAGTTCTAGAAATTGACCTTAAACAAGTGCCTAAAGATAATTTCACCAGAATTCACATCAATGGTTTGCCTCAAACTTATGAAGTGGGTTCGCCAAAACGTAAAAACTACACCTCTCCTATTGCCGCTTTGTTTCAACCCGTTGATTTTTTATACAACCTTTTTGGCAATAAACCCAAACAGCTGAAAAAATTACAAAAACTAAAACACGAAGACGATTTGCGCAAAATGTTAGCAGGCAAATTTGATCGTGAAGTAATGATGGAATACTTAGGAATGGACAGTCAAGAATTATCAGAATTACTGATTGATTGTAATTATTCTGAATATTTTATCAAAAAAGCTTCTGATTTACAACTTATTGAAGCCGTTTTAGATTGTTATGAAAACTACAAAGCTTTGAAAAAAGGCAGTATTGGTCGTGATAAAATTCCTGTAAAAAAGAATTGATTTGAGAAATTCAACCTACTTAGTGATACTACACATCATTTAAAAAACACTAAACCTTTATTTACTTTAACTTCTTTTTAACAAGGAGTTAATCCTTCTTTTGTTGATCAAATCATGTAATAATGATGTCTCATCATCAACTGCTTCATATACTACATTCAACTAATTATTTTTTCCATTCATAGAGCTAATATTGCTTTTTATCGAAAATTTAAAAAATAAGTTTGTTGCACTTATGAGTTGAACACAGCAAATTAAAAAAAAGAGGAACTTAAAAGTTCCTCTTTTTTTTTGCAAACTAATTAGTCATTTTGGAAATAAAAAATTTCAACAATTTTAATTAAATATCCTATTTAAAAAAAACGATACAAACTTGCCATTCAACTTTATAATATTACTGTTCAACGATATATCAATCTGAAAAGAAGTTAAAACTTTATCTTTATGCTTGTAAAACCTTGTGTAACAGCAATATTTTAAAATTTAATCATGAAAACCCCCCACAACAACTTCAAATTAGAAAATCTAAATGCTTTAAAAAATTTAGCTTTCTTTATTATTATTATTTTCATCAACATCTTTTCAACAAATGCACAATGTGTTACTATTAATGATTGTGATGGAGATGGAATCGTAAATTCTATAGATTTAGATGATGATAATGATGGTATTTTAGATTGCGAAGAAAATGGTTTAAACGTATCTTCTTTAAGTAGCTTATTTTCTTTAGCAGGTTCTGCCTCTATCGTGAATTCAAATGAAATAGAACTTACTCCAGACTTGCAAACACAAGCAGGATCAAGCATGTCTTTTGGGAAAATTGACTTTAATAATAATTTTAATTTTTCTATTGAAATTAATTTAGGTACTAAAGATATTGGAGCAGATGGTATAGCAATTGTTTTTCATAATGATCCTACAGGTATAAATACTGTGGGTATTTCTGGTCAGGGTATTGGAGCATGGCAAATTAAAAATGGTATTTCAATTGAATTTGATACCTATCAAAATAATGGAGAATTAATTAACGATCATACCCAAATAAAAAATACAAGAACTTGGGCTGAACTTACATCAATGACCGATTTAGGGAATATTGAGGATGGCAAATGGCATCTTGTTAGCTTCAATTGGAACGCAAATTCAAAAACTTTAAGCTACTCTTTTGATGGAAACTTCATTGCTAACTATACAGATGATTTAATTGCTAATATCTTTAATGGAGAATCAAAAGTTCATTTTGGCTTTACTGCTTCAACAGGAGGACAAAGAAATAGTCAAAAAATACGATTTGCAAATAACTTATGTACTTATCCATTAGTAATCGATTCAGATAATGATGGTATTCCAAATCATTTTGATACAGATTCAGATAACGATGGTTGTCCAGATGCTCTTGAAGGAGGAGGTAATTTCACAATAACAGATATCAATGGCCGATTAAAAGGTGGAGTTGATTCGAATGGTATACCATTAATAACATTAGGATTAAATCAAACAATAGGAACTAGTTTAGATGCATCAATATTATCAACTGTTTGTACAAATCCATACAATCCAACTATGCCCGCAAATTGTTTTAATGTTTTCGTTGAAAAAAACGTAACCTTAACTAGCGGAAATACAATTGGAAGTTTTGCTGCTGGTGGAGATATTACAATTAATGGTGATTATGATGTTGCTTTGCAAGATTGTGGATGTTTTAACATAAATGGAAATGATATTGGTCTTTTAGTGGGTGGTAAAGTCAACTATAATAATGGAAAATTAAATATTAGAAACGCGTCACAATTTGTAAAAATAGGAAATCAAAACGGAGCTAACGCATGGTATGCAGATCCTGAGAATGCTCCTACACCGATAAGAATTACACCAGAAAACATTTACTATTCAAATTCATATATTCAGTTGTCTGGAAATGCTTCAAATTTTAATGCATCATCATCAACAAATTCTGTATTTGAAAAAAATGTAATTGATTTTCCTTTGGCATTCCAAAGACTAAGAACTAATGCTACAAGCATGTCAGAAAATGTTCATAATGCCTCTTTAAAAGATGCTAATGGTAATTCAATTACAAACACAAACTTACCAAATCATATTGAAGTTTTTCTTAATAATGGTGCAAACTATATCAATATAAATGCAGCAGATTTGAATAACGTACAAGTTTTTAATACACAAAATCATGCGGATTCTGACAAATTTTTAATTATCAATATAAACGCACCTGGTGTTTTTAATTGGAATGTTTGGTCTCAAGGAGGTATTGATAATCAAGATGCAGCTCATATCATTTATAACTTTTACAACACCACTGAATTAAATTTAGAAGGGAGCAACACTATTTATGGTTCTATTTTAGCTCCTTTTGCAAGTATCACAAAAAGTGTAAATAAAGCAGATGTAGTTGGGCAGGTAATTGCATCTTCCTATTCACAAGACGGGGGAATTATTCATTGCTCAAATTTTAAATCAGACATAAATGCATCTATATCAGTAAACGTATCACCAATCGCTGAATTTACAGTTAATAATAACGAATGCTTAATTAATAATACATTTGTTTTTAAAAATACCTCAAACACATATCCAGCAGCACAGCCAATAGAACCTATTTCATATTCTTGGGATTTTGGAGACGGAACAAATAGTGTTTTAATGGAGCCTACTAAAACCTATGCATTATCAGGCACCTATACTGTTACTTTGGTTGCTACAAATGTATTTGGTTCTAATTCCAAAACTTTACAAGTAACCGTATTGCCAAAAATAGATTCACAGGTAACAATTAACACTACAAATTCAGGAAATAATTCTGTAGATAAGTATGTTACTTTATTAAATCCTACCGATTTTACAAGCTACGAATGGACTTTGCCTGGAGAAATAACTGCCTCACATCAAAATCAGGAAAGTGTAACAATGAGTTTTTCTCAAGCTGGGATATATACTCTTACTTTTTCAGGAATTAACACAAATGGCTGCTCTGTAGAAACAGAAATTTCAATAACTGTAGCTTCTGCTGAAGTTACTACTGGAAATGCTGGTGGTGTAGAATCTGAGAGTTTGGGTGATGCTATTTCTAAAATCTATGTAAATCGTAAGAAAAATAGCGTTCCAACTGAGTTTGTAAAATCGGAAGAAAACCTCTATAGCAAA
>NZ_JADWOV010000294.1 GCF_015767435.1 Polaribacter sp. BAL334
CAGTTAAAGTTATTATTATAAAATTATATTGGTGAACATTACCAGGATCCGACGAATACTATTATTTTCTTTTTAAGTTTTTAATGTGCATAACAAAGATGAAACCGCCACTACCACAGATTTCAAATTTGATTTCAACTTTCCTTCCAGGAATCAAAATGTATTTCAACATACTCTTATCATAATTTGATGTTAAATTTGTACCGATATAACATTTATGTCTAACACCATTTTCATCTTGAACCAAAGTATAGTCATGTCCATTATTAATTATATAACCCACAAGCTTTTTATCGAATAACGAACACCCATCAGTAACAAACTGCGTTAAAGTTGCTTCAGCTTCCTGGAAAGGTGGATCTGGAGGGACACCATAGAGGTAAGGTTTTTTATTTTCCTGAGAAAATGAAAAGCTAAATAATGACAGAAATATTAATG
>NZ_JADWOV010000295.1 GCF_015767435.1 Polaribacter sp. BAL334
AATTAAAATGGCTTCTAATAAAAACGCTCTTATAAGATATAAAACAATTGATTATTGTTTACGAAACAAATATAAAAAATGGACTTTAGATGATTTAATTGAGGCCTGTTCTGATGCTCTGTATGAATATGAAGGTAAAGATGTTAATGTTAGTAAACGTACAATCCAACTCGATATTCAACTAATGAGAAGTGATAAATTAGGTTATAACGCACCTATTGAAGTTTATGAAAGGCGCTTTTATAAATATGTTGACAATGAATATAGTATTATGAATATTCCAGTAACTGAAAACGATGTTAGAGTGATGAACGAAGCAATTCAATTACTACGCGAGTTTAAAGATTTTTCTTTGTTTAAAGAAATGAATGGGGTTTTACAAAGGCTAGAAGATTCTGTTTATTCATCTCAGAAAAAAAATAAATCGATCATTCATTTAGATAAAAACGAAAAATTAAAAGGTTTAGAATTTATTGATCCTATTTACAATGCTATTCAACAAAAAAAAGCTGTTAAAATAACCTATCAATCTTTTAGTGCTCATCAGCCTAATGATATGATTTTACATCCACAGATATTAAAAG
>NZ_JADWOV010000296.1 GCF_015767435.1 Polaribacter sp. BAL334
CACATATACCAATCAAATGAACGAAACTGTGTTGACCAATTCTGGTTTTCATCAAGTTTCTGTGGGAGTAAATTTGTGGACAAGAGAACAAAGAGCAGCAGCTTGTCCAAATATCAATTCGGTTTTTGGAGGTTTCTAAAAATCTCTTTTGTTGATTTTTGTATTTGCTATTTGGTTACTAACAAGTATTTCTAAAACCCTAATATCACTGTTCGAAAACAATTGATGTTTGCCTTTCTGAATATCTTTTTTCAACAATTCATTTTTCTCTAAAATAGCTTTTGTTTGTTTAGCAACAGCCAAACCAGAATCAATAATTTGCATTTTATCACCCACAATTTTTCGAATTTGAGGAATCAAATACGGATAATGTGTGCAACCTAATACCAAAC
>NZ_JADWOV010000297.1 GCF_015767435.1 Polaribacter sp. BAL334
CAACTAACAGTATCAACTACTTATAATTTTAGAGATTCTTCCGTTTTCCCCAATTCAGGAACACCTAATACAAATGTTACTTCAACAATCGGTGATGGAGGGAACATAGTTTTAGGAGGTTTATATAGATGGCATGGTACAACGTATGGTCTAAATCTTAAAGTATCACAAACTATTACTATTAATGTATCAGGAAGCTGCACAGTAAGATTTACTGGCTCTAAACATTCTAGTCTTCATGTCAAAGGAACGGCAGATACTGATGGAGATTTGGGAACTATTGATGGTGACCTTGCCTCTGATGGAAATACATTTGATTTTTCTTACACAGGAGGAGCTAAAATATTAACTTTCATAACTATAAATGAATCAGGTAGTGATACTG
>NZ_JADWOV010000298.1 GCF_015767435.1 Polaribacter sp. BAL334
AATGGCAGTAGAAAAACCCTAAGCTAAAATCCAATAAATATTTTAGTAACTTTTTGTGAAGATTGTATAATGCTATAAAAACAGCTACAAAAATGCTTTTTTTATAAGGACTTGAAATATCCAACAGAAAATTTATTTATAGTAAAGTGTATGGAAAACTACTCCACAACACTATCAATCAAAATCGTCAATAAATCAATGGCAGCTTGCGCAATTTTGGTTCCAGGTCCAAAAACCCCTACAGCACCAGCATCAAACAGAAATTGATAATCTTGCGCAGGAATAACTCCACCCACAATAACCATGATATCTTCTCTTCCGTATCTTTTTAGTTCTTCAATGACTTGTGGCGCCAACGTTTTGTGACCAGCAGCCAACGAAGAAATGCCCAAAATGTGCACATCGTTTTCAACAGCTTGTTTGGTGGCTTCTTGTGGTGTTTGGAAAAGAGGTCCAATATCCACATCAAAACCCAAATCGGCATAACCAGTTGCTACAACTTTTGCGCCTCTGTCATGACCATCTTGTCCTAGTTTAGCTATCATAATTCGAGGACGTCTTCCTTCTAATTCAGCAAATTTATTTGCCAATTCTGCAGCTTTTTTGAATAATGAATCGTCTTTAATTTCTTTACTATACACGCCAGAAATGGTTTTATGTGTTGCTTTGTGTCTGCCAAATACAACTTCTAAAGCATCCGAAATTTCGCCTAAAGTCGCTCTGTTTCTGGCTGCTTTTACTGCCAAATCTAATAAATTTTTATCCTGATGAAGATCAGGATCATTAAAATTTTGAATAAATGTTGCAGCAGTTGTTAAATTTGCCAAAGATATTTTTACTTCCTCGTTATTTCTAGTCGCTTTTATGTGCTGCAATCGTTCAATTTGTGATTTACGAACAGCTTCATTGTCAACTTCTAACGTATGAATTGGGTCTTCTTCTTTTAATCGGAATTTATTAACACCCACAATCACATCTTGTCCACTATCTATTTTTGCTTGCTTTTTGGCAGCAGCTTCTTCAATTCGCATTTTAGGAATTCCCTTTTCAATGGCTTTGGTCATTCCACCCAATTCTTCCACTTCATTGATGAGTTCCCATGCTTTATTGGCAATTGTTTCTGTGATTTTTTCGAGATGATAACTGCCTGCCCAAGGATCAACAGTTTTGGTGATGTGCGTTTCTTCTTGTAAATAAATTTGGGTATTTCTGGCAATTCTAGCCGAAAAATCAGTAGGCAAAGCAATGGCTTCATCCAAAGCATTGGTGTGCAAACTTTGTGTTCCTCCAAAAACTGCAGCCATTGCTTCAATAGTAGTTCTGGCAACGTTGTTGAAAGGATCTTGTTCGGTTAAACTCCAACCACTTGTTTGAGAATGTGTTCTTAAAGCCAGCGATTTTTCATCTTTTGGATGAAATTGTTTCACGATTTTTGCCCACAACATTCTAGCAGCGCGCATTTTTGCAATTTCTTGGAAATGATCCATACCAATTCCCCAAAAAAATGACAATCTTGGCGCAAAAGTATCAATATCCATACCTGCTTCCAATCCTTTACGGATGTATTCTAATCCGTCTGCAAGCGTGTATGCCAATTCAATTTCAGGAGTGGCACCAGCTTCTTGCATGTGATATCCTGAAATAGAAATCGAATTGAATTTGGGCATATTTTTGCTGGTATAACTGAAAATATCCGCAATGATTTTCATAGAAGGTGTAGGAGGATAGATGTACGTATTTCGTACCATAAACTCTTTCAAAATATCATTTTGAATCGTACCAGAAAGTTGTTCAATGGCAACTCCTTGTTCTTCAGCAGCCACAATAAAAAATGCTAAAATGGGCAAAACAGCGCCATTCATGGTCATAGAAACTGACATTTTATCTAAAGGGATTTGGTTGAAAAGCAATTTCATATCTTCCACAGAATCAATGGCTACACCAGCTTTCCCAACATCACCCTGAACGCGTTCGTGGTCAGAATCATAGCCTCTGTGTGTTGCCAAATCAAAGGCAACAGACAACCCTTTTTGTCCCGCTTCTAAATTTCTTCTGTAAAAAGCATTGCTTTCTTCAGCGGTTGAAAAACCTGCATATTGTCTAATTGTCCAAGGTCTTTGAACGAACATGGTTGCATAAGGTCCTCTTAGATTGGGCGCAATTCCTGCTATAAAATCTTCATGTGGAAATGCCCCTCCCAACCTTTTCAAAGGGGAGGAGTTTTTATTAGAACTCAATAATTTTATATTTGAAAAATCTTTTCTACTCATTGTCTATTCTTTCTTTTTCAACGGTTTCTGAAAGTCTTTTTCTAGTAATTGGCGTCAACAACGTTTTGATATTTCGTTGTTTGGTAAAAGGATAGATTTCCAACTCATTTTTCATGCGATCATGGTTGTTTTGTTGCAAATTTGTGCCCACCAAAACAATTTTTTTGAGGATGAAATCAGTCTCTTCTTTTTGTGCGCTTTCTTTGATTTTTTTCTGAATCACTCCTGATTTTAATTGATCAAGAAATCCACCACCTTTTTCAATTTGCTTGAAAATAGTCAATCCTTTTTCTGCCAATTGTGAAGTGATGGCATCAATATAATAACTTCCATCAGCAATATTTTGTGCCTCTTGTAAATAACTTTCTTGTTGTAAAATCAACAATTGGTTTCTTGAAATACGTTCGCCAAATTCATTTGATTTGTGAAAAATAGCATCATAAGAAACATTGGAAATCGTGTTTGAACCTCCTAAAATAGCACTCATACATTCAGAAGTTGTTCGTAACATATTGACATTGTAATCGTAAATGGTTTTGTTGCGCAAACTGGGTTGTGTAAAAATATGTGCCGTCGAATTTTCAATTCCATATTCATTGAGTAAGGTTTCCCACAAAATTCGGAAAGCTCTGATTTTTGCAATTTCAAAGAAATAATTACTACCCACAGCAAATGAAAAATGCATATTTTTAGCAATTTCTTTTCCAAAATGCAATAAATACTCATTTGCATGTGCTAAAGCATATCCTAACTGTTGCGAAATGGTGGCACCTGCATTTTGATACAAATCCAATGAAACTGATATTGAATTTTTACAAGAATTTGAAATGTTTTTAAGTCTTTTATGGTCTTCATTTAGATTAAAAAACCAATTGCCATTTTCGGCCAAATTTCCAATAATGTCTGTTTGGAAAAATACGTTTTCTGAATCACAAAATTTTGATAATTCAATCTGAAAAGTATCTTCTAAAAAGGAAAACTGAAAATAAATAAGGATTGATTTTACATCAATATGTGCCAATACTTTTTGATAATCAAAAGGTTTGTTTGCTTTGAAATGAATAGCTGTTGCGCCTCTTTTTAGAGCATCTTTAGCCAAGAAATTGGCTGTTTTTTCGTCATCAATAAAAACATTTTGACAAATATGAAATCCTTTTTTTGGAAGATTTATAGGGGTATTTTTGCAATCTTCTTTTGTGTAAAAAGGTTTTACAAGAATACCTTCATCCGTTTTCCAAAGTAAGGTTTCATAAGAACCGCCTTTCAATTCTGCTTGAATTTTTTGTTTCCAAGCTGCTGCTGAAACTGGCGAAAATTCGTCAAATAAGAAATGGCTCATTATTTTTTTATTGTATCAAATTCAATGATATAAATTTCTTCATTTTCTTTTTTCATTAAATATTGCTCTCTAGCAAATCGTTCTAATTCTAGAGAATCTTGCAATTTTTTAATGATGTTTTTATCTTCTTCTATTTTATTTTTATAAAAATTGATAGAGTTTTCTAAATCTTCTATTTCTCTATCAAATTTTTTGTGAATTAAATAGGAGTTTTCATCAAAAAAAAGCATCCAAATAATGAATGGAACTAGAATCATTACAAAAATATTTGTAAAGAATTTATAGAATTTATTGCCTTTAATATTTTTAAAAAAACTCATTTTATAGTCGTTCGTTTATCACAGTTCGCACAATATCAACAGCTACTGTATTGAATTTGTCATTGGGAATAATGATGTCAGCAAAATTCTTAGTTGGTTCTATAAACTGCTGATGCATAGGTTTTAAGGTGTCTTGATATCGATTTAAAACTTCGTCAATATCTCTTCCTCTTTCAGTAATATCTCTACGAATTCTTCGAATCAAACGTTCGTCAGTATCTGCATGAACAAAGATTTTGATGTCGAATAAATTTCGCAATTCTTCATTATTGAAAATCAAAATTCCTTCTACAATCACCACTTTTCTTGGATGCGTTTGAATCGTATCTATAGTTCTGTTGTGAGTCACAAAAGAATACACAGGTTGTTCAATGATTTTTCCTGATTTTAGGTCTTTTAAATGCTGTACTAACAATTCAAAATCAATCGCTCTTGGATGATCAAAATTGATTTTTGTGCGTTCTTCATAGGACAAATTATCAGTAGCTCTGTAATAGGAATCCTGCGAAATTACACAAACTTCATCCGAAGGAAAATGTTTGATGATTTGATTGACAACCGTTGTTTTTCCACTTCCAGTTCCTCCTGCAATTCCTAATACTAACATAAATGAGCACCAATTTTAATGAATATTTTACGAAAGTAGTAAGATTTTATAAATTGATGAAATTATTAATTTTTATGTGCTTCGCTTTTAAATCAAACATCAAGTTGTACAGCCCAAAAAAAGTACGATTCATATAGATAAAATGCTTAGAACCTCTACTGGCATTGTAAGAACGTAATTCTGTGTTTTTTGCATAACGCTCTCCAAACTCAGCAATTTTTCCAAAGAAAGTTTCATCAGAAAAATCAAATGTTTCAACGTGAAAAGGTTTCGAAAAAATACCTAACATTTCATGAAACATTTCGCTAAAAAAGGCCAATTCTTCTTTGCTATCATCTTTTCTTAGGATTTCTAAATCAAACATTTTTTCTTCAAAAAGTGCTTTATCTAATAAGGTTTCTGGTTTTGCCAATTCAAAATAAGGATTGTAAAAATCCAATGGAATGGTTTTCATACAACCAAAATCAAGCGCAATTAAAGTGCCTTCTTCTGATATTAAAAAGTTTCCAGGATGAGGATCTGCATGTACTTTTTTCAATACGTGAATCTGAAACATATAAAAATCCCACAAAGCTTGTCCAAGTGCATTTGCAGTTTCTTGATTGGTATTGATGTTGGTAAATTCAGACAAGTGAATGCCATTCATCCAATCCATTGTGATGATTTGTTTGGATGAAAATTCCTCGTAATAATTTGGAAATGAAAGATTTGGAATGTGTTTGCAAGCCTCCACAATTTCTTTTCCTTGCGCAACTTCTAGGATATAATCTGTTTCTTCTAGCAACTTATCTTGCACTTCAAAAAAGTATTCATCAGACATTTTTCCTTTCATATTGAACATTCTTATCACAAAAGGTTTTAGCAATGCCAAATCCGATTTTATGCTTTCAGAAACGCCTGGATATTGAATTTTGACAGCCAATTTTTTTCCATCTTTTTCAGCTTTGTGAACCTGACCAATACTTGCAGCATTGTAAGCTTTTGTATCAAAAACATCAAAAATTTCTGATGGAAATTTGCCAAAACTTTTCTTGAATGTTTTCAAAACTAAGGCTTCAGAAAGTGGTGGAACAGAAAATTGTGCCAATGAGAATTTTTCTACATAGGCTCTAGGCAAAATACTTTTTTCCATGCTCAACATTTGCGCTACTTTTAAAGGACTTCCTTTTAAATCTTTTAAGCTGTCATAAATGTCTTCAGCATTGTTTTTATTGAGATTTTCTCTGGCATCTGCTTCAGAATTGACCATTTTTTCTCCATAATATTTGAGGTAATTAACCCCTACTTTTGCACCTGTTTTTACCAACTTTGATGCACGTTGGATTTTTGAAATTGGAATACTATTGGCTTTTTTCATTGCTTATTGGGCGTTTTTTTGAAAGGTTTCTTTATAAACAAACTTCCCAAGGTCAAATGCATTTTTTAAAAATTTATTTTCTAAAAGTTCAAAGCTGGTATTGATTGATTTTTCGATGAATATATCTGTTTTTTCAAAAGATTCTGATGTGTCATCCATCCAAAATTTGATGGTGAAAAACAATTGAAACCACAAAGATTGGTTGATGAATTTTTGCTGAATATTTTCTAAACCTTCCACAGGAATGATACTTTCGGAAAGTTTTAAATCATCAACAAAATGTATAAAACTCTTTTTTAGGCTTGATAATGTTGAAAAAGAGTGATATTGATTTTTGCATCCTTTTAAGGAAATCAACACAAACTCTCTGTTGAGGGTTAAGTTTTCAAAAAAAGTAAAATACAAACTGATGAGTTTATTTTTATTATCGAATGTGGCAAATTCTTCGCTTTCATTTAACACATCAATTGAATTTAAAAATAGCTCTTTGAAAATGGCTTTTTCCACTTTCTTTAGTGAAGAAAAATAAGCTAAAAAATCATCTTCATTGATTTTTGCTTCTTTACAAAAATCACTAATTTCAGTTGGTTTTTCTTCATTTTTAATGACATACTCCATGTAAATGGTAAAAATGTCATCTCTTGAAATTTTCTTCTTTTTTGCCATAAAAAATTTTATTGTGCAAAAATACGAAACGTTTTACCGTTCAAAGAAAATCTGACCTATATAAAAACAAAAAACCAAGTTAAAATTAACTTGGTTTAAAATAAATGTGGACGTAATTTTAAGCAAATAGTTTGCTAATACGCTCTTTTCCTTTTGCAAAATGATTTTTGTAAGTTTCCAAAGCATCAAACACCATATTTTGTTGATTTTCCATCAATTTGATGCTTGCTTTTAACGCTTTGTCAGTGACTTGCTGCCATTGAGTTGCCACCGAAATTCCTTCAGTTACAATTTCTTCTGTTTTATGCAACGCAAATTCATTGGCTTTCATTGCGTTTACTTTGGTAGTTTCAATTGCTTTTGAAACTTTTTCTGAGATGTTTACTTTTTTCATAATTTCTATGATTTGATATGTTTATTTTATTTTTTTGTCCAGTTTTTTACTGCTTCAAAATCTCCTTTCATGGCTAGTTTTGCTTGTGCTTTCCAACCATTTAAATCGTAAATTTTAGCATTGACACCAGCATTATTTAACAAATTTGTCAAGTCTTTGATGGTCATTTTTGCGATTTGCTCATAAGCAGTAATGTTCAACTCATTCAATGATTTTTCCAAAACAGGCCCAATTCCTTTGATGATTTTTAAATCATCTACTATTGCTGATTTTTCAACAACTACTTCAACTTTTGAAGTTTCCTCTTTCTTTTTTGGAGCTGCTTTTTTAGCTTTTGGAGCCTCTTTTTTTGGTTCATCAGCTAAAATTTCGTCAGTATAATTCTCCACTTTTTCTTTTACTTCTTCAATAGTTTCAGTAATATTTTTTTTTATTTTACCTGCTATTTTTTCTGCTTTTTTCACAAATTTGTTATTTGCAACTTCTTTTTCAATCTTGTTTTTCATCTCTTCAGCTTTTTCAACCAAAGGATTTTCATTGAATTTTTTCTTTGCAATTTCAACCATTTTGTGGTCATAACCCACCAAATGTTTCAAACGCTCAGTGCTTGTTTCCAATTGACTTTTGATAGATTCTGCAGTTTCAACAACCATATTGATTTGTTGTTTTGTTAACGGCTCAGCTTTTTTAAGCATTTTTGCTGTTAATTTTTGCCATTTTTCACCCGTTTTTACAGTCGTTTCAATTGCATTGAAAGACGCATCAATCAAATCATTATTGATTTTTTTTACGATTGCTTTTGCTTGTCCTAATTTGTTTTCTTTTTTTGACTTTTTAGTTGCCATAATATATCCTTTTTATTATTTTTTTAAATTTGATACTGCAAATGTAAATTTGTTGGGTTACAACTGAGTTACATCTTTGTTTTGTAAATATTTTTTTTACTTTTTATTTACTACTGCAAATGTAAGTTGGAAAAGTTACAACTGAGTTACAAAACTGTAACTTATTGAAAGTTAGTGAATATCTTCAATTCTTTGTAGTAATTTTTTGGTTTCAGGAAGTGGTGAAATGCCATATTCCTCTTCAAGAATTATTTCGCATTTTAGATACGTTTTTAATGCTTGTGGTCTGTTTCCTTTTGCCAAATATCCTTGCATTTGAATGCGATAAGCATCTTCCCAAGTGGCATCAATTTCCAACGCATTTTGTGCCAAACGAATGCTTTCTATAGGATTTTCATCTACTTTTATTTCTGCTAAAGTGATGTACGTTCCTAAAATCAATAATTGATTTTTTTCACGTTCTTCAGAAGTCCAATCTTCGAAAATTCTACTTGGCAAAAACGATCCTTTATACAATTCAATCGCATTTTTGTAGGCTATTTTTGCCACTTCTTTATCAGTGATATAGGCTTCGTTTCCAATAATTATATACTTTTCTAAGGCTTCAACATCAATCCAAACTTTCTCTAAATCAATTTGATAGCTCACGCCTTGTCTGATAATAAAATTAGGCTCTGTTCTATTGATTCTGTTAGGTTCCAATACTTTTTGAATTCCATGAAGTGCTACTTTAAAATCGCGATCATCCCAATCTTCCCACAAATGATCCATGATTTTTTCTTTGTGTAGCGCATTTTTTTTTCGATTAGAAATAAAATATTGTAGCAATTGAATGGATTTATCACGTCCCCATTCTTTGTCGTTAATTTTTTCTTGATTTCTCCACAATACAAAATTCCCAAGCGTTTGAATTCGAATTTCAGCTTGTTCTTCAAATGATTTTAATTCTTGTATTTGTTGGCGTAAATCAGACATTAAAAACGTTTTATTTTTTTTGATTGTCTATTTTGTTTGACAATTTTTTGATTTCTGATGCCAATTCTTCAATCTGATGTTGCATTTTGTGAAAGTCAGATTTTGAAGCATTTTTCCATTGATCTATTTGTACTTTTTCGCCAATTTCTTCGGTGATTGTTGTAAATTGATCTTGGATTTGGTCTTGAAACTGATGAAACTGTTTTTTTGGATCTTTTAATGTATCTCTCAACACTTTTGGACCTACATCTTTGATCGTTTTCCACATTGATAAACTTTTCTGTAAGATATTTTCTTGTTCTTCAGATGTTTGGTGTTTTGTTGCTTCTTCAGTTAGTGTATTTAATTTTTGCTGCATAAATGTCAAAGCATCTTTAAAATCAGAAAAACGCTTTTCACTTCCATCTTGGACATGCGTAATTTTCCCTTTCCATTGAATTTTAGATTCACCATTTTCATCAAAAATTTGTTGGTGAAAACGTACCATAAAAGAGGCTGTTTGTTCTTGTTTTTTAGTCATTATTTGTCAATTTATCCAGGTTCTTTTTCAGAGCCCACTTCGTATTTTATCAATCCTTTAAAAGCGTCATTTACCGTATTTCCTTCGTATAAAACTTTGTAAATTTCGGTTGAAATTGGCATGTCTACTTTATATTCTTTTGCGAGCTCCATCACTACTTTTGCAGTTTTTACACCTTCAGCAACTTCGTTCATTTCGCTAATAATTTCTTCTAATTTTTTTCCTTTTCCCAGTTGAAATCCCACGTGATGATTTCTACTTTTTGAACTTGAACAAGTGGCCACTAAATCGCCCATTCCAGCCAATCCTGCAAAGGTGCTTTTTTTTCCACCCATAGCAACTCCCAATCTTGTGAGTTCAGACAATCCTCTAGTGATAATTGCTGCACGTGTATTATCTCCAGCATTTGCGCCATCACCCATTCCAGTGGCAATTGCAATAATATTTTTTAAAGCGCCACCCAATTCGCAACCAATGACATCATCATTCGTGTAAACTCTGAATAATCCAGAGCTAAAAACCGATTGTAATCTTGTAGCAATATTGTGATCAACCATGGCAATTACTGCAGCAGCCGCTTTTCCAAAATGTATTTCTTTTGCCAAATTGGGTCCTGTTAAAACTCCTGCAGGATTTTCTGGTAGAATTTCCTCAATAATTTCAGTCATTCTTTTTTTTGTGCTTAATTCTAGTCCTTTAGCGAGATTTATAATTGGAACCCAAGGTCTTATATGTGGTTTTGCCTCTTCTAAAACTTTGCGTAAACTCTGTGAAGGAACTCCCATGACAATCACATCAGCATCTTCCACAGTTTTTTTGATGGATGTTGAGGCTCTTAATGATGGTGTTAATTTTGCATGAGGCAAATATTTTTCATTGGTATGAAATTGATTGATTTCGTTGACAATTTCTTCATCTCTTGCCCAAATAATGGTTGGGCTATTTTTTGCAGTCAATGAGGCAACTGTTGTTCCCCAAGACCCTCCACCTAACAATCCAACTTTTAGTTTCATATGCAGATATTTATTGATTTTAATTTTCTAATTCTTTGATGTATAAATTTCGAAGGTCTTCAACATACATATCAATATATTTTGGTTTCCATTCAGAGGTGTCAATAGCATCTAAAACGACGACTTCAATAGCTGTTGGATTGAAAATATTGCTGCCTTTTGGCATGGCTAAATACGCATTTTTTATCACAATGGGTACTATTGGAACACCAGCTTTCATCGCTAAATGAAAAGCACCTTTTTTAAATTGCCCTATTTTTTTACTGCCACTTCTTGTCCCTTCAGGTGCAATCACAATAGAAGTTCCGTTTTTGAGCGCTTCAACAGCAGGTTTTAATGCTGATATGGCTTTTTGTTTATCAGTTCTATCAATAAAAATAGCGCCTAAGGCTTTGAAAATTGGACCTAAAGGTGTGTATTCCAATTCTTTTTTTGCAACTCCAGCAATGTCTTTTCTCAGAATTTTCAATAAAATAAAAAAATCCGCAGAACTTTGGTGATTGAAACAAAAAACAGCAGGTCTGTTTTCTTCTAAAATATGTTTTCCTTTTATGGCAATTTCCAAACCAGCGAATTTGGTTCCCAAATCTCCAATACTCGCCAAGGTTGTATTTCTACCTTTTTTCACATCCATAAGGAAACCTCCTTTTAACAATCCTTTCAATGCTGAAGGATAAATACTTGCAGCTGCCAAACCTGTTCGAAGTCCATTCACCAGTGGTTTTTTGGTGTTTTCCTTGAAACGTAAAATAGGCCAATTATTTTCAAATGCAACTTGCGAAAGTCTAACATCTGGATTTGTCGCAATGGGTTTTCCAACCAATTCTAGCAGCGGAAAATCATCAAAACTATCTGTGTAAAAAAAACTTTTTGATAAATCAATGGCATTTTTTTTAGCGAACTTTTTGCCTGCTTTTGCTTTTCCTTCAGCCCAACAAATTTCATTGATTTCCCCCGTGAATTTTCCTCTTTTCACCTCCATTTCAGTACAAAAAATATCAGAAACACCCAATTCTTTTGCGATTGGTAAAATTTGATAACGAGTTGCAGCGGAAATGATGACCACTTTATGACCTTTATTTTGATGAGAGGCTATCAAGGATTTTGCCTCAGGATACAATGTATTCATCAAATAATCTTGATAGACTTCTTCTCCTAATTGTATAAATTCTTGTTCTTTTACATCTTTAATTCCCAAAGCTGCAATTTTGGTAAGGGTTTCAAAATCTCTATTTCCAGCTGCATATACTAAGATTGAAGCAAATTGAGAAAGAATTTCTTTTGGAGTTGATTTGCCACTCAATAATCTTGATTTTAAAAATTGTTTTGCAGAAAAATCGTTGATTAATGTTCTGTCCACATCAAAAAATGCAGCAATATGACTCCCTTCTTCATCATCTATAATCACATTATTGTTGTCAATTCCAGGAACAAGTTTTTCTGTAAAATCTTCTTTTATTTTTTTTGAATTGACCAATTCTAATTTCTGTAAAAATAACAAACGCTCTGTTAGATTTTCATTGAACTCCATCCATTTTTGAATAGCTTTTGTGTCAATTGTATCATTAATTGGCGTTAATTTATTATTTTTAACTAATCGTAAAGCACTGATTAAAAAAGGTTTAGTGGCGCTTTCAATTCTGCTAATACTATTTTGCCAATGCAATTCCTTTCCTTTAAAAAGACACAATTCTATGAAAGTATCTTCATTAAATTCGTCTTCTAAATCCCATGTTTCAAGGGTGTAACAAACTACTTTATTGGCTTCTAAATACGTCAATAACAATGCTTTTGAAACAAATAATTCTTGTTTTGACAATAATTCTTCTATGTTTCCTTCTGGATTACTCAGAATGCTTCTCCAGTTTTTATCAAAAAGAAGCATTTCAGCTTCAATTTCTGAGCTAAATTGAGGTTTGTTTGTATAGAAAAATTCGAATTTAAAGAGATTTCTGAGGTTCATGATTTCTTCCCAAAAAGCTACAATTCGTTCAGAAGCTTCTACATCTCTAATTTTTACCAAAGCCATTTCTATAAAAGCTCTGTGATATAAATGTGCAGCAGCCATGTTAGCATAGTAAGTTGCTGACAAAAATTCAGTAGCCTCTATATTGTATTGAGTTTTATAACCTGCTTTATTTTTTTGAATGATACCAGCACTTTTTAACAAGTTCAATGCTTTTTGAACTGACGCACTAATACTTTTTCCACGCTCAATCAAAACGTCTTTTTTGCGTTGGTCAATATAATTCATCAATTTGATGACATTCAACTCAATTTCTCTTTTTGTCAATGCAAAATTGTTCAATAAAATAGTACAAACCAATGAAACTGTGGTTACTGGCGTAATCATATTTGCTTTGTGAATCAGTTCAAAAGCAAATCTGGGCAATGTATTTTGGTGCGCATAATTGTCTTCGTCAATATCAGGAATCAACGCATTTTGATGTTCTAAAGCATCAACAGGATCTCCAAAACGAATGGCTGCTTTTCCGAATTCATTGCCTAATTTTTTGATGTAATTCAGGAAAACACCAATATCTTCTGATTTTTTTTCCTTGCCTTTTCCTTCTTCTGTCATTTCTTTTACATCAGGAATCAAATCATATACAATAGAAACAGGAACATATTTGATGTTTTTGCTACTTGCATTTTCACCTTCCATAATGTATTTTAAAATCCCCATTTGTGGATATACAATTTTTCCAGTTCTGGAGCGAGTTCCTTCAATATTCCAAGTTAAATGATCTCCATTTTCTATCAAACAAGAAATATAATGTTTCAAGGATGCCTTGTAAATTTGATCATCTTTAAAACTTCTTCTGATAAAAATGATGCCCGATTTTTTTGCTAATTGTTTAAAACCAGGAAACGCTAAATTGATTCCGCCAAATGAATAGGGAATTGGCATTCCGTAACTTGCCAATGTTGAAACTAGTACAACAGTATCCAAATAGGTTTTGTGCGTCAAAATAAATGAAACTGAATTTTGACGCATCAGTTTCATTAAATTTTTGATTTCTTGCGTATTGACATCAATTTTATTGTTGTATGCTTTTTTCATCATCAATTGAAAACCTTTGATAGAAATCATATTTGCAATTGGATGTTGTTCAGAAAAAAGTTCTGCTATACATTCAGCCCCTTTTTTTTGAACTTCAGGCAAATCCATCTCCAGTTCTTGAGCTATTTTAGCTAACTCTTCTTGAAATTTTGGATGTTTGATACAATTTTCTAAACGATGTTCCATAATCAACTAAAAAAAAGATTTGTAAATTTTGAGATGCCTTTTTGTTTCCAAAAATCTGGATAAAATAGTTTTTCAGCTTTGGAAATAATGCCTTTTTGTTGCGTGTTTTCTATGTTTTCGTGCAACGTTTTTGCGACTGTAAGCAACACTGTTGCATTAGCTCCCATTCCTGAATGGCTTCCAAAAACCTCAATATTTTTAATATTATTTCTAAATGTTTCAGCTTCTAGACAGTGTTTCCAAGGAACCAAACCATCTGTTTTGGTGTAGATACACGTAATAGGAATTTGCGGAATCTGTTCTAATTCTTTGATGAGTTTTTCATTTCGTTCACGTAATTTTCTACCTCTTAAAAACTCTAAAGACCTAATTACAGGAGTTTGCATGTGTTTAATTCCCCAAACTGGAGAACCAATTGTGATGAGTTGTGCTACTTTTTCAGGATGTCTGTTTGCGATAATTTTTGCAAAAATTCCACCTCCACTCCAGCCAACCAAACTGACTTTTTCTTGGTGTTTTTCATAAATTTCATCTAGTTTTTCAATCAGTTTTGGCAAAGATTTAGAATTGATCATATTGATACCTAAATCCCATTTATAAGTTTTAAAACCTGCAGATTTTAAATATTTTCTTACAAAAGTGGTTGAATAATCATTTCCTAAATAAGGAGGCATTAACAGCACCGGTTTTTCAAATGCACTTTTATACCTCGGAATCAAATGATACAAACCAATCATGGTTGTCCATTCTACCAAAGACCTGCTTTCCAACAACACATTATACAATGGAGGAGGAGGAATAGTCCCATTGATTCGTTCAATTTCTTTTCTAAATTTTTGGATAACACTTTCGATTGTTTCTTTTTCGATGTTGTCAAAAACTTCTTTTTTAGATAAATTTTCAAGTAGTAAAATGAGTGTGATATAATCTCTATCAGGCCCAAAATCTTCACAAATTGTAATGCATTTTTGACATAGAGCAGGTAAGTTTTCTTTTCCTAAAGTTGTCTTGTTGATGATTTCATTCAACTGATTTTTATGCGGATGATTTTCAAATTCTTTACGGATACTATTTTTAGCTGCTGCTAAAGTTTCGCCTTGAGAAACTGCAATTGCAATCGCAAATTTTATAAAAGAGGTGTATACAATTTTGATACTTTCCATAGGTTATTTGTCGGCTTTTACTTTTAGGTTTAGCCAGTTTAAAAGGTCATTTTCAACCTCGATTTTATTGATTTCGTTTAGCATTTCGTGTCTTCCTCCTTTATAAATTTTCAAAGTAAGATCTTTTATACCTGCTTTTTTATAGTTCTCAGCAACTTTCAAAACTCCTTTTCCCATTTCTCCAACAGGATCTTGGTCTCCAGAAAATAAGTAAATGGGTAGGTTTTTCGAAGTTGCTAAAAAGGCATCAAATTCGTTTATTTTTTTAGTGGCTTGTAAAATATCTAAAAAAATGCTCAGTGAAAAATCCTCAATTCTAAGAGGATCAGCTTCAAATAAATCCACCTGTTTTTCATCACTACTTATCCAGTCAACAGATGTTCTATTGGGTTTAAAGGCCTTGTTAAATTGTGCAAAAAATAAATTTTTTAACAATTCATTACTTTTGTGTTTGCCATTCATTTTCGTAAAAAATTTGGCACTCAAAATTCCGAAAGCTCCTAAACCTCTCATAAAATTTCCTGTTCCTGATAAGATCAAAACTTCTAAATCTTTCCCAAATTTAATGGCATAAGCCCTGCTTAAAAAAGAACCCATACTATGACCAAGCAATACTATTTTATTTTTTGGATGCTCTTTTTGGATGATTTCAGAGAATTGACGCATGTCATTTAGCGCATCTTCAAAATAATCTTCACCATCATAATAGCCCAAATAATCTTCATTTTTTACAGATCTTCCATGATTTCTGTGATCGTTTGCATACACTTCAAATCCCTCATTTTGAAGTTTTTGAGCAATAGAATGATACCTTCCTGCATGTTCTCCAATACCATGAGCAATCTGAACAACTCCTTTGAAAGGTTTGTTTTCAGCAGCAAACCATTTGTAATAAAAGATGGTTTGATGATCAGGAGTTGTAAAAGTATCTGTTTTAAAATTCATGCATTATTGGTTGAAAAAAGCAGTTAATAATTTTAAAATCAGCGCTTTATTTTTTGAATTTCCTGAAATTTTAATTCTTTCTTGAATCATCACTTCTTTTAAAAGTAATTTTTTTCTGTATAATTGATACAACACCAAATCCTCAATTTCGATAGTGATCAATGCATTTTCCGAAACTTCTTTTTTGACGAAAACACCTTTTTCTGAGATTTCAATCTGAGTAGGAAAAACACTTTTTTCTGAAGTGATTTGAAAATCAATCAGACCTGTAAATTCATTCTGATAGTCATTATCCACTAAATATTTTTTGAATTTTGTGAAAAATGAATTGCTTTTCAAGGTTTCATTTTTAGGTTTTGGATGACGTTTTCCTCTTTCTAAAATGACAGCTTCCAATTCATTAGCAGCTTCTCTGATATACCTCGAAAATTTATCTGCATCAGGCATTGTTTTTGCATCTGATGTTGATGTAATGGAGACCAATCCATTGTAACTAAAAGCGGCAATAATCAATCCAAATCCATCTAAAACAGGTGTCAAACCAAAAATAGAAAGTATTTTTTGACCTCTCAAATACAGTGGATTTTGTGGTCCTGGAACATTGGTAATCGTCACATTAAAAGGCGGTTTGATAAATTCCTTGATGTTGTATTTGCTATAAATACCCGCAGCCAAATTTGCCAATCCAAAAGGGACAGCTTCTGCCATTTGTGCCAACGATTTTGCACCCACAGTTTTGTGTTTTTTCTTGCCCAAACTTGTTTGCTCATAAATATATTCCAAACGCTCAATGGGGTCTTTGATATGCGTGGCAATTTTTACTAGCATATTCGAAATTTGATTATTCAACGCTTGATTTTCTCCATTTCCACGAATAGAAATAGGAACATTTGCTACCAAAGGTTGTGAAGGAAGTTTTTCTCTTTCCTCTAAATATTTTCGAATTCCACCAGCGCAAATTGTCAAAATCAAATCATTGATAGTCACATCCATTATTTTTCGGAGCGTATTGATTCTTTCAAAAGATAAAATGGCAGTTCCCCAAGTTCTTCTGGGAGAAACATTTTTATTAAAAATGGTATTTGGAGTTGCAAAAGTTTTAAAAACCGTTTTTTTAGGACTCAGTTGTTTGCTGATTTTTCCTTGTAAAAAATACAAAGCAGTTTCGCTGGCTAATTTTGGAATCTTAAAAGGATTTTTTAAAAAATCTTGTGAACTTTTAATCAATAGGGTAATTTCATCGGGCAATGGTTCAGGGTCAAAAGGAATTGGTTTTGGAATTTCTTTTTCTTTTTCATCTGCGGATTTATCAAACAAAATACTCATAATTCCAACTCCAGAAGCGCCATCAATCATGACATGATGCACTTTTGAAACAATGGCAACAGAACCTTTTGGTACTTGCGAAACTGCGTCTAAACCTTCAATAAAATCAATTGACCACAAAGGTCTTCTTAAATCTAATGGATTGCTAAAAATGGAGGATGTCAATTCGCGCAGCGTTTTCCAATTTGCAGGCTCAGGAAGTCTGATTCTGTTGATATGTAAATCAATATCGAAATTTGGATCATCCACCCAATAAGGATAATCTAAATTCATAGGTACATTCAAAAGTCTTTTTCGAAACTTCGGAATTAAATGCAATTTCGAGGCAACAATTGCTTTGAAATCTTCAAATTTTAGAGAACCTTCTACAATTATCAACGTAGCAACATGCATGGGACTTGTGGGAGATTCTGCATATAAAAAAGTGGCGTCTTGACCAGAAATTTGCTCAAAAGAATTGCTTTTAACCTCTCCTAATAAATTTTTTAATAGCTTTTTTGCCATAAAATTTAATCATTAATGAATTTTTTGCCCTTAAAAATAAAGTAAAAGTAGAATTTCGCTTTACATTTTAGCAACTCTGCAAGATAAATAATTTTCAGATGATTTTCTAATAAATAAGAGCACTCAAATTTTTGAAAAATAAGCAACTATTTTTTTAAATATATTTCTTAATTTAAATAGGTTTTAAGTTCTATTTTATATAAAAATCCCGAATATTTTCGGGATTTTTAACTTTATGTATTTGAAAAATATATAGGGGTTCTATTTTTAAGAGGTTTAATTTTTTAGGCAATTTTTTTCAATTCTTTTATGATTTTTGCAAATTCTTCCGGTTTTTCTAACATTGGGAAATGTCCACAATTATCAATTAGCGCCATATTTTTTGATTGAATTTCAAGTAATTCTTTGATTTTTTGAAAAGATTCTATTGACTCATTTTCATCATTTTTACCCCAGATTACAAACTTATTTATGGATGATTTTTTCAAATTAGCCAGTCTTCTTTTACCAAAATTAGTGGTTTCTAACATGTAATTATCAATGAAATTCATTGTTTTGATGCCATTGTTATAATTTAGCATCTCCCAATAATTTTCAAGTTCTTCTTCACTTATTGCCTCTTTTTCGTAAAAGGAAACTTTCATATATTTTTTAAACATTTCATACGAAAGTGATAGTTTTACTAATGAAGATGTAAGTAATTGTTTTTGCAATTCTAGTTCAGATTCATCTTTTGTCAAAGCCAATTGAATTCTAGAGTTGATAAAAAAAATATCATCAATTTGCAAATCCACAAAGCCTAGGTCTATAATGCTCTCAATTTCATCAGTAATACAAACTCCAAAACCTTGTGCCATGATGGATACTTTTTTGATTTCTAATTCCCTCAACATTACAGTCAAAAGACTTGCTTGATCCTTTGCTGTGTAGAAAAAATTTTTTGGTTTGGAAGAAAATCCAAAACCTATTAAATCAGGAATTATTACTCTATATGATTTTCTTAATTCGTCAATAATTTTATAATAATCATAAGAACTAGTGGCAAATCCATGAAGAATTAATAGAATTTGATCTCCATATTCTGTATCTATGTAAGAAATTGTTTGTTCGGGAAGATGTATGGTTTTGTGATTTTTTTTCCATTCCATAAGATTTGCATTTTATGTTAACTAACAAATGTTTCTCTTTTCATTGCGTGAAAAGTAGTTTTATTGATTTCATCTAAAATCATTAATAACCATCTTTTTGGTTCATTTTCAATGGTGTAACAATTTCTGTTTTCAACCATATTGATATTTTCTTTCTTATACGTTGAAGTTAATAACAAAGTATCTTGAATATTTGTAAAATCGTCTTTTCTCCAAAAATAATGAACACGAACTTTTGATTCTTTCAAAGCATTGATCCATCTATGCCAGTATAAAAATATCTCTTCATTATAGCTACTTAGAATCAAAACTTCTTTTTGTTTTTCTTTAGTTTGAAAATTTTCCCAAATTACACGTACTTTTTCATTGTCCTTGTATTTCTCGTCGAAAGCACTATTATCATGTGCTGTAAAAAGTGATTTATCTTGATAATTTGCAAGGACTTCTTTATATTTTGGGAAATGTTTATTGCTGTTTAAATAGTAAATTGCATTGATGCTTGAGTATAATTGGTCACTATTATTCTTGGTAATTACAACATCTTTAATATGGAAAGGAATTAAGTTGTAATTTTTTTTGTGCAATATTTCTTTTGCAATCATTGCTCCATATTGAGATGCAATGATGGTAAAATCCTTCAATTTTAGTTTGCTATATAATTTTATGCAATCGTTGGCATGATCAAGAAGAGAATATGTATAATCTTGTGGATCATCAGAAAAACCAAATCCAGCATGATCGTGAATGATTACTCTATAATAATCCTTTAACATGTCAATAATTTGATGATAATCATAAGAGTTTAAAGGATACCCACTTATGATTACAATAGTTTCTTTTTCTGTTTTTATAGGGTCTGTATCGATTACAAATAATTTATTATTATCAACATTTACAAATTTTCCTAATTCTTTCCAATTTTGAGCTGTCATTTTATGTTATTAATGGGGGTTAATAATTTTTTTAAATACATTTCAAAGTTATTGATTAATCATAAATTGAAGATATAAATTCTTTTCTGGTTAGTAGTTGAAGGAATTTGAATATAAGTGTTTGTATTTAAGGAATAAGTGGTTTTTATTCATATGATTACTATGAATATTAGTTTTCAAAACTTTGCATAAAAGGAATTTTTATTCATTTTTAAATTAATGTTCAATTCTTATGTAATAAATAGAGAGAATCAATGAGAAGTATGATTTACCAATAAAAAAATCTTCTAGAATTTAGGGGATATTTCTAGAAGACTTTTTGATTTTAGGGGGTTTGAGGGAACTTTTTTTTAGGGGTTTTAGGGGTGTATTTATGAACTTTATATTCTTATTTACACAGTAAAATTACATCTTAAATTTCATAAAAACTCTAAAAATC
>NZ_JADWOV010000003.1 GCF_015767435.1 Polaribacter sp. BAL334
ATATTAACAGTGGAGGTTCACTAATCGTAAATGGGACATCAACTGGAAACGTAACTTACACTAGAAATTTACCAACTTCAAACTGGTATTTTGTTTCTTCCCCGGTTGCTGGACAATCATATAATGACACTTATGTAACCGCAAATGGAATTGACTTTGGAACAGGTTCTAACAGAGGAATTGCAACTTATACAACTTCGACCAATCAATGGGCTTATTTACAAGCAGCAGGTTCAGGAACTTTCAATAATGGTCAAGGTTATTCAGTAAAAAGAACTGCCACTGGAGATATTTCTTTCTCTGGAACAATTAATACTGCTGATGTTTCTGTAGCCGTTTCAAGTGCTAGTAATGGTTTCAATTTAATTGGAAATCCATTTACGTCTCATTTAAATAGTGCTACTTTTTTAACAGATAATAGTG
>NZ_JADWOV010000029.1 GCF_015767435.1 Polaribacter sp. BAL334
ACAGTTACAGTCACAGTCGCAGTAGATTGATCCCCATTAGAATCTGTAATAGTATAATCAAAGGTATCTGTTCCATTAAAGTTCGCAGCAGGCGTGTACACTAAAGTATCATCTGTAGGATCATTAGGCGTTCCATTGGTATTCACAGCCACAGTTCCACCATTAGCAGACGTTGCAGAAGGAATAGAGATAGCACCAATATTTGGACCATCACCACCAAAAGAATCGTTGGTTAAAACGTTAATTACATTAGAAGCAGAATCCTCATTTACAGTAGCAATATCATCCACAGCCGTAGGTAAGTCATTTACAGGAGAGACAGTTACAGTCACAGTCGCAGTAGATTGATCCCCATTAGAATCTGTAATAGTATAATCAAAGGTATCTGTTCCATTAAAGTTCGCAGCAGGCGTGTACACTAAAGTATCATCTGTAGGATCATTAGGCGTTCCATTGGTA
>NZ_JADWOV010000299.1 GCF_015767435.1 Polaribacter sp. BAL334
GTCCTTCTTCTCTATAATAAGGCTTTGTTGCTTTATATAAAAAACGAAAGTCTATGGCTTTATCCAATAATCGATAGTAATTCTGCTCGGGTATCAAGTCTTGTAAATGAACTTGGTAGAGCATTTTTGGGATGAGTTCTTTTTTTCCTTGCATCTCTAAATTTACAAAATCTGTAGATTTTATGCAACTATTTTTGTATGTTTGAATGAGTTGTGCAACATGCACATCTGCTATAAGCAATGGCGGCATAGTTGCTTGGCGAAAGTTTTGGGAATTTTATTATCTTCGTTCTTAGCGGAATAAAAGTTTAACAAAAACTGCCACTGCTCATAGCAGGAGCCGTTCGTCCAAATGGTTCTTGGCAAC
>NZ_JADWOV010000300.1 GCF_015767435.1 Polaribacter sp. BAL334
ATAGAGTTGTTGGAACATCAGCATAAACGCCCGTTCTATTTTTTAAATCTTGCATTTTTTGTTTTGCTTCTGTCAATTTTGTTCCCAATAAATTCCAACGAATAAGTGCTTGTTTTCGTTCCATTTCGCCAGTAAATTCGTATTTATTTTCATTTACAATAGCATTAAACATAGCTGGTTTCGAAGTCAAACTATTCACATACGCTTCCACTTTTGTTGGATGATCAGCTGCATCAAATGCTCTTCTTCTAATTTGTTTTAAGTATGGAGCTGCTGCTGCAGGACCATCTAGTTCATTTGCAGCTTCAGCGGCCATCAATAAAATTTCTGCATAGCGCATGTATATTTTATTTACACCATCATCATTTGATGAAGTAACATATCTATTCATCCACTCGTATCGATATTTTCCAAAATACCAAACACCTAAATTTACCAATTCTTGTTGTGCAAATCCATTTACAGCTGTTCCCCATTGATATGGAACGCATGTAACATCTCTTCTTAAATCTGTTTCATCATAATCGTAAAAAACAGTTGGCAAAGGACCTGCTGTTCCTCCTCTTGGTTGTCCTGTATGCTGATCAACACTTCTATGACGAACTGCAAA
>NZ_JADWOV010000301.1 GCF_015767435.1 Polaribacter sp. BAL334
AATGGCAACAATCTGGTTTTCGGTAAATTGGGTTGTCTTCATAAGTTTTCGGCTTTAAATTTAATAATTTTTACTGAACGCGCTCCTGCGTCGCTTGTCGAATTCTATTTTTAAATGGCCGAATTTTGGGGAAGCTTACAATTAGAATTGGATTGAAATAAGTTTTTCTTATAATGTTATTCAATTTTCCCTAAGCTTGTGATACTTATGTTACATATAAAGTTTACCAAACCGTCTAATTTTACAAGGTAAAAAATACATAATTAAAATGAATACATCAGAAATTACAAAAGAACAAGAAGTTTTCACAATGCCAAGAATTGGGGACAAAGCACCACAGTTTAATGCAATTACTACACAAGGAGAAATCAATTTCCCTGATGATTATAAAGGAGAATGGTCAATTTTATTTAGCCATCCAGCAGATTTTACGCCAGTTTGTACTTCAGAGTTTATGACTTTTGCTCATTTGGAAGAAAAATTTAAAAAAGCAAATTGTAATTTGATTGGCTTATCAATTGATGGTTTATACAGTCATATTGCATGGCTAAGAACCATAAAAGACAAAATTACTTTTAATGGAATGGAGAAAATTGAAGTTAAATTTCCTTTAATTGAAGATATTTCCATGAATGTTGCAAAAAAATATGGAATGATTCAACCAGGAGAGAGTAAAACTCAAGCAGTGAGAGCTGTATTTTTTGTTGATCCAGTTGGAATTGTTCGTGCAATTATTTATTACCCATTGAGTTTAGGTAGAAATTTTGACGAACTTTATAGAGCCTTAATTGCAATGCAAACATCAGATAAATTTAATGTTGCAACTCCCGCAGATTGGAATCCTGGAGATGATGTTATCATTTCGCCTGCAGGATCTTGTGGAGTAGCGCAAGATAGAATGAATCAAACTGAGGAATTAAAATGTGATGATTGGTTTTTTTGCACAAAAAAACTTGATAAAGAGTTAGTCTTAAGTGAAATTTTAAAAAAATAACAATATATTCAAGAAATACGCTTTAGTTTTAAAGCGTATTTTTTTTAAATCAAAATTATGGAAGTAGAAATATTAGCAAGAATTCAGTTTGCTTTCACGGTTGCATTTCATTACATCTATCCGCCTTTAAGCATTGGTATTGGGTTGATTATGGTTATTATGGAAGGGTTGTATTTAAAAACTGGTAATAAACAATATGAAGTTTTAACCCGTTTTTGGTTACAAATTTTCGCCATTACTTTCGGAATTGGTGTGGCTACAGGAATTATTATGGAATTTGAATTTGGCACAAATTGGGCTGTATATTCAAAATATGTGGGAGATATTTTTGGAAGTGCTTTAGCTGCTGAAGGATTGTTTGCTTTTGGTTTAGAAAGTACTTTTTTGGGGATTTTGATTTTTGGATGGAATAGAGTTTCTCCAAAAGTTCATTTTATATCAACTATAGGTGTTTTTTTAGGGTCAATGTTTTCGGCAGTTTGGATTGTAGTGGCAAATAGTTGGCAACAAACGCCAGCAGGTTATCACATTGTTGGAGAGGGTTTTAATGCAAGGGCTGAAGTCACCGATTTTTGGGAGATGGTTTTTAACCCATCAAGTGTAGACAGAATTATTCATGTTTGGCAAGGTGCATTTTTAGCTGGCGCATTTTTGGTTTTAAGTGTTCATGCTTATTATTTATTAAAAGGAAGATACATTGAAATTTCAAAAAAAGCTTTTAAAATTGCTTTAGTAATTGCTACTGTTGTTTCGTTTTCTCAATTAGTTTCTGGTCATAGTTCTGCTGATGGAGTTTCAAAAAATCAACCAGCAAAATTGGCTGCTATGGAAGGTCATTATGAAAAATCAGCACCTGCAGATTTGTATCTTTTTGGGTGGGTTGATAATGAAAGTCAAGAGGTTACAGGTTTGGGGTTACCAGGAGGATTATCTTTTTTAGTACATCAAGATTTTGAAGCTCCAATTACAGGGCTAAATGCTTTTCCTAAAGAAGATAGACCAAGTCAAGTAAATGCAGTTTTTCAGTTTTACCATATTATGATATCAATTGGGATGTTCTTAATAGCATTGACTTTTTATGCAAGTTTTTTATGGTGGAAAGGGAAATTATTTGACAGTAAATGGTTATTGCGCATTTTTGCATTTTCGGTTTTGTTACCTCAAATTGCCAATCAAACAGGATGGTTTGCAGCAGAAATGGGCAGACAACCTTGGATTGTTTATGGTCATTTAAGAACCAGTGAGGGCTTTTCTCAAGAAGTATCTGCCAATCAAATTTTATTCTCTTTAATCCTATTTTTTGTAGTTTATTCATTGTTATTTTTGCTTTTCATGTATTCTTTGAATAAAAAAATAAAACATGGACCTTATCAAGAAAAAAAGAACGAATTAGAAATTATTTAAAAAAAATTAGCATGGAAACAATTTTAGGAATCGATTATCCCACACTTTGGTTTTTGGTAGTAGGGTTATTATTTTCAGGATACGCAATTTTGGAAGGTTTTGATTACGGTGCAGGTGCTTGGCATTTGTTCTTTAAAGAAGATTTGAGTAGACGAATTGCCATCAATGCAGTTGGCCCACTTTGGGATGCAAATCAGGTTTGGCTAATAATAGGAGGTGGTGCCTTATTTGCTGGATTTCCTGTGATGTATGCAACTATGCTTTCTGTCATGTATATTCCATTTATGCTATTTTTGATTTTATTGGTTTTACGTTCATCAGCCATAAAATTCAGAAGTGCAGAAAAAATGATTTGGTGGAGAAAAACTTGGGATGTTATCTACTTTATTTCCAATACGTTAATAGCATTTTTGTTAGGGGTTGTTGTAGGAAATGTACTTCAAGGATTTGAGCTTGGTGAAAATTTTAGTTACAAAGGAGGTATTTTCTTTGCATTTTTAAGTCCCTATTCAATTATGGTAGGATTTACCACTTTGTCCATTTTTATGACGCAAGGAGCCATTTTTTTATTATTGAAAACAGAAGGACGTTTGCATGCAAAACTTACTTTTTTATTAAAAAGAGGCATGATATTTTTTATTATTAGTTTTGCAATTACTTCATTATATACATTGATTTTTATTCCTGGTGTAACTGATAATTTTAAAGAACAACCGATTTTTTTTGTGTTGCCAATTTTATCTTTTTTAGCAGTTGCTAATGTTCCAAGACTGGTTTCAAAGAAAAAATATGCGAAAGCGCTTGTTTTTTCGTCTTTGACAATGGCGTTTTTGTTAATGTTGGTTGCATTTCAATTGTATCCTGTTTTGTTGCCATCAACCATAAATCCAGATTTTAGTGTTACAATTTATAATGCAGCCTCTTCCCAAAAATCACTGGGAATTATGCTAACTATTGTTGCTATTGGAGCGCCACTTTTAGCAGGCTATTTTTTATTTTTATATAAAACCTTTAATGGAAAAGTCACTTTAGATGACACTAGTTATTAATAATTTTACTAAGTAACCTATGTTACCAAAAGAGTGAACTTCTTTCCCGAAATTTGTGGGATTAATCCACCAAGTTATGAAAAGTCAACTCCTATTTACTGTTTTTATCGCATTTCTCTCCCTTCAATCAGGAATTTCTCAAGAACAATTTACAGTTCAAATTGAGCCTTTAACAATTGCAAATGCACCCAATGTTCATTCATTTTCTTGGGGAAAAACTTCGGATGGAAAATGGATTATTATTGGCGGAAGAATTGACGGTTTACACCAAAGACAGCCATTTTCATCCTTTTTGGAAAATGACAATAACAAAAATGTTTTTGTGGTTGATCCCATTAATAATCAAACTTGGAGCGCTTCTTTAAACGTCTTACAAGCTGCTATTTTTGAGCAATTGCAAGCCACCAATCAAGAGTTTTATCAGAGAGAAAATACGCTATATGTTATTGGCGGTTATGGATATAGTGCAACAGCTCTTGACCATGTAACTTATGATAAATTAACTGCAATTGACGTAGATGGTTTGGCAAATGCAGTCATCAATAATCAATCCATTACTTCTTTTTTTAGACAAATTTCCAATCCAAATTTAGCAGTTACTGGTGGGCAATTAGGTTTGTTAAATGATGTTTTTTATTTATGTGGAGGTCAATATTTTAAAGGGAAATACAATCCTCAAGGACCAAATAATGCTACTGGTTTTACACAAATTTATACTGAAGAAATTAGAACTTTTCAAATTGTTGATGATGGCACAAATCTTTCTATTGTAAATTATGCTGCACAAAAAGATCGTGACAATTTGCACAGAAGAGATTACAATATGGCACCTCAAATTTTTCCTGATGGATCTCATGGATTTACCATGTTTAGTGGTGTTTTTCAACACACAGTGAATTTACCATGGTTAAACACAGTGGATGTTTCATCAACAGGATATACTGTTAATAACAATTTCAATCAGTATTTAAGTCAATATCACAGTGCAAAAATTCCGGTGTTTGATAGTGCAAATAAGACCATGCACACCCTTTTTTTTGGAGGAATGAGCCAGTATAAATTGGATGCAAATAACAATTTGGTCAAAGATGATAATGTGCCTTTTGTAAATACCATCAGTAAAGTTTCAAGGTTTAGTAATGGTTCAATGACTGAAAGTATTTTGGACATCAAAATGCCAACTTTAGTAGGTTCTGGAGCCGAATTTATTCCAATTCACAACCCTACTTTTTATATGAATGATGAAGTAGTGAACCTAAATAATTTGCCAAATGGTTCAACAATGATTGGCTATATTTTTGGCGGAATTGAAAGCTCACAAGAAAATATTTTCTTTATCAATAATGGAACGCAAAGTTCAGCAAGTAATTTGGCATTTAAAGTTTTTATCAATAAAACTGTATTGAATGTCGAAGAAATAGCACTCACAGAAAAAAATATTTACAATTTGAAAGTATTTCCAAATCCTTCAAATGGTCTTTTTTCCCTGGAAGTTTTTATTCCAAATACAGAAAACAGTAGTTTAGAAATATTTGATATTTTAGGAAGAAGCATTCAAAAAATGACCTTTGAAAAATCAATTGGATTCAAAACTATTGAATTGAATCTTTCAAAATTTGCTAGTGGAGAATATGTAATTGTATTCAAAAATGCTGGAAAAATTATTGAGAAAAAGATTTTGAAGCAGTAATATTTTATTTTTTAAAATATAATTTTAAGGTATCTTTTAATATCTCATTTGATTGGATTTATAGTAAACAGTTAATTTTCATTGTGTAACAAATGTAACTGTAGGTTTTTGTTGATATAATTACCTTTCGACAAAATCTATCTTATGTCAAAAATAGTCGTTCTTGGGGCTGGAATTTCAGGCCATGTTGCTGCAGCTCACTTGCGAAGAAAACTTTCAAAAAACCATGAAGTTGTGGTGGTTTCTCCGAATAGTAATTATCAATGGATTCCATCTAACATTTGGGTTGGAATTGGTAGAATGAAATCCGAACAAATTCTATTTCCTTTAGCGCCATTGTATAAAAGAAAAGGAATTGATTTCAAACAAGCAAAAGCGCTTTCTTTCTATCCTGAAGGAGATCAAGCACAACAAAAACCTTATGTTTTAGCTGAATATGTTGTTGGAGAGCAAAAAGGGAATAAAGAAAAAATCACCTACGATTATCTCATCAATGCCACTGGTCCAAAACTAAATTTTGAAGCTACTGAAGGATTAATTCCTGGCGAAAATGGGACTTATTCTGTGTGTACATATAATCATGCTGAACATGCTTGGCAAGGTTTGAAAGCGCAAATTGAGTTGATGAAACTTGGAAAAAAAGTCAAAATATTAATTGGAACAGGACATGCAAAAGCCACTTGTCAAGGTGCAGCATTTGAATATATTTTAAATGTGGAACAAGAATTACGCAAACACAAAGTACGTGAAATGGCAGAAATTACTTGGATTTCAAACGAATTTCAATTAGGTGATTTTGGGATGGATGGCATGCTTTTAAGTTATGGAAACATGACAATGAAATCGAGCGAAATGGTTGAAATGATTTTTGAAGATAGAGATATCAAATGGATTTTGGGTGCAGGAGTCAACAAAATTGAAAACGGAATTGCCCATTACGAAAATCTAGAAGGCGAAAATAAATATGAAGAATATGATTTTGCGATGTTAATTCCTTCGTTTTCAGGTCATGGTTTTAAGGCTTTTGATAAAAACGAAAATGATATTACCGAAAAATTGTTTAAAGGTTTTATGATTGTGGACGCAGATTATAGTCCAAAACCTTATGAACAATGGTCTGTGAAAGATTGGCCAGAAACCTATCAAAATCCGACTTACAAAAATATTTTTGCTCCAGGAATTGCTTTTGCTCCTCCTCATACAATTTCAAAACCTAGAAAAAGTATAAATGGAACTGAAATTTTTCCTGCTCCACCAAGAACAGGAATGCCTTCTGGAATAACCGCAAAATTAGTTGCAGACAATATCATTGATACCATAAAAAATGGTAACGAAACCTTGCATCACAAAGGAAGTATGGGAAATATGGGTGCAGCATGTATTGCTTCTGCAGGTTATGGAATGACTTCAGGAAGTGGTGTGAGCATTACCACTTTTCCTATTGTACCTGATTATGAAAAATATCCAAAGACTCAAGGTAGACAATTAGGAAAAACTTTTGGTGAAATTGGTTTGGCTGGTCATTGGTTAAAATTGGCGTTGCATTACGCATTTATTTACAAAGCAAAAATGCGACCTTTTTGGTGGTTGATTCCTGAGTAAAATTAGCTTTCCGATTTTAATATTCAGTAATTATTTTTTTAAAAAGGCATTAAAATATAAAATTATGACACAAAGAATTTCAAAACACCAACGATTTATAATGATGAATCCTATTATTCAATTTTTCAAATTTATTTATTTAAGTCTCAAAATATTGATTATTGTTGCTGGTGGTCATGGAGGTACTAGAAAAGTAAATGAAAGTTAGATTTTGTTTTAAATTTGTTTTTTAATTGAAAAGAGGACATTTTAAAAAAAATGTCCTCTTTTTTACTACATTAACTTTTTAAAGCAAATAATTCAAATTTACATACATATTTCTTCCCATTCTTGGAATATTGTTCCAATCAGCATAGGTTGAATAATTTTTGTCAAATACGTTTTCTATGCCTGTTTTCAACATCAATTTTGTGTTTCCAAATTTAAATTGATATCCAGCATTGATATTTAAAATGGCAAAATTGGGTGTTTGATCTTCCCCAAATTCAGCATTAAAATTGGATTGTGTTGCATTTCCAACCAATTGAATTTCACTAGTAAATTTATTTTTTTTGAAACGCAAAGAACTTGTATAACTAAAAGGACTGATAAATGGCAAATTTTCATTGTCATTAGTTTTGCCAATAGCATAAGTTGTTTGCAAATTCCAAGTAAAAAATGGATTGACAAAATACTCAAAAGAAAGACTAGTATTGAAAATTGTTGCAGTATCTAAAGCCGAATACACACGCACACCATTTGCTCCAATGGTCATTGGAGATAAACTAAAGTCTGTTTGAGCAATGATATAATCATAAAAATAAAAGTAAGAAGCATTCGCTTTTATCATCAATTTTTCTTTTTTCAATCCAATTGAAAAACTGCCTTCAATCGCTGATTCATTTTTCAAATTTGGATTTCCAATGTTATCAAAACCATCAAAACTATTGAACAAATAAAACCCATATCCTTCAGAAACTGATGGAGCTCGTTCACTATATGCCACTCCAAAATGATAGTGAAATCCTGATTTAGAAAAATGGTAATTAGCACCAAAACTCTTTAAAAATCTATTTTTTTTATCAGACATTTCTGGATAAAAAATTTGTAAACTTTCCAATCCGAATTGACTAGAAACAGTATTCAAATGGTTTCCTAATGAAATATTCAATGTAAGATTTGAATTTTTACTCACAGTAAAACTGTCTTCTAAAAACACACCATTATACAAAGTTCGTACATCAGGCCAAGTTAGCATAAACATCAAGTTTTCGTTTGGATTATTCGGATACATGGTCATTTCTGCCAGTGATTTATTATAAAATGAATTCAAATTGACCAAAAAATGATGTTTTTCAAAACTATATTTCAACTTTGAATAAAACCCAAATGTTTCGCTCCAGCCTGGCATATCCATATGAATAGGCACATTTGGACGCGTTGTGTCATCCATTACATGTTTTATGGTGTTAAAGTAAATTTTGGTTTCCCAATTTTTAATTGTTGAGTTTTTGGGGACAACTTCATATTTAATGGAAGTAATAAAAGCTTCTGCCAAAGAAACATCCATAGGTAATGCTGGATATCCAACATCAGTTGCTTTGTCATAAATAATGGAAGTTTCCAATAATTTATGCTCTTTGATTCTAAATCCAAAAGTAGTTGAAAAATTGAGTTTGTTAAATTGAGAATACAACACTTCTTGATGGTTTGCTGCACTATAGTTTTCTGCATTTCTACTCATTATATCTAAATCAAAATAGAAGGATTCGTTTTTGAAATTCACAGAACTTCCCAATATTTTTTGACTATTATTTGTTTCAAATCCTGAATGAAATTGTGTTTCCAGTTTTTTTTCGCCAAAAACGGGTTTGTTCCTTTTTAAGTCTACTGAACCTCCAATTGTATTCCCAAAAAGACTTCCTGATTGACCATCCTGAATAACAGCTTCTGAAAGATTTGTAACTTCAATATACGAAGTTATAGGATCCATTTTATCAGTACAAGCGCCAAAAATTCGCATGCCATCAATAGTAACCAATGTTCTTTCTGTGGGCATATTATTGATGATAGGTTCCCAAGCATACGCACCTCTTTTGATCATATTGATACTCGAAGATTGATGTAAAAAAGCTTCAATCGTACTTAAAGATTTTGAATTTTTTTCATATTCAGCAGCTTTTTTTCCAATCAAAATAACCTCTTTGAGTTCAATAACTTTTATAGAATCTTTTTCTTTTTTTTGAGCGAATGAAATACTTGTGCTCAAAAACATCAAAAGAATGATGAATGTATTTTTCATAAAGTAAGTTTTAATGCAAAGCTCAAATTCAGTAATAATTTGAGCTTTTGCAATTAAAATTAAAATTCTATTTCGAAGAAAATACTGCTTGATTCAACAGTGCTTGAAATTTCTTCTCCTTTTAACACTGTTCCATCAGCATTTGCTAATTGCAGATTTATTTTCCAATAACCAGTCATGGTTAATGATAATTTTCCTTCATAAAAAGCTCCAGGATTACTTTGAGTTGCATTTACATTATTGGGTGAAGAATGATTTCCCATACTTGGCATTCTTGGATCAATTTTTACAGTATAATCATCCACCATCGGAAAACTCATCATGTTTTCCATTTTCCAAACGCCAATTTTCATATCATTAATAGCAACTTTAGGTTCTGTTGATTCAATATAGGTTACTAAATATCTTACGTTATCTGAGCCAGTAAATGAATTTACAGTTCTTTTGTCAGTTGCTAGAACATCAATTTCAGAGGTTATGGAGTAATCAACACCATCAATAGTATAATCAATGGTCAAATCCCAATATTCTGAAGCATTTTCTTCCATTTGAAACACAATATATCCTTCGTATAAATTTCCTTCATCAGCCACTTTTTCCACTGTTGATTTTGGACAAGAATGGTTCATCATCATCATGTGCATTACTGGATTCCAAGAAATTTGAGCATTTTTCACAAAAATATCCGAACTATTATCTAAAATTCTTAGTTTAATTTCGTTATAACCTACTATTAACGCTTCTTTTTCAGAATATAATTCAATCGTATGTGTTGAATTTGACAATTCTCTGATTTTAGTGAATCCTTCCAATTCATTCATTTCTGTTTCATTTACATCTTTTGAGCATGATGCAAATGCAATAGTTGCAATCAATAAGATTGCCAATTTTTTAAAATATGGTTTCATTTTAGTTTTATTTATTTTTAATATGTGTATAACAAGAACCTTCCGTTTAAGGATGAAACCTTAAACAAATTGATACATATCTATTTAATGATTCATTAATTGAATCTAAAAAAAACTAAACTTGTGGTGGATGGAAACTCGAATCTGAGTTTAAGTATGCATAGTTGTTAGCATATGAGAATAAGGTTTGATTTTTCTCAAAAAAAGAAACAATTGAATATGATAATGGAGATTCTTTAAATAATAATAAATCTTTAAAATCAATTAATTGAACTGGTGTTTTTTCACTACTTTGACTACTTTCAGTTACTTTTTTTAATTGACATTTTCCATTACACTGCATTTCTGGAGTATCCTTATTTTCACACAACTCTTCAATAAAACCTATGGGATCAATAGTATAATAAATATAAGTAACTGAAACTCTCAACGTATTATAGAGAATCAGACTACTCAAAAATAAAGAAATTAAAAAAGTTCCTTCTTTCACAAGGCAAATATATTGAAATGTTTCCTCTTTATTTTTTCAAAATCAGTTTTTTTTACTGAAATCCTAAGTAACAAATGTTACTGACTACACTTTTTTTTCAGTCTAATTTTGCGGTAACAAAAATCATATCAATGAAATACATTATGAAATATATCGCAGTTTTAATTTTAATTTTATACTTGCCCACAAATGCGCAAGAAATTATTTCTATTGATAAATCTGAGGTAATTACAAAAATAAAAAACCGCAATTTATCCCTAAAAATCTCTGCTGAAGAATTCAACAAAGCAAAAGCAGAATTTAAACAAACAAACGCTATTTTTTTGCCAAATATCACAGCAAGTCACACAGGAATTTCCACTACAAATCCTTTGATGGCTTTTGGCTCAAAATTGAATCAAGGAATTTTAACGCAAGCAGATTTCAATCCTGCATTGTTGAACAATCCAACGCAAACTCAAAATTTTGCAACCATCATTAAAGTGGAACAACCTTTAGTGAATTTGGATGGAGTGTATCAACGAAAAGCTGCAAAATCAAAAATGGAAGCCATGTCTTTACAAACACAACGTACTGAAGATTACTTGGCTTTTGAAGTTGAAAATGCCTATATGCAATTGCAATTGGCATACAAAGCTGTTGATGTTTTAGAAAAAGCGTTAGAAGCTGCAAATGCAAATCAAAAATTGGCAGAAAATAGTTTCAAACAAGGGTATTTGCAACGCGCAGATGTTTTGAACGTAGAAGTTCGGGTAACTGAAGTTCAAAATCAATTGCAACAAGCAAAAAGCAATGTGCAAAATGCGTCCAACTATCTGTCTTTTTTGATGAATGATGAAACGTATGTGCAATACAAACCTTCTGATGATTTAAATTTTACAGTTGTTTCAATGGCTGATGTTTCAATTTCTGAAAATCGTAGTGATATCAAGGCAATGCAATTATCAACTGAAGCATATCAAGACATGAACAAAGCTGAAAAAATGACTTTTTTACCAAGATTAAATGCTTTTGGAAGTTATGAATTGTATGACAACAAAATTTTTCAAGCAGATGCAAGTGGTTATTTGGTTGGAGCACAATTAAGTTGGGATATTTTCAACGGTTCAAAACGCTTTGGAAAAGTTCAAAAAAGCAAAGCCGAATTTGAAAAATCAAAATTTGAATATTCACAATATCTATCAAAAAGCAAATTGGAATTGAATAAAGCAAAAAGAATGTTGATGGATGCAGAAAACAAACTACATCTGTCAAAATTAGCCTTAACACAATCTGAAGAATCCTTAAGAATTAGAACAAATAGATTCAAAGAAGGTTTAGAAAAAACGACGGATTTGTTAGCTTCTGAAACACAATTTGCCCAAAAACAATTAGAATATTACCAAACTATTTTCGAATACAATTATGCGCAAGCGTACTTACAGTTTTTAACCAAAGAATAGTTTAAAATTCAAAGTTTAAAAAAATTTAAGATTAATAAATCCAATAAAATGAAAAACATACCAATTATAATAACAATTTTAGCCACTGCTTTTTTAGCAAGTTGTGGTAGTGATGACAAAAAAGTAACTGTTGATAATTCTCCAACAATTTCAGTAATTGTGAGTCCAGTTGCAAACAATGAAAACAATCCATTTTTATCAGTAAGTGGAAAAATTCAATCAGAAAACAGTGCTACTTTAAGCACAAGAATGATGGGTTTTGTAAACAGCGTTTCTGTAAATGTTGGCGATAAAGTAACCAAAGGACAATTGCTAGTTTCTATCAATAATGCTGATTTACAAGCCAAAAAAGCGCAAGTTTCAGCAAGTATTACTGAGGCAAAAGCTGCTTTTACCAATGCTGAAAAAAATTACAATCGTTTTAAAAATTTATTTGCTGATAAAAGTGCTTCTCAAAAAGAATTTGATGATATCACTGCCAATTATCAGATGGCAAAAGCACGTTTGGAAGCAGCCAATCAACTAAAAAACGAGATTGATGCGCAGTTTGCGTATAGTAATTTAACTGCACCTTTCAGCGGAATTGTAACTAGTAAAATGATTGAAAAAGGTGATATGGCAAATCCAGGTCAACCCTTAATTTCTATAGAATCTCCAGGAAATTTTGAAGTAATGGCAATGGTTCCTGAATCAGAAATTGCTGCTATCAAAACTGGTATTTCAGTGGATGTTGTTGTGAAATCCATCAACCATACATTGAAAGGAATTGTGAAAGAAGTGAGTACATCTTCAAAAAACACAGGTGGTCAGTTCTTGGTAAAAATTGGTTTGACAAAATCAGAGGTTGCTATTTTATCAGGAATGTTTGCAACTGTTCAGTTTCCAATTGCGAAAAATACCAAAACAACAAGCATTTTAATTCCAACTGATGTGATTGTTTCAAACGGACAATTGTCAGGAGTTTATACTGTAAGTCAGAGCAATACAGCCATGTTGCGTTGGTTGACTTTAGGGAAAACCTACGGAAATCAAGTAGAGGTTTTATCTGGATTGAATGCAGACGAAAGTTATATAGTTTCAGCCAACGGGAAATTGTTTAATGGTGCTAAAGTAATCCCATCCTCAATCCTTCCCAAAGGGAAGGAAGTTCAATAATTGAAATTTAAAATAAAATAGTAACTAAAAAATAACCCGTGAAAATTCTCCCCTTTGGGGAGTTAGAGGGGCAAAATATGAAAGAAGGTTTAGCAGGCAAAATAGCCAAAGTTTTTATGAATTCGAAGCTAACAGTGCTTTTGATGATTGTTTTTATGGTCATTGGTGTGTACAGTTCGTTTTTAATTCCGCGTGAAGAAGAACCGCAAATTGATGTGCCAATGGCAGATATTTTTGTGGGATATCCAGGAGCAAGTCCAACAGAAGTGGAATCAAGAGTTATCAAACCATTAGAACAATTAATTTCAAATATCAAAGGTGTTGAATATGTGTATTCAACTTCTATGAAAGAACAAGGAATGGTCATTGTTCAGTTTTATGTGGGCGAAGATATTGAGCGTTCGTTTGTAAAATTATACAACGAAATCAATAAGCACATGGATCAAATGCCAAAAGGGGTTACGTTTCCTTTGGTAAAAACGCGTGCAATTGATGATGTTCCAATGCTAGGATTGACGTTGTGGAGTGAAAATTACAACAATTTTCAATTGGGCCAAATGGCGCAAGAATTGGAAGCCGAAATCAAAAAAATAAATGATGTTGCAGTAACTCACAAAATTGGGGGCAGAGAACGTCAAGTGCGTGTGGTGTTGGATAAAGACAAATTGGCTGCTGCAGGTTTGGATTTCCTATCAGTTTCTGAAATGATCAATGCCAATAATGCACAATTAAATTCAGGAACTTTTGATAAAAATGATACTGAATTTATCGTAAACACAGGTAAATTTTTAGAAAGCGCCAGAGATGTTGAAAATTTGGTGGTTGGTGTGCAACAAAATCAGCCCATTTATTTGAAACAAATTGCTACAGTAATTGACGGACCAGAAGTGCCAAAAAATTATGTGAGTTTAGGATTTGGAAAAGCGAGTGAAAAATCGGATACATTCAATTCAGAATATCCAGCAGTAACCATTTCTGTAGCCAAAAGAAAAGGGGCAGATGCTATGAAAATTGCAGATGTTATCATTGACAAAGTGGACCATTTACGCACTACTTTACTTCCTGATGATGTTCATGTAGAAATCACCAGAAATTATGGAGAAACTGCATCTCACAAAGTGTCAGAATTATTATTACACCTTATTGGCTCTATCATTGCTGTGACTTTGGTGGTAATGTTGGCTATGGGCTGGAGAGGTGGATTAGTGGTATTTTTATCTGTTCCCATCACATTTGCATTGACATTATTAAGCTATTATATGCTCGATTATACCTTGAACAGAATCACGCTTTTTGCGTTGGTTTTTGTAACAGGGATTGTAGTTGATGACTCCATTATTATTGCTGAAAATATGCATAGGCATTTCAAAATGAAACGATTGCCTTTCAAACAAGCAGCTTTGTATGCGATTAATGAAGTGGGGAATCCAACCATTTTAGCAACATTTACAGTAATTGCCTCTGTGTTGCCAATGGCTTTTGTATCAGGATTAATGGGGCCTTATATGGCGCCAATGCCAATTGGAGCTTCAATTGCCATGATTTTATCATTGTTTGTGGCGTTGACAATTACGCCTTATTTGGGTTATATTTTCTTACGTGAAAAAGATAAAAAAGGTGAAGAAGAAAAACCAGAAAAGCCTGTTGAAGAAACGTTGATTTATAAAATCTACAACAAGTTTGAGAAACCTTTATTGGAAAGTAACACAAAACGTTGGATATTTTTAGGAGGAACATTTGCTATTTTATTGGCAACTTTCGGATTGTTTTTTACCAATTCTGTGGCAGTAAAAATGTTGCCTTTTGATAACAAAAACGAGTTTCAAGTGGTGATTGACATGCCAGAAGGAACCACTCTTGAAAGAACTGCTGTGGTAACCAAAGAAATTTCACAATATTTAGCTACGAGACCTGAAGTAGTCAATTATCAAAATTATATTGGTACTTCTGCGCCCATTACTTTTAATGGTTTGGTGCGTCATTACGATTTACGAGGTGGAAGTAATATGGCAGATATTCAAGTGAATTTGGTTGATAAAGGCGAACGTTCTGAACAAAGTCATGATATTGCTAAGTTATTTCGACCAGATATTCAGAAAATAGCTAAAAAGTACAATGCCAATGTGAAATTAGTAGAAGTTCCACCTGGACCACCTGTATTATCAACTATAGTAGCTGAAGTTTATGGGCCTGATTATAATGAACAAATCAAAATCGCGAACAATGTTCAGCGTATTTTAAACAATACAGATGATGTGGTAGATGTAGATTGGATGGTGGAAGCTGATCAAACAGAATATCAATTTGTGATCAACAAAGAAAAAGCCATGTTGTATGGAGTAGCGCCTCAACAAATCACATATACTATGAATATGGCATTGTCTAACAGACCATTAACTACTTTGTATGATGAAGATGCAGTTTCTCAAATTGGCTTGGTATTGGCTTTGGATGATAATGAAAAATCAACGGTAAGAGATATTTCACAATTGAAAGTAACATCAAAACAAGGGAATTTGGTTTCAATTTCTGATTTGGTGGATATTCAAGAAACTATTTCCGCAAAAAGTATTTTCAGAAAAAACCAAAAAAGAGTTGTGTATGTAATGGCAGATATGGCTGGAGAATTAGAAAGTCCTGCATACGCTATTTTGGGAATGGATAAAAAACTACAAGAAATTCCTTTGCCACAAGGTTATAAATTGAATGAAATGTATTTGGGTCAGCCAGATTTTGAGGACGATTTTACGGTAAAATGGGATGGAGAATGGCAAATTACGTTAGAAGTATTTAGAGATTTAGGAATCGCATTTTTAGGAGCAATCATTTTGATTTATATTTTAATTGTTGGCTGGTTTCAAAACTTTAAAGCACCTGTTGTAATGATGGTTGCCATTCCATTATCATTAATCGGAATTATTTTAGGTCATTGGATGATGGACGCATTTTTTACGGCAACTTCCTTTATTGGAATGATTGCATTGGCAGGAATTATGGTAAGAAATTCGGTATTATTAATCGATTTTATCAACTTGCGTTTGGAAGAAGGAATTCCATTAAAACAAGCAGTTATTGAAGCTGGAGCTGTAAGAACTACCCCAATTTTACTGACAGCAGGAACTGTTGTAATTGGAGCTTTCGTTATTTTGTTTGACCCCATTTTTCAAGGTTTGGCGATTTCGTTAATGGGAGGAACCATTGTGTCAACAGTATTGACTTTGTTGGTGGTGCCATTGGTATATTACATGATTGAAAAAAAGAATTATAAATAATAAAGAATATGAAATTAGTAATCGTAACTGCAGTGGAAGAGTTTCATGATGAAATTTTGAAACTTTTTAAAAAAGCCAATATTGAAAATTTTAGCGAATCAGAAATTGATGGATATAAAAGTTCAAATGGGTATGTTGTTTCCCCAAATTGGTTTGGAGGCAAAAGAGGAGGCAATGAATCAACCATGTTTTTTTCTTTTACAGATGAAGATCAAATTGATGCACTTTTTGAATTGATCATCGAATTCAATAAAAATTTAGAAACCAACAATCCCATAAAAGCGATTGTGTTACCGATAGAAAAATCAATTTAAATTATAAATAGAAAAATATGTTAAATAAATATTTTAGAGCAATCGTAGGTACATTTATTATTTTAAGTGTCATATTAACCGTTTATGTTCATCAAAATTGGATGTGGTTTACCGTTTTTATTGGTGCAAATATGTTGCAATCTGCCTTCACAAAATGGTGTTTGTTAGAAATTATTTTGCAAAAATTAGGAGTGAAAAAATAAGAATTTTCCAATCATCCAGTAGTTTCTCATGAATGCCTAAAAACCTGATTTTTATCATAAAATAGAAAGATTCTTCTATTTATTTTTGATAAAAATTTGAAAGATGACAACACAAGTATCTAATATTTCATTGGTTTCGTGGACAAATGGAACTATTATGATTGGAATTTTTGTTCTAGTAGTAATAGGTTTAGTGGCTGCAGTTTTTTTATTGATGAACAGTGATAAACCAAAAAAATGAAAAAAAAGTATGAATGAGATATTTCATACTTTTTTTATTTTTATTTATTCTAAATAAATAGTACTTTTGTGGTATATTTAGAAGAATATGATTGTTTTTTATACAGATCACAAGCCAACAATTCAGCTTTCAGAGAGTTCAACTTGCCAAATAAGTTGTGCTATGAACTGTTTAAAACCCAAAAATACTTGCTGTCAGAAATTCAAAAAAAAAGGGATTAACTGTAAAAGATGTCCTCATATTTTGGTGAAACAAGCGTCTTGAAATTTATTTAGGAATTTGCTGACTCAAACAATGCAAGGTCCCAAATCCCCAAATCAAATCAATTGCACTTATCCCAATAACTTCTCTATCAGGAAAACAATTTGAAATGATGTTGAGTGCAATTCTATCATTCGAATCATTAAAGGTGGGAACCAAAACAATTTTATTGATAATCAGAAAATTAGCATAACTCGCAGGAATTACCAAACCATCAAAAGTTACTGTTTTTGGCATGGGTAACCTAACAATTGTTGGTTTTTTTCCATCCTCTAAAACAGCATTTTCCAATCGTAGTAAATTGTCTTGCAACGCTTTGTAATTTGGATTTTTTGAATCCGTTTCAACCACAGTAATAATCGTATGTTCATTCACAAATCTGCATAAATCATCAATATGACCATGCGTATCATCACCCACAATGCCATCACCCAACCAAATCACATTGGTTATTCCTAAATATTCTTTGAAAATAGCCTCATAATCTTCTTTGGTGAAATTCTCATTTCGAACTTGAATGGAAGGATGTAACAAGCATTCTTCCGAAGTTAGTAACGTTCCTTTTCCATTCACGTCAATGGCACCACCTTCAAGCACAATTGGTTTTCCTTTGTGGGTTGCTTGGATTAAAGGAATATTCAAGTGAGAGGCTACTTTTGAAGGTACAAATTTGTCTAACTGATAATTTTTATATTTTGCCCAACCATTAAAATTAAAATTGATAGCTTCTCTTTTTGTTCCATTTTGAACGATAATGGGGCCAGAATCGCGCATCCAACTTCTATTCGTTTTATGAATGATAAAAGAAATTTTGTCCAATGAAACATGTGCCATCACCAACATTTCTGATACTTTTTCTTGCAATTTTTTATTGGCAACTACCAAAAATACTTTTTCAACTTCCGAAATCTTTTTGATAAATTCGATAAAAGCCCATTGAATGGCACCATATTTACCTGGCCAATCATTGCCATTATGAGGAAAACAAAGCAATATGCCTTCTTGATTTTCCCATTCTGCTGGAAATCTTCTCATCAATCTATGGCTCTTTTTGTGATGTCACCAAAAGCATCTATTCTTCTATCTCTAAAGAAAGGCCAATTTTGACGTACATTTTCTTGTAAATCCAAATCCACTTCAGCTATCAAAATTTCTTCTTTGTCATGAGATGCTTGTGCTAGAATTTCTCCTTGAGGACCTGCAATAAATGAGGCTCCCCAAAATTCCAAACCATCTGTATCAGGTAAATATTTTTCTAAACCAATTCGGTTTGCAGCAGCTACATACACACCATTTGCCACAGCATGACCTTTCATCACATTCATCCAAGCACCATATTGATTTTCACCATATTGCGCTTTTTCTTTAGGATGCCAACCAATAGCAGTTGGATAAAACAACACTTCTGCACCTTTCAAAGCAGTGATTCTTGCAGCTTCAGGATACCATTGATCCCAACAAATCAAAACTCCAATATTTCCTTTGTTGGTTTTGTTTGATTTGAAGCCCAAATCACCAGGAGTGAAATAAAATTTTTCGTAAAAATGAGGATCATCTGGAATGTGCATTTTTCGATACAAACCAGCTTCAGTGCCATCAGTATCTAAAATATAAGCACTATTGTGGTAGATTCCTGCCATTCTTTTTTCAAAAAAAGGTACAATAATTACAACACCCAATTCTTTTGCCAATTCACTAAATGCCTGAAATGAAATGCTATACAAAGGTTCAGCATAAGCAAAATTATCAGTATTTTCACTTTGGCAAAAATAGTGACTGCTGTACAATTCTGGTAACGAAATCACTTCTGCGCCTTTTGCTGCTGCGTCTTTTACCCATTGCAAACATTTTTTGAGATTGTTCTCAGGCGTATTGTTGAGGTTCAGTTGAATAACCGCTATTTTATAGGTGTTTTTCTTCATGTGTTGTAATTAGAGCTACAAAAATAAGGATTTCTATGAAATGCGCTTGAGGTTTAAAATTTTAAATTCAATTTGTGTTTTTGAGATAGAAAAAAAGAAGCTAGACATTCTTATCTAGCTTCTTTCTATGAGTTTGAAAAATGAATTCTTTAAAAACCAAATAGGAAAAAACTTAAAATAGTAAAACCAATTAAAATGATAGGCCCCAAAAGACCAATGAAAATTCCTCCAGGAATAAACTCTTTTTGGCCTACAATTCCCAAACTAAAAGCTACTGCATTAGGTGGTGTTGAAACTGGAAGTAATAATGCACAAGAGGCTGTCAATCCAATAATTACAGGTAAAAAAGCTACGTTTGCACCAGGAATTAAACTTACCAACGAAATTCCAACTGGAACCAAAATTGTGGTTGCAGCAGTATTGCTCATAAAGTTGGATAATAGTACAGAAACATATCCAAAAAGCACAATTAAAATGTAATAGTTCAATTCAAAATTTTGAATACTTTGTACAAAATACTCTGCAATTCCTTGTTCTTTAATCGCCAAACCAAGAGATAAACCTCCTGCAACCAACATCAAAGTATCCCAAGGTAATTTTCTAACATCTTCAGAATCAACAATTCCAAGCATTGTTAGCAATACAATTGGCAAACCAGAAACGACTGCTACAGGAATTCCTGTCCATTGAGAAGTCAGCCACAATGTTAACGTTGCAATTAAAACTAATAAAACAATATTCTTTTTGATTTTGTCTTCACTAGTAGGTTTTTCGGTTTCAGCATTCAGAAAATCTAACGAAATATGTTGGGTTTTTAATTGATAACGACGTTCTAATAATTTAAAAAATAAGAAGACCAATAAAAATGCGGCAGGAACTCCAATAATCATCCATTCAATAAATGAAATTTGAACTCCAATACCTTCAAGAGCACCTACTGCAATTGCGTTTGGAGCAGAACCAATAATAGTTCCCATTCCGCCTAAAGAAGCAGCTGCAGGAACTCCAATAACTAAAGCACGTGATAAAGAGGATTCTTTTCCTAATGTAAAAATAAGTGGCGCAATGGAAGCTAAAATCATAGAGGTTGTTGCAGTATTACTCATTAACATCGATAAAATTGCTGTTACCATCATGATTCCTAACAAAATATTTTTGGAATCGTTGCCTAATTTTGGGAGAATGTATTTTAATAAAGATTCATCCAATTTTGTTTTTTTCATACTTTCTGCGAGAAAAAATCCACCCAAAAAAAGCCAAATTACGCCATCAGACCAAGTTTGCACGTACTGAGTTACATCAATTTCTGGATTTCGTCCCATCGAAAAAACTAAAAATCCAATGATTAAAATTCCGACTGCGAATGGTGGAATTGCTTCTGTAATCCACAAGCCTATGGAAACAAAAAGTAAAAACATGGTATAATCTTGAGTGGCTGTAAATGCGTCATCACGCAATACATATACCAAGAAAAATGAGATTAGAAGTGTGGCTAAAAAGAAAATAATTTTAGTTTGTCTTTCTATTTTTTTTGTAAATTTTGAAAGAGAATAGGTTCTAGAATCTGACATGGTTACTTGATTTTAAAGATAGTAGCAATTTATTTTTTTGATTTGCTTAGGTCGAAATTATGAAAAACCATTAACATAGCAGTATTTGCCATGATTTTATTTCCACTGACAGGAGGATTTTTAATCATATTGATATAACCTATTTGTATTTTCATATTATCGAATTTATACCCAATTCCTAAAGTAAATCGGTTTTGATTGAGGCGAAAACCATTGGTGATGTTTTTTCCACTATCAAATAAAATTTCATTGTAACTGTAGGCATACCACTCTGTATTTTTTTCACTGTTTTTTGAAATTGGATAAGAAGCCATCAAAAAATAACGCCAGCGCCAGTTAAATTCAAATTCGTCTAGTAAAACATTGTTTTCAATGCGTTGTTTAAAACGTGCATCATACCGAAAACGATTGGTAATTGTAAATTTATGCAGCTTGAAACTCGCTGTTGTTTGTCCCCAAGGACGGAATTCGTTTTTTGTTGGAGTTGCTTCATTTCGACTGTATAACCACAAACGCGCAAAACCTAAAGTTGTAGAGCCTTTTACTTTTTCACTGAAATTAAAACGATAAGTGGCGCCTGTTCTCAAAATCAAAAAACTTTCAGGAACATAGTGAGCATCATTCCAAAGAGACATTTTGTCGCTAATTTTTGTGTCAGTAATGTATCCAACCCAAACTTGATTTTCATAGATAAAATCCTCTTGGGAAAATGATTGAAAACTTTGAAAAAGTATCAAAAGGAAACACCCGATTTTTGTAATTCGTTTCATTTTGTTTGATTAGAATTCGAATACAAAAATAATCAGTAATGTGTAATAGAATTTGTGATAAATGTCATAAAAACCCTTAAAAATAAGGAAATCTACGCAAACGTTATCGTTTTGAAAGTTGATTTTTTTTTCTAATTAATTATTGAAATTTGTATTCTTTTAATTAAAATATTTTTTACGCAACCAAAATGAAACACGCACCAAAAGAATGAGCGCAGGAACTTCAACCAAAGGTCCAATAACTCCTGCAAAAGCTTGTCCTGAATTGAGTCCGAAAACCGCAATTGCAACTGCAATCGCCAATTCAAAATTGTTTCCAGCTGCTGTAAATGCTACTGCAGCAGTTTTATCGTACGAACTTCCCATCGCTTTTGTAACGAAAAATCCAATGAAAAACATCAAGGCAAAATAAATTAATAACGGAATGGCAATCATCACAACATCCATAGGAATTTCAACAATTAATTCGCCTTTCAAAGAAAACATTACTATAATTGTGAATAAAAGTGCCATCAAAGTGATGGGTGAAATTGTTGGAATAAACTTTTTTGAATACCAATCTTCTCCTTTGGCTTTTACTAAAAAAAATCGACTCAAAATTCCCATTAAAAAAGGAATTCCTAAATAAATTGCCACACTTTCTGCAATTGTTGCAATTGAAATATCTACAATTGAACCTTCAAAACCAAAATAAGGTGGCAAAATTGTGATGAAAATCCAAGCATAAAAACTGTACGCAAACACTTGAAAAATACTGTTTAAAGCCACTAAACCAGCTCCATATTCAGAACTTCCTTCTGCCAAATCATTCCAAACCAGCACCATTGCAATGCATCTTGCCAAGCCAATTAAAATCAAGCCAACCATGTATTCTGGATAGTCTCGTAAAAAAGTAATCGCTAAGAAAAACATCAAAACTGGACCAACAATCCAATTGAGAATCAGTGAAATGGACAATATTTTTGTGTTTTTGAAAACTTTTGGCAACAAGGCATAATTTACTTTTGCCAAAGGCGGATACATCATTAAAATCAAACCAATTGCAATAGGAATATTTGTAGTTCCACTGCTAAATGAATTGATAAAATCAGGAAAAGTTGGGATAAAATATCCCAAACTTACGCCAATAATCATAGCAACAAAAATCCAAATGGTCAAATTTTTATCTAAAAATGAAAGTTTTTTCATGTTGGTTTTAGTTTTGAAACCTTGCAGGTTAATTTCTATTTTATTTTTGAGAAAACATATTTCAATTCTGTAGCAATTTGCAAACTGCGCTCTTGATATTTTTCAGCTTGTTGCGGAGTATTGTCAAAAGCTTTTGGGTCTAAAAACATAATTGGAATTCTTTTTTCAGCTCCAGGTACAAATGGACAAGCTTCATTGGCAGAATCACAGGTCATGATAGCAACAAAACCTTTTTTTGGGTTGAAATCATCGTCTAATTTTTTTGAAAATCCGATAATTGGATGTTCATTTTCAGCATATTTGATGGCATATACAGGGTTTTTTCCTTCAGAAAGTGTTTGAATTTGAAATCCTGAGTTTTCTAATGTTTTTGCTGCCATTGGAAAAAGTGCAGTTGCTTCTGTTCCTCCAGAATAACAAAAAACCTTTTCAATTCCGAAATAAGTAGCCATTGTTTGCGCCCAAACTTGCGACAAATGACTTCTTCGTGAATTGTGTGTACAAATAAAATTGATACGAACAGTTTCTTTTAAGTCAACTTTTGATTGGATATAATCAATTAGATTTTGAAGGATTTCTTTTCTTTCTGAAGAAATTGAAGCTGTGTTTAAAGAGTTGATTACTAATTCAATATCAGTAAAAATGGATGATTTTTTCATTTGATATGTTGGTTTTTTTGATCGTTTAACAACAGCCGCTTTTTGGAGAGCAGCAAGATTGAGCGCTCATTTCTGATATACGAACTTTTGGTTTTTCAGCAGGAATTCCGCAAGCGTCTTTTGCCAAGCAATCTGTTTGTTTGGTGGTTAATAAAAATTGATTTCCGTCAAAATCCAACCCAAATTTTTGAATGGTTGTTCCTTGATATTCCACTTCAATTTCGTTGTTGTCAATTGCCAAGGTTTTTTCAGAAAGTTCAATAATTTTTAATAATTTTTCAGGATGCAATCTGTGATCATAGTCGTTTGCATTCCATAATTGAAAGTTTACAACCGTTTCTTTTCTAACAGTGCCACCACAATCAATAAAACGTTTGGTGATTTCGCCTACTTCAGTAACGTGAAAATGGCTAGGAACCAAAGAATTGTCTGGCAATTGAAAACTGATGGTTTTTACGTCTTTTAAAATGGCTTTTACTTGGGATAGTTTCATATGTATTTGTTTATTGCGATAATGCGATTAATAAAGATAAATTTTTTTAACAACAATCTTGTTTTGAAATATCTTGATTTAAAAAATCAAGCATAATTGATTTCATTTTTGTCCAGTTTTCTTTGTGAATACAATAGCAAACACTCGTTCCATCAATAGTTCCTTGAATCAAACCGAGGTTTTTTAGTTCTTTCAAATGCTGAGAAATGGTAGGTTGAGCCAAGCCAATTTCGTTCACCAAATCTCCACAAACGCAAGCGTCAATGGCAAATAAACGTTGCAAAATAGCTACTCTTGCAGGATGTCCAATGACTTTTGCAAAGTTGGCAATTTCGTTTTGTTCGTCTGAAAAAATGGCTGTTTTGGTAATTCCCATTTGGATTATTTAATTGATTGCAATATTACGATTAATAAACGAAATTCTAAATGATTTTTTAAATAAATTACTTTTTCATTCGATAACTCTCAATAACAACCGTAAATAATATCAAAAAACCTCCAATAAAAGTGTTCGAAGTCGGGATTTCATTCAGGAAGAAAATTGCCATGATAATTCCAAAAATAGGTTGCAAACTGCTGATGATACTTGTGGTGGATGCTGAGAAAAACTTGAGTGAATGCAACATCATACTGTGACCAACTGCAGTTGTTAAAAATGCCAATAAAAGTAAGTAAGGCCATTGGGTTTTCAATCCTGATACATCCATAAAAAATAAGGTTGGAAGAAGCAAAATACTAACAATGATTACTTGATAAAACATCAAAACTGTTCCATCATAATTGGCTGCATGTTTTTTTAAAATCAAGATTCTAAAAGCATAACAAAATGCTGAAAAAACCCCAAAAAGAATGCCTTTAACCTGGGTACTTTCTATATCAAATTTTGGTGTTAAAATGTATAATCCAACCAAAATTAATATCCCAAAAAACACATGAATGCCTTGAAATTTCACTTTCAAAATCAGGGGCTCTAAAAGGGCAATAATCACAGGAAACGTATATAAAGACAACATTCCCAAGCCAACATTTGATAGTTTCAAGGCATAAAAATACGTGACCCAATGCAATGCCATAAAAACACCGCCTATAAAAAATGGTAGGTATTCTTTTTGTTGTTGAATCCGCAAATCTGTTTTTTTAAATCGAAGAAAAACATACAAAAAAATAGCAGCTAAAAAGGAGCGAAACCAAATGATAATTTCTGTTGGCAAAGCAATGTATCTTCCCAAAACACCAGAAGTACTCACTAAAAATACGGCAACTAATAACCAAAACAGATTTTTTAAATTGGCGTTTTCCATTAAATACTTGCTAAGGTTTCTAGCGCTTTTTTAACACTGTCGATTTTGATAAATGTAATCAACAAACGCAAGCCATTATTGGTTTCTTTTTCTTTCATCACACAATCTTTAGCATGTTGTTGTACATATTTTAAAAAATCTGAAAATACGGGAGTTTGATAAAAATTACTTTGTTGATCAGCGACAAAATACCCAACCATTCTTTTTTGTTTTAAGATGATTTTTTCCAAACCTAGTTTTTTTGCCAACCATTTAATGCGCACAGAGTTTAATAAATCGTCCACTTCTGAAGGAAGTTCTCCAAATCTGTCAATCAATTGTTTTTCAAAATCTTGCAGTTCAATTTCGGTTTTTAATTCGCCCAATTTGTTATATAAACTCAATCTTTCAGTTACAGAATTTACATAATCATCAGGAAATAAAATTTCGAAATCTGTATCAATTTGAACCTCTTTTACAAATTCTTTTGGTGTATTTTCATCTTCAGGATACAAATCTTTGAATTCATTTTCTTTGAGTTCTTCAATGGCTTCTTGCAATATTTTTTGATACGTATCAAAACCAATATCGTTGATAAATCCACTTTGTTCACCACCCAACAAATCGCCTGCACCACGAATTTCTAAATCTTTCATGGCAATGTTAATACCACTTCCTAAATCCGCAAAAATCTCTAGAGCAGTCATTCTTTTTCGAGCATCATCAGTCATCATGTGAAAAGGTGGCGTAATAAAATAACAGAATGCTTTTTTGTTGGAACGCCCAACTCTACCTCGCATTTGATGCAAATCAGACAATCCAAAATTATTGGCATTATTGATGAAAATCGTATTGGCATTGGGCACATCCAAACCACTTTCGATGATGGTTGTTGACACCAATACATCAAATTCGCCACTCATAAATGACAACATCAAATTTTCTAATTTTTTACCTTCCATTTGCCCATGACCAATTCCTATTTTGGCTGAAGGTATTAAACGTTGCAACATTCCTGCAACTTCTTGGATATTTTCGATTCTATTATGGATAAAAAACACTTGACCACCTCTTGAAATTTCATAAGAAATGGCATCTCTAATGGTTTCTTCGGAAAAACGAATCACGTGACTTTCTATAGGATGTCTATTTGGTGGAGGCGTTTTGATGACAGATAAATCCCTGGCAGCCATCAAACTAAATTGCAATGTTCTTGGGATTGGAGTGGCAGTAAGTGTTAACGTATCCACATTTTCTTTCAATGTTTTGAGTTTGTCTTTGACAGCAACTCCAAATTTTTGCTCTTCATCAATAATCAGCAATCCCAAATCTTTGAATTTCAATTTTTGATTTGTCAATTGATGCGTTCCAATAATTATATCAACAGCTCCCGAATTTACGCCTTCAATGGTTTCTGATTTTTCTTTGGCGGTTCTAAAACGATTCAGGTAATCAATTTTGATGGGGAAATCTTTCAAACGCTCAGAAAATGTTTGAAAATGTTGAAAAGCCAAAATCGTTGTGGGGACCAAAATCGCTACTTGCTTGCCATTATCAACCGCTTTAAAAGCAGCTCTTACAGCCACTTCTGTTTTTCCAAAACCTACATCACCACAAACCAATCTGTCCATTGGCTGTGTTTTTTCCATGTCATTTTTAACATCTTGTGTCGCAGTAAATTGATCAGGAGTGTCTTCGTATAAAAAACCACTCTCCAATTCGTGTTGCATGTGCGTATCTGGCCCAAAGGCAAATCCTTTTTCCAATTTTCTTTTGGCATACAATTGAATTAAATTGAACGCAATATGTTTGACACGCGCTTTGGTTTTTTGAGTAATTTTTTTCCAAGCACCAGAACCTAATTTGTAAATTTTTGGCGCTTTTCCATCTTTTCCATTGAATTTTGAAATTTTATGGAGCGAATGAATACTGACGTATAGAATATCTCTGTCTCCATAAATCAATTTGATGGCTTCTTGTTTTTTTCCATTGACATCAATTTTTTGCAATCCAGCGAATTTTCCAATTCCATGATCCATGTGCGTTACAAAGTCACCAATTTCAAGTTTGTTCAATTCTTGCAGTGTAATGGCTTGCTTTTTGGCATAGCCATTTTTCAATCGGAATTTGTGATAGCGTTCAAAAATTTGATGGTCTGTATAACAAACTATTTTTTGGTCAATATCAATAAAGCCCTCAAACAAAGGGAAAACAATGGTTTCATAATGTACTTTTTCATTAGCATCATCAAAAATATCATGAAAACGCTTGGCTTGTTGTTCGTTGGCGCAAAAAATATAATTGGTAAATCCGGCTTTGTGATGTTCTTTCAAATCATCAATCAACAAAGAAAATTGCTTGTTGAAAGAAGGTTGAGGTTTGATGTTGAAAGAAATTTCTTTTACGTTTTGCGAAATTTTTGAAGTCATTTCAACAACTGTAAAATTGTTCAATTGCTGATTGATAAATTCGCCATTACAAAACAATTCTGAGGGTTTTGCATGTTTGATTTCTTTCGATAATTTCAAAAAAGCTTCTTCTGCTGTTGTGTAAAATTTATCCAAACTTCCTGAAATCAAAGAAATATTCTTGACGAAAATTGGTGTTTTTGGAGAAATATAACTTAAAAAACTTTCTCTGTTTTCTTGCAGTGTTTTGTTTTCAACATTGGGAATGATCGCTACTTTTTGTAACTTTTCTTTGGATAATTGAGTTTCTACATCAAAAGTTCGAATACTATCAATTTCATCGCCAAAAAATTCAATTCTATAAGGCTCGTTATTGGAAAAAGAAAAAACATCAATAATTCCACCTCTTACTGAAAAATCTCCTGGTTCTGTAACAAAATCTACTCGTTTGAACTTGTATTCGAACAACATTTCATTCACAAAATCAAGAGATAATGACTCTTCAACTGCAATTTTTAAGGTGTTCTTTTCCAACTCTTTTTTGGTGACTACTTTTTCAAATAATGCAGTTGGATAGGTTACTATAATGGCAGGTTTTTTTTGAGAATTGATTCTATTTAAAACTTCTGAACGCAATAAAACATTGGCATTGTCAGTCTCTTCTATTTGATAAGGTCTTTTGTATGATCCTGGAAAAAAGAGCACATTTTTGTCGCCTAAAAGTTGTTCTAAATCATTCAAATAATAAGCGGCTTCTTCTTTATCATCAAAAATTAATAAAAAAGGATGTGCACTTTTTTTGAAAGATTCTGCAATCACAAATGAGAATGAGGAACCAGCCAAATTCGAAATTTGAAAATGGTTTTTCTCTTGTTGAAGGGCTGTAACTACCTGCGAAATTGTGGTAGCTTGCTGATATTGATGAACAATATGCTGTAAACTCAACTGAAATAATTTTGTGCAAATGTAGCTAACTTAATTCATAAAATAGATTAGTCTATGGTTACTTTTAATCTAAAAATTCAATATATTTGTCCGAGATTCAGTTGTATTTTTAAAATAAATCCCCTTAATATGTTGAGGCTGAAAAGAATACTTTTTTTCAGTATTTTTATTTGCAATATTATTTTCGGAATTTATTTATGGAGCTTAATAATAATATGGCAGATTTTCAAGTTATTGTTTTATTGAGTTTAAAGATGTAATCTAGTTCAATGTAAGGATTATTTTTTGATAAAAAATATTGTTATGACTAAATACAAATTATTTTATTTATTTGCTTTTCTTTTAATTTCATTCAGTAATCTTGTTGCGCAAGATAGCTCTAGAAGTTGGTCAATTGGACTAAATTCGTCTTCAGTGCTTTATTCTGAAAAAGATGGTCCAGTTGTGGGAGGAAGGTATATTGGAATCATTCCAGGAGTAAGTCTTAGCAAATATATTGGCAATAAAATGACTGTTTCTTTTGGAATATCAAAATCTATACAAGATCCGCAAAAGTATGTTTCAGGAGATGCAAATATAAACTATGAGCTTTTTAATCCAGAGTATAAGTTGAGGATTTATGCTTTGGGAGGAATTAGCATTATAAATTTGTTGGAAACGGGTTTAACTTTAAATCTAGGTGGTGGAGGAACACTTTGGATAACAGACAGATTTGGTTTAAATGGACAATTGATGTACAAATTAAACGCTTTAGGTGGAGATTTTCAAAGATCGCACATTTTTGCAACAGCAGGAATTGTCTATAGCTTACAATTAGGAGGTTCTAGCTCAAGAATTTGGGAGAGAAATCACTAAATCTATTTGTTGTTTTTTATCAAAAAGGATTCTAAAACTGATTTCAATTTAGTGCTTTTTAAAAAACCTTGAAATTGTAATTCAATACTCAAATCTTTATTTACAATAACTGTTGTTGGATATCCAATTTGCTTGTTTTTTGACGCTAAAATGTTTGCCAAATCATGAATTCCAGTTGTTGAATTTTTGAATGATTTTCCAAAAAAAGCAATCTCTTTTTTAGTTTCTGCATTTAAAAAAATGACATAAAAATTAGCATTTAAAATTTCAATAATTTGCTCATTCTTAAAAGTAGTATTTTTCATTCCAAAACAGATATTACACCAATCTGTATAAACAAAAACCAGCAGTGGTTTTGGATGTTGTTGATATAATTTTTCAACTTCCTCAAATGAGTAAATGGTCAATTTTTCTCTTTCTTGAGCGAAATTGAGGATTGAATTTAGAAGTATCATCAAACAAATCTTTTTCATTACACTTCATTTTAAAAAAGCGTAAATCTTACTCCAAGAAACCCTCTTATTCCCTGATTAGATGCATATACATAACTTGGGTCAAAAGCCAATTCTGGGTTATTTTCTGTGTCAATTCCAATGTCAAAAGGATTGTTTGCGCCATTGATACTATTTGCAGGAGGAGTAAAATTTAATAGGTTTTTAATGCCTCCATAAACCTCCCAATTATTACCAAAATTTTTAGATAATTGAATATTTTGGATGCTAAACCAAGGTGAAAATTCAGGTCTTGGATCGTTTTCGCCTAACAAAGGCAAACGCATTGGACCATACAAATTACCAGTGTAATCTATTGAAAAATTGCTGGAAAACTTATAAGAAATAGACCAAACTCCGCTAAAACTTTCGGTTAATAATTGTCTCGTTTTTAAATTATTTTCAGTGACAGAAACATCCATCAAAGTCGCTCCAGTATTGATGGATATGCCATTTGTAAATAACACATCTGCATTCAAAGAAATTCCTTTTGACACTGAAAATCCATCTAAATTGGCATAGATAATTTTGTTAGGATCCGTTTCGTAATCTGGCAAAATTCTGTTGTCAAAATAGGTGTAAAAAGCACTTGCATCCAACGTAATAAAACCATTTTCAGAGTTTATTTTTTTTACATAATTCAGATTTGCATTCCAAGAAGTTTCAGGTTTCAATTCGCCTTCAAAAACCACTTCTCTAGCACCTGTCAAAGCGGCATGATCTTCCGTAAAAATATTGGCAACTCTAAAACCATTTCCTATACTTAAACGAAAAATATCTGTTTGCTCTTTGGAATTCCATTTGTAATTGATTCTTGGCGAAAAAATACTGCCATGAACGCTATTGTAATCCCATCTTGCACCAAAAAGTAGGTTGTTTTGTTCATTTAATTTGATTTCATCTTGTATAAAAATTCCTGGCAAGTGAATTTTTGAGGGCGAATTTGTGATTCCATTTTCATCCAAAGTCGCAAAAGTATTGTCGTCATAAAAGGTATATCTGTATGCCAAACCTAGTAATAAATTGTTTTTTTTATTCAATTGTTTATTGTAAACAAGTTGCCCAAAAGCGATAAATTGAGATGCGTCATACGAATCTGTTCCGTAAAAAGAATCTTGATAATGCCCATTGGCGCTGAACTGAAATTGAATATTTTCTGAAGTTGGCAATTCATAAGTCCCAAAAGTTTCCCATCTATTGGTATAAATACTTTCTCCATAAATTTGGTTTGTTCCTCTAAATTCTCGTTCCCAATCCAATTCTCCTCCCCATCTATCTTCATAAACGTATCTGCTTGCAATTGAAAATGCTTTTTTACTTTTTCGTTCAATATTGATTTTATTAAAAATTGAAATTCTGATTTGCAAAGTTAAATCAGTAAAATTGTCATTATTATTGTCAATTCTTTGCTGAAAATTAAAATAATTTACTCCCAAAAGAGCGTCTGTTTTTTCAGAAATTTTGTAGCGTAAACCAATATCTGTATTGATTTCTCCCCAAGAACTTGCAAAAGAATCTGTTGTTAATTTTGGTGAATTTCCAGGTTTTTTAGTGATGATATTGATGATGCCACCAACAGCTTCAGAGCCATATAAAGTAGAGGCAGGTCCTTTCACAATTTCAACTCTTTCAATCAATGCTTGTGGAATTCCTGTCAATCCATAAACCGTTGAAAGTCCGCTAACTATAGGCATTCCATCAATCAACACAAAGGTATAAGGACCTTCTAAACCATTGATGTGAATATCTCCTGTATTACAAACATTGCAGTTCAATTGTGGGCGAATTCCGTTGACATTTTGCAGGGATTCAAATACTGATGGAGTAGGATTTTTCTTGAAAAATGTATTGCTATATATTTCTACAGGCACAGGACTTTCCAATTTAGAAACTGGTCGTAAAGAACCAGAAATCACAATTTCTTCTAATGAATCAGCTTCATTTAGGACAAAATTTTGAGTCAATTGTTGGTCATTTTTGATGCTTATTTTGATAGATTTTGATTGAAATCCTACAACACTTACCACCAAAATATAGTTGCCTTTTGGAATGTTTTTCAATTCATAAAAACCAGTATTATCTGAAGAGATTCCGATTTTGGTGTTTTTTAGATACACATTTGCAAATGGAATTTTTTCTCCAGATGAATCTGAGATAAAACCTTTAATTGACTGACAAAAACTACTTTTTGAAATCAATAAAAACAGTATTAAAAAAAGCTTTTTCAAAATAAATATTTTTGCAAATATAAATAAATATTTAGACATGACTAAAAAATGTTTTTTATACATCAAAATTTATATATTTGTAATTTCATACCAATTCAATGTTTAGTCAATCAGAAGAGAATTATTTAAAAGCCATTTTTCACTTAACTACTGCCGAAAAAAATGGAATTAGCACCAATGCTATTGCTGAAAAATTGGCTACAAAACCGTCATCGGTTACAGATATGATTCGCAAACTTTCGGATAAAAAAGTGGTGAGTTATAAAAAATATTATGGTGTCGCATTGACAAATTCAGGGAGAAAAATTGCTGCAAATATTGTTCGAAAACATCGATTGTGGGAAGTATTTTTAGTAGAAAAACTGAACTTTTCTTGGGATGAAGTGCATGATGTTGCTGAACAATTAGAGCATATTCAGTCTCCAAAATTGATACAGCAATTGGATAATTTTTTAGGATTTCCCACTCAAGATCCTCATGGTGACCCCATTCCTGACAAAGATGGAAATTTGAAAATTATTGAAAAACGCTTGCTTTCCGCATTAGGTAAAAATGAATCAGGCATTTGTATTGGTGTTGATGATTCCTCCTCAGAATTTTTACAATTTTTAGATAAAAGAGGAATTACATTGGGAAAACACATCAAAGTTTTAGAAAAAGAAGCTTTTGACGATTCTCTAATCATAGAAATAAATCAACAAAAAATGACAATATCAAAAAAAATTGCCAATAATTTATACATTCAAAAATCATGAGCACATTTGATCAAATAGTTGATTTTGCAAAACAAAATCCCATTTTAGCGGCTTTTTATGCGTCTGTTTTTACTTGGGGATTAACAGCTGCTGGTGCAGCTTTGGTGTTCTTTTTTAAAAAATTAAACAGAGCAGTTTTAGACGGAATGTTAGGTTTTACAGGTGGTGTCATGGTGGCAGCAAGTTTTTGGAGTTTGTTAGCACCAGCCATTGAAAACAGTCATGGAGAAGGTTTTGTGAAAGTTTTTCCAGCTGCTTTTGGATTTTTATTGGGTGCTTTAGCACTTTTTGGAATGGATAAATTATTACCACATTTACACATCAATTTCAAAGAACATGAAGTGGAAGGTGTAAAGACAAGTTTTCATAAAACAACGTTGTTAGTTTTGGCAATTACTCTTCATAATATTCCTGAAGGTTTGGCTGTTGGTGTTTTATTTGGTGCTGCATCAACGTTGGTTGGAGTAGAGCAAACAGAAATGATAATTGCTGCAATTTCGTTAGCAATTGGGATTGGAATTCAAAATTTTCCTGAAGGATTTGCAGTAGCAATGCCTTTAAGAAGACAAGGAATTAGTAGAAGAAAGAGTTTTTTTTACGGACAACTTTCTGCAATTGTTGAGCCTGTTGCAGCCGTTTTAGGAGCTTTAGCGGTTTCATTTTTTACACCTATTTTACCTTATGCATTGGCTTTTGCTGCAGGAGCTATGATTTTTGTAGTGGTTGAAGAAGTAATTCCTGAAACACAAAGAGACAAATTTACGGACATTGCTACCTTAGGATTTATTGGTGGATTTATTGTAATGATGTCTTTGGATGTTGGTTTGGGGTAAATTAGTTCAAAATTCAAAATTTAAAATTCCGAGTTGAATTCACAAGTTTATTAGTAAATCGTTTCATTGCTATATTGTTACATTGTTAAATTAAAATTCAGTAAATTCGTGCAATTCCTTTAAAAAATAATTGTGCAACAGCCCTCAACATTTCAAGTGTATATTGCTTCTGCTGGAAGTGGAAAAACGTTTACACTCGTCAAAGAATATCTGAAAATTGTATTGTCAACCGAAAATATTTTCGCTTTTCAAAAAATCTTAGCCATCACTTTTACCAACAAAGCTGCTGGTGAAATGAAAGAGCGTGTGTTGTCTAGTTTAGAAGCATTTTCAGAAGGGAAAGAAACAGATTTGTTGAAACAAATTTTGCAAGAAATCCCTGTTGATAAAGAAATAATTCGAGTAAGAAGTCAAAAGATTTTAGAGGCAATTTTGCAAAATTACTCCGCATTTTCAATCACAACAATTGATAGCTTTACGCATAAAATCATCAAAAATTTTGCCTACGATTTGGGATTATCACTCAATTTTGAGGTTGAAATGGACACACAATCATTGCTCAAAGAAGCAGTTGATGTGTTGATTTCTAAAATTGGAACAGATAAAAAACTTACCGAAATTTTAATAGATTATTCGCTAGACAAAACAGATGATGATACTTCTTGGGAAATTACAAAAGAGCTCAATGATTTTGCTAAAATCCTGCTAAATGAAGACGATATCAAGCATTTTAAAACACTTTCCAATATTGATTTGGATGATTTTTCTTCACTAAAATCATCTTTGTTTTTACATCAAAAAGAGCTTCAAAATGCCTTCAAAAAAACAGGAAATGACTGTTTGGAATTGATTGATAAAAATGGTTTACAGCCCAAAGATTTTAATAGAGCAACCATTCCAAATTACTTCAGAGACATTGCTGTTAAGTCTTTTTCCATTGATTTTTCATCAAGAAGTGCAACTATCGATAAAGCTTTTGAAAATCAACAGTTTTATACCAAAACCACACCCAAAGAAATAGCATCTATCATAGATCAAATAGCTCCTGAAATTCAGGCTTTTCATCAAGAATTGAAAAACATATATAGTCAATATTTATTAAATCAATTGGCGTTAAAAAGCATCATTCCTTTGGCTGTTTTAAATCATATCAATGCTGAGTTAGAAACGATTAAAACTCAAAATAATATTCGGTTGAATGCAGAATTTAACCAACTCATTTCTGATGAGCTTAAAGAGCAACCTGCACCTTTTATATATGAAAGAATTGGGCAACGTTTTCAGAATTATTTTATCGATGAAATGCAAGATACTTCTATTTTGCAGTGGCAAAATTTGATTCCTTTGATAGACAACGCATTGTCGCAAGAAAATGGAAGTTTACTTTTGGTGGGCGATGGAAAACAAGCTATTTACAGATGGAGAGGAGGAAAAGCGGCTCAGTTTATCAATTTAGGAAGCGAATATGAAAACCCTTTTCAGACACAAAAATCACTACATAATTTAGACACTAATTATCGAAGTTTTTCTGAAATCATACATTTCAACAATTCTTTTTTTACACATTTGTCTCCTTTTTTAGCCAATGAATCCTATCAAAAATTATTTTTTGAAGGAAATAATCAGTTAGAAAATACTAAAAAAGGAGGTTTTGTGAGCATTTCTTTTATCGATAAAGAAGAGGAAATGGATGAGCTTGACACAGAAAATGAAACAGTAAAAAGTGCTTATCCTAAAAAAGTTTTTGAGAAAATTATCGATTTAAAAAAGCAATTTTCATTAAGCGAAATTTGTGTGTTGACTCGAACAAAAAAAGAGGGAATTGCTATTGCAAATTACTTGCAAGAAAATGAAATTCCCATGATTTCATCTGAAACGTTATTGCTAAAAAATAATCAAAAAGTAGTATTTATTGTCAATTTTTTACAATTGATGCATCATCCAGAAGATGAAGAAACACGTTTTGAAATTTTATATTTTTTACACGAACATTTTCAATTAAAAACCAGTAAACATGATTTTATTGAGATTTTTATCAAATGTGAAAACGAGCAACTTTTCAATAAACTCAAACAGTTTGATGTCACTTTTGATATTCCTCCATTTCAGCAATTGCCATTGTATGAAAAAATAGAAGAAATTATTAGAAGTTTTCGTTTGGTAAATTCGTCAGATGCCTATGTTCAGTTTTTTTTAGATGTTGTTTTAGAGCAGCAAAACAAAGGAAGTGACATTTCGGATTTCTTAGATTTTTGGGAAATCAAAAAAGAATCTTTAAGTATTGTAGCTCCTGAAAGTGCCAATGCTGTTCAGATAATGACGATTCACAAAGCAAAAGGGTTGGAATTTCCGATAGTTATTTTTCCATGTGATGTAGATATTTATCGGCAAATCAACCCCAAAATCTGGTTGGATGAATTGCCGAAAAACTACGAACCATTTTCAGAGCTTTTAGTAGATTTTAAGAAAGATTTACAATTGATAAGTAACAGAGGAATCACTATTTATAACCAACAAAGAGAAGAATTAGAATTGGATAATTTCAATTTGTTGTATGTTGCTTTAACGAGAGCTGTAGAGCAATTGCATATAATTACTGGCGATAAACTCCCCAAAAAAGAGAAAGAAAATCCAACATTTTTTTCAGAATTTTTCCGAATTTTTTTAAGACAAATGAACCTTTGGACAGAAGGTGTTTTTGAGTATAATTTTGGAAATCCACAAAGAGTTAGCATTCCAAAAAATAGGGAAGTAACCTCAGAAATTCATGAAAAGTTTATTTCAATTCCATGGAAAGATCAAAATTTAGTATTGTTAGCAAGTGCATCAAAATTATGGGATACTTCGCAAGGAAAAGCCATTGAATTTGGGAATTTAATTCATGAAATGTTGTCAAAAATCATCACTTTTCAAGATGTTGAAAAAGTTCTAACTTCCTACTTAAACGAAGGTTATGTATCAGAGGTTGACTTAAAACTCATCGAAAAAACCATTCATGATATTGTGTATCATTCCGATTTACAATCCTATTTTTCTGAAAATGTTATTGTATTTAATGAGCGTGAAATTGTTGATACTAATAAAAAAATCATCATTCCTGACAGATTGATTTTTGAAAATAACGAAGTTGTGATTATTGATTATAAAACAGGGAATCAACTTGTTTCTCACCAAGAACAATTGTTAAAATATGAGCAAGTACTTGAAAATATGAATTGTAAAGTTCGCGAAAAATTACTCATATATATAGGAGAAACAATTGATGTTGTCAAAGTATAACTAAGAAAGCGAAACTTTGTAACTTTGTGTTTTCAAAATCGATAAAACATGTACGGAAAAATTAAAGATACTCTTCAAGCAGAAATTGACTATTTAAAAAATAACGGATTGTTTAAATCCGAACGAATTATTACTTCCTCACAAGATGCTGTTATTAAAATTTCAACTGGCGAAGAAGTAATTAATTTTTGCGCCAATAATTACTTAGGATTGTCAAATCATCCTGAGGTGATTCAAGCAGCAAAAGACACTTTAGATTCACATGGGTTTGGAATGTCTTCAGTTCGTTTTATTTGTGGTACACAAGATATACATAAACAATTAGAAAAAAAGATTGCCGATTTTTATACCACAGAAGATACCATTTTATATGCAGCTGCTTTTGATGCAAATGGTGGAGTTTTTGAGCCTTTACTTACTCAGGATGATGCTATTATTTCTGATAGTTTGAACCACGCTTCTATTATTGATGGAGTTCGTTTGTGCAAAGCAGCTCGTTATCGTTATGAAAATAATGATATGAATTCTTTGGAAGAACAATTAATTGATGCCAATAAAAAAAATCATCGATTCAAAATTATAGTAACTGATGGTGTTTTTTCGATGGATGGAATTGTAGCAAAATTAGATGAAATTTGTGATTTAGCCGATAAATATGATGCTTTAGTAATGGTTGATGAATGCCATGCAGCAGGTTTTATAGGGAAAACAGGCAGAGGAACTGTTGAACTAAAAAATGTAATGGATAGAGTTGATATTGTTACGGGAACTTTAGGAAAAGCATTAGGTGGTGCCATGGGAGGTTATACAACTGGGAAAAAAGAAATTATTGAAATATTAAGACAAAAATCAAGACCTTATTTATTTTCCAATTCACTAGCACCAACTATTGTTGGCGCCTCATTAAAAGTATTTGATCTTATTTCAAATGATACAGCTTTAAGGGATAAACTAGAATGGAATACCAATTATTTCCGGACAGAAATGGAAAAAGCAGGTTTTGATTTGGTTGGAGCAGATGCAGCAATTGTGCCAGTAATGTTATATGATGCTAAATTATCCCAAACAATGGCCAATGAATTGTTGAAAGAAGGAATCTATGTAATAGGATTCTTTTTTCCTGTAGTACCTAAAGAAAAAGCAAGAATTCGAGTGCAGTTGTCAGCTGCGCATGATAAAATACATTTGGATAAAGCAATTTCAGCATTTATCAAAGTAGGAAAATCGCTGAAAATTATTTAGATTTTTAAAAAAAACTTGTGATTTGTTTAACTTTTTGTAGATTTGCTTTGCGGATAAGTAATAACAACTTACTTTTGCATACAATAAAAACGAACTTTTAATTTAAAAATTTGATAATGAAACAATTAAAATTAGCTGTGATAGCTTTGTTTACGTTAGTAACGGTTAGCAACGTAAGCGCACAGGATGAAAACAACCCATGGGCAGTTGGCTTTGGTGTAAACATTGTAGACTTTTACGGTGGAAACAATTTTTCTGACCAAATGAAAGATTGGTTAGGTAACTCAGACTGGAACTTTTTACCATCTATTTCTAGAATTACAGCTGAGAAATACTTAGACAAAGGGTTTTCTTTGCAATTTGCTGGGTCTTTAAACAAAATTACCCACTTAAACGTAGAAGGTGATGTAGATGCTCTTTACTACTCTTTAGGTTTAAATGTAAAATATGATTTGAATAAATTGGTAGGAGAAACAGCTTGGTTTGACCCTTATGTTTATTTAGGAGGAAATTATGTTTCTTTTGATTCTAATTCAGAGGGAATGTTAAATGTAGGTTTTGGATTCAATACTTGGTTTAACGACAGTTTTGGTTTAAGTTTCCAAACAGGAACTATTAAAGGTTTTGCTGATGAAGTTAAAACTCATTACCAATCTTCTTTAGGAGTAGTAATTAAATTTGGTGGAAAAGATACAGATGGAGATGGAATTTATGATAAATATGACCAATGTCCAGAAGTTGCTGGTTTAAAAGAGTTTAATGGTTGTCCAGATTCTGATGGAGATGGAATTAAAGATTCAGACGATGCTTGTCCACAAGTTGCTGGTTTGGCTTCAATGAACGGTTGTCCTGATACAGATGGAGATGGAATTGCTGATAAAGATGATATGTGTCCTAATGAAAAAGGAACAAAAGCTAATAAAGGATGTCCTGATACTGATGGTGATGGTGTAGTAGATAAAGATGACAAATGTCCTACTGTAGCAGGTCCTGTTGCAAATGGTGGATGCCCTTGGCCAGATACTGACGGAGATGGAGTTTTAGACAAAGATGACAAATGTCCAAAAGAAGTTGGTCCTGCATCAAATGGTGGATGTCCTGAATCAGTAATTACTAAAGAAGCTGAAGATTCATTAGGAGAATTTGCAAAAGCAATTTTATTCAATACAGGAAAATCAACTTTCAAACCGGGAGTAACTGAAAAATTAGATGGAATTGTTGATGTAATGAACAAATATCCTAATGCTAAATTTACAATTGAAGGTCATACAGATAGTACTGGTTCAGCTGCTATAAATGCTAAACTTTCTAAATCAAGAGCTATGGCTGTTAGAGATTATTTAGTTAAAAAAGGTGTTGATACAACACGTTTGGATGCACAAGGATATGGTGAAGGTCAACCAATTGCAACTAATGATACTGCAGAAGGTAGAGAACAAAACAGAAGAGTAGTAGTAAAAGTTACTAATAAGTAATATTTAATATTATAAATACAAAAGCCTCACCATTTGGTGAGGCTTTTTTTATTTCCACTATTTTTAAATTTATTTTTTAAATTACGCTCAAAAGAATTACCTTTGCGCCTTGAAATAAAATGATAAATTTCTAACAATAAACATTAATTAAATTAGATAAAAAATGTCTGCAACAATAGGTAAAGTTTCTCAGATAATTGGACCAGTAATTGACGTTGAATTTGATACAGAAAACAACGAACTTCCAAAAATTTATGATTCATTAGAAATAAAGAAAGCGGATGGTTCTGTTTTAGTTCTAGAGGTTCAACAACACATAGGTGAAGATACTGTTAGAACTATTTCAATGGATGCAACTGATGGTTTAAGTAGAGGAGTTGAAGTAATTGCAACAGGAAGCCCGATTCAAATGCCAATTGGTAATGATATTTACGGTCGTTTATTTAATGTAACTGGTGATGCTATTGATGGCTTAGGAAATTTAAAAAAGGAAGGTGAAAATGGATTACCAATTCATAGATCAGCTCCAAAATTTGAAGATTTATCAGTTTCTACGGAAGTTTTATTCACTGGAATTAAAGTAATTGATTTAATTGAGCCTTATGCAAAAGGAGGTAAAATTGGATTATTTGGTGGAGCAGGAGTAGGAAAAACTGTATTGATTCAGGAGTTAATTAATAATATCGCTAAAGGTCATGGTGGTTTATCTGTTTTTGCTGGAGTTGGAGAAAGAACTCGTGAAGGAAATGATTTACTTCGTGAAATGTTAGAATCTGGAATTATCAAATACGGAGATGCTTTTATGCATTCAATGGAAGAAGGTGGATGGGATTTGTCAAAAGTTGATAAAGCTGGAATGAGAGATTCAAAAGCAACATTCGTTTTTGGTCAAATGAACGAACCACCAGGAGCACGTGCAAGAGTTGCTTTATCAGGATTGACAATTGCTGAATATTTTAGAGATGGAGCAGGAGAATCTCAAGGAAAAGATGTTCTTTTCTTTGTTGATAATATATTTAGATTTACACAAGCAGGTTCTGAAGTATCTGCATTATTAGGACGTATGCCATCTGCAGTAGGTTACCAACCAACATTAGCAACAGAAATGGGTGCTATGCAAGAACGTATTACGTCAACTAAAAAAGGTTCTATTACTTCTGTACAAGCTGTATATGTTCCTGCGGACGATTTAACTGACCCTGCACCTGCAACTACATTTGCTCACTTAGATGCAACTACAGTATTATCTCGTAAAATTGCAGAACTAGGTATTTATCCAGCTGTTGATCCTTTAGATTCTACTTCTAGAATTTTAACCGCTGATATTTTGGGTGATGATCACTATAATTGTGCTCAAAAAGTAAAAGAAATTTTACAACGTTACAAAGAATTACAAGATATTATTGCAATTCTAGGTATGGAAGAATTATCAGAAGATGATAAATTGGTTGTTCACAGAGCAAGACGTGTACAACGTTTCTTATCACAACCTTTCCATGTTGCTGAACAATTTACAGGAATTCCTGGAGTTCTAGTTGATATTAAAGATACTATCAAAGGCTTTAATATGATTATGGATGGTGAATTGGATAAGTATCCTGAAGCAGCATTTAACTTAAGAGGTTCTATTCAAGATGCTATTGATGCAGGTGAAAAAATGTTAGCGGAAGCGTAAAACCAGTTTTTAGTTTTCAGTTATATTATAACTAAAAATTCAAAGCTTAAAACTATAAACTAAAAAATATGTTTTTAGAAATTGTAACACCAGAAGCTATTTTATTTTCATCAGAAGTTGATTCGATTTCTGTGCCAGGAATCAATGGAGAATTTCAAATGCTAAATAACCATGCACCAGTTGTCTCTGTTTTGAAAGCTGGAGAAGTTAAAATTCAAGCTTCGAATTATACTATTAAAGAAAAATATCAAAACAAATTCTCAAAAACTACTGATGGGAAATTAAGTTTGACCATCAATTCTGGTACTTTAGAATTGAATGATAACAAAGCTATTATTTTAGCCGATTAAATTTTTGTTAATTTACTAAATGATAAAAATCTCAAAGTTTTTTAAACTTTGAGATTTTTTTATATACATATATGTTGTCATAGCAGAAAATAAAAAAACACCTTTTTGCAAAGGTGTTATTAAAAGCAATTTTCCCTAACGAATTAATTCGTTTTAATTGATTACAAATATCAATCAAATCTTCGTTCTAATTTCAGGGAAAAATCCTGTTTTTTTACAGGAAAAACACCCTATTTTAAATCAATTTATTTCCATACATTGTATCATTATTTTTAATTTTCACCCAACTTAAAAACAAACTTATAATGAAAACAATATATTTAATGATGTTTACTGTGTTATTTGCAGTTATTTCATGCAAACAAACCGAAAAAAATCCCGAAATAATAAGAGAGAAATCCAATTGCTATCCTAACGATAGTAAGCCATCACAAGTTATTACTTATGAAGAAATGGCAGATATGATGGAAGCTTTTGAAAATGGACCTAAAAAAGAGTTGAATAAATACTTAAAAAAAGTAACTAATGGAAAAGATTCTGTTTCAACGGTTTATAATTGGTATAAACTAGAAGATTTAAAACAATATATTGCTTACATAGAAAGAATCTCTAAAGAAAAAAATATTCCTGTAACCGGTTTTAGAATTTACCCATCAACTTACCCAAAAGATTATAAGGAAAAAGAATTAAGAAATTTACAAACACTGTTTTTTACACCCACAACAACAATAGATGGGAATGATGATGTGGCTTTTGAACCACTATATTCTAAAAATGGTGAACCAGCAGAAATCACTCAATTCTTAGAAAAAGTAAAGGCTAAAAGACTTAATAAAGCTAGTATGATTTCTGTAAATTTACAAGAGGGCTTAGAGAGTTCTTCTGCAAATAGAATAAAACCAACTCCTCCTCCTTATTAAAAATATGGATACTTTTCAAGACAGCATAATTTACTTTGAAATAATAAGTTTAATTTTAGCTTTAGTGTTAATCAATTCATTTAAAAGTAAACACTACTATTTTTTTATTGCTTATATATTTTTTGCTATAGTTGCTGATGGTGTAGGAGATTATTTTGCGGAAAATGGAAACTTCTGGGTGTTTAATTTGTATACTTTTTTTGAATATTCATCCGTTGCGGGAATTTATTATTTTTTAAATAAAAATTCATTTTCTAAAAAAGTCATTTTTTACTCCTCCATTATTTTTTATAGTATTTATGCTATCAGTTTCATATATACACAATTACAAAGTTACACAGTAATCATTCTACATTTTTTTGTAGTGCCTTTTCTATTTTTATTCTTGCAAGAATTATTAAATTCTGAAAAAATTATCAATTATAAAAAACAACTATTTTTCTGGATTACCGTAGGCTTACTACTATATTATTTTGGTACCTTACCATTTGTTACAATGTCTTTTATTGGTCGACTCCAAAATAGAATTCTTTTTATTGTACCAGCTATTTTGGTCGTAATTATGCATTTTATATTTATAGTAAATTTAATATGGTTGAGAAAAGTTCGGAAATAGTTATAGTTATCACCACAGTCATAGTATTGTTAATGACTTTTGGTATCATCATATTGTTTTCTATCTTTCAACGAAGAAAGAATGATTTATTAATAATTCAAAAACAAGAAAGGGAAAAGTTCGAAAAAGAAATTGCAGAAACTCAAATAGAAATTAGAGAAGAAACTTTACGAAATATAAGCTGGGAATTGCATGATAATATTGGACAATTACTAACTTTAGCGAAAATTCAATTGCAAAACACTACTAAAGAAAATATTCAAGAAGTTTCTGAAACTATTGCCAAAGGATTAAAGGAAGTTCGGGCATTATCAAAATTAATCAATCCTGAAGCGATTAAGAACATTGATTTGCATGAAGCGATTCAACTTGAAATTGACCGTTTTAATAGATTAAACTTTATCAAATCTGATATTCACATTAAAGGGAATCAACAAAAAATTGATGAGAAAGCAGGTATTGTTATATTCAGAATTTTGCAAGAATTTTTTTCAAACACAATCAAACATTCCAAAGCATCAGAATTGAATGTAATATTGGATTATCAAGAAAATTCATTGCTAATTACAGTTTCTGATAATGGAATTGGATTTTCATCCACAGAAAAGAAAGAAGGAATTGGCTTGAGTAATATCAAAAATAGAGCAAAATTAATTGGTGCTAAAATCGAATTTCATTCCAAAGAAAACAATGGAACCTCCCTAAAAATTCACTATTCAATATGAAAAAATACTCAGTGGTCATAGTTGATGACCATACTTTATTGTCACAAGCTATTCAAAGTATGGTAGATACTTTTAAAAATTTTACAGTTTTATATACTTGTAAAAATGGTCAAGATTTGTTAGAAATGATGTCAAAATCATCTGAAAATATCCCTAATGTTATTTTGATGGATGTAAATATGCCCATCATGAATGGTATAGAAGCAACAAGTTTACTCACTCAAAAATATCCCTCAGTGCATGTCATTGCACTTTCTGTAGAAGATGACGACAGTACAATTTTAAAAATGCTGAAAGCTGGAGCAATAGGTTATTTATTGAAAGATACTGAAAAAAGTGTTTTGGAAAAAGCATTGATTGAAATTGTTGAAAACGGATTTTATCACACAAAAAATGTAACAAATTTGTTGGTAAAATCTCTAAATGATTCTGATGAAGAGGAAATTATACTAAAAGAACATGAAATTACTTTCTTGAAATTAGCTTGTTCTGAATTGACTTATAGAGAAATTGCAGCAATTATGGTGCTAAGTCCAAAAACAATAGACGGTTATAGAGATGGTTTATTTACCAAATGCAACGTAAAAAACAGAGTAGGTTTAGTGATATATGCTATCAAAAATAAAATTTACACTGTTTAAAAATTGTGTAAATTTGCAGCATGGAAGAAACAAATAGACAACGAAAAATTGCAGGAGTATTGCAAAAAGATTTGGTTGATGTGTTGCAAAAAGCGGCACAAGATGGTATGAAAGGTGTAATTATTTCTGTATCTAAAGTAAGTGTGACTTCCGATTTGGGAGTTGCAAAAGTTTATTTAAGCATTTTTCCATCAGAAAAAAGAGACGAAATTATAAAAGGAGTGCAATCAAACACCATTTTAATTCGTCATGAAATGGCTCAAAGAACTAAGAATCAATTGCGAAGAATGCCAGAATTGTTATTTTTTGGTGATGACACCTTAGATTATTTGGAAAAAATCGATAAATCTTTGCAAGGAAAAGACGAAAATCCGATTAAAAATCCGGAATTATTGCCAAGACGTCAAAAAAGATAAAACCCACTCTTTGCGTTTTTCAACCTACATAGCCAAAAGATATTTATTTACTAAAACCAGTAATAACGCTATCAATATCATCACAATTATTGCTTCATTTGGTGTAATTGTTGGTTCTTTAGCGCTTTTTATAATTCTTTCAGGATTTTCAGGTCTGCGAACTTTCAGCTATGGATTGTTAGATAGTGCAAGTCCAGATATTAAAATTTCTGCAACCAAAGGCAAATCTTTTTTGATAACAGATTCAATTTCTCAAATTTTACATCAAAATTCGGGGATAAAATCAGTTGCAAAAGTGATTGAAGAACGTGTTTTTTTGGAATATGAAGAGAAAAATGAGATTGCTTTTATAAAAGGAGTTTCGTCAAATTATCCTGAAATTACTCAAATTGATTCTACGCTTAGTACAGGAATTTGGATTGATACCAATTATGTAAACACAGCAGTAATTGGAAGAACAATTGCTTTAAAACTCTCTTTAGGCGTTCGAAATTTTACTGAACCTTTGCGAATTTTAGTACCAAAACCAGGAACAGGATTTATAAATCCCCAGAATGCTTTTTATAAAACTGAAGTTCAAATCATTGGTTTGTATACAGGAACTGAGGAATTTGAAAGTAAATATGTGTTTGTTGATATTGATCAAGCTGCTGATTTGCTGAATTTTACAAAAAATCAAATTACGTCTTTTGAAATCAAATTGAAAGAAAATTCAATTGTTGATGATGTTGCAGCGCAATTGCAATCTAAATTGGGGACTGATTTTAAAGTGGAAACCAAAGAACAATTGAATGAAGTTTTTTACAAAGTAATCAATACTGAAAATTTTGTGTCTTATTTGATTTTTACGTTGATTATCATCATTGCGTTGTTCAATGTGATTGGGTCAATAATCATGATGATTATTGATAAAAAGGACAATCTCAAAACCCTTTTTAGTTTAGGAGCAACAGTTGCTGAAATCAAGAAAATATTTGTGCTTCAGGGTTTTTTATTAACTCTTTTTGGGATGATTTTTGGACTTTTTTTAGGTGTTATTTTGGTGTTTCTTCAACAAAAATATGGATGGTTTATGATTACCGAAAGTTTGGCTTATCCTGTTGAGTTTCAATTTTCAAATTTGTTGGTCGTCGTTTTTACAATTACTATTTTAGGTTATATTGCAGCAAAAATTGCTAGTAGTAGAATTACTCAAGAGTTTATTGAAAAAAAATAATTTATTATGAGATTTATATTTTACGTTATAATAGTTCAATTTCTTGCTCATAATATGTATGCCCAAAAATTAGAAGCATATAAAATTGTCAGTGAAAGTATCGTAAAAAATTATTACAAAGATTGTAAGATCGATGTTCCTGATAATTGGATTTCTCACACAACAGACCCAGGGTTGATAGCTCACACTCCAAAGAAGTATATAGATAGTATAGCCCCTTTTTCCACCACTCCTTCAGTAATTATTAGAAAAGAGCGAAAAAGTAAAGACTTAAATCACCTTTTAAAAGAATTTTTAGACACAAGAAAAAGTTATTACGAAATTTTTCAATATGAAATTTTAAATATAAAACATCCAATTTATAATAACTGTTATGTGGTTGTGTATGATTTATTAGAAAAATATGGAAAAGAAAGAATAATGTGTTTTCTTTTTAATGATAAAAGAAAATCTTTTGTTATTTATTATTCAAGTAATATAAATTTTTTTGATGAATACATAATAGATGTTGAAAAAATGGTTAATTCTTTCAGGATATTAAATTAAATATCCGAAAACACCACATCACCAAACGTAGCCTCCACTAAATCTAAAGTTTCAAAAATTTTTGTTGGATCATCAGCAGTGACCAATTGCGTTCTAAATTCTTTAAAATTTGGAATTCCTTTGAAATAATTGGTGTAATGTCTGCGAGTTTCAACAATTCCAAGACGCTCGCCTTTCCAATCCATAGACCAAGTTAAATGATTTCTTGCAGCTTCAACTCTGTCATGAATTGTTGGTTTTGCTAAATGTTCACCTGTGGCAAAATAATGCTTAATTTCATTAAAAATCCATGGATAACCAATGGCTGCTCTGCCAATCATTATTCCATCCAAACCGTATTTATTTTTATATTCTAACGCTTTTTCAGGAGAATCAATATCGCCATTTCCAAAAATGGGCATGGTAATTCTTGGATTATTTTTTACTCGAGCAACGTGCGACCAATCAGAATGACCTTTATACATTTGAGCTCTGGTTCTTGCATGAACTGTTAATGCTTGTACGCCAATGTCTTGTAAACGTTCAGCGACCTCATCAATATTGATGGAATTTTCATCCCAACCTAAACGTGTTTTTACGGTTACAGGAAGATTTGTTCCTTTGATGACAGCCTTGGTTAATCGCACCATTAAATCGATATCTTTTAAAACCCCTGCACCTGCACCTTTGCAAACCACTTTTTTTACAGGACAACCAAAGTTAATATCCACTAAATCAGGTTGAACTGCATCTACAATTCGAGATGACATTTCCATTGCTTCTTCATCTCCACCAAATATTTGAATTCCAACAGGACGTTCATAATCAAAAATATCTAACTTCATTTTACTTTTTACAGCATCACGAATTAAGCCTTCTGAAGATATAAATTCTGAATACATCAAATCAGCTCCATGCAATTTGCATAAGCGACGAAATGGTGGATCGCTCACATCTTCCATTGGCGCTAATAATAATGGAAAATCTGGAAGTTCTATCTTGTCAATTCTTACCAAAATTTATTTTTTAAGTTTTAGAAACCAATTTCTTTTATTACTTCTTTTGCCTCTCTTTTAATCACAACAGTTGTTTTATCTCCTTCTTTAAAAACCGACAATGCTCGCATATAACTCATCATATTTGTGATGGTGCTATCACCTAATTTCACAATAATATCTCCTTTTTTCAAACCTGCTTTTTGAGCTGCTTTTCCTTCTGAAACACCATCAATTCTCATTCCTTGTCCATCATATAAATAATCAGGAATTACACCCAAACCAACTTTAAAACGTGGTGTAGATTCACTTTCATTGACTGTTTTTCTGAAAGCCAATTTTCCATTGTCGTCCAAATCACTAATAATATTGAAAATATATTCCGAAATCAATTTCATTCCGTCATAATTTAGTTTTTCTGAATCATCACTTGGTTTGTGATAATCTTCATGTTGACCTGTGAAAAAATGCAACACAGGAATATCTGCCAAATAAAAACTAGTATGATCACTTGGACCAACTCCAGATTCTTGCTGAACCAATTTAAAATTTTTATTATGTGATTTCAACACTTGCTTAAAAATGGGCGAAGTTCCAGTGCCATAAACCGCTAAAGTGCTGTCTTTTTTCATACGGCCAACCATGTCCATATTGATCATATAAGAAACTTTTTTGATGTCAATTGTTGGATTTTTTACAAAATAATTCGAACCCAATAAACCCATTTCTTCTCCAGAAAAAGCCATGAAAAGGTAATTATTTCCGGTGTTTTTTGTTGTTAGTTTTGCTGCCAAATTCAATAAAACTGCCACTCCAGAAGCATTATCATCTGCGCCATTGTGAATTGCTTTGATAGAATCTCTGTATAAAGAACCTTCACCACCAAAACCCAAATGGTCAAAATGGGCTCCAATGATAATGGTATTTTCTGCTTTGTTATCTAAAAATCCAATGACATTATTTCCGGTAATGGTACCATCACCATTCACATCAAATTTCACTTCATCATGTGGATTTGTTTTTGGTTTGAAACTAAAAGTTTGCAGAAAACCTGAAGTTCCTTTTGGCTGCAACCCCAATTCTTTAAATCGATTTTCAATATATGTTGCAGCTTCTTTTTCACCTTTTGTGCCTGTTTGTCTTCCTTCTAAAGCATCAGAAGCTAAAAAAGTGACGTCTTCCGTAATTCGATTTTCTTGATTTATGGCTGGTTTGCAACTAAAAATAAAACCTAAAAAAAGCAGAAATAAGATGTTTTTCATAATGTAACTATTATTTTTGCAAAGTTAAATAATTTAAAAAGAAAATGAGAATTCTTTCAGTGCTAGTATTGGTTTGTGTATTATTTTCGTGCAAAAACGAAAAAAAACAAGAAGTAATTGATAAAAATGAAAAAAATCCGCTGATTTTTCCTGAGGAAAAACATTTCAAAAATATCACGCAAATCACTTTTGGAGGTGACAATGCTGAGGCATATTGGAGTTTTGATGACAAACAAATCGTTTTTCAATCCAATAATAAAAATTGGAATGTAAACTGTGATCAAATGTTTTTGATGAAAGTTGGCGAAACTTTTAAAGATACAATTCCACCAATGATTTCAACAGGATTTGGACGCACAACGTGTGCTTATTTTTTGCCTGACAACAAGCATTTTGTGTATGGCTCAACACATTTGGTTGATAAAGAATGTCCTGAAGTCCCTTTGCGTAAAAACGGAAAATATGTGTGGCCAATTTATGATTCGTTTGATATTTTTGTGTCAGATTTACAAGGAAATATTGTCAAACAATTGACCAATGAAATTGGCTATGATGCTGAAGCTACAGTGTCACCAAAAGGCGATAAAATTGTATTTACATCAACAAGAAGTGGAGATTTAGAATTATACACCATGAATATTGATGGAACTGATGTAAAACAAATTACCAACGAATTGGGATATGATGGAGGTGCATTTTTTTCTCCTGATGGAACAAAATTAATTTTCAGAGCTTCAAGACCAAAAACCGAAGAGGAAATCAAAGCATATAAGGATTTGTTAGCGCAAGGTTTGGTGGAACCAACAGATATGGAATTATTTATTTGCAATGCAGATGGTTCAGAATTGCGTCAATTAACCGATTTAGGAAATGCCAATTGGAGTCCGTTTTTTCATCCTTCAGGAAAAAAGATTTTATTTTCTTCGAATTTTGAAGCAGAAAGAGGATTTCCATTCAATTTGTATATGATAGATTTGGACGGAAAAAATTTAGAAAGAGTCACTCATGGAGAAACTTTTGATGCTTTTCCTGTGTTTTCAAATGACGGAAAAAAATTGATTTTTTCTTCCAATAGAAATAATGGTGGAGGAAGAGATACGAATTTGTTTATTGCAGAATGGCAGGATTAATAGTATTCAAGGTTTAAAATTCAAAATTCAAATTTTGGCTTGGACAAAGGAAAAAATTCTTAAAAATATTGAAATCTTAATGCGAAGTAAATTTAAGGAGCCAAAAGAAGCTTTTGATTTTTATGACGAAGACAAAGATGGTTTTTTGACAAAGAATGATTTCAAAAATTTACTGAAAGAAGCCAATGTCAGTATTTTAATTCGTGGTTTGGTTGCCGAATTTATGCTACAAAGTTTTGATAAAAATGGTGATGAATTGGTTGATTGGCAAGAATTTCAAGCGGCGATTGCTGAGACAAGTCTTAGAAAATAAATAGCTTATTTTCAGTAGTTAATCCATGTTTTAATTTTTTCATTAAAACTTCTCCCTGATGTAATACTTGATTTCTTTTTATTATTGAGATTGAAAATATATCGACTATTAAAATACTTCTGAATATCCAGAATATGATCTTTATTGATAATGATACTTCTATGAATTCTTATAAAATTATTTGGTAATTTTAGTTCTAAGTTACTTATAGATTCTGTGCTAAGATAATTTCCTAAATCAGTATTTATAAAGGTGTAATTATTATCTGCTTCAAAAAAAGAAACATCATTGAGTTTTATAAAAATCAATTTACTATCTTTTTTTACAGTAATCGAAGTCATTTTTTTCTCTTCTTTCTTGCTTGTAATTTGTTTTAAAACAGTTAAAATTTCATCAGAATTTTTGTTTTTATGAAATGATTTTAATTTTTGAACAGTTTTTTCAATACGTTCTAATTTTACAGGTTTCACCAAATAATCAATACTATTGGTTTCGAAAGCTTCTAATGCATATTGGTCATATGCAGTGCAAAATACCACAATTGGGATGCTTGATAATTTTTCTAATAATTCAAAACCTGAACAACCAGGCATTTCAATATCTAAAAAAATAATTTCTGGGTTTAGTTTTTCTATTTTTTTTTGAGCTTCAATTCCGTTTTTTGCAACTCCAATCACTTGAAAAGTCCCTGGAAATTGATTCAATAAATTTTTTAATCCAGTTGTTGCAGGAGCTTCATCATCAATTATGAGAGTTGTATAAATTCTAGTATTCATAAGTATTAGTTTCCGGAATTTGAATAGTTATGGTTTTTTTTGGTGAATTTGTCCAATGTAAACAAGCTTTATTTTTATAATTTAAACGTAATAAATCATATACTGTTTGCAAACCATGACCACTTATTAAGCCTTCTGGAAAATCTGGACCATTATCACTTACAGAAATATGAATATTTTTTTCTTTCTTTTCTATTTTTAATTCGATTTTTCCATTTTCAATAATCTTAGAAATTACATGTTTTATAGCATTTTCCACTAAAGGCTGAATTAAAAATAGTGGAATTTCAGATTCTTCAATAGATTTTTCCACATCCAAATCAAATTGCAAGCGATTTCCAAATCGAATTTTCTCAATTTCTAAATAGGATGTTACCATTTCTATTTCATCTTTAATCGTATTTGTCTTTTTATCTTTTCTATTGATAGAATATTTGAATAAATCAGATAGAGAATAAGCCATTTTTTGAGTTTTTTCTGCATCAATTTTTGCTAAACTTGCAATTGAGTTTAATGAATTATACAAAAAATGTGGATTGATTTGTGATTGTAATAATTTCATTTCTGCTTCTGAATGCAGTTCTTTAAGTTTACTCAATTCAACATCTTTTGCGTTTACTAAAGATATTGAAACTTGATTTAAATACATAAGTAAACCTCTTGCCATTGACAATCCAAAAAGGCAAATAAAAATTGGTAAAGTTGGCTTTTCATCAAAAAATGCAGTGGTATTAGCATTAAAAGTGTAAATAATGTAGAAGATTAATAATGGCAAGTTTAATACTATAAATGTAATTAGAATTTTTAATGACAATTGATAAGAAAAACGGAAACTCTTTTTAATGACTATTTTTTCAATTGCCCATAATAAAAAAGAATAGAAAACAGCTAATAAAGTTGCTATGATAAATGTAGCTGACCATTGTTCAAAGTATCTTGTTAAATTCATATTTGTTAAATACAAATAGATTACAACAAGGTTTGCAATATGTAAACTTATAAATAAGCAAGGATAAAGATAATTTAGATATGAATTTTGGAATTTTTTATGAAGGAAGTATTCAAAAGATAAAACGAAGGTTAAAATCCCTATCAGAAAAATCAAAAGGAAAGCTTTTAATTTGGCTAAACCTGGATTTAGAAAATAATTTGCATAACGCCAAGGATACGCTTTGTGCATATAATTACTAAATTGTTTGTCAAAATCATTGGCAAATAATTTTTGCAAAAGAAACTTGTCTTTTTCTGTTACTTTTCTATTCCAAGGATCTTTATTTGCAGCATTAAAAATAGCTTCCTTTGGATAAGGTTTCACTGCTCCACCTGAACTTTTTAAAGGATATGTAAAACAAATTAATTTTAATAATTTATAGGTTGTATATTGTTTTTTCTCTTCAAATGATTTTTTCTCAGTAAGATTGAAGTTTGAATAAATAGGCAAAAAGTCAGTATTATACCACATATAATCTTGATGATTATTAAAAGTGTAGGTTAAATTTTCACTTATTACCTCAGTAGTTTCCTTTAAAAAATCCTCTTTTTCAAAGTCAGCAATTCTAATTTTTAAAACAGGAAAATGATTTTTATTATAAGGATTGATTTTCTTATTTTCATAATTCGAACTATGATTAATACTTGATTCATTAAAAGGAATACCTGTGTAATCAGAATAGAAAGCAATTGTTTTTGTTGGAATTAATTTTCTTAAATCTTCCATGACACTTTTAAAAGTCACGCTATCTTCTCTTGATGCATTTTTGAGCACTAATAACAGAGAACCATTTAATTTTTCAGGTAAATACGTTTTTCTATTTTCAAAATCATGATTGAATAAATTATTTTTGATGTATTCCCAGTTTTGATCTAATTTTTTTAATTTTTTAAATACGTATAAACTATCCTTTTTAATATCAATAAATGGTGAAAGTATGTCAATTTTTTCAAGATTCGTATGATTTACTTCTGCAAGATTAATTAATGAATATTTTTTATTTTCAATAAAAAATACAATTGCAGGAATAATTAAAATAAGTGCCAGTATTATTCTTTTTTTCATAATTATAAATGTAGATTTTTATTTAAACAAAAGAATAGTATTGAAAACATTTATAAAATAAATTTCTTGTAAACTGCAAAAATGCACTATTAAATACAAGAATTTCAAGCGGCGATTGCTGAGACTGAATTATGACTATTTAAATGACATTCGATTTTAAAAAAATAGCAGAAAATCTAAGAATTCTGATTGATATAATTTCTGTTATTTTTTATAATAGGAATCCCTATTGTTTAATGTATTTTTCTAATTGACCTCTTTCAGTAGTTATTGATAAAATAGTTTTACTAGAAGACTCAGTAATTATATTTCTTAAAATATCACAATTGTAACTTGTGGAGTCTATTTGAATTTTCAGAAAAATATCATAATAATTACTTGAGTTTGAATTACAACTTGTAGTAATTTCATAAGTTGTCATTTCCTCTAAATTATTATCTATAAATATTTTTAATTTATTGTCTCTTGTAAACTCAATTTTATATGATGAGTCTTCTTGTGATATCCAGGTACCAATTATTAATGCTTTATATTTGGTTAAACGTTGTTTTTGAGATTGTGCTCTGCAACCAAATGTTAAACCTAAGATCAATAATATTATTATTTTTCTTGTCATTTTTTAAAGTTTATTGAATCTCTGACTTTTTAAATAGCATTTTTTTGATTAATCAAATTTACTGATTTAACTTTATATCAATTGTTATTTTTGTTCAATAGTTATTTTATAAACTACATGAATCTATCTAATTTTTGAAACCATCTATTATGTATCTTTGCAACCTTAAAGGAAGATTGAAAACGCATGAAAAACATCAGAAATTTTTGCATTATCGCGCACATTGATCATGGTAAAAGCACGTTAGCAGACCGTTTGTTAGATTTTACAGGAACTGTCACTGAACGTGAAAAACAAGAACAATTGCTTGACAATATGGATTTAGAGCGCGAACGTGGTATCACCATTAAGTCGCATGCAATTCAGATGGATTATGAATATGAAGGAGAAAAATATACCTTAAACCTAATTGATACTCCTGGCCACGTAGATTTTTCTTACGAAGTTTCGCGTTCAATTGCAGCTTGTGAAGGTGCTTTGTTGATTGTTGATGCCGCTCAAAGTATTCAAGCCCAAACAATTTCAAATTTATATTTGGCGTTAGAAAATGACTTGGAAATTATTCCAGTGTTGAATAAAGTAGATTTGCCTTCAGCTAATCCAGAGGAAGTTACTGATGATATTGTAGAACTATTGGGTTGTAAACCTGAAGAGGTGATTCATGCAAGTGGAAAAACAGGTTTTGGAATTGGAAATATTCTAGAAGCAATTATTCGTAAAATTCCTGCACCCAAAGGAAATCCTGATGCGCCTTTAAAAGCCTTGATTTTTGATTCTGTATATAATTCTTACAGAGGAATTGAAACCTATTTTAGAGTGATTGATGGTAGCATCAAAAAAAATCAACAAATCAAATTCATGGCAACTGGCAAACATTATGGTGCTGATGAAGTGGGTACTTTAAAGTTGACACAACTTGTTAAAAATGAAGTAAAAACAGGAGATGTTGGGTATTTGATTACTGGAATTAAAACGGCAAAAGAAGTAAAAGTTGGTGATACAATTACAGATTATGCCAATCCAACTGCAGAAAGAATTGACGGTTTTGAAGATGTAAAACCCATGGTTTTTGCAGGAATTTATCCTGTTGAAACAGAAGAATATGAAGAATTGCGTTCTTCTATGGAAAAACTGCAATTGAATGATGCTTCTTTGGTATTTCAACCAGAAAGTTCAGCGGCTTTGGGATTTGGTTTTCGTTGTGGATTTCTAGGGATGTTGCACATGGAAATCATCCAAGAACGTCTTGAACGTGAGTTTGATATGACTGTAATTACCACAGTTCCAAACGTTTCTTATCACGCTTTTACCAAAAAAGAACCTGAAAAACCAATCATTGTAAACAATCCTTCTGATTTGCCTGATCCATCAAAATTAGACAGAGTAGAAGAACCATATATCAAAGCATCTGTAATTACAAAATCCGATTTTGTGGGACAAGTAATGGGATTGTGTATTGAAAAACGCGGACAAATCGTAAATCAAACGTATTTAACTCCAGAAAGAGTGGAGTTGACTTTTGACATGCCTTTATCAGAAATTGTATTCGATTTTTATGACCGATTAAAAACAGTTTCCAGAGGTTATGCTTCATTTGATTATCATCCAATTGGTATGAGAGAGTCAAAATTAGTGCGTGTTGATATGTTATTAAATGCGCAACCTGTTGATGCACTTTCTGCATTATTACATATTGATAATGCTTATGGAATTGGAAAACGAATTTGTGAAAAATTAAAAGAATTGATTCCTCGTCAGCAATTTGACATTCCAATTCAAGCTGCAATTGGCGCAAAAATAATTGCTCGCGAAACTGTGAAAGCCTTGCGAAAAGATGTAACTGCTAAATGTTATGGAGGAGATATTTCGCGTAAACGAAAACTGTTAGAAAAGCAGAAAAAAGGAAAGAAAAGAATGCGTCAAGTGGGGAATGTAGAAATTCCACAAGAAGCATTTATGGCAGTTTTAAAACTGAATGATTAAAACTAAGCATTACTTTTATGCAAAAATATGAGGTTGTTATTGTTGGTGCAGGAACTGCAGGTTTAATGCTTGCAAGAGAATTAGGAAATCAAAATCACAAAGTACTTATTTTAGATAGGAAAAAGAATTTACTTGAGTTTTCTTTTAACACACTTGGCAGTTTTATTGATATAGAAAAATTTGGATTCACTGAAAACGTAGTTGCTCAAAAAATTGATGCTATCACTATTTATTCCAAACATGTAAAAGAATCCGTCAAAATTAACGGCTACACTTTAGACAAAAGAAAAGTTCATGAAGAATTGATTGCTTCCTTGAATATGGATTTTGTTGATATCAAATTAGGAATTCACATTAAAGACATTGTTAAAGTTGATGATCTATTTACATCAGTAATTGATAAGGAAGGCAATGAATACAATGCTAAAATTTTTGTTGATGCTTCTGGTACTGCTGCAGTTTTAAGTAAAAAAATTGGCTTTATGCCGAAAAATTCAAAACTTGCCACTGGAATTGAATACAATGTACAGTATTTGGGTAATGATAATGAAGCTCATTTAATGATTGGCAAAGATTATAAAGGAGGCTATGGTTGGATTTTTCCTTTAAAAAATAAAAGAGCCATTATCGGTTTTGGCACTTTTGATGAATCAATGGTTAAAGGTTTAAAAGCGAATCTTCACACTATTTTAGAACTCCCTAATATAAAAAAATTAGTCCTAAAAGATAATGACAAAGCTGAAGGAGGAAGCATACCTATTACTCCAGTATTAGAAAAATTTGTTTCACATAATTTTTTGTGTGTGGGTGATTCTGTTTCTCAAGTCAATCCTGTTGTTGGAGAAGGATATAAGTTTATTTTTGAATCTGCAATTTTTGCAAGTAAAGCCATCTGTCAGTCTCTAAAAAATGAAGATGTTAATTTACTTTTACAATACGAATCTGATTGGAAAAAAAGGTTTCTAAATAATTACAAACGGTCGAAAAAAGCACAGGAAAGAATTTTTTCAACATCAAAAAATGATATTTTGATTGATATTGCAATGTTGTTGTTTATGAAATTGAGACCCAATTATAAAAATGTAAAAACGCTTTCAGGCGAATACGAATAGACGTTAGTAAAAATAAAAATCCGAAAGAATTTATACTTTCGGATTCATTATTTAAAATTCAATTATTACACTAATGAATTGCTACATTTTCACATTAATTCATTATTATTTATTGAATCACTAATCTCTACTTCCTAAAACTTGCAAAGCCCAATATAATAACATTGCTAATGAGCCAATTGCAGCAACTAAATACGTTCTAGCAGCCCATTTTAATGCATCTGTAGAACCTTCCAATTCTTGTTGGCTTACCATGTTTTTGTTTTTCAACCAAGCCAACGCTCTGTTACTTGCATCATATTCTACTGGTAATGTAATAAAACTAAAAGCAGTTGCTAACGCCATAAATGCCAAACCTGTAATGGCAATGTAAAACCCTATTCCCATTTCACCTGAATTAGGATCTGAAGCAATACCTAAAATTATACCCCCAATTACTAACCATTGTGAAAAGTTTGAAGTTACACTAACAACAGGTACCATTTTAGAACGCATTGTCAACCATTCATAAGCTGTTGCATGTTGAACAGCATGACCAACTTCGTGTGCAGCAACAGCAGCAGCAGAAGCATTTCTTTGATTGTAAACAGCTTCACTTAAGTTCACAGTCTTGTCCAAAGGATTGTAATGATCCGTCAATCTACCAGGAGTAGAAATAACTTTTACATCACGAATGCCATGATCTGCAAGCATTTTTTCAGCTATTTCAGCACCACTCATGCCATTTCTCAAACTTACTTTAGAATATTTCTCAAATTTTTTCTTTAAAGTATTGCTGATCAACCAGCTAACCAAAGAGATTACACCTATTAAAATATAAAATCCAATCATACTATATTTGTTTACTTATTTATGTCAAAATTGTTCGGTAAATTTACAACATAAATTATTCCAATTTTAAGTTGGATAAAAAATTATGTCAAAATGTCAACAAAGCCACATATTTTATTGATTTATACTGGAGGAACTATAGGAATGATGAAAGATTATGCTTCCAATGCTTTGAAAGCGTTCGATTTCAGTCAGCTTTTAGATAAAATTCCAGAGATTCAACAATTAAACTGTCATATAGAAACAATTTCTTTTGAAAATCCAATTGATTCTTCAAATATGACAACTAAATTTTATGTGGATATTGTTGAAATTATTGAGAAAAACTATGATGTATTTGATGGTTTTGTCATTCTTTCAGGTTCAGATACCATGTCATATATTTCTTCTGCTATTAGTTTTATGTTGGAAAATTTGCAAAAACCTGTCATTTTTACGGGTTCACAATTGCCAATTGGTGATTTAAGAACGGATGCTAAAGAAAATTTGATTACTTCTATTGAAGTAGCTTGTGCGCAAAAAAATGGAATTCCGATAATTCAAGAAGTGTGTTTGTATTTTGAATATAAACTATATCGCGCAAATAGAACAACCAAATTGAATGCAGAGCAATTTGAAGCTTTTGTGTCAATGAATCATCCGCCTTTGGCAGAAAGTGGTGTTTATTTGAAATTCAACGAGCACTACTTATTAAAGAATTCAACTAAAAATTCAACGTTAATTGTCCGAAAGGAATTAGTAACTGATATTGTTATTTTGAAAATTTTTCCAGGAATTACAGAAAATGTTGTAAAAAGTATTTTACATATTAAACATTTAAAAGGAGTGGTCATGGAAACATTTGGCTCAGGAAATGCGCCAAATGAAACGTGGTTTGTAAATTTGATAAAAGAAGCTATTGAAAATAATATCCGAATAGTAAATGTAACTCAGTGTTTGGGTGGAAATGTAAATCAAGGACATTATGAAACAAGTGTTGCGTTGAAAAAAATAGGAGTTGTGAGTGGAAAAGACATCACTACAGAAGCTGCAGTTGCAAAATTAATGTATCTTTTGAATGAAAATTTTTCACTTTCAGAATTCACAAACTTTTTTGAAAAACCGTTAAGAGGTGAAATTTCTTGAAATTAATCTATAACATCCTCATAAATTGATAATTCGAAAACAATTTTTAAAAAATTCGTAAATTGTCAATAAATAGGAGTAAAAAAATTTTTTTTTGCCTAACATTTTTTGTTACTTGCCCCACTGTAAGCAGGAAGTAATTCAAAAAGACTTTTAAAAGATAGAAAGTTTTGTAGATTTTCTGTTTTTGAATTGAAAATTTATATCTTTAACCCGTTAACTATTAAAATTAATTTATAACCAAGATGAAAAAAGTAGTAAATGCCTTATCTGTAACAGGATTCATGTTTTTTGGAGCTATACAATCAACTTTTGCTCAAGAAGCAGTAACAGAAGCAAAAACGTTTCACCAAGTATTAAAGCAAAACTTTATTGATGGTGGCCCAGGATTTATGGGAATTGTATTAGTATCGTTAATTTTAGGATTAGCAATTGCCATTGAAAGAATTATTTATTTAAACATGGCTACAACCAATACTAAAAAATTATTAGCAGAATTAGATGAAGCTCTTAGTTCTGGTGGTGTTGAAGCTGGAAAAGAAGTTTGTAGAAATACAAAAGGACCTGTTGCATCTATTTTTTACCAAGGTTTAGACAGAGTTGATGAAGGAGTTGAAGAAGCTGAAAAAGCCGTTGTTGCTTATGGTGGAGTTCAAATGGGACAATTAGAGAAAAATGTTTCTTGGATTTCATTATTTATTGCATTGGCTCCTATGCTTGGTTTCATGGGTACTGTAATTGGTATGATTGGTGCCTTCAATGACATTGCTGTTGCGAATGATATTTCTCCTGCAGTTGTGGCGGGTGGTATTAAAATCGCCCTATTAACAACAGTATTTGGTCTTGTTGTAGCAATTATTCTTCAAATTTTTTACAATTACATCGTTGCAAAAATCGATAGTATTGTGAACAGTATGGAAGATGCATCTATCTCTTTGGTAGATTTATTAGTAAAGTTTAAAAAATAAAAATTCATTATGAAGAGTACTAAAATATTAAATCTTTTAATTGCTGGTATTGCCTTAATTGGTGGTATTCTATTCATAAGAATTTTTATGGAAGATACAGCAGCAATTGAAACGGATGCAGCAATTCAAAATAGCGTGATAAGCCCTTTGATTTATTTTTCAACTTGGTTGCTTATTGCAACTATTGTTGTGGCTGTTGGATTATCATTATTAAGTTTGTTTAGAAATCCAGAAAACTTAAAGAAAACTTTAGGTGGTTTAGGAGTTTTGGCAGCATTATTGTTGATTTCTTATTTCTTGGCAGACAGCGATGCAGTATACAATGCTGCTGGAGGTATTGAACCAGGAGGAGAAGAAGGTTCTTCAGTAAACAGATGGGTAGGAGCAGGAATATGGTATAGTATCATTTTAGGTGGTATTGCGAGCTTATTTTTTGTTTGGGATCTAGTAAAAGGATTGATAAAATCATAAACTATGGCAAGAAGAGAAAATCCAGAAATTAATGCAGGTTCCATGGCGGACATTGCTTTTCTGTTATTGATTTTCTTCTTAGTTACCACAACAATGAATGTAGATTCAGGTATTTCTAAGAAGTTATCAGAAAAGCCACCAAAAGATTATATACCACCAATGATCAAAGAAAAAAACATCTTTGTTGTTGTTATCAATAGAAACAATGAATTATTGGTAGAAAATCAAAGAATGGATATCAAAGATTTGAAAGATGAAGCTTTAAAATTTATTGATAATGGTGGAGGTATTGGAAATGCAGGTGAAGATGGTTCTCCAGGAAAAGCTTGTGACTATTGTCAAGGTGAAAGAAGTGATAGCTCTTCTGATCATCCAAATAAAGCGATTATATCTGTTCAGAGTGATAGAGGTACTGAATACGGAACTTACATCCAAGTTCAAAATGAATTACTGAAAGCTTATACTGAATTGAGAAATAGATTGGCTAAACAAAAGTATCAAATGACTTTTGATGAATTGGAAAAAGCTTATGACGAAGCAAAAAAGAATGCAGGAATGAAGGACAGAGTTGAAGATTTGAGAGTAAAAGTTGAATATATAAAGACTGCGTATCCTCAAATTATTTCTGATGCAGAACCAACATCCTAATTAATTTTAAAATTTAATAATATGTCTAAGTTTAGAAAAAAGAAGAAGGGAATGCCTGCTGTGAATACTGCAGCTTTGCCAGATATCGTTTTCATGTTATTGTTCTTTTTCATGGTTACAACAACTATGAGAGAAACTGATTTGAGAATTGAAAATCCAAGACTTCCTAGTGCTACAGAAATTAAAAAATTGGAACACAAAAGTTTAGTTTGTACTATTTATGTAGGAAAAGCGAAAGATGAAACTAAAGGAGCTGGTTACAATAAAATTCAGTTAAATGACAAAATTGCTTCAGCGGATCAAGTTCCTTCATTTATAATTAATGCAAGAACAAAGGTTTCCGAAGCTGAAATACCTTTCATGACAACGTCTATCAAAGCAGATAGAGAATCTAGTGTTGGTACTATTACTGATATCCGATTGAAATTGAGAGATGTAAATGCTTTGAAAGTAAGTTATTCAACTCAAAAAGGAACAAGTAATTAAAATATTTTAAAATAAAAAAAAGGGTAATTCATTAGAGTTACCCTTTTTTTTTGTTCTATATTTTTGTGTTTTACTGGTAAAAAATTGTATATTTCATCACCTTTATTTTTGATATGAATAAAATTTTATTGTTTCTTTTTTTTATTTTCTCTGTCTCAGTTTCGTTTGCTCAGAAAGATTCACTACAAATAGGAGATAGATATGCTGATGATCAAATTTATGCTTCTATTTCGTATGCGCAATTTTATCAACAACCAGCTGTAATCAGCAAAAGTGGTTTTTCTTTTGGACTATCCACAGGATTTTTGAAAGATTTTATTTTAAACAAACAAGGCTCTTTTTCTTTCGCAATTGGAGTAGGTTATGGGTATGATTATTTTAATCACAATTTAAAAGTTCAAGAAATAAATAATTCAACAGTATTTAGTGAGTCAATAAATGTAAATTCTAATATTTTCACGTCTCATAATTTAGATTTTCCTCTGGAAATTCGTTGGCGAACTTCTAATGCTGTAAAGTATGATTTTTGGCGAATTTACACGGGAGTAAAATTCTTATACAATTTTTCAAATACATTTAGATTTGAAGAAAATGGCACTCAATTTTCCTATAAAAATGTTTCAGCATATAATAACCTTCAGTACGGTTTCACTTTTTCAGCAGGTTATGACGTAATAAATCTTCATGTTTTTTACAATTTGACTCCAATTTTTAAGAATGCCACTATCAACTCTGAATCTATAGATACTAGTATTTTAAAGTTTGGATTGATATTTTATATTCTATAAAAGAATATTTGTAAAAATTGGTGCTAAAAGTCCAATAAAAAAACCAATGTAAATTTCTTTTGGTGTGTGGGCATTTAGATGCAATCTTGCAGACGCTACAATTCCTGAGAGCAGTATATGAAGTATAATGATCATCAAATAGGATTGGCTGTGAATCGTACTTAATACCATAAAAAAACCTGTAAAAATCCCAAATGAAAGTAGGTGAATACTTGCTTTCATTTGAAAATAAAATAACATATAAATTAGAATCAATCCTAATGAAGTTGCGTAAAAAAGTAAGGCTACTTCATTTAAATTTGGAATATAATTTAGCGTATTTCCTAGTAAATAAAAGACTACAATCATGATTGCAACAGGTAATTTTCTGTCATGAATGGTCTCAGTTTTATATGAATCTATCAGTTTAAATTTTTTAAAAAGCACCAAAATAAGTAATGGAATTAAGTAGGTGATTACAAACACCAAACTTAAAACGCTTAATTTTTGACTAGTTTCAAAATTTATGGGCGATACTAAAAAGTACAACATCAACCCAACAGTTGGAATGACAATTGGATGTAAAATAACAGATATAAATTGAGGAATTTTCACAAAATTTCTTTTCGTAAACGTGCTACAGGTAAATCCAATTGCTCTCTATATTTTGCAATGGTTCTTCTAGCAATTGGATATCCTTTTTCTTTCAAAATTTCAGCTAATTTTTCATCAGTCAAAGGTCTTTTTTTGTTTTCTTCAGCGATAACTGTTTGTAAAATATTTTTAATTTCTTTAGTAGAAACATCCTCTCCTTGATCATTTTTCATAGATTCTGAAAAGAATTCCTTGATTAATTTCGTTCCATAAGGTGTAGAAACATATTTGCTGTTTGCAACCCTAGAAACTGTAGAAATATCCATCTGAATTTGGTCAGCAATATCCTTTAAAATCATTGGTTTTAACTTTCGTTCATCGCCTGTTAAAAAATAATCATATTGATAATGCATGATGGCATTCATGGTCAATAACAAGGTTTGTTGACGCTGTTTGATGGCGTCTATAAACCATTTTGCTGAGTCTAATTTTTGTTTGATGAAAAATACAGCATCTTTTTGCGACTGACTTTTGGTAGTAGCTTCTTGATATCCTTTCATCATATTGCTATATTCTTTTGAAATATGCAATTCAGGTGCATTTCTTGAATTTAGGGTCAATTCCAATTCGCCATCTACAATTTTAATAGAAAAATCAGGTACAATTTGCTCTGCAAATTTGTTGTTTCCTGAGTAAGAACTTCCGGGTTTTGGATTTAATTTTGAAATTTCAGTATTTATCAGTTTCAATTCTTCCTCTGTAATTCCATATTTTTCTTGCAGTTTTTCGTAATGTTTTTTGACAAAATGGTCAAACGCATTTTCTAAAATATCAATGGCTAAAGTCCTAATTTTAGTGGATTCTTTTCCTTTCAATTGAATCACCAAACACTCTTTTAAATCTCTTGCACCAATACCAATTGGATCCAAATTATGCACTACAGAAGTTAATATTTGAACTACTTTTTCTTCGGTTGTAAACACATTTGCAGAAAAAGCAAGATCATCAACCAAGTCTACGATTTCTCTTCGGATATAGCCACTATCATCAATGCTTCCTACCAAATATTCAGCAATTACAAACTCTTCATCTGACAAGCGAAACGTATTTAATTGATTTTTCAATGACTGATGAAAACTAATTCCAGCTTCATAAGGAATGTTTTTTTCTTCGTCATCTGGAGAATAATTATTTGCTTGAGTTTTATAACTTGGCACTTCATCATCACTCAAATATTCATCAATATTGATGTCATCAGCATTGATTTTTTCAGTGCCTAAATCGTCATCATACTCATTGGAAAGATCATCATCAATGTTTTCCAATTCCTCTTTTCCATCATCGAGAGCAGGATTTTCCTCTAATTCTTGTTTCAATCTCTCTTCAAAAGCTTGTGTAGGCAATTGAATCAACTTCATCAACTGAATTTGTTGAGGAGATAATTTTTGTAAAAGTTTAAATTGTAAGCCTTGTTTTAACATAATTACAAAGATATGAATTAAAGCAAAAAAAAAATCGTCCTTCTTGTGAGAATGACGATTGATTTTACAGCTCTATTTTTTAGTTAAAATTCTGCATTTTGAGGTGTTCTTGGAAAAGGAATTACATCGCGAATATTACTCATTCCTGTGGTAAATTGAACCAAACGTTCAAAGCCTAATCCAAAACCAGAGTGAACAGCAGTTCCATATTTTCGCAAATCCAAATACCACCATAATTCTTTTTCTTCAATACCCAAAGCTTTCATTTTGGATACCAAAACGTCATATCGTTCCTCTCTTTGGCTTCCTCCCACAATTTCGCCAATACCAGGAAATAATACATCCATGGCTCTAACTGTTTTTCCATCATCATTCAAACGCATGTAAAATGCTTTGATATTTGCAGGATAATCAAACAAAATCACAGGACATTTAAAATGAGTTTCTACCAAAAAACGTTCGTGTTCTGATTGCAAATCTGCACCCCATTCATTGATTGGATATTGAAATTTTTTCTTTTTGTTAGGCGTTGAATTTCGTAAAATATCAACCGCTTCTGTGTAAGAAACCCGTTTGAAATTGTTGTCAACCACAAAATGTAATTTCTCCAATAAACTCATTTCACTGCGTTCGTTCATTGGTTTTGTTTTGTCTTCATCCAACAAACGTTGATTTAGAAATTCCAAATCATCTTGGCAATGTTTCAATGCATATTGAATTACTGATTTGATAAAATCTTCTGCCAAATCCATATTTCCGTCTAAATCCATAAAAGCAACTTCAGGTTCAATCATCCAAAATTCCGCCAAATGTCTTGTTGTGTTTGAATTTTCAGCACGAAAAGTGGGTCCAAATGTGTACGCTTTTCCTAAAGACATGGCATATGCTTCCGCTTCTAATTGACCAGAAACCGTTAAATTCGTTTCTTTTCCAAAAAAGTCTTTCGAATAATCGATTTTTCCATCTTCGGTCAATGGAGATTTGTTGTCATGGAACGTAGTTACTCGAAACATTTCTCCTGCACCTTCTGCATCAGAACCCGTAATAATTGGGGTGTTTACGTAGTTAAAACCATTTTCTTGAAAATAGGTATGAACTGCAAATGACAGTTTTGAACGAACTCTCATCACAGCTCCAAACGTATTGGTTCTTGTACGCAAATGGGCATTTTCTCTTAAAAATTCGAAGCTATGTTTTTTAGGTTGAATAGGATATTCCTCAGGATTTGAATCGCCTAAAATAGTGATTTCAGAAACCTGAATTTCTACACTTTGACCTTTTCCCTGGCTTTCAACGACAGTTCCTTTTAGAGCAATTGCTGCACCAGTGGTAATTCTTTTCAAGGTATCTTCAGGAGTAGTTTCAAAGTCAATCACACATTGAATATTTTTGATGGTTGAGCCATCATTCAATGCAATAAAACGATTGCTTCTAAAAGTTCTAACCCAGCCTTTTAGGACTATTTCTTGTAAAATAAGATTCGAATTTAAAATTTCGACAACGCTCTTTTCTGTCATTTTTTATCAATTTGATGTACGTAAACTATTCTTTTTCTGAAATGAGCGTAAAGATACTTTTTTGTGAACGATTACAAAAGTTCAAATTTTATTTATTTAGATATCAATCTACTCATCTGTTTTTTCATCCTCTGCTGGAATAATTTCCATAGCAGGTTCTTTAAATATTTTTTTATTGGCTATTTTTTTCTCAAATGTCAATAATAAGGAAGGCAATAACAATAAATTGGAAACCATGGCTAGCAATAATGTTACTGAAACCAAACCACCCAAAGCAATGGTGCCTCCAAAACTTGATAAGGTGAATACTAAAAATCCAAAAAACAGCACAATAGAAGTGTAAAACATACTCACTCCAGTTTCACGCAAAGCTGCAAAAACAGAAGGTTTTATACGCCAATTATGGGCAATCAATTCTTGTCGATATTTAGCCAAAAAGTGAATGGTATCATCCACAGAAATCCCAAAAGCAATGCTAAACACCAATATAGTTGACGGTTTTATAGGAATATCAAAAAAGCCCATTAAGCCTGCTGTGATTAATAAAGGTAAAATATTAGGCAACAATGAAATCAAAATCATTTGCGGTGAACGAAACATCCACGCCATAAAAATGGAAATTAAAACAATGGCTAACGCTAATGATAACACTAAATTGGTAATCAAATAATTGGTTCCTTTGATGAACACCAATGCTTTTCCAGTTAAGCTAACAGAATATTTTTCCTTATCAAATTCTTTGTCAATAACAGTTTGGATTCGCTCTTGAATGTCATCCATTTTGTCAGTACCAATATCTTTCATAAAGGTAGTTATTCGTGCATAACGCCCAGTAGAATCAACAAAACTTTTCAGCATTCCTGTATCATTACTCGAGTTTTTACTATATGCAAAAATGTAATTTTGTTCTTGAGATGTGGGTAATTGGTAATATTTTGGGTTTCCTAAATAATAGGCTTGTTTGGAATATTTTACCAAATTCACAACAGAAATTGGTTTTGATAACTCAGGAAAAGTTTCAATAGTCTCATTTATTTTTTCCATCTTTTTCAAGGTGGATAAGTTCATAACTCCTTTTTCCTTTTTGGTATCAATCAAAATTTCCAAAGGCATGATTCCCCCAAATTCATTTTCAAAAAACTTGATGTCTTTATAAAACCCCATACTTTTTGGCATGTCTTCAATCAAACTTCCTGAAACACGAATTTGATAAACGCCAATAATTCCAATAATAATGGCGATGACAGCCGTAAAATAGATTCCAATTCGAAAATCTCTTACCGTTTTTTCCATCCAATCCACTACATTTTCAATCCATTTTCGCTCCAAATGATTCAAATGTTTCTTTTTGGGAAGTGGCATAAAACTGTAAATAATTGGGATTAACAACAATGCCAAAATAAAAATACTGATGATATTGATAGAGGCTAAAATCCCAAATTCACGCAATAAGTCACTTTTTACAAAGACAAAAGTGGCAAAACCAGAAGCAGTTGTGATGTTGGTCATCAACGTTGCATTCCCAATTTTGGTAATTACTCGTTGCAAAGATTTTGCTTGATTCCCATGTTTTTTGATTTCCTGTTGGTATTTATTAATGAGGAAAACCGCATTTGGAACACCAATTACGATAATCAAAGGTGGAATTAATGCAGACAAAACCGTTACTTCATATCGAAACCAACCAATAAATCCAAAAGCCCAAGTAACGCCGATCAATACGACTAAAAGCGTAATAAATGTTGCTCTGAATGATCTAAAAAAGAAAAAGAAAATAACAGCAGTGATGAGTAAAGCTCCTAAAACAAACAATAAAATTTCGTCTTGAATGTTTTGAGAATTTAAGGTTCTGATATAGGGCATTCCTGAAATCCGGACGTCAACATGGTGTTCTTTTTCAAATTTTTCAACAACAGGAATCAATTTATTAAAGATAAAATCTCTCCTGCTGGCTGTATTTACCAATTCTTTTTTGATGTAAATAGCTGTTTGTAAAGTACCCGTTTTTTTATTAAAAAGTAAATTGTCATAAAAAGGCAGTTTTTCAAAAAGCTGTTTTTTGATGGCTAAAACTTCTTCAACTGTTTTTGGGTCTTCATCAAATAAAGGTTCTAAAACAAATTTACGATTGCTTCTATCCGCTTTTAATTTTTGAACATCGGCAATAGAAAGAGTGAAATCAACTTCTGCTAAATCTTCAAAATTATCAATCAAATGATTCCAAGCATTGAATTTTTTGGGAGAAAAAACACTAGAATCTTTGATTCCCAGAATGACTAAATTGCCTTCTTCGCCAAAAATTTCTAGGAATTTATTGTATTCAATGTTGACTTCGTGGTTTTCAGGAAGTAAATTGGCTTCTGTATATGAAAATTTCATATACTTTATTTGCGATGCTAGTAAACCAGTAATGATTGCAATAATCAATAAAACCAAGTAGCGGTTTCTTAAAATGATACTAGCAACTTTTGTCCAGAAATTCATTTAAAAAAATTTGTGCAAAGGTAACCAATTGTCTTTGCGATTAAAAACAAAAAAGAGTGTTAAAAAAAACACTCTCTCAAAACTTTTGTATATCGAAAAAATTAAACGGTCATGATTTCTTTTTCTTTTACAACCAAAATATCGTCAATTTTTTTTACGTAAGCATCTGTCAATTTTTGAACATCATCTTCCGCAATTTTTTTTAAATCTTCAGAAACATCTAATTTTTTGATGTCGTTATTAGCATCTTTTCTAGCATTTCTGATACCAACTTTTGCATGTTCTGCTTCTGCTTTTGCTTGTTTTGCCAATCCAACTCTTCGTTCTTCCGTTAATGGTGGAACGTTTATCATGATAACGTCTCCATTATTCATAGGATTGAAACCCAAGTTTGCTAACTGAATTGCTTTTTCAATTACTTGAAGCATGTTTTTTTCCCAAGGTTGAATCGTTAATGTTCTTGGATCAGGTGTGCTTACATTGGCAACTTGCGATAAAGGTGTTTGTGAACCATAATAGTCAACTAAAACAGTTCCTAACATTGCAGGAGTTGCTTTTCCAGCTCTGATGGCACGAAATTCTTTTTCCAAATGTGCAATAGCACTGTCCATGGCTTCTTTTGCAGTATCTAGTATAAAATCTACTTCCTCGTTCATTATTTCTTAAACTTTAAAAATTATTGTTAGTCATTTAATGTTTAATATTTTTTAACCACACAGAGACATAGTTTTATGCATGTTTTAAAGGCGTTTCACTCAATTTTAGTTAATCATAAGTATATGAAAATTAGTAATTGGGCTATTTCTATCTTTTTCTATGTTTCTATGTGGTTAAATAATCAACTATTTTTAAAAAATTAATGTTGTTCTTATTGCACTAAATGGTTTTGCTTAAATATTTATCAATGTTCCAATTTTTTCTCCAGAAACCAACTTTAACAAGTTTCCTGTTTTATTCATGTCAAAAATGATAATAGGTAAGTTGTTTTCTTCGCTCAATGTAAATGCAGTCATGTCCATAACTTTGAGCCCTTTTTCAATTACATCTTTGAAAGTGATATTTTCAAATTTAATGGCATTTTTAAACTTTTCAGGATCTGCATCATAGACACCATCCACTCTTGTACCTTTCAAAATCGCATCAGCATCTATTTCTATCGCTCTTAAAACAGCTGCTGTATCCGTTGTGAAATATGGGTTTCCTGTTCCTGCACCAAAAATAACCACACGACCTTTTTCTAAATGTCTGATGGCTTTTCTACGAATGTAAGGTTCAGCAACTTCTTTGATTTCAAGGGCAGTTTGCAATCTAGTGAACACATTTTCAGCTTCTAACGCACTTTGCAATGCCAAACCATTGATACAAGTTGCTAACATTCCCATGTGATCTCCTTGCACACGATCCATTCCATTACTTGCACCAGCAACACCTCTAAAAATATTTCCTCCTCCAATAACAATGGCAACTTCAATGCCTTTATCAACAACTTCTTTGATTTCTTTTGCGTATTCTGAAAGACGTTTTGGGTCAATTCCGTAATTGCGATCACCCATTAAGGCTTCACCGCTCAATTTTAAAAGGATTCTTTTGTACTGCATTTTTGGTTGCTTTTTAATCAATCCTTTTTAAGTAAAGGATAAAAGTTTCGCAAAATTAAGTATTTTTTTTAATTTATTTAAAACTGCCTCCATAGAATTCTGTTCATTTTTTATGAATCAATCAAAAATATATGCAACTGAAATTGAATTATGTAAACCTTTGTTGCATCAATAAAAATGATTAATTTTGCACTCGATTTTTTAAGAACTAGAGAAATAGAACGAATGAATATTACAAAAGAAAATTTAGATGCTTTAAATGCAGTTGTAAAAGTGGATATTGTTGCCGAAGATTATCAAGAAAAAGTTGATAAAATGTTGATAGATTACCGTAAAAAAGCCAACATTCCAGGATTTAGAAAAGGACAAGTGCCTATGGGACTTGTAAAAAAGCAATATGGGAAATCAGTGATGATTGATGAGGTAAACAAATTGCTTCAAACTGCGCTAAATAAATTTATCATCGAAGAAAAATTAGACATTTTAGGAAACCCATTACCAAGAATCAAAGACGATTTTAATTGGGATGCACCTACTTTTTCTTTTGAATTTGAATTAGGTTTAGCACCACAATTTGACATCAATTTAAAAGCAAAAAACAATGTTGTAATGAAAAAAATCATTGCAACAGATTCTTTGATTGATGAAGAAGTTCAAAATATTCAAGCACGTTATGGCAAAATGAGTTCTTTAGATGAAATTACTGAAGAAGCAAACGTAACAGCTACTTTTGTAAATGAAGAAAATGAAATCAACAAAAAATCGACTTTCAGAATTAGCGAATTGAAAAGTCAAAAAAATAGTTTGATTGGCGCGACATTAGGAGATGTTGTTTCTTTAGAGACTAAAGATTTGTTTGAAGATGTTCACAGATTACAGCATTTATTGGGTGTTTCTCATGATATTGTTCATGGATTAGAAATTACAGTTGAGGCAACAATTGAAAATATTACCAAAACGGAATTGGCTGATTTAGACCAAGAATTGTTTGATAAATTATTTGCTGATGGAAGTGTAACAACTGCCACAGAATTGAGAGAAAAAATAAAAGAAGATGCTGAAAAACAGTTTCAACAACAATCTGATCAGCAGTTTTTAAATGATGTCATTGAATATTTAATCGACAATACTACATTTGTTTTGCCAGCATCATTTTTACAAAAATGGTTGCAAACTGCAGGAGAAAAACCACTTACAATAGAAGAAGCCATTGAAGAATATAACAAATCTGAAAAAGGATTGCGTTATCAATTGATTGAAGGAAAAATCTTAAAAGACAACAATATCAGTGTTTCTTATACTGATTTGGTTGACTATGCAAAAGGATTTATCAGAATGCAAATGGCTCAATTTGGAAACTTGAATCCAGAAGAAAAAGAATTGGAAGATATTGCAGGAAGAATTTTGCAAAATAAAGAAGAAGCTCAAAAATTGCAATCGCAATTAATCAGTCAAAAGTTATTAGCTTTCTACAAAGAAAACATGACTTTTGAAACCAAAGAAATTGGGTACGAAGATTTTATCAAAGAAATGCATCATTAAAAAGTTTCAAAAATCCTACAATCCCGAAATCTCGGGATTAAAAACCTTGTAGGTATAAATCATAAAGACCTGAATTCCCAAATTCAGGTTTTTTTTATTTATTTTCAAAATAGTACATAAAAAGAATAGTTTGTATCTTTACAGATTAATTAATAATACTTTACAATAATGGATTTCGGAAAAGAATTTGAAAAATACGCTACCAAAGAACATGGAATAAGTAGCACTTATTATACCCAAATTACAAGTAGTTTAACTCCTTATATCATGGAAGAACGTCAAATGAACATCACTCAAATGGATGTTTTTTCGCGTTTAATGATGGATAGAATTATCTTTTTAGGAACAGGAATCAATGACCAAATTGCCAATGTTGTTCAGGCACAATTACTGTTTTTAGAAAGTGTGGACGCTAGTAAAGACATTTCAATTTATATCAATTCGCCAGGTGGAGGTGTCTATGCAGGTTTGGGAATTTACGATACTATGCAATTCATAAAACCAGATGTAGCAACGATTTGTACAGGAATGGCTGCTTCAATGGGCGCAGTTTTAATGTGTGCAGGAGCTAAAGGAAAACGTTCTGCGTTGCCACATTCAAGAGTGATGATTCACCAACCAATGAGTGGTACTCAAGGGCAAGTTTCTGACATGGAAATTACCATCAAAGAAACCATCAAATTAAGAGATGAATTGTATTCAATTATTTCATTTCACTCAGGACAGTCTTTTGATAAAATTCAGAAAGATTCTGATAGAGATTATTGGATGAAATCCTATGAGGCAAGAGAATATGGAATGATTGATGAGGTTCTTGAAAGAAAAATGTAATAAATAGCTTATAGCCAAATGCTATAAGCAAATAGCTAATAAAATGGCAAAAGACGATAATTTAGAATGTTCATTTTGTGGACGAAAAAAATCGGAAACAGATTTATTAATTGCAGGAATGGATGCTCATATCTGCGATCAATGTATTGAGCAAGCTCATGGAATTGTGAAAGAAGAAATTTTACAATCCAAAAAAAGCAAACTTTCAAAGACACTTACTGTTAAAAAACCGCAAGAAATCAAACAATTTCTAGATCAATATATCATTGGTCAAGATGAAACAAAACGTGCAATGTCAGTGGCTGTCTATAATCATTACAAAAGATTATTGCAAAAAAATACCAATGATGATGTAGAAATTGAAAAAAGCAACATCATTTTAGTAGGTGAAACTGGTACAGGAAAAACCCTGATAGCAAAAACAATTGCAAGAATGCTGAACGTTCCATTTTCTATTGTTGATGCAACTGTATTAACGCAAGCAGGTTATGTGGGAGAAGATGTAGAAAGTATTCTTAGCAGATTGTTACAAGCAGCAGATTATGATGTTTCAAAAGCTGAAAAAGGAATTGTTTTTATCGATGAAATTGATAAAATAGCCAGAAAAGGAGACAATCCTTCCATTACAAGAGATGTTTCTGGCGAAGGTGTGCAACAAGCGTTGCTGAAACTTTTAGAAGGAACTGTGGTAAATGTAGCTCCTCAAGGTGGAAGAAAACATCCAGAGCAAAAATTTACAGAAGTCAATACTAAAAATATTTTATTCATTGCAGGTGGAGCATTTTCCGGAATTGAAAGAAACATCAGCAAACGTTTAAACATGCAAGCAGTTGGTTTTAGTGCCTCTTTGGATGAAGCTGGAATTGATCACGAAAATTTATTGAAATATATTACTCCTTCCGATTTAAAATCGTTTGGATTGATTCCTGAAATCATAGGGCGTTTGCCTGTTTTAACATATATGAATCCTCTAGATTCAACAGCTTTGCGCGCTATTTTGACCGAACCAAAAAATTCCATAATCAAACAGTATGCAAAATTATTTGCAATGGATGATGTGAATTTCACGATTGCTGAAGAAGCCTTAAATTTTATTGTAGACAAAGCAATAACTTATAAATTAGGCGCAAGAGGATTGCGTTCTCTATGCGAAGCTATCTTTACAGATGCTATGTTTGATTTACCAAGTTCTGATGAAAAAGAATTTCATGTAACAAAAGAGTATGCAGAATCAAAATTATCAAATGCAACTTTGAAAAAATTAAGAGCAGCATCATAAACCAATTCAAAGTTTAAAATTCAATATTCAAAACCTCATTAAAATTATTTTAATGAGGTTTTAAATTTTACAGAACCATAAAAACAAGTTTTTGAATTCCTATATTTGTTTTCCAATTTTAGGTAACACAATTTATGATTTCTAGAAGTACCATAGACCGAGTTTTTGAAGCAGCCAGAGTAGAAGAAGTTATTGGAGAATTTGTGCAGCTTAAAAAAGCGGGAAGTAACTTCAAAGGTTTGAGTCCATTTACGGATGAAAAATCACCCTCGTTTATGGTTTCTCCAGTAAAACAAATCTGGAAAGATTTTTCTACAGGAAAAGGAGGAAATGCCATTTCTTTTTTAATGGAACATGAACATTATACCTATCCTGAAGCCTTAAAATGGTTGGCAAAAAAATACAACATAGAGATTGAAGAAACTGCGCAGACTAATCAAGAAAAAGAGCAAATAAACGAACGTGAAAGCATGTTTTTGGTATCCAATTTTGCCAAAGATTTTTTTCACAATACCATGCTAACTTCCAATCAAGGGAAAGCCATTGGGTTGAGTTATTTCAAAGAGCGTGGTTTTCGTGATGAGACCATCAAAAAGTTTGATTTAGGATACTGTTTGGATGAATGGGATCATTTTACAAATGCCGCAATTTCTAAAGGATATCAATTAAAATATCTAGAATCTACAGGACTTACCATCGTAAAAGACAACAAACAATTTGACCGATTCAAAGGACGAGTGATGTTTCCAATTCACTCTATGTCTGGAAGAATTTTGGGTTTTGGAGGTCGAATTTTGACGAATGATAAAAAAGCAGCAAAATATCTCAATTCTCCAGAAAGTGATATTTACCACAAAAGCAAAATTTTGTATGGACTTTATCAAGCAAAAAAAGAAATTGCAAAGCAAGACAATTGTTTTTTGGTAGAAGGATATACGGATGTAATTTCTTTTCATCAATCAGGAATTGAAAATGTAGTAGCTTCTTCTGGGACAGCTTTGACTCCTGACCAAATTCGATTGATAAGCAGATTGACCAAAAATATAACCGTACTTTTTGATGGTGATGCAGCAGGAATTAGAGCTTCTATTCGTGGAATTGATTTGATTTTAGAGCAAGGAATGAACGTAAAAGTGGTACAATTTCCTGAAGGTGAAGATCCTGATAGTTTTGCCAAATCACATTCTGATGCTGAATTAAAAGAATTTTTAGAGGCTGCAGCTCAGGATTTTATCAATTTTAAAGTATCACTATTAGTAGAAGATACTCAAAATGATCCTGTAAAAAAAGCTGGATTGATTAGAGATATTGTTACTAGTATTTCCAAAATTCCTGATGCGATTCAACGTGAAGTGTATGTACAAGAATGTTCGCGAATTATGGAAATTTCAGAACGAATTTTGTTCAGTGAATTAGCACAATTGATTTCTAAAAATAAAACGGAAGATGCAAAACAACATCAAGAAGAGAAAAAAACCTTTGAAGTTGTTAAAAGGCAAGATATTCAATTAGAGGAAATAGATGAGCAAAATAAATATGAAAGAGAAATAATTAAAAATTTATTAATCTTCGGAAATGAAGAGATTGATTTTATGGATGAAATTATTCATTTCGATGAGAATGGTAAGGAAATAAAAACAATTAAAAAATATTTGAATAAAGTATCTAGAGAAATTTTTTTACAGCTTCAAAGTGATGAAATTGAGTTTACAAATTCAATTTTTCAACAAATTTATTCAGAAATTATTTATCCTTTAAATCAATCTCAAAAAATAGAAATAGAAAAGTTAACAAATAACTTGAATTCAAATATTTCATCAACAGTAACATCCATATTATTTGAAGAAGATGAATATCCATTAAGTAATTGGGAAAGGAAAAATATTTTTATTAAAAATGTAGATATCGAAAAATCAGTAAATGATGCAATTTTTAATTTGAGAAGAATTTTAATTAAAAAATTAATAGAAAAGAAAATGCTTAAAGAAAAAGAGTATTCAAAGGAAGAAATAGAAGAAATTATGAATTATAATTCTTTGAGAATTCGTCTTTCTGAGAAATTAAATAGGGTAGTTTAAAAATTTCTTTAAGATTTTATTAACAAAAATAAAATTTCTTTAAAACGCTGTAAAGCCTTGATAATATTCATAATATAGCAAATTATTGAGCTCAAATTTCATCAATTTTTCATGAAGTAATTCAAAAAAGGGTGTTTTTCCTGTGTAAATTTTTGCTGATTTAAAATCTTTTTTATTAGTTTTGTCCCAAGAAAAAGAAATATCTACAAGTTATGAAAAAACTATTACAAATTTTGAAAATCATCCAATTGTACATTTTATTACCATTTGAAATCACAAATGGCTCTAGAAGAAGAGCACATCTTCGAATCAGAAGATTGATGATTGCCGCAAATTTACTGTAAAAAAAATGCCTTCGTAATTGATGAAGGCTTTTTTTACTTATTTCAACTCTTTAGGAATTTTACAAACCGGAATTGGCTGCATTTTGTGCTGATTTATGGTATTCAAACGAATGTAAATTGAAAAAACTGTTCTTTCTCTTCCAGAAAAATCAGTTGCAGTTTTTCCTAATTCTTGCATATTCATTGCCCATTCCAATTCGTCATAGGAAGCACCAATTTGGTCTTCATCTGTTCTGTCATCTCCCCACAAACCGTCTGTTGGTGCAGCTTTTATGATATCTTGATTTACCCCAAAAAAGGTTGCAATTTTATATACTTCAGATTTCATTAAATCTGCAATAGGACTCAAATCTACACCTCCGTCACCATATTTTGTGTAAAATCCTACACCAAAATCTTCTACTTTATTTCCTGTTCCTGCCACTAAATATCCATGTAAAGCAGCAAAATAGTACAAAGTTGTCATTCTCAACCGAGCTCTAGTATTTGCTAATGACATAAATCGACTTTCTTCATCCTCAACTTTAGGCAAAGCAGCTATCAAACTATCAAAAACGGGAGTTAGATTTACGGTAATTCTGGAAACATTTTCGAAGTTTTTTTCTAACCAATCAATATGATTTTTTGCTCTGTTTACTTGACTCTCTGCTTGATGAATGGGCATTTCTAAGCATAAAGTTGGCAATCCTGTTTTGGCACATAATGTTGAGGTAACTGCAGAATCAATTCCACCAGAAACTCCTATTACAAATCCATTCAATTTCCCGTTTTTCGCATAATTTTCTAACCAATTTATAATATGCGCTGCTACTTTTTCTGTGTTCATTGACAAACTAATTTTGTAATTTTATCGTTTTATTTTTAAAAGACTAAGATACAAAGAATATGAGATTTTATGCAGTGATTTTGTTGGTTTTATTCGCGTTTTTTTCATGTGCAAATGAAAACAAATCAAAAGTTGATGTTTCCAATATCGATATTGACTTTTCAATTAGTCGTTTTGAGGTTGATTTTTACAATGCAGATAGGGAAAGTTTGCCAAAACTAAAAGCAACCTATCCTTATTTATTTCCTGAGGCGTTTTCTGATAGCATTTCATTGGCAAAAATTGCAGATTCTCAAGAGCAAGAATTGTTTGTTGAAACTCAAAAAGTTTACAAAGATTTTTCGGATGTAGAAACTCAGTTGACGTCACTTTTCAAACATATAAAGTATTACAATCCAACTTTCAAAGCACCAAATGTAGTTACGATTCAATCAAATATTGATTATGAAAGTCGAGTTATTTATGCAGATAGTTTGTTACTGATTTCTTTGGATGTTTTTCTCGGAAAAGAACATCCATTTTATGCGGATTTTCCAAAGTATATCTCAGAAAACAACACCAAAGAACATTTGATTGTAGCAGTTGCAGAACATATTATTGACCAACAAATTCCCGCATCAAACAATCGCAGTTTTATGGGGAAAATGATTTATGAAGGAAAAAAAATGGCTTTGTTGGATTGGTATTTACCTGCTGTTTCCGAAAGTGAAAAAATGGGATATTCTCAAGAAAAATGGCAATGGGCTGTTGAAAATGAAGCTGAGATTTGGGCATACTTTATGGAGAATAAATTACTTTTTAGCACAGAAACCAATCTCAACAAACGATTTTTAGAAAATGCGCCATTTTCAAAATTTTATATGGAACAAGACAATTTATCACCTGGAAAAATTGGCGTTTGGATGGGATGGAAAATCGTGCAATCATATTTGAAACATAATGATGTATATTTGCAGGAATTTTTGAAAAAAGACGAAACAGAATTATTTAATCAGTCAAAATATAAACCTAAAAAATAATGGCAATTACACACAATTCAGAAGTAATTTTTCACATTAATTTAGATGAAAACAAAATTCCTGAAAGCATGTCTTGGACAGCAAAAGATGGTGGAATTGAAAATGAAGCGTCAAAAGCAGTGATGATTTCTGTGTGGGATCACAAACAAAAAGATACGTTGCGCATGGATTTATGGACGAAAGATATGCCTATTGATGAGATGAAACAGTTTTATCATCAAACCTTGGTTTCTATGGCAGATACCTATGAACGCGCTACAAACGATTTAAAAATGAGTGAAACTATGCGTGATTTTTGCGAATATTTTGCTGAGAAATTGGATTTGAAAAAGGGAAATTAAGCCTTTTTAATTTTGTTGATAATCGTCTGATAATCATCGGGTTCATTTACAAAATCAATTTCAGAAACATCAATAACAAGCACATTTAGCTCTTGTTGTGTATTGATAAAATTCTTGTATCCATCATGAATTTTTTGCAGATATGTTTCTTCAATATTTTGTTCATAATCCCTCCCTCTTTTTTTGATATTTTGCAATAATCTATTCGTGTTTTGATACAAATACACATACAAATCAGGTTTTGTAATTTCTTTATACATAATGTCAAACATTTTTCTATAAAGGATATATTCTTCTTTTTGAAGCGTGATTTGTGCAAAAATCAATGATTTAAAAATATAATAATCAGATACAATCAGGTTTTTAAACAAGTCTAATTGCGCCAAATCATCACTCAATTGTTGATATCTGTCAGCCAAAAAACTCATTTCCAGAGGAAATGCAAAACGTTCTTTGTCTTCGTAAAATTTGGGTAAAAATGCATTGTCAGCAAATCGTTCAAGAATAATTTTCGCATTGAATTCATCAGACATCATTTTTGCCAAGGATGTTTTTCCTGCACCAATATTTCCTTCAATAGCAATATAATTATACTTTTCAACTATTGGAATTGGGCGCTTTAGTTCAATAGAAGTTTGTATAATTTCAGAGGAATCCTCACAATGTTGCAAACAAAAAGTTAGTTGTTTTTTTTCTATAGGATGAAAAAATACAGGCGCAATTTCTACTAAAGGAACCAATACAAATTTCCGTAACAACATTTTTGGATGAGGTACAGTGAGTGTTTTTGAAAAGATGATTTCATCATCAAATAACAACACATCAATATCAATATTTCTATCTAGATAAGTTGTAGAATCCACTCTTTTTCTTCCCAAATTAGATTCAATTTGAAGCAAAATTGACAATAATTTTTCGGGTGCATGATAGGTAGAAACTTCCACACAACAATTATAAAAATCTTCGCTCTCAAAACCCCAAGAAGCAGTTTGATATACGCTTGAAATCTTACGAATATCGCCTACTTTTTCGGCAATACTTTCTATAGCATTTTGTAAATTTTCAGTTTTATCTCCAAGATTGGTTCCCAAAGATAAATATGCGATGCGTTGTATTTTCATATTGTTTTACAAAGAAAATAAAAGGATTTCTATTATCATCAAAGTTTCTTAAAATAGTTTAATTAAACAATTTTTGGAATTGAAATATTAATTGTCATTTCTATATTTTTGACAATCATTTTTTTAAATAATTTAAATATTAATTTTATTTCAATTTTTAATGATTATCAGCACTTTATTTTTACTTTAAAACCTCTAAAACTGTTAAAACTTTTATATAAAAAGTAATTATTCTTTTAAAAGCAATATATTTGAAAACTTAAAACAACCGTTTTTTAATGAGATTCACTTACTACGCATGCTGTTTCTTTTTTTTGTCGCTTTTATCGATAAAAAGTTTTTCACAAGAAACATTGCCCATTTACCAAGATTATTTATCAGATAATGTATTTTTATTACATCCTTCTGCTGCAGGCATTGGAAATTCGAGCAAACTGCGATTTACAGCAAGACAACAATGGGCAGGAATTCCAAATGCTCCTGCACTTCAAACAGTAAGTTTTCATTCACGATTTGGTGAATATTCAAATGCAGGATATGGATTGGTTATGTTCAATGATAAAAACGGATTTCATTCTCAATTAGGTTTTCAAGGAACATATGCATATCATTTGCCTATGAGTGATGGCAGATTGTTCAATCAATTGTCATTTGGACTGGCATTTACATACGTACAAAATCAATCTGATCAAAGAACTTTTACGGGCGATAGAGCGATTGCGGCCATCATAGAAAGTACTAGTTATTATAACGCAGATTTCAGTGTGGCTTATCATTTAGGAGGATTTTCTTCTTATTTTACTGTAAAAAATTTGTTATTGACAGCCAAAAATAATTTGAATATTCAAGAGCCCTTGGATTTGAGAAATTATATTTTTTCTGCTGGATATTATTTTGGTGAAGAACTTTTTGTGCAATTTGAGCCTTCCATCATGATGCAATTCAGAGAAGGCACAGAACAAAGAATTGCTGATATCAATATCAAAGCTTACAAAACTTTTTCGCAAACACAACTTTGGGCAGCACTTTCTTACAGACAAAGTTTTGATGCAGATGCCATTCAAAATGCACGTTATGTGTCACCAATTGTTGGAATCAATTATCAAAACTGGATGTTTTCTTACACATATACCAATCAAATGAACGAAACTGTTTTGACTAATTCTGGGTTTCATCAAGTTTCTGTGGGTGTAAATTTGTGGACGAGAGAACAAAGAGCTGCAGCTTGTCCAAATATCAATTCTGCTTTTGGAGGGTTTTAAAAATCTCTTTTTTTGATTTCCGTAAGTGCTATTTGGTTTCCAACAAGCATTTCTAAAACTTGTATAGTACTATTCGAAAATAATTGATGTTTTCCTTTTTGCATATTTACTTGCAATAAATTATTTTTTTCTAAAATAGCTTTGGTTTGTTTGGCAACTGCCAAACCAGAATCAATAATCTGCATTTTATTACCCACAATTTTTCGTATTTGAGGAATTAAATAGGGATAATGTGTACAGCCTAATACCAAACAATCCACGTTTTGTTCCAACATTGGTTGTAAGTAAGTTGCTAACAATTTTGACATTTCTGGTGAGTTGATTTCTCCATTTTCAATCAAATCAACCAAACCTTTTCCAATAGTTTCTATGATGGTAATTTTTTCTTTAAAAAGGCTAGACGTTGATTCAAAAAGCTCACTATTTAAAGTTCCTTTGGTGGCTAAAATTCCCACAACATTGGTTTTTGTAGAAAGTGCAGCAGGTTTTATGGCTGGTTCAATACCAATAAATGGAATATCATACTTTTGTCGTAAAGTTTTAATAGCGTTTGTGGTTGCTGTATTGCAGGCAACCACAATAATTTTACAGTTTTGATTTAGTAAAAACTTGGTATTTTTTATAGAAAGCTCAATGATTTCGTCTTTGGATTTTTCTCCATATGGTGCGTTTTTACTATCTGCCAAATAAATGGTGTTTTCATTGGGCAATAAGGTTACAATTTCTTTCCAGATGGAAGTTCCACCCACTCCAGAATCAAAAATACCGATAGGAAAATTTGCAGATTGCACCATGTTGTAAAAATAAAAAAACCTACTTAATAAAGTAGGTTTTTATGGGTTTATAAAAAATGATTTTTTAGAATCCTAATTTTGCTTTTACAGCATTGAATAAATCTTCGCCTTTAGAAACTAGCAAACCTTTTCCTACTGATGAATCAAAAACATATACAATACCTTTTGCAGCAGCAACATCTTCAATCGCTTTTTGAGCTTTTTCAATGATTGGGTTTAAGCCTTCAGCTTGTTTTTTTTGCATCTCTTGATAAGCAGTTTGTCTTAATTGCTCATATCTTTGATTTTCTTGCTGTACTTCTAAAGCTCTAGATTCATTGATTTCTTTAGTTTGTGCATTTTGTTCAGCTTGGTATTTTTTTACTTTTGCTTCTAACTTTTTGCCCATTCCTTCAATTTCATCTTGATAGGTTTTTCCTAATTTTTCAATGTCCGCCTTTAATTTTGTAGTTGATGGCATTTCAGCTACTAATTTTTCAAAGTCAATATGACCGAATTTTTGTGCATTTGCAACACCACCCAATCCTAAAGTAAATACAGCAATTAATAGTAACGTTTTAAAATTTCTCATTCTTGTTTTAGTTTAATAATTATTCTTGATTTTTCTTCTTTTTTTCTTCCTCCTTTTTCTTTTTTAGCGCTTCTTGTTTTTCTCTCAGAATTTTACGTTGTTCTTCTCTTTTTTTCGCTAATGCTTCTTTTTTATCTTCTATTTCTTTCTTTTTAGCATCAACTAATGCTTTTTTCTCTTCCTCTTTTTTAACTTGTTCCTCTTTTTTTTCAGTAATTAATTCTTCTTTTTTGTCAATTAACTGCTGCTGTTTTTCAGAGATATCATTGTCTAATAAAGGATCTTTCTCATTTTTTTTATTTCGTTGCTCCTTTTTTTCCTCAGACAATCGTGTCCTGTCAATGGTTGCTAAAACGAGGTCGCTAATATCGTATTTTTTATTGGAATATAGCATTACCAAATCACTAGATTTTTCAAAAACAAAATCATAATTTTTTCTACTTGCAATGCTTTGAATGGCATTGTAAACTTGATCTTGAATTGGTTTTACCAATTGTTTACGCATCAAAAACAAATCGCCAGTTGGACCAAAATATAACGATTCAAGTCTTCTTAATTCTTCTTGTTTTAAGGTAATTTCCTCCTCTTTCTCTTCAATTAAATCTTTTGTTAAAATTGCTTTTTCGTTTGCCAAATCGGTTTTCATAACCTCTATATGACGTGCTTGTTGGTCTAGGTTTGATTTCCATTTAGCAACTTTTGCATCTAACGTGTTTTGTGCTTTAAGATATTCAGGAACATTTTCTAGAATATATTCCATATCTATATAAGCAATTAACTGATTTCTTTGTGACCAAAAATTGGATACACTAAATAAAAGAACGACGAATAAAAATATTTTTTTCATTTGTAAAATGTATTTAGAAAAAACCATGCCAAAAAAATAGATGCATTTACAAATGTACAATTTTCTTAGAATTGTCTTCCAATAATAAAATGTGTTTGCCAACCAGATTTTTCTGTAAATCCAGGCAAAGGATCAAACCCGTGTGCAAAGTCGATTCCTAATAACCCGAAAGCAGGCATAAATATCCTGATTCCTAATCCAGCTGAACGTTTTAACTCAAACGGATTAAATGTCTTAAAATTGTCATAAGAATTACCAGCTTCTAAAAATCCTAATGTATAAATGGAAGCAGATGGCGCATCAGTAATTGAATAACGTAATTCTAATTGAAATTTATTATAAATAGAGCCTCCTTCAGCAGAAGAAAGTCTATTGTTTTCATATCCTCTTAAACCTATTACTTCTCTACCATCTAATTGAAAAATAGCAATTCCATCTCCACCAACATAATATCTTTCAAAAGGAGATAATCCAACTTTAGAGTTGTAATATCCTAAATATCCCATTTCTGCATTGGTCATCAATACCAATTTATCCGTAAATGAAGTGTACCATTTTCCTTTTGCACTGATTTTATAATATTCCAACCACTTGTAATTTTCAGCGATCAAATTGTTTCTTTCTTCATCAGTTGCATCTTCTGGAATTGAATAATCTCTTCCATTTACTAGGGAATATGGGAAAGTAGCTTTTACTCCAATGCTAAATTCTGAACCATATGTTGGGAAAATTAAACTTGGTCCTGCAGAATTTCTTGATAATGTAGCACTGTAAGACAAGTTGTTTAGACTTCCATTACTTAAAATGTTTTCACCAACTCTAAAACCGTAATTATTTAAATTAAAAGCTTGATAACTGATTGTTTGCGATAATTGAAAGAAATCATCAGGCCATTTTAAACGTTTTCCAAGACCTACAGAAGCACCAACAATTCCTAAACTTTGGCTTCTGTCAACATCTCCAGTTTGAAAATTGAATTGATATTGATTCGAAGAATACACGGAAAAAGATAGTGATTGTGGTTTTCTTCCACCTAACCATGGTTCTGTGAACGAAAAACTATACGTATTAAAAGTTCTACTAGATTGCAAACGCAAAGACAAACTTTGTCCATCTCCCATTGGTAATGGTTTGTAAGCATCTTTGTTAAAAATATTTTTAATAGAAAAATTATTGAAAGACAAACCAAGCGTTCCAATGAATGAACCACCACCATAACCACCTTGCAATTCTATTTGACTACCTCCTTTTTCAACAACGGTAAAATCGATATCAGCCGTTTTGTTTTGATAATCAGGAACTACATCTGGTGACACATTTTGATCAAAGAAACCCAATTGTCCAATTTCACGAATGGAACGAATAATGGCACTTCTGCTAAATAAATCTCCTGGTTTTACACGTAATTCTCTAAAAATTACATGGTCATTGGTTTTGTCATTTCCTCTTACTGTTACTTTTCTGATACGTGCTTTTTCATCTTCACGAACTCTAATTTCAACAGTAATAGAGTCATTTTCTACTTTGGTTTCCACTGCATTTACTTGCGAGAACAAGAAACCATTATCTTGATATAAGGTCGATAAATCATCAGATGTGGGTGTTCCATCACCTTTTACACGTTCTTTTAAAACAGCACCATTATAAACGTCTCCTTTTTCTATTTGCAATACCATTCGTAATTGCTCATCTGTAAATTCTTTGTTTCCAACAAAAACAATGTCTGCAAAACGATATTGTTTTCCTTCTTCTAAGTCAATATTTACATTGATGGTATTGTCTTTATTCCATGAGATATTTTCGCTTAAGATTCGTGCATCTCTAAAACCTAATCTGCTGTATTTGTCTAAAATTTTCTCCAAATCTTTTTGATATTCTTCTTCAATATATTTGGATGCTTTCCAAAAACGACCAATCATTCTTTCTTTGGTTTTAGACATTGCTTTGCGCAATTTTTTGTCTGATAATTTTTCGTTTCCTGTAAAGTTGATGTTCTTGATTTTTATTCTTTGACCTTGATCTATATACACATTCATATTTACAACATCCATGTCTGTTGTGTCTTTTTGAAGATCAAGTGTTACTTTAGTTTTTAAGTAACCTTTGTCAGTATATTTTTTGGTGAAGTAATTTTTGGTAGTTACTAATAAGTTGTCAGTAACCATTGCTCCAACTTTTAATTCAGCTTCTTTAATCAATTCTTTGGCTTTCGATTTTTTAACTCCGTTGATTTTTACTTGGTTTAATTGGGGTAATTCTTGAACATCAAATTCAAGATAAATAGCCTGTCCATCAACTTTTATCAAATACACATCTACATTACTGAACTGTTTGGTTTCATACAATTTTTTGATAGCGCTTGTCAATTTATCACCAGGCAATCGTAATAATTGTCCATTTACAAGACCTGTAAAAACTCTTACAGTTTCTTCACTAAATTTTTTCAAACCAGTAACTGAAATTCCTCCTAAAACATATTCTTTACCAATTTCATATTCAACCTTTTGATTGTTGATGATGGTATCTTTTTTAGTGATATTTAGTGTATCATTTTTGATGACATTAATACTGTCATTTTTTATTTGTGCAGTTGCATTAAAAGTAAAAAATAGTGCAGAAAGCACTAATGACGCAGAAAATAATTTCATAAAAAATTTATTCTGTAAGTTGTTCGCTTGTTTTTCCAAATCTTCTTTCTCTATTCTGATATTCTATGATGGCGTCATAGAAATGTTCTTGTCTAAAATCTGGCCAAAGTATATCTGTAAAATATAGTTCGGCATATGCCATTTGCCATAATAAAAAATTACTAATGCGTTGTTCGCCACTAGTTCTAATCATTAAATCAACGTGGGGCAAATTAAATGTATATAAATGGTTATTTATAGTATTTTCATCAATATTTTCTAAATCAAGTTCTTTATTAACAACTTTTTTAGATATCGTTTTCATTGCATTAACAATTTCCTCTCTTGAACCGTAACTTAATGCAAAAGTTAGGATGATTTTAGTATTATTTCTTGTTTCAGAAATTACCTCAGCCAATACTTTTTGTGCTTTTTTAGGTAAACTTTCAATACATCCAATAGAATTTACTTTGACACCATTTTTCATGAAATCAGGCAATTCTTTCTTTAAGGAATTGATTAATAAGTTCATTAAAGCGTCCACTTCAATTTTAGGGCGTTTCCAGTTTTCTGTAGAAAAAGCATATAAAGTGATTGCTTCAACATTTATTTCAGAGGCAGCAATAACAGATTCTCTTACTGCGGTTAAGGCATTTCTGTGACCAAAAATACGATTCATTCCTTGACCCTTTGCCCATCTTCCATTACCATCCATAATGATGGCAACGTGTTTTGGAACTCTTTGTAAATCGATGTGTAATTTTTTATCCATAAGCCTACAATCCTTTTGTATAACAGGCGGGTCTGCCAAAAGTGTATAAAAAAGAAACACCAGTAAACACATACCAATCACTGTTTGTTCCACCAATATTTAATCTTGGGATTGCAGGAGTAGTATAATCTAAATCGTCGTTGAAAATATATCTAAATTTGGTTTCAAAAGCAATCGCCAAATCACCAATCAATTTTGATTTGATTCCAAAACCAAATGGAATAGCAAAAGCATTTTTTGAATCGTAAGTAAACTGATTTGGAATAGGTTCACTCACCACATAATTGTAATTAAATGCAGCTAGTTCTAAAAGAATATAAGGTGTCCACGTTTTATCATCTGATGATAAATCATATTCATAAAAATTATATTCTAGTCCTAAAGCCAATTCGTGGATGGTATTTTTAAATTGCAAACCTCGCGAAATTTTAAAATCAGTATCTGCCTCTAAATCACTTGCTTCTATGGGCAAATAACTGTAAGTTGCTCTCAAAGCAATTCTAGGATTCCAATTGTATTTGAAAATCAAACCACCAGCAAATTTGTTGGGATAGATATAATTTGTTCTTCCAATATCGCCAATGTAATTTGAGCCCCCTAAAAAAATTCCTGCTTCATACACTTGTCCATGTAAAATGCAAGAAAAATTGATAACTATGAGTAATAATATACTGTTTTTCATTCTAAAAAATAGCGTGCAAATATAGGAATTTCTAGTTGCTTTATAAAGTTAATAATGAGTCTTTTTTGGATAACAGCTATTTTTGGTTTTTATTGTAAGTTGATTCTTACAAATTTATCTCATTTCTAGTGTCTTCACCCCACAATAATTTGGTGCGTAAAGTTTGTAAAAATGATTGATTATTTGGAACAATTGTTTTGATAGTAAATGGTGCTTTTTCAATGAAAACTTCGGTATTTTTTGGAACGCTTGTAATTCTTGAATCTAATGAAATCAAGAAGTCTTTTTCTCTGGAATTTGTGCTCAATTGTATTGTTTTTTCATCGGAAATTACCATGGGTCTTGCATTCAAATTGTGAGGTGCAATTGGCGTAATTACTAAGTTTTTTGAATCAGGAGAAAGGACAGGTCCATTGCAACTTAATGAATATCCTGTAGAACCTGTGGGTGTTGCAATAATCAAACCATCAGCCCAATAATTGGTTAAATATTCAAAGTTGATACTGGTTTTTATACCAATCATTGAAGTGGTGTTTTTACGTGCAATGGTTACTTCATTTAGGGCGAAATTTAGTTCTGAAAACGCTTCAATTTCTGGAGTAGTTTTAACAGATAATAACGTTCGCTCTTGAATAGTATATGCTCCTTTAAAAATAAGATCAATATTTTCTTGAATGGCATCTTTATGAATGGTCGCCAAAAAGCCCAACCTTCCTGCATTGATTCCTATAATGGGAATATTTAAATTTCTGATGAATGTAACAGCTCTTAAAATAGTGCCATCTCCACCCAAGGTAAACATGACTTCAAAAGTGCTGTTTAAATCCCCAAAACCCGAAAAAGTATCATATTCTTTTTCTAAGGAAGTCTCTCTTCTTAAAGTTTCGTAGAATTTTTTTTCAATAAAGCAAACACACCCTTTTTCTTCAAGAATGTCCAATAAAACATGGATTTCCTTTTCAGCAGAAATGGAATAAGATTGACCATAAATAGCAACTTTTCTCATTACATTTCTAGGTATTTTTGAAGATATTCTGATCTATTTTTTAAATCTTCTAAATAGATATCGTTTTCATGAGTTGACACAATTTCGTAGTTGTATCTTCTGAAAGTTTGCATGATTTCGTTGATGTCATTTGAAACTAATTTTAATGTAATTTCAACAAAATCTTCCTTTTTTTCTGAAATGTAAGCACCCAATAATTTTCCGTTATTTGCTTCCACAATTTGTGCAATGGTGCTCATTGAAAAATCATTTTCTAGTTTTTTTACGATCAACGTTTCACTTTCTTCAATCATGAATGGACTTGTAGAAAATACATCTAAAACATCGCGCAAATCATAATAACCAACATAATTTTTTTGTTCATCCAACACTGGAATAATATTGGTATCATTATCTGCAAAAATCTTTAGCAACTCTAATACTGTTGCCTTTTCATCTGCAAAAAACGAACTCAACAAATGTGTATATGACATCAATTCTCCTTTTTCATGTTCAATAATTTGAATATCGTCTTCTGCAAAAGAGCCTACTAATTTGTTTTCATCAATCACAGGAAAATGTGTTAAAGGAAAATTTTTAAATAGTTTTTTTGCGCTTTGAATGGTGCTTTTCAAGCGTAAAGGATTGATTTCGGTAAGTATATAATCGTTGATGTTCATTTTGCACGAAGATAGGATAAAATGTTTGAATGATTTATCTTTGCAAACTAATTTTTACTCAATGACAAAGTTAAGTGTAAATATCAATAAAATTGCAACATTACGTAATTCTAGAGGTGGAAATGTACCAAATTTACTAAAAGTGGCACAAGATATGGAGCGTTTTGGTGCACAAGGAATTACCATTCATCCAAGACCAGATGAACGTCATATTCGTTATCAAGATGCAAGAGATTTGAAAAACATCGTAACAAATGAGTATAATATTGAAGGAAATCCTGTAAAATCATTTATGGATTTGGTATTGTCAATCAAACCAACACAAGTTACGTTAGTTCCTGATGCTGAGGATGCTATCACGTCAAATGCAGGTTGGGATACCATAACACAACAATCATTTTTGAAAGAAGTGATTCAGGAATTTCAACAAAATGGCATCAGAACTTCTATTTTTATTGATACAGATTTGCATTTGATGGAAGCTGCTGCAAAAACAGGAACTGACAGAATTGAATTATACACAGAGCATTTTGCGAGTGAATTTGCAAAAGGGAATAAAAGTGTCATAAAATCCTATACTGATGCTGCTATTTTAGCTCATAATTTGGGTTTAGGAATCAATGCTGGACATGATTTGAGTTTGGATAACATTCAATTTTTCAAAGAAAATATCCCAAATTTAGCAGAAGTTTCAATTGGACACGCATTGATTTGCGAAAGTTTGTATCTAGGATTTGAAAATGTGGTCAATATGTATTTGCACAAACTTCAATAACATGGAAATTCTTCACTCTAAAATTGTAGGCAAGGGAAAGCCTCTACTCATTTTGCATGGTTATTTTGGTTCAGGTGATAATTGGAAAACCTTAGGAAGTCAGTTTTCTGAACACTTTGAAGTGCATTTGATTGATCAACGAAATCATGGAAGGAGTTTTCATTCTGATGAATTTTCTTACGATTTGATGGTGGAAGATTTGCACAAGTATTTGGAACATTATCAGTTAGAAAAAGTTCATTTATTGGGACATTCTATGGGAGGAAAAACAGCGATGTTGTTTGCAGTTTTGTATCCAGAGTTGGTTGATAAATTGGTAATTGTTGATATTTCGCCCAGAGAATACAAACCTCATCATCATGCGATTTTAGCCGCGCTCAATTCTATTGATTTTAGCATTCACAATTCCAGAGAATTGGTTGACGAACAATTGTCAACATTGATTCCCGAATTTGGTGTTCGTCAATTTTTGATGAAAAATATTTTTTGGAAAGACAAAGGTGTTTTGGGCTTTCGATTTCATTTAGATTCCCTCACCAAAAATAATCCTGCAATTGGAGAAGCATTGCCAATGAATGCTCGCTTTGAAAAGCAAACCTTGTTCTTAAAAGGCGAAAATTCGGATTACATCACACAAAATGAAGCCTTGATAATTGATGCTCATTTTCCCGAAAATAAAATTGTAACCATTAAAAATGCAGGTCATTGGTTGCATGCCGAAAATCCTGAACAATTTTATACGGTCGTTTTTGATTTTTTGAAAAACTAATTTTGAAAAAACATTCGAAATACTAGTTGATTCCGAATTCTAAACAATAAAGCAAATGATAGAAATTGACTTTTGGAATGGAAACAGATCAGAAATCAGACAACGATATGAACGTGAAATTTTGGATGCAATTTTAAAAGCAACTATAGAAACTCATGGAAACTATCAAATTCAGGAATCATTTACTGATTATTCAGGAGCAGAAGAATCAGGAGCTTTTAGTGAAAAAAAGCATCATCTTTTAGTGACAATTGCTGGAAATCAGAAGTTTAAAAATGACGAAATCATACTGATTTCAAAGCCAATTGCTAAAAATTTATTGGGATATAGAATTCCCATTATCAGGAAAAAAGATGCCCCAATTTTTGATAATTTGAAAGATGTTTCCATTCTAAAAAAGGGAGTTCTTGGAATTCCTGAAACGTGGAGTGATGCCACAGTTTTTAGACACAATGACTATAAAGTTTCTGAAGAAGGAAATTTTGATGATATTTTTGAGCGATTGCACAATGAAAATTTCGATTATGTGACGTTTGGTGCCAATGAAGTTGAAACTGTTTTCAAAGAACGAGCATCAAAATTTGAAAGTCTTATGATTTCAAAAAACATGATGTTTTTTTATCCATTTCCATTGGTTTTTTATGTAAATCCAGCAATGCCTGATTTGGCAAAAAGAATTGATGAAGGAATGCAAAGAATAATGAATTCAGGAGAATTGGATTTGATTTTTAACCATTATTATCCTACTATTGTAGAAAAATTGGGTTTAGAAAAAAGAACGCTGTTTGTTCTTGAAAACCCTTTAATTCCAAAAGAATTTGCCAATTTAAAACCGAATTTGGCATTGTTATAATTTAATATTTCAATGAAGATGAACTTACAAAACGCTCAAAAACAAGTTGACGAATGGATTCAAAATCACGGAGTTCGTTATTTTAATGAATTGACAAACATGGCTCAATTAACCGAAGAAGTTGGTGAAGTTGCACGAATTATTGCAAGACGTTATGGCGAACAAAGTGAAAAAGAATCTGATAAAAACAAAGATTTAGGCGAAGAATTGGCTGATGTTGTTTTTGTAGTTTTGTGTTTGGCAAATCAAACTGGAGTTAATTTGCAAGAAGCTTTTGAGAAAAAGTTGGATATAAAAACAAAACGCGATCACGAACGTCATCAAAATAATCAAAAACTACAATAATGAGCTTTTTTAACAATATTAAACATCCTGATTTTTGGCCAAATTTTTTAAAAGTTGCCATTCCTTTTTTTGTAATCGTTACTATTTTTTCATTGGCATTAAATTCTTGGAGAGATCTATTTTCAGGGGATTTTACAAAAGTGGCTGAAACCAATTTTTCAGAAGGAAAATGGCAAGCATTTTTTGGATATAAAATTGTCTTTAGTTCTTTGTATGGATTGTATATTACCAATAAAAATATGAAAAAATAATGTTTAAGAAAATAAATGATATCTTAAATAAAAGTATAAATGAAGAGACAACTCTTATAAATTCATTGCCTTTGGGAAAGTATTTTTTGATTTACGTTCCTATACTTTTTGTGATTTTTTCGGTTATGATGTTCATCGCAAGTCTTTTTTTCGAGTTTCCTTTTGACATAAGGCATGTTATCATTCAGGCAGTTAGTTTTGCTGTTTTTTTACGAATTTTTCATAAACTAAGATTGAAAATACAACAAAATTGGAACAATAAACACAACTAAAAAAGCGACTTTTTAAAGTCGCTTTTGAGTTTTTAAACTATTGAAAATCAGTCCAATTGAATCAAATCAATATTACTTTCTTTCACTTTTTGATTGAGTTCTTTCACGCCATTATCAAACAATGAATACAGTTTTGCGAGTTCAATATCAATCTCTTTTACAATTTCGTTTTTAAAATCAATGGCTTGTTGTGTTGGAGCATAATTGCCAATTCTTGTCAACGAATTCAAATGCGCCAATTTGTTGTTCAATCTGATAGGAAAGTTCAACGGATCTTGATTGCTCTTACTTTTTGTTTGATATAAGGTTTCTTCAATCACAGTCATGTCTTTTACCAACGTATTTGACAAATCAATCAACGCTTTGTGTTGTTTTTTATCACTAATTGCTTTTTGCAATACTTGAACTTGATTTCGGATTTTAGCCACATTTTTCAGTGCTTTGTGAATTTCTGTAACTTTGGTATTTATGTCATTGATAAAATCAAATTGTGCTTTCATTTCACTTTCAGTAGCTTCTGAAATTGGATTTCTAAGAATATTGAAATTTTGAGATTTTTTGATGTCATTTACAACCAATTCCACTTTATAATTTCCAGGCAAAGCCATGGGTCCACTCAGTGAAGCCCACCATAAAATCATGCCTTCCACACTTTCTGCGCCATCATACATCATGTTCCAATTGAATAGATTATTACCCTTTTTTACAGTCAGTTTTTCTTCCTTTTTTTTTGTATTGGGTTTTGTTGAAAATATTTTGATGAGTGTATTTTTTGAATCAAAAAAGGATATTGAAACACTATCTTTTTCTTCAATTTTATCGATATAAAAATTCACTACAACTCCTCCAGGATGATTTGTGCCAGCCGTTTTTGAAGTTCTTCCACTGCCACCACTCAAATTATAAGCATCTTTTGGTTGGTATAAAACCACTTTTTCTTTGGAAATAGTTTCATTTAATTGATGTAATGGCGTTAAATCATCAATAATCCAAATAGATCTTCCTTGAGTTGCTGCAATCAAATTGTCATTTTTTATAGCCAAATCTGTAATGGGAACAATAGGTAAATTTTGCTGAAAAGTTTGCCAATTTTTTCCATCGTCAAAAGAAATATACATGCCTTTTTCAGTGCCTGCATACAACAAACCTTTTCTTTTTGGATCTGCTCTTAATGCTCTTGTGAAGCTTTCTCCTTCAATTCCAGAAACAATTAATTCCCAAGATTTCCCATAATTTTCTGTTTTATAGATATAAGGTTTATAATCTCCAGATTTGTATTTTGTGCCCACAATATATGCTCCACCTTTGGTAAAAGGATCCACTTCAATGCAATTAATCATCATCCATTCAGGCATTTTTTTTGGGGTGATATTTTCCCAATTCTCGCCATTGTCTTTGGAAACATGAACCAAACCATCATCAGAACCTGTCCAGATTAAACCCGGTTCAAAAGCGGATTCTGTTGCTGCGAAAATAGTTCCATAATATTCCACTCCTGTATTGTCTTTGGTGATTGGACCTCCTGAAGGACCTAAAGTTTTTGGGTCATTTCTTGTCAAATCTGGACTAATCAATTTCCAAGATTGACCTTCATTTTCGGTCACATGCAAATGATTGGAAGCTGCATACAAACGTTTTTTGTTATTTGGAGAAAAGAAAATCGGAAAATTCCACTGAAAACGATATTTAAAATCTTCAGCTCCATGTCCCATAGGATCATTTGGCCAAACATTGATGGCACGTGTTTCATTGGTTTTGTGATTTACTCTTGTCAAAAATCCTCCATAACTTCCACCATACACAATATCATCATTCAAAGGATCAACAGCAATATGCGCACTTTCTCCTCCTGCAGTTTCTTCCCAATCACTTTCAGAAATAAATCTATCAGAATTTCTATGCGAAATTCTAATGGTAGAATTGTCTTGTTGTGCTGCATAAATTCGATACGGAAAATGATTGTCAGTGGTCAATCTGTAAAATTGAGCAGTTGGTTGATTCATATAGGTACTCCAGTTTTCGCCAGCATCAAAGGAAATTTGAGCACCTCCATCATCGCCAATAATCATTCTTTGATTGTCTTCAGGCGCAATCCACAAATCATGATGATCTCCATGAGGAGCATTGTATGTTTTGTATGTTTTTCCACCATCAGTGGATTTATGATAATTGACATTCAGTACATATAAAATATCTTCATCTTGCGTATCAGCATATAAACGTGTGTAATACCAAGCTCTTTGACGTAATTTTCGTTCAGAATTAATTAAATTCCAAGTTTTTCCTGCATCTGTAGATTTATAAACACCTCCATTTTCATTTTCAATCAAAGCCCAAACAATATCAGAATTTACGGGTGAAACTGTCACACCACTAATTCCCCAAATGCCTTTTGGCAACCCTTTATTTGCAGAAATATTTGACCAAGTTTCACCTCCATCAGTACTTTTATACATTCCAGAACCTTTTCCTCCAGAGGATAAATTAGAAGGAGTTCTTCTTACATCCCAAGTTGTTGCGTATAAAATTCGTGGATTATTTGGGTCAAAAATCAAATCAATGGCGCCTGAATTTTCATCTGCAAACAATACTTTTTTCCAATTTTCACCACCATCAATTGATTTATAAACACCTCTATCTTGAGTTGGTTTATAAAGATCGCCTAAAACTGCCGCAAAAACAATATCCGAGTTTTTTGGATGAATTCGCATTCTAGGAATGTGACGTGCGTTTTTCAATCCAACATGTCTCCAGGTTTTTCCTGCATTTTCGGATTTCCAAATTCCATCTCCAGATGAAACATTTCCACGAACTGTTTTTTCGCCCATTCCAACATAAATCACGTTATTATCAGATTCAGAAACTGCGACTGCTCCCACTGAACCTCCAAAAAATCCGTCAGAAATATTTTCCCAAGTGTTTCCTGCATCTGTAGTTTTCCAAACGCCACCTCCAGTTGCGCCCATGTAAAAAAGATTTGCTTTATGGGCAACTCCAGTCACAGCTGCACTTCTTCCACCCCTGAATGGACCAATATTTCTCCATTCTATGGCACTAAAATATGTCTCAGAAACTTTGTCAACATTTTTTTGTGCGTTAACTTTGGCGCTAATTACAAAAATAAAACTGATTGTCAGAAATAGGTATTTTTTCATTTTGATGATTTTGAAATTGTAGTTGTAAATTTAAGAAAATAAAATCTGATTGATTGTATCAAAATATGAACATCCTTTTACAAACATTAGCAAATAAAAAAATCACTGAAAAAATCACCATTTCTGGATCAAAAAGCGAATCAAATAGATTGCTGATTTTACAAAAATTATTTCCAGAAATTTCGATTGAAAATCTTTCTGATTCTGATGATTCTGTGCACATGCAACATGCGTTATCAACTCAAAATGAACTGATTGACATAGGTCATGCAGGAACAGCTATGCGTTTTTTGACTTCCTATTTTGCCACAAATGCTGATAGAGAAATTGTGCTTACAGGTTCTGAAAGAATGCAAAACAGACCTATCAAAATTTTGGTAGATGCATTGCAAGATTTGGGTGCAAACATCACTTACGAAGACAAAATAGGATTTCCTCCTATCAGAATTTCAGGGACAAAAATCACCAAAGAAAGTGTAAAAATCAATGGAAATGTGAGTAGTCAATATATTTCTTCTTTGTTATTGATTGCGCCAAAATTAGAAAATGGATTGAAAATTGAATTGTTGGGTGAAATCACCTCAATTCCATATATACAAATGACCTTGAGTTTGTTGCATCAATTAGGAATCGAAACTACGTTTGAGGGAAATATCATTCAAGTTTTTCCAAAAAAAGCGATTCAAAAACAAACCATTGTTGTGGAATCTGATTGGTCTTCAGCAAGTTATTTTTATTCAATTATCGCGCTTTCTGAAATTGGTTCTGCAATTACATTGTCAGCTTACAAAAAAGAAAGTTTACAAGGAGATTCTTGTTTGGCAACAATTTATGAACATTTTGGGGTTGAAACTATTTTTTCTGAAAATGCAATTACACTTAAAAAAGTACAACAAAGTACTAAGGAATCTTTGAAAATTGATTTGAAAAATGCGCCAGATATTGCTCAAACCATTGCTGTAACTTGTTTTGCTGAAGGAATTGCCTGTGAATTGTCAGGATTACATACGCTGAAAATCAAAGAAACTGACAGATTAGAAGCATTATATGATGAGCTAAGTAAATTTGGAGCAAATATTACAATTACTGAGAATTCTCTTTCAATCGGAATTAGTTCCCTTCCTTTGGAGGGGTTAGGGGAGGCTATCAAAACCTACAATGATCACAGAATGGCTATGGCTTTTGCGCCTTTAGCGTTAAAAGTTCCTATCAAAATTTTGAATGCTGAGGTTGTGACGAAATCGTACCAAAAATTTTGGGAAGATATGCAACAAGTTGGTATTGAAATTCAATATAATTAAATTAAACACCCAAACACTTGACAACGCCTATTTTGATATCGTATATTTGCCGCCTTTACTAAAACAGTCTTATGAAATTATCACACTTTGAGTTTACATTACCTGATGAATTATTAGCAGAATATCCTTCTGAACACAGAGACGAATCTCGATTGATGGTACTTAATAGAAAAACACAAACTATTGAGCATAAATTATTTAAAGACGTCATTGACTATTTTGAAGAAGGAGATGTTTTGATGCTGAATAATACCAAAGTATTTCCTGCAAGAATGTATGGAAATAAAGAAAAAACTGGCGCTAAAATCGAAGTTTTTTTATTAAGAGAACTAAATGCTGAAAATAGATTATGGGACGTTTTGGTTGATCCTGCAAGAAAAATCAGAATTGGAAATAAATTGTTTTTTGGAGATGATGACAGTTTGGTGGCAGAAGTAATTGACAACACCACTTCAAGAGGAAGAACACTTCGTTTTTTATTTGATGGTTCTTATGAAGCATTTAGAGAAAAACTAATTGAATTGGGCGAAACTCCACTTCCAAAATACATCAATAGAGAATTACGTCCTGAAGATGAAGAGCGTTATCAAACTATTTATGCAAAACACGAAGGTGCAGTTGCTGCTCCAACAGCTGGTTTGCATTTTTCAAAACATTTGATGAAACGTTTGGAAATCAAAGGAATAGAATTTGCTGAAATGACATTGCATGTTGGTTTAGGAACATTTAGTCCTGTTGAAGTAGAAGATTTGTCAAAACACAAAATGGATTCTGAACAAATCATTATTCCAGCAAATACAGCTCAAAAAATAAATCAAGCAAAAAAAGAAAAAAGAAGAATTTGTGCTGTTGGAACTACTGTGATGAGAACTGTAGAGTCTTCAGTATCAGCTAATCACTTACTAAATCCATATGAAGGTTGGACTAATAAATTTATTTTCCCTCCTTATGATTTTAGCATTGCAAATGCGATGATTACTAATTTTCATACTCCAAAATCTACATTAATGATGATGACTGCCGCTTTTGCGGGATATGATTTTTTAATGAAAGCATATAAAGAAGCTGTTAAAGAAAAATACAGATTCTACTCATATGGAGATGCGATGTTGATTATTTAATTTTTTTATTAAAAATAAAAATAGATATACAAAACCTCACAAAAATACTTGTGAGGTTTTGTAATTTTGCAACCAATGGAAATCGTAAAAAAAGATATTAGAGCACTTACTAAAGAGCAGTTACGCCGCTTTTTTGAAGAAAATGGCGACAAAGCTTTTCGTGGAAATCAAGTGTATGATTGGCTTTGGAGTAAATCGTTACACACTTTTGAAGACATGACCAACATTTCAAAACAAACCAGAGAAATGTTGGAAAAGCACTTTGTGATCAATCATATCAAAGTAGATTCCATGCAAAAAAGTGCAGATGGAACTATTAAAAACGGAATCAAATTACATGATGGTTTGGTAGTAGAATCTGTGCTAATTCCAACTAAAAATAGAACAACAGCTTGCGTTTCCAGTCAAGTGGGTTGCAGTTTGGATTGTAAATTTTGTGCAACTGCGCGTTTAAAAAGAATGCGAAATTTGAATCCAGATGAAATTTACGATCAAGTGGTGGTTATTGACCAACAAAGCCAATTATATCACCAAAAAAAATTGACCAATATTGTATTTATGGGAATGGGAGAACCCTTAATGAATTACAATAATGTAATAAAAGCCATTGATAAAATTACCTCTCCTGAAGGTTTAGGAATGTCTTCAAAACGAATTACAGTGTCAACATCTGGAGTGCCAAAAATGATTAAAAAAATGGCAGATGATGAAGTGAAATTCAATTTAGCAGTTTCTTTACATTCTGCTATTGAGGAAGTTAGAACATCAATCATGCCTTTTAATGAGCATTTTCCGCTTGCTGATTTGCGCGAATCTTTAGAATATTGGTACGAAAAAACCAAACGAAAAATTACCTATGAATATGTAGTTTGGGAAGGAATCAATGATCGAAAAGAAGACATCAAAGCGTTGATTGATTTTTGTAAATATGTGCCTTGCAAAGTAAATTTGATAGAATACAATCCTATTGATGATGGACAATTTCAGCAAGCAAGTTCAAGTGCTATTAACAATTATATTTCCAATTTAGAAATGCACGACATCACTGTAAATGTTCGAAAAAGTAGGGGAAAAGATATTGATGCGGCTTGTGGTCAATTGGCGAATAAATCTTAACTCTTTTTTAATTGATGCTGTTTTTTAAATCTGTAAGTTGTAATTATTATTGTTTATTTTTGCGAATCAGATGAAACCAGTAGAACTCATAAAACTTCCCATTAAAATGGAGATGGAACTCTTTGAAAAAAAATTCAAAGATTCCATGCAATCCAATGTGCCTCTTTTAAACAGAATCACCTATTACATTATTCGCAGAAAAGGAAAACAAATGCGCCCAATGTTTGTGTTTTTGGTAGCAAAAATGGTTTCTGATGGAGGTTTTGATGAAAGAACTTACAGAGGAGCATCAGTAGTGGAATTGATTCATACTGCAACTTTAGTGCATGATGATGTGGTTGATGATAGCAATAGAAGACGTGGTTTTTTCTCCATCAACGCACTTTGGAAAAATAAAATTGCAGTATTGGTGGGCGATTTTTTATTATCCAAAGGACTATTGCTTTCGATTGACAATGAGGATTTTGACTTACTAAAATTGATTTCAATTGCAGTTCGTGAAATGAGTGAAGGCGAATTATTACAGATTGAAAAAGCCCGAAAACTAGATATTTCTGAGGATATTTATTTTGAAATTATTCGTCAAAAAACAGCAACGTTGATTGCTGCTTGTTGTGGAATTGGAGCTGCTTCAGTGGGTGCAACTGAAGAAACCGTTCAACAAATGCGCAAATTTGGAGAATATATTGGGATTGCTTTTCAAATAAAAGATGACTTATTTGATTATTCTGAAGAAAAAATTGGCAAACCTACAGGCATTGATATCAAGGAGCAAAAAATGACATTGCCATTAATTTATACGCTGAATAATTGTTCTTCAAAAGAAAAAGGGTGGATTATCAATTCAGTAAAAAAATACAATCGAGATAAAGTTCGTGTAAAAGAAGTGATATCGTTTGTAAAAAATCAAGGAGGCATTGAATATACCATTTCAAAAATGAACGAGTATAAAAATAAAGCCTTGAGTATCCTAGAACAATTTCCAGATTCTCCCTATAAAAATTCTTTAAAAACAATGATTGATTACGTTGTGGAACGTAAAATCTAACCATTTTAAAAAGTATTTTTTATATTTGATTTTTAGAAAAATTAAATATGAAAAAACACCTCCAATTCTTATTTTTTGTAGCCTTATTATACTCGCAAATTAATTTATCTCAATCCAATTCTGGGATATATTTTCCAATTTCTGATGCTGAAAGAAATCAAAAGTGCACGTATTTTACAAATGCATTTAATCAAAAACCGAAAGAAGTTAGATTTAGTATCGTAAAAGAGGGAAATCAACTTTTTTTAAGCACTAATGATAAAGATTGGTTTGCTGCAGTTTTTAAAAATTCGGGAGATGGAGTAGCAATAGATGTAGTTTCCAAATCTATTTATGACTGTAATAAAGATTTTGAAGATTCTCAAATTAAAGGAACTTTATTACAACCTGTTTTTGCACAACAATTACTGAGAGGATTTAAAAAATCAGCTAATTCAATAAATTTTCAAACCCTTGTTGGTTCAATACCAAAAGAATTGCAAAATGACGAATTAGAGTTTAACATCCTGTTTTTGAACAATAAAACGCTATGTAGATATCAAACAATTTATAACCTTGAATCATTTCCTTGGGATTTGTTAGATATGGGTGTTTATTTAGATTCACTTACTTATAAAGACAAAAAAATAAATACGTCTGATAAATTCGTTACAAAATATAAAACATTAAAGTTTGTCATTCCATTTGAAAAAAATAAATATGAATATTTATCTGAAGATATTAAACCACTATATGATAGTTTAAAACTAACAGATTTTACAATAAAAACGATCAATATTAAGGCGTATTCTTCTATTGAAGGCAGTTTAGAAAGAAATATAGAATTGCAAGAAAAGCGGGCAAAAAGCATCGTAAAATCATTGCAATCATTCCAACAACCAAATATAACTACTCAAATTTCATCCTCAGAAAATTGGGTAGAATTTTTAAATGATGTTACAAAATCACCATACAAAGATTTAAAAAACCTATCTAAAATAGAAATCAAACAAAAAGTTTTAGGAAATGTTTCTTCAGATTTAGAAAAATATTTAAAAAATCATAGAAAAGCAGTCATAATATTAGAACTGGAAAAAAAGGATAAGTATAAAAATATGTCAAAAGAAACATTGGTTGATACTTTTAATCAATTGATTGTAAACGAAAATATTGAAGAAGCTTTAGTAGTTCAAAACTCAATATTTGATAGATTGAAAGAAGAAAATTCACCAGAGTTGCTCTCAAAACTTACAGTCCCAAAGCAGCTAAAATTTATGCCAATTCTCACAAAAAATACTGTTTTTAAATATCTTTTAAACGTAAGTTATGCAAAAATTGTTTTTGATGAATTGAAAAGTTTAGAAAAATTAGATACCAAAAATTACCAAATCAAATATAATTTAGCAGTAATGAAATTTTTTATTTGGCGTTATAATTGGGAAGAAATTAAAGAAAATGATTTTAAAGCTGAAATTTTAGATTTAAAAAAATATGGTATTAAACAAAATTTAATTGATAGAATGTTGGTGAATTTCCATATTGTAAAAGCAGAGAAAAATATGAAAGATAAAAAATATGAAGCAAAAGATGAATCTGTAGATTTTATCTTAGAGACGTATGATAATTTTACCCTTTCAAATTTTGATTATGTAAGTTTAGCTCAGTTTCTAACATTTTATGCAAATACAGATGAAGCCATTGATCTTTTAGAAGAGAAAGTAAAAGAGATAACTATTGATGAGGATTTATTGTTTTATTACTTAAACCTAACATTAATTGATGAGTATGCAGTTGCTTCAAAAAATTATAGAACCATTATGTTAAACGCTATTGAAATCAATAAAAAACGATTTTGTAAATTATTCAATGCTTCAAATGATGGGGGTGTTACCTTTCAATTGTTAAAAAATAAATATCTAAAAACAACTTATTGCGAAAACTGTACTAAAAATTAAATCGTCGCTTTCAAAGAAACTACAAAATTTCTTCCTGGCGAAACAATTCCAGAGCTGTAAGGTCTGTAACGAACATCTGTCAAGTTTTCAATTCCTGATGAAAATAATAGATTTTCTTTAAATTGATACGAAGTTTTTAAATTTAAAATAAACCAAGAAGGTGAATATGGATTTCCATTTTGGTCAATTGCGTACATAAAAGGTTTTGCAATTTCAGTCTCAGGCATGTTTTCAAAAGCTACTGAACCACTATAATTTGCGTAAAATTGAGCTTTTATTTTGTCTTTTGAATAAGAAATACGCGTAGTACCAAACCAAGGAGTTGCGTGTCTTAGAGGGCCTTTTTCGCCGTTATCCAATTCTTCTTCTCCTTTTTGATAATTGAAATCGGATGAAAAACCAAATCCTTTTCCAAAATCAATTTCTACACCAGTTTGAAATCCATATACATGCGCAGAAGCTGCATTCTGAATCGCTTGCACTTGGCTCATTTCTCCATCATACATAATTTCAGAAAGTCCATTTAATGTAAAATTTCTACGAACCATGGCATTTTTTAATACTGTATAAAATCCTGTCAATTCAATTTTTATAAAATCGGTCAGCGTTTTTGCAATAGAAATGTCAGTATTGTAAGCATTTTCTGCTTTTAAGTTTGGATTAGGAACTACTACAAATCCAGGTTCAGAATCAAACACTTTTCCAACGTCATCTACATTTGGAGAACGAAAAGCGGAAGACATATTTGTGCTTAACAACCATGTTTTTTCAGGTCTAAAAACTAATCCAATACTTCCTGAAAATGCGGCATCATCAATTTTTGCTTCGGTAAATGGAAATGGATAAAATGTAGTGTCAAAAATAGCATCTAACTTATAAAAATTATATCTTAAACCTGTTTGTAATGTCCATTTTGAGGCAAAATCTGTTTGATTTGATACATAAAAACCAAGAGAAGACCAAGTTGCATTGGGATATCTGCTTGGTCCTTTTTGTGAAGTATTTGTAGAAATATCTGTATTTACTCCTGTAGAAGTGACATCGTTAAACACATATTCAGTCCCATAAAAAAGTTTATTACGTTTGCTTAAAACCTTTGTAAAATCTAAATTACTTGAAAAAGCGGCTACTTTTTCGGTTCTTGTTTCTCTACTATTTCTGTTGAATCCTCTGCTTATTCTGCTTTCTTCAAAATTTTGATGTGTGAGTCGTAAACTTACATTGTCAAAAAATGAATTCGCCATATTTTTATCAATTTCAAGATTGTTCATCAACCATTTTTGTGGGCCATATCTCCATTCACCATCTCTTGGATTTCCATTTCTGGTGATGATAAGTCGATCATATCTATCGTAACTTGAGGTTTCTGAAAAGTGAAAACCGTATTCAAAATCCCAATTGTCATCAGATTTAAATCCTACTTTTTGCATCAAATTGAGTTGGGTGTATCCAGTTGGAATTTGTTTTTTAGGATTTTTATTTTCTATTACAACATCTTGATTGTCAATTCTTTCAACATAAAAATTTCGTAAATATTCATCAGGGCCATTACTTCCCATGGTTAAATCACCATAATCATTATGAGAAATACTTGTCACGAAAGCCCATTTTTGAAAACCAACATTGATATCAGCATGTACTGTTTTTTCATTATTTGCCGAAGAAAATCGTGCAAAAGCATTTCCATTTACAACCGTTTTTTCATCAAAAGAAAATCTAGGTGTAATTGTTTTAAAACTCATGACTGCACCAATTGCATCACTTCCATAAATGACAGAACCTGGTCCAAAAACAACCTCTGTTTTTTCGATTGAAAAAGGATCTAATGAAATTACATTCTGAATATTTCCAGCTCTGAAAATGGCATTATTCATACGAACACCATCAATAGTATATAACAATCTATTGGTTGCAAAGCCTCTAATCATGGGACTTCCTCCTCCTTGTTGGCTTTTTTGTACAAATACTTTTCCAGAAACTGTGAGTAAATCAGCTGCAGTTTGCGGATTTAATAATTGAATTTCTTTTTTTGAAATAACTGCAACTTTTGTGGCCAATTCAGATTTTTTTTGCTTCCATTTTGAAGCAGAAATTACAATTTCGTCCATGCTCAAAATGCTTGGCTCTAATTGAATGATAAATCTATTATTTTTAATTTCAGCATAGGTTTTGATTTTCGTTTTAAAACCTAAAAAACGAACTTCTAATGTTGAAGCATTTTTAAAAGAACTAATATCAGCCTGTCCTTTTTCGTTTGTAGTGACGTAGTTTTTTGTATTTTGATCAAAAATAGTAACCTGTTCTAAACGTTCATTTGTTTCTTTATTTACAATGGTTACTGTTTGAGAAAATGATTGCGCACCAAAAAAAAGGAAAACTGAGAATAGGAATAGTTGTTTTAACATCTATAAAAATATATGATTCATATTTGAATTTTTTACTTATCAAAAATCATACCTTTTTATAAATTTTAACGATTTTAATTGATATATTATAGACTTAATAATTCCTCCAAAAACTCTCTTTTATTAGACAGTCTTGGTACTTTGTGCTGCCCACCTAATTTCCCTTTTTTCTTTAACCAATCATAAAACAACCCTTTTCTAGCGACATTGACTTTTGGAAATGCCAAGGTTAAATTATTATATCTTTTTGCTTCATAATCCGAGTTGATTGATTTTAAAGCGTTGTCTAACAGCTCTGTAAAGTATTGTAAGTTTTCTGGAGCGTCTTTAAATTCAATCATCCATTCATGTCCACCACTATTTTTTCCTTCCATAAAAATGGGCGCTAATGTATAATCAGTAATGGTTGAGTTGGTTTTTTTACAGGCTAAATTCAACGCATCTTCTACGTTTTCAATGTTCAATTCTTCACCAAAAACGTTGATATAATGTCTTGTTCTTCCCGTAATTTTTATTCTGTAAGGATCTAAAGAAGTAAATTTGATGGTATCACCAATCATATAGCGCCACAAACCAGCATTTGTAGTGATAATTAATCCGTAATCTACCTCTTTTTTTACTTCGGATAAAGGAATTGCTTTGGAACTTTCTCCTTTATATTCCGTCATTGGAATGAATTCATAAAAAATTCCATAATCCAACATTAATAACAATTCTTTGGAATTATTTTGATCTTGAATCGCAAAAAATCCTTCAGATGCATTGTACGTTTCATAATATCTGAAGTTCTTTTTCGGAATTAATTTTTTAAATTGTTCTCTATAAGGGTTGAAATTGACGCCTCCATGAAAATATACTTCCAAATTGGGCCAAACTTCTAAAATATTGTTTTTGCCTGTTTTGTCTAAAACTCTGTTCATTAAAACCAACATCCAACTAGGAACTCCCACCAAACTTGTGATGTCTTCATGAATTGTTTCTTCAATAATCGCTTCTAATTTGGTTTCCCATTCTGCCAATAAAGCAGTTTCTTGCTTGGGAGCAGAACTAAAATCTGCCCAAAAAGGCAAATTCTCAGTAATGATTGCTGATAAATCTCCAAAATATGAATTGTTATCTTCATAAATGGCTGAACTGCCTCCTAATTTCAATCCTTTTCCTTTGAATAATTGACTTTCTTCATTGTTGGTGATGTACAAACACAACATGTCTTTCCCTGCTTTTAGATGACAATATTCCAGCGCTTCATTACTTACAGGTATAAATTTACTTTTTGCATTGGTAGTTCCACTTGATTTTGCAAACCATTTGATGGGTGTTGGCCAAAACAGATTTTGTTCTCCTTTTCTGCAACGTTCAATTAAAGGTGCAATACTTTCATATTTTTGAATTGGAACATTTTTTGAAAAATCTGAATAGTTATTAATTTCCGAAAAATGATGTTTTTTACCAAACTCCGTTTTTTTGGCAGTAGCAACTAATTTCAACAATAATTCTTCTTGAACATCAATAGGATATTTTAAAAATAAGTCTATTTGATGAATGCGTTTTTTCAAAAACCAAGAAATAATGGAATTAACAATGAAGTATGGCATAAGTTACCTTGCGTTTTTTATGTAGATTTGTAAAAAGCTAAAATTACTAAAATTTGGTCATGCAATATCAAGGAGTGTTAAAAAAAATGAAAACGGAATATTTGGAGCAAGTTCAGTATTATTTGGATATGCAATCCGATTTTTTACACATGAATCAATTATTAAACTCGCAAATTACACTTTCTTTTCTAAAATATCAGTGTTTGCAATGTGAATTAGAAAAACCTATTTACAGACAAGGATTTTGTAAATCTTGTTTTTTTGAAACTCCAAATGCGGGAGATTGGATTATGAAACCTGAGTTGAGCAGAGCCCATTTAGGTATTGAAGACCGTGATTTGGACTATGAAAAATCCGTTCAGTTGCAACCTCATATTGTGTATTTGGCAAATTCAAGCAATGTAAAAGTTGGTGTTACCAGAAAACAACAAATCCCTACAAGATGGATTGATCAAGGTGCACACGAAGCCATTGCAATTGTAGAAGTTCCTAATAGATATTTGGCAGGAATTACAGAAGTTGCTTTGAAAGAGCATGTTGCAGATAAAACCAATTGGCGAAAAATGCTTCAAAATGATTGCAAAGATGAAGATTTGGTTTCTTGGAGAGATCAGTTAAAAAAATACATTCCTAGTGAAGTGTTGCCTTATTTTATCCAAAACAATCAAGAAACACAGATTCATTTTCCGGTATTGAAATATCCTGAAAAACCTAAAAGTTTGTCTTTAGAAAAAGAAAAAACGTTTACTGGAAAATTAATGGGTGTCAAAGGTCAATATTTGATTTTTGAAGATGAAACCGTTTTTAATATCAGAGGAAATGAAGGTTTAGTGGTTGCAATTGAGATTTGAAAAAATCAATTTTATGATTGATTGACAACATTCTCTAACACGATTTCCACACCAAAATCATCATTGCTTTCTGTAATGAAATCAGCAATTTTTTTGATGTCTTCGTGAGCGTTTTTCATAGCAAAACTCATTCCAGCTTCTTGCATCATCTCAATGTCATTGTGATAATCTCCAAAAACAAGCGTTTGCTCTTTTGAAATTTGCAATCGTTCTTGAACGGCTTTTAAGGCATTTCCTTTGTTGGCTTTTTCATCAGAAATATCTACCCAATGTTGTCCAGAAATTTTCAATAAAACTTCGTTTTTAAAATCTTTCACAATAGGGAAAATGAACTTTTCTGAAGAATCAAAATGATAAATGGCAATTTTAAAAACAGGAATGCTTTTCGCAATTTCCATCAAATCATCCACTTGTTGAAAGCTGTGATAATATTCTTGAAATAAGGTAATAAATCGTTCGTCTTTACTTTCAATGTAGGCAGAATTATCGCAGCAAAGCACCATATTTGCACCTGAAATTCCTCTCAAAATAGGAATCAATTTTTGCACTTTTTCAGGATGTAAAAAATAGCAGAGAAGCATTTCGTCACCTTGTTTTACAACACCTCCATTTTCTGCAATGACATAAATATCATTTTTTATGTTGGCTAATTTGGCTACAATACTGTTATGTTGTCTGCCACTTGCCGCACAAAAATGAATATTTTTATCTTTAAGTTGTTGAAATAATTCAAAAAACCGGTCACTTACTTTGCCTTTTGAGTTCAGCAAAGTGCCATCCATATCAGAAACTACTAGTTTTATATTGGAAAAATCCATGAATTATTTACTAGAATCTCTAATTACCAAATCTGTTTTGATGATTTTGGTGGTAAAATCAGTCAATTTATTTTCTAGTCTGTCAATTAAAATTTTAGCTGCAGTTTCTCCCATCAATTCTCCATGTTGACTGATTGTTGTCATTTTAGGACTTGAATGTCTTGCTAAAATTCCATTTGAAAAAGCAATTACAGACATATCTTTAGGAATTTGATAGCCAAGTTTTAATGCAGATTTCATAGAAGCTACAGCAGCAGATTCACCTGTTGTGATGATGCTATCAAATTTATTTTTTTTCAAAAAAGGGAGTAAGATTTCTTCGTATTTTTTATAATCGGTATCAAGAATATTGATGACAAAATCTTCATTAAAAGGCAATCCAACCATTTCTAGGCCTTTTTTATATCCCAAAAATCGTTGTTGACCTATATGTAAATTACTCAAAGTTGAGACAAAACCAATTTTTTTATGACCGCTTTTGTATAAATGTTCCACTGTATGTAAAGCACCATTAAAATCATCAGTGATAATTTTATCACATTGAATAGTTGGCGCAACTCTGTCAAACATCACAATTGGGATTCCATTTTCGATGGTTTCTTGAAAATGGGTAAAATCTTTATTGATTTCTGTTTCTTTGGCCATTGACAAGATAAAACCATCAATACTTCCATTGGAGAGCATTTCTATAATTTCCAATTCTTTATCATAAGATTCGTTTGATATACAGGTAATTACCTTATAACCTCTTTCTAAAGCAGTCTTTTCTATGCCATTAAAAACTTGTACAAAAAAGTAATTTAACATTGTTGGAAGAATAATTCCAATCGTTTTTGTACTTCTGTTTTTTAAGCTAAGTGCATTAAAATTAGGTTTGTAATTGTTCTCCTTAGCATATTTTTGAATTTTTTCCTTGGTGGCGTCACTAATTTCATAGCTGTCATTCAGTGCTTTAGAAACTGTAGAAATCGATACATTAAACTTTTTTGCAATATCTTTTATTGTGAGTTTATTCATAAGAAAAAATTTTATACGAAGATATAAAATTATGTACAGTTTTTTAACAACTAAATATTAAAGAATTGTTTTTTTTACGATATGTTTTTTTATTTCGTAAATAATGTATGAAAACAATAAAATATATTGAATTGCAACTATTTGTAAATTTTCATTCCAAGTTGCGTTTGAATAAGCATGATAACTTAAAATGACAACAAATGACCAAAAAACAGGAAATCTATAGTTTGTAAAAATGCATAAAAGTAAAGGTGTTGCAATGTACCAAGGATGCACAGTGCTTGAAAAAAAATAATAAAAACTAATACCCAAAAGCATGGAAATAGAAAGGTTTTTTATGGAATTATTTTTTCTAAAAGCAGCTATTATGAAAATGACAACAATAGTACTCATAGCTGTAATTTTTCCAATAATAGCAATTTCATTATAGCCTGTAATAAGGTAACCAACTTTTCTAAAAAGGTAATAAAAGCTTGCATTAAATTCAAAAGTTGTAAACCATAAACCAATTGATATTGAATAGTTTGATAGTAAATTTTGAGAAAGGAATGGAGAGAATAACAACGAAATTACACAGAATATGATCGCATAAAACGAAATTAGTTTTGTTACATTTTCTTTTTGAATGAAACTCAGAAAATCCAATTTTTTAGTTGGATTTGTATCCAATTTTGGTGAGTGAAACCACTTTAAAAACAAAGGTAAAAAAAGGATTGGAATCAGTTTTACAGAAATAGCACAACCCATAAAAATTGCTCCTACTATCCATTTTTGCTGCTGTAGTTTATAGAAACTCATCACTAAAAAAAACAACATAACAGGCTCAAAATGCAAATTCCCAGTCATTTCAATGATGATAAATGGATTTAAAGCGTACCAAAAAATAGTGTGATTGGGAAGTTGTAATTTTTCTAATAATTTTTTTCCAATATAAAGAATTCCAATATCTGCTATAATAATCAGAAACCTCAACACTAAAATGCTTCCAAAAATGGATTTACTAGCAAAAACTGCTGCAATTAAAAATCCAAGTTGATGAATTGGTGGATAATTGGTAAAATGACTTCCGTTTAAAATTCCCATTCCTTCATGCAAAGTTTTGGCTTCATGTATTGGAAATATACCGCTATTTATAAATGATTCAGGTTTTGAAAGATAGGGATTTAGACCTTCGAAAATCATTCTTCCATCCCAAATAAATCTATAAAAATCTTGAGATAAATTCGGCGTTGCAAATAGAAACAGCAATCTGAAAAGAATTGAAATTCCTACTAAATGCTTAAAAGAAAAGGGCTGGTTTTTTACTAAATAATAATAACATCCAAAGAGAAAAATCCAGCAAAATAAAAGCTTTTCAAAAGAAGTTCTCTCTAAAAAATAGGAAATAAAAACGTAGTTAATAATGCTAACAAAAACAACAAACCAACTTTTATGTTTGTTGAGAAAATTCACTACGCTTTTGAAAAAATGGATTTAAAAAACACGTAAAAGTAACCAATAAATAACATCAAATGAAATGGGAAAAGTCCAAAATCTCCTCCTTGATCACCAACAACAAAAGCACTGTACATCCCAAAAACAAAATAAAGTGCCAATAATCCTTCTAAAATAACATGAACAGAAGGTCTTTTTTTGATGTATTTGTTGCTTTTCCAGCTGTCTTTAAGTGTTAAAATATTGAATTTTGGAGTTCGAACAAATTCACTTTTTTTACCAAAATGTCCTTCTAAAACGGCTATTGAATTGTGAAGAGAAAAGCCCATAGCAATAGAAAAAAACGTAAAAAAAGCGCCAATATAAATAATGAAATTTTTAAATCCACTACCATAAACGTTCTTATACATGTGCCAATAACAGACAAAAAATATCAGTGAACTAATCACAAAAAAGCTCATTACATAAAAATAAGGTTTTAAGTGAGCATACTCATTTTTGATGTAAAGCATAGGAACACTCAATACAGAAACCAAAAATATGAATGTAAACATGCTGCTATTCAGTAAATGTAATACACTATGAACTTTGGTTTTGAAAGAACTATTTTTATTTAAAATAATTCGTTTGATCATTTTCTGAAAATTCTCTGCACCACCTTTATTCCATCTGAATTGTTGAGATCTTGCAGCACTTATAACTACAGGAAGTTCAGCAGGAGTTTCTACTTTTTCTAGATATTTGAATTTCCAATTTTTAAATTGGGCTCTATAACTTAAATCTAAATCTTCTGTCAATGTATCACCTTCCCAGTTTCCAGCATCATAAATACATTCTTTTCTCCAAACTCCAGCTGTACCATTAAAATTGATAAAATGTCCTTTGCTATTTCTACCAACTTGTTCTAACGTAAAGTGGGCATCTAAAGCAAATGCCTGAATTTTTGTCAATGTAGAATAATTTCTATTGATGTGGCTCCATTTTGTTTGAACAACTCCCAATTGAGGATCTTTGAAATAAGGAATAGTTTGATATAGCCAATCTTCTTTTGGTAAAAAATCAGCGTCAAAAATAGCAATGAATTCGCCTTTGGCAGTTTTTAAACCTTCTTTTAGAGCACCAGCCTTAAAACCCTGTCTGTTTTCTCTTCTAATATGCTGAATATCAATACCTAAATCTTGAATAATCTTTACATGTTTGGCTGTAGTTTCCACAGACTCGTCAGTAGAATCATCCAATACCTGAATTTCCAATTTTTCTTTTGGATAATCAATTTTTGCGATGTTTTCTAGCAAACGTTCCATCACATACAATTCGTTATAAACGGGCAATTGTATGGTGACATAAGGAATTTCATCAGGATTCGTAAAGTCGAACTTCGGTGAATTATCTGGTTTGTTTCGATACTTTAAATAATTAAAAAGTAAGTTCAATTGTGCTAGTGCATACATAAAAATAAGCAACAAACTAATTGTATAAACAGTGATAATTAAAGACTCTATAAACATTATTTAAAACTATATTTAAAAATCCAACTTAGAATTTTTACTCCTGCAAATATACTACCTTTTACAGTACCTGAAACTTTTGAAGTTCCAATTCTGTTTCTGTATTTTACCGGAATTTCCAGATAACTCATTTTCTTTTTTAGCACTTTTAATTGCATTTCAACCGTCCAACCATAGGTTTTGTCAGTCATATTTAATGCTAATAATTTTTCATATTTGATGGCTCTAAATGGGCCTAAATCTGTAAATTTTGAACCAAAAAACACCCTCATCAAACTTGTTGCTAACCAATTCCCAAAGATTTGTTGAGGTGTCATTGCGCCTAATTCGCGCAAATCTTTTACACGGGCTCCAATTACAAAATCAATATTTTCTTCAATAATTGGTTGTATAATTTGTGTTAATTGTTCAGGATAATCTGAATAATCACCATCTAAAAAAACAACTATAGTAGGCTTTTTTGTTTGATTTGAAATATATTCTAATCCTTTTAAACAAGCAAAACCATACCCTTTTTTTACTTCTTTTAGCACAGTTGCTCCAGCAATTTTTGCATTATTTGCTGTTTCATCTGTAGAGTTGTTGTCTATCACTATGATTTCATCTACAATTTTTGGAATGTCGTAAATGACCTTTGCAATAGAGTTTTCTTCATTAAAAGCAGGGATGATTACTTTAATTACGGACGTCATTCTTATATTTTAGTACAATCAAAATTGTGTTATTTTGAAAAATAAAATCAGTCAATTCGTTTTTTCGCCTACTTTAAATTCAGGGTGTAAAAGTATAAATATTTTTTGTCAAAATATTAACAATTACATTTTCTTTTTTTGACCTTTTTTTTCGCTAAAAACTACTTATTATTAAAAATTTATAGCAAGATTAATTTTATGTTATTGATTATTAAGTAATTTTATAAAATTTATATTTTTTTCCTAAAAGAATATCAGTAAAATAATTTACTCTTTCTTGGATCATCTTAAAATTTTAAATTTCTTTACAAGATAACTGAGCTAAAAAAAAACATAACTATAATTAAAACTCACATTGGCATTCTAACTAGATTTTTCTCAATATTCTCAGAAAATAATACTTTTCTATTCAGTGTTATTTATCTTAAATCAAGTAGATTATTTTCTTTTTTGAAAGTTGAAATATCTGTCCATTCTTTGTTTTTTTTGCCAGCTTTAAATTTGGATGCTTTGATAATTTTCTTATTTTGATATGTTAAACAATAACCATTTTTTTGATCATTTTCTAATTGGCATTTTTGATTTACTTCTCCACTGGAATCGTAAAATAACCACCAATTATTTTTTTTACCTAAATTGAAATGCCCTTCTTTTTCTTTGATTGAATTTTTAGTATAGAAATACCAGTAATTTGTTTCTAGATTGTTTTTAAAATTACCTTCCTTTTTGAGTTTACCATTATTATTGTAAAATTTCCAATACCCTGTTTTTAATCCATCTTTATATTCACCCTCACTTTCTTTTTGACCATTTTCGTAATACACAATCCAAAATCCAGAATTTTTGTTATTAAGAAAACGTGCTTTATATTTCACTGTTTTATTGGGATAATAACTCAACCAAGTATTCATTTTTAAATCATTTTTAAACCATCCTTCCTCAGAAATAGTAGTGTTGTTGTGATAAAAAAACCAATAAGCGTTTTTTAAATTATCAATATATGTACCCTCATTTTTTTTTATTCCATCTTCGTAATATTCATACCAATTGCCATTTTTTAAATCATCTATATATACCCCTTGTGTTTTAATTTCCCCATTTAAATGATAAAAATTCCAAAACCCATTTTTTTTATTTTCAATATAAAATCCTTTAGACGAAATAGTATTATTTGAATTATAAGTAATCCAATAACCATTTTTTTTATTTTCGATTAGCCATCCTTCTTCTTTAAATTGATCATTTTCATAATATTCTTTTTTATATTCTACCTGTGAAAATAGTATAAAACTAAAAAAATAAAAAAAAAGGAATAATCTATTTTGAAGCATTATTTTTGGTTTAACAATTGCATTAAATCAACATCATTACCTAACAAAATTTCGGTAGGATTAATTCTCCCTTTTTCAGGACCATTTTCCAATTTTAACACTCCTCTTGGACAAACTGCACTACAAATTCCGCAACCAACACAGCTTGAACGAACAATATTTTCGCCTTTTTGGGCATAAGCTCTCACATCAATTCCTTGCTCGCAATAGGTGGAACAGTTTCCGCAAGAAATGCATTGACCACCATTTGTAGTAATTCTAAATCTAGATTTAAAACGTTGTACAAATCCTAAATATGCAGCTAAAGGACAGCCAAATCTGCACCAAACTCTGTTGCCAAAAATGGGATAAAATCCAGTTCCAATAACACCCGCAAACCAAGCTCCAATTAGAAAGCTATAAGTATCTTTTATCCATTGTGATTTGATTCCTAAAAAAGAAGAAGTTCCTGAAAAATAACAATATAAAGTAACAACCGTCATTACTAATGAAAAAATCAACACAGAATGAATCAGCCATCTTTCTAATTTCCAGGCATTTAAACTTTTATCAGAATGCTGTCTATAAGGGTCTCCCAAAGTTTCAGCCAAACCTCCACAACCACAAACCCAAGAACAATACCAGCGTTTTCCGAAAAAATAGACCATAACAGGTACAATTACAATCGTCAAAATGATTCCCCAAACTAAAATAAAAATTCCAATAGCACCGCTATTTTGCAAACTTTTGAGGTTCCATTCAAAGAAAAAATCGTAATCTAAAGGAAAAGCACTCTTAAAATCATAGCCAGGCATATTCAAACTTGTCATGATTTCTGGAATCAGAAAAGCAAAAACAATTTGGAAAAATAAAACGGAAGTCGTTCTAATTATTTGATATTTATTGTGTCTGTATTTGATATACATTCTTGCACCCATCACCAACATAATTGTACAATATAAAAATCCATACACAAACCACTGACTGGCATTTCCACCATTTAAAGCATTGCTGATTGGATCAAAAATAAACGTCCAATTCACCACATAATCTGGCATAAAGTAGAGCACAAGATAAAAACCAACCAAATACATCAAAACCAACCAAGCAATAAAACCTCTATTTGTGGCGGATTCATGATAAATTCCGTTGTTTTTAATTCCTGGTTTTCCCAGTAAAATAACATTTGGAAGAATAAAAAGTAATGCTCCAAAAATTCCCAAACCAAAAGTCAACCACCAAGCCAACATTGGTTCGTCTTTGAAAAATCCTTTTCCCGCTTTTTTTGCCAAATCATAACTTAATGAATGTGGTTTTCCAGAAATTTTATATTGAAATTCTTCCCCTTTTTTAGCCCAATTTTTTTCTGCATTGTATTTTGAAATTTGAGTTTCATGATACTTATTGGAGGTTTCAAAAGCGGCTCTAACTTTGCTTGAAAACTCAAAGATGGATAATTTTTCATCAGTCACAATTGACTTTAATAACTCCTCTTTTAGGTGTTCACTTTTATACCCTTTTTCAGAAATATAGCTCTCTAATTCTTGCTCAGTAAAGTTAAAATAGCCTGAAAAAATAGCCATTGTAAAAATGGAAAATCCTACTAAGAAAATTCCTAAACCTGAGTATTTTATTGCTTTCATTTGATTATGCTTTGCTAAAAATTCGTTTCCAACTTTTCTTTTTCACTTGAATATTTGTACACATTTCTTGATTGAATTTTGCCACAATTTCAGTTTCGTGAGATTTATAAAATTCAGGGTCAAAGTTGGCATCTGCTAAATATTCTAAAACATGTTCTACTGATTTTTTTTCAGAAAGCCATTGGTCAAAAATTTCATGGCGCATTCGAATTCCAAACGTATTGATTCCTAAAAATTCATGCGTATTTTTGTCAAAAGAAATGGTAATGCATTTATTTTGGGAAGCATGTTGCCATTGAAAATGGTCTTCATTTTCACTTTTAGTTTTTTCACTAAAAACCCAACCATAGGTTTGATATTCAATGTCTAAAAATTTCGCAGAATTGAACCAATGTCCAGGTTTATATTCCGTTTTTTTGCCACAAATGGTTTGCGCTACAGTTTCGCCCATCATTCTTCCTGTATACCAAACAGCTTCAATGGGTCTTCGATTTCCAATCGGATGTTGTTGTTCTGCACAATCTCCAATTGCATAAATAGTAGGAATATTGGTTTCTAAAAATCGATTCACCAAAACTCCTTTATTACAAGTGATGTTGGTGTTTTTTAAAAAATCGATGTTTGGCGAAACTCCAGCTGTTAATCCAACAACATTACAAGGAATTTCTTCATTAGTTCCTTCAATAATGACTGATTTTACTTGCCCATTTTCATCAGAAATGATTTCTTTTAAATTGGTATTTAGTCGCAAATCTATATGATGTTCTAAAATGTGTTTGTTAATCATTTCAGATTCTTGAGTTGGTAAAACACTATTCCAAAAACTCGTTTCTCGAACTAAAAATGTCACTGGAATTTTTCTACTTCGCAACATTTCTGCCAATTCAATGCCAATCAAACCTCCACCAACAATCACAGCTCTTTTACAAACTTCCTTATTAGGCGCATATTTTTCCAAGTTTTCTAAATCTTGTTTGTGATACAATCCCATAACTCCTTTTAAATCTTGTCCTTTCCAACCGAATTTATTGGGTTTTGAGCCTGTTGCAATGATTAATTTGTCATAAAAAAGAGTTGAATTATCTGAAAATATCAGTTGATTTTTATCAGTGTTAACATTGGTTACAAATCCTTCTTTGAGTTCAATATTATTTTTTTTCCAAAACCAGTTTTCATAAGGTTGTGTATGCTCAAATTTCAGATGTCCCATATACACATACATGAGCGCAGTTCTTGAAAAAAAATACTTTGATTCTCCAGAAATAATAGTAATTTTTTTGTTAGATTTTTTACGGATGTGTCTTGCAGCAGTTACACCTGCAATGCCATTTCCAATAATTACAATGTGTTCCATGATTTGTTGGTTGATGTCATTTCTGTCGAAACGAAAGATAAGAACTTAATCGCTGAACTCAATTTAGAATTAATTTAAATAATAAATCGAATGTTATTTTTAACAATTGAATGTCATTTTTATTTCAAATTTTAACTGTATTTTAGTTGACTTTATGAAAGCAAAAATTCTTTTTTTAGTTGTAGTTGTTTTTTTGCAATTTTCCGCAAATTGTCAATCAAAAAAAATCAATGGTGTCAGTTTTGTATCTTCTAGAGACAGCATCAATCAGACTCATATTCAGCCAGTTATTACTGTAAATAGCAATCATGTTGCCTTAATGCCTTTTGGATTTATTCGTGATTTGGCTTCCCCAACAATCACTTTTAATAGCACTAGACAATGGTTTGGTGAAACCGAAAATGGCTTGATTCAATATGCAAAAGCTTTTCAAAAACAAGGAATCAAAATCATGGTAAAACCTCAAATTTGGGTTTGGAGAGGCGAATTTACAGGACTTATTGAGATGAAATCTGAAGAAAATTGGCAGATTTTAGAAAAATCCTATGAAGATTTTATAGTGGCTTATGCAAAATCTGCCGCAAAAATAAATGCTGAAATTTTTTGTATTGGAACAGAATTGGAAAAGTTTGTGTTGAATAGACCTCAATTTTGGGAACAACTAATTCGTACAATTAGAAAAGTGTACAAAGGAAAACTCACGTATGCAGCGAATTGGGATGAATATAAAAAACTCACTTTTTGGAATCAATTGGATTTTATTGGAGTGGATGCTTATTTTCCTTTATCAGAAAAAGAAACGCCAACAGTTACTGATTTTGAAAAAGGTTGGAAACCACATAAAATCGAAATTCAACAACTTCAAAAAAAATTTCAAAAACCTATTTTATTCACAGAATATGGATATAGAAGTGTTCATTTCAATGGAAAACAACCTTGGAAAGTAGATGATATTGAAGGGAATATCAATTTTCAAGCTCAAGTAAATGGATTGCAAGCGATTCACAATCAGTTTTGGAAAGAAGATTGGTTTGCAGGAGGATTTGTTTGGAAATGGTTTCATGCACACGAAAAATCTGGCGGCAAAAACAACAATCGTTTTACACCACAAAACAAGCCAGCTGAACAATTACTTAAAAAATTACATTCGAATTAATTTTTTCTAAAACATGATAAATATCCTGTTTTTAGCGATTGAAACCCTTTAAATTTGTTTCAAAACAAAAAAACATTTTCATGAAAAATATCATTGTACCAGTAGATTTTTCAAATCATTCTCAATTCGCTTTAAAATCGGCTGCTTTGTTAGCCAAAAAAAATAACGCAACACTTTATGCCTTGCACATGTTGGATATGCAAGAAATGTCTTTATCCGAAAGTGAAGTGTACTTGCACGAAAAAACGTTGTTTTTCTTAAAATTAGCAGAAAAAAGATTTCAAGATTTTTTGAAAAAAGACTATCTAAAAGACGTGAAAGTTGTTCCTATAATTAAACATTATAAAGTTTTTAAAGAAGTTGATGCAGTTGCAAAGGAAGTGAATGCTGATTTGATTATTATGGGTTCACATGGTGCAAGTGGTTTCAAAGAATTTTTTATTGGTTCCAATACTCAAAAGGTAATTAGACATGCCAATGTTCCTGTTTTGGTAATCAAAAATGAAATGGCAAATGTTGATTTTACAGATGTAGTGGTTGCATCAGATTTTTCGGAAGAAAGCATTCCTGCATTTCAAAAAATGTTAAAAACCTTGGAGCCAATGAATGCTAAAAAACATATTGTTTACGTGAATCCTCCTTTTGATTCGTTTAAAACCACTCAAGAAATGGATGCTTTAGCAGACAATTTTTTATTGAAATTAGAAGGAAATACGGATAGAAAAATCAATGTACATTTTGTTTGTGCAAGAACAATTATGCAAGGAATTTTAGATTTCTCAAATAGTGTTGGAGCAGATCTGATAGCAGTTATTACCCATGGTCGCACAGGAATTGCACATTTTATGGAAGGAAGTGTTGCAGAGGATGTAACTAATCATTCAACCTTACCAATTATTTCATTCAAAATATAATCAATTTTATTCTCATAAAAAGAGAGAAAGTACTATTGAGAAAAGGAATCTATTTAGTTAAAGATTCCTTTTTTTTATGCAATTTTTAATTGTTTTTTAACATATAATTCCTGATTTAACTTCAAAAAAAAGTAGTTTTGCTGAAAAAGAAAATTCATGCGAACTTTTGCAATTGGTGATATTCATGGAGGTTTAAAAGCCTTATTACAAGTGTTAAATCAGATAGAAATCACGGATAAAGATTCATTGATTTTCATGGGAGATTATGTGGATGGTTGGAGTGAATCTGCGCAAGTAGTGGATTTTTTAATCCAACTTTCGGAAGAAATCAACTGTGTTTTTATCAAAGGAAATCATGATGTTTGGTGCGAAGATTGGTTAAAAAATGGGAATGTAAATCCTTCTTGGTATTTGCATGGAGGCAAAGAAACCATGGAAAGTTATGAAGATTTTTCTGATGAATTGAAAAAGAAACACCTCACTTTTTTTGAAAATTTACCTGTCTATTATATTGATGAAAAAAATCGATTGTTTTTGCATGCAGGATTCACATCATTATATGGCGTGGAAAGAGAATTGCATGAAGGAATTTTCTACACAGATCGTTCTATGTGGGAAATGATGTTGGCAATGGATAAAAAAATTGAAAAATCTTCCCCATTTTTCCCTAAAAGATTGCAATTATATCATGAAATTTATATTGGTCACACACCAACCACAAATTACAATGAACCTCTGCCTATGAATTTTTACAATTTATGGAATATTGATACTGGTGCAGCATTCAAAGGAAAAATCACAGCCATCAATATTGAAACCAAAGCAATTTTTCAAAGTGATTCTTTGCCTTCTTTATATCCAAACGAAAAAGGAAGGAATAAATAGCTTTTAGCAATTAGCTTTTAAACTTTTAAACTTTTCACATATCTTTATAACCTAAATTCCATTCCAAATGAAAAAAATAATAAGTACCTTTTTATTGATAACCACTTTTTTAGGTGGAGAAATGTTCTCTCAGGAAAAAAAATCAGACTTAAGTATCAATTATAAAAAAATAACATTGAACAATGGTTTGGATGTTGTTTTTCATGTGGACAAATCAGATCCTGTTGTGGCAGTTGAGTTGATGGTTCATGTGGGGTCAGCAAGAGAAATTGCTGGCAGAACTGGTTTTGCACATCTTTTTGAACATTTATTATTTTTAGAATCTGAGAATTTAGGAAAAGGTGGATTGGATAAAATGACTGCTAGAATTGGTGGTTCAGGAGCCAATGGTTCCACTTCAAGAGACAGAACAAATTATTTGCAAACAGTTCCAAAAGACGCTTTAGAGAAAATGATTTGGGCTGAAGCTGACAAAATGGGTTGGTTTATCAATACTGTTACTGACCAAGTGTTGGCGAAAGAAAAACAAGTGGTAAAAAACGAAAAAAGACAAAGTGTTGACAATCGTCCTTATGGTCACAATCAATATGTAATTGGCAAAAATTTATATCCAACCAATCATCCTTACAATTGGGAAGTGATTGGTTCTTTGGAAGACTTACAAAATGCAACGTTGGATGATGTAAAGACTTTTTTCAAAAAATGGTATGTGCCAAACAATGCTACTTTAGTGTTGTCAGGAGATTTTGACATCAAACAAGCTACAAAATGGGTGCACAAATATTTTGATGAAATTCCAAGAGGAAATGACATTCCTGCATTAGATAAAAGACCGGGAATTGTTCCTGAAACCAAGTTTTTATATTACGAAGACAATTTTGCAAGAGTTCCTCAATTGACTATGGTTTGGCCAACTGTAGAATTGTATCATCCAGATTCGTATGCGCTTGAAGTGTTGGCTGAATATTTAACAAGTGGAAAATCAGCTCCAATGAATCAAGTTTTGGTCGATGATTTAAAACTGACGTCAAACACATCTATGTTCAATTATATTTCAGAATTGGCTGGACAAACACAATTGATTGTGAGATCTTTTGATGGAGTAAAATTAGATTTAGTAAAAGCAGGAATTGAAAAAGCATTTGCAAAATTTGAATCAGAAGGCATTTCAGATAAAGATTTGAATAGAATAAAAGCGTCTCAAGAAACCAATTTTTATAGCAGTTTGTCAAGTGTTTTAGGCAAAGGAACACGATTGGCATCTTACAATACATATACAGGAAATCCTGGTTTTGTAACTGAAGATATCAACAATACATTGGCAGTTACCAAAGAAGATGTGATGAGAGTGTATCAAAAATACATTAAAAACAAAAACTACTTTGCTACGAGTTTTGTGCCAAAAAATAAGACTGATTTAGCACTTTCAAATTCCATTTTGGCTGCTATTGTTGAAGAAAAAATTGTGATTGGAGCAGAAGAAAATTTTGATTCGAAAATAGAAGCAACTTACACCAAAACACCTTCAAAAATTAACAGAAGTGTGGAGCCTCCTTATGGAAAAACGTTGGAATTAAGCGTTCCAACAGTATATCAATCAAGTATGAAAAATGGATTGAAAATCTATGGAATTGAAAATGATGAAGTGCCTTTAGTGCGTTTTAATTTGACAATTGATGGAGGACAATTATTGGAATCTTTTGACAAATTGGGTGTTGCAAACATGACTGCTAGTTTGATGAATAAAGGCACTAAAAATAAAACAGTCAAAGAATTAGAAGCCGAAATTCAACTTTTAGGTGCCACTATATTTGTGAATTCTGAAACTGAAAACATCACTATTAGCGGAACAACTTTGACTAAAAATTACGACAAAACAATTGCTTTGGTAAAGGAAATTCTTTTAGAGCCAAGATTTGATGAAACCGAATTTGAATTGTTGAAAAAAGCTACGATTGCAAATTTGCGTCAACAAGAAGCGAATCCAAATGCAGTTGCAGCAAACATTTACAATGAATTAATGTATGGCAATGATAACATTCGTTCAAAAAATAGTTTGGGAACGATTGCTTCCATCGAAAATATGAGTTTGACAGATTTGAAAAACTTTTATACAAATTTCATTTCTCCATCTGTAGCAAAAATGTTGGTTGTTGGAGATATTTCACAGGAAAAAGTGGTCACTTCTTTAGAAAGTTTAAATGCAAATTGGTTGCCAAAAGAAGTAAAAATTCCTGTATACGAAACTCCAAATGCTCCTGAAAAATCAGTGGTTTATTTTTATGATATTCCCAATGCAAAACAATCTGTATTGCAGTTTGGAACGCCAGCTTTAGCTGCCACTGAGGCTGATTTTTATCCTGCAAACGTAATGAATTACATTCTTGGAGGAGGAGGTTTTGCCTCAAGATTAACGCAAGAATTGCGTGAAGGAAAAGGATATACCTATGGAATTCGTTCCAACTTTTCTGGCACAAAAGCCAAAGGAGTTTTTACGATTTCAAGTGGCGTAAGAAGCAATGTAACGCTGGAATCAGCGCAATTGGTTAAGAAAATTTTGGAAGAATATCCAACTACTTTTTCTGATAAAGATTTAGAAACTACCAAAAGTTTCCTAATTAAAAGTAATGCACGTGCATTTGAAACTGCTGGCGCAAAGTTGAATATGTTGTCAAATATTAGTGATTTTGGTTGGAATCCTGATTACGTAAAAGACCGAGAAAAAGTAGTGAAAAACATGACCAAAGAACGAATTTCAGCATTGGCAAACCAATATGTAAATCCAACTAAAATGATTTGGTTGATAGTGGGTGATGCTGCAACACAATTAGAACGAATGAAAGAATTGGGTTTTGGTGAGCCTATTTTGTTGAATAAAACGAAGTAAAAAATACAGCTATTTTAAAAATCCCACTTTTATGTGGGATTTTTTGTTTAATAAATCACTTTAATGTTGAAACAAAAATAAAATTTAGTATTTTCGTTTTATGAATCAAAAAGACAAACAATTAGCAGATAGAATTTATTTAATTCTTGCAGCACTTTTTATAGCATCTTTAGTTACTTCAAACCTTATTTTTCAAAAATTCTTTTATTGGTATCCATTCAATATGGAAATTTATGGAGTAAAACTTTTTGAGGTTTCTGTAGGTTTACTGCCTTATCCTTTGACTTTTTTAATTACGGATATTTTATCAGAAATCTACGGAAAGCGCAAAGCAAATGAAGTGGTTATTGCAGGAATATTTGCGTCATTCTTCTCATTATTAATTATTTATGTTTCCAAAGAAGTTCCTGCCACTTCTTGGTCGCAAGTGAATGATACTACATTTGTCAATGTTTTTGGTGCAGCACCTTTGGCAGTTTTGGCTTCCATGATGGCATATTTATTTGCGCAATTTATCGATATTCGTGTGTATCATTTTTGGAAAGATTTTACCCAAGGAAAACATTTGTGGTTGCGAAATAATTTTTCCACTTTTTCCTCTCAATTCATTGATACTGCAACCGTTTTGATTTTGTTATGTTCGTTCGGAATTATCAATTGGGATAAATTTTGGGGTTTGATGATTAGTGGTGTGGTTTTTAAAATGATCATTGCTTTATTGGACACGCCTTTTTTATATGTTGCAGTGTATTATTTCAAAAAACGATTCAACTTAAAAATTAATGAAGAAATTCTAGACTAATTTTGTAATCTGACAATTACAATTGCGTCTAAAAAAGCATTGAAACTTTTTTTATGAAGCACTTTTTATTGATTTTTTTGTTGATACTTGTTGATTTTCAAGCAGTTTCGCAAACAAGTTTTTTTCATGATTTATTACAAAAACATGTTTCAAAAGAAGGTTTGGTGAATTATCAAGAATTCAAAAAAGATTTCCCAAAACTGCAACAATACATTCAGTATCTAGAAAAAACAATTCCTGAGGAAACTTGGTCTGAAAATCGACAAAAAGCGTTTTATATCAATGCATACAATGCTTATACAATTTTGTTGATTCTAGAGCATTATCCATTAAAAAGTATCACAGATATCAAGTTGGACGAAAAAACAGCTTGGAAAATTCCGTTTGTAAAAATTGGAGGAAAAACAATCACCTTAGATTTTTTAGAACATGAAATTTTACGAAAAAAATTCATAGATCCTCGAATTCATGTAGGTGTAAATTGCGCTTCTATTTCTTGTCCAAAATTATCAAACGTGGCATTTACAGAGCAAAACATTGATTCAGAATTAGAAAAATTGATGCACGAATTTATAAATGATTCCTCAAAAAATAAATTGAGTGCAAATACTATAGAAATATCTGCTATTTTTGACTGGTTCAAATCTGATTTTATCAAAAAAAGTTCTTTGATTGCCTATTTAAATCAATATTCAAAAACGAAAATCAATCCAACAGCCAATATTCAATTTTTTCAATACGATTGGAATATCAACAAACAATAAAAATTTAAAAGATGTCAAAAAATTATTATGATGCAGCCGATTTAAGAAAATTCGGAAAAATCACAGAATGGAGTGAAGAACTGGGGACAAAATTTTTCGATTATTATGGAAAAGTTTTTGAAGATGGTGCGCTTTCTGCTCGCGAAAAAAGCTTGATTGCATTGGCTGTTGCGCATACTGAACAATGTCCTTATTGTATTGATGCTTATACAAAAGATGGTTTGCAAAAAGGAATTACTAAAGAAGAAATGATGGAAGCTATTCATGTTGGAGCAGCAATAAAAAGTGGCGCAACTTTGGTGCATGGTGTTCAAATGATGAATGTGGTGAATAAATTGGAGATGTAAATTATTTACGAATTACGAATTAGAAATTACGAATTGAATGAAGAAATCGCTAAAAGCACGAAATAACGATATCGCAAATACGCAAAGACAAATCGAAATTTTATCAAACGGAATTTTTAAAAACGGAGAATTACCCACTTTTGCTGAAAAAATAAACGAAACAAAACAGTTTCCTTTACGTCCCAAAAAATTGGAAGTTTTACAAATCAATTTGGGCTATATGTGCAATCAGGTTTGTGAACATTGTCATGTGGATGCAGGCCCTGATCGCAAAGAAATCATGACCAAAGAAACCATGATGCAATGTTTGGAAGTCATCAAAAAGACAGCAGCGCATACCCTTGATTTAACAGGTGGTGCACCAGAAATGAACCCAGATTTTAGATGGTTTGTAGAAGAAGCATCCAAAGTTGGCATCAAAGATTTTATTGTGCGCTCAAATTTGACGATTATTCAAGCCAATAAAAAATACCAGGATTTACCAGATTTTTTTAAAAAACACAAAGTGCATGTGGTTTCTTCTATGCCACATTATACCAAAGGAAAAACGGATAAACAACGTGGAGATGGGGTTTTTGACAAATCAATAGCAGCGTTAAAATCCTTAAATGAAGTGGGTTATGGAATGCCAAACTCTGATTTGAAATTGGATTTGGTGTACAATCCTTCAGGTGCTTTTTTGCCAGGAAATCAAAATGCATTGGAACATGATTTCAAAAAAGCATTGAAAGAAGATTTTGGAATTGATTTTCACAATTTGTTTGCGATTACAAATTTGCCCATCAGTCGTTTTTTAGATTACTTAATTGCGTCTGAAAATTACGAAGATTATATGACAGCTTTGGTGGATGCTTACAATCCTGCAGCTGTTCAAAACGTAATGTGCACCAATACGATTTCAGTAAGTTGGGATGGTTGGTTGTACGATTGCGATTTTAATCAAATGTTGAATTTAAAAGTAGCAAGCAAAGTGCAGCACATTTCAGCTTATAACGAGGAATTATTACAAAACAGAAATATCATCATCAATCAACATTGTTATGGCTGCACAGCTGGTGCAGGTAGCAGTTGTCAAGGTGTTGTTGCCTAATAAAAACCTGCAAGGTATTTCCGAAGAATGAGGATTCCTTGAAGGGACAATAAAAAAATAGTAATAAAAAACCTATAAAGTTTTAGAAACCTTACAGGATTAAAAAATGAAACATAAAACTGCCATATTAATTTTTGCAAATTCTGCTAAAATAGATGCTGAGAGAAAAAACTTTCTTTCTGCTGAATTTTTTACTGAATTAAATAAGCAAACATTAAATATGGTCAAAAAATCTGGAATTGAGTATTTTAACTTTTCAGAAAAAAACCAAATAGGAAACTCTTTTGGTGAGCGTTTTACAAATGCCATTGAGGCAGTTTTTCTAAAAGGATTTGAAACAATTATTACTATTGGTAATGATACTCCACATTTAAAAACACATCATTTAATTAATACAGTTCAACAATTAGAAAAAAATGAGTTGGTTTTAGGGCCCTCAAAAGATGGCGGTTTTTATTTAATGGGAATTCATAAAAATCAGTTTCAAAAAGAAGAGTTTTTAAAATTTCCTTGGCAAACCAATCGTTTGCAATCGTACGTAACTCAAATTGGAAGAAACCAAAAAGTACATATTTCTTTTTTAGAAATCTTAAATGATTTAGACACTAAAGATGATATTTTTAAAATTATTCACAGTTTTAGAAAGCTTTCGTATTCAATTTTTAAACTTTTATGTTTATTTATTTTTATTGATAAAAAAACCAACAATCTTTATACACTTTATACTTTAGAAAAATCATTTTCTAAACATTTTAACAAAGGCTCTCCCTTTATTTTTGATTAATTACCTCTAATATTGATTTTTATCAATATTACAAACAATCAATTTTTCACAAAAAACCATATGTAATGAAAATCATTTTTATTTGGATGACATTGCTTTTCACGAGTATCAGTTTTTCACAAATTAAAATTTCGGGTAAAATTACCGATAAAATTACAGGTGATAGAATTCCTTCTGTAACCATCTCATCATCTAAAGAAAATGGAACCACATCAGATATTAATGGAACATATTCCATAGAAGTTTCCGATGAAAATACAGTTTTAACCTTCTCTTATTTAGGTTATAAAACGCAAAAAATAAAAGTTGGTACTCAAACAATTATCAATATTGAATTAGTAGAAATTGAAACTAATTTAGATGAAATTGTAGTAACTGCTTTAGGTTTAAACAGAAAAACGAAAGAGCTAGGTTACGTAGTGCAAGAAATAAAAGCAAAAGATGTTACGGAGGTAAAAACTGTAAATTTTCTAGATAATTTATCTGGAAAATTAGCGGGTGTAACTATTTCGCAAGGCGCAACAGGAGTTGGTTCATCATCTAAAATAACCATTCGTGGAGAAGCTTCTTTTTCCAATAACAATCCACTTTTTGTGGTAGATGGAACTCCTATAAACAACAATTCAGTTTTGAACTTTACCAATGAAGCAGCTGCTGGTTTTCAAGAAATTGATTTTGGAAATGGAGCTATGGAAGTAAACGCAGATGATATAGAATCTGTTACTGTTTTAAAAGGACCAAGTGCTGCAGCTTTGTATGGAACTCGTGCTTCTAATGGAGTTATTGTAATTAGAACCAAAGATGGAAATGAGAAAAAAGGGTTAGGAATTAGTATAAATTCATCTATCACTTTCGATTCTGCTTTTCGTTTGCCTGAATTTCAAAATGAATATGGACAAGGAAATTCTGGAAATTTCGAATATGTAGATGGTTTAGGTGGAGGAACCAATGATAATATTACCTATTCTTGGGGACCTAGATTAGATGTTGGAAATTTAATTCCACAATTCGATTCGCCAGTAACTTTACAAAATGGAACTGTGGTTAGAGGTGGAGATACTTCTTTGTATTCAGGTTTACCAATTACGCCTACTCTTTTCAAATCGAATCCAAATAATTTAAAAGATTTTTATCAAACAGGAATTACAACCATTAATAATATTGCAATAAATGATAGTTTTGAAAGAGGTTCTTACAGATTATCTATTACAGATTTGGCTAGTAAATCTATAATTCCTGGGGTTAATTTAAACAGAAAAACGGCTGCTTTCAAATTGAATTTTAATCCATCAGAAAAAACAAAAATTACAAGTTCTATAAACTATGTAAATTCTAATAGCGACAATAGACCTTCTAATGGTTATGGTAGTGAAAATGTAAATTATTCTATAGTTGCTTGGGGTCCACGTTCTTTAAATATTAATAGTTTGCGCAATTATTGGCAACCAGGTTTAGAAGGTGTTCAGCAATATTCTTTCAACTATACTTTTTTTGATAATCCATTTTTTATTCTCTATGAAAATACCAATTCATTTAACAGAGATCGTGTTTTTGGAAATATTGACATCAATCATAAATTTACAGATAAATTGAGTGTTTCTTTACGTTCTGGAATGGATTATTCTTCTGAAGTAAGAGAATTCAAACGTAATTTTAGCAGCAATCGATTTAAAAATGGAGCGTATGCAGAACACGATGTTTTTTACAGAGAAATTAACACAGATTTCTTGGTAAATTATACAGATAATTTTGGAGATTTTTCTTTTGATGTTTCTTTTGGAGGAAACAGATTAGACCAAACTGCATCTACAAAACAAACACAAACTACCAATTTAGCGCAACCAGGAATTTTTAGTTTAAACAATGCAGCTTCGCCTTTAGAAGTTTTTGAGTTTGAATCTAAAAAACGAATTAATTCTTTATACGGAATTGCAAAATTTGGTTACAAAGATTATTTATTTGTTGATGTTACAGGCAGAAACGATTGGTCTAGTGCTTTAGCAACACCTTTTTCTGTAGATGGAACCTCGTTCTTTTATCCTTCAATTTCATCAAGTTTTATTTTATCAAACTATAAAAAACTACCAGAAAATATCTCTTTTGCAAAATTGAGAGCAAGTGTTGCGCAAGTTGGTAATGATACAAATCCGTACCAAACTTCTGGTGCTTTTGTGTCGCAAACGCCATTTAATGGGCAACCTACATTTAGCAATCAAAATTTTATTCCGAATGCAAATTTAAAACCAGAAATAACAACTTCTTATGAGTTTGGCGCAGATGTACGTTTCTTTAAAGATCGATTAAATATCGACTTTACTTATTATAATGCAACCACAAAAGATCAAATTATTTCTTTACCAATTCCTATTTCTTCTGGTTATAATCAGCAAGTAATTAATGGTGGAAAAGTAAATACAACTGGTGTTGAAATTATTTTGGGAGGCACACCAATTAGAAATGAAAACTTTACCTGGAACACCACTTTTAATTTTGCAACAAATAAATCAATCATTAAAGATTTACCTCAAAATGATGGACGTTTAACTTTGGCTTATAGCAGAGTTTACGATAGTGCTAACCAAACTGTTTGGTTTCAAGTTGAAGAAGGAGGACAAGTTGGAGACATGTATGGAACTGGTTATCAGAAAAATACAGAAGGTGAATTTCTTTTAGATGATAATGGAAGATACATTGCCAATAATGAGTTGATTAAAATAGGGAATTACAACCCAGATTTTACTTTAGGTTGGAACAACTCTTTTACCTATAAAAACTGGAATGCAAGTTTTTTATTCGATTGGAGACAAGGAGGAGAAATCGTTTCTAGAACAAGAGCTTTAGGTAATGTTGGTGGGCAATTAGCAGAAACTTCTTTTAGACCAGAGGCAGGAATTGTTGCGCAAGGTGTAAACGTAAATACTGGGCAACCCAACACAGTTGCAGTTTCTGCAGAAAGCTATTACAGACAATTTTATGATAGAAATCACGAAGAAAATAACGTTTATGATGCTTCCTTTTTAAAATTGCGTCAGTTTTCTATTGGTTATGTTTTAGAATTAAATAGCGGTTTTTTAGGGCTAAAAAATACGTCAACAATGAACTTTTCATTTATAGGAAACAACCTGTTTGTAATTACAGAAAATCCACATTTTGATCCTGAACAATTAGCAGTACAAGGAAATGGTTTTGTAAGTGGTGTTGAAGATATGAGTTACGCAACTAGCAGAAGTTTAGGTTTTAAAGTAGGATTTAATTTTTAAGAAATTTACAATGAAAAAAATTATATACATATTCGCAGCTTTAATTTTTATAACTATCAGTTGCACCAAAGATTTTGAAGAAATAAATACCAATCCAAATGCGCCAGTTGCTGTGCAACCTAGTTTGTTATTAAGACAAGTTATTTATGATTTTGGCGAACAAATGAGTTACGAAGGTTTTGTTGCTGGAGATTTATTAGCCCAACACAGAACTGCTTTAGATTTTAATTTATTTGATAGACACGATTTAAAAAGTCCACAATTGGGAGGAAATCCTTGGGCTATTTTTTACACCAATTTACGTGATAATGAAATCATTATAAAACAAAGTATAGAAACTCCTGCTTTTGAAATTTATCAAGGTCCTGCCTTAATTTTAAAAGCATATATGGCTGCTGGTTTAACAGATTTGTTTGGTGATGTTCCTTATTTTGAAGCATTCAATGGCGTGAATGGAATAGCAACTCCAAAGTATGATTTACAAGAAGACATCTACCAAAAAGAGAATGGAATTTTAGATAATTTAGATAAAGGAATCGCAGCAATTAATAGTTATTCAAGCTCAATTCCTTTACAAGGTGATATTTTATTTGAAGGCGATTTACAAGCTTGGATAAAATTTGCAAACTCATTAAAAATTAAATATTTAATACGAATTTCTGGTAAAGTTGATGTTTCAAATCAATTGCAAACTATTTTTAATGCTGGAAATTACATTAAAAATAATAATGAAAATGCAGTTTTCGATTTTACAAATTCAGAACCAAACAGTTTTAGATTGGCTCAATTAAGAGTGGGCGATTTTAATAATTTTGTGCTTTCTGAAACTATGGAAGAAGTTTTAATCGGTTTAAATGATGCTAGAATTGGTACATTTTTCAGACCTTTTGCAAACTCTAATACAAACGAATTTAATGGTTTAATAAACGGAATTAATTCATCAACAACATCCATAGTTTTATCAGATTATTCTCTAGCAGGAACAGCTTTTAGAGAAGATACTTCTACTTTAGATGCTAATTTTATCACAGCTTGGGAAACCAGTTTTTTACTAGCAGAAGCTGCACAAAAAGGACTCATCACAACAAGTGCTGAATCATTATACAATTTAGGTGTTACTCAAGCATTCGAATATTGGAACACTAATTTGCCTGCGAATTATTTATCAGGAAATGCAAATTTTAATGCTGTTGGCAAAACACCTTTAGAACAAATTATCACTCAAAAATGGATTGCTTCTATTATAAATGGTTACGAAGGTTGGATTGAATTTAGAAGAACAGGTTTTCCTGCTTTAAAAAGTGTATCAGCAAGTTTAAACAATGGCTTAATTCCTGTTAGAATGCCTTATCCTGCTGAAGAAGCAACTTTAAATCAAGTTAATTATGCTGTTGCAGCAAGTGCAACTAATGGAAATAGTTTAGATGCTAAAGTTTGGTGGAATAAGTAAGCATTTCCCTAACCTTTTCCAAATGAAAGGGAACAAATGCTGAAATTATTATGAAATAAAATTTTTAAAATAAAAAATGCTAACATCCTTTTTTCTTTTCATGAGTGAGAACTCCTTCCCTTTGGGAAGGTTGGGATGGGCTTTTCAATGGGGATTAATTATAGTATCAAGTTTAATACTATTTTTTATATCTCCTTTAGCAAAAACCACAGATCAGTTTTTTAAAGCTGTAAACAAGAAAAAGGCCCCTAATACTTTCGTATTAACAGGAAGCTTAATTATTTCTTGGATTTTTGCAAAAAGTATTACAAACGCCGCAAATTTAGGACTCGATTTTGGTTTGGTTGGTGGTGTTGCGTATGCTGGTTATTATTTGTCTTTTGCTGTTGCAGGTATTATTATTTATCAATTAAGAACCAAAGGAAATTTTAAAAGTATTCACGAATTTTTGATTTCTAAATTTGGTAAAAAAGCAATGGCTATTTTTTCTATTTTGATAGCTTTTCGTTTGTTTAACGAGGTTTGGAGTAATACCATGGTTATTGGAAGTTATTTTGGAGAAATAGGAAGTTCTTCTTATTATTGGTCAATAATTTTATTTACAATTTTAACTTTAGGATATGCTTTAAAAGGCGGGTTGAGTAGTTCTATTTTTACTGATGTAATTCAAATGGTATTATTTTCTGTATTATTAATCATCATTTTAGGAACTATTTTTTCTACAGATGATTTTTCATCAGAACAAATAATTTCATCAGGAACTTGGAGTTTTGAATTCGGTTTAAATCTCTTTTTTGCGGCTATTATTCAATCTTTTAGTTATCCATTTCACGATCCTGTTTTAACAGACAGAGGCTTTATTTCTTCTCCAAAAGTAACTCGTAAAAGTTTTTTGTGGGCAAGTTTTTTAGGTGCAATTTGTATTGTTTTATTTAGTTTGATCGGAGTTTACGCACAAACAAAAGGAATGCAAGGACAAGCTGCAGTTGAGGTTGGTAAAGCTTTCGGAATTGTAATTTTATTAGTCATTAATTTTATAATGATAACATCAGCAGCTTCTACATTAGATTCTACTTTTTCATCATTTTCAAAATTATTAGCTATAGATTTGAACATTAAAAAAACAGTTTCTTTTGGAAGAATCTCAATGATTATTTTGGCGATTTTAGGAACAATTCCTGTTTTTTTAAATACTGAAATTTTATCAGCAACAACAATTTCTGGAACAATGGTCATTGGTTTAACACCCATTTTTATATTCTGGAATGTAAGAGTACCAAAAATTAGTTTTTATCTATCAGTAATTTGCGGTTTGGTTTTTGGAATACTTTTAGTATTTGATATTTTTCCAAAGTCACTCATTTTTACAAACGGAAAATATGCAGATTTACTTTGGGTAAATATTTGGGGAATTTTAAGTTGTATCATTTTATATTTTATTCCAAAATGGATCAAAAAATAGAAAATTTAGGTAAAATATCAGGAAAAACACTTCTTTTTGGAGGTGTTTATAGCAATTTACAAGCTTTACAAGCTTTAAAGCAAATTGCAGAAAAAGAGAATATTGCACGAGATAATTGTATTTGCACTGGAGATATATTGGGTTATTGTGCACAACCTGAAGAAACTGTGCAACTCTTTAAATTATGGGGAGCTAAAAGTATTGTTGGGAATGTGGAAATTCAATTAAGAGAAAATTCAGATGATTGTGGTTGCGATTTTAGAGAAGGTTCTAGGTGTGATGGGTTTTCCCAACTTTGGTATCCTTTTGCACAAAGTAAATTATCAGAAAATTCGTTAGAATTTTTAAAAACAATCCCAAATAATATTACTTTTAATTATGCTGACAAAAAAGTAACAGTTGTTCATGGTTCGTATTTTAATGTATCAGAATTTATTTTTAAATCTACAGATTGGGAAGTTAAAAAACCCAATTTTGAGGTTACAAAAAGTGATGTAATTATTGCAGGACATTGTGGTTTGCCTTTTCATCATCAAGAAAAAGAACAACTTTGGTTAAATCCTGGAGTTATTGGAATGCCTGCAAATGATGGAAGTCCTTCTGTTTGGTATGCCATTTTAGAAGATTCAAATAATAGTTTTAACTTTACTCACAAAACGTTGGATTATAACTTCAAATTAACAAGCAAATTGATGCAAAATGGTTTACTTCCTGAAGAATATTCAAGAACAATTATTACAGGAATTTGGGATAATACAGAAATTTTACCAGCGATTGAAAGTGGTTTACAAGGATTTGGAATTCAGCTTTAAAATAAAAAAAATGAAAAAAATACTGATACTTTTTTTAATAGTTAGTTCAGCTACTTTTGGTCAAAAAAAATTAGATAATCTACTTGAAAAATGGAATAAAAGAAATGTTCCTTATATTTCAGTTGAAACCTTAGCATTGCCAAAATCAAAAGTAGTTTTGTTAGATGCAAGGGAACCCGAAGAATACAACGTAAGTCACTTAAAAGAGGCTATTTGCGTTGGCTATAACAAGTTTGATGTAAATAATACCCTATCAAAACTTCCCAAAGATAAAAACACAAAAATTGTGGTGTATTGTTCTTTGGGAATTCGTTCAGAAACCATTGCGCATCAACTAATTCAGGCTGGTTATACAAATGTATTTAATTTATATGGAGGAATTTTCGAATGGAAAAACAATGATTTTCAAGTCGTAGATACTTTAGGAAAACCAACAGAAAAAGTGCATGCTTTCAACAAAAGTTGGGGAAAATGGCTCAAAAAAGGCAAGAAAATATATGATTAAAGGACTTTTTGAAACGCATTTATTTGTCGAGAATTTAGAGCGTTCTATCGATTTTTACGCAAACGTTTTAAAGTTAGAAATGTATTTGTTTGAAGAAGAAAGAAGAGCAGCATTATTTTGGATTGGCAAACCGCAACAAGCAATGTTAGGTTTGTGGGAAAGACCAAAAGAAGAAATTGACATTAGACATTTTGCTTTTGAATGTGATTGGGATTGGATTTTAAATGACTCCATAAAATTCTTAAAATCAAATAATTTAAATTTTTGGAACTTTCTAAATGATGGTTCTCAACAACCTATGGTTTTTGCAAATATTCCTGCAATTGCTATTTATTTTACGGATCCTGATGGACATTATTTAGAGTTTATTGGAACATTACCAGGAAAATATAGTCCAGAAAAAGGCAGTCAAGTACTTACATATTCACAATGGCTAGAGGCAGAACAACGTGAAAAACAATAAACTACTTTTAATCTTCACCAGAAATCCTGAATTAGGCAAAGTAAAAACGCGTTTGGCAAAAACAGTTGGTGATGAAACTGCTTTAGAAATTTATCGATTTTTATTGAAAAAAACACAGGAAGTTGCTCAAAAAGTGATAGCTGAAAAAGCCGTTTTTTACTCAGAAAAAATAACCGAGAATGATCAATGGAATCCAGAAATATTTCAAAAACACCTTCAACTAGAAGGAGATTTAGGAATGAAAATGCAACATGCTTTTGAACAATCTTTTGAAAATGGATATGAAAAAGTGGTCATTATTGGTAGTGATTTGTATGATATTACACCAGAAATTATTGAAAATGCCTTTGAAAATTTAAATGCAAACGACGTTGTTTTGGGACCTGCAAAAGACGGAGGTTATTATTTATTGGGAATGAAATCAATTCACAAACCGATATTTCATCATAAAAAATGGGGAACAGCTTCTGTACTCAAAGAAACTTTGGAAGATTTGACAGATAAAAAAGTATTTTTATTGGAAGAATTGAATGATGTGGATGTTTTTGAAGACATTGAATTTCATCCTGCATTTCAACATTTTTTTGACTAATTTTGAAACTAACCTCACAGGTTTTAAAATTTTATTAATTATTCTAAAACATGAAAAAACAACAACTCCAAGAAACCATCGATTTTTTAAAAGCTAACGGATTTTCAAATCCAACAGTTGGAATTGTTTTAGGGACAGGATTAGGAAAACTTGTCAACGAAATTGACATCGAAAAAGAAATTAGCTATGCTGAAATTCCAAATTTTCCAGTGGCAACTGTCGAATTTCATTCAGGAAAACTAATTTATGGAACATTGTCAGGAAAAAAAGTGGTGGTCATGTCAGGCAGATTTCATTTATACGAAGGCTATTCTCCTTGGGAAGTTACTTATGGAATCAGAACAATGCATGGTTTGGGAATCAAAAATTTACTGATTTCAAATGCAGCTGGAGCCATCAACTTAACCTATAAAAAAGGCGATTTGATGTTGATTGAAGACCATATCAATTTGCAAGGAAGTTCGCCTTTGGCATTCAAAGGAGCCAATTCTTTTGGGAATATTTTTGTGGATTTATTGGAACCATATTCAAAAAATATCAATCAAAAAATAAAAGAAATTGCTAAACAAAGTAACATTTTGTTGCATGAAGGAATATATGCAAGTGTTTTAGGACCTCAATTGGAAACCAAAGCAGAATACAGAATGTTGCAAATTTTAGAGGCAGATGCTGTTGGAATGAGCACAGTTCCTGAGGTAATTGTTGCCAAACAATTGAATTTACCTTGTGCAGCCATTTCAGTATTGACAGACGAATGTGATCCAAAAAATCTACAACCCGTAAATATCGCTGAAATAATTGCAATTGCTGGTGAAGCTGAACCAAAAATGATTGACTTATTTAAAGGTGTGATTGAAGTTTTGTAATCAAAAATACCAATTTTTATTAGGAAATTACAACCCGAATTCAATCTCATAAAAATCCTTATTTTTGCCACGCAAACAATTCAAAAAACAACAAATGAAAGCATATATTTTTCCAGGTCAAGGAGCACAATTTACAGGAATGGGTTTGGATTTATACGAAAAATCTGCCATTGCAAAAGACTATTTTGAAAAAGCGAATAGCATTTTAGGGTTCTCAATCACAGATATCATGTTTACTGGAACTGCAGAGCAATTGAAAGAAACCAAAGTTACGCAGCCTGCTATTTTTTTACATTCAGTGATTTTAGCCAAAGTTTTGGGCGATTCTTTTCAGCCAGAAATGGTAGCTGGACATTCATTAGGAGAAATCTCTGCACTAGTTGCCAATGGCGTTTTAACTTTTGAAGACGGTTTAACCTTAGTTTCAAAACGTGCATTAGCCATGCAAAAAGCCTGTGAAATTACACCTTCTACAATGGCTGCTGTATTGGGTTTAGAAGATGCTATTGTGGAAGAAATTTGTGCTACCATTGATGGAGTTGTAGTGGCTGCAAATTACAATTGCCCAGGACAATTAGTGATTTCTGGAGAAACATCCGCAGTTGAAAAAGCGTGTGAAGCACTCAAAGAAAATGGTGCAAAAAGAGCATTATTATTGCCAGTTGGAGGTGCATTTCACTCACCAATGATGGAACCTGCAAGAGAAGAATTGGCTGCTGCCATTGAAGCAACGCATTTTTCAATTCCTTCATGTCCTGTGTATCAAAATGTGACTGCAAATGCAGTTACAAATCCTGCTGAAATCAAAAAAAATCTGATGATTCAGTTGACTGCTCCTGTAAAATGGACACAATCTGTGCAGCAAATGATTGCTGATGGTGCCTCTGAATTTATAGAAGTTGGTCCTGGAAATGTGCTACAAGGTTTGGTAAAAAAGATAGATAGAAATGCAGTTACAAGTAGTGCTAGTTTTTAAAAATGGATTTTTATTAAAATCAATTTTTTCCTCTTTAACGCTATATTTTCACTCTTGGATAATTTTTTTTGAATACAACATTGGATTACAGTTTCTTTGTGTCAAATAATTTAAACCACACTAAAACCAAACATTATGAAAAACAGTAGAAACAAATTTTTAGTATTATTTACGTTAATCAGCACATTAACTTTTACCAATTGTGAAAACTCAAATGAACTTCCAACAGAACTTTCAATCCAACAAAAAGTAGCTTTGCTAGAAGGAAGTGAATGGCTTTTGAAAGGTTATGAAGATAGAGTAATGCATACGTTTAAGGATGGAAAACAATTTACGTATTATGGTTCAAGTAACGTTTTTTCTGAAACTCCAATTCCTGGAGCTTTCGATTATACAATTACTGGAAATTTACTAACCATTGATTTGAATTTTGGCAACGTAAAAACTTATGAAGTTGCGTTTTCTTGCAACAATTCAATTGTAAAATTTTATGAAAATGGTGAACTAAACAGTGTACTTTATAAAAAAGGTTCGAATTACAAATCTTGTTTATAGAATTCTAATAATTCTCAAAAAAGGTCTTTAAAAATATTTTGAAGACCTTTTTGTATTTTAGAGACCTTACATTTTCAGTAAAAGAAGAATAAACGTAAATTTGCGTCCTTTAAAAGTAAAGATGATGCAATACAATCACCAAGAAATAGAAAAAAAATGGCAAGAGTTTTGGGCTGAAAATCAAACTTTCAAAGCCAGTAATTCTTCTCATTTACCAAAATATTATGTGTTGGACATGTTTCCTTATCCTTCAGGAGCAGGATTGCATGTTGGGCATCCTTTAGGCTATATTGCCAGTGATATTTATGCACGTTACAAACGTCATAAAGGGTTCAATGTGTTGCATCCTCAAGGCTATGATTCTTTTGGTTTGCCTGCGGAACAATATGCGATTCAAACTGGTCAACATCCTGCACAAACGACTGAAGAAAATATCAAAACGTATAGAAAACAGCTAGATAAAATTGGGTTTTCATTTGATTGGGATAGAGAGGTAAGAACTTCAAATCCTGAGTATTACAAATGGACACAATGGATTTTTATTCAATTATTCAATTCTTGGTACAACAAAGATTCCAACAAAGCTGAAGATATTTCAACCTTAATTTCCTTGTTTGAAAAACAAGGAAATGCTAACATAAATGCTGTTTGTGATGAAAACATTCTTCCATTTTCTGCGGAAGAATGGCATCAATTTTCAGATTCAAAAAAACAAGCTGTTTTATTGCAATATCGCTTGACTTTTTTGTCAGATACTGAAGTAAATTGGTGTCCAGCTTTGGGTACAGTTTTGGCAAATGACGAAATTATAAACGGTGTTTCAGAAAGAGGAGGACATCCTGTGATCAGAAAAAAAATGACACAATGGTCTATGCGAATTTCTGCATACGCACAACGTTTGTTAGATGGTTTATCAACCATTGATTGGCCTCAACCGTTAAAAGATTCACAAACAAATTGGATTGGACGTTCTCAAGGAGCAATGGTTTCTTTCAAAGTAATTGAACCAACAACCATCAACCATCAACCAAAAACTATAGAAGTTTTTACCACAAGACCTGATACCATTTTTGGAGTTAGTTTTATGACGTTAGCTCCTGAACATGAATTAGTTTCAAAAATTACAACTGACGAACAAAAAGCAGCTGTTGAAAACTATATTGAAGCAACAGCAAAACGCTCTGAACGTGAGAGAATGGCGGATGTAAAAACCATTTCAGGAGTTTTTACAGGAGCCTATGCTGAACATCCATTTACCAAAAAACCAATCCCAATTTGGATTGGTGATTATGTGTTGGCTGGTTATGGGACAGGAGCTGTAATGGCTGTTCCTTGTGGAGATCAACGTGATTATGATTTTGCAAAACAATTCGGAATTGAGATTCCAAATATCTTTGAAAATGTAGATATTTCTGAAGCTGCTCATGCAGATAAAGAAGGAACTGTGATTGCAAATTCCGATTTTTTATCTGGTTTGTCGTATAAAAAAGCATTGCAAAAAGCCATTGAAGTTTTAGAAGAAAACGGATTTGGTTATGGAAAAGTCAATTATCGTTTGCGAGATGCCGTTTTTAGCAGACAACGTTATTGGGGAGAACCTTTTCCTGTGTATTACAAAGACGGAATGCCGCAAATGATTGACGAAAAATACTTGCCAATTGTATTGCCAGAAGTTGAAAAATATTTGCCAACGGAAGATGGAAAACCGCCTTTAGGAAATGCTGAAGTTTGGGCTTGGTGTACAAAAACAAACTCGATTGTGGATAATTCAAAAATTGATAATGCTACTGTTTTTCCATTAGAATTAAACACCATGCCAGGTTGGGCTGGAAGTTCTTGGTATTTTAACAGATATATGGATGCCAAAAATCCAACAGAATTTGCAAGTAAAGAAGCACTGAATTATTGGAAAGAAGTGGATTTATACATTGGAGGTTCAGAACACGCAACAGGTCATTTATTGTATGCGCGTTTTTGGCAAAAATTCTTGTTTGATAGAGGTTTTGTTCCTGTGGATGAATTTGCAAAAAAATTGATAAATCAAGGAATGATTTTGGGGACAAGTGCTTTTGTTTACAGATTGATAATTGAATGTATTTTAGATGACAAGACTACTGAAAATAAAGAGATTTTTATTTCTGAGGCTACATATAAAGAAATTAAAAAGTTTAATGAATTATCAATTGAAAAAAATATAGACGAAGATATCTTAAGTAATATCAATTCTGATAAAGAATATTTAAAAGATGAAATTGAATCTACATTAATAGAGGTTCTAGCTCTTGAAAATAAAATATTAGAAAAAATTAATATAAATTTCTCTGAAATTCAAAATATTCACGCAGATGTTTCTTTAGTTAATTCTTCAGAAGAACTTGATGTTCATAGATTTAAAGAATGGAGGAAAGATTTTGAAAATGGAATATTTTTATCAAACCAATTAGGGTGGACAGAGAATAATCATTCATATACTGTTGGTAGAGAAGTAGAAAAAATGTCCAAATCCAAATACAATGTCGTAAATCCTGATGATATTGTAGCAGAATATGGTGCAGATGCTTTGCGATTATTTGAAATGTTTTTAGGGCCTTTAGAACAAACAAAACCATGGAAAACCTCAGGAATTTCGGGTGTGTATTCTTTTCTGAAGAAACTTTGGAAATTGTATTTTAACGGAGATCAATTTGAGGTTTCTGATGAAAATCCAACATCAGAAGAATTAAAAACACTACACAAAACCATCAAAAAAGTGGAAGAAGATATTGAGAATTTTTCGTTCAATACGTCTGTTTCTACATTTATGATTGCAGTAAACGAGTTGACTGCTTTGCAATGCAATAAACGTTCAATTTTAGAGCCTTTATTGATTTTGCTTTCACCTTATGCTCCTCATATCACAGAAGAATTATGGAGCAAATTAGGACACACAAATTCCATTTCAACAGCTGAATTTCCAAAATTCGAACCAAAATATTTGGTAGAAAGCACTAAAATCTATCCAATTTCATTCAATGGAAAAATGCGTTTCACGATTGAACTTTCTCTTGATTTATCAAAAGAAGAAATCGAAAAAGCAGTGATGAGCAATGAAAAAACAATAGTACAATTGGAAGGAAAAACGCCCAAAAACGTGATTATTGTTCCTGGCAAAATTGTGAATATTGTTGGGTAATTTCTATACTACAAGGTTTCAAAAAGTGTTGTAGTTTATTTTAAAATATCTCATACAGTTCCATAAAAAATATTGAGAAAATATCAAGAGTCTCTAATTGCAAATTTGTAGTTAGAGACATTTTTTTAGAAATATATTGCAGTCAAAGTATTGAAAATATTCTAAAAGCAATTGATTTACAGAAGATTCAATCTGAAAAATCAATTTAAATTGTTTTTAAAAGCATCAATTGAAAAAAATCCGCAAGCAGTAAATTCCAGTAATCATGATGTGTATTCTGCGAATATTCAGCCAGATTCAGTAAGAGGAAGATGATATTCTGGCTATTATAAACCTCAAGATAGGGTAAAAATAATTGTGAATTTATTGTAAATTAAAAACGATTTTACCAAAGAATAATTTTAAAAATACTGCCCAATTCCAAAAACCAATCCTTGACTTCTTTCAGTCAATCCAAAGCCGTAATCTATTCTAAAAGTGGCATTAAATATTGTTTTATGGATAAATCGCAAACCAACACCTGCAAAAAAACGGACGTTATTTTTATCAATAAAATCATTAAAATTACCTCCGGGTAATCGCCAACTGCCAGCATCCATAAAAGTGTTTCCCTGCAAAACAAACCAATTTTTTTCAATCAAGGTATTTCTAAACTCGGTATTTATCACAAACATGCCTGTGCCTCTATCAATCAAATTTCCTACACCACGAATGTTTACGTTATTATCTAGAGCAAACGGAGCAAATGGAGTGTTTTCATTTGATGACAATCCAAATCGCACTCTAGTTGCCCAATTTCCAGAATTTCCAAGCCTTTTAAAATAGGAAAAATCATTCCAAGCTATTTTAAAATTGTCTTGAAAATTATTGGAACTAAAAACATATTGCGCAAAAAAATTGTTTCTAATTCCGCTTATCAAATAAAAATCATACTTTAGGTTATCATAAGTATAATTAGACTTAAGCATTGTTTTAGTAAGTTCTAAAAATTGAGGAACTCCATTGGCAGTTGCACCAGATAAATATTGGTATTTTTCTGAAAAAACATTGACACCAAATCGTATAGCGTTCTGAAAATCAATCCTATAAGCGGCTAATAATTCAATCCCAGTGTTTGTATATTCATAACGAGCGGGTTGAGTATTGATAAATAAGGGTTCAATACTTGATTGTTTTTGAAAACTTGCCTCTAGACCCAAATTTGTTGAAAATAAAAAAGGAGCTGCATAGAAAAATCCAAATGAAGAAACCGCATTATTTTGATAATATGCCCCAATTGTATTGTTTTTCCCCAAAAAATTATAATCAAAAAGACCTATTCTATAGGCAGCAGAGGCTTCTGCAGAAGTCCATAAAGATACATTAGGTAACAAACTCCAGTTTTCTATAATTTGAAATGTAACTGTAAAAAAAGTATCTTTTTTAGCAACAGTATAGGTTACGTTTGAAATTCCATTCAATCTAGTTAATGCATACACATCATTGTTAAGTTTGATGCTATCTAATGGTTGATTGACTTTCGTTTCAATAAAATCAATCATGAAATTTATATTCATTCTTTCCACTCCTTTCCAATCTATGGAACCAACTTTAGCTGATTGACTAAAAAAAGGAACGGATAAAAAAATAGCAATTACAAAAAGAATATTTTTCAAAACAACCTAAAATTTATGATGATAAATGTGTTGATGTATTAATTACAAATATATTTGAAATTATGGTCCAAGAGAAATATTTTTTTTGATGATATGTAAAAAAGGCATTTTTTTAAAAATATTTTGTAATGATTTTTAATTTATTGCGCCTAAATTAAAAGTAAAAGAATAAAACATATTATAAATGAAAAACCTTGCTTTAATTTTAACTTTACTGATGTTCAATTTTTCAAATGCACAAGGATTGTCTGATTTTTTTGCAAAAACAGCAGTTTTTTTAAAACAGCATGTTGATCATCATAAAGTTGCTTATAGTGTTATTCAAAAAAACAAAACTGAATTAGAGATTTTAATTCAACAAATAGCAACAACCGATTTAACGAATGAAAACGAAGAATCAAAAAAAGCATTTTTTATAAATGCCTATAATTTGATAATGATTAAAAGTATTGTTGAAAAATATCCCGTAAAATCTCCTTTAGATATTTCAGGGGTTTTTGATAAAAATCAACACGAAATTGCAGGGATGAAATTGACATTAAATGACTTAGAAAATAAAATGCTTCGTGCAAAATACAACGATGCTCGAATCCATTTTGTGTTGGTTTGTGGAGCAAATGGCTGTCCACCAATCACAAATTTTGCTTATGTGCCCGAAAAATTGGAGAATCAATTAAACGAGCAAACTAAAGCTGCAATTAATAATCCATCTTTTATAAAAATAAATACTTCATCAAAAAAAATAAGTGTATCGCAAATATTTGAATGGTACAAAGATGATTTTATTACTAAAAATTCCTCTTTAATTACTTTTTTAAATGCCTATTTATCGAGTCCAATAGACGAAAAATACAGACTATCCTATTACAATTATGATTGGTCTTTAAACGAACTAAAATGATATCACAAACCACTTAAGAACAACTATTCATACAATGAAAACAACAGTATTCAACCTATTTTTTGCTTTATTGCTATTCAATTTTTCTTTTTTAATTGCTCAAGATGACATTGAAACCTCAAACATTCAAACCTATACTCCATCAAAATTGTTGGAAAAAGGAAAATGGGACATCAAATGGTTTAATAATTTATATACCCAAACCCAAGAAGAGAGCAATGGAATCACTAGAGATATACCAAGATCAAATTTTTTTACCACAAGTTTAGAGGTGTTTAGTGGGGCATCAGATAATAGGAAAGTTAATTTAGGGGTTATTTTAGAATTCCGTTCGAATTCAATTGGTGGAAATAGCGCTACCAGTGTTTTTTCTTTTAAAAATAAAACAGGTGAATCAAGAACAGGATTGTCTCATTTTGCACCCTCTATAAAAATCGCACCATTTTCAGCATTACCAAGATTTTCTATGCAAAGTTCCTTTTTTATTCCTCTTTTTAAAGAAGAATCAAATCAAGGCGTTTTTTTATCAGAGAAAAGTTTTATTTGGCAAAATCGTTTTTTTTATGATTATACCTTTAAAGGAGATAAATTTCAATTTTTTTCTGAACTAAATACACGTTTATTTTTAGGGGATCAAGCAAAAGGATATGCCAACAATAGTCTTGAGTTGACACCAGGCATGTTTTTATCTTATTTTCCAACGTCAAAATTTACACTTTTAACTTTCGCTCAACATTCTCAATTGATAAAAGTTAGTAATAATTTCTCAAGAAATTTTACAGCATTGGGTTTTGGGTCAAAATATCAATTAACCAATGTGTTGAATGTAGAGGTTTTATATAGCAATTTTGTTCGTGGAAACGATACTGGTCTTGGGCAATCATTTAATTTAGGAATGAGAGCTATTTTTTAAAAAAGGATTAATAGCCAAAAATAGTTCATCAAATAGTCGTCATCCCCCTATCGTATATGACGTTTTGAAAAGTTTATTGAAATTTATTTCAATAAACTTTTTTTATTTATGAAAAACCAAAAAAAATCACACCTCTTTATAAACTTCTTCAAACGGAATTCGAAAACGTTCACCATACACACCTTCTGGTTTTCTAATGCCACAAGAAACAATCATGTTTATTTCTGCGCCAAAAGGCAAACCCAACACATTTTTCACACGCCAAGTATCTGAACCTTCCATTGGACAAGTGTCATAACCCTCAGCAGCCATGGAAAGCATGAATGTTTGTGCTGCCAAACCACAGGTTTTGTGAGCTACAATTCTCATATCACTGTTGCGAACTTCTCTGTAAATAGGTCTGAAAAATCCTACAATCATAAAAAGAATGTATTTCAAAAAACCAAAAATCCCTAAAAAATCAGCATAGGTAAATGGAATGAGCTTTCCGTAATAATTTCGAGCGACTTTTTCTCTGTTGCTTTGTTCGGATTTTGGTTTGTTTGCACCAAAATTTTTGTCTAAAAATTCCAAATTTGCTTTTGCACGTTGTTTCCATAAATCTTTTCGAGTTACAAAAACGACCAGTTGTTGTGCGGTTCTAGCGGCATTTTGATTGAAACAGAAAGGCGCAATTTGGGCAATAATATCTTTGGAAGTGATGTGATAAAACTCCCACAATTGCATATTACTGCTATTTGGGGCTAAACTAGCTTGTTCTAAACATTTCCTAACTATGTTTTTATCTATCGGTTTTTCTGCGTCATAAACTCTCACAGAGCGTCTGAAAAGAATTGCTTCAGATACTGTTTTTTCTTGATTCATCCTTTATTTTATTTTTTATTCAATATTTTTTCTAATTGCTAATTGCTAATAGCTATTGGCTAATTCGTTTATTCATCACCCAAAACCACAATGGTGGAAAAATGGACAACAACATCATCCCAGGATAACCTGTTGGCATTTGTGGACTTTCGGGCAAACTTTTCAACAATTGATAATGTTTGCTGCCATTGTAATGATGGTCTGAATGACGAGATAAATTGAATAATAATAGTTGTCCAATTTGATGATCAGAATTCCAAGAATGATTTCTTTTTACCTTTTCATACCTGCCATGTTCATTTTTGGTTCTCAATAAACCATAATGTTCAATATAATTCACGGTTTCTAACAAAATAATTCCTGATACTGCAGCAGCAATAAAGTATAGCAAGACAAATTTTCCGAAGAAAATGAAAATCAAACTCAGGAAAATGAGATTGCAAATCGTATAAATTACCATTCTGTTTTGTGGATGCAACCAATGACGATTTTCTTGACGCATTCTGTTGTTTTCCAGTTTCCATGCTTGTGCATAACTTGAAAAATGAGAGCGAATCCAAAAAGTATATAAAAGTTCGTTTTTTCTTGCAGTTGCAGCATCTTCAGGAGTGGCAACATTGTAATGATGACCTCCATTGTGATAGGGTAAAAAGTGAGTATTGAGTGATGTTAATAATAAAATTTCACCAATAAATTCGTCAAAACGATTGTTTCTATGCCCCAATTCATGCCCAACATTAATGCCTAAAACACCACACATGATGCCCATTCCAAAAATTCTTCCAACCAATTCAGACGTAGTTAATGGCTCTTGAACTGCGTTGAAAAACAGCCATAAAAAAACAATTTGTATGGGTAATGTTAGATATAAAAGATAGGTATACAGTTTGTTTTCTTTTTCAATTTCCTCTTCTTCTTTGCTGAAATTATTGCTATTTGGGCTGATAAAAAACTCCAAAAGAGGAACAAATCCAAAAAAAACAATAGCTGGTAAATGTGTCATCCATCCATAATTGGTAAATGAAATCCAAACTACGACTGGTAAAATCAACACTGAAAAATATTTTAATGCCTTCATAATCTTTAAAAAATGATTCTAAAGATACAGATTAGTTGCATTCATTCCAAATTGCATCAGTTGGAGTTGGTGCAATCAATGAAATCAATTCTTTGGAAACAGGATGTTCAAATTCAATTTTTCGTGCATGCAAATGAATACTTGCGTCTTTATTAGATCTTGGAAAACCATATTTTAAATCGCCTTTGATAGGAAATCCAATGGCAGCTAACTGCGAACGAATTTGATGATGTCTGCCAGTTTCCAAATCAATTTCCAACAAAGAATAATTGTCTAATTTTTTCAATAATTGATAATGTAAAATGGCTTTTTTTGAACCTTCCACTTCTTTATTGTAAACGGCTGCTTTATTGTTAGTGGGATTTTTTTTCAAATAATGAACTAAGGAGTCTTTCTCTTTTTCAGGATGATTTTTGACAATTGCCCAATAGGTTTTTTTGATTTTTTTATCGCGCAACATTTTGTTCAATCGCTCTAAAGATTTGGATGTTTTTGCAAAAATAATCACGCCAGATGTTGGTCTATCCAAACGATGCACCACACCCAAAAAAACATTGCCTTCTTTCTGATATTTGTCTTTCAAATATGTTTTGACAACTTCACTCAAAGGAATATCACCCGTTTTGTCACCTTGAGTAATATCTCCAGCTCTTTTATTGACAATGATGATGTGATTGTCTTCAAAAAGCACTGAAAGGTTATCTTTGGTAGAATGCATTTTCGCTTATTTTGACTCTTTTTCCATGTTTTTATTGATACTGTCAATAAAATCTAGAAATTCTTTTCTGCCCAATCCAGTTTCAGAAGAAGTTATAAACGAAGTTGGCAAAGGTTCCCAAGTATTCAGTAATTCTTTTTTATAGGAAGTAAGTTGCTTGTCAAGTTTGGTGCTACTTAACTTGTCCGATTTTGTAAAAACAATGCAAAAAGGCACTTGAATTTCTCCTAGAAATTGCATGAATTCCAAGTCGATTTTTTGAGGATCATGTCTGGAATCAATCAAGACAAAAGTACAAACCAATTGCTCTCTTTCTCTAAAGTAATTTTCAATAAAATATTGAAAAATAGTCCGCTTTTTCTTGGAAGTTTGCGCATAACCATAGCCTGGTAAATCTACCAAAAACCATTCATCATTGATTTTAAAATGATTGATTAATTGCGTTTTCCCTGGTTTTCCTGATGTTTTTGCCAAGTCTTTACGCTCCATAAGCATGTTTATCAAAGAAGATTTCCCAACATTGGAACGCCCAATAAAAGCGTATTCGGGAATTCGTTCTTTAGGAGCATTGATGACATTGCTGTTGCTCATCACAAATTCAGCAGATTTTATTTTCAAAACGGGAAGTTTTAGGTTACTTTTTTTATTACAAAAAAGTAATTATATGTTTTTAACTTTTAGCCAATCATGGAGAAACGTATTGAATTCTTCAGGTTTTTCCATCATGGCAGCATGACCACATTCGTCAATCCAAAATAATTCGGCATCAGGTAATAATTTTTGAAAATCAATGGCAACTTCAGGTGGAGTAACGGCATCTTGTTTTCCCCAAATAATGCAAGTTGGCTGTTTCATTTCAGGCAAATCATTGGCCATGTTGTGACGAATAGCACTTTTTGCAATTGCTAAGGTTTTTAAAACGGTATTTCTGTTGTTTACAATTGCATAAACACCATCAACCATTTCTTTGGTAGCAACCTCAGGATTGTAGAAAACAGCTCTTGCTTTTTGCTCAATATATTCATAGTTTCCTCTTTTAGGAAAACTGTCACCCATTGCTTTTTCATACAAACCAGAACTTCCTGTAAGCACTAAAGCGGTTACTTTTCCTTTGTAATGTTTGGTAAAATAAAGTGCAATGTGACCACCTAAAGAGTTTCCTAAAAGAATGGCTTTGTCAATTTTTTTGTGAGCCATAAAATCTTTTAAAAACAGTGCTAAATTTTTCACATTCGTCTTTAAAAGCGGAAGAGAGTATAAAGGTAATTCAGGTATCAAAACCTTATAACCACTGTTTGAAAAATAATTAAAAGTAGCTTCAAAATTACTTAAAGCACCCATTAATCCGTGTAAAACAATGATTGCAGGTCCCTCTCCAGCTTCTGCATATGTAAACTTTCCTTCAGTTTTTAACTTGTCAGTCATTGAGTTTAGTTTGGTTTCACTTTTCGCAAATGTAGGTTTTTTTTATTACATAGAAAGTCTTTTTGCATTTCACTAATCAAGGTTTTTAACAAGGTAAAAATACCCCAAAATAAAGGGTATTTTAATTATTTATTAACAATGTGGTAAAAAGTGGTAAAAAGTGGTAAAATTTATCTATTTTTGATGTTAAATTATTTTTTTACGTGATACATTTTACAGGAACATATGAATGCAAGGCAGAAGCTAAAGGAAGAGTGATGATTTCATCCGCTTTCAAAAAGCAATTAATGCCGTTTTCTGAAGATGGTTTTGTAATCAAAAGAGCTGTTTTTCAGCCTTGTTTGGAATTGTACACGATGAATGAATGGAATTTGATGATGGAAAAAATCAGCAAATTGAATCGATTTGTGAAAAAAAATAACGATTTCATCCGAAGATTTACTGCAGGCGTTAAAGTTGTAGAAATGGATGCTACAGGTCGAATTTTGATTCCGAAAGAATTGTGTGATTTTGCCAATATTAAGAAAGATGTGGTAATGGCGTCTTCAATTAATATAATTGAGATTTGGGATAAAAATAACTATGAAAAAGCCATTGATGAAGCTGCAAATAATTTTGCTGATTTGGCTGAGGAAGTAATGGGAAATACAATTTCAGATGAGTTATCATAATCCAGTTTTATTGCACGAAAGCGTCAATGCTTTAGCTATCAAAAAAGACGGCATTTATGTAGATCTTACTTTTGGTGGAGGTGGACATTCTAGAGAGATTTTGAATCAATTGGGTGTAAACGGAAAATTAGTTGCTTTTGATCAAGATGCAGATGCGTTGCAAAACAAGATTGATGATGAGCGTTTTGTATTGATTGCAGAAAATTTCAGATTCATTTCGCGCTATTTACGATTTTATGGTATTAAAAAAGTAGATGGAATTTTGGCAGATTTAGGAGTCTCATCTCATCAATTTGATGAAGCGTCAAGAGGTTTTTCAACTCGTTTTGATGGTGAATTGGACATGAGAATGAATCAGAAATCGAAAATATCTGCAAAACATATCATCAATAAATATCCTGAAGAGAAACTTTCTGAAATATTGTTTTTGTATGGCGAATTGAGAAATGCGAAAAGCATCGCAAAAACCATTGTAGAAGAGCGTCAAAAGGAAAAAATTGATACCAGTTTTCAATTAAAAAAAGTGCTGGAAAAGTATTTGCCAAAAGCAAAAGAACATAAAATATTGGCGCAAATCTATCAAGCTTTTCGAATTGAAGTGAATGAAGAATTGGAGGCATTGAAAGAATTATTGATTCAGACTCCTAATTTACTGAATGAAAACGGACGTTTAAGCATCATTTCTTATCATTCTTTAGAGGATAGATTGGTCAAAAGATTTATAAGTACAGGCTTGTTTACAGGAGAATTGGAAAAAGATATTTTTGGAAACACTAATGAGCCATTGAAAAAAGTGGGAAAATTAATTGTTCCTTCATTCGCTGAGATCAAGCAAAATAATAGAGCAAGAAGTGCGAAATTGAGAATTGCAACCTTGAAAAAGTAAAACATGGAAACCAAAAGAAAAAATATTTACGATTTTCTACGTGGAAGTTTTTTGACAGATGAGTCTTCTTTCAAAAATTGGCGCATCATCATTTTTGTGGTTGTGTTGTTATTAATTATGATTTCAAGTGCACATAGTATTGATAAAAAAGGAATTAAAATTTCTGAACTCAATAAAAAGAAACGAGAATTAAGGGCAGAACATATTGATATAGGAACCATTTTAATGCGAACAAAAATGGAATCAACAATCAGGGAAAAAGCGATAAAAATTGGTTTAAAGCCTTCAGAAACTCCTCCAAAAAAAATAAAAATAACAGTTAAAAAATAAAACCATTGGCAACTCAGAAAAAAAATATCATACAGAAGGTCCTTATTGTAGGGGCTTTTATGACTGTTTTTTTTATTGCGATCATTATTCAACTTATTGATATACAGTATTTTCAAGCAAAAAAATACAAATCTTTAGCCACTGAATTGACGATAAGACAAGATACAGTGTATGCCAATAAAGGAAATGTGTATGCTGCTGACGGAAATTTATTGGCAACTTCTATGTCAAAATTTACTATAAGAATGGATGTTGTTGCAGTTGATGACAAAGATTTTAGTGAAAATGTTGTTGCCTTGGCAAATGAGCTTTCAAAAATGCTAGGAAAACCTTCCTCATATTATTTATCAAAATTGAAATCTGCCAAAAAAACCAATAATCGCTATTTGTTATTGGCTAGAAATGTGGGTTATACTGATTATTTGAAAATGAAGGAATTTCCAATTTTCAAACTAGGAGTTTATAAAGGTGGTTTTATTGCTGAGCACAAAACAGTTCGTGCACATCCCATTGGAAAAATTGCAGAAAGAACTATTGGTTATGACGATTTCAGAGGTGAATCAGGCATTGAAGGTGCATTTGCAGATTATATGCAAGGGGAAAATGGCTTGCGTTGGAAACAAAAAATTGCTAAAAATCAATGGAAACCAATTTCGGATGTCAACGAAAAAGAGCCAATTGATGGTCATGATATCATCACAACAATTGATGTGAATATTCAAGATATTACGCATCATGCGTTGTTGCGTCAATTGGAATATTTCAATGCAGAACATGGTTGTGCAGTGGTTATGGAAACTAAAACTGGCGAAATTAAGGCCATTTCAAATTTAGGAAGATCTGACGAAGGCACGTATTTTGAAAAACGGAATTATGCTATTTGGGAAAGTCATGAACCTGGTTCAACGTTCAAATTAGCAAGTTTGATGGTGGCATTGGAAGACAAAGCAATTGATACATCAACTGTAGTTGATACTGATGGTGGAATTATGTTTATTCATGGTTCAAAGGTGGAAGATTCTAGAAAAGGGGGTTATGGAAAAATCTCTGCAGCAAGAGTTTTTGAAGTTTCTTCAAATGTTGGAATTGTGAAACTCATCAGACAGCATTATGACAATACTCCAGAGAAATTTTATGAGAAAATCGAACAATTTGGTTTTACAAAACCTATTGGTTTTCAAATAAAAGGGGAAGGAATGCCTTATATTCCAAATCCAAAAGATAAAAATCGTTGGAATAAAATATCATTAGAATGGATGTCTTGGGGTTATGGAATTTCGGTAACACCCATGCAAACATTGATGTTTTACAATGCTGTTGCAAATAATGGAGTGATGGTAAAGCCTCGTTTTGTAAAGGAATTGCGAAGACAAGATAAAACAGTTAAAAAGTTTACGACTGAAATTGTGAATCCAAAAATTGCCTCTGATGAAACACTGAAAAAAGTCAGAAAAGTGATGGAAAATGTTGTTTTCAAAGGAACTGCAACAAATATTTATTCGCCCAATTTTTCCATGGCTGGAAAAACAGGAACCGCAAAAAAATACGTTTCAGCCCACATAAATGAAAATGGAGAAAAAATTCCTGGTCAGTATTCAAGCGAACGTTATGTAGCGTCATTTGTAGGATTTTTTCCTGCGGATAATCCAAAATATACTTGTATTGTCATTGTTCATGATCCAGAAAAACGAAAAGGATATTATGGATCAACGGTTGCTGCACCAATTTTTAAAGAAATAGCTCAAAAAATATATACTTCCACACCCATTGATTTTCAATCTGTGGATGATTCAGTAAAATTTGCTTCTATAGAGAATGATTTTAAGAATTATGAAAAATTACTTCAAAAAGAGCAAGATTCAGTTCCAAATGTCATTGGTATGTCAGGAATGGATGCAGTTTCATTGTTAGAAAACAAAGGATATAAAGTAAAAGTTTCTGGAATTGGGAAAGTGAAAAATCAATCTTTTTCAAAAGAAGATAAATCAGCAAAAGAAAGTACCATCATTTTAAAATTACTGTAGTTGAAAAATGTGAGAGACATATTATATAAAGTTGCCATCCAAGAAGTTTTTGGAGTGACTGATTTGTCTATAAATCAGCTGGTTTTTGATTCAAGAAATGTATCAAAAAATGATGTCTTCATTGCTATAAAAGGTGTTTCAGTGGATGGTCATTTGTATATTGACAAAGCCATTTCTTTGGGTGCAATTACTATAATTTGCGAAGATTTTCCATCAGAAAAAAAAGATACTATTACTTATATAAAAGTCGCAGATTCTCAAGTTGCTTTGGCAATCATGGCTGCGAATTTTTACGAAAACCCATCTTCAAAGCTTTCCTTGGTTGGCGTTACAGGAACCAATGGAAAAACAACCATTGCATCACTTTTATATCAATTATTTAAAAAAGCAGGCTATAAAGTTGGGTTGATTTCAACCGTAAAAATTCTGGTTGATGAAACTGAATTCAAAGCAACACATACCACACCAGATTCATTAACCATCAATTATTATTTGGATATGATGATTGATAAAGGAGTTGATTTTTGTTTTATGGAAGTGAGTTCGCATGGAATTCATCAAAAAAGAACAGAAGGTTTGACCTTTGCTGGTGGCATTTTTTCAAATCTTTCTCATGATCATTTGGATTATCACAAAACATTTGCAGCATATAGAGATGTGAAAAAATCATTTTTTGACAATTTACCATCAAATGCCTTTGTATTGACAAATGCTGATGATAAAAATGGATTGGTCATGTTACAAAATACGAAGGCAATAAAAAAAACCTATGCATTAAAAACAACTGCTGATTTTAAAGCAAAAATACTAGAAAAACAATTTTCAGGAACGTTGATTACTATTAATGGGACTGAAGTTTGGACAAAATTGATTGGCGAATTTAACGTCTATAATTTGTTGGCAATCGCAGGAACAGCTGAATTATTGGGACTAGAAAAAATGGAAATTTTGACGATTTTGAGTCAATTAGAAAGCGTAAGTGGTCGTTTTCAATATGTAGTTTCTGAGAACCAAGTAATTGCAATTGTTGATTATGCGCACACTCCAGATGCTTTAAAAAATGTGTTGGAAACCATCAATGATATCAGAACTGGAAACGAAAAAGTGATTACTGTTGTTGGTTGTGGAGGAGATAGAGATGCTGCAAAAAGACCCAAAATGGCACACATTGCTTCACAATTAAGTTCGCAAGTAATTTTTACTGCAGACAATCCAAGAAGCGAAAATCCACAAACAATTATTGATGAAATGGAAGCTGGAGTTGCTGCTGAAAATTACAAAAAAACACTTTCCATTTTGGATAGAAAACAAGCTATCAAAACTGCTTGTACAATATCTTCACAAGGAGATATTATTTTAATTGCAGGAAAAGGACACGAAAATTATCAGGAAATTAATGGAATTCGAAGTCATTTTGATGATTTGGAAGAAGTAACCAATTGTTTTAATCAACTAAAAAAGAACTAATATGCTGTATTATTTTTTCCAATATTTAGACAGTCAATTCAACTTTCCAGGTGCAGGAGTTTTTCAATTCATCACTTTTAGAGCGGCAGCTGCTTTTATATTATCCTTATTGATTTCGGCAATTTACGGAAAAAGAATCATCAACTTTTTGAGAAAACAACAAGTTGGAGAAACCATTAGAGATTTAGGCTTAGAAGGTCAACAACAAAAATCAGGAACGCCAACAATGGGTGGAATCATCATCATTTTGGCAACATTAATTCCCGCAATTTTATTGGCAAAATTGGATAATACTTATGTGATTTTGCTACTAGTAACCACACTTTGGATGGGTTTTATTGGTTTTATAGACGATTATATTAAAGTATTTAAAAAAAATAAAGAAGGATTAAAAGGAAAATTCAAAGTTTTAGGACAAGTTGGTTTGGGCCTTTTTGTTGGGTATGTTTTGTATTTTAATGAGAACATTACCATCAAAGAAAAACTACCTATTTCACAGCAAATTGAAGATGAAAATGGTAAAAGAATTGTTTTTGGAGATGCACACAAATCTACAAAAACCACTTTACCATTCCTTAAAAATAATGAGTTAGATTATGCAGAAGCATTCCGTTTTTTGGGAGATGGATTTGAAAAATATGGTTGGATTATTTTCATTTTCGTAACTGTTTTTATTGTTACAGGAATTTCTAATGGAGCCAATTTAACTGATGGAATTGATGGTTTAGCAGCAGGTACTTCAGCGATTATTGTGGTTACTTTAGCCGTCTTTGCATGGGTTTCTGGTAACATCATTTTTGCGGATTATTTAGACGTAATGTACATTCCAAATTCTGGAGAAATGACCGTTTTTATCCTCGCTTTTGCAGGAGCTTTGATTGGATTTTTATGGTATAATACCTATCCAGCACAAGTTTTTATGGGCGATACAGGTAGTTTAACCATTGGTGGAATCATTGCTGTAATTGCCATTGCTGTGCGTAAAGAATTGTTGCTTCCGATTTTAGCAGGCATTTTTGTGATTGAAAATGTATCAGTGATTTTACAAGTTTCATGGTTCAAATACACAAAGAAAAAGTTTGGTGAAGGAAGACGAATTTTCAAAATGTCGCCATTACATCATCATTATCAAAAGCTGCAATATCATGAAAGTAAGATTGTAGTACGCTTTTGGATTGTTGGAATTTTATTAGCTGTTTTATCCATTGTAACATTAAAATTGAGGTAATTTGGAAAGGCTTGTTGTTTTAGGTGGAGGAGAAAGTGGCGTTGGAACGGCTATTTTAGGAAAACAAAAAGGGTTTGATGTTTTTGTTTCTGATAGTAAAAGTATTTCAGAAAAATACAAACAAGTTCTGATACATCATGAAATAGATTTTGAGGAAAATCAACACACAGAAGCTGCTATTTTGAATGCGAATGTGGTTATGAAAAGTCCAGGAATTCCTGAAAAGGTACACATAGTTAAAAAATTATTGGAAATGAAAATTCCCGTGATTTCTGAAATTGAATTTGCAGGGCAATTTACAAACGCAACTATTGTAGGGATTACAGGTTCAAATGGCAAAACTACAACCACTATGTTGACATATCATATCCTGAAAAATGCAGGATTGAATGTTGGAATGGGAGGCAATATTGGAAAAAGTTTTGCCCAATTAGTTGCAGATGAAAGTTATGAAAATTATGTGTTGGAGTTGAGTAGTTTTCAGTTGGATGGCGTTGAAAAATTCAATAGTCATATCGCTATTTTAACCAATATTACTCCTGATCATTTAGATAGGTATGATTATGATTTTAATAAGTATATCGCCTCTAAATTTAAGATTACAAAAAATCAAACAGCAAATGATTATTTGATTTATGATGCTGACAATGAAGCTATCAATCAATGGCTGCAAACCAATACAACAAAAGCAACTTTGGTTCCTTTTTCCATCGAAAAAGAACTTGAGTTTGGCGCTTTTTTAAAAGAGAATATACTAACAACCAATATACAAAAAGAACAATTTACTATGCCATTAACAGGGTTAACATTGAAAGGAAAACACAATACAAAAAATGCGATGGCTGCAACTTTAGCAGCACAATTATTGAAAGTTAGAAAAGATTTTATCAAAGAAAGTTTAGAAAACTTTGAAGGTGCTGAACATCGATTGGAATTTGTGGCGAAAATCAATGGAGTTGAATATATCAATGATTCAAAAGCTACGAATGTAAATGCCACTTTTTATGCGTTGGAATGTATGGACAACACCACAATTTGGATTGTTGGAGGTGTAGATAAAGGAAATGATTACAACGATTTGTTGCCTTTGGTTCGCGAAAAAGTGAAAGCAATTGTTTGTTTAGGAATTGATAATGAAAAAATTAAAGACACTTTTGGAAGCGTTGTTGATATCATTGTGGAAACTGCTGGTGCTGAAGAAGCTGTAAAAGTGGCTCAAAAATTATCAGAAAAAGGGGATGTTGTTTTGTTATCGCCAGCTTGCGCTAGTTTTGATTTGTTCGAAAATTATGAAGACAGAGGTCGTCAGTTTAAAAATGCAGTAAAAAACCTGTAATAAATATAATTATTTTAAAAACCACAAACTAAAAAGTGAAAACCATTTTAAAGCACATACAAGGAGATAAAGCGATTTGGGCAATTGTCGCAGTTTTGGCAATTTGCTCTTTCATGCCTGTGTATAGTGCAAGTACAAATTTGGTGTATGTAGTTGGAACAGGTGGTTCAACTTTTGGATATTTGTTAAAACACATGATGTTATTGCTCATGGGTTTTGCCATTATTTACGGAATTCATAAAATTCCTTACAGATATTTTTCTGGAGGTTCTTTGTTGATGTTGCCAATCATAATTTTATTATTAATTTTCACATTGTCTCAAGGAACAACCATTGGAGGTGCCAATGCTAGTAGATGGATTCGAATTCCATTTGTTGGAATTGGTTTTCAAACGTCTACACTGGCTGGATTAGTTTTAATGGTGTATGTAGCAAGGTATTTAGCGAAAAATAAAGAAAAAGTAATTAGCTTAAAAGAGAGTTTATTAACACTTTGGTTGCCAATTGCCCTTGTTTTATTATTGATTTTACCCGCAAATTTCTCCACAACAGCCATCATTTTTGTGATGATTTTAATGCTTTGTTTTGTGGGTGGATATCCCATTAAATATTTGGGATTGATTCTTGGAATTGGAATTGTTGCATTGGTATTTTTTATTTTGATAGCCAAAGCATTTCCAGATGCAATGCCCAATAGAGTGCAAACTTGGCAAAGCAGAATTGAAAATTTTTCTGATGACAATGCAAAAGATGCTTATCAAGTAGAAAAAGCGAAAATCGCCATTGCAACAGGAGGTTTAGTGGGTGTTGGCCCTGGAAAAAGTGTTCAAAAAAACTTTTTACCACAATCTACTTCCGATTTTATTTTTGCCATTATTGCTGAAGAATATGGGTTGATTGGCAGTGTTTTCATTCTGTTTATTTACTTTTTGCTGCTCTTCAGAATTTTTATTGTAGCCAAAAAAACCAAAACTATTTTTGGGTCTTTATTAGTTATTGGGGTAGGAATCCCAATTATTTTTCAAGCATGCATCAACATGGCTGTTGCCACCAATTTATTCCCAGTTACAGGACAAACATTACCATTAATCAGTAGTGGAGGTACATCTATTTGGATGACTTGTTTTGCACTTGGAATGATTTTAAGCGTAAGTGCTTCAAAAGAAGAAACAGAAGAAGATATTTTAGAAGATAACCCTTTAGATATTTTACATGAAACCGTATAATATTTTAATTTCTGGTGGAGGAACAGGAGGTCACATTTATCCTGCTATTGCGATTGCAAATGAGATAAAAGTGCGTTTTCCAGATGCAAAATTTCTTTTTGTGGGAGCTAAAGACAAAATGGAAATGGAAAAAATTCCGCAAGCAGGTTTTGAAATCAAAGGGTTGTGGATTTCCGGAATTCAGAGAAAACAGTTAGCTAGCAATCTGTCATTTCCTTTCAAATTGATGAGTAGTTTATGGAGAGCAAAAAGAATTATTGATACATTTCAACCAGATATTGCTATTGGAACAGGTGGTTTTGCAAGCGGACCAACATTAATCATGGCAAACAGAAAAGGAATCCCAACATTGATTCAAGAGCAAAATTCTTTTCCTGGAATTACCAATAAATATTTGGCAAAAAAAGCAACAAAAATTTGTGTGGCATATGACAATTTAGAGCGTTTTTTCCCATCTGAAAAAATCATAAAAACAGGAAATCCTGTGCGTCAAGATTTGTTGACGATTCATACCAAAGTGAAAGAGTCCCAAGAATTCTTTCAGCTAGAAACATCAAAAAAAACAATTTTGGTTTTGGGAGGAAGTTTGGGTGCGAGAAAAATGAATCAATTGGTTGAAACACATCTTGAATTTTTCAAAAAAATGGATGTGCAGCTAATTTGGCAATGTGGTAAGTTGTATTTTGAGGAATTTAAAAAATACAATTCTCTTGACAATGTGCAAGTGCATCTGTTTATCAACAGAATGGATTTGGCATACGCGTCTGCAAATATTATTATTTCAAGAGCGGGAGCAAGTTCCGTTTCTGAATTGTGCATTGTAGGAAAACCAGTTATTTTCATTCCATCACCCAATGTTTCTGAAGATCATCAAACAAAAAATGCGAAAGCAATTGTTGATAAACATGGAGCTATCATGTTAAAAGAAGAAGAGCTAGATACGTTTCCAATCGTGTTTGAAACCTTATTAAAAGATAAGGGAAAGCAAGAACATTTATCCGAAAATATTAAAGAATTGGCATTGCCAACTGCCACAACTGATATTGTAAACGAAATTGAAAAACTATTAAAAAAGTGAATATAAGCAGCATACATAACGTTTTCTTTGTAGGAATTGGAGGTATTGGCATGAGTGCTATTGCCAGATATTTTGTGGCTCTTGGAAAAAATGTTGCTGGATATGACAAAACGCCTTCTCCAATCACCAATGATTTGAGCGATTTGGGAGTTCAAATTCATTTTGATGATGACATTAAAAACATTCCAATTTCATTTTTAGACATAGAAAAAACCTTGGTCATTTTCACACCTGCAATTCCAAAAAACCATTCAGAATTGATCTATTTCAAAGAAAATAATTTCAATTTGTTAAAGCGAGCTCAGGTGTTAGGAATGATTTCAAAAAACACTTTTTGTTTGGCGGTTGCAGGAACGCATGGAAAAACAACTACTTCTGCAATTTTAGGTCATATCATGACAAAAGTGAATGCAACGTCTTTTTTAGGTGGAATTTCAGAAAATTACAACTCTAATTTGTTGTTGGGTGAAGACAAAGTTTGTGTGGTTGAAGCAGATGAATTTGACAGATCTTTCTTGCAATTGCATCCAAATATTGCCTGCATTACTTCAATGGATGCTGATCATTTAGATATTTACAAAGAAGCTGCTGCATTGCAAGAATCCTTTGTAGCATTTTCTCAACAAGTATCTGAAACGTTGATTGTTGCAAAAGGGTTGCCTTTAAAAGGATTGACGTATGCAGTAAATGAAGATGCTGATTATAGAGCTTTTAATCTAAAAATTGACAGTGGAAAATACATTTTTGATGTAAAAACTCCTGTTTCAGAAATAAAAAATATTGAATTTCATTTACCCGGAAAACACAATGTGATGAATGCTTTAGCAGCTTTGGCGATGGCTGATGTCTATGGAATTTCTCTGGAAGAAATCAAAGAAAGTTTATCGACTTTTAAAGGTGTTCAAAGAAGATTTACTTATAAAATTAAAACCAACGATTTTGTGTTGATTGATGATTATGCACATCATCCAACAGAAATTGCCGCTGTTCAAAATGCCATTAGAGAAATGTATCCAAACGAAAAAGTGTTGGTCGTTTTTCAACCACATTTATTTTCAAGAACTAGAGATTTTATTGATGATTTTGCGAATGAACTCTCAAAATTTGACGAAGTATTATTGCTAGATATTTATCCTGCAAGAGAATTGCCAATTCCAGGAGTTGATGCGAATTGGTTGTTGAGTAAAATCAACAATTCATCCAAAAAAATGACTCAAAAAAGTACGCTTTTACAGGATATTGAAAAATCCTCGGCAAAAGTAGTAGCGATGTTAGGTGCAGGAGATATTGGTGTAATGATTACCGAAATTACCAGTCAACTTTTAAAAAAGAACAAATATGAAATTTAAAAAGTTTTTAAAATACATCTTGTTTTTTTGCTTGTTGATAAGTGTTGGATTTTTGTACAGTTTTTCATCTGCAAGAAATCTTGAAAAAAAAGTGACGAAAATAGACGTCAATATCGAAGCAGGAATGAGTAAGTTTTTAAATCACTCAATGGTTAATAAATTGTTAATACAAAAAAATGAAAGTGTAAAAAACCTACCAAAATCCGTGATAAATTTATACGGTTTAGAAAGTAAGATTTCCAAAAACCCTTATGTAGAGAAGGCTGTTGTTTTTTTAACAATCCAAGGAACGTTAAAAACGATGGTTAAACAGCGCACACCAATTGTAAGAATTATACAAGATGAGGATGTATACTATGTTGATAAACAAGGTGTAAAGGTTCCATTATCAGAGAATTATTCTGCAAGAGTTTTGCTAGTTTCTGGGGTAAAAAATGATGCTGAAATTAAAGAAATAATGCCTTTGATTTCGGTGGTTTTAGCCGATAATTTTCTAGAAAAAGAGATTGTTGGAGTAGAAAAATTACACAATGGTGACGTGCAATTGGCGGTAAGAAGTGGCGATTATAAAATTGATTTTGGAGCAATCTCCGAAATCGAACCAAAATTTAGGAAGTTAAAAGCGTTTTATAACAATACATTTAGTGATAAAACGATTCAGAATTATAAGTTAATAAATGTAAAATATCACAACCAAGTTGTGTGCACAAAATAAATCAAGATGGGAAACAATAAAATAGCTGTTGGTTTAGACATTGGTACTACCAAAATTGTTGCCATGATTGGTCGTAAAAATGAATACGGCAAAATAGAAGTTGTTGGCACTGGAAAGGCGAAAAGTTTGGGCGTAAAAAGAGGCGTTGTTAGCAATATTACCCAAACAATTCAATCCATTCAACAAGCTGTTGAAGAGGCTGAAAGCGTTTCTGGAATTAAAATTGAAAATGTAGTTGTTGGAATTGCTGGTCAACACATTCGTAGTTTGCAACACAGTGATTATATCACTAGAACCAATGCTGATGAAGTGATTGATGATAACGATATTGAAAATTTGGTAAATCAAGTGCATAAATTGGTGATGTTGCCCGGAGAAGAAATTATCCATGTGTTGCCTCAAGAATTTAAGGTGGACTCTCAAGCAGATATTAAAGAGCCAAGAGGGATGTATGGTGGCCGTTTGGAAGCAAATTTTCATGTGGTTGTTGGGCAAGTTTCATCCATCAGAAATATTGGAAGATGTGTGAAAAGTGCTGGATTGGATTTGAATCAAATCACTTTAGAGCCTTTAGCTTCAGCCTCTGCCGTGTTGAGTCAAGAAGAAAAAGAAGCAGGAGTTGCTTTGATTGATATTGGTGGTGGAACAACAGATTTGGCCATTTTTAAAGACGGAATTATACGTCACACAGCAGTAATTCCTTTTGGAGGAAATGTAATTACTGATGATATCAAAGAAGGATGTTCAATCATTGAAAAACAAGCAGAATTATTGAAAATTAAATTTGGTTCAGCTTGGCCAGGTGAAAATAAAGAAACAGAAATCGTGTCAATTCCGGGATTGAGAGGTAGAGAAGCAAAAGAAATTACGCTTAAAAATCTTTCTAAAATTATCCATGCTAGAGTTCAAGAAATCATTGAATATGTGTACACAGAAATCAAAGATTATGGTCATGAAACTCAAAAAGGAAAATTGATTGCAGGAATTGTCTTGACAGGTGGAGGTGCTCAGTTGAAACATTTAAGACAATTGGTAGAATATATCACAGGAATGGATGTGAGAATTGGCTATCCAAATGAGCATTTGGCTGGCGATTCTGAAGATGCGTTGTCAAGTCCTGCATATGCAACCGCAGTTGGGTTATTGATTGAAGGATTGAAACACGAAGAAAAAGGAGAGCAAATTACTCAGGAATCAATTCCCGAAATTGCCCCTGAAACAAAAACTGCAACAATTGAGAAATTAGAAAATGCTCCAAAAGTTGTTGAAAACCCAAAACCAAAAATGAAATCATTTCTTGAGAAATTTACAGATCGTTTCAAAGATTTTTTAGATAACGCAGAGTAATTTTTTAAGAAAAAGTATAAAAATCAAAAATTAATAAAAACCTAAAATAGATACGTTATTATGAGCGCAGAATTTGATAACATTTTATTTGACATGCCAAAAACACAATCAAACACCATTAAAGTAATTGGTGTTGGTGGTGGTGGAAGCAATGCAGTAAATCACATGTTTACCCAAAACATCAAAGGTGTTGATTTTGTAATCTGTAATACAGATGCACAAGCCCTTGAAATCAGTCCAGTTCCTAACAAAATTCAATTGGGTGCCAACTTAACTTCTGGGTTAGGTGCAGGTGCAAATCCTGAAATTGGAGAACAGGCAGCAAAAGAAAGTATTCAAGAAATTCAGCAAATGTTAAATACTCAGACTAAAATGGTATTTATCACAGCAGGAATGGGAGGTGGAACAGGAACAGGTGCTGCACCAATCATCGCAAAAATTGCGAAAGATATGGATATTCTGACTGTAGGAATTGTAACTATGCCATTTCAGTTTGAGGGAAGAATGCGCTCAAATCAAGCTCAAATTGGAATTGATCAATTACGAAAAAACGTAGATTCTTTGATTGTTATCAATAATAACAAATTGCGTGAAGTGTATGGAAATTTGGGCTTTAAAGCAGGATTTTCTAAAGCTGATGAAGTATTATCAACCGCATCAAGAGGAATTGCTGAAGTAATTACACATCACTACAAGCAAAACATTGATTTACACGATGCAAAAACAGTACTTTCAAATAGCGGAACTGCCATCATGGGTTCAGCAAAAGAAGAAGGTAAAAACAGAGCCAAAAATGCGATTGTAAAAGCGTTAGATTCTCCTTTATTGAATGATAATAAAATTACTGGTGCTAAAAATGTATTGTTATTAATCGTATCAGGAACCTCTGAAGTTACGTTGGATGAAATCGGAGAAATCAACGAATTTATCCAAACAGAAGCTGGTTATGATGCGAATATTATCATGGGTATTGGAGAGGATGATGAATTAGGAGAAGCTATTTCATTGACAGTTGTTGCAACAGGTTTTGCGCTTGACCAACAAAGTTCAATTACGAATACTGAAGCAAAAAAAATCATTCATACTTTGGAAGATGAGCAAAAAGCAACCTATAATTTTGGTGAAAAAACGCTCACAAAAGCACCTTCTTTAAACGAACCAGTTTCAGCTTTAAATGAACAAAAAGTAACGTATGTGTTGGATGAAACTGAAGATGAATTGCCAAAATTGGACTTGATTCCTACTTCTAACATCATAGCAGAAATTCCAGTTGTTTATGAAGAAATCGCCTTAGAATTTATCTCTGATGATGATTTTTTCATCACAGAAGCACCTAAAAAGGAAGTGATTTCAGAGTTTAAAGAGGATGAAATTTCACAAGAGTTAATTTTTGAATTTCCGTTGAATTCTTTTACTGAAGTTAAAGCAGAAAGAGAAATTCCAAAAGCTGAATTCACTAGAAATATCAATGAAATTGAAGTTTTTGGTGCTCAAGAAATTACTTTTAAAAGACATATTTTAGAGGATTTTGATGCAAAACCAACCATTGCTAAAAGTTCAAATATCATCACTAAAAAAGAAGTAGAAGAGGATGCTTTTGGTTTTACACTTAAAACAGCTAAGCAATCTGAAATCAACCAAATTGAAACAGATAGTGAAGAGATTTCTCCTTTGAGTTTTACAATTGCAGAATTGGCAAAAAGAGCAGATGAGAGAAGAAGTACTATGAAAAGTTTCAATCATAAATTCAATGAAAAATATAATAAAAACGTTGACGAAATAGAGCGTGAACCTGCTTTTTTAAGAAACGGTGTTGATGTGGGAAGAAATTCATCCATCAGTAAAACAGAGCCTATTTTAAAAAAAGAATCTGAAGATTTAAATTTCAAATCAAATAATTCTTTTTTACACGATAATGTAGATTAATTTTCCCAATCAAATTTAATTTTTAAAATCACATCAAACTAAGATGTGATTTTTTTTTGTTCAATATTAATAGATTGTCAAAAGAGGTTTTTGTAACAAATTATTTTAGTTGTCGTCTAAATTTGAAATCAATCAATAAATTATATCATGAAATCAACACATTTATCACCCATAGAAAGAGGTATTTTAACATCTTCATATAAAAAAGAAATTAGAGACAATATCAGAAATATGAAAGCTGATTCTTTGTCAAAAATTAAAGAATCAATTGTAAATCAGTATACAAATTCGTTGAACAATACCATCGAAATTTTACGAGTTTCTTTCATTATGGCTGCAATTATTATTTTAGTGGCATAAAAAAATCTCATAGTTTCCTATGAGATTTTTTAAGGTGAGTCTGTAAATTTTAACTAACAGCTGCTTTAATTCTTTTTAAGGCTTCTCTAATTTGGCTTTCCGAGGCTGCATAAGAAATTCGTATGCAATTTGCAGCTCCAAAAGCTTCACCACTAACTGTGGCAACGTTCGCTTTTTCTAATAAAAACATTGAGAAATCTCCTGCGTTATTGATGGAAAATCCATCAATTGTTTTTCCAAAAAATGCTGAAACATCAGGAAAAACATAAAATGCTCCATCAGGAATATTTACTTTAAAACCTGGAATTTCATTCAATAAATCAACAATGATATTTCTTCGAGTTTTAAACTCTTTTACCATGAATTGAATTTTTTCAATAGGTGCTAAAACAGCAGTAATGGCAGCTCTTTGTGCAATACAATTTGTGCCAGAAGTGATTTGTCCTTGCATTTTAGTACATGCTTTTGCAATCCATTCAGGAGCGCCAAGATACCCAATTCTCCAACCTGTCATGGCGAATGCTTTTGCCAAACCATTTACAGTAATAGTTCTCTCATACATGCTTTCAATTGCTGCAAAACTAAATGGTTTTACATCATAATTGATGTGCTCATAAATTTCATCTGACAATATAAAAATTCTTGGATATTTTTCTAAAACTTCAGCAAATGCTCTGTATTCTGCTTCTGTATAAATTGTTCCACTTGGATTGTTAGGTGAATTAAAAAACACCATTTTAGTTTTTGGAGTAATAGCAGCTTCTAATTGCTCAGGTGTGATTTTGAAATTTGTTTCAATTGTTGAAGGAATTTCGATAGAAGTAGCTTCGCACAAAGTAGCAATTGCTGAGTAACTTACCCAATATGGTGCAGGTAAAATTACTTCATCACCAGGATTTAATAATACTTGAGCTACGTTTGCAATGGATTGTTTTGCACCCGTTGAAACTACAATTTGACTTGGTTTGTAAGTCAAGTCATTGTCACGTTTAAATTTTGTGCAAATTGCTTCTTTCAATTCTACATAACCATCAACTGGTGAGTAAGAATTGTAATTTTGATGGATGGCTTCAATAGCTGCATCTTTTATAAAATCGGGAGTGTTAAAGTCTGGTTCTCCTAAACTTAACCCGATGATATCTTTTCCTTCTGCTCTTAATTCTCTTGCTTTAGCAGCCATGGCTAATGTTTCAGAGACAGGTAAACTGTTGATTCTGTCCGATAATGGATGTGACATTTTTCTAAAAAACTTTAATTTGATTATGCTAATTCTGGATTTTTCCCTAAAACTCCTAAGTGTCTAAAATGCTCAATAATGGCTTTGCGAGTAGTTTCGTATTCATTATAAGGCAAATTAAATTCTTTGGCAGTTTCTTTGACAATTTTAGCCAATTTGTCATAATGAACATGAGAAATATGTGGAAAAATATGATGTTCAACTTGATGATTTAATCCTCCAGTATAGAAATTTACCACCCAATTACTAGGCGCAAAGTTAGAAGTGGTGTATAATTGATGGACTGCCCAAGTGTGCTCTAAATTTCCATTTTCATCAGGAATTGGCATGGTTGTAGTTGGAACGATATGTGCCAACTGAAAAACCAAACTTAAAATCATTCCTGCAGTGTAATGCATCACGAAAAAACCTATCAAAACTTTCCACCAAGCAATGTCTAAAACTGCGATTGGCAACACAATCCAAAGTGAATAATAAATCAATTTTGAAATTACCAATTTTGTCCATTCAGTTGCAGGATTTGGAAAATCTCCGTAAGAAAGTTTGCGTTTTAAGTAATTGTGCATTTGCTTAATATCAGTAGTAATTGCCCAATTGATGGTCAACAATCCATATAAAAAAATGGAATAGTATTTTTGAATTTGATGAATTTTCAACCACTTTGAGTGTTGAGAAAAACGGATAATTCTTCCAGCATCAATATCTTCATCATGGTCTTTTACGTTCGTAAAGGTGTGATGTAACACATTGTGTTGCACTTTCCAATTATATACGTTTCCAGCCAAAATATAGATGCTACTTCCCATCAATTTATTGACCCATTTTTTACTTGAAAAAGATTCGTGATTGCTGTCATGCATCACATTCATGCCTACTCCAGCCATTCCAATTCCGGTAATAATCACAAGAACAATCATCATCCATTGTGACATTGAAACTGTTAAAATAAGAATGAAAGGAACCAAAAAAAGCGAAAACATGATGATTGCTTTGCTATATAATTTCCAGTTTCCTGTTTTTTTAAGGTTGTTTTCTTTGAAATAATCGTTTACTCGTTTGTTAAGAGTTTTAAAGAATTTTGCGTTGTCTACTCTTGAAAAGTTTATGGTACTCATTAAAAAAATTTAAGTTACAAAAATAAGGTTTTTGAAATATCTATGACTAATAAACGAACAAATTTCTTAGGAATTGTTTTTAAATATTAACTATTTTTGCTTACCAAACTTTTTTATGGAAATCATTCAAAAATATTTTACGGATTTAACTGATAATCAGCGTAATCAGTTTCAAAAATTGCAAGAGTTGTACCAAGATTGGAATTTGAAAATCAATGTGGTTTCTCGAAAAGACATTGATGAGTTGTATTTGCGTCACGTATTGCATTCGCTAGGAATTGCAAAAGTAATTCAATTTCAACCCAATACAAAGGTAATGGATGTGGGAACTGGAGGCGGTTTTCCTGGAATTCCGTTAGCGATTTTATTTCCAGAAACCCATTTTCATTTGGTAGATGCTATTGGGAAAAAAATAAAAGTGGTCAATGAAGTTGTGGAAGGTTTGGAGTTGAAGAACGTAAAAACTTCCAATTGCAGAGTGGAAGAAGTGAAAGATACTTATGATTTTATAGTGAGTAGAGCAGTAGCCCAAATGGAAACTTTTGTGCATTGGACAAAAGGAAAAATTGCAAAAAAGCAAAACCATGAACTTAAAAATGGTATTTTATATTTAAAAGGAGGAGATTTAACGGAAGAATTACAAAAATATACTACAGCTACGATTTACGATTTAACCAATTATTTTGACGAACCTTTTTTTGAAACTAAAAAAGTGGTGCATTTGGGAATAAAATTTAAAGGGTAATTAAATTTTAATAATTCCAAAATAAGCGAGTGCTATCCCTACAATAAAAGCAATAATCATAATAATTATAAAGATAGTTATCAATCCCAATAAAAACCGGAACAATTTTAAAATATTCTTACCCAAAGATAGTTGGTAAAGTTTTCCAAAAGCAAACATGTAAAAAACAATGTAAAGAAAAATACTATACATGTAAATAATTGGATGAATTGCTAAAGCCAAAAAAAATAAAATCAATGAAAGGAAAATGGTAAATCCAAAAAAATAGGCATTGATGATCACATGTTCCCCAAAATTGTGTGGTTTCCAGAATGTCCATTTGCTGAATATTGCATAGATTACAATAAATAAAAAGGACAATAAATTATAATAACGAAGCATAAAATTCAACATCCCGTCTTGAAAGTTTAATTGCATTTGCGCAATTTTTTTCTCAGTTTCTATTTTTTGTATTTCTTTTTTTGAAAGTCCATCAAATTTAGAAATGTCTATGGAAGCTTTTTTCTTAAACTCTGCATTTTGGCTTGCATACATTTCTGAATTTACTTTTTTAAAATCATCTTTAAAGTGATTAAAAACCAATAAAGAAATGGCTGCACCCACTGCCAAAAAAGCAAAAGGATTCATGTATCGATTGCGAATGCCACTTAAAAATTCATCCACAACTTTGTGAGGTTCACGTGCAACTTTTCTTAGGGTTAAAAAGAATTTACTATCAAATCCAAAAACATTTATAAAAAACTCAACAAGTAAAACTTTAAAAGTAATTCTTCTAGTTACCACTTTTGCACCACAATTGCTGCAAAAATGTGCCTCAATTTCCAAAGGATGATTACAATTTTTACAATTCATAACAACTAAAAAGAATAATAAGTTAATTGAATCGTAAATATAAAAAATGTTTTGATGTAAAGTGCATCCTATTTAAAAATCCTTTTATCAAAGGGAAAATCAGTAGTTTGTATGATTTTTATTTTTTTAAAATCTTTATGATAAGGATTCAATAAGTAATTAAAATCTTCTTTTACCACTGCTGAAGGAACTTTTAAGATGCAATATTTCATGGAGTCAATAAACGAATCTCCTATCTTTTGAGTTCCAATTGTTGGGGGATGTTGATTCCAATTCTCAGCAAGTTCACTGATTTTTAATTTATCAATTTTTATAGTGTCAGGAATATCAATTGTCATCATTACAAAATCGCTTGGCAAGGTTGCCAATGAAACATGCACTAAGATTTCAGACATTGCTAAAGCCCTGCTTTCAGAAGTATAAATGATTTCAGTGCCTTTGGAATTCCATCTATTTCCAGACTTTGAAGCACCTTTTCCATTCAATTCTTCTGCATATTTATTTTTAGACAATCTAAAAACTTTCATTAAGCAAAAATCCCTTGATCAATACTATTCAATTCATTCATTACCAATTCTTTCCCATAAGAATCTCTTAAAAGTTCTGCGGGTTTTAAATTTCCCAACGCAAAAGAAGGCGTATTTAACCAAAGGTAAAACTGCTCTTGAGAATCAAAAACTTCTAGACCAAAATTGGTAACTTCTGCCAATTCAATAATTTTTTCAGTATGAATGGGTTTGAAGAGATAGTTTTCAATTTGGCTATTTCGTTGCAATGTTTTTTTGGAAATATTCAAATAATCTGCCCAATCATCTTCAGTAAATGGGGTAATATCTTTTATTTTGAGGAATAAATCAAAGGGCAATCCTTTTCTAATAATATTGATGATGTTCATTTTATCATCAAAAAAATCAACATCATTGCTATTTTTTATGCTTGTTTTAAAGTAGGTAGCTGTATCTATTTTTTGAGCATACATACTCATTGCTTCTTGAACGATATTGAAATCTGTTTTTGATATTTTTTGATTTTCGTAATTCATAACATGTACATTTGTCTACAAATATATGACATATGTCTCTGTTTTTGCATTTTTCTACTAATTTTTTTAAATTATTTACCAAAAAAAAGAACCACATTGCTGTGATTCTTTGATTTTTTATTTGAAATAGGATGTTTTAAATGATTTCTACAAACAATCCTTCTTCTGTTTTGGTCACTTTTGCTAACTTATTTTTTGTTAAGTGTTTCAATGTTTTATCCCATTTTTTGTTGGATAATCCTGATTGAATTTTCAAGTCGTTCAATTCAATTTTTGATGCTTTTGCAATCATTTCTAACACCGCTTTTTCTTCTGCATCTAATTCCACGGAAATTGCACGTTTTTCAGGTCGCATTTGTGGAAAAAATAACACTTCTTGAATGGATTGATTGTTGGTTAAAAACATAATCAATCTGTCCATCCCAATTCCCATTCCTGAGGTTGGTGGCATTCCATATTCTAACGCACGTAAAAAATCATAATCAATAAATTGAGTAGCTTCATCATCCCCTTTTTCTGCTAGTTTCAATTGATGTTCAAAACGTTCACGCTGATCAATTGGGTCATTCAATTCTGAATACGCATTGGCAATTTCTTTTCCGCAAACCATCAATTCAAAACGCTCTGTCAATTCAGGATTTGTTCTGTGTTCTTTGCACAAAGGCGACATTTCTTTTGGATAATCAGTAATAAAAGTTGGCTGAATATAATTTCCTTCACATTTTTCACCAAAAATTTCATCAATCAATTTTCCTTTTCCCATGGTTTCATCCACAGAAATTCCCATTGATTTTGCAGCAACTCTTATTTCGTCCTCTGTTTTATTATAAATATCAAAACCAGTGAATTCTAGGATAGAATCGCGCATGGTAATTCTTTTATAGGGTGCTTTAAAATCGATTTTATGTTCCCCAAAAGTTGCTTCAGTTGTACCATTTACAGTCAATGCACAATGCTCTAACAATTGCTCACAAAAATCCATCATCCAATTGTAATCTTTGTACGAAACATAGATTTCCATGGCTGTAAATTCTGGATTATGTGTTCTATCCATTCCTTCGTTTCTGAAGTTTTTAGAGAATTCATACACGCCATCAAAACCACCAACAATCAATCTTTTCAAGTACAATTCATTGGCAATTCGCATATACAATGGAATGTCTAACGAATTGTGATGCGTTATAAATGGTCTTGCAGCTGCTCCACCAGGAATGGGTTGTAAAACGGGTGTTTCTACCTCAAAATATCCTGCATCATTGAAAAACGAACGCATGGCATTGAACAATTTTGTACGTTTTACAAACACTTCTTTTACATGAGGATTTACCACCAAATCTGCATAACGTTGTCTGTAACGCAATTCTGGATCGTTAAATTCGTCATAGGTATTTCCTTCAGCATCTGTTTTTGGCAATGGCAAAGGTCTCAATGCTTTGCTTAGCAATTTAAATTCTTTTACCATTACTGTTTTTTCGCCCACTTTTGTAGTGAATAATGTTCCAGTAATTCCTATAAAATCGCCAATATCAAGCAACTTTTTATACACTTCATTGTACATGGTTTTGTCTTCGCCAGCACAAATTTCATCACGATTAAAATACACTTGAATTCTACCTTCTCCATCTTGCAATTCCGCAAAAGAGGCATTTCCTTGAATTCTTCTTGACATCAATCTTCCTGCAATTACCACCTTTTTTCCTTCAGAAAAATCGGTTTTTATAGCTGATGAGTTTGAATCTAGTGGAAATAAATCTGCTGGATATGGATTGATACCTAAAGTGCGCAATTTTGCTAACTTTTCTCTACGTACAACTTCTTGTTCTGATAATTGCATTGGGTTTGTAAATTTTCTGATGTTTTATAAAGGTTGCAAAGATACAATCTAAAGCATTAATTCACAATGAAGAAAAGGATTAAAAATAAGCATGAACTTGGTAAATTATTAAAAACCATTTATATTTGCATGTTGTTTTCATTGAAACAACAAGTTGTGTTGTTTTGGCACTTTCATAAAAAGTGTCTTGGTGTTGTTAACCAATGGAAAGCTTCCCTAATTTGGGATGCTTTTTTTGTTTTATAGCGCCTCTTTTTATGTAAAATATCTTCATTTTATTCTTATTTCATCTTTATATTTGTTATTTATAAATTAAAATAAGAATGAAAAAAATAACACTGTTTTTTGCGCTTTTACTATTCTTTTCATGTAGTAAAAAACTGTTCAATGAAAAATGGACAAAAGAGAAATCACCCTCTGAATTCAGAGCAGTTTTTGAGACAACCAAAGGGAATTTTGAAATATATGCTAAAAGGGAATGGTCTCCTGAAGGAGTTGACAGGTTGTATTCACTCATCAAAAATGGGTTTTATAAAGATGTTGCCATTTTTAGAGTGGTACCCAATTTTGTAGCTCAATTTGGGATTCATAACGACTCTATAATCAATAATAGATGGAGTAAATTTGGGATCAATGATGAGCCTGTACTTGTTAAAAATGATTCTATGACAATTGCATTTGCAAGAGGAGGAGTAAAAACGAGAACGACTCAAATTTTCATCAATTTGAAAGACAATCATCGTTTGGATGCCTTAGAGTATAGTGGTGTCAAAGGATTTCCTGTGATTGCTAAAGTTACAAAAGGAGCAGAGAATGTTTTGAAATTTTACGATAAATACGGAGATAAATTGGGCTTTCGTCAAGATTCAATTCAGAAATATGGGAATAAATTTATTCAAAATAAGTATCCTGAAATTGATTTTATCATCAAAGCTTCCATCATTAAATAATAGCATTTGATATGAATGGTTTTAAAACTTCATTGTTTATTTTTTCTATACTTTTTTGGGGTATTTCTCCAATTTTTTCTCAAGAAAAGTTTGAGAAAGAATATCGAATTGAATCTCATGAAGTTCCCAAAAAAGCCTTTCAATTGATTGAAAAATGGAATTTCAATACCAAAATAAAATGGTATGCAGAAGAAAGTAATGATGGCAAATCTTTTGAAGCAAAATTAACATATAAAGGAAATAAATACAGTATTGAATTCGATGAAAAAGGAACTATTTTAGATGTTGAAAAAACTGTAAAATATTCGAAATTACCAAAAAACAACAAAGAGAGTATTGAAAGTTCGCTTTCAAAAAGTTTTCAAAAATTCAAGATTAAGAAAATTCAAATTCAGTTTTTAGGTGATGAGAACGAACTATTTCAGGCTATTTTTCATCAAAAAAGTCAACCTGAAAACACAAACTATGAAATCGTCATCAAAGGAAATAAATCAGACAAATATTTGATGTATGAAGTATTGTTAGACGCTGATTTCAATATCCAAAAAGAGTTGCCATTTTCTTCTATTAATTCATTTAATTTAGAATTTTAATGAAATATTTCCACTCATTCTTATTCGTGAGTTTTGTGAGTTTTGCTGCTTTCAGTCAATCAAATTTTGAGCTTGGTTTTCTGCCTAAAGTGATTTTATCTAAGAAGCTTTCTGACAAAACCAAATGGGTGAATAGTTTGGAATCTAGAACTATTTTATATGAAGACGAATTTCAATTTAGTCATAATTTGATTGATGTTTCTTCTATAATTTCTCTGAAAGCAGGCCTCAATCAATCCTTTAATTTTGGGACTATTATTCGTTTTAGAGACCAAGAAACCATTTATAGAACGTTTCAACATTTCAATTTCATTAGTCAGTTTTCTTCTTTAAAATTGGGACATAGAATAGCTTTTGAGCAATTTTATCAATCAAAAAAGCAGACGACTTTTAGAACTCGCTATCAAATAAGTGTAGAGAAACCCTTAAATGGGGAAAGAGTTGATGTAAAAGAATTTTACCTGAAAGTAGGGAATGAGTATTTGTATAATTTCGAGAATAATTTAGAAGTTCGCTTTATCCCTTATTTGGGTTTTAGAGCTTCAAAAAATGACCGAATTGAAGTGGGTTTTGATTACCGAGTTTCAGAATTTATAGAAAATAATACGAGTAATAATTTGTGGTTTCGCACTACTTGGTATATCAATTTGGATTAATTGAACATATAAAAAAAACCACTGAAATCAATTTTTCAGTGGTTTTTTAAATTGTTTTGAATCAAATATATTAATCAAGTTTAAAAATCACTCTTCTTGCTAAAGGTCTCGCTTCTTTGCCAACACTTGCATCAACACCTCCACCAGCGTAAGTCAATTTTGAAGAATCAACTCCTGCAGCAACTAGCATGTCAAACACACTTTTTGCTCTGTCTGTAGAAAGCTTTTGATTGCGGGCATCAGAACCAGTTTCATCAGCATAACCAATAATGGTAGCTTTTATATTAGGATTATCTAACATGAATTGTTTGATGTAGTTTACAGAGTTCAATGAACCTTCTTGAATGCTAGTTTTATTTACATCAAAAAATACATTTGCATATCCATTATTTAACAACTCTTTTATGAACTCAACGTTAGAATACACAATATTACCATCTTGAGATATTTTCTCTCCTTTTTTCACATATCTGTTATCCAACTCTGTGATAATCAACTCATTTGTTACAACAACTTCTTTGTTTTTCAATTTATCGATTTCAACTTCTGCACTGTCCAATCGTTTTTTAAGAGCGTCCAATTCTGCAGCAATATTTTTATCAGAAATCTCTTCTGTAGTAAAATCTGCATGTTGTTTTCTTTTTCCTAAAGCGATATTCACACCAATAGACGTGTTAAACATACTTACGTTTGTTTCTCTAGATGTTGGATTTGGACCACCGTCAATACTATTTTCTTGAGCAAAATGAATGATGGAAGAAAAATCAGCAAACACCGAAATTTTGTCAGAAATCTTAAATTGTGGCGTCAATCCTACTAGCAAGTTTACCATGCCATCACCACCGTTGATGGTTGGGCTCAGGGTATTCAAACTAGAAAAACCACCTCCAGCATGCAATAATAAATTGATTCTTTTAGACCAAGAATTGAAGTTCAATACATTTCCAATATTCACAACTCCTTCCATAGAAGCTCTGTAATAATTGGCATCAAAAGCAGGTGTTCCTTTTGATTCATTGAATTTGCTAAAACCAATGTCAAAGCGCAACCCAAATTTATTATTGAGCATATAACGTACACCTACATTTCCTTGTCCTAAAGGACTTGCATTGTAACCTGGCGATAATGGCACCCCAATAGTATGAATTCCTGCACCTAAATCAATAGACCATTTATTGTAATCTTGCGCTGTTGTATTGTTTGATATAAAGACGAACAAACCGCCTAATAATAATGATTTTAAAAATTTCATCCTCCGTTATTTTTAATTGCCACAAATTTAATATTATTTCTTGAACCAAATCAAATTATTTTTAAGCTTTAATTTTCATAGAATTAACCCTTTTTATTGATTTATTTTTGAGATAACTCTGTAAAATACTTATAAAAATAAGGAATCGTTTCAATGCCTTTTAGATAATTCCAAATCCCAAAATGTTCGTTAGGGGAGTGAATGGCATCAGAATCTAGTCCAAAACCCATCAAAATAGTTTTGCTTTTCAGTTCTTGTTCAAACAATGCCACAATAGGAATGCTGCCTCCACTTCTTTGTGGAATCGGTTTTTTGCCAAAACTCGCCTCATAGGCTTTGCTAGCAGCTTTATATTCAATTGTGTCAATAGGAGTCACATATCCTTGTCCACCATGATGCGGTTTTACCACCACTTTTACAGATGCTGGAGCAATGCTCTCAAAATGATTTTTGAACAATTCCGTGATTTTCTCCCAATCTTGATTGGGTACCAAACGCATGGATATTTTTGCAAATGCTTTGCTGGCAATCACTGTTTTTGCACCTTCACCAGTATAACCTCCCCAAATTCCATTGACATCTAGCGTAGGTCTGATGGAATTTCGTTCATTGGTTGTATAGCCTTCTTCCCCATAAACAGCTTCAATATCCAACGCTTTTTTATAATTTTCTAATGAAAATGGTGCTTTTGCCATGGCAGCTCTTTCCGTTACAGAAAGTTCCTCAACGTCATCATAAAAACCAGGAATGGTAATGCGATTGTGTTCATCATGCAAAGAAGCAATCATTTTCGTTAAAATATTGATGGGATTTGCCACAGCACCTCCATACAAACCTGAATGTAAATCTCTATTGGGTCCTGTCACTTCCACTTCTACATAGCTCAAACCACGCAAACCAGTGGTGATGGACGGAATATCATTGGCAATCATTCCTGTATCAGAAATCAAAATCACATCATTGGCTAATTTCTCTCTGTTTCTAGGCACAAACCAAGACAAATTTTTTGAACCCACTTCCTCTTCGCCTTCAATCATAAATTTTACATTACAAGGCAATTTTCCTTCGGCAATTAGATATTCAAACGCTTTGATGTGCATATACATTTGCCCTTTATCATCACAAGCACCTCTGGCAAAAATAGCACCTTCAGGATGAATCGCTGTTGTTTTGATGACAGGTTCAAATGGCGGAGAATCCCACAAATCAATAGGGTCAGCAGGTTGCACATCATAATGACCGTACACCAACACTGTAGGTAGGTTTTTATCGATTATTTTTTCGCCATAAACGATTGGATTTCCGGGTGTTTCACAAAGCTCCACATGATCACATCCCGCTTTTTTCAAACTCTCTAAAACGAAATCGGCGGTTGCTAAAATATCTTTTTGATAGGCAGAATCAGCACTGATAGAAGGAATTTTTAGGAGGTTTATTAATTCCGCTATAAACCTGTTTTTATGGGTTTCTATGTATGTTGAAATGGTATTCATAAGTTCATTATTTTTCAATTCAAAAATAGAAAAATAATACGGAACTGCTTTGTAGTTTGTGATGTTTGTTTATATTTGCATCCCGATTTAGAATCATAGAAACCGAAAAAATGCGAGCGTGGTGGAATTGGTAGACACGCTAGACTTAGGATCTAGTGCCGTGAGGTGTGAGAGTTCGAGTCTCTCCGCTCGTACAAAGTGAAAAAAGCATCTCTGTAGAGGTGCTTTTTTGGTTTTGTTTGTTTCCTATAAAAAGTTTCTTTATTCAAAAACTCGAATTCTTTTTCTGTCAAGTCAATGAACAAGAGCTGTTCCAAAGTATTTGATTGCGAATAATTAGGTTGTTTTTTTTCATTTTTCCATTGGAAAGTTAACTGGTTTATAACCTTGATTGATTTCTATTGATTAAAAAATATACCCCAAATTTAATCCCCTAAACAAAAAAATAAATCCAATATAATTCCGATAGTAACTGAAAATTTAGGAAGAAACAGGGTAAGCAAAACAATCCTAATTGAAAGGTATTTTCATTTTGTCAATGGTAAGATAATTCTTAAGAAACTTCTTAATACTCTTAAATTTTTTGCTTTGGTAAAGGAGTGATTAAAACGGAACTTATTTAAATGCTGTCCTTTTTTAATTTAATTTTGCAAGTTGTTCATCAATCTCTTTATGTATTCTTTCTAATTGAATTGAATATATATCAGTATCTTCTTCGATTGCTTTTTTAAACAATTCAAAAGCTTCAAGTCTTAATTTCGAGTATTTTAAGAGTATTTCATTTTGTTGAATTAATTCAATAGGTAAGTCTTGAAATTTATTTATTTTATTGATAATTTCAATATTTTCTTTCCATTTAGGAATCGTTTTACTTTCTAGTTCTTTGATTAATGAATAATTTGTTTCGGTATTTATATGGTCATAGAAAACCAATGTTTCATCTTCGTTTTTTTGAAACACAGATAATTCAGCATCATATTTAATATCTACTTCATTGTTTGTTCCAAAAAAAACATATCCTAATATTCCAATACAAATTATTAAAAGCGAAATAAATCCAATTCCCGCAGCTTTCCAACCCGAAAAGAATGGATTTCCACTCTCTTCATGTGATTTAAGAATTTTTCCTTGTTTCCATTCAACAATTACCAAAATGATTCCAGTATATATTAATGGAATTAGTTGGCTAGGAATTTTTTCGATTATATTTTCTTCAACCATAAATATTACTGTAAAGAGTATAATCGTTGAAAAAACCCCTATAATCAATGAGTTTCTTCTTTCAATAGGTTTTTTTATGGCTTTGAAGTTTTCTCCAATCATATATCCTGCTGCGAGTGGTCCTCCTAAAAATGTAGCTCCAGCTATAGCTCTTGACGAGTAAAGTTTAATAGCTTCAGTTTTATTGATTTTTTTATTTTCTGGATCGTTCATTTGTGTTTTTACTTTAAGATTAAGGTTTTATATTAAGTAATTGATTTGATTTAATCTCCTAATTTAACAGATACAAATCGAAAAAAAATATCCATGCTCATTAGCAATTGAAATTCAGAGAAAGTGGTTTAAAAGAAATTAATAATATACTTTTTTAGCAAAAACCTACTCTTTTTTTAATTCATCAATACTTTGAAATCCTTTGAAAATCATGAACAATGCATATAAATGGACTCCAAAACTCAACCAATCTTGAAATATTAATAAAATAAGAGCGTCAATTCCGTAAAGTACCATTCCAATAACAAATGCAGTTTTACTCAATTTTTTAGAAAAATGCCAAATAACTGCAAAAACTCCAGAAATTAAGATACTTATTATTACTCCTAATAAATTAAACCCACCCAACATACTAATATAAATTCCCTCAAAAAGTTGGGTAACACCTAGTCCAAAAATAAATGAAACTTGTCCGCCAAAGTATAATATTAATGTATTAATTGCAGATAAACCAAAAATCCAAAGAAACCATTGTGAACCATTATTTAATTTCTCATTACTATCAACTTCCTGAATAGAAGGTATAGATTCTAATTCCATTTTCTTGACTGGGTCTTCCTTAAAATTTACACAGGTTTCTTTAAAATCAGCAATTTCATTTGTTAGGTTACAAACTAATCCTTTTTTCAAATCCAATTCCCTATTTAGGCAAATTTTGCAGTATTTTAGATGTTCATCTCTAGTCATTCTTTGTATTTTTGATTTTTAATATTTGCTAACTTTTTCAAATACGAAACTTTATATAACTTTTCCTAAAGATGCATAAACCCTCATATAGCGCCACAAAATACAAATAAATCCAACACATTTCTCATCCCAAAATCAAATACAAGAAAAATCCTTTAAAAAAAGAACTGCTTTCTATTTTGGCACAATTCGTTTAAAAGTATTTTTGGAGGGTACATTGTAAAAAAAAAGCCCTCTTTTAGTGTCCTAAATACCCTTAAAACACTTTCATTTCATGCCTTTTTAGGGTACTTTTTGAGGTAAAAATGAGCGTATTTTGCGAATAATTTTCTTTTTTTAGCTGTTTTTTAGAGATGTTTTTATTGTGTAAAGATCATTTTTTAAGTGAGTACAGCCTTTTTTGGTAGGTAAAATTGAGAGAAAAAAAAATATCCTATTGCGTTTTATTTACATACGTATGTATTTTTACATACATACTATAGTTTAAAAGTGATTTCAATGCCGAACTAACACTTACATAAAAACTTCAGGTGCATTATGTTACCTCACCAAAATCTCTTCAAAATCTTCTGTCTTTTCGGCATTTACAAATAAACCTTCAATTTCTTTAGGAGGAATGGCTAGTTTTCGTTGTTTCATGTCTATCCAAGCACCATACACTTTGATGACCGCAGCAAGTTTGCCTGCTTCATTAAAAACTTCGTGAACTATTTTCCAGCGTTCATAATTTTTAGATACACCTGCTAATTTCATGTTTACGGTGATATTTTCGCCCATCAGCACTTCTTTTCGGAACGAAGTTTCTTCAGTAAATAAGATTGGACCCAATCCCAATCTGCTGAAATCGGCGATAGTGAAATTGTTTTTAGCAAAAAAACGCACTCTCACTTCAGCAGCATAATCATTATAGGCTGTGTGGCGCATGTGTTGGTTAGGGTCAAAATCTGCCCATTTGGTGGCAAATGTTACTTGGAAATTCATCATTTAAAAAATAAAAAAACCTGATGTAAAACACCAGGTTAAAGGGTTTATAAATAAAAATTTAGTTTTTTACAATTGTTGTTTTTTTGCTAAGTTTTAGTTCACTCAACACATTCAATGCTTCAGAAACATACAAATCTTTCATTAAATTTTTGTGCCAAGCGGCTCTTTTTGATTCTAAATCTTTATCTTCTTTTACCAGTGCCAATTCGTATTTTGGAGAAGTAAAAGTAACATCGGCCTTGAAATCAAATACTTTTGAAAACTTTTTAGATTCTGCTTCTTTCGCTTTTGTTTCTTTCATAAATTGCTCGTAGTTCAATGAAAATGAAGAGTTTTCTTGATTGTCTTTCAGCCATTTAGCATATTCATTGATGGCAATGAATTTTTCATTCGAAGCAATGCGTTGTTTGCTGTTATAGACAACATCACCAAAATTCGCATAAGAATTTGTTGGTTTATAATCAGCTTGAGCTACTTTATCCCAACTCAAAGCACCTACCAAATCACGCTCTCCATTTTTTAAATAACTCAATCTTGTGGGCATGGCTATATCCGAATAGACACCTTCTTTTTGCGTAGAACCTCCATTAATTCTGTAAAACTTTTGAATTGTCATTTTCAAAAATCCCAAGTCTTTTTCATACTTTGGATAAAACTGATTGATGGGCAAAATATTCTGTACAGTGCCTTTTCCATAGGTTTGGTTCCCTCCAAGAATGACGGCTCTTTTATAATCTTGCATGGCTGCTGCAAAAATTTCAGAAGCCGAAGCTGAAAATTCATTGACCAATACCACTACAGCTTTGTCCCACTGCGTTTTTGGGTCAGTATCTTTTTTGATTAAGGGATTTTCACCACGATATTGCACTTGTACAATAGGGCCTTCATCAATAAACAATCCTGAAATTTCAATGGCAGTTTTTAAGGAACCACCTCCGTTATTTCTCAAATCGATGATCAAGCCTTCTACACCTTCTGATTTTAATCGCTCAATTTCTTTTTCCATGTCTTTGGCAGAGTCTCTGAAATTGTCATCCGAAAAATCAATGTAGAAACTTGGCAAATCGATAATGGCATATTTCTTATTGTTTTTCATCACAATACTCGATTTTACAAAAGTCTCACCCAACTCAACCACGTCTCTGATAATTGCAATTTCCTGAATGGATCCATCAATTTTTTTCTTAACGGTCAATCGAACTTCTGTTCCTTTTGGGCCTTTGATAAATTTGATGGCATCGTCCAAACGCATCCCAACAATATCCAAAGGTTCTTTATTTCCTTGGGCAACTTTCAGAATAATATCACCTTCTTCTAAATCGCCTTGTTTCCATGCTGGACCTCCAGAAACCAACTCAAAGATTTGGGTATAGATCCCTTTTTTTTGCAAACGGGCTCCAATTCCTTCTACTTTTCCAGAGATATTTTGGTCAAAAACCTCTTTTACATTGGGTTGCATGTATGTTGTATGAGGATCAAAACCACTCACAATCGAATTCAAATACGTAGAAAACCAATCTTCATGTTCTAGTTCTTCAATTCGAATGTATAATTCGTCCATACTTTTTAGGACTTCTGTTCTTGCTTCTTTTTCAAGAGTTTCAAATGATTTTACTTTGTGGTTTTTGTCCTTTTTTTGTTTGTCTTGTTCTAAGGCAGTTTGCTCTTGAATTTTATCTAAAGTTTGTAGTTTTAGCTGTTTTCTCCAATAATCAATCAGTTCATTGTGGTTTTTTGCGAATGGAATTTTTTCGTAATCCAAATCAATAGTTTCCTCTTTTGAATAATCAAAAGGTTTGTCTAAAATTCCTCCATAATAACTTTTTGCTTTTTTGATTCTTTCTAAAAAACAACTGTACACTAAGTTGTAAAAGCTCAAGTCATCTTTTAGTAACTGATTGTCTATCTGATATTTATATCTTGAAAATTCTTTAATATCCTCTTGCGTAAAATAGCGTTTGCTAGGGTCTAAACCTTCGATAAACGTATTGAAAACGTGTTCTGAGAAAGAATCGTTCAAGTCTTTCACCACGTAATGACCTCTAGTTAAAATATTTTTCAATACAAAAATCAAGACTTTATCCTTTTCAGGGTCTTCACTTTTAACAACCTTTTCATTGGCATTGATTCCTGAACTATTGAGTAAGAATAGGAATGAAAGTAGGGTAAAACTCATTTTAAAATTCGACTTCATAAATCTGCTTATTAGTTTTTTTATTTTTTCTTTGTTTGAAAGCACTAAAATAATACCATTTATTATTTATTTTATTGTTTTTTATAAATTCCGTAAAAAATTTCATACAATATCTTACCGTTTTCATCAACAGTTGTCCATATTTGGGTAACAGTATTGTCTTTATTCTTTTTCCAAGTAATTTGATTTGCGAAACTTCTGGGTTTTGCATGGATGAGTTCACTTTTTAACACCATTTTGCCATCTCTGAAATGCCCTTTTAAGTTCATGGTAAATCCGCTATTATCAATCCAAATTTGATTCCAAGTACCATTAGCAGTGTTATAAAAATTGTAACTTGTTCCTGTGTTTGAACTTAGTTTTGATGCCCAATTTTCTTGTAAAACACAATCATCTTGTAATTTAACAACCTTGTTAGTGCCCACTAAATCACCTTCCTTGTCGTATACTTTCCAGTTCCCTTCCCAAAAATCAAATTGCTCATATTTTTCTCCTGAACAAGGAGCCTCATTTTGATTTTGAGCAACAATAACCGCCGAAATTAAAGTGAAAAAAATATAGATAAATTGGTTTTTAGCTAGGTTCATAGATTATTGATTGCTTACAATACAATATTATATAATTTTAAATAGCTTTACTCTTTACAAAATGTTAAAAAGAAATTTGTTCAAAATAATTTACATTTGTGGTCAAAACCTAAATTATGCAAGAAAAACCCTTAATTTTAGTTACCAATGATGATGGTATCACAGCACCTGGCATCAGAGCATTGATTAAGATAATGAACAAAATTGGTGATGTTGTAGTAGTTGCTCCTGATAGTCCTCAAAGTGGTATGGGTCATGCTATTACAGTTGATAATGTATTGACTTGCAACCCTATAACCATTGATGAAGGTCCTCAATTAGAATACACTTGTTCAGGTACACCTGCAGATTGCGTGAAAATGGCAGTCAGTGAAATCTTAAATAAAAAACCTGATTTGTGCGTTTCTGGCATCAATCATGGGTCGAATTCTTCTATCAATGTTATTTATTCGGGTACTATGAGTGCTGCTATTGAGGCTGGTATTGAAGGGATTCCTGCTATTGGTTTTTCGTTATTGGATTTTAAATGGCATGCTGATTTTAGAGCTTGTGAAGATTTTGTAAAAAAAATTACCCTAAATACGTTATTGAATGGATTGCCTGAGGGAATTGTGCTCAATGTAAATATTCCGAGTGTAAAAAAAGAGGAGTTGAAAGGCATTAAAATTTGCAGACAAGCTATGGGTTTTTGGAAAGAAACTTTTGACAAGCGAAAGAGTCCTTTTGGCAAAGAATATTACTGGCTTTCTGGTGAATTTGTCAATAAAGACAAGGGCCAAGATACAGATGTGTATGCCTTGGAAAACAATTATATTTCAGTGGTTCCTGTGCAATTTGATTTGACAGCGCATCACATGATTCAAAAACTCAACTCTTGGGAACTGTAAAAAAAGACATATTGATAGGGATTTTAGTAGCATTTTTCGCCACTTTTGGGGGCATATTTATATATATTGAATATTTCTCAAGATATTCTTTTGATGAAACCTTACAGATGATTGCAGATGGAAATTTATATGGAAAAGTATTGTCAATAGCTGCAATTCCCAATCTTTTTGTGTTTTTTATTTTCCTGAAAAAAAATCAAGATAACAGAGCAAAAGGCGTTGTACTTGCCACAATTTTGATTGCTTTTACAACCTTAATTCTAAAGTTTTTTTAGATGAAATACTACATCATTGCAGGGGAAGCTTCAGGAGATTTGCACGGTTCAAACTTGATGAAAGCACTTTTTGAAGAAGATACAACTGCGGATATTCGTTTTTGGGGTGGAGATTTGATGCAACAAGTAGGAGGAACTTTGGTGAGTCATTACAAAGAAAGGGCTTTTATGGGTTTTTTTGAAGTGATTAAAAACCTATCCAAAGTGTTGCAATTTATCAAATTCTGCAAAGAAGATATTCAGCAATTTCATCCAGATGTAATTGTTTTTATTGACAATTCAGGATTCAATTTGCGGATTGCAAAATGGGCAAAACAACAGCATTTCAGAACTCATTATTACATTTCTCCACAAGTTTGGGCAAGCAGATCAGGTAGAGTCTATGACATCAAAAGAGATATTGACAAGATGTTTGTCATTTTGCCTTTTGAAAAAGAGTTTTACCAAAAATTTGACTACGAAGTTACCTTTGTAGGACATCCTTTGATTGATGCCATTGGTGATAGAGTTCAAGTGGATATTTGGGAATTTCGCAATCAGTACAATCTTGACGAACGTCCAATTATTGCCATTTTACCTGGAAGTAGGAAACAAGAAATTACAAAAATGTTGGATGTGATGTTGTCAATTATTGATGATTTTAGCGATTATCAATTTGTCATTGCAGGAGCACCAAGTCAAGATTTTGAGTTTTATAATCAAATTATAGGCAATAAAAAGGTAGCATTTATTAACAATAAAACTTACGATTTATTGAGTGTTTCTCATGCTGCATTGGTAGCTTCAGGCACTGCTACTTTAGAAACTGCTTTGTTAAAAGTGCCACAAGTAGTTTGTTACAAAGGCGGATTTATTTCGTATCAAATTGCCAAAAGAATCATCACATTGAAATTTATTTCTTTGGTTAATTTGATTATGGATAAGGAAGTTGTCACCGAATTAATTCAAAATGATTTCACAAAAGAGTGTTTAAAAACAGAACTTTCAAAAATTTTAGCCCCAAATCAAAGAAAAAAACTATTTTTGGACTACTATGACTTGGAGGCAAAATTAGGAGGAAAAGGAGCTTCAAAAAAAACAGCGATTAGTATCGTAAATGATTTAAAAACAACATCATGATTCATAAAAGTTTCTTTTTTTTGATGGTAATTTCCCTTGTTTTTGGTGCTTGTTCATCAACAAAAGACGCATATTCTACCAATTCAAAATCAATTGTAAAAATCAATAATGTTGTAGATTTTGCGCTGAAACATGAAGGTGTGAAATATAGATATGGAGGAACAACTGCCAAAGGAATGGATTGTTCAGGATTGGTGAGCACCTCTTTCAAAGAAGCAAACATCATTTTGCCAAGAAGTTCTAGAGACATGGCAAAAGAAGGAAAAGAAATTCCTTTAGCAGAGGTAAAAAAAGGTGATTTGGTATTTTTTGCCGCCAGAAATAGAAAGAAAGTGATAGACCATGTTGGTTTGGTCACAACAGTCAAAAATGGTAAAATACAATTTATTCATTCTTCTACGCAAAGAGGAGTTATTATTTCCTCATTTTCGGAAGAATATTGGCAAAGAACTTTTATAAAAGCAGTCACATTATTTTAATTTTTATTTGAAAAAAATTAGTAACTTTCCTTCGCTATGAGAAAGTTACTTCGTTTTTTACCCTTCCACTTTTTGGTGTTCCTAATTTTAGGGATTTACACACAACTGTTTTTAGAAATTTGGCGATTTAGTTTCTATGTATTGTTCATAGTTCACGGCCTTTTTTTACTGATTTTATGGCTTTTACAGCCAAAAAAAATACGCACATTTTTAGCCTTTGTATATTTTTTCTTTGTCGGAATTTCAACAGTTTTTGTGCAAGATGATGCCAATTATCTCAATTATTTCTATAAGAAATCAATGGAAAGTTCAAAGGCGGTTTTAAAAGTTGATAAAGTATTGAAATCGAGTAGTTTTCATCACAAATATCAAGTAAAGATCATACAAGTTGAGCATCAAAAAACAAGAGGAATTGCCTTATTAAATATAGAAAAAGACAGTTTTTCAACACCCTTAAAAGTGGACGAATTGATTGTTGTAAAAACTGACTTTAGTGAACTAAATTCGCCCTTAAACCCGCATCAATTTGATTATAAAAAATACCTAAAAAACCAAGGAATTCGTCAGCAACTCTTTGTTGGAAAAGCTGATTTTTTGAGTATTGGATTTGGTTCAAGAACCTTGAAAGGTTGGTCTGAAGAATTTCGAGAATTTGTTCAGTTTTCCATCGGAAAATATAATTTTCAACCCAATGAACTAGCAGTGATAAACGCTTTATTATTAGGCGAAAGAAAGGAAATTTCTAGAGAATTATTGACAGATTATTCCAATGCAGGAGCCATTCATATTTTAGCAGTTTCGGGATTGCATGTAGGGATTATCATGATGTTGTTGTTGAAACTTTTTAGTTTTTTGAGCTATTTTAAAAACGGGAAAACAGCACAAACCATATTGATTGTTCTTATTTTGTGGGTGTTTGCTTTCATTGCAGGATTGTCAGCATCTGTAGTGAGAGCAGTTACTATGTTTTCGTTTTTGGCAATTGGACAGCAGTTTGGGAGTAAAAAAATCATCCTTTTTTCACTGTTTTCTTCAATGTTTTTCCTGTTGATTTATAAGCCACTTTTCTTGTTTGATCTTGGTTTCCAATTGAGTTATTTGGCGGTTTTAGGAATTATCACCATCCAACAAAAAGTGTATCATTTTGTTCAGTTTAAATCAAAAATCATTGATTTTTTCTGGCAATTAATTACAGTTTCACTAGCTGCTCAAATAGGTGTTTTGCCCTTAAGTTTGTATTATTTTCATCAATTTCCTGGGTTGTTTTTTCTATCAAATATGGTCATTATTCCTTTTTTAGGGTTTATTTTAATGACGGGTATTTTGGTTATATTGCTAGCTTCTTTCCAAATAGCACCCATTTTTTTAACCGATTTTTATGGTGGAGTCATTTCAGTAATGAATCGTTTTGTCAGTTGGATTTCCCATCAAGAAGACTTTTTATGGAAAGATATTTCAATGTCATTTGGGTTGTTATTGGCTAGTTATGGAATCATCTTTTTTGGTGCTCGTCTTTTGTTGCATTTTACAAGTAAACGAGTCCTCTATTTTTTAACAAGTTGCATTGTTTTTCAAAGTGTTATTTTGATTGAAAAATCACAAAGAAACCAAAAGAGCGAATGGATTGTTTTTCATAAAACCAAACAAACGATTGTTGGTTTTAGAGATGAAAATAAGGTAACATTTGTGCATACTGTGGACAGTATCCAAGCTTTGAATTCAATTGTAAATTCTTATAAAATTGGAGAAAATGTGAAAGCTTCTTTTGTAAAACAGCAATCAAATATATACTTTCATAAAAAACAACCCATTTTACTGATTGATTCTTTAGGCATTTATCAACTTCAAAATTTGAAAAACCCCATTGTTTTATTGCAAAATTCTCCAAAAATCAATCTCGAAAGAATGATTAAAACGTTGCAACCCATTCAAATTATCGCTGATGGAAGTAATTATAAAACCTATATTATACGTTGGAAAAAAAAGGCATTGCAGCTGCAAATACCCTTTCATTATACTGGCGAAAAAGGCGCTTTCATAAAAAAGTAACTAAGGATTTAAAGCACTTTTAAAATTCTTTTCAAAATCTTCCCAAGTTGTGCCATTATAAGCTTCCGTTTTGAAGAATGCTAATATTTTTTCAAAACGCTCTTTAGTCAAATAGCCAGGAATTTTCTGCAATAACTCTTCTTTTTTAGTCAAAAAGATGGTGGTTGGATAGGAAAGTTTTCCTTCTAAAAAAGCCACTGCAAGTTCGTGATATTCAGTTCTTCCTTGTTGTTGGTATTTGAAAGTATGCCCTTTATACTTGATGTCTTCTTTGCCTTCTCCATCCAATTTGATGGCGTAAAAATGCTTATTGATATATGTTGCAATCACACTATTTTCATAGGTTTCTTTGTCCATTTTTTTGCAATAGCCACACCAATCTGCATATACATCAATCAAAATGGGTTTTGGATTGGTTTTGTTCAATTCAATAGCTTTTTCAAACGAAAGCCAATTCACTTTTTCCTGAGAAAAATGAGAAAAACTTACGAAAAAGAATGCTAATAATACGCTATATTTTTTCATATTTCTATGGTCGAAAACTTGCGCCAAAATTACAAATAAAATCTAAATAGAATGAGAATTCAACTTGTTAAACAAGTCATAATTCACATCAACAAGTATAAAAAAACCTCATAATATTGATTTTATGAGGTTTTTATGGGTGAAAAAGTAATTATTAGTGTACGTTTCCTAGTAATTTTTTCATCACTGGTGACATCAATAAAACTATGGCCCCTGCACCCAAAGCGTACATAGCAATTAAGTGAAAACCATCTGTGTAAATTGTCAATGTTTCTAAACCACCAACATTGGTATCTGTACTTTCTACGGCCAATTGTTCACCAATAAATCCTACAATTTGAAACGCAAATGCGGATGATAAAAACCAAACTCCCATCATAAATGCCACTATATTTTTGGGTGATAAATCTGTAATTTTAGACAGTCCAATGGGTGACATAAATAATTCTCCAATGGAAATAATAAAATACATAATCAATAAATAAGCAAAAGGAACCATGCCATTTTCATCTGCACTTGCACCACTTATGGATAGAATATAAAAACAAACTCCTGCTAACACTAATCCAAAACCAAATTTATAGGGAGTTCTTGGATTCATTCCTTTTTTCGCTAAAAAACCCCATAGCAAAGAAATTGGAATCGCCAAAATGATGATAAACATCGAGTTCAAAGCATTTGTTTGACTAGCAGACATGATACCATCCAAAGCAACATTTCTTGCTGCAAATAAGGTAATTACACTTCCTGAAAGTTCATGAAAACCCCAAAAAAGTGTCATGAAAAAAGTGATTAAAACGGCCATTGTTAGTTTTTTTCTTGCATCACTATCCAGTTTTATCATAATATAAATAATGTAAGCCAACACCGCAAAACCAATGAATTTAAAAATACCACTAACATAATTTTGTTGCCAAGATGCTAATAAATAAGCAATTCCAGGTGCACAAAGAAAAGCGATGATTGGAATCAATGTTTTTTGTGGAATTCCCATGATTTTCTTTTCATAGACTGCTCTATCTAAAGGCATTCCTCTGTCTCCAAAAACATTCTTTTTGATACCACTCCAAAAGAAAAATAACCCAGTTAACATTCCAAATCCTGCTAATCCAAATCCATAATGCCATCCGTATTCAGCTGCTAACCAGCCACACAATAATGGTGCTACGAAACCTCCAATATTAATTCCCATGTAGAAAATTGTAAAACCTGATTCTTTTCTGACGTCTCCTTCTTTATACAAGGAACCAACAAATGTGGAAATATTCGGTTTGAAAAATCCATTACCAACAACGATAAAAGCCAATGCTAAAAAGAAAGCAATGTCATTTTGAATTGCCAACACAAAATGTCCTAATGCCATTAAAACACCTCCCAAAAAAATGGAAGCTCTCATGCCTAATATTTTGTCAGAAATTTGTCCACCAATTACTGTGGAAGCATACACCAAAGAACCATAAGAAGCATATACAACAGCGGTTGCTGTGTCTCTCTCTACAATGGCTTTGAATATTTCTTGAACCATATACAGCGTAAGCAATGCACGCATTCCATAGAAACTAAAACGTTCCCATAATTCAGCAAAAAACAGGTAAAATAATCCTTTTGGATGTCCAAACATTTCTGGTTCCTGTGAAATAGTATTGACAACTTTGTCTATCATAATGATTCTTTTTTATTAGTTTAATAAGTGTTTTTCAACGAAATTCGTCATTTTAGTGTATAAATTCAAGCGCATGTTTTTACCTTCGTAAATTCCATGAGCTCTGTCTGGTACTACAAACATATCAAATTGTTTATTAGCTTCAATCAGAGAATTGATCATTCTATAAGAATTTTGAACATGCACATTGTCATCGCCTGTGCCATGTACCAACAAGAAATTTCCTTTTAATTTATCAGCATAATTGAATGGTGAATTCTCATCATATCCACTAGCATTTTCTTGAGGTGTTTGCATGTATCGTTCTGTGTAAACGGAATCGTAAAATCGCCAAGAAGTTACTGGAGCTACTGCAATTGCCATCGAAAAAACATCATTGCCTTTTAAGATACAATTAGTACTCATAAATCCACCATAACTCCAGCCCCAAATACCAATTTTATTTTTATTGATGTAAGGCAATTCAGCCAATTTTTTGGCAGCTGCAATTTGATCTTCCACTTCGTATTTTCCCAATTCTTTTTGGGTAACTTTTTTGAAATCAGCACCTTTAAATCCTGTTCCACGTCCGTCAACACACACCACAATAATGCCTTTTTGTGCTAACATATTGTGCCAATAATCATTGGCAGCATTCCAAGAATTGCCCACTTGTTGCGACCCAGGACCTGAATATTGAAACATGAATAAAGGATATTTTTTACTAGCATCAAAATCTACAGGTTTCAACATCCACATGTTCAATTCATTCCCATTGATATTGATGGTTGAATATTCTTTTTTACTCATTTTATAGCCTTTCAGCTCATTTTTCAACTCCCTATTGTCAATAATCACTTTCAGCATTTTTCCTTCTGAATTGTATAGAGAATATACTGGAGGATTTTCCGAAGAAGAATATGTATTGATAAAAAAGTTTAAGTTTTTGCTAAAAGCAGCGTTATTTTGACCTTCTTTTTCGCTCAATAATTTTTTGTTTTTCCCATTCAAACCAATCGAATAAACGCCTCTATTGATAGCGCCATTTTCTACAGATTGATAATAAATGGTTTTTTTTGAGGCGTCAAATCCATAATAATTGGTTACTTCCCAGTTTCCTTTGGTAATTTGATTGATGAGTTTTCCGTTAAAATCATACTGATAAATATGATTGAAACCATCTTTTTCGCTAGTCCAAATAAAGCTGTTATCATTCAAAAAAGTCAAATTATCGTGAATATCCACATAGGCTTTGTCTGTTTCGTTCAGCAATATACTTGAGGTGCTTTTTTGCGCATCAATTTTGTGCAATTTTAAATCATTTTGATGACGATTTAAGGTGGTTGCAATCAAGAAATTTGCTTCATTTGACCACTTGATTCTTGGAATGTATTCATAATCACCCAAAGCTATTTTTTCAGTTTTAGCATTGCTTGCATTGTAAATATGTAGAGTTACAATCGCATTTTTTTCGCCAGCTTTTGGATATTTAAAAACCTGTTGTGTAGGATACAATTCTTTTCCTACAATGTCCATTGAGAATGTTGGTACAGCTGTTTCGTCAAATCTCAAAAATGCCAAATGTTTGCTATCTGCACTCCATTCAAAAGCGCGTACAAATCCAAATTCTTCTTCGTACACCCAATCTGTAATTCCATTGATGATGCTATTTTTCAACCCATCTTTTGTGATTTGAATCGTGCTATTTTTTTCAAAATCTTTGATAAAAATATTATTGTCTTTTGCATAAGCAACTTTCTGATTGTCAGGAGAAAATATAGGTTCTTGAATGTTTTCTCCAATCAAAATAAGTTCTTTGGAGGCAATGTCAAATGCATAAAAAGTACCGCTAAATGAACGTCTGTAAATTCCATTGAAATTGGTTCCTAAAATCAATTTTGTTTCATCATTATTAAAGCTGTATGATGAAATCGTATTCATTTCAGACAAATCTTTACTACTTACAATAGTGGCTACTTTTTCCAAGGTTTTGTAACTGTATTTGTCAACAGTTGCCTCTCTTGTTTGACGATTGTAATTTAATAATGAATAAAAATCACCATTCATCGAATTCAAAGCGTTCATTCTTTCTGGAGAAAAAGTGCCATTCCAAATCTCTGTTAGTGAAATTTCTTTGTTTCCAGAAGTGTTTAATGAGTTATTTTGAGCTTTTGATTGAGTGGTAAATAATAGTAATAAGGAAAAAAATATACCTACATTTTTCATGAAGTTTGATGTTTTAATAAATATTCGTCAAGTTTACGAAAATATTGTCAAAAAAGGATGCATTGAATGGAAGTTTTGAATGACATTTTTTTAGGAAATGATGATTTGTATGTATCGTTTGGATTTCATCAAAAAAAAATCTCGTTACAGTTTAAAATGTAACGAGATTTTCAGGAACTACATGTTGTTATTTTTTCTTAGTAGTTTCCTCTTTTTTTTCTTCAGTATCACCCACAATTAGCGGAGTTTTACCATCAGTAATAATGATTTTTGAATTTGGAGATCTTGCAAGATCTTTGAAAGCTTCAATCGCTTTTAGCTTTAAAATTCCACTTGTCAAACCTTCAGTGATGATGATTTGCGCATCTCTTTCCCCTTTGGCATTGATGATTTTTCTTTCTGCTTCTAGTTTTTCTTGATCTAACACAAATTCCATTCTCATGGCATCTTGCTCAGCTTGCAGTTTTCTTTCTATAGAACTCGCTAAACCCATAGGCAATTGAATACTTTTCATTAAAACGGCAATCAATTCAATTCCGTCAGCTTGTTTTTCAAGATTCACTTTCATCTTGTCTAAAATTTCACCTTCAATTTTTGCTCTCATTCCTGAATGCATGTCTTTTGCATAAAATTTGGCACAAACATCAGAAGCTGCTGATCTAAAAACGCTGGTAATTACAGATTCGTAATCTTGTCCTAAATTTTCTAACACAGAGGAAACTTTGTTTGCCTCTAATCTGTACAAAATTGAAATGTCCGAATTTACACTCAAACCTTCTTTACTTGGCAAACTCAATGTTAGTAAAATGTTACTCGTTTTCGTAGATTCTTTAATTACTTTACTTACTAATGGATTGTAAAGTATGGTTCCTTGGGTTTTTACTTCGGATGAAAGCTTTCCTAACGTTTGTTTTATACCTACTTCTCCGGGTCTTATTACTGCGCAACTTGTAAATACAAGTCCTAAACATACAATGGCGATACTTGATTTTTTCATAATTATAAGATTTTAAAGTTAACTATATCTTGTTATATATACTCTTAAATTTAATAGTAATACAATTATATGTGCGATATTAGTGATTGATTTTATTTATGCGCAATCATTAAAAAAAATAGTTTACCAATTTGCTGTTAATTTGTCTTAAAATATTGTGTTTTTGATGTTGTGATAGCATATAACATCAAAAATATCAACATTTTCACAATTTAAAAATTTGTTAAAACCTACATTTTATCGTCTTTTTACAAATTAGTTTAAGGTTTAAAATACTTTCATTTATATTTGTTCTCATAAGATTACAGATATAGAAATGAGCAAAATAATTTCAGGATTTTCTAAATTAAACAAGGAAGAAAAAATTGATTGGTTAACGAAAAATTATTTTCAGAATCCTTCAGAAACCCTACAAATCATCAAACAATATTGGAACGAAAATGAAACGCTTCAAAATCTTCATGATGATTTTATCGAAAATACCATTACCAATTTTTATTTGCCTTTTGGAATTGCGCCTAATTTTGTAATCAATGGCAAGGAATATGTGGTTCCAATGGTGATTGAGGAGAGTTCAGTGGTGGCAGCAGCTTCTTTGGTAGCGAAATTTTGGAGTGCCAAAGGTGGCTTCAAAACCGAAGTTTTAGGAACTACCAAAATTGGTCAAGTTCATTTTCTATTTACAGGAAAAAAGGAAGATTTAGAACGCTATTTTCAGGAAAATAAAACCGAATTATTTGCAGCAACTGCATCCATCACCCAAAATATGGAAAAACGTGGTGGAGGTATTTTAGATATTCAATTGAAAGATAAAACTGCTGATTTAGCCAATTATTATCAATTACACATCACCTTTGAAACGAAAGATTCTATGGGTGCGAATTTCATCAATTCTTGTTTAGAAGCGATTGCCAATAAATTCAGAAATGACGATATTGAAATCATCATGAGCATACTTTCCAATTACGTTCCTGAGTGTTTGGTGCGTGCTGAAGTGAGTTGCAAGATTGCTGATTTAGACATCGAAAATCCGCAGAAATTTGCTGAAAAATTTTATCAAGCTGTCAAAATTGCAGAAATTGAACCTTACAGAGCAGTCACGCACAACAAAGGAATTATGAACGGAATTGATGCTGTTGTGTTAGCAACAGGCAATGATTTTAGAGCCGTTGAAGCGGGTGTTCATGCCTATGCTTCACGCTCAGGAACATACACAAGTTTGTCTCATTGTTCCATTGATGATGGAATTTTTAAATTTTGGATTGAAATTCCTTTAGCTTTAGGCACTGTTGGCGGTTTGACTGCTTTGCATCCCATGTCAAAAATTTCGTTGGAAATGTTACAAAATCCGTCTGCAAAAGAATTGATGCAAATCATGGCTGCTGCTGGTTTGGCGCAAAATTTTGCGGCTTTGCGAGCTTTGACAACCAAAGGAATTCAACATGGACACATGAAAATGCACTTGCAAAACATTCTAAATCAGCTAGGAGCAACTAAAAAGGAGAAAAATAGTCTGATTGATTTTTTTAAAAATCAAACTGTTTCACATGCAGCTGTGGTGAATAAATTCAATGAAATGCGAATGGCAAAAGTGACTTGGGTTGATTTTTTGGATGAAATATTGGTCAGAGAAAAGTTAGCAACATTAACTTCAGATTCTAAACCCATTTTCGGATTGATGAATGCTCAACAAATGATTGAACATTTGAGTGCAATTACCAAAATTGCCAATGGAAATTGGAATTTGGACGCTTTTGTTTCAGATGAAAAAATGGCAAGAAGAAAACCTTTTTTAGATACTGAAAATGAATTGGAAATTGGCTTTAAACCTACTTTGTTGGCAGAAGAACCCAATCCGTTGCAATTCAATTCGATGCAAGAAGCAATTGATGATTTGATGGCTCAAATTCAATTTTTTGTAAAAGTTTTTCAAGAAAATCCAACAAAAAAGGTAGTGCATCCATTTTTTGGAGAACTCGATTTTGAGTATTGGAAAAAATTTCAAATAAAACATTTTACACATCATTTTAAACAATTCAGTCTGATATAATGCATTTTTATTCGAACGGAAAATTATTGTTAACAGGAGAATACCTCGTTTTGGATGGGGCAAAATCTTTGGCAATTCCAACGAAATTTGGGCAAGACCTTGAGGTAATTCCGATAAAAGAATCGCAATTGATTTGGGGAAGTTTTACGGTTGAAGGAAATTGTTGGTTTGAAACTGTATTTGAGTTGCCTAAATTACGATTGATTTCCGCAACTTTCGAATCAGACAAAGAAGAAAATGCTGAAATGATAGCAGAAACTTTGTTGGAAATATTGTTAGAAGCCAAAAAAATGAATCCTGATTTTTTAAATGCTAATGGCGGTTTTTTGGTGAAAACAAATCTCACTTTTCCAAGAAAATGGGGATTAGGAAGTTCGTCAACACTAATCAATTCAATCGCTTCTTGGGCAAAAGTAGATGCTTTTCAATTGTTGTGGAATTCGTTTAAAGGAAGTGGTTATGACATTGCTTGTGCGCAAAATGACTCGCCTATTTTGTATCAACTCAATCATCAACATCCTTTGGTTGAACAAGTCAAATTTCAACCAACATTTCATCAAAACTTATTTTTTGTCTACTTAAACATAAAGCAAGATTCGAAACAAGGAATTGCAAAATATCGAGAAAATATGCAAAATATCACTCAAGAAATCAATGCGATTTCTCATATTTCAGAATCTTTTTTAAAAGCAACTTCGTTGATTGATTTTGAAAAACTACTCATTGAACATGAAAATATTATTAGTTCAATCATTAAACAAAAACCAATTAAAGAGTCACTTTTTTCAGATTATTTTGGAGAAATAAAAAGTTTGGGAGCTTGGGGAGGAGATTTTGTGTTGGCAACAGGCAATGAAAGCACGCCAAATTATTTTAAAAACAAAGGATTTGAAACAATTATTTCATACAAAGACATGATTTTATGAGCAAAGTTGTTGTGATTGGTGGAGGAGCTGCAGGATATTTTACAGCCATTAATGCCAAAGAAATGAACCCTGATTTGGACATCATCATTCTTGAAAAAGGCAAGGAGGTTTTGCAAAAAGTAAAAATTTCTGGTGGAGGAAGATGCAATGTCACACATGCTTGTTTTGAGCCGAAAGAATTGGTGAAATTTTATCCAAGAGGAGAAAAAGAATTGTTAGGCCCTTTTCATCAATTCATGACAGGAGACACCTTTGAATGGTTTAAAAATAGGGGAGTACCTCTCAAAATTGAAGACGACAATCGTGTTTTTCCGGAAGCAAATACAAGTCAAGCAATCATTGACTGTTTTCAAAATGCTGTTGATAACTTAGGAATCAAAGTGTCTACAAATTGTGGCGTTAATGGTGTTTATCAACAAGAAAATCAATGGCTTATCAACACTAAAAATCAAGATTTTATAGCTGATAAACTGGTAATGGCAGCAGGAAGCTCAAAAGCATTTTGGGACTTATGCGAAAGTTTACAACATACCATTATTGAGCCTGTTCCCTCTTTATTTACGTTCAATATCAAAGACCAAAGATTGACAGATTTATTGGGAATTTCGGTGCCAAATGCCACTGTGAAAATTGTAAATTCCGATTTTGAAGCTTCAGGGCCTTTGTTGATTACACATTGGGGAATGAGTGGGCCAGCTGTTTTAAAATTATCTGCATTTGGAGCTCGATTTTTAGCCGAAAAAAATTATCAATACAATGTGGAAGTGAATTGGTTGTCAAAATCTACCACTTCAGTAATATCCATTTTGCAGCATCTAAAAAAGTCAGAAGCACGAAAAACGGTTTTGTTAAAATCTCCATTTCCAGAAATTTCAAAACGTTTGTGGGAACGATTTGTGATGGCTGCAAATATTCGTGAAACTCAAAATTGGGCTGATACAAACAATTTACAACTCGAAAAATTAGCAAACGAATTGACCAAAGGAATTTACAATGCCAATGGAAGAACAACTTTCAAGGACGAATTTGTTACAGCAGGAGGCGTTGATTTGAAAGAAATTGATTTCAAACGCTTTGAAAGTAAATTGCATAAAAATCTCTTTTTTGTGGGAGAAGTTCTAAATATTGATGCAGTTACTGGCGGATTTAATTTCCAAAATGCTTGGACAGGAGGGTATATTTGTGCAAAAGCCTTAGCTGAAAAAGAATAGAATTATGGCAAGAACGGAATCAAACGAATTTGAAATGGGTAAGAAAGCACCTGATTTTATATTACAAAACGTCATCACCAATCAATATCTTTCTTTAGAACATAGCAAAGGAAAACTGGGTACTCTCATTGTTTTTAGCTGCAATCATTGTCCATTTGTGATTCATATCAATCAAGAATTGGTGAGAATTGCGAACGAATTTCAACCAAAAGGCATTGCTTTTATAGCCATTAGCTCCAATGATATTGAAAAATATCCACAAGATGCACCTCATTTGATGAAAATTGTTGCTGCAAAAAACCAATATTCTTTTCCCTATTTATTTGACAAAACGCAAGAAGTTGCAAAAGCATATGATGCTGCTTGCACTCCTGATTTCTATCTATTTGATGCTGATTTGAAAGCGGTTTATCACGGACAATTGGATGATTCAAGACCACAAAACGGAATTCCAGTTACAGGAAAAGATTTGAGAAATGCTATCAAAAATTTACTTGATAATAAACCACCACTTCAAATTCAAAAACCAAGTGTAGGTTGTGGAATTAAGTGGAGGTGAGGATTAAATTACTCAATAAGTAAATTTTTATTTTTTGGATATTTAACAGTGTACTTCAAATCAAAAACTTTGGATTCTTTTGGATTTAGTTTAAATATCCATTTTAATTCTCCAGTTTCTAGAGTATGATTTGCTCCAGAAATATTCAAAATTTCAACTTTTATTTCCTCATTTACAGAAACAGGAATTTGATCAAAAATCACCATTGATATTTGTTGATTTTTATTGTTTTTGATATTAATTTTCCAATTTCTCAATTCTTCTTTTCTGCTTCCAATGAATTTTTTTGAAGCAAAATCAGTAATTTTTTCTCTTTCAATTTGAATGTTTTTATCAACTCCCAATGAAATTTGAAGTGTATCTTTTGCATATCTTACATCTAACAAAGATTTCCCAATATAAGTTTCTTCAAAAAATATGTTTGCTTCTCCTTCTAATAAATTATACTTTTCCCAATCTGTAATATTTGCCATTAAAAAGGCATTTTTATTAATTTTTGGAACACTATAATATTGATAATCTGCCGCTAAACTGTAATTTGAAATATCAACTGCATAACTTTTATTATCAGATTTTATGGTATAAGGCATTTTAATTTCGAAATCAACACTTGTTTGATTTTCAATTTGTTCTACTGGGATTTCTATACTTGCAGCACCTCTAATTTTAACACCAGGAACAACACCTTGTAAAATTTGACTAATTGAATTATTCTTTTTTGTCCCATAACCAACAACCACAACTTCATCCAATGTGCTTGCATCTTCTTGCAGTTGAACATTGAGTACATTTTTGTCGATTGAAACTGTTTTAGTTACATACCCTAAATAAGAAAACACCAATTCTCTTGCGCCATTTGGAATACTGATGGAATATTTTCCATCAAAATCAGTTGTTGCTCCAATAGTTGTGCCTTTAACAATAACTGAAGCTCCTGGCAAAGGGCTTGAACCATCAGTAACAATTCCACTTACAGAATTTGATTCTAATTTATAAACAGGTGGAGCTAAATTGTAATTTAGAAAGTATGGTTTTAACTCAGGAGCAATTCCTGAAACAGTTGGATTTGCTGTTGAAAGTTTCAATTTTACATCTTTCCAATCTATTTTAGTATCTTGCTTAACATTTGCTTTATAAATAAGTTCAATAGGTTCGTTTACATTTTTTGCTCTGATGTCATAAGAAGGAAACCAACCAGCATTTCCAACAATATAAGAAATTTCAAAAGTTACTTTACTATTATTTTTAGAAGCTACTTTTACCAAAATTTCGCCATTTGGATATTCTCTTTTGCTCGTGAAAGTATTAATTTGGTTTTCAAGATCTCTTCTCTCATTTTTTAATTTTGATAAAGTTTGATTTCTTTCAATTTCTTTTAATTTTAAAGCAGTCAATCTGCTGCTATAATAAGTTGCAGTTTCTCTGAGGTTTGTTACGGTCAAACTTTCATTTTTTCCGCCAATATTTCTATTTTCATTTAAAAAAGTAAGTTCTTCTTTTAAAATTTCAATGAGTGTGCTTTCGAGTTCAATTTTAGTAGTAATTTCTATTAATTTTGATTCTAGAGTTACGAGTTCTTTTTGTTTTTCGAGCTTATCAATAAAATTTTGTTGATGACTTACATTTAAAATAGTTACAGCACCATCAGCTTTAACTTGAATACTTTTTGCATCGATAAAAGGAGATAAATTAATGAATTTTAAAATGGTTTCTCCTGCAAATAAATCGACCGATTTTTCACGAGTTACTTGTGCATTGCTCTGAAAAACAGTAACTTCTTTAATCGTTGTTTTTATATCTTGATGTTTTTCAGTTTGACTAAAACCGCAAAAACAAAGCAAAAATGCTATAATGAAGGGAATATTTTTCATAATAAATATAATTTCAACGAATATAACTCAAATAATAAAACAATCCAAAATTAAAAAACCTCCCCTCTATGAGGTTTTAAAGCATCTCTGTAGATTTTCATATTTATTTCGTCAACCACAATGAATGCAGAAATCAACATTGGGTTTTTTTCTTGGATGTCTATTTCGTAAAAAGGTAACTTTTCCAATGTTGCGAATTCTCTCAAATGTTTGGTGTGATGTTTGGCAGTTTCAGAAGCATCTTCGCCTCTAAAATCCCATAATAATTTTATTTTTCTATTCATTTTTGATTGTTTTAAAATTTAACCGCAAAGTGCGCAAAGAACTAAATTTGTATAAAATGCAAAGTCAGCAAAGCTTTTTGTGCTCTTAACACTGCAAAATTTTTAAAGCCTTGTAGAAAAAACATTAATCATTCACAAAAATAACCAATTCACCTTTTTCAAAAGTAATCTTCACCTCATTGTTTATGGCTTTATTTCTTGTGCCAATGCGTTTTCCGAAACTTAAATCTTCTTTATTAAGAGAATATTGCAAACCTAAAGTACTGATTTTAGTTGCTTTTGGCAAAGGAATTAAAGAGATGGTTTTGTGCAAACAATCATAAATTGTCGTAATCTGTTTTGCTAAAAAATACCTTCCGTGATTGTCAAAAAAAGTAATTTCCATTTGGTTTTTCCAGCAAATTGCCGTGTGCAAATTATCTAAAAAATGGTCTTGTTCTTTGCCACTTGCGCCAAAAACATGAATATTTTTATAGCCTTTGTCAAATAAGATTTGTAAAATTTTATAAAAATCAGTAAAATCTTGGTTGGGAGTTTGTATGACTTCGATTTCATCAGAGATTTCAACAAACTCATCAAAATCACCACTTACAAAATGGGGAATAATTTGTTTCTCTTTTAAAAATTTGTAGGCGCCATCTGTGGCACAAATCAAGCTATAATCAGAAAAGTCTGGCAATTTATTGGGAGATTCTCCGTCCAATAATAAAAAAACCGTGTTGTTTTTCATGCGTCAAAAATACGAAAGACTTCACAATTTATTGGGATAAAAATCTACGAGAAACCCTATCTTTGTCTCTAAATATTTTTCACATTGGATATAGATCAATTTTTAGTAAAATCGTCTTTGCAGTTTGTTGATAAAGCGAGTTTTACTTGGCAAACACCAAGTAATATTGCCTTAGTAAAATATTGGGGAAAAAGCGAACCTCAAATTCCGAAAAACGCATCCATTAGTTTTACATTGAACAATTGCCATACCATTACTACGATTGAATTTCAAAAGATTGAAAAATCGGAAGAAGTTCAATTTGAAGTGTTTTTTGAAGGAAGTAAAAAAGAGGAATTCAAGCCAAAAATCGCTAAATTCTTTCAACGAATTCAAGAGTATTGTCCGTATATTTTTGAGTATCAAATGACGATTCATTCTCAAAATTCATTTCCACATTCAAGTGGAATTGCTTCCTCAGCAAGTGGTTTGAGTGCAATAGCGAGCTGTTTAATGAGTTTAGAGCAACAATTGATTCCTGCATTGAATGCAGATTTTGTCATTAAAAAAGCATCATTTTTATCAAGATTGGGTTCAGGAAGTGCTTGCAGAAGTCTGGAAGGTCCTTTGGTTGTTTGGGGAAATCATCCTATAATTGAAGGAAGTTCTGATTTGTTTGGGGTGAAATTTCCACATAAAATTCATCCGATTTTTAGCAATTATCAAGATGTTATTTTGTTGGTTGACAAAGGCGAAAAACAAGTGTCAAGCACTGTTGGGCATGAATTGATGTTTGATCATCCGTTTGCAGAAAATCGGTTTCAACAAGCAAATGAAAATTTGACCAAAATGTCAACAATTCTTCAAAATGGAGATATTACATCGTTTATCAATTTGGTAGAAAGTGAAGCATTAACGTTGCATGCAATGATGTTGACGAGCAATCCCTATTTTATTTTGATGAAACCAAACACGTTGGAAATCATCCATAAAATTTGGAAATTTCGTCAAGAAAAGAATAGCAATATTTGTTTTACATTAGATGCTGGTGCGAATGTTCACGTGCTTTTTCCTGAAAATGAAAAAGAAACTGTTTTACAATTTATTGAAAATGAACTTTCTAGCTTATGTTACAAAAAAGAGTATATTTGTGATGTTTCAGGTTTTGGAGCAAAACAGCGATCATAAATTGTTTTAAAAAAATTAGTACATGAAGTATTTTTTAAATTTCATTTTTTTTCTTTTTCTGACGAGTTCTTTACAGTCACAAGAAGTTGTTTGGTTGGATGCCAATTTGGAGAAAACCTCACAAGACAAAGCTGATTTTTATAGAATTGATGAAAAATTAGAAGGAGAAATTATCTATTATTATAAGAAAAGAACAAAATTCAGAAAAGTTTTTTACACTAAAGGAAAGTTAAATGGACTGTTTTATGAGTATTATGAAACTGGTGAACTCAAAGAAACAGGTGTTTATGAAAATGGTTTGAGAGAAGGAATTTGGAAAGAATTTTACAAAGGAGGAAAAATAAAAAGCAAAGGAAAATATACCAATGGTGAAAAAGTGGGTATTTGGAAAGTGTTTTATAAAAATGACAAATAGTTTTTAGTTATTAGTTGATGTTTTTTGGCTTAAAATTCGCAATTTGTAATTGTTAATTCGTAATGAATAATTTGTATTTTTGCCACGTAAATAAAAAGAAAATGAAAAGTCCACTGTTTTATGCTAAAATTCTTCTTTTTGGAGAATATGGAATCATCAAAGATTCAAAAGGTTTGGCAATTCCATTCAATGCTTATAGAGGCGCTTTGAAAACTACCAATAATTTTGATGAATTTTCAAAAAAATCAAACGAAAACTTACGAAGATTTTTCACTCATATTGCCAGTTTAAATTCGGATTTAGTCTCTTTTGATTTAACGGCTTTTCAAAATGATTTAGATAACGGAATGTATTTTGATTCCTCTATTCCTCAAGGTTATGGAGTGGGAAGTTCAGGAGCTTTAGTGGCATCTGTTTACGATCAATATGCGCAAGATAAAATCACAGTTTTAGAGAATTTAACCAGAGAAAAACTATTGAAATTGAAAGAAATTTTCTCTTTGATGGAATCTTTTTTTCACGGAAAAAGTTCAGGGTTAGATCCTTTAAATTCGTATTTGAGTTTACCGATTTTAATCAATTCTAAAGAACATATTGAACCTGCAGGAATTCCTTCGCAAAAAGAAGGAAAAGGAGCTGTTTTCTTATTGGATTCTGAACAAATTGGCGAGACTGAGCCAATGGTAAACATCTTTATGAATAAGATGAAAAACGAAGGTTTCAGAAAAATGTTGAGCGAAGAATTTGCATTATACACAGACGCTTGTATTGACGATTTCTTAAAAGGAAATGTGAGTTCTTTATTTACAAACGTAAAAAGTTTGTCAAAAATAGTGCTAAAAAATTTCAAACCGATGATTCCTGATGCGTTTCACAAAGTTTGGAAAAAAGGAATTGACACCAATGATTACTACTTAAAACTTTGTGGTTCAGGTGGTGGTGGCTATATTTTAGGGTTTACAGAAGATTATCAAAAAGCACAAGAAAGCCTAAAAGACTATAAATTAGAATTGGTTTATAGGTTCTAAAAACAATTCATGACTTCTTTCAAAGCAAAAAGAATCATCCTAAAAATGCTGAGTTTAGTATCAGTGATTAGAGGATACAACATTCTTGTTTTAATTATTGCGCAATATTTAGCCTCTATTTTTATTTTTTCGCCCGAAAAATCTTTGAAATATGTTCTTTTCGATCTTCACTTACATTTTATAATTCTAGCCACAGTTTGTGTAGTAGCTGCAGGGTATATCATCAATAATTTTTATGATGTAAAAGTGGATCGAATAAACAGACCCTTAAAAACGGGTTTGGACACTATTGTAAAACAAAGTACGAGATTACAACTCTATTTTTTTCTGAATTTCCTCGGGTTTTTATTTGGATTTTTAGTTTCGCTAAGAGCAGGCTTGTTTTTTGCAATCTATATTTTTGGAATTTGGTTTTATTCGCACAAACTAAAAAAATATCCATTAATGGGATTGATTTCAGCAACAATGCTTACCATTTTACCCTTTTTTGTGATTTTTGTGTATTATAAGAATTTTTCAAATATCATATTTGTACATGCTATTTTCTTATTTTTAGTGATTATGGTGCGTGAATTAATTAAAGATTTGGAAAATATAAAAGGAGCAATTGCCAACAATTATCGAACTTTTTCAGTAGTTCATGGGGAACAAAAAACCAAGAAATTATCCATATCATTATTGCTTTTTAGTTTTTTCCCTATTGCAATTTTATTCAGACTTCCTGAGTTGGGTTTTATGAGATATTATTTTTATGGAGCGCTCATTACACTTTTATTTGTTGCCATATATCTTTGGAAATCTAAAACAAAGAAGCAATACCAATTTTTACACAATATTTTAAAATTGTTATTGTTGATTGGTGTTTTAAGTTTGATTTTTATTGATACTTCTCTATTATTAGAAAAAGTGATTGATAGATTGAATTAGAAGGGTTTAATTGCCTATTTTTGCAAAAATTTTAAAAAATGGAACCAAATAAAAACTCGTCGCGAAGACGACAAGAGCCGAAAAAAAGTACGCCATTGAATAGAAAACCTGTAAAAAAAGAGTTCAGAAAAATAAAACCAACTGTTGTTGCGGATGAATCTTTAGGGATTCGTTTAAACAAATATATTGCCAATTCAGGCGTTTGTTCACGAAGAGAAGCAGATACTTTTATACAACAAGGAAGTGTTCAAGTAAATGGCAAATTAGTCACAGAAATGGGCTATAAAGTTTTGCCAACAGATGTTGTTCAGTTTGATGGAACAGGAATTACTCCTGAGCAAAAAAAATATATTTTGCTTAACAAACCTAAAAATTACATCACTACTATGGAAGATGATCGAAGTAGAAAAACAGTGATGGAATTGGTTGCAAATGCTACAAAAGAAAGAATTTATCCTGTTGGAAGATTGGATAGAAATACCACAGGATTGCTATTATTTACCAATGATGGTGATTTGGCCAAAAAATTAACGCACCCAAAACACAATGTTCGAAAATTATATCATGCTTCTTTAGATAGAAAATTGGATGCAAAAGATTTAGAAAAATTAAAAGGAGAAGTTATTATCGAAGGAAAAAAAGTGTTTATTGATGCTGTTTCTTATGTAGAAGGCGAATCAAAAACGGAAGTTGGCATTGAAATTCACTCAGGAAGAAATAGAATTGTTCGAAAAATATTTGAACATATTGGCTATAAAGTAACCAAATTAGACAGAGTTGTTTTTGCACAATTGACTAAGAAAAATCTACCAAGAGGAAGATGGAGAGAACTCACGCAATTGGAAATTAGCAATTTGCAAATGATGAAATAATAAATTGAAAACCAAGCGAAAAGCTTGGTTTTTTTTATTTGTAATTTAATTTTCTAAAAAATAAAAAACCCAAAAACATCATCGTTTTTGGGTTTTGTTGTGGTATCTCCAGGAATCGAACCAGGGACACAAGGATTTTCAGTCCTTTGCTCTACCAACTGAGCTAAGATACCATTCTTAAGCGGATGCAAATATAAAATGTTTTTTTATATCTACTAACTAAAATTTAAAAAAATCTGTTGTATTTTTGAACTTCATTTAAAATTAGGAATGAATTTAGCAATTGATGTTGGAAATACAAGAGTGAAAGCAGCTGTTTTTCATGGAGATAACTTAATTGAAGTCACTATTTTTCCTGTCGAAAAAATCATTTCTGAAATTAAATTTATAACGAAAAAATACACCTTAAATGATGCAATCATCTCTAGTGTTGCTTTTATTTCAGAAAAAAAATTAGAAAAATTAAGAAAAATCCTTTTGCTTTTAGAGGTTTCATCAGCGATGAAACTCCCTTTTCACAATCTTTACAAAACTCCAAAAACTCTTGGTGCGGACAGGATAGCACTTATTGCGGCTGCAACAAAATCATTTCCAAATAAAAATGTATTGGTTATTGATGCAGGAACATGCATAACTTTTGACTTTGTTGACAAGAATGCAACCTATTTTGGTGGTGCAATTTCACTTGGAATAGCCATGAGGTTCAAAGCGCTGCATCATTTTACTGGCAAATTACCACTATTAGATAAAAAATATCTTGATAAATTTATTGGGCAAAGTACTGAAGAAAGTATAAATTCAGGGGTTGTAAATGGCGTAATTCAAGAAATTGAAGGCGTTATTGGGCAATACAAACAAAAATTTAATGATTTTACAATAGTTTTAACAGGAGGAGATACAAATTTCTTGTCTAAACAATTAAAAAGTAGCATATTTGCCAATCAAAATTTCCTCCTTGAAGGACTGAACGAACTATTGATTTTTAACAAAAACAAATGATTAGAAATATTCTAATACCTTTTATCTTTTTTATAACTGCGTCAACTCTTTTAGCTCAAAGAACCAATTCTTCTCCCTATTCTTTTTTTGGTATTGGAGAAAAGTTTAGCAACACAACTGTTGAACAAAGTTCAATGGGTGGAATTGGAGTTGCTTTCAGCAATTATGGTTTTTTAAACTTTACAAATCCAGCTGCATATGCAGATTTAAAGTTTGCAACTTACTCCTTTGGTATGTTGAATAATGATTTAACTGTAAAAAGCGCAACATCTTCTCAAAGCAGTACTTCAACGAGTTTATCATATATTGCTCTTGGATTTCCAATTGGATCAAAAGCAGGATTTTCTGCTGGGATGCAACCAGTTTCATCAATAGGATATTCACTCTCAACATCTGTTTTTGATGCAGATGATCGATTAACTCAACTGAGTATTTTTGAAGGTAATGGTGGTGTAAATCGTTTATACGGAAGTTTTGGAATGAAAATTACCAAAAATTTATCTTTAGGAATTGAAGGTGATTTTAATTTTGGTAATATTGAAAACGGAATTTCAGTTTTAAGAGCAGATGTGTCACTTTCTACTAAATATAATGAAGTAAGCAGAGTTAGTGGAGGTTCTTTAAAATTTGGAATGCAATATCATAAAGAACTTGAAAATAAATTAGTAATTAGCACAGGAGCAACTATCAAACTTGCGAACAGTTTAACTGTAACAGGTGATGATTACTTATATTCATTGACATTTTCTCCTACAGGAAATGAAGTTCCAAGAGATACTATTTCTTCAAACCGAATTTCAGGAAGCTTTAATTTGCCAGTTAAAACAAATTTTGGAATTGGAATTGGAAAATTTGATAACTGGTATGCAGGAATTGAATATGAAAATCAAGATGCTTTGACAACAACAGGTTTATTATCTGGAGGAACAAACAGTGCGTACAATTATGGAAAATCTAGCCGAATTTCATTTGGTGGATTTTTTCTTCCAAAAGTTAATTCTATTTCAAGTTATTGGGAAAGAGTTACTTACAGGGCTGGTTTGCGATATGAAAAAACAGGATTATCTGTTGATGGTTCTGGTTCAAATACTAATTTTACACCAATTGATGATTTTGGCATATCTTTTGGTTTAGGGTTACCATTAAAAAGATTATCAACCATAAACATGGGATTTGAGTTTGGTAAAAGAGGTACTTTACAAAATAATTTGATTCAAGAAAATTATTTTAATTTAAGAGTAAGCTTATCACTAACAGATATGAACTGGTTTATACAAAGAAAAATTGATTAACAAATACCAACAAAAAATGAAAAATTTTACATTACTTATAGCTGCAACTATGCTTTTTACAGTAGTAAAAACGAATGCTCAGGAAGATTTAACGCAAGAATGTACCATTAAATATAATTTATTTAAAGGAGATTTTAATTCAAAAAAGTTTGATGATGCTTATACAAATTGGATTTTTTTGATGGATAAATGTCCAGATTTGTCTGTAAATATTTACAAATACGGTTCAACTTTAGCTGAGGAAGTAAAAAAAGATCCAGCATTGGCTAAAAAAGTATACGAACAAAGATTAAAGTATTATCCAAATGATAATCCTGCAAAAGTTCACAGTGATTATGCTGATTATTTAGCAAAAAATAATTTAGCTTCTGATGATGAAATTTTTGCAATTCTTGAAAAAGCGTATAAAATTTCTCCTAGAGATATGAGCGTAAAAAATATTTACAAATATTTTCAAGGAGTAACTGATAAATTTAAAGATAATGATCCAAAAAGAGTTTTTGATACCTATGATGACGTAATTGAATCGATTGGAGAAAAGTTAGATGACTATACAACAAAAATCAATGAACTTACAAAAGATTCAACAAAAGTTTTAGATGAAAGACAAAAAAGGTCATTGAATGCTTATCAAATAAATTCAGGAGCATTAGGTCAAATTGAGGAAGGATTAGACAATATTATTTCTGAAATTGCAACTTGTGATAGATTGATTCCTTTGTACAAAAGAGATTTTGAAACCTATAAAACAGATGCAACTTGGTTAAGAAGAGCTGTATCAAGAATGTTTAATAAAGGTTGTCAAGAAGATCCATTATTTGAAACACTTGCAAAAGCATATGCTGAAGCAACTCCAAGTCCAGATTCTTATACATTTTATGCAGGTATTTTAGATAAAAACGGAGATGCAGCAGGAGCAAATGCAATGCGAAAAAAAGCCTTTGATTTAGAAACTGATCCTTTGAAAAAAGCAAAATATAAATTGAATGCTGCAGAGCAAGCAAAATCAAGAGGACAACTTTCTGTTGCAAGAGCTTTAGCGAGAGAGGCATTAAGTTATAACCCAAATTACGGAAAAGCATATTTATTGATTGGAAGATTATATCAATCTAGTGTTAATGAATGTGGAAACAACGAATTTGAAAAAAGAATGGTATATGCAGCAGCTTTAAGACAAGCTCAAAAAGCAGCAGCTGTTGACCCAAGTATAGGTTCAACTGCAGCAAGATACATTGCAAGTTATAAAGGAAACTTGCCAGATAAGAAAACAATTTTTACTTCTGGAAAAAGAGAAGGTGATTCATATTCAATCAAATGTTGGATTGGCGAAACCGTAACTATTGATTCTAACGGAAAATAATGAACCGTTTTAAAGACTTTTTAATAAAAAGCATTGCTGTAACTTTTTGTTCAGTAATGCTTTTTTCTTGTACTAATAATACTCAAAAAGTCAGAGATTTTTTGGCAGATAAAAATTTGCCTCTCGGAATTGCAAGAGACGCAAATCATGTTTACAAAGATTCAGGGAGAATCACTTCAAAATTAATCACTCCAATAATGCTCGATTTTAGCAATCGAGATGAACATCCTTATAATGAGTTTCCAAATGGTATAAAAATCATTAACTTTGAAAAAAATACAATTGACTCAGTAACCATAACAGGAAAATATGCGATTACATATTCCAAAACTTCCATTTCAGAAATAAGAGGAAAAGTATTGGTTGTGAATCACACAGACAGATCAATCTTAAAAACAGAACAACTTTTTTGGGATGAAAAAACCAAATATTTTGTATCGGAAAAAGCATTTATGTTGATCAAAGAAAATGATACAATTTATGGAATTGGTTTCGAATCAAAAGACGATTTAAGTGAACATTTGGCAAAAAAAACAACAGGAAGATTAGAATCAACAGAAGAATAAATTATGAACAGACTTTGGAAATTTTTTCAGTACGGATATTTAATGATTGCATTTATTTGTATTGTAGAAGGAATAGTTCGTTGGAATTCTGATAGATCAAGATCCTATTTATTTATAGGTTTTGCTATTTTAATTACCATCGTATTTTTCTTTAAAAGACATTTCAGAAAAAAAGTAGAAAAGAGAAATAGTCAAAACAAGTAGTATTTTTGATGCTCATGGAAATAGAACTGATTATTATCTTTACTTCAATTTTATTATCCGCTTTTTTTTCGGGAATGGAAATTGCATTTGTTTCAGCCAACAAATTGCACATTGAACTCGAAAAAAAGAGAGAAGGTTTTATTCCTAAAATTCTAAAAAAAATCACTCATAAATCATCTAAATTTATCACTACAATGTTGGTTGGAAACAATATTTCATTGGTGATTTATAGTTATTATATGGGCAGAATTTTGGTGAGATTATTGCCATTAGAAAATTATAATGAGTTTACCAATTTGTTAGTTCAAACTGTTATTTCCACCATTATAATCCTAATTACAGCTGAATTTTTACCCAAAGCAATTTTTAGAATTTATGCTAATGATGCTTTAAAAATTTTTGCGATTCCTGCTTTTTTCTTTTACTATTTATTTCATTTTTTCTCTTCTTTCATCACTGCAATTTCTGATTTTTTTCTACGAATTTTTTTCAAAGTAAAAGCGGATGAACAACAAACAGAATTTAGCAAAGAAGAATTGGGGAATTATATCAATGAACAATTAGAAACGGGAAATGATGATGATATTATGGATTCTGAAATCCAGATTTTTCAAAATGCTTTGATTTTTCAGAATGTAAAAGCTCGTGAAGTGATGGTTCCAAGAACAGAAATTGTTGCTTTGGAAATGCATGACAAAGTTGTGAATTTGAAAAATTTATTTATTGAAACGGGCTTGTCTAAAATCCTGATTTATCAAAATTCTATGGATGATATTGTTGGTTATGTGAATGCATTTGAACTTTTTAAAAAACCAAAAACTATTAAATCTGTCATTTTACCACTTGAAATTGTTCCTGAATCTATGATGATTAATGATATTTTGAATACATTAATAAAAAAACGAAAAAGTGTTGCAGTGGTTGTTGATGAATATGGAGGAACATCAGGAATGATTACTGTTGAGGATATAGTGGAAGAACTTTTTGGAGAAATTGAAGATGAACATGATGTTCAAGAATATATAGAAGAAAAAATAAGTGAAACTGAATTCAAATTCTCTGCTCGAATTGAAGTAGATTATTTGAATGAAGAATATGATTTAGAAATTCCCAAATCAGAAGCTTATGAAACATTGGGTGGTTTTATCATAGAACATACAGAAAATATCCCTAGTGAAAATGACAAAATTCTTATCAAAGGTTTTGAAATTACTGTACTTAAAATGAGTGGTGCAAAAATTGAAGAAGTGTATTTGAGAATTTTAGAAGTTGATTAAAATTGTGTTTACAATTCATTCAAAAACAAGCAATTCATTACCTTATATTATATCAAAAATCGGTTGCAATATTCAACTCAAAAATCGTATATTCGCCACCTGAAATTAAATCAATGACGCATGGCAGTTTTATCAAAAATTAGAGAACGTTCAATGTTCTTAATCATTATTATTGGATTAGCACTTTTTGCATTTGTATTGGATCCATCTACTTTAGGCGATTTTTTCAACTCAAGTAAAATGAATGAAGTTGGAGAAATTAATGGAGAATCTATCACAACTCAAGAATTTATCCAAGAAGTAGAACAATACAAACAACAAGTAGGTGCAAATGTTCCTGAAATGCAAGCAGTGAATGCTGTTTGGGAAAATATCATCAGAAAAAAAATCTACCAAAATCAACTTGCAGAAGCAGGAATTACGATTGGTGAAGCTGATGTTTGGAACGAAATAATTAGTGCACCTTTTGTGCAAAGTAGTCCTGAGTATCAGAATGAAGCAGGTTTGTTTGACGAACAAAAGTTCAAACAATTTTTAGCAGATACTAAAGAAAACAACAAGGATTTGTGGGCTCAATGGTCTAATTATATGAATCAAGTCAAAGAAAATCTAGCAACAACTACCTATAATAATTTGATAACTGCAGGTTTGGGAGCTTCTTTGAAAGAAGGTGAAAATGAATACATTTATGAAAATAAAAAGTTGAATGCAGAATATGTGTATGTTCCTTTTACTTCAATTTCAGATGATGTTGTAAAAATAAAAAAATCAGAAATTGAAGCTTATATAAAAGATCATGAAGCTGATTTTAAAGTAGATGCTTCTGTAGATATTTCTTATGTATCTTTTGATATTTTACCAACGTTAGAAGATGAAAATGAGTTGAAATCGGATGTTGCTTCTTTGATTGAAGACTTTAAATTATCAACAAACGATGCTATTTTCTTATCAGAAAATGAATCAGACACTAGTTTAAATGATGCTTTTCAATTCAAAAATCAAGTAAATGCTGAAGTTTCTGGAAGTATTTTTTCAGGAGCAAAAGGAGATGTTTTTGGACCGTATAAAGACAATGGATTTTTAAAGATTTCAAAAATTACTGAAATAGCACAAATGCCAGATTCTGTAAAAGCAAGTCACATTTTGATTCCTTTTGTAGGTTCGCAAAGAGCTACACCAGAAATCACAAGAACTGAAGACGATGCTAAAAAATTAGCTGACAGTATTTTAACTGTTGTAAAAACTACAAAAGCGAAGTTTGAAAGTTTAGCGAAAGAATTTTCATCTGACAAATCAAATGCTGATAAAGGTGGAGATTTAGATTGGTTTACATATAACACAATGACTCCTGAGTTTAGAGATTTTACTTTTAAAGGAAAAACAGGAGAAATGGGTGTCGTTAAAACTCCTTTTGGATTTCATATTATAAAAATTGACGAACAAAGAAACAATCAAAATGTTGTAAAATTAGCAACTTTAAGTAGAAAAATTGTTCCTTCTGAAGCTACAGAGAATAGTGTTTTTAGAAGTGCAGAAGAATTTTCGTTGGCATTATCAAACAACAAAAAGTTTGATGATGTTGCCAAGCAAAAAAAATACACAGCAAAACCTGCTGTTGGAATAAAAGCTTTGGATGAAAATGTTCCAGGATTGGGAATGCAAAGACAAATTGTAAGTTGGGCTTTCAATAAAGAGACAAAAATTGGTGATTTCAAACGTTTTGATTTAGAAGGAAAACACGTTGTTGTTACCTTGACAGCTACTCAAGAAAAAGGATTGATGTCTGCAGACAAAGCAATTAATACAGTAAGACCTATTTTAGTAAACGAGAAAAAAGCAGCAATGTTAGTTGAAAAACTAAATGGTTCTAGTTTACAAGATATTGCTAAAAAGAACAATACAAATGTAAGAACTGCTGAAAGCGTTACTCTAAAAAGTCCTACACTTTCTGGAGTTGGAGTAGAACCTAAAATTGTTGGTGCAATGTATCATGCTAAGGAAAACAAAATTTACAATGCAATTGTTGGTGATAGAGGAGTATATGCTTTTAAAGTAACGAAAAAAGAAAACCCTACAGCATTGCCAAATTACGAAATCAATAGAAAAAGAATTGTTGATACAAGAAAAAACTCAACCTATAAAATGTATGAAGCAATTAAAAAAGCTTCAGATATTGAAGATAATAGAGCCAATATTTATTCAGTAAATTGATAGGATTACCCATCAAAATTACTGTTTTAAAAAATAAAAATGCCCCAAAAAGTCAATTGCTTTTTGGGGCATTTTTAAATATGTGATAGAAATTTTTGAATATCAGATTTTCAATTTTAAGTTAACAAATCCAAATTATTATTAAATTGAAAACCTTGAAGATTAGTATATTGATCAAAATACTTTCCTAAAGTAGAAAAAGTAGGTATATAATGAAATTCTAAAATCTATTTTTATATACTCATCAAGAATAATTCACAAAAGAATTGATAAAAAGAAAGAAAAATATTTTTAAAAATAGAAATAAAACATACTTTCAAGAATGAGAATTAATTTTCCCGCCCTTTGGGCACCTCCCGAATAAGTCGGGAGGAATTTAAAGGAGAGAATTAACCCTGTTTCAATTGCCATTGCCAAGCAGAGGCTAAGGCTTCTTCAAGGCTGATTTCTGTTTTCCAGTTCAGTTCTTTATTAGCGATGGTGGTGTCTGCATAGGCTGCTGTGACATCTCCTTCACGTCTTGCAACGATTTTATAGTTTAGTTTTAGGTTGTTTACTTTTTCGAAGGCATTGATTACTTCCAATACAGAACTTCCTTTTCCAGTACCAATGTTGAAATATTCAAAAGTGGTTTTGTTTCTTTTTTCCATCAAACGTTTTAACGCTGCAATGTGTGCTTTTGCCAAGTCAACTACGTGAATGTAATCTCTTACTGCTGTTCCGTCAGAAGTAGGATAATCATCGCCAAAAACGGATAATTCTTTGCGGATTCCTGCAGCTGTTTGCGTAATGAATGGAATTAAATTTTGTGGCACTCCCAATGGCAATTCTCCAATTTTGATAGTTGGATGCGCTCCTATTGGATTGAAATAACGCAAAGCGATTGAATTGATTTTGTGAGCGTTGCTAGCATCTCTGATGATTTCTTCGCCAATTTGCTTGGTATTTCCATAGACAGATTCCGCTGCTTTTACAGGCGCTTCTTCCGTAATTGGCAATTCGTCAGCCTGACCATACACTGTGCATGAAGAAGAGAAAATAAAGTTGTCTAAGTTACGATCTCTCATTTCTTGCAATAAATAAATCAACGAACTTAAGTTGTTTTCATAATATTCTAAGGGTTTTCCCATACTTTCTCCTACAGCTTTGTAAGCTGCAAAATGAATAATCCCGTCCACTGAATGTTTGTCAAAAAGCGCTTTTAAATCCTCTTTTTTACGAGTATCCATTTGATAAAAAGTAGGTTTTTTTCCTGTGATGGCAGTGATATTCTCTAAAACATCAATAGTTGTGTTTGATAAATCATCGATAATTACAACTTCAAAGCCTTCATTTTGAAGTTCTACCACTGTGTGAGAGCCTATAAAACCAAGACCTCCTGTTACTAAAATTGTTTTCATGTTATGGTTGTTGATTGTTTATTCGTTTAAAAAATGGATAATTGTTTGTGTGATAAAAGTCAATTGTTCCTCATCTAATTCTGTATGCATAGGCAATGAAATGACTGTTTTTATCAATTCATTGGTGACTGGAAAATCCGCTTCATTGTATCTTGAATCCTGATATGCTTTTTGTGCATGCAAAGCCACAGGATAATAAATAGCATTTGGAATTCCTTTTTCTAGCAAGTGTTTGTGCAATGCATCTCGTTTTCCATTGGTAATTTGCAAGGTATATTGATGATATACATGGCAATCACAAAACGCACAAATTTCGCCACAATTTTTGGTAGTATTGGATTGATTTGTAGGTGTAATAATTGCAGGATGATTTTTGAAAGCCTGATTGTAAAAACGTGCAGCATTTCTACGAGCATTGCAATAGGCATCTAAATGAGGCAATTTGGCTTTTAAAACACCTGCTTGAATGGAGTCTAATCTTGAGTTTACACCCACTACATCATGATAATAACGCTCGTACATTCCGTGATTTACAATGCCACGTAATTTGTGCGCCAAGGCATCATCATTCGTAAAAATAGCTCCTCCATCACCATAACAACCCAAGTTTTTGGAAGGAAAGAAAGAAGTTGTCCCAACAATTCCAATGGTACCCGCTTTTTGTTTGCTTCCGTCTTTGAACGTGTAATCAGCACCAATCGCTTGTGCATTGTCTTCGATGATGTATAAATGGTGTTCCTTGGCAATTTCTAAGATCGCTTCCATATTGGCAACTTGTCCAAATAAATGCACAGGAACAATTGCTTTTGTTTTTGGAGTGATGGCTTTTTTGATGGCCTCAATATCAATATTGAATGTTTTAGCATCCACATCAACCAAAACAGGTGTCAATTGCAATAAGGCAATCACTTCCACAGTTGCTGCGAATGTAAAATCGGCCGTAATTACTTCATCACCAGGTTTTAAATCTAGCCCCATCATGGCAATTTGCAACGCATCAGTTCCGTTTGCGCAGGGAATGACATGTTTTACATTCAGATATTTTTCTAAATCTTGTTGAAACTCTTTTACAAGTGGCCCATTGATATACGTTGCTGTATTCAGCACCTCTTGAATGGAATGATCAACTGTTTCTTTGATTTTTTCGTATTGACTTTGTAAGTCAACCATTTGAATTTTTTTCATCTAAGTAGCACATATTAGAGCATCAAAAATACGATATAAATCTCTTATCTTTGACAAGTTCTAAAACTTTCCGAATGAAAAACATAAAAAAGTTTCTAAAAATAGCGGGTATTTTATTGGTTTTATTGGTGATTGGTATTTTATTTTATGCAAATTCCCTAAAACCAACTTATGAAGGTAGAGTTCAATTACAACATCTTTCGAAAGAAGTAGCCATTCATTTTGATGAATTTGGAGTGCCACATATCAATGCCAAAAATCAAGAAGACGCTTATGTTGCTTTGGGATATTTACATGCTCAAGAACGTTTGTGGCAAATGGAGTTGATTCGCAGAATTGCCCCAGGAAGATTGTCGGAAATTTTCGGAAAAGACTTGTTGCCAACAGATGTTTTTTTCAGTGGTTTGGGAATTGAAGAAGCTGCAGAAAAAGCCATTGCCAATTTAGATAAAAATTCGGAAGCGCATCTATTGACCCAAAAATATTTGGATGGAATCAATCAATATATTGAGGAAGGAAGTACGCCCATTGAGTTTACTCTGGTAGGTATTAAAAAGGAAAAATACACCATCAAAGATGTGTACAATGTTTTCGGATACATGGCTTTTAGCTTTGCAGTAGCGCATAAAACAGATCCGTTATTGACGGAAATCAGAGAGAAATTGGGTGATGCCTATTTGAATGAATTCATGAATACCTACAATGAGAATTTGACGATAAATAAAACAGAAATTCAACCCATTAAAGCCAATTTATCAAAAGCAGTCAGTGGTATTATGAACACGTTGCCAGTTGCTACTTTTATTGGAAGTAATTCTTGGGTGATTGGCGCAGAGAAAACAAAAAACGGCAAGGTTATTTTTGCAAACGATCCACATATTGGTTTTTCGCAACCTTCAGTTTGGTATCAAAATCACATCAAAACTCCTGAATTTGAAATTTACGGATTCAACATTGCGTTGATGCCTTTTCCGTTATTAGGGCATAATAAAAAAATGGCTTACGGATTGACCATGTTAGCAAATGACGATTTGAATTTTTATATCGAAGAAAATAATCCAAAAAATGCATTGGAATACAAAACAAAAAATGGATATGAAAAATATGAATTGCGAACAAAAACCATCAAAATTAAAGACGCTGCAGATACTACTTTTACGGTAAAAGTAAGCAAACACGGGCCAATCATGAATGGTTTGGTGACGCATATTGAGGATGAAAGACCCATTGCCATGTATTGGTTGTATACCCAATTGGAAAACAAAACCCTGGATGTTGCTTATGGCATGAGTCATTCAAAATCGTTATCAGAATTTAAAAAAGCAGCTGAAAAAATTCACGCTCCAGGATTGAATGTGATGTATGGAGATGCTGACAATAACATTGCGTGGTTTGCGTCTGCAAAATTGTATCAATTGCGTGATGGTTTGTCTTCAAAAATGTATTTGAATGGCGCTTCAGGAGAAGACGAAATTTTGGAAATTTTGCCTTTTGAAGAAAATCCGCAAGCCGTAAATCCAAGCAGTCATTATGTGTATTCTGCGAATAATCAGCCAGATTCTGTAAGAGGAAAATTATATCCTGGGTATTATCAACCTCAAGATAGGGCAAAAAGAATTGTGAATTTATTAGAAATTAAAAACGATTTCACCAAGGAATATGTGGCTAAAATGTTGAATGACGTTACTTCAGCAACCGTTTCTGACATCAGTAAAGACTTGATAAAAAATCTATCCATCAGGTCCTTATCTCCGTCTGAAAAAAGAGCCATTTCATTGCTGGAAAATTGGGATGGAAATTATCTGAAAGAAAGTGTTGCACCTACTATTTACAGTCGATTTTTGTATGAATTGATTACTGCAACTTACCAAGATGAATTGGGAACTGCATTCGAATTATTTTTGAATTCACAATTGCAAGACCAAGTTTTACCTACTCAAATCAATCATGAGAATTCTGTTTGGTGGGATGATATTGCTACAAAAAACAAAAAAGAAACTCGTCAAGAAATCATTCAACAATCATTTGCTAAGGCATTTTTATTTTTGCAAAATCAATTGGGTACCAATGTAGATGCGTGGAAATGGGAACGTGTTATTTCCGTAGAACATGAGCATCCAATTGGAAAAGCAGGAGGGATGTTGCGTAAGATATTCAATGTTGGACCCTTCCAAACGAATGGCGGAAATGAAGTCATCAACAATCAAATATTTAGTTTGAATGAAACTGGAATTTATAAAATTACAGCAGGACCTTCAACACGAAGAGTGATTGATTTTTCGGATGTTGACCATAGTTTGTCGATTTTGCCAACAGGACAATCAGGGAATATTTTTAGCAAACATTATAAAGATCAGGCTGAAATGTTTGTTGATGGAAAGTTTATCAAAATGAAATTGGATGCTTCAGAAATCGATAAATTGCCAAGAATGTTGGTGTTGATGCCGAAGAAATAAGGTGTATTTGCTTTTGGATTTGATTTTGATTTTTGGGTGATGTTGATGAAAATGAATCATTGAAACGTATCAATTTGTACTTTCCATTTCATCAAAATTCGTTTTATTGAATGTTTTTTGCAAATAATTCACTCTTATTTGTAAAAAACTCACTATTATTGGTGCTTTCTTTTCTTATGTAAGAAGCTAAAATTCGCTGAATATCTCTATTGTCTTTTTGAGGTTCTACAAAAAATTGATAATCTTCTGGATTTTCTAAAAGTACTGATTGTTGTCTTTCTACAAAGCCAAAACCTTTGTAAATTCCATCTAAAATCAGTGCAAATCCAATTTCATTTTCAGTTCTCCCTGTTACTTTAATGACCAAATTTTCGGCACCAATTCCAACTGATTTTATCGCTTCATGAACTCTTACATTATAGGATTCAACAGCTTCTTCATCACAACAAATGCCTTTACATTCTTTGATTTGATAGTGAAAACAACTAGAAACATTGGTTTGTAAATGACAGTATTTGGGGCACAATTCAAATTCTTTGCACAAATATTCTAGATGATTTCTACATTCTGAAACTGTATAATATTTTGTAATTGGAGTTGGAATCAATTTTAATCGATTGTAAGCCAAGTGTATAATTCCTTTTTGGTCTTCATATGCAAACAATCCTACAGCTTCACCCGCTTTTCTTTGTGCTCTGTTGTATTTGGGATATATTTTTTTAATTTCTGAGGATTCTAGCAACAAAGCCAACAATTCACTTCCTGTAATTGTATAGGAAATATGAGCGATTTCCAAACACATGTTTTGCTCTTTTTTCTTTTTGTCGTAAAAATGACTGATGACTCTTTGCTTGATATTATTGGCTTTTCCTACATAAATTACCTCTTTTGCAGCATTTTTAAAATAGTAAACACCAAAAGTTTCAGGTAAATTATCTACCACAATTTTATCTAATAAAGGAGGTAAAGTGGCTTGTCTTGACTTGGCATGCAAAAAAGAATTGATGATAAATTGATCATCTCTTTCTATCAATCTGCGAAACAATTCAGTGGTCGCTTCTGCATCGCCTTTTGCTCTGTGTCTTCCATTGATTGGGATGTTTTCAGCACTGCAAATATTTCCTAAACTGTAAGATTGAAGTCCAGGAATGATTTTTCGTGACAAGCGAACTGTGCACAATTTTTTTCGTTTGAAATCAAATCCCAAGCTTTTAAATTCATCCTGAATAATATTGTAATCGAAATTTACATTGTGCGCAACAAAAATGGTGTCTTGCGTAATTTCTGCAACCTTTTTTGCAATTTCATAAAATTTTGGCGCATTTCGAACCATGGCATTGTCAATTCCTGTCAAATTTGTGATGAATGAAGGAATGTTTTGCTCAGGATTTATCAGTGATGTAAATTCGTCAATGACTTGTTTTCCATCAAAAAGAAAAATGGAAATTTCGGTTATTTTCTGTCCTTTATACCCATTTCCTGTGGTTTCTATGTCAACAACTGAAAACAATTAATTGATCATTTTCTTTAAATCAGCAATGGTTTCTGTAGGATTTTTTGCACTAAAAACGTAGCTTCCAGCAACTAACACATTAGCACCAACTTCTATCAATGCATTGGCATTTTTATCAGTAACTCCACCATCAATTTCTATCAAACAAGATGATTTTGAAAAATCAATCAAATTTTTAAGTTGCTGTACTTTTTTGTAGGTATTTTCAATAAATGATTGTCCGCCAAAACCAGGATTTACGCTCATCAAACAAACCAAATCCAAATCAATAATAATATCTTCTAAAACTGCAATGGGTGTATGCGGATTTAAGGCAACTCCAGCTTTCATTCCAGCAGCTTTGATGGCCTGAACAGTTCTGTGCAAATGCGTGCAAGCCTCATAATGAACCGTTAAAATATTGGAACCCAAATCAGCAAAAGTTTGAATGTATCTGTCAGGATCCACAATCATCAAATGCACATCAATGGTTTTTGCTGCATGTTTGGTAATTGCTTTCAAAACTGGCATTCCAAAAGAAATATTGGGTACAAAAACACCATCCATAATGTCAATATGAAACCAATCAGCTTCACTATTATTGACCATTTCTATGTCGCGTTGTAAATTTGCAAAATCTGCCGCTAAAATTGAAGGAGCTACTAAATTACTCATTTTTTTGATTTTAAGTTTTACAAAGATAAAGCATCAAAAGAAGGTTCGCAAAGAAAAAATGTGACATAAAAAAAACTTCGATTTTTGATCGAAGTTTTATAAGAATTTGTATTCTTAAAATTTATTTTTGTTGAATATCAATTTGATTTTGAATGATTCTCCAATCATAAAAATGAAAAGTCATCCCATTACTCATTGCAACTAACATTCCTTTTGGGAATTTCCCTCCTAGATTTATGGATGTTGCATCTGCGCCATCACATTCAATGGTTGAAGTTGGGAATTCAGCAATTTTTTGATGCAAATTAGAATCATTTTTTGAGCCTTCTCTTTTGTAAACAACGAAGGTGTTTTTTTGCTGATTGGAGACTAAAATATAACCTGTTGTTGATGATTTTTTATAAATCGCAATTCCTTCATGATCTGATTTGAAATCGTTTTGACCAAAAAAAGCCAATTCTGAATTGTTATTTTTAGAAGGATCAGCAATGTATTTTCTTATGCCAACTTGTTCGTCTGAATAATAAATAAAACCTAATTCATTGTCAACAGCAATGGCCTCAATCTCTTTTTCACCACTAAATTTTCCAAATTCCCGAACCAATCTAGCACTCACATTTTTGTTTTCTGATGCAGATAATTCATATTGCCAAAGATAGTTTTCATTGGGTCCAAATTTTCTGCCAACAATCGCAAAAATAGTGCTGTCTGAAGGTCTTGTGTACAAAGCAACTCCCATTGGATCTCTGTCTTTTTCACCAACAAAAACTTCAATTCCACCATTGTCAATAGGTTTTAAATCAGGTAAAGAAAAAATTCGAATTCGATTTTTTTCTCTTTCAGTAGTCACAGCAATGTCTATTTTTTGGTCACCAATTTTGAGTCCGTAAGCAATATCTACGTTGTTTGGACGCCCCATATTTATAAAACTGTTTACGATTTTTCCTGCTAAATCATATGCATACAATCCTCCTCCTGTTTCTTTATCAGTACCAATAATCAAACTTTTTGATGCTTCAGATGGATGAATCCAAATTGCAGGATCATCAGTGTCATGAGGTGTTGGTTGGGTAACTACACTTGGTTTAAGTGCGTTTTTTGCAACAGGTGCCAATTTATCTTTACAAGAAATCAATACAATACTGATTGCTAATAAGTGAAAAACTTTTTTCATAATTTGTTGTTCTTTTATTTAAATAAGAAAACGGGATGATTCCCGTTTTCTTATTATTTTTAAATTAAAGTTTTTGATTATAGGTCGAATTTTAAACCTAGATTAAATCGAGCTTGGTAATATTCAACCTGCATTGTTCTTGATGAAATTCCTTGGTAATAACGCAAAGGTTGATTTGTCAAGTTGTTTGCTTCTGCAAAAATTCTCAATTTGCTTGTCAATTTATAAGAAGCATTTGCATCAATAAATAATTGTTTGTCGTAAAAACGATCTTCAAATTCGTCTCCACCCAATTCGTCTAAATAATCTGCTGCATAATTAAGAGAAACACGAGCAGAGAATTTTTTGTTTTCCCATGACAATGAACTGTTAATCATGTGTGGAGCAGTTCCTGGCAATGTAACATCAGTTCTCAAATCTCCACTTGAATTTGTAATTCCATTTGCTTTGGAATCTGTATAAGTATAGTTTACATAAAGACCCAAACCTTTGAAAAATTTACCTGGAATAAAATCCAATTGTCTTTGAAAAGCTACTTCAAATCCATAAACATCTACACTTTCTCCATTTCGTTGTTGTGTCAAGGACCAATTTCCAGGATTTACGGTTGGAATTGGATTTGTTTGATTTGGAAAATCTGCAGCAAATTTTGCATTCGTATATTGATTATCACGATATGTGTAAATAAAATCATTTAATTTTTTATAAAAAACACCACCTGAAAGTAATCCTACAGATTTATAGTATTTCTCTACCATGAAATCAAAATTGTAAGCGAAAGTTGCATCTAAATTTGGATTTCCAGCAGCAATTTCTGAGTCATCATCAGGAACAACACTGATAAAAGGCGCCAAAGCATAGTAATCTGGTCTAGCCAATGAGGTTGTAAAAGCGGCTCTATACACCCAATCTTTTGCGCCATTATATTTGAATGAAAGACTTGGTAAAAGATTAACGTAATCATTGGTATTATTGATTTCTCCAATCAAATCATTTTCATCTAAAACATAGTTTGCTGTATAATCAATATCAGTAGCTTCCACACGCAAACCAGCAATCATAGAAAATTTGTCATTAAAATCTTGATCCCATCTTATGTAGGAACCATAAATATTTTCACTTGCTTTATAATTTAGGGCAAGATACTCTGCAGGGTTAGCAGCTTTGTCAAATAGTGTTGCATTGTTCAAATCTAAATTCCCTAAAAATGTATTTGTTGCGAAATTTCCAGCTATATATTGAGAACCCACTTGCCAATTTTCACCACCAAAAAATGAATTATCAATTGTATTTAAATTTCCAAAAGCGTTAATAGGATCATATTCGTAAAATATATTTTCTCTTTGTTTGTCTTTAATTCTCATTCTGAAACCAAAACGCAATCTTCCTTTTTGATTTTCAATGAATGAAAGTGGAGTTCTAAAATTCAATTTAAATCCTAATTCTGTTTCATCTGTATAATCAAAATTATCAGTAATTTCTCTTAATCTAAAATTGTTTATTGAGTTATCTCCAGTACCAGTAATTAAAGGAAATCTTTCGTCATTTAAGTTCATATTCAAATTAAGTCCTCTATTTTGAAACTCAATATATCTTTCATTAGGTCTGTCTTCTGCAGCTTTTGCAAAATTGAATGACCAATCCATATCTAGTTTTGAACTCAATAAATGTTCTCCTCCTAGAGAATAATTCTGAACAGTTTGCCTTTCTAAACGAGTTCTTTCATTTTTTTTGTCATCAATTCCACCTTTTGTTTGTCTACGAACATCACCAGTAAAACCTGTAATATCATCATTTGCATCGTAAACAGGTCTTATTCCTCTATATCTTGCACGATAACGATTTTCTAAATCATCTCTAAAATTATAAATTGCATTGAAATAGATAGAATTGTTATTGTTAAAAGAGTAATCAGTAGCAAAAGAGAAAGAGTTTCTAATACGTTGCACGTCATATCTTCTGATATCATATTCTTCAATATATACTTGGTCTTTTCTGCCTTTTACCCAAGCAGCCTCAATATTATCAGAACCAAATGTATTGTTATTGTATGATGAGCTTAACACTACTCCTAATTTGTTATCAAAAAAACGATCTCCATATACAAAACCTGCTGTATAATTTCCTTGATCTCTAATTGGGCTATAACCTCCAGCTAAAGTTCCAGAAATACGTTGTTTATTAGGTGTTGCTCTTGTTACTAAATTTACAGAACCTCCAATAGCATCAGCATCCATATCTGAAGTAAGTGTTTTATTTACTTCAATAGTTGAAATCATGTCAGCAGGAATTAAATCCATTTGCACATTTCTGTTATCACCTTCTGCTGACGGAATTCGATTTCCATTTAACATTACTGAGTTTAATGTAGGTGCTAAACCTCTGATAATGATGTTTCTAGCTTCACCTTGATCGTTTTGCATGGTGATTCCAGTAACTCTTTTTAAAGCATCTCCAATATTTGCATCCGGAAAACGACCAACTTGATCTGATGAAATAATATTGGTAATGTTTTGATTTGTTTTTTGTTTGTTAATTGCTTTTGCTTGACCTCTTAAACGATCTCCCAAAATAATAATTTCTCCTAATTCTTCAGTACCAGGTAACAATACAAGAGAAACATTTGTGTTTTTTCCTGCAATTACAGTAACCTCTTTTGAAAATTTTTGATACCCAATATATGTAATTTCCAATTGGTACGTTCCCACAACAACATCTAAAAATTCAAAATCACCATTGATGTCTGAAGTTGTGTATTTATTGGTGCCAGATAATTTTATGGTTGCACCAGGCATCGAAAAGTTGCTTTCACTTTCTGTTACTTTTCCTGAGATAACTCCTTTACCTTGTGAGTAACTGAACAGTGAAAATAGCATTGATAATACTAATAATAAATTCCTCATAAGTTTGATTTGTTTTTTGACTGCAATTTTAGGAGTATTTTTTGTTTCAAACGTAAATGGAAGTTTATATAAATATTTATTTAGTGTTAAAGAATGAGTTTGTTATGTTGTCTTACTTTAAATTACGGTATCTTAAAAGTTAAATCCATAAAAAAACCTTGGTTATTTACCAAGGTTTCGTAGTAACTATTTAAAAATGAGTTATTTGTATTTTATCCCAAATACGTCATCAATATTTTACTTCTTGAAGTATGTTTCAATCGTCTAATTGCTTTTTCTTTGATTTGACGCACACGTTCACGAGTTAAATCGAAGGTTTCTCCAATTTCTTCCAAAGTCATTGGTTGGTGTTCGCCCAAACCAAAATACAATTTTACAACATCTGCTTCTCTTGGAGTTAAGGTTTCTAATGCTCTGTTGATTTCGATTCTTAAAGATTCATGAATCAATTCTTTATCAGGATTTGGTGATTCTCCAGAGTTTAAAACGTCGTATAAATTAGAATCTTCACCTTCAATTAATGGAGCATCCATAGATACGTGACGTCCAGAATTTTTCATAGATTCTTTCACGTCATTTACAGTCATGTCTAGTTTTTTAGCAATTTCCTCAGCACTTGGTGGTCGCTCATTTTCTTGCTCCAAAAACGCATACATTTTATTGATTTTGTTTATTGAACCAATTTTATTCAATGGCAATCGCACAATTCTTGATTGTTCTGCTAAGGCTTGTAAAATAGATTGACGAATCCACCAAACTGCGTATGAAATGAATTTGAAACCTCTTGTTTCGTCAAAACGTTTTGCTGCTTTTATCAATCCTAAGTTTCCTTCGTTGATTAAATCGGGTAACGTTAATCCTTGATTTTGGTATTGCTTTGCCACAGAAACCACAAAACGTAAATTCGCTTTGGTCAATTTTTCTAAGGCTCTTTGGTCACCTGCTTTGATTAGCTGCGCTAATTCTACTTCTTCATCTGCAGTGATTAAATCTACTTTTCCAATTTCTTGTAAGTACTTATCTAATGACGCAGTTTCTCTGTTGGTAACCTGTTTTGTAATTTTAAGCTGTCTCATCTAATGATTTTATAGATTTTTAAATTCGTAAAAATTTTTACTACAAATCTTTATACGTATCAAAACAACATTTTGTTACAAAAAAGTAAAAAATATTTTTAAAAAGTTTTTTTGAGGGATGATTATTTTCTAAAATAATCCATTAATTTGAGCATCAATTCTGTCAATTACATATCCCAAATCTTCTTGATTGCTTACAAAATCAAGATTGTCAACATCAATAATCAGCAATTTTCCTTTGGTATACGTTGAAATCCACGCTTCATAACGTTCATTTAATCTGCTTAAATAATCAATACTGATGCTGTTTTCATATTCTCTGCCTCGTTTGTGAATTTGACCAACCAATGTTGAAATATTGGCTCTTAAATAAATCAATAAATCTGGAGGTGTAATTAAATTTTCCATCAAATCAAATAAGGAACTGTAATTGTGAAAATCTCTATTGGTCATCAATCCCATTGCATGCAAATTGGGTGCAAAAATGTGTGCATCTTCATAAATGGTTCTGTCTTGAATGATGTTTTTCCCAGTTTCTCTCAATTCTAAAATTTGACGAAAACGACTGTTTAAAAAATAAACTTGCAAATTGAAAGACCAACGTTCCATTTCTCCGTAAAAATCGTCTAAATACGGATTTTCATCAACAGATTCAAAATGTGGTTTCCATTTATAATGTTTGGCTAAAAGTTGGGTAAGTGTGGTTTTTCCAGCACCGATATTTCCTGCAATGGCAATGTGCATAATTACTTTTCTATGAAATTATTTCGAGTCGCTAATGTAGTAAAAAAAGATAGTATTGTGATTAATAAATTAATTTGTATCCAAAACCACGCACATTAATGATTTGAATATTTGGGTCATATTGCAGTTTTTTTCTGAGTTTACTAATAAAAACATCCATACTTCTGGCATTGAAAAAATCGTCATTTCCCCACAATTTATTAAGGATAAATGTCCTATCCAACAACTCATTTTTCTTTTCTGCCAATTGAAAAAGCAATTCAGCCTCTCTTGATGTCAATTGAAACGTTTTTTCGTTGATGGATAATGTTTGTTTGGTAAAATTAAATTGATATTTCCCAATGTCAATAGCCTCTAAATTCGTTTGAAATTCGATTCTGTTTAGCAACGATTTGATACGAACAATCAATTCTTCCATCGAAAATGGTTTTTTCAAATAGTCATTTCCTCCAATTTGAAAACCTTCTAAAACATCATTTGTTTGAGATTTTGCGGTCAAAAATAAAATCGGAATTCGTTTGTTTTCTTGACGAATTTCTTTCGCCAACGTAAATCCGTCTTTTTTGGGCATCATCACATCCAACACTAAAATATCAGGTTTTTCATTTTGATACATTTCCAATGCTTGAACTCCATTTTCTGCTAAGAACACTTGAAAATCTCTGGATTCTAAACTCTCTTTTACAATCATTCCCAAACTTGCTTCGTCTTCAGCTAATAAAATTTTTATCTTATTCATTTAGAAGTTGAATTTTAAAAATTGTTTGATTTTTGGTAGAATTTACTGCAATTGTTCCTTGGTGTTTTTCAATGATTTTTTTACAATAATACAACCCAATTCCAAAGCCTTTTACATCATGTGTATTTCCTTTTGGAACTCTATAAAATTGCTCAAAAATTCGTTCTTGCTGATTTTTTTCAATCCCATTTCCATCATCAGAAACGCTAATTTCAGTCTGTTTTTCATTAGAATTTATATTAATTTCAATCGAATTTCCACCATATTTTACAGCATTATCAATCAAATTTGAAATCACATTTTCCAAGTGAAAAGCATCTGCATTTATAAAAATTGTATCCGAATTTGATTGAAAATTGATGGATTTAGAATTGCATAATAATTGATGTTTGGCAACGATTTTTTGAATCAAATGGATACTGTCAATTTTTTCTTTTTTCAGCAATAATTGTTCACTATCTAATGTGGCAGTTTCCAATAATTTTTCAACCATTTGATGCAATTTTTCCAATTGCACAGAAGATATTCCCAAATATTTTTTGGTTTTCACTTTGTCATCCAACACATTGAAATTTTCAATAGCTTCAATAGCCGTTGAAATGGTGGCAATAGGTGTTTTAAATTCGTGGGTAATATTGCTAATCAAATCATTTTTGATGGTTGCCAATTCTTTTTGTTGTTTGATGATTTTCAGTAAATAAAACAAACAAGAAATGATTAAAAGTGATAAAATAAATGATAATAAAATACCTGAAGAACTGCGTTTTAGGGCTTCAAAATTGATGTTGTTATAACTCAATTCAAAACGTTCATTATCTTTCAGAAAAGTTGATTTTGAAAACACACTTTTTTCAAAATTATTGGTTAAAATACTGTCTTTTGAGGTGAAGAAAATGGTGTCTTTTTTATAGTGATTGAAAGAAAATTCAATAGGAATATTTTTTTGATTCAATTGATTTTTAACCAAAGAATCCAACTGTTTGTAGTCAATTTCATTGGTTGAAAAAGAAATAAAAATAGGTTGCAAACTTTTGATTAGTTTCAAACTATCAGCCACTTTTTTGCCAGTGAAAATTTGCAAGTCATTCTCTTTTCCAATTTTAATTTCCTTGATTTGTTCAGGAGAAATATCATTTATTGGATTGTTAATTTCTTTTAAATATTTTACAATGGTGTCTTTTTCTTTTTCAAAAGATCCATCATTACTTTTAAAAGAAATTTCAGTTACTTCAAATCTTGTTTTAATTTTTACTGTATCTTTTTTTATCCCTTCTTTGAATTTTTTAAAAGTAGTAGAATGTTTCAGAAGTGTATCCAATTTTGGGAAACTTCTTGAAGAAGCATCTTTTGAAGAATTGTTCAAATTGAGAATCGTTGTGTAATCCGTTTTTGCCAATTTTGCATAATATTCTTCAATGGCATTGTCTAAACTCAGCTGAATTTCATTGTCAACACGCACTTTATTTTCTTCGTAATTCTTGTAATTCCAGAAGAATTGAACTGAAATTGTGGCCACAATGGTAGCCGCAATAAAGTAAAAAATCAATTGGTATTTTTTTGTATTCATGCCTCAAAGATAGTTAGTTAACTTGATAAAAATGAACCGTTAACACACGTTAACACTCATTAACGCTGTAGAATATTTTTTTGAAAGATATTTGTCAAGAATTTAAAAACCAACATTATGAAAAAAATACTAATCCTTTCATTTTTGCTTTTTGCAAACATTGTTTTTACTCAAGAAAAAAAAGTTATTTCGGAAGTGAATTTTGAATCTATTGAAATTTCAGTGGATACTTTAGAAGAAATTGACACTATTGATTGGCAAGAAATGAGCGATATTTTCAAAAAAAACAAACCTGAAAGCAAAATTTCATTGAAAGTGACTGTAAAAGATATCAAAAAAGAGAACTACAAAGGAAGTTTTAGTATTACTTTGGGTGGTGAATCTCAAAAAATTGACAGTTTAGTGACACAATTAAAAGAAAAAGTATTGAAAATGAAACAATTAGTTATTAATTTTAACAATAAAAACAAGTAATAATGAAACCACATATCATCGCAATTGCCATTTTGGGTTTTGTAATCAACTCAGTTGCACAAGATTTTACAGGAAAAGCTGTTTATAAAACCAACAGAAAAACGGGTTTTAAAATAGGAGGGGATTCTAACATGTCTGAAGCTCAAAAACAAGAATTGGAAGAGCGATTTCAAAAAATGAATCAAAAAACATTCATTTTAGAATTTGATAAAACAACTTCTAGTTATAAAGAGGAAGAAAAATTGAACGCGCCAAATCCACAAGCAAATCTTGGAGGAATGCAAGTGATATCGGTTTTTGGTGGTGGAGGTTCAGGAAGTTTGTATTTCAAAAATTTGAAGGAAAAACGATTTGTTAGCAAAACTGACATCATGGGAAAAACATTTTTGATCAAAGATTCCATACCAAATTATGAATGGCAATTAACATCAGAAACAAAAAATATTGGAAACTACACCTGTTACAAAGCAACTTTTACTAAAGAAGTAGAAAATAGGATGATGACTGTTGAGAATGGAGAAACTAAACAAACCAAAAAAACAGAAACCATAATTACAACAGCTTGGTACACACCTCAAATTCCGATAAGTAATGGACCCACTTTTTATCATGGTTTGCCTGGATTGATTTTAGAGATTAATGACGGAAAAACTACCATTGTTTGCACGGAAATTGTGCTAAATCCCTCAGAAAAAATCACGATTTCTGAACCTGATAAAGGTAAAATAGTTTCTCAAGCTGAGTATGATAAAATCCAAGATGAAAAGAATAAAGAGTTGATGGAGCGTTTTCAAAGCAGAGATGGAAAAGGCATAGAAATTAAAATAGGAGGATAGTCATATTATTTTTGTTTAATTATTTTTTGTTCTCATTAAACTTTTAAGTTTTTTTTAAGTCTTATTTGAGGGTATTTAAAATACTTTTGACAAAAAATTAATCAAAAATTATGAAATCAATAACAATTCTCTTTTTAGCGTTCTTTTCTGTTGCCACTTTTGCTCAAAAAGATTTTCAAGGCAAAGCCATGTACATGTCCAAAACTACTATGGATATGAGCAGATTTGGAAATGAAATGACTGAGGTACAAAAACAACAAATGATGAATCGTATGAAAAGTTTTCTTGAGAAAACCTATACACTTACGTTCACAAAAACAGAAAGTTCTTTTAAAGAAGATGTAAAATTAGAAACTCCAGGAACCAATGGTCCAATGTGGGGAAGAAGCAATGGACAAGGCTCTATTTATAAAAGCCTAAAAGACAAGGAAATGATTGAAGATGTTGAGCAATTTAGCAAACGTTTTTTAATCGTTGAAAAAATGGAGCAACCACAATGGCAATTGACTTCAGAAACCAAACAAATTGGTAATTACACAGTTTATAAAGCAACCATGACTATAGAAGATAAAACTATAGATTTTGGAAGCATTTTTGGAAGAAGAAACAACAATCAAACTGATGATAAAAAAGACGAGCCAAAAATGATTGATGTAGTTGCATGGTATTCTCCACAAATTCCTGTAAGTGCTGGACCTGATAGATATTGGGGTTTGCCAGGATTGATTTTAGAATTGAATTTTGGAAGAACAACCATGTTATGTACAGAAATTGTGTTAAATCCTGAACAAAAAATTGAGATACAAAAACCAAATAAAGGTGATAAAGTTGAAAGAGAAGAGTATAACAAAATCATCAAAGAAAAAACTGACGAATTGAAAGAGCGTTTCCAAGGAAGAGGAAATGGAATGGGTGGAGGAAGAGGAAGATTCTAAGAAAACATCTGAAAAAAATAATCAAACCAAACAAATGAAAAAAATTTTAGTAATCGCCATTTTTATGGTGACGTGTATTACAACTGCCCAAGTAAAATTGACGGGTGTTGTAAAAGATTCTATTGGAGTTCCTCTTGAAATGGCAAATGTAATTGCGATTGACAACAATACAAAAGCAATTGCTTCCTATGGTTTTTCTGATGCCAAAGGGTTTTTTAGACTTGATTTGAAAAACAACACTTCATATAATGTGAAAATTAGTTACATAGGATTTAAAGAAATTTCTACGACCATTAATACTACCACTGTTGATGTTGTAAAAAACTTCACCATGAAAGAAGACAACATGTTGGATGGAATCAATATTGTATCAAAAATGCCTGTTACAATTAGTGGAGATACCATTTCATACAACGCAGATTCTTTTAAAAACGGTACAGAACGAAAACTAGAAGATGTGTTGAAAAAATTACCAGGAGTTGAAATCAATGCTGCTGGTCAAATTGAAGTAGAAGGAAAAGCTGTTGAAAAAATTACCATTGATGGAAAAGATTTTTTCAGTGGAGATACCAAATTGGCAACCAAAAATATTCCTTCAAATGCGATTGACAAAATTCAAGTATTGCGTAACTTTTCGGATGTGAGTCAATTGAGTGGCGTTCAAAACAATGAAGACAGAGTTGCCATCAATATCAAATTAAAAGAAGGAAAAAAGAATTTTTGGTTTGGTGATGTTACAGCAGGAATTGGAGATGCTCCAAACGAAACTTTGTATCTTTTTCAGCCAAAATTATTTTATTACACGCCAAAATATACCTTAAATGTTATTGGAGATGTCAATAATATTGGAGAAGTTGTTTTAGATAGAGGAGATTTGAGAAGTTTTGGCGCCAATTTTCAAAGTCAAAGTCCTTCAAACGGAACCAATATCAATATTGCAGATGCTGGAATTGGGTTTTTAACGGCGAATGCTAGAAATGCGAATAAAATTGAAACCAAATTATCAGCTTTCAATTTCAGTTACTCACCCAATAAAAAACTGAATTTAGGTGGATTTTTGATTTTTTCAAGCAACACCAATGGTCAAAGAAATATTAATACGATAGATTATGTTGATCCAAATACTCCTGATGATTTAGTTGATAATACCACCAATCAAACAAGTAATACTGGATTATTTCGATTTACGTCTATCTATAAAAAAGATATTAATAATCAAATGAATTATAATATTGCAGGTCGTTTTTCAAATGAATTTAAAACCGATAATATAAATTCTCAAGTATTAAGTGACATTACTGAAACAGAAAATGCGACTCCTTTTACCATCAATCAAGATTTAAGTTATTTCTATACAGCAAGTGAAAAAAGTATTTTTGCTTTAGAAATCAAACATTTACTGCAAGATGAAGATCCATTTTATATTGCATCTCTAGAAAATAATCCAAACAATAATGACGATGCAAACAATGATGGTTTTGATGATGCTGCTGAAACGTTAGGATTGGATAGAAGCAATCTATTTTATAATTTGGAACAAGACAGACGTGTAAAAACCAATCAAATGGACGCAAAATTAGATTATTATTATATTCTAAATTCGGTAAGTAATTTGAACTTTGTAGCAGGAACTATTTTGAGCAATCAAAATTACAATTCTCGTTTTTTCCAAATTTTAGATAATGGAGATGAGTTTACGCCAAATCCAACAATTCCTGGAGTTGTTGATCCACAAACAACCAATGACACTGAATATAAATTTGCTGATATTTATGCAGGAGTAAGATATCGTTTAAAAGCAGGAATTTTTACGATTACTCCTGGATTTACAGTACACTCTTACAATTCACAAAACACACAATATGGCACTGAATTTTTCCAAGATAAATTTTTCCAAGTATTGCCTGAGTTTAATGTGATAGCTCAATTTAAAAGAAGTGAAAGTTTGAATTTTACATACAGACAGCAAGTTAATTTTACAGATGTAAATCAAATTGCGAGAGGGATTGTTGCAAGCAGGTATAATTCATTCTTTTCAGGAAATGATGAATTAATAAATGCTAGTTTTCATAATATAAGGTTGAATTATAGAAGTTTTAATTTATTCAATAATAGCAATGTTTTTGCAGGTTTAAATTATACTAAAACCATAAACCAAGTAAATAGTAATACTATTTTTCAGCCAGGTTCTGTAGTTTCTAGTAGTACATCTATTAATTCTCCATTAGATAATGAATCTTTTACGGCTTTTGGAAATGTAAGTAAAACCATCAAAAAAATTACAGGAAGATTGGGAGGTAATTTTAATTATAATAAAAGCTACCAATTTATCAACTCTTTAGAAAACACGAATGAAAATATTTCAAGAGGAATTAATACTAGAATTGGAACAAATTTCACAAAAGCACCAAATGTTAATTTGAGTTATAATGTTTCATTCATAGATCAGAAAAACAGTGCAAGAAATGCTGATATTAAAACTGTCAGACATATACCATCTATTGATTTTGATGCATATATTTGGAATTCTTTAACTGTAAAAACGGATTTTTCTTACAACGAAACAAGACAAGAAGGAAATGTTATAAATTCATTCAAAATATGGAATGCGTCTTTTGCTTACAGAAAAGACAAAGATGCAAAATGGGAATACGAATTGGTTGGGAGTAACTTATTGGCAACTGGATCAAATTTAAATGTAAATCAGAATATTATTTCATTTAGCATTAACGAACGTTTCATCTTACCAAGGTTTGTAAGTTTAAGAGTTCGTTATCAATTATAATATCAAATCAAAATTACAAACAAATGGCTCAAATTTTTTGAGCCATTTTTGTTTAGTTTCCTTATTTTCGCAGCATGAGTGTAGTTGCATCAAAATCTTCTTTATTCACAACTTACAAAACCCTTGGATTTTTGTATTTGTTTTTTATTGTTGGACTATTTTTAGATAGTTTTTACATGGTGAAAATTACTGAAAATGCACAGTTTTATGCCAATACTTTGATGATTATCGTGTTTGGTATCATTTTTTTTAGAGTTCATCATCGACTCAAAGAAAACATGATTGCAGCAGTTATCATTGCTTATTTTGGAGAATATTTATTTTCAATATTGATGGGAATGTACACTTATAGATTGGAAAATGTACCACATTACGTTCCTTTTGGTCATGCACTTGTATATGTAGCTGTTTTGTGTTTTTCAAAAGCAACCTCTATAAAAATCCACCATCAATTTTTAGAGCGATTTTTTACTATTTTTATTTTTATATATGCCACTGTTTTTCTGATTTTTAAAAATGATGTTTTTGGATTTGTGATGACAATTGCTACATTATTCATTTTAAGAAAAAAACCCAGAGAACGACTTTTCTATTTGACAATGTATCTTACTGTAGTGGTTTTAGAATTGATAGGAACGTATTACAAATGTTGGTATTGGCCAACTACAGCTTGGGGAATTTTTGATTTTTTACCCAGTCATAATCCTCCAAGTGGCATTAGTTTCTTTTATTTTTTATTAGATTTGGGCACACTTTGGTTTTATAAACAACGTCACAAATTGGCTTGGAAACGCATGAAAAATATTCGTAAAATCAAACTACAAACTTCAACTTAAAAGAAAAAAATGTCAATCAAAGTTACATCCCTTTCAAAAAATTATGGCACTCAAAATGTGTTGAATGACATTTCATTTGAGGCGAAAAATGCTCAAATTATTGGTTTTTTAGGTCCTAATGGTGCAGGAAAATCCACCATGATGAAAATTTTGACAGGATATTTAAAACCTGATGAAGGAGAAGTTTTTATTGATGAGATTGATGTGTTGAAAAACCCTTTAGAAGCTCAAAAAATAATTGGGTATTTACCCGAACACAATGCTTTGTACACGGATATGTATGTGCGTGAATATCTAAATTTTTGCAGTTCGATTCATAAAATGGAAAATTTGGAGAACATTACTGTAAAAGAACAAATTGAAAATTGTATCGGAAAAGTAGGTTTGACAACAGAAGCTCATAAAAAAATTCATCAACTTTCTAAAGGATATCAACAAAGAGTGGGCATTGCAGCTGCCATTTTACACAATCCATCAATACTGATTTTAGATGAACCAACTACAGGGTTAGACCCCAATCAATTAGTAGATATTAGAACTTTGATTAAAGAATTGGGAAAAGAAAAAACAGTATTATTTTCTACACATATTATGCAAGAAGTAGAGGCAGTTTGTGATCGTGTGTTGATTATCAATAAAGGAACATTGCTGTTAAATGAATCTATAAAAAACCTAAAAGGAAAAAGTTTAGAGTCCGTTTTTAGAGAAATAACGAACTCTTAATTTTTATCAAAATCAATTCAATTTATAATTGATTTGCTGTTTTTGCAAGATATCCAACAACGAACTTGAAACGCCTATTTTTGTATTTCTACTGGGTAGATTTACCTCAATATTTTCCATTTCATCCCAAATAGTAAACTTTAAAGATTTTTTTCCAGGATTATTTTTTAGGATGGTTTCTAAGTTTAAAATTGTATCTTCTTTCAAATTTTCTATTGGAATATTGATCGTGAGTTTTTCGCAATATGTATCTAAAACTTCGGTTAGCAATTTAAAATCATTGAAAGAAATACTCACTTCATCATTGTAATAATTCTTTTTAAAAGTTGCTTTGACGTACACAAAATTATTTAAAGATAAAAAATGTTTGAATTTTAGATAATCTTCTTTAAAAATTCGGAATTCGTAATTGTCATTATAATCCTCTAAAACAAAGGAAGCCCAAGGATTTCCAGTTTTAGAAACTCGATGTTGAACATCAGTAATGATGCCTGCAAACGAAATATTTTTGCCTGCAAATTCTTTCAAATCTTCTTTAAAAATCGACAAATTGGTATTGCAAAAAGCCATTTCATTTCTAAAATCGTCTAAAGGATGTGCAGAAATATACATACCAATCACTTCTTTTTCCTGACTCAACAACTCCATTGTTCCCCAAGTTTCGCAATTCGGAATTTCAGGTTCAGGAAATTGAATTGTTGAAGCTTCTCCGAAAAGTGAAACTTGAGTTGCATTTTTATTTTCTTGAAATTTACTTCCATATTTCATGGCACGTTCTAAAAAGGTGACTCCTTTTTCATCCAAAGCAAAATATTGTGCTCTGTGCGTATTTGTAAATGAATCAAAAGCGCCTGCTTTTACCAAACTATCAAAGGCTTTTTTGTTGGCAACACGCAAATCTGCACGTTTCGCCAAATCAAAAATCGAAGCATACGAACCATTTTCTTTGCGTTCATCAATAATTGATTTTACGGCATGTGCTCCAACACCTTTAATGGCTGCCATTCCAAAACGAACAGCTCCTTGCTTGTTTACAGAAAATTTCAAATACGATTCATTGATATCAGGTCCTAAAACTTGCAATCCCATTCGTTTGCATTCTTCCATAAAAAAAGAAACTTGCTTGATGTCATTCATATTATTTGACAAGACAGAAGCCATGTATTCAGCAGGATAATGCGCTTTTAAATAAGCTGTTTGATAAGCAATAAAAGCGTAACAGGTAGAATGACTTTTGTTGAACGCATAACTTGCAAAAGCCTCCCAATCTTTCCAGATTTTCTCTAATTTTTGCGCATCATGACCATTTGCAGCAGCTTGTTCAATGAATTTTGGTTTCATTTTATCCAAAACAGCCGCTTGTTTTTTACCCATCGCTTTTCGCAAAACGTCAGCTTCCCCTTTTGAGAAATTTGCCAATTTTTGTGATAGTAACATCACCTGCTCTTGATACACTGTAATTCCATACGTTTCAGCCAAAAATTCTTCCATGTCAGGCAAATCATATTCAATTTCTTCAGTGCCATGTTTTCGGTTGATGAAAGATGGAATATATTCCATAGGTCCTGGTCTGTATAAGGCATTCATGGCAATTAAATCTCCAAAAACAGTCGGTTTTAAAGAGCGCATGTGCTTTTGCATTCCTGGAGATTCGTATTGAAAAATACCCACAGTTTCGCCTTTTTGAAATAATTCGTAGGTTTTTTCATCATCCAAAGGAAAAGAATCAGGATCTAATTCTTTGCCATGTCTTGCTTTGACAATTTTGACAGTATCTTTGATTAATGTTAGGGTTTTTAATCCTAAAAAATCCATTTTCAACAATCCTGCAGATTCTACAACAGCATTGTCAAATTGTGTTACATACATGTCAGAATCTTTTGCCAAAGCTACAGGAACATAATTCGTAATGTCTCCAGGAGTAATGATCACTCCACAAGCATGCGTTCCTGTATTTCTTACAGAACCCTCTAAAATAGTGGCTTTGTTTACTGTTTCTGAAGCTAGATTTGAACCTTCAGAAAGCTGTCTTAATTCCTCAATCAAGAGTTTGTCTTCTGCACGAAGTCCATCAATTTTTGATTTATTTCGTTCGTCATTACTAAAAATATTCTGAAGTTTGATGACATTTGGAATCAATTTTGCAATTCTATCTGCCTCAAATAATGGCAAATCCAATACTCTTGCAGTATCTCTGATAGATGATTTTGCTGCCATAGTTCCATAGGTAATTATCTGTGCAACTTGATTGGAACCGTATTTTTGAATCACATAATCCATGACTTTACTTCGTCCTTCATCATCAAAATCGATATCAATATCGGGCATGGAAACACGTTCTGGATTCAAGAAACGCTCAAAAAGTAAATCGTATTTGATGGGATCAATATTGGTAATCCACAAACAATAAGCAACCACAGATCCTGCTGCTGAACCACGTCCTGGACCCACTGCAACTCCCATATTTCGTGCTTCTCTGATAAAATCTTCTACAATTAAAAAGTAACCAGGATATCCTGTTTTTTCAATAACTTCTAGTTCAAAATCAAGGCGTTCTTTTAAGGAATCAGTCAATTCTCCATATCTTTTTTTCGCACCTTGATACGTTAGATGTCTCAAATAACTATTTTCTCCTCTCTTGCCTCCATCAATCAAATCTTCTTGAGAGTGAAATTCTTTGGGGATATCAAAAGCAGGTAATAAAACCTCTCTTGCCAATGAAAAAATTTCAATTTTATCAACAATTTCTTGCACGTTACTAATTGCCTCAGGAATATCAGCAAAAAGTTTTTTCATTTCTTCAGTAGATTTGAAATAATATTCTTCGTTTGGCAATCCATATCTATAACCACGACCTTTTCCTATAGGTGTTGCTTGTTTTTCGCCATCTTTTACACACAATAAAATATCGTGTGCATTGGCATCTTTTTTATCTAAATAATACGTATTGTTTGTAGCAACAATTTTGATGTCGTGCTTTTTTGAAAATTTCAGCAAGGTTTCATTTACAATATTTTCATCTTGCTGATTGTGGCGCATCAACTCTAAATAAAAATCATCTTTAAATTCTTGTTTCCACCAAAGTAGGGCTTCTTCTGCTTGTAATTCACCTAGATTTAAAATTTTATTTGGAATTTCGCCATATAAATTTCCAGACAATACAATAATATCCTCCTTATATTTTTTGATGATTTCTTTGTCTATTCTTGGCACATAATAAAATCCATCAATAAATGCGATGGATGACATTTTTGCCAAATTATGATAGCCATTTTTGTTTTTTGCTAATAATACAACCTGAAAACCATTGTCTTTGATGGATTTGTTTTTATGATCATCACAGATATTAAATTCACAACCAACAATGGGTTTGATTTGATGTTCAGAAATTTTATTATGATTCAAAACAGTGCTTACAAAATGAAAAGCAGCCATCATATTTCCAGTATCGGTCATGGCAACTGCAGGCATTTTATCTGCAACAGCAGCTTTTACAAGTGCATCAATTTGAATAGTTGATTGCAACACCGAAAATTGTGTATGATTGTGTAAATGTGAAAAGGAACTATTTTTTAATTCTGATAAACCTTCTGAAGTTGTTTTGGATGAAATATCCTCTTTTACTTTTTCAAGACGTTTTCGAATCTTAGTACTTTCTTTTTTTAAATTAACATGTTCAATTCCAATTACTTGAATTGTTAAGGGATTTTTTTCTCTAAAAATTGTAAAATAGGAATCATCAACATGTAATTCATTTTTGCTGAATTCACCCAAACGAATTAACTCGAAAAAACAACGAGTTGTCGCTTCAACATCCGCAGTTGCATTGTGCGCTTCTTCAAAATCAACATTGAAAAGATGTTTGTGCAATTCAGTTAAGGTGGGTAATTTAAATTTTCCTCCACGACCACCAGGAAGTTTGCAAAGCGAAGCTGTTTTTTCGGTACAAGTATCTAAAATGGGTAGTTTTGTTAAATTGTTTTGAATTCCCAATCTATGAAACTCACAGCCCATAATATTGATATCAAAACCTACATTTTGCCCGACAATAAAAGTGGTTTTTTGTAAAGCTTCGTTGAATAATTCTAGTCCTTTTTGCAGTGAAATTCCTTGTTCCTCAGCCAATTCTGTTGAAATACCATGAACTCTTTCTGCATCAAAAGGAATATTAAATCCTTCAGGTTTCAGTAAAAAATCATTTCTGGAAATTAAATTTCCAAATTCATCATGCAGTTGCCATGCAATTTGAACACATCTAGGCCAGTTGTCAGTATCAGTAATTGGTGCATTCCAACTTTTAGGTAATCCAGTAGTTTCTGTGTCAAAAATTAAATACATATTTGGCTTTTGCTTTGAAAATTAAGAACTTTAAAAATACAAAATCATACTAGAAAATCAGGTTGCTTTTTGGGGTGATTTATTAACATTTTTTCAGATTTTTAATTCCCTTTTTAATTGGTTGATTTTAAGTTGATAGAATCAAAAATAGTTGTATATTTGCGCCCACTTATCACGAGTTGGTAAAATTAGTATGAACCGAGGTCGAGAACCTTACAAAATCAATACATTATGTCTGTAAAAATTAGATTACAAAGACACGGAAAAAAGAACAAACCTTTCTTTTGGATTGTTGCTGCTGACGCACGTTCAACAAGAGATGGTCGTTACTTAGAAAAATTAGGGACTTATAATCCAAACACAAATCCTGCAACTATTGATTTAGATGTTGATGGAGCTGTAAAATGGTTGCAAAATGGTGCACAACCTACTGATACTGCAAAAGCAATTTTGTCGTATAAAGGAGCATTATTGAAAAATCATTTGGCTGGTGGAGTTCGTAAAGGCGCTTTAACTCAAGAGCAAGCAGCTGAAAAATTCAATGCTTGGTTAGAAGAAAAAGGAGCAAAAGTTACTTCAAAATCAGAAGGATTGACAAAAGCTCAAGCTGATGCAAAAGCAAAAGCATTGGCTGCTGAAAAAGCTGTAAATGAAGCAAGAATTGCTGCAGCTGCTAAAGTAGAAGAAGTTGCTGAGGAAGTTGCTGAAGTAGAAGCAGCTGTTGAAGAAACTACTGAAGAAACTACAGCAGAATAAAACTTTTTATACGATAATGCGTAAAGAAGATTGTTTTTATTTAGGCAAAATCGTCAGAAAACACAGTTTTAAGGGTGAAGTTGTTATCAAATTAGATACTGATGAGCCTGAGTTGTACATAGAAATGGAATCAGTTTATGTCGATTTTGGCAATAACTTGGTTCCATTTTTTATTGAGAAAAGTTCATTACACAAAGGAAATCAATTGCGTGTTCGATTTGAAGATGTGAATTCTGAGGCTGATGCTGATGCTATTTTAAAATCGGATATTTATTTGCCATTAACATTACTGCCAAAACTAACGGGAGATCAATTTTATTTTCATGAAATTATTGGCTTCAAAGTAGTGGATAGGATTTTTGGTGAAGTTGGTATCATTGTAAAAATTAATGAAACTGCTGCTCAACCACTTTTTGAGATTGACAGGGAAGGAAAAGAAATTTTTATTCCAATGGTTGATGAATTTATCAAAAAAGTTGATAGAGCTAATAAAACAATCGAAGTTCAAACACCTGAAGGTTTAATAGAACTTTACTTATCCTAAACATTAAATTTAGGACCACTAGAGAGGTGCAAGAGTGGTTGAATTGGCTACCCTGGAAAGGTAGTATACTGGTAACGGTATCGAGGGTTCGAATCCCTTCCTCTCTGCAAGAAATCACAAAATAAAATAACAAAAACCCACTAAGTTATTCAGTTTAGTGGGTTTTTAAATTGTATCAATATGACACTAAAATTTAAATGTTTTTCTTCGATTTAATGTCATAATTAAATCGAATTGTTACATATTCGTTGCCATTTCCAGTTTTAGACTCATCTATGATAACTTCGTCATTTACTGAAATTTTCAAAGTAATTTTTGATGGTATATTATTATTTCTGTAAACTTCTCCAGCTATATATCTATAATTATAATTTTCCAAAATAATTATCACAGGTTCTGGATTTCCTGATGAATCGTATGAAATTGGATAAGGTTTCCAGTTGTATGTATCTGTTTGATATTCGTAGTAGGTGATAAATATCTCATCATTTGCTATTTCCGATGAAGTTACTTCTATTTTTATGGTATTATCAGTCAAAGTCTCTTCTTCAATTACAGTTTCAGCTGTGGTGCATGAGATAATAAGTATCAATAGAATTAATATTTTTTTCATGATTTTTTGATGATTTCTGGGTACTTACAAATATAATTATTTAAAAGGAATTTACTTTTAGTATTTTAAATTATTAATTTTACCAAATGAATAAACCTTTTCAATTCAAAGAATTTATCATTCATCAGGACAAAACAGCTATGAAAGTGGGGACTGATGCTGTATTGTTAGGTGCTTGGATTTCCTTGAAATACTATCCTGATAAAATTTTAGATATTGGTTCAGGAACTGGAATCATTTCTTTGATGTTGGCACAACGTTCTGATGCTGAAACTATTGATGCCATTGAGATTGATGAAAATGCGTATGAACAATCTGTTGAAAATTTTGAAATTTCTGATTGGGGAAATCGTTTGTATTGCTATCACTGTTCATTTCAAGATTTTGTTGATGAGATATCTGATGAGGAAGAAACGTATGATTTGATAGTATCAAATCCACCATTTTATACAGAGGATTCTGAATCAGAAAATGAAAGTAGAAACAAAGCACGATTTACAAGTTCATTATCATTTGAAGATTTGTTGCTAGGTGTTTCAAAAATTTTATCTCAAAGCGGATTTTTTTCGGTAATAATTCCCTTTAAAGAAGAAGAAAACTTTATGAAAATTGCAAATGAAAATCAATTGTTTTTGAATGAAGTTTGTAGAGTTCAAGGAAATCCTACTTCAGAAATAAAGCGAAGTTTATTGACTTTTTCTTTCCAAAAATCAGCGATTCAAAAATCACATTTAATTATCGAAACTAAGCGTCATCAATACACAAAAGAGTATATCAATATGACGAAAGATTTTTATCTGAAAATGTAATTATCCTATCACATTATTTGGATTATATCCTAAATAAGGAACTTCTCTCTCCATAAATTGAATGCCACAATTTTCCAATTCCGTTAAAATAGGTTCATATACTTCTTTCGAAATTGGCAATTGAACTCCGGGATTTTTTATGTCATTTTTCAGGATTTTAATAGCAGCAATTGCAACTGGCAAACCCACTGTTTTTGCCATAGCTGTATAGGTTTGATTTTCTCCTAATACAACTAAACTGCTTTCAATTTGATGTTTTTTTCCATTCAATTCATAACCAAAAAGATGTTGCATCACAATCATATCTTTGTCATTTTCTTGCAAAGTCCATGAATTTTCTAGAATTTTTTGCAACATTTGAGCTGGAGTTGCGTTTTTTAAACCAATTTTTTTGAAATGATTAAATAGGTCTAATTCCACTAATTTTTCCCATATCAAATCATCCTGATCTATTTTTAAATAGGAACGCAATTTTAATTCAACAGAATCCGAGGGTGAATAGGCTAAAAAAAGATTTACAAAATCTCTGTAACTCATGTGTTCAGAATTTTCGATTTTATATGAATCATCAGTCATTCCCAATTGTACAAAAATATTCCAAGCTCTTGAAAAACCAATTTTTCTAATAGTTCCTCTATACATGGTAGGAATGTCGTCCAAACCATAAATACTTCTATATTTTAAGGAGTCTCTGTTGGCATAGGCTTCAAATTTTCCATAATCTTTGATGTTTAAAAATTCGGTTCTTCTGAATAATTTATGATACGGAATATATTTATAAGTTCCTTCTTGTATAAACATGGCAGCACCACCTTGACCAGCCAAAACCACGTTTCTTGGATTCCAAGTAAATTTATAATTCCACAAATTCGTGTCACTTTCAGGCGCAACCAAACCACCACAAAACGATTCAAAAAGCAACATTTTTCCGCCACTTTCTCTTATTTTATTGATTATTTTCATTGAACTCATATGATCTATTCCAGGGTCAAGTCCTATTTCATTCATAAAAATCAGGCCACTTTTTTTCACATCTTCATGTAACGTTTTCATTTGCTCAGAAATATATGAAGCTGTTACTAGATGTTTTTTGAATTGCAAACAGTCTTTTGCCACTTCAAAATGCAAATGTGCAGGTAACATTGAAATCACCAAATCAGACTTTTTGATTTCATTTTTTCGTTCATATTCATTGAAAATATCCAATAAAATTGCTTTTGCTCTATGATGATTATTGATAAGTTTCAGAGGATTTTCGAGTGAAATGTCACCAATTACTAATTGGAAATCTTCTTTATATGTGTTTTCCAATAAGTATGTAATCAAAGAAGAGCTTGATTTTCCTGCACCAATAATCAGTATATTTTTCATAAAGAAAGCTGTATTTTTGTGATGCTACTAAGATACTATAATTGTTTAAAATTTAACAAAAAGAACTTATTATGTTTAAAAATTTAATTATTGCCTGTTTTTTTGGTGTAACAGCCATCATTTTAGGTGCTTTTGGGTCTCATGCATTGAAAGAAATTTTAACTTCAGAACAATTATTGAGTTTTGAAACAGGCGTGCGTTATCAAATGTATCATGCAATTGTGTTGCTTTTTGTAGCAATTTTTGATGGTTTATCAGTACAACAAAAACGATTTGTCAATGGCTTTTTTTATGCAGGAATTTTGTTTTTTTCAGGATCAATTTATCTGATTCAATTGACATCAATATCTGCCAAATCTATTTGGTTTATCACTCCTTTAGGAGGTTTATTTTTGATTTTTGGATGGTTGACAATGATTGTGCTTTTCGTAAAGAAAGCAATCTCAAAATAATAAATCAATAATTTTGAACTGAAAAGTTAAGTTTTTGTAATTTTTTCATAATTTTGCACCAATAAAATAATATAAAATTGAAATGGTAGATATCAATACGAAATCGATTTCGTTAAAAAATCTTGGAATCAATAATGCTACAATTCGCTATCAATTGACTTCCAATGAGTTGCATGATGAAACGATTCAAAAAGGTCAAGGAGAAATATCTTCTTTAGGAGCGATTGCAGTCAACACAGGCGAATTTACAGGAAGGTCTCCTTTGGACCGTTTTATTGTAAAAGATGCAATCACTGAAAATGAAGTTTGGTGGAGTAATATCAATATTCCTTTTTCTCCAGAGAATTTTGATAAATTATACGATAAAGTAGTCTCTTATTTATCTGAAAAAGAGCTCTTTGTAAGGGATTGTTTTGCTTGCGCAGACGAAAACTACAAACTTTCTATTCGTGTTGTAAATGAGTATCCTTGGAGTAATATGTTTGCTTATAACATGTTTTTACGTCCATCAGAAAATGAATTAGAAAATTTTTCCCCAGATTGGACTGTGATAAATGCTCCAGGATTTTTAGCAAATGCTACTGAAGACGGAACAAGACAGCACAATTTTGCCATTTTAAATTTTTCAAGAAAAATTGCTTTAATTGGTGGAACTGGATATACAGGCGAAATCAAAAAAGGAATTTTTTCAGCTTTGAATTTCATACTTCCAGTTTACAAGAATACGCTGCCAATGCATTGTTCTGCAAATGTTGGAAAAGAGGGAGATACAGCCATTTTCTTTGGATTATCTGGAACAGGAAAAACAACTTTGTCAACAGATCCTAACCGAAGTTTGATTGGAGATGATGAACATGGTTGGACTTCAGAAAATACGATTTTCAATTTTGAAGGAGGATGCTATGCAAAGGTGATTAATTTGTCACAGGAAAATGAACCTGAAATTTATGCAGCCATCAAAAAAGGAGCATTGCTAGAAAATGTTGTTTTGAAACCAAATGGAGATGTTGATTTTTCTGATATATCCATCACCGAAAACACGAGAGTAAGTTATCCTTTATATCATATTGAAAATATTCAAAACCCTTCTATTGGAAAAAATCCAAAGAACATATTTTTCTTAACAGCTGATGCTTTTGGAGTGTTGCCTCCAATCTCTAAGTTGACTCCTGCACAAGCTGCGTATCATTTTATTTCTGGGTATACAGCAAAAGTAGCAGGTACTGAAGCAGGTGTTACAGAACCTGTTCCAAGTTTTTCAGCGTGTTTTGGAGCGCCTTTTATGCCCTTACATCCAACAAGATATGCTGAAATGTTGAGCCAAAAAATGAAGGAAGCAGGTGTCAATGTTTGGTTGGTGAATACAGGTTGGTCTGGAGGAAAATATGGTGTTGGAAAACGAATGCCGTTAAAATATACAAGAGCAATGATTACGGCTGTTTTAAATGGAAGTTTAGGGGATTATACGTATGAAAATTATCATATTCACTCCGTTTTTGGAGTTGCTCAGCCAAGAACTTGTCCTGGAGTTCCAACAGAATTATTGAGTCCTAGAACTACTTGGAATAATGATCAGGCATACTATGAAACAGCATTTACGTTGTCCAATGCTTTTAGAAAAAATTTCAAACAATACGAAGAGTATGCGAATGAAGAAATCCGAAGAGGAGGTCCTCAGCGCTATGCTTTTTAATTATTGGTAAGTTGTTTTTGTTTAGGCAAAGCACCTCATTTTGAGGTGCTTTTTTTGTTTAAAAAAAACTATCTTTAAGGTTTTAATTCAAATCAGTTTGATGAAAAAATGGTTTCAAAATAGTGGTCCTGCAACGTTAATTGCAGCTGCATTTATTGGTCCAGGAACGGTAACAATTTGCACAATTGCTGGAGTAAATTTTGGATTTCATTTGTTGTGGGCAATGTTGCTTTCCATTTTCGCAACCATTATTTTACAAGAAATGGCAGCAAGAGTTGGGATTATTTCTCAAAAAGGCTTGTCAGAAGTTGTGAAACAAGAAATCAAAAATCCAATTTTTAAAAAGATAATCATAGGTCTCATTTTAACGGCAATTGTGATTGGTAATGCTTCTTATGAAGCTGGAAATATCAGTGGTGGAATTTTAGGTTTGGAAACTATTTTTGGACAATGGATTTTTACAACAGATCTTTTTTCAGTGAATTTAATGAGCATTTTAGTAGGAATAATTGCTTTTATTTTACTGTATATTGGCAATTATAAATTTCTTGAAAAAGCGTTAATTTCATTCGTTTTATTAATGAGTTTTTCCTTTTTAATTACTGCAATAATTACCAAACCAAATTTGCTTGAAGTCTTTCAAGGATTGCTTATTCCATCACTTCCTGAACAAAGTTTATTGACCGTTATTGGTTTGATTGGCACCACAGTTGTACCCTATAATTTGTTTCTTCATGCATCTTTAGTAAAGGAAAAATGGAAGACAAAAGAAGATATTTTGCATGCTAAAAGAGATACCATAATAGCTGTGGGTTTGGGAGGTTTAGTTTCTATTTCTATCATAATTTCTGCAGCTGCAATTTCAACAAATGAGGTTTTAAACGCAACAGATTTGGCATTAGGTTTAGCGCCTTTGTATGGTGATTTTGCCAAATATTTTTTAGCAATTGGATTGTTTTCAGCCGGAATTACTTCTGCAATTACTGCGCCTTTAGCTGCTGCTTTTGTAGCCAAAGAATGTTTTGGTTGGCAATCGAATTTGACATCAAAATCTTTTAGAGCTGTTTGGATGACGATTCTGTTTTTGGGCGTTATTTTTGCTTCTGTAGGAATAAAACCGTTAGAAATTATCAAATTTGCTCAAATAGCAAATGGATTTTTATTGCCAATAATCACTGCAATTTTATTGTGGATAATGAATAAAAAGTCGGTTTTAGGCAATTTTACAAACACAAAAATTCAAAATATTTTCGGATTTTTTATTTTTCTCATTACTATTTTTTTAGGTTTAAAAATGATTTTGAAAGTGTTTAATTTATTTTAAAAAATGATAGATTTCAATTGTGATGTTGGCGAAGGAATTGCAAACGAGCATTTATTAATGCCACATATTACTTCTTGCAATATTGCTTGTGGAGGTCATTTTGGAGATGAAAATTCCATCGATAAAACCATACTTTTAGCTCTCAAAAACAATGTTTTGATTGGTGCACATCCTTCTTTTCCTGATAAAGAAAACTTTGGAAGAAAATGGATGCACATTTCAGATGAAAATCTTTCTAAAAGTATTCAAGATCAGATGGATTTATTTTTAAAAAGAATGTCTTTCCACAACGCAAGATTACATCATATAAAGCCTCATGGAGCGTTGTATAATGCCATAGCAATTGATGAAAATTTGGCAAAAATATTTGTAAAATCGATTTTAAAATATTGTAAAAATATTTTTTTATATGTGCCATATCAATCTGAAATAGAGAAAGTTGCGATTGAAAATAACATTAAAATTATATATGAAGCTTTTGCCGATAGAAATTATAATGACGATTTGACCTTGGTCAATAGAACTCATGAAAATGCAATCATAAAAGATAAAGAAGCCGTTTTTCAGCATGTTTCAAAAATGGTTTTTGAGAGAAAAGTAAAAACAATTTCAGGAAAAGAAAAAGACATTAAAGCAGCAACTTTTTGTGTACATTCAGATACCGAAAATGCCGTTGAAATTGTGAAATATGTATCAGAAAAATTTAAAAATCAAGTTTCAATTTAATGTATCAACTTCAATACAAACCTTTTGGAGAAAAAGCCATTTTAATAGAATGGCCAGTTACAATTTCTGAATTGATTTTAGATGATATTTTGATTTTCAAATCAAAAATTATTGCACAGAAAAAGAGTTGTATTGCTGATATCATTGTTGGATACCATTCATTAACAATAGTATTTAATTCACATTTTATCAACTATACAGATGAGATTTCTATTTTAAAATCAATTTACAATTCTGATATAAAAAGTGCTAAAAAATTCCATCATTTATGGGAAATTCCAGTTTGTTATGATGACGAATTTGGATTGGATTTGGAAGAAATTTCAAAGAAAAAGAATCTTTCAAAAGAAGCAATAATACAACTCCATTCTCAACCAATTTACACTATTTTTTTTATTGGTTTTTTACCTGGATTTTTATATTTGGGAGGTTTGGATTCTCAATTATTTATGGATAGAAAATCCAATCCACGTTTGCAAATTGACCAAGGTTCAGTAGGAATTGGCGGGAAACAAACCGGAATTTACCCTTTGAATTCTCCTGGAGGATGGAATATCATTGGAAAAACACCCTTACTTTTTTTTGATGCGGAAAGTGAAAAACCTTGTTTTGCAACCTCTAAAGATTTTATAAAATTCATTCCAATTTCGAAAGAAGAGTTTTATGAAATTCAAAGAAAAGTACATAACAAATCTTATCAAATTTCAAAAAAAAGTATCCATGATTAAGATTTTACATCCAGGGTTTTTCAATACTATTCAAGATAAAGGTAGGGTAGGTTTTGCTGAATTTGGAGTTCCTATTTCTGGAGCAATGGATTCTTTTTCAGCAGATTTGGCAAATCATATTTTGAATAATTCACTAGAAAATGCATTGTTAGAAATTACTTTTGGAGGATGTTCATTACAATTTCTCGAAAATACGATAATTTGTATTTCAGGAGCTGATTTTTTAGCCATGTTGAATGATACTAAAGTTAGTTTGAATACCCAAGTTGAAATTCGGAAAAATGATGTGTTGACTTTCGGAAAAAGAATTTTTGGTTCTTATGCGTATTTGGCTGTAACAGGAGGTTTTCAATCGGAAATAAAGCTGAAAAGTCGGAGTTTTTTTCAGAATATCACCAATGAACATCTTTTGAAAAAAGGAGATTTACTTCCGATTTCGTCCATAAATAAAGAATATTCAATTTCAAATGCAAGTATAAAATTCTCGAAACATCATTTTGAATCAAAAGAAATATATTGCTATAAAGGGCCAGAATTTGAAATTTTGACTGATTTTCAGCAAAAAGCACTTTTCGAGAAATCCTTTACAATCTCAAAAGAAATCAACAGAATTGGCTATAAATTGAATGAATTCATTGAAAATAATTTACCACAAATTTTGACTTCCGCAGTTTTGCCAGGAACTGTTCAACTTGCCCCTTCAGGAAAATTGATTGTTTTAATGAGGGATTGTCAAGTCACAGGAGGGTATCCAAGGATATTACAATTGAGCGAAAATAGCATCAATCAATTTGCTCAAAAAACCACCAATGATACTTTTCGTTTTTCACTTTTAGAAAATTAATCACATAAAAAAATCGCTTAGAAATGAATCTAAGCGATTTTTAATGTAAATATTTTTCAGCAACTATTTTAATTTAATAGTAATATCACTATTCTTAGTTACTTTATTTTCTTTTATATCAACTGATTCAATATCACCAATTTCTTTAGCTCTTTTTTCAATTTCTTCCAACGTTCCTGAAATTGTTTCAGTTTCTGTAAACGTTTTTCCGTTTACGGTTTTCGTTGTAACGATGATTGCAGAAGCTAATTGTTTGTTTTGTGGATTAACAGTTACTTTTATTTCTTTATTAATGTATTCATTAAATTCAGAAATTTCAGCTGTATGACCACCTAAAATTGGCGCAATTACTAGTCCAATCAAACAAGTTAATTTGATTAAAATATTCATTGAAGGACCAGAAGTGTCTTTGAAAGGATCTCCCACAGTATCACCAGTTACAGCTGCTTTATGAGCATCAGAACCTTTATATGTCATTTCACCATTGATCATCACTCCAGCTTCAAAAGATTTTTTAGCATTGTCCCAAGCACCACCAGCATTGTTTTGGAAAACTGCCCAAAGTACACCAGAAACAGTAACTCCAGCCATATAACCACCTAACATTTCAGCAATTAATTGGTTATTGTCACCATACACTAATTTGCCCAAAAGTACAATTGCAATTGGAAAACCAATAGTTAAAATACCAGGCAACATCATTTCACGTAAGGCAGCTTTTGTAGAAATTTCAACACATTTACCATATTCAGGTTTTCCAGTTCCTTCCATAATTCCTGGAATTTCTTTGAACTGACGACGCACTTCATACACCATATCCATTGCAGCTTTTCCAACAGAATTCATAGCTAATGCAGAGAAAACCACAGGAATCATACCTCCTACAAATAGCATTGCTAAAACTGGCGCTTTGAAAATATTGATTCCGTCAATTCCTGTAAAGGTTACATATGCAGCAAACAAAGCCAAAGAAGTTAATGCTGCTGAAGCAATCGCAAAACCTTTTCCAGTTGCTGCAGTTGTGTTACCTACAGAATCTAAAATATCAGTTCTTGTACGAACTTCTTTTGGTAATTCACTCATTTCAGCGATTCCACCTGCATTATCAGAAATTGGTCCGAAAGCGTCAATCGCTAATTGCATAGCTGTTGTTGCCATCATTGCAGATGCTGCTAATGCCACACCATAAAAACCTGCAAAAGCATACGAAGCCCAAATTGCAGCAGCAAATAACAATACTGTTGGAAATGTTGAAATCATTCCAGTTGCCAAACCAGCAATCACGTTTGTTCCTGCTCCTGTTGAAGATTTTTGAACAATTGCCAACACTGGTTTTGTACCTAAACCTGTATAATATTCCGTTACCGAAGAAATTACTCCACCAACAACTAAACCAACAATTGTTGCATAAAACACTCTTATTGATGATATTTCTTTAGCTCCTTCTCCATAGAATTCCATAGTCATTACTTCTGGTAACATAAAATCTACTAGGAAAAAACATGAAATCAATGTTAAAATAATAGAAACCCAATTCCCAATATTTAATGCTCCTTGAACTTGTTTTTCTTTGGCATCATCACTTGAAATTTTCACTAACATTGTTCCAATGATAGAGAATAAAATCCCAAAACCAGCAATTGCCATTGGTAGTAAAATTGGACCAATTCCGCCAAAAGCGTCATTGATACTTCCTCCCATATCTTTAATCACATAGTTTCCTAAAACCATGGCAGCCAATACTGTAGCTACATAAGAACCAAATAAATCTGCTCCCATACCAGCAACATCTCCTACATTATCTCCCACATTATCTGCAATTGTAGCAGGATTTCTTGGATCATCTTCTGGAATTCCAGCTTCTACTTTTCCAACTAAATCTGCTCCAACATCTGCTGCTTTTGTATAAATTCCTCCTCCAACTCTTGCAAATAAAGCAATTGATTCAGCTCCTAAAGAGAATCCAGCCAAAGTTTCTAAAACGATGGTCATTTGCTCTGTAGTTGTCCAAACACCACCCATAAAGAAATGGTAAAAGAAAATAAAGAAAGCTGTCAAACCCAAAACTGCCAAACCTGCAACTCCTAATCCCATTACTGTTCCACCACCAAAAGAAACTTTCAATGCTTGAGGTAAACTTGTACGCGCTGCTTGAGTTGTTCTAACGTTTGTTTTTGTAGCAATTTTCATTCCCATATTTCCAGCCAAAGCTGAAAAAATAGCTCCGAAAACAAATGCTACTACTATTAATATGTGTGTTGTTGGTACAATAAATGAAATCCCTGCTAATACAATACTAGCGCCAATCACAAAAAAAGTTAACAATCTATATTCTGCTTTTAAAAATGCAAGGGCTCCTTCATAGATATAATCTGAAATTTCTTTCATTTTACCATCTCCAGCATCTTGTTTTAATACCCAAGCTCTTTTAGCATACATAAAAAGTAAGCCAATAATTGCCATTACAATTGGCACATAAATCATTAATTCCATAAAGTATAGTTAATTTGATTAGTTTAAAATGGGGGTAAAAGTAATAAAATCAAAATGAAATAAAAAACCTCAAAAAGGTTTAATTTTTTGAGGTTCTTATTTTTTTAGGTACTATTTTATTAAATCGAGAAATAATTTGTCTTTTTATAGTCACTATTATTATATCTCTCAACACAATCTTTGTATATTCTTTCAGATTCAGCTGCATCTCCCCAGCCACCGACAGCAACTTTTTTCTTTTCTAAATCCTTGTAAACTTGAAAAAAATGCTCAATTTCTTTCAATCTATGTGGATTTAAATCAAAAATATCTTTTCTATTATTCCAAATTGGGTCAGAAACAGGGACACAAATTATTTTTTCATCAGGCCCTTTTTCATCTGTCATGTGAAAAACACCAATTGGTTTTACTTCCATCACACACATTGGAAAGCTTGGCTCATGACCCAAAACTAAAACATCTAGTGGATCACCATCCAAGGCCAATGTTTCAGGAACAAATCCATAATCAGCTGGATACATCATAGAAGAAAATAGCATTCTGTCAAATCGGATTTTATTCAATTTAAAATCGTATTCGTATTTGTTTCTACTTCCTTTTGGAATTTCAATAAGCACATCAAAAGTTATATTCATTTTTTTTCTTTTTATTTTCTGTTCACAAAAATAGGGATTTGTGTGTCTATAATTATGAAATTTTAATCGGATTTACGCAAAGGTTTTCGGATAGAATAAAAAAAGCCTTTCATTTTTTGAAAGGCTTTTTTTATAGTAAAATTTATTTTTTCAGATACAATACTTCTTTTACTGCTTTTACAACGTCATCCGAATTTGGAATCCATTTTTCAAACAATGCAGATGAATAAGGAGCAGGAGTATCAGCAGTTGTGATTCTTTTGATGGGTGCATCTAAAAAGTCAAATGCTTCACTTTGAATTCTGTAGGTTATTTCTGAAGAAACACTTGCAAAAGGCCAAGCTTCTTCTAGAATAACCAATCTATTTGTTTTCTTAACAGATTTAACGATGGCTGCATGATCCATAGGACGCACAGTTCTTAAATCGATAATTTCTATGGAAATATTTTCTTTTGCTAATTCATCTGCAGCTTTGTAGGCTTCTTTAATAATTTTTCCAAAAGAAACTACAGTAACATCAGTTCCTTCTCTTTTGATATCAGCAACTCCAATTGGAATCAAATATTCTCCTTCAGGAATTTCCATTTTATCACCATACATTTGCTCAGATTCCATGAAAATAACTGGATCATCATCACGAATTGCAGCTTTCAATAAGCCTTTTGCATCATAAGGATTTGAAGGTACAATTACTTTTAATCCTGGTGTATTTGAAAACCAATTTTCAAAAGCTTGCGAGTGTGTTGCTCCTAATTGACCAGCAGAAGCTGTTGGACCTCTAAAAACAATAGGGCAATTTAATTGACCTCCAGACATTTGTCTGATTTTTGCAGCATTGTTAATGATTTGATCAATTCCAACTAACGAAAAATTAAACGTCATGTATTCTACAATCGGTCTATTTCCATTCATAGCTGATCCAATGGCAATTCCGGCAAAACCAAGTTCTGCAATAGGCGTGTCAATTACCCTTTTTGGACCAAATTCATCCAACATTCCTTTACTCGCTTTGTAAGCACCATTATACTCTGCAACTTCTTCACCCATCAAATAAACGCTTTCATCTCTGCGCATTTCCTCGCTCATTGCTTCACAAATAGCTTCTCTAAATTGAACTGTTTTCATGTAAAATTAAATCTTGTATTATTTTCAATCTTGCAAAAGTAATGAATTAATTATCATTTTTTTTGAATCAATTTCAGAAACTACTCTTAAATAATTCTTCTAAAAAGCGCAATCGTTTTCGATAAATGTTAAAATCTTGAAAATTTATTATGCATGCATAGTATTTTTTAAAAAAAAGCTGTAATTTCGTTCCGTATAAAAATGATAAAATAGCCCGATTATGAAAATTTTGGTTTGTATAAGTCACGTACCAGACACCACTTCAAAGATTAATTTTACAGATAATGATACAAAATTTGATACCAATGGAGTTCAATTTGTGATCAATCCTTATGATGAGTTTTGTTTGACAAGAGCTATGTGGTTTAAAGAAAAACAAGGAGCGTCCATTACTGTTTTAAATGTTGGAAATGCCTCTACTGAACCTACTTTGAGAAAAGCTTTGGCAATTGGTGCTGATGATGCAATTCGTGTAAATGCAGAACCTACAGATGGATTGTCTGTAGCAAAAGAAATTGCAGCTGTTGTGAAAAATGGAGGGTATGATTTGGTTTTAGCAGGAAGAGAATCCATTGATTATAATGGAGGAATGGTTCCAGGAATGGTGGCTTCTTTGGTTGATTATCATTTTGTAAACGGTTGTGTAGGAGTTGAAATTGATGGAAATTCAGCTACTTTGATAAGAGAAATTGATGGTGGAAATGAAACGTTAAGCTCAACTTTACCAATGGTAATTGCTGGTCAAAAAGGAATTGTAGAAGAAAAAGATTTAAGAATTCCAAACATGCGTGGTATTATGATGGCGCGTCAAAAACCATTGCAAGTTGTTGATTCTGTGGCTTCTGAAAAAGCTACTGAAGTGCAATCGTATCAAAAACCAGCACCAAAAGGCGCTGTGAAATTAGTTGCTGCAGATAATATTGATGAATTAATCAATTTATTGCACAATGAAGCGAAAGTGATTTAAATCAAAAAAAATAACAAGAATCTGAACACATTCTTTTCAGAATTTAAAAAAATATAAAATATGTCAGTTTTAGTTTTTGCAGATGCCTCAAATGGCAAGTTTAAAAAAAGTGCTTTTGAAGTAGTTTCTTATGGAAAAAAAGTAGCAGAACAGTTGAATACAAATCTTGTTGCAGTAACTATTAATGTTACTGAAAATCAAGAATTATTTACTTATGGGGCAGAGAAAGTAGTTTCAGTTTCTGAAAGTAAGTTAACTTCATTCAACGCAAAAGGGTATTCATCCATCATAAAACAAATTGCTGATGCTGAAAATGCAACAGTAATTGTGTTGGATTCAAGTATAGATACTATGCATGTTGCGCCTTTAGTGGCAGTATCTTTGGATGCTGGGTATGCCTCAAATGTGGTAGAATTGCCATCGTCAACAAATCCTTTTACGATTAAAAGAAAGGTTTTTTCGAATAAAGGTTTTGCAAATACTGTAATTTCAACAGAGAAAAAAATTGTTGGAGTTGCAAAAAATTCTTTTGGGATTCACGAAAATCCAGTTTCAGGAATTGTTGAAAACAAAACGATTTCTTTATCAGATACAGATTTTGGGGTAAAATCAGAAAAAGTGGAAAAAGCTTCTGGAAAAGTGACCATAGCAGATGCTGATGTAGTAGTTTCTGCAGGAAGAGGTTTAAAAGGTCCAGAAAACTGGGGAATGATTGAAGAATTAGCCACTGTTTTAGGAGCAGCAACTGCTTGTTCAAAACCAGTTTCTGATTTAGGATGGCGTCCTCATGGAGAACATGTTGGACAAACAGGAAAACCTGTGGCTTCCAATTTATATATAGCTATCGGAATTTCTGGAGCGATTCAGCATTTAGCTGGTGTAAACGCATCAAAAGTAAAAGTAGTCATCAATTCTGATCCTGAAGCGCCTTTTTTCAAAGCAGCTGACTATGGAATTGTAGGAGATGCATTTCAAGTTGTGCCAGAATTAATTACAAAATTAAAAGCATTCAAAGAAGCGTAGACATTTCTTTTTGAATACTTTACCTTTTAAAACCCATTAGTTTCAACACTTTTGGGTTTTACTTTTATAAAAACTATCAAAATATCAATTTACACTAACTATTTTTATTAAATTGTGCCTCAATTCTAGCGTGAAAATTTTCAACTAATTTTCAATCGTTTTTTAGTTTTTTTGCAGAGAGATATATGAGTTTAATACAATTAACCATCAAAGGAATTTCATACAGTCAAACTCAAACTGGAGCTTATGCTTTGGTTTTGAGCGAAATAGAAGGAACAAGAACCTTGCCTATAATTATTGGTGCTTTTGAAGCGCAATCTATTGCAATAGCTTTGGAAACTGAAATCAGACCTCCAAGACCACTTACACACGATTTATTTAAGACATTTTCTGACACATTTGGTATCGTAATCAAAGAAGTGATTATTCATAAATTGGTAGATGGTGTCTTTTTTTCAAGTATGGTATGTGAGAAAAATGGCAAAGAAGTGATGATTGATGCACGAACTTCGGATGCAATTGCAATCGCTGTTCGTTTTGATGCGCCAATTTATACCTATGAAAATATACTAGACAAAGCTGGAGTGATTTTAAAATTAGAAGAGGAAATGGCTCTTGAAGGCAAGAAAGAAATCGAAAAAATTCCTGCTGATTTGAGCGATTCAAAAGAAAAATCTACTTTCTCGAAACTGACATTGACTCAATTACAAGACCAATTGCAACAAGCTGTCATCAATGAAAATTATGAATTAGCAGCAAAAATAAGAGACGAAATAAGCAAACGTTCTTAATTTACCACTTTATGAAACATATTTTAATAGCGTTTTTTTTCCTAATTTCTTTAAACTCTTTTGGTCAACAATTAGAAAATAATTGGAAATTTTCATCCATAAAAAAACAATCAAGTGATGAAATTGTAACAATTGATTCTACAGACATTCTTTCACTATTTGACGGAAAATTTACGTTTAAATTAAAGCAAAATTCAGACTCAATCTCCTCAGGAAATTACATCAGACAGCATAATTTATTGATTCTTAATTTCAATAAACCTAAAGATACAGTTCGTTATTTCAATATTGTTTCTCTGGATTCTTTACAACTTGTTTTAACTGAAAATGATACGAATTACAAGTTGAGTTCTTCCATTGCTGCACAAAAAAATGTTCCAAACGAATCAGAAATTTCTAAAAATACTATTTCAAATGAAATAAAACCTAGTCAAGGATTTTCAATTGAAAGTCTTTGGAGAGGCGTTTTAGGAATGTTTGTGTTGATAATCATCACATTTTTATTCAGTAGTAATCGAAAAGCGATTGATTGGAAAAAAGTTGGAATTGGTTTATCATTACAATTGATCATTGCAATTGGAGTTTTGAAAGTGCCATTTATTCAAAGTATTTTCGAATTTGTTGGAGGAATTTTCATTTCTATTTTAGAATATACCAAAGCTGGAAGTAAGTTTTTGTTTGAAGGTTTAGTAGCAGATATGAATACTTTTGGATACATTTTTGCCTTCCAAGTTTTGCCTACAATTATCTTTTTCTCAGCATTAACCTCCTTACTTTTTTATCTTGGAATCATTCAAAAAGTAGTAAAATGGTTGGCAATAGCATTGTCCAAATTCCTTGGAATTTCGGGAATGGAGAGTTTATCAGTTGCAGGAAATATTTTTCTTGGTCAAACTGAAGCGCCACTTTTAATCAAAGCATATTTGGAAAAAATGAACAGATCTGAAATGCTTTTGGTCATGATTGGTGGAATGGCTACTGTTGCAGGTGCTGTTTTGGCAGCTTATATCGGATTTTTAGGTGGAGGTGATAAAGCTTTAGAGTTGATTTTTGCGAAACATTTATTGGCAGCTTCAGTAATGGCAGCTCCTGGAGCGATTGTAATTTCAAAAATTTTATATCCACAAACTGAAAAAGTAAATACTGATGTTAGTGTATCTCAAGAAAAAATTGGTTCCAATATTTTGGATGCTATTGCAAATGGAACTACTGAAGGCTTGCGATTGGCAGTAAATGTTGGAGCAATGTTATTGGTTTTTGTAGCAATTATAGCCATGTTAAACGGAATTTTGGGTTGGGTAGGAGAACTTACAACGTTGAATTCTTGGATGGCAAAAAATACTGCGTACACAACTTTTTCTATTGAAGCTATTTTGGGATATTTATTTGCACCTTTAATGTGGTTGATTGGTGTAGCTAAAGAAGACATGGCTTTGATGGGGCAATTATTAGGTATTAAATTGGCTGCAAGTGAGTTTATTGCTTATATTCAGTTGGCTGATTTGAAAAATATCGCAAGTGCTGTTCATTTAAATTATGATAAATCGATTATCATGGCAACTTATATGTTGTGTGGTTTTGCCAATTTTGCTTCCATTGGAATTCAAATAGGAGGAATTGGATCTTTAGCACCAAAACAACGAAAAACCTTATCTGAATTTGGAATGAAAGCATTGATTGGTGGTACAATAGCCTCTTTGATGTCTGCTGCCATTGCAGGAATGATTATTGGTTAATAACTTATTAAGAATTTTTTTTAAAGCATCAAGAATTTTTATTGATGCTTTTTTATTTTTACACAAATAATGAAGGATTATGAAACAATACCATGATTTAGTAAAACACGTTTTAGAAAACGGAAATGAAAAAGGAGACAGAACTGGAACTGGAACAAAAAGTGTTTTTGGCTATCAAATGCGTTTTGATTTGAGTGAAGGTTTTCCAATGGTAACCACAAAAAAATTGCATTTAAAATCAATAATTTATGAGTTATTATGGTTCATAAAAGGTGATACGAATATCAATTATTTACAAGAAAATGGTGTCCGAATTTGGAATGAATGGGCAGATGAAAATGGTGATTTAGGTCCAGTTTATGGTCATCAATGGCGCAATTGGAATAGTGATGAAATTGATCAGCTGAAAGAAGTCATTGAAACTTTACAAAAGAATCCAAATTCAAGAAGAATGTTGGTTTCTGCTTGGAATCCATCAGTGTTGCCAGATACCTCCAAATCTTTTGCTGAAAATGTAGCTAATGGAAAAGCAGCATTGCCTCCTTGTCATGCATTTTTTCAGTTTTATGTGGCTGATGGTAAATTATCTTGCCAATTATACCAAAGAAGTGCTGATATCTTTTTAGGAGTCCCTTTTAATATTGCTTCTTACGCATTGTTTACGATGATGATAGCACAAGTTTGTGGTTTCGAGGCAGGTGAATTTATTCACACTTTTGGTGATGCTCATATCTATAACAATCATATTGAACAATTGGAATTGCAACTGTCAAGAGACATCAGGCCTTTGCCAACTATGAAAATCAATCCAGCAATAAAAAATATCGAAGATTTTACATTCGAAGATTTTGAATTACTCAATTACGATCCACATCCTCACATCAAAGGAATTGTTGCGGTTTAAAAACAAATAAAAAAAAGAGCTTTCTAAATTTAGAAAGCTCTTTTTAATTTTTTTACAAACTCAACACGCTATTTTCTGCTCCAGCAAAATCGCTCCAAGCATAGCTGTCAGCTTCTTCATCATTCACATAGTCACCATCAACTAAGTATTTGAATTCATAAGAAATTCCAGATTCTAAATCGACTGTACCTTTAAATGTACCATTTTTCAATTTGCTAAGTGGAGTTGCTTTTTCATCCCAACCATTAAAACTTCCTACAACTGCAACATTTTCTGCGTTTTCAGGTTGTATAGAAAAAGTTACTTTACAAACTGGTTTGCTTTTTAAAAATTGTTTTTTGATAGCCATAATTTTATGTTTAAATTATCGAGGTAAAATTAGATAAGAACTTTGTGATGGCAAATTTTATTGATGTTGAATTGATTCGATTTGCGAGTTTGGTAAAATCTTCACTCAAAAACCTCACAATTCAGAATAAAACAATTGTTAAATTGTAGGATTTTTAAAATCTTATGAATTTTTTTTTCATTGATTTTCAGCACTTTTGCTCCTAAAACGGTTTCGTAAACAGTATTTTTTTTATCAAAAATGATAAAAAACATCAAATCTGAACACTTTTGCATTATTTTTGAAGCATGAGAATAACTTTCCTATTTTTTTACACGTTATTTTTTAATTCAATAGTTTCTCAAGAGAATACTAAAATTTACTCTTTGAATGATGTTGAGGAATTTCCTGTTTTTTATCAAATTGAATTTCAGCATTCGCAAAAAAATAAATTAGTAGTTTTTCAAGCAAAATTGCAGCAGTATTTTATTACAAATATGGATGCAAAAAAGCTAATTCATTTTGAATCAAGTTCGCCACTTAGTTTAAAATTATTGGCAACTTTTGATGGTAAATTACTTATTGAAAATACCTCAGATTTCAACAATTTACAATTAGTAGAATTAAACAAAATTCTTGAAAAACTCAGCATCAAAAAAGCAGCTATGAAAGCAGGAAAAGAAGTGTCTGTAACATTTTCAATTCCTTTACAATTAAAATTTACAGAGATTAAAACCGTCAAATAATTTATGATTACACTTATTGCTGCCATTGCTCAAAACAATGCTTTAGGAAAAAACAATGATTTGATTTGGCATTTACCTGCCGATTTAAAGCATTTTAGGCAATTGACTACAGGTCATCATATCATTATGGGCAGAAAAACATATGAATCTATTGGCAAACCTTTGCCTAATAGAACTACAATTATAGTTACTAGAAATAAAGAGTATTTTCAAGAAGGATGTTTGACAGCCTCAAGTTTGGAAGAGGCAATTGAAATCTGTAAAAACGAAAAAACTGTTTGTATTGTTGGTGGAGAACAAATTTACAGGCAAGCCCTTGAGAATAATGTTGTTGATTTTTTAGAAATCACTTTGGTACATCACGAATTTGATGCTGATGCTTTTTTTCCAAAAATTGATATAACTATTTGGGAAGAAATTTCAAGAGAGGATTTTAAGGCAGATGAAAAAAACAAATACGATTATAGTTTTTTTAAATATCAGAAAAAATCTAATTAATTCTAATATTCGTAAATCCACCTCCTAAATTCATTCTATATTTTTGTTGAGCAAACAAAAAATAATTGAATAATTTATAATTCACTTCATAGCCATAATCAATATTTGGTTGATAATCAATGATATTTTCGTAGATATTTGGATTGTATTGTAATGGATTTTGTGCTCTCATGTTCCAAGTTGTCACCCAAGCAATGTTTCGAACTTCCATATAATTTTGAGTGTAGTAACCAACAGGTTGAGCAACAGCGTTCAAAAAATAGTTGAATCCAGGATCAATAATGATAATTTCATACTCTAAACTATCATTTGCAATTACAACAGGTTCCTCTTTTTCAATCGTTTTTTTTGAAATTGGCACAGAACTACAATTCCATAAAATAAGAGAAATTAAAGAAAATAGGACAAGTGGTTTTAGGATTTTCATCTTACAAATGAATTAAGTACTGTAAATTTGCAAAAAATATTTCAAATTCGATTGGTTTTCATCTCTTTTAACAGTATTTTTAAAATCTTTAAAATCAATGTTATGCTCAAAAAAATTCTTTATATCTGTATAATTTTAGGCTCTTTCTCTTGTCAAAAAAACAACAATGAAATTCCAAAATTTACTATTTTATCGGAAAAAGAACGTGCTATTTTGAAAGACGAACTTTTGGAAGATCGTTTTTCAAATCTTTTACCAAAATTAATGGACGATTCAGGTATTGATATGTGGTTGTTGATTTCAAGAGAGTATAATGAAGATCCTGTTTTGAAAACCATGTTGCCTGCAACTTGGTTAAATGCTCGTAGAAGAACCATCATTGTTTTTTATAGAAACAAAGAAAAAAATACATTAGAACGTTTGGCAGTTGCAAGATATGATATTGGAAAAAGTATCAAATCAGCTTGGAATAAAGAACAACAACCTGATCAATGGAAAGCGTTAACGGCGATTATCGAAGAGAAAAATCCAAACAAAATAGGAATGAATTTCTCAAAACACTTTGCTTTGGCTGATGGTTTGGTAAAAACAGATTATGAAGAATTTTTAGAGAATTTACCAACAGCATTTCATTCAAAAATTGTGTCTGCAGAAAATTTGGCTATTGCTTGGATAGAAACCAGAACAGCAAAAGAAATGCTGCTTTTCAAAGATTTAGTAAAAATTACGCATGACATTATTGATGAAGCTTTTTCTGATAAAATGATCAAACCCGGAATCACAACTACTGAAGATGTGGTTTGGTTTTTACGTCAAAAAGTGACTGATTTGGGTTTAGAAACTTGGTTTCATCCCACTATTGATGTCCAAAGAAAAAATGACCCATTAAAATCGCATATCGAATCTTTTTCGAAACAAAAAGAAGAAGAAATTATTGTAGAAGGCGATTTATTACATTGTGATTTTGGAATTACTTATATAGGTTTAAATACTGATTGTCAGCAACATGCATATGTTTTAAAATCAAATGAAAATGAAGTTCCCTCTTTTTTGAAAGAAGCTTTTCAAAAAGGAAATCGTGTACAAGACTTGCTTACATCCAACATGAAATCTGGAAAAACTGGAAATGAAATTTTGTCAAAATCTTTAGCTGATGGAAAAAATGAAGGATTAAGGCCCTCAATTTACACACATCCTTTAGGTACTTTTGGGCACAGTGCAGGAACCACAATTGGCATGTGGGATTCACAAAATGGTGTGCCTTTTACAGGTGATTACGCTTTGCGAAAAAATACAGTGTATGCTATTGAGTTAAATACCACAGTTTTCATCAAAGAATGGAACAAAGACATCAGAATTATGTTGGAGGAAGCTGGATTTTTTGGAGATGATTTTTTTGAATATGTAAATGAACGTCAAACAGCAATCAAACCAATCAAAGCAAAATAATATGAAAAATCGTTGTTTTTGGGTCACAGATAGTAAAATCTATCAAGAATATCATGATCATGAATGGGGAGTTCCTGTTTTTGATGATGCCATTTTATTCGAATTTTTGTTGCTTGAAACCTTTCAAGCAGGATTGAATTGGTTGACAATTTTAAATAAAAGAGAAAATTTCAGAAAAGCTTTTGATGATTTTGATTACCAAAAAATCGCCACATATTCTGAATCTAAGTACCAAGAATTATTGCAAAATGAGGGAATTATCAGAAATCGTTTGAAGATTCAAAGTGCCATCACAAATGCACAATTATTTATGGAAATTCAAGCAGAATTTGGTTCTTTTTCTAGCTTTATTTGGAGTTATGTTGATGGAAAACCAATAGTAAATTGTTGTCATCAAAGAGAAGAAGTTCCTGCAAAAACTATAATTTCTGATAAAATTTCTAAAGATTTGAAAAAACGCGGATTCAAATTTGTGGGCTCAACAGTCATGTATGCTTTTATGCAGGCAGTTGGAATGGTCAATGATCATACAAGAAATTGCTTTAAATTTCATGACTCATGCAAGTAAAATGTTGATAAAAACCCTAATTATTGAAAATTAGTTTCCGAAAATAATTCTCAGAGCCACAAAAATAGCGATGATAATTCCACCATAAATAGCTACTTTTTTACCTGCATTTTTATAATAACGCTCGTGATTTTTGATGTCTTTTTTATAACTCCAAACTAAAACTGAAGTAAAAGCAATCACAAAAAAGAGGATAAAAATGATTCTTCCAGTAGAAAAAAAGGCACTTAAAAACATAGCTATAATTCTTAATTGATTTTAAAAAAAATCAGACTTCTTTTAAAAAAGTTTCTGTATTTTTCGAATGCAAAATTACGAATTAAATCAAGAAAGAATGCTATTTTTCAATTGTTAAAAATAGTCTAAAATCCATCTAAAAAATGAAAGATAAAATACAAGCAGTAACCGATTTTCATGAAGCTTTTAAACTGAATATTCAACAAAAACCAACAGTTGATATTGGCGAAGACCGAAAATTATTGCGCTATAAATTGATGCGCGAAGAAAACGAAGAATATTTAGAAGCTGCAAATAATAACGATTTGGTGGAAGTTGCAGATGCTTTAGGAGACATGTTATACATTCTTTGTGGCACTATTATCGAGCATGGAATGCAAGACAAAATTGAGGAAGTTTTCAATGAAATTCAACGCAGTAATATGAGTAAATTGGGTGAAGATGGCAAACCCATTTACAGAGAAGATGGAAAAGTGTTAAAAGGACCTAATTATTTTAAACCAAATATTGAAGAAATTTTGAATAAATAAAAATCATTGCTCAATCACAAAAATCTTATTAGTGATTTTCCAATTTTGATTTATTTTTTGGAGTGATAAAATATCGATATAAGTAATTGTATCCACTTTCATACTGATTTTTGCACTTGCTATTTTTTGATCAACAATATCTATATTCAAAATAGTCAAAGCACATTTTTTTAAAACATCATCTGATAATTTCTCTCTAGAACTCCATTTTTGAATTAAATCTTTAAAGAAATGATTTTGGAAACCTATGATTTTTTCATCTTTTAAAATGGGAACCTTCATTGTTCCATTTTGATGATCAAATGCTTTTTCTAAAAGCATAAAATCTCTATTAATGTATCCATTGTAATAATTTTCAATGGTGGTTTTTATCAAATCTACCTCGTTTTTTTTATCTTGACTAAAAGTCGAGAATGATAAAAGGAGTAGAAAAATGATGAGAGATTTTTTAATCATTACTTTAATTTTAAAATCAATCATTTAAAACAGCTTCCAATTCAATAATTCCCTTTTTCAAGCCTTTTCCTGAAACTTTCAATTCAATTTTTCCAGCTTCTTTTGTGGATTTTACCAAAACAACCAATTTTCCACTAAATAATTTCATCGTTGGCAAATGAAACAATTCTAATGAAGTTGCATCACCATTACAAGCAGCTCTAAAAGTACCTTTTCCAGTTACTTCAAATTGCAATTGGTTGGTGGCTGTTGGGCAAGGAATTCCGTTTTTATCCACTACAGAAACCGTCACAAAACTCAAATCTTCTCCATTAGATTTGATGGTTTTTCTATCAGTTTCTAAGACTATTTTATGTGGTTTTCCAGCAGTTTTCATTTCTTTTTCAGCAATAGCTTTTCCGTTTTTGTCGAAAGCAACTACTTTTAAAATTCCTGGTTCGTAAATGACATCATTCCATAGTAAACGATATCGCTCTTGTGGATTTCCATTTTTGATTTTTTTCTGAATTCCTTGGCTTTTTCCGTTCACAAAAAGTTCAGCACTTTCATAATTGGTATACACAAAAACAGGCGTTTTTTCTCCTTCACGTCCTTCCCAATTCCAATGTGGTAAAATGTGTAAAGTTTCGGCTTTGGTATTCCATCTACTTCTGTATAAATAATAGCGGTCTTTTGGAATTCCTGCCAAATCAATCATGCCAAAATACGAACTTCTTGAAGGCCATTTTTCGTCATAAGGAGTTGGTTCGCCCAAATAATCAAAACCTGTCCAAACAAATTCGCCAATAACCCAAGGTTTATCATCTTGCAAAATAAAATCGTCTTCAGGCAAATTAGACCAACTGCAATATTCCAAATCATAAGACGAACTTTGAAAATCGTCATATTGTTTCATAGACCCTTTTTCTACAGGAAATTTATAAATACCCCTTGAACTCACAGTGGATGCAGTTTCAGAACCCAAAATAAATCCTTGAGGAAATTTTTCATACGCTTCTTCATACAAATGAACACGATAATTCAATCCTGGAATGTCCATTATGGCACCAAAACCAGATTCCATCACTGCTTTTACTTGATCCATTCCAACAGTTACTGGTCTTGTTGGGTCTTCTGTATGGAAAATATCTTGCAACCATTTGGCACGTTTTACGCCTTCAGTTCCCCATTGATCAGGCACTTCATTTCCTGAACTCCACATAACTATTGATGGATGATTTCTGGTTGCACGAACTAAATTTACGATGTCTTTTTCAGCATATTCATCAAAAAATCGATTGTAACCATTTTCTACTTTGGGTTTTTTCCATTCGTCAAATGATTCTGCTAAAAATAAAAAACCCATATCGTCTGCCAATTCTAGTTGCTCAAAAGAAGGCATATTGTGCGAACTTCTGATGGCATTCACGCCCATATCTTTTAGAATAATCATCTGTCTTTTTAAAGCAGCTATATTGATAGCAGTTCCTAATGGACCTAAATCATGATGCAAACAAACGCCCTTAAATTTGGTGATTTCTCCATTTAAAACAAATCCTTTTTCGCGAGTAAATTCAATTTTCCGAACACCAAAACGCGTGGTTATTTCATCAGAAAGTTTGTTATTGACGAAATATTCCGTTTTTGCGGTGTATAAATAAGGAGTTTCAGGACTCCATAATGTTGGATTTTCTAGTGGAATATTTTGTTCAAATTCATGTCCAAAAATCGTACTTGATTCTTTAGAAATTAATGTTTTTCCTTCAGCATCAAAAATGGTTGTTTTTACAAATCCTTTATCTGAATTTATCCTTGTTTTTATATTGATTTTGGCGAGAGAATCTGTCACAAAAGGTGTTGTGATAAAAGTTCCCCATTGAGCAATACTCTCTTGATTTTTGATAATCAAACGAACATTTCTATACAAACCAGCTCCTGGATACCATCTTGAAGCAAATTCTTTATTGGTGAGTTTTACAGCGATTGTATTTTTACCTTCAATGATGTTTTCTGAAATGTCAAAATAAAAATAACTGTATCCATATTTCCATTCACCTACTTTTTTTCCGTTGATAAAAACTTCAGGTTCACTCATTGCACCTTCAAAAAGCAACATGATTTTTTTCGAAGTTTCAATTGTAGAAAGACTAAATTCATTGCGATACCAAGCTGTTCCTATGTGAGGCAAGGAGCCTGTTCTGCCAGTTTTTTCTGTTGGAATTTTTTCTCCATTTTGAGTAATTGCCACATTTTGTTTGTCAATTTCTTTGTCAAAAGGACCATAAATTGCCCAATCATGAGGCACAGAAACTTTTTGCCATTTTGCATCATCAAAAGTGATGTTTTGTGCATTTTCAATAATTCCTTTTTGAAACTTCCAGTTTTCTTTTAATGTGATGACTTTTCTTGTTTGAGCTTGAAAACTTAGTGATAAAACACTTAAAAAAAGGATAGCAATTGATTTAAAATTTGAAATTATCATTGAGTGATTAAATGTTGTTTTTTAAAGAAAAAACGGTTTAAAATGTAGCAAACGATTCACTTTTATATTTGTTGTTAGAAAAACAAAATAGTCAATAAATTTTTTATTCAACCCAAATTATCGAACAATACTCAAAGCTCCTGAAGGGCATTTTGCAACTTGATCAATAATTTCTTGCTTTGTAGCGTTTTCTTGCTGAATCCAAGGTTTTTTAGTGGGTTTAAAAACTGCGGATAATCCTTTCACACAATTCGCAGAATGTGTACATTTTTCTGGTTCCCAACCAATTTTGATGTCTTCTTTTGGATATGTTTTCATCAGATAGATTTTATGATTTGAAAGGTACTCAAAATTTATGAAACAAAAAAAGCACCAACTTTTGATTGGTGCTTTCACTATGATTTTATAAAATTAATCAACAAAAACCCTCCATCCATAAGGATCTGCAGCTTTATTGGTTTGAATGTCAGTTATTTTTTTCTTCAATTGAGAAGCAAAAGAATCTTCTAAAACTGGCAATTCATAATCGTTTTCTTGATATCCAAAACCAGCAATTGGCGAAATTACAGCAGCAGTTCCTGCACCAAACATTTCTTTTAAATTACCATTTTTTGCTGCTTCTACAACTTCTCCAACTGAAATTTTTCTTACTTCTGTTTGAATTCCAGCATCTTCTGCAATTTGTAAAATACTCTTTCTGGTTATTCCATCTAAAATACGATCACTTGTAGGACTCGTTATTAAGGTATCATTGATACGAATAAAAATATTCATAGCGCCAGCTTCTTCAATAAATTGATGCGTATTATCATCTGTCCAAATAACTTGATTATAGCCTTTGTCCATCGCTAATTGTGTTGGGTAAAATTGCGCAGCATAGTTTCCACCAGCTTTTGCATATCCTACTCCACCATTCGCAGCACGTGCATATTTTTCTTCTATTAATACTTTTACTTTTCCGGCAAAATAAGCTCCTGAAGGTGCAGTTGCAATGATGAATTTATATTCATTAGCTGGTGAAGCGTGAAACCCATTTCCAGTTGCAAACATAAATGGTCTTATATATAAAGAACTTCCGTCGTTTGTTGGAATCCAATCGTTATCAACTTTTAAAAGTTCTTTTAAACCCTCCATAAAAATCTCTTCAGGAATTTGAGGAATCATCAAACGTTCAGCTGATTTATTCAATCGTTTCCAGTTATCTAAAGGTCTGAAAAGCAAGGTTTTTCCAGCTTCATCTTTATAGGCTTTCATCCCTTCAAAAATGGATTGTCCATAATGAAAAATCTTCGAAGATGGGTCTAGTGAAATTGGTGAAAATGGCTTAATTACGGGAGTTTCCCAAGCGCCATTTTTAAAGTTACACTCTAGCATGTGGTCAGAATAAACACTACCAAAAGGTAAATTGCTAAAATCTACTGAGGTTATCTTCGATTTTTCTATGCGTTGAATTTCTATTTGAGTTGTCATTATAGAATTTTAATTTTTATAATTGCTGCAAAGTTACATAAATTATTTATCTGAAAAAGCCTTAAAAAAACGCTTTGTTTTTTAAATTTCCTACCTTTGTAAAAAATAAATCAAAATCAAAAAACATGAGATTAATTGTAAAAACAATTCTAGTTGCTTTGCTAGTTTTTACTGCTTGTAAAAATGAAAGATCAGAAAAAAAAGCTACAGAAACTCCTGAAACTACTGCAAGTTTTGACTCTTTTGGAGCCGTTATTTCTGAGAATGATGCACTTTCATCTGCTGAAATGTTATCAAAATTCAATTCATTACAAGTTGGTGACACTTTGAATGTTAAATTTGCCTCTTCTATCAAAGAAGTGTGTTCTAAAAAGGGATGTTGGATGAAACTTCCTTTAAATTTAGAAACAGAAACAATGGTTCGTTTTAAAGACTATGGTTTTTTTATGCCTTTAGATTCAAAAGATCGTGAAGTAATTGTAGAAGGTAAAGCCTATGTAACTGAAGTTTCTGTAGATGATTTAAAACATTATGCAGAAGATGCAGGGAAATCTGCTGAAGAAATTGCCAAAATTACAACTCCAAAAAAGGAATTTGCTTTTGAAGCCAATGGCGTTTTAATGAAAAAATAATGAAAAAAGCTGTTCTTTTTTTATTCATTATTTTAGGGTTAAGTTGTTCAAATAAGGACAAAGAAAAATCAAATTCAACAAAAAATAGCACCTATAAGCAGTCAGAAATGGCTGCTTTAATGCTTGAAATGTATGCCTTAAATTTAGAAAACAAAGCACTCATTTTAGAAGGTAAAAAACCTAAGGAATTCCCTAGTGAATTTTTAAAAATCCATTCTGCAACACTTACAGATCCTTCAGATAGAAACGCAGCATTTGAAGGTTTTTCCGAAATTTATATAAAATCGTATGAGGAAATGCTGTTGTCTTCAACAGATTCTATGAAAGGAATGCACAATAAAACGATCAATAGTTGTATTGCTTGTCACAAAACAACGTGTATTGGGCCGATTCCAAAAATTAAAAAGTTGCTAATTTCAACAAATTGAAAAGAGAAATACGCATCACTTCTGATGGTTCAACTACGATTCATTTGCCTGAATGGAATGAACAATATCATTCAAAACATGGTGCTATTCAAGAAGCAAAACATGTGTTTATAAAGAATGGTTTTAGCACCATTTCCTCTGATAAAATTTCGATTTTAGAAATTGGTTTTGGAACGGGATTGAATGCATTTATTACTTTTTTAGAAGCAAAAAAATCAACAAAAAACATTGATTATGTGGGAGTTGAAGCGTATCCCGTTGAAGATTTAGAAATTCAACAACTCAATTATGTTTCGGAACTAAATGCACAAGAATTTCAAGCTATTTTTGAGGAAATGCATGCTATTTCTTGGGAAGAAAAATTTCAGATTTCAACTAATTTTTCATTGACGAAAAGAAAGCAATTTTTCAATGAAATTACGGATGAAAATACGTTTGATATCATCTTTTTTGATGCTTTTGGTGTGAGAGTTCAACCAGAATTATGGACGGAAATAATTTTCTCAAAAATGTACAAAGCATTGAAAAACGATGGGATTTTAGTAACGTATGCTGCAGCAGGAAGTGTAAGAAGAGCAATGCAATCTGTAGGATTTACCATTGAAAAATTGCAAGGACCACCAGGAAAGAGAGAAATGTTGAGAGGAGTAAAATAGTTTTTAGTCTTTAGTTGTTAGTTGTTGGTTTTTTGAAATATTTTTAAAAAATTATTGATTAAGTTTGTACTTATTTCAATAACTACAAGATGGAATTCAGACGAAAATTTGGAAGGAAAAAAGAGAAAAAATCAATAAAGGGATTGTTTTTAGTCGTTTTATTGGTGGTGGTTTTATATTTGTGGTTCAATGCAGATTCTTTGTTAAAAGCATTATTTTAAATCCCATTTTTTGATAACAGAAAAAATTATTTTAGGAATTGACCCTGGCACAACTATTATGGGTTTTGGACTCATTAAAGTGGTTGGAAAAAAGATGGAGTTTATTCAAATGAACGAATTGCAACTCTCAAAATACGATGATCATTACTTAAAATTAAAACATATTTTCGAACGAACTATTGAATTGATTGACACCCACAATCCTGATGAAATTGCCATTGAAGCACCTTTTTACGGAAAAAATGTGCAATCTATGTTGAAATTAGGAAGAGCGCAAGGTGTTGCCATGGCTGCAGGATTATCTCGTCAAATTCCAATAACAGAATATCTGCCAAAAAAGATAAAAATGGCCATTACAGGAAATGGAAATGCGAGCAAAGAGCAAGTCGCTTTGATGCTAAAATCCCTTTTAAATCTTCAAAGTTTACCAAAAAATTTGGACGCTACTGATGGTTTGGCTGCTGCAGTTTGTCATTTTTACAATTCTGGAAAAGTGGAAGGTGCAACCAATTATTCTGGTTGGGAAAGTTTTGTGAAACAAAATGAGAAACGAGTTAAAAAATGAGCGGCATCTACATTCACATTCCATTTTGTAAGCAAGCTTGTTATTATTGTGATTTTCATTTTTCTACTTCTTTAAAAAAGAAAGATGAAATGATTGCTGCTATTATTAAAGAAATTGAACTCAGGAAAAACGAACTCGAAAACACCATTATTGAAACCATTTATTTTGGAGGGGGTACTCCTAGTTTGTTGTCAATCAGTGAAATAAATTCAATTATGGAGGCTGTTTACGAACATCATGAAGTTGTTGAAAATCCAGAAATTACCTTGGAAGCAAATCCAGATGATTTATCAAACAAAAAAATAATTGAACTTTCTCAATCAAAAATCAACAGATTAAGTATTGGCATTCAGTCTTTTTTTGAGTACGATTTAAAATTGATGAATCGCGCTCACAATGCTGATGAAGCAAAAAAATGTTTGGAAATTGCAACTAAATATTTTGAAAATATTTCTATTGATTTGATATATGGAATTCCAGATTGTACCAATGAACAATGGATTGAAAATATCAATACTGCATTGAGTTTTGGGATTCCTCATATTTCAAGTTATGCATTGACTGTGGAGCCTAAAACTGCTTTAGCAAGTTTCATTAAAAAGGGAATCATCAAAAATGTGGATGATGAAAAAGCACAAGCACAATTTTATATTTTAAAGGATATTTTAGATAAAAATCAATTTATCCATTATGAAACTTCCAATTTTGGCAAAGAAGGATTTTTTAGTAAAAATAATACAGGATATTGGTTGGGTAAATCGTATCTTGGAATTGGCCCTTCAGCACATTCTTTTGACGGAAATCAGCGCAGTTGGAATGTAAGAAATAATGCAAAATATATCAAAGCTATTCAAGAAAATAGCTTGCCTATTGAAAGAGAAATCTTGTCAACAACCGATAAATATAATGAATATATCATGACAGGTTTGCGCACTATTTGGGGTGTTTCTATAGCTAAAATTACCCAAGATTTTGGCGAAAAATACGCTTCTTATTTGGCAATTCAATCCCAAAAATACATAGAAGATGAATTGTTGATTTTTGAAAATGGTATTTTAAAAACCACTCACAAAGGTCAGTTTTTATCAGATGGAATTGCTTCAGATTTATTCATGTTGAATTTGGCTTGATTTTTTTAAAAAATAAAAATTCAAAATAAAAATCTTAAATACTATCTTTGAAAAGCATCAAATAAAATCCTCAAAATGAAAGCAACCATTGAATACAATTCAAGAAAAATTCAAATAGATGTTTCAAAACCCATTGATATTTCAATTGCAATTGATCCAAAAAAGCAGAACGTAAATGCTTGGTATATAGAAGATCCAACCATTTTTCCACAAGAATTTGATGGTGAAAAAATTCTAGTTTCTGAGGGTGCTGTAGTCAATTTTAACAACATTCATTTCAATCCACATTCGCACATTACGCATACAGAATGTGTTGGGCATATTACTGAAAAAGTTCATTCTGTCAATCAAAATTTAAAACATTATTTTTTTCTAGCTGAGGTAATTACAGTTGCTCCAGAATTTAGAGGAGAGGATTTTGTCATTTCTCAAAAACAATTGCAAACCGCATTGAGAAACAAAAAAAGAGATGCTGTTGTGATTAGAACCTTACCAAATTTAAGAATTGATAAAAAACAAATGCGTTATTCCAATACAAATCCTCCTTATTTATTAGAGGAAACTGCCATTTATTTAAGAGAAAAAGGCATCAAACATTTGTTAGTTGATTTGCCTTCAGTGGATAAAGAAAAAGATGATGGCGAATTATTGGCACACAATGCTTTTTGGAATACTTCAGGCGAACTGAGAATGGATGCTACAATTACGGAGTTTATTTATGTGTCTAACAAAGTGAAAGATGGCGAATATTTATTGAATTTGATGATTGCTCCATTTGAAAATGATGCGACTCCCAGTAAACCAATTTTATATGAAATTTTATCATAATTTATGAGGAGAGGTTCACTTTTAAAGCGGTTTTTTTTAGGAGTTTTTTTGTTGATTTCAGTGCTTATTTATCAAGGAATTTATTCAGATATTTCGCCTGAAGAACTTAAAAAAATCTATGCAAGCAAGCATTCTAAATTCATTGAAATTGATGGAATGCAAGTGCATTATAGAGATGAAGGAACTGGTTTTCCTATTGTTTTACTGCATGGAACAGCAGCTTCCTTGCACACTTGGGGCGCTTGGAATCAAGAACTTATCAAAAATTATAGAGTCATCAGAATGGATTTGCCAGCATTTGGCATTACAGGTCCAAATAAAAACGCAGATTATTCTATTAAAAACTACACAAAATTTTTACATCAATTTTTGTCAAAATTACAAATTGAAAAATGTTATTTAGCTGGAAATTCTTTAGGAGGAAATATTGCTTGGAATTATACAGCAGAATATCCTGAAAAAATTGCCAAACTTATTTTGATAGATGCAAGTGGTTTGCCCACAAACAAAGCACAACCTTTCGTTTTTAAAATGGCAAAAACACCCATTTTAAATTCTCTTTTCTTGTATTTTACACCCAAATTTTTCATCGAAAAAAACATCAAAGAAGTGTATGCTGATGATTCAAAAATTTCATCAGAGTTGATTGAAAGATATCATAAAATGGCATTAAGAGAAGGGAACAGACAAGCTTTTATTGACAGAGCAAAAACGGATTTCACTCCAAATGAATTCAAAAATTCTGATAAATTGAGAAGCATTCAAACACCAACTTTACTTATTTGGGGTGCAAAAGATGAGTGGATTCCTTTAGAAAACGGAAAACGCATGAATAATTTGTTGCCAAATGCAACCTTATATATTATTGAGAATTCAGGACATGTTCCAATGGAAGAGAATCCAAAAGAAAGTTTGTTGATTTTAAAGGAGTTTTTTGCTGAAAGTTTTTGAAATTTTAGTTTAAAACATCCTAAAACCACTTTTTTCGTTTAAAATACCAAACAATTAAAATACCAATCAAAAACATAATTCCAATCAATATGAAATATCCGTATTGAAATTTCAGTTCGGGCATGTTTTCAAAATTCATTCCATAGATTCCTGCTAAAAATGTTAACGGAATAAAAATTACCGACAAAATTGTCAACGTTTTCATCACTTCATTCAAACGATGACCTTGAATACTGAAAATCAAGTTGATTTTACTTTCTAATTCTTGCAATTCAAAATCGATATTGGTAATTAAATTGTTAATTTGTTCTTTCAATTCACTAAAATATTTAGTGTTAAAACCTTTAATTTCGATATTTTCGAGTTTCATAACAACATCTCTCAAACTCAAGGTCGCCTTTTTGAAATTGAACAATTCCTGTTTTCTTTTCTCCACTAATGAAGTAAATTCAGGTGTTGGTTTTACTCTAGAAATATCCAAATTATCAGAACTAATGGCAGCATTTTTTTGATAGGTTTCTAGATAATTATCTACAATAGATTCCAATAACAAAAACAACAAATAATCACTTTTTTTCTTTCTAACAACTCCTTTATTCGCCTCAATTCGCTCACGAATCCAACCAAAGTAATCGCCTTTTTTTTCTTGAATACTCCACAAAAAATGAGAAGAAATCATGAAAAGCATTTGTTCTGAATTTAATTTTTTTTCGTCAGTTTTTAAAACACGAATGGTCAGAAAAATCAAATTATCCAATATAATAACTTTGTTAGGATGTTCATCGTCACTCAATAATTTCAGTAAAAAATCATCCAAATTCGAGTTTTGAACCACCATTTTACATTCATTTTTAAAATGCAATCCATATGTGTTCAGCCATTTAATTTCGTCAGAATTATCCGTTAATAAGATTTCAGAAATATCATTAAAAGTGCTCTTTTCATGCTTTTTTGGAGCATACGTAATCAATGAAGTTTGTGCGAGAAAATTGGATTCCATTTGCAAAAGAATTGTATTTTTGAATCGAAAGATACTTTTTTTAGTTGGTATTTCTATCGTTTTTTTAAAATCAATTTGTATGCACATTGAACAATTTCGAGATTTTTGTTTGTCTAAAAAAGGGGTTACTGAACATTTTCCCTTTGATGAAGTCACACTTGTATTCAAAGTAATGGGAAAAATGTTTGCTTTGGCGGGTTTGGATGATTGGGAAAAAGGGAATCAAAAAATAAACCTAAAATGCAATCCAGAATGGGCATTAGAATTACGAGAAGAATATGAAGGTATCAATCCTGGTTGGCACATGAATAAAAATTTATGGAACACAGTTGCACTAAATTCGGCAGATGTTTCTGACGAATTGGCAATAAAACTCATCAATCATTCCTATGATGAAGTAGTTAAAGGTTTGACTAAAAAATTGCAAAAAGAATTATCGGAAATGTAAATCATATTTTCCTGCAAGGTTTTCAAAACCTTGTAGGAATTAAAATAAGGAATCTCTTTTACCCATTTTTCACAGATTTTCAATAACTTTAAAGCATTAAAAAACAATTTACAATGACATTCAATTGGGAAGGCGTAATGCCTGCAGTGTTTACATGGCTAAAAGAGTCAAAATCAGGTGGTCTTGAAATTGACTTTGATACAACGCAAAAACTGGCCGCAGGTATTTTAAAAGTTCAAGGAAAGGGTGGAAGCAGAATGAGCGGACTTGTCGGTTCTGGTACTCTGGGTGAGAATAGTTATTTGAGTACCAAACAGCGACTTTCATTGCTTAAATCCCTTTCTGAGGTTGCTAAAGAATACAATGTTCCGTTGATCAGCGGAGCTTCAGCAGAAACTAAGAATGAACTTGCCAAAATAATTGAAGGACTTGCAACAGTCGGAGTTGATACAGTCATGGTTATGCCACCAAAAACGAAGGCGGTTCCTTCTGAAAAAGAAATGTATGAGTATTTTGCACTTTCTGAAGCCATTGCAAAAGAAGTAGATGTAACCATTATGCCTTATAACAATCCTGATGCAGCTGGTTATCATGCGCTATCAACAGACCTTCTCTTAAGGCTTTCTGTGCTTCCTAAAGTAACTGCGCTTAAAATATCTACTATAGATGTTTCAATTATTGAAACGTTGATGTTAGAGAACAAAGATTTAAAAATTTTAGCAGGAGTAGATACAGTTACTGTACATGCAGGACTTGCAGGAGCATGTGGTGGAATTACGGGTGTAGGTTGTATCTTTCCAAAAGCTAGTGTTACTATGCAGGAGTATATTTTAAATGGAGAATGGGCTGAGGCAAACAAAATTTCACAAGCTTTAAATTCGCTGTCGTATTTAGATGCTCAACCGCTACTTTTGGAATATCTTAAGTTGTCTATGGGAATTCATCACGATGATATTGCAGGAGGTTTACGAACCTTTGGAAAGAAATTAACAAAACAGCAAATTGACGATGTACATGCAAGATACATTCTGGCGAAAGAAAGACTTGAAGTTTTAGATTTAATAAGTTGATTTTTTATAAAAATCAAAAATGACAAACTTTCGTTTTAAACAATTATCACAGATACACTCATCATAAAAATACTTACAAAATAGTAAATTTACAAAAGAGCATTTAGAAAATAAGTAAAGATGATTACAGGAAAAAACTATATAGGAAATCAAGTATCAGCCAAAGGAAATAAAACATTTAAAACGTTTAATCCAGAATTAGACCAAGAAAATGAAATTATTTTTACAGAAGCAACTTCAGAAGAAATTGAAGAAGCAGTTTTGTTAGCTTCGATAGCTTTTAAAGAATATAGTAAAATTTCTGGTGCTAAAAAAGCGGCTTTTTTAAATGCCATTGCTGATGAAATTTTAGGGTTAGACCAAGATTTAATTCACATGTATTGTGCTGAAACTGGATTACCTGAAGGAAGAGCTATTGGCGAAAGAGGAAGAACTGTAGGTCAATTGCGTAGTTTTGCGAACCTAGTTTTAGAAGGTTCTTGGGTGGAAGCAACCATAGATTTGGCGCAACCAAAAAGAGAGCCTTTGCCAAAATCTGACCTCAGAAAAATGCTCATTCCTATTGGTCCAGTAGTAGTTTTTGGAGCTAGTAATTTTCCTTTGGCATATTCCACTGCAGGTGGAGATACAGCAGCAGCTTTGGCTGCAGGTTGTCCTGTCATTGTAAAATCGCATCCAATGCATGCTGGAACAGGTGAACTAGTAGCATCAGCAATTGTAAAAGCAGCCCAAAAAATGGGCATGCCAAATGGTGTTTTTTCCAATTTGAATTCGAGCGGAATTGAAGTTGGTCAACTTTTGGTGCAACATCCCAAAGTGAAAGCAGTTGGATTTACAGGCAGCTTCAAAGGAGGTAGAGCTTTGTACGATTTGGCTGCTAAAAGAGAGGAACCAATTCCTGTTTTTGCAGAAATGGGCAGTATCAATCCTGTAGTAATTTTGCCAAAAGCATTAAAAAATAGACATCAAGAAATCGCAAAAACCTATGCAAATTCCATTACGGTAGGAACAGGTCAGTTTTGCACCAATCCAGGATTGATATTGGGAATTCAAAGTGATGCTTTCACAAGTTTTATCAAGAATTTATCAGACGAAATCCTAAAAATTCATCCTTCTTGCATGTTGCATCCCACTATTAAAAATGGGTATGAAATCAATAAAACCAAAATTATCTCTCAAAAAAATGTTTCAGTAGTTGCAAATTTTGATCTGGAAGTTTCAAACAATTTTGCACAACAAGCAATTGTAACTGTTGATGGAACTACTTTTTTAGAAAATCCAACATTGCACTTAGAGGTTTTTGGTCCTTTTTCTATGGTTGTTCAATGTGAAAATAAAGCTGAATTGGAAACCGTAATTACTCATTTAGAAGGTCAATTGACAGGAACAATACTTGCGGATGACCAAGAAATTGAGAATTATGAAAACATCATTTTAGCCTTGCAAAATAGAGTTGGACGAATTATTTTTAATGGTGTTCCAACAGGAGTTGAAGTATGTGAATCCATGGTTCATGGAGGACCTTATCCTGCTTCTACTGATTCAAGATTTACAGCTGTTGGCGTAAATTCTATCAAACGTTGGGTAAGACCATTTTGTTATCAAGATTGGCCAAATGAATTGTTGCCCAAAGAGTTGCAGAATGAAAATCCGTTAGGAATTAATAGAAAAGTTGATGGAATTAGCACCACTGAAAAAATATAATTATGAAAAACCTTACAACTTATTTTTTATTCGTTTTTATTATTTTCATTTCCAATGTGAATGCAACTGGAAAATGCGAATCATCAAAAAAACAGCTTGAAAAAATCATCAAATCGTATGAAAAACATGAAGGGTTTGATCGTCAAAAATTTCCTTTAGGTCTTTATACCAAAGAATATTATAAAGCTGAAGCCGATTTTGCAGCTTCACTTTTAAAAGAATTTGAGTGCATTCAATTAGCCGAATTATCGGAAACTGAACAAATTTCTACCAAATTATTGCAATTTGTATTGCAAGATGACATTGATTTTTACAAGTTTGAAAGGTATTTAAATCCACTTTTATCTGATGCTGGTTTTCACAGCAGTTTAAATTATCAAATCAGACCCATCAATAATTTATGGCAAGCAAAATCATATTTGGATAAATTGAATGCTTTGCCAACATTTGTGGATCAACATTTTGTGAATTTAAAAGAAGGATTGCGAAAAGGAGTTTCGCAACCCAAAGTGATTTTTATAGGTTATGAATCTACCTATAATGATCATATTGTGGATGATTATCAAAAAAGTCCTTTTTATCAACCCTTTCAAAAATTGCCTGAAAGTATTTCTGTAAAACAAAAAGATTCAATTTTATTAGCCGCAAAAGAGGCGATTGAGAAAAAAGTTGTGCCACAATTTAAACGGATTAAAGCTTTTTTTGAAACTGAATATTTGCCTAAAACAAGAACTTCTTTAGGTGTTTCACAAACACCAAATGGAGTTGCATATTATCAAAACAGAATCAATTTTTACACCACAAGTACTCAATATTCAGCAGAAGATATTCATCAAATTGGATTGAAAGAAGTTGCAAGAATCAAGGCTGAAATGGAAAAAATCATTGAAGAATTGAAATTTAAAGGAAGTTTTGCTGATTTTTTTCAATTTTTAAGAACTGATCCACAGTTTTTTGCAAAAACTCCAAAAGAAATTTTAATGATTGCAAGAGATATTGCCAAAAGAGTAGATGCTGAGTTGCCCCGTTTTTTCAAAACTTTGCCAAGAAAACCCTATGGGGTTGCACCTGTGCCTGACGCAATTGCGCCAAAATATACAAGTGGACGATATATTGGAACCTCAAAAAATAGTACAGAGCCAGGATATTATTGGGTAAATACCTATGATTTGCCAAGTAGAACTTTGTACACATTACCAGCATTAACGGTGCATGAAGCAGTTCCTGGACATCATTTACAGGGGAGTTTGAACAATGAATTAGGGGATTCCATTCCGCAATTTCGTCGAAATTTATACCTTTCAGCGTATGGTGAAGGTTGGGGATTGTATTCCGAATTTTTAGCAGATGAAATGGGAATTTATACAACACCTTATGAGCAATTTGGAAAATTAACCTACGAAATGTGGCGTGCTTGCAGATTGGTGGTGGACACAGGAATTCATGCAAAAAATTGGACAAGAGAACAAGTTGTCAAATACATGTCCGAAAATACGGCGCTTTCATTGCACGAAATCAATACAGAAACAGACAGGTATATTTCTTGGCCAGGACAAGCGTTATCCTATAAAATGGGAGAAATTAAAATCAGAGAATTGCGCACAAAAGCTGAAAAAGAATTAGGAAACAAGTTCAATATTAGAGATTTTCATGAAGTTATTTTAGAGCAAGGCACTGTTTCTTTGGCTATTTTAGAAGAAAGAATCAATAATTACATACAGAAAGTTAACAATGAGTAAACATATCTTTGTTTGTATAGATGCCCATACTTGCGGAAATCCTGTAAGAGTGATTAAAAGTGGAGGACCTGATTTGGTGGGGAAAACCATGAATGAAAAAAGGCTTCATTTTTTAAAAGAATTCGATTGGATTCGTAGAGGTTTGATGTTCGAACCTAGAGGTCATGATATGATGAGTGGCAGTATTTTGTATCCTCCACACAATCCAGAGAATGATTTTGCTATTTTATTTATTGAAACTTCTGGCTGTTTGCCTATGTGTGGGCATGGAACAATTGGCACCATAACAATTGCTATTGAAGAAGGATTAATTACTCCCAAAATCCCGGGCAAAATAAAAATGGAAGCACCTGCAGGTTTGGTTGAAATAGAGTATGCCATGAAAAAAGATAAAGTGGAATGGGTAAAATTAACCAATGTCAAAAGTTATTTAGCTGCCGAAAATTTAACCATAGATTGCCCTGAATTGGGCGAAATTACCTTTGATGTTTCTTATGGAGGAAATTTTTATGCAATTGTAGATCCTCAGAAAAACTTTTCAGGAATTCAAGATTTTACGGCTTCAAAAATTGTTCAATATTCGCAAATTGTTAGAGAACGCATCAACCAAAAATATCCAAATTGGTTTGTGCATCCTGAAAACGAAAGCATCAAAAATGTGACTCATTTATTGTGGACAGGAACCCCAATTGCTGAAAATTCACACGGAAGAAATGCCGTTTTTTATGGCGACAAAGCCATTGATAGAAGTCCTTGTGGAACAGGAACTTCAGCAAGATTGGCGCAATTATATGCCAAAGGGAAATTGAAAATTGGCGAAAAATTCATCCATGAAAGTTTTATAGGAAGCACTTTTATAGGTTGCGTTGAACAAGAAACTATGATTGGTGGAAAGTTGGCAATCATTCCAAGTATTCAAGGTTGGGCGAAAATTTATGGTCACAATACCATCACAATTGACCCAGAAGATGATCCATATGCCTTTGGATTTAGCGTTATTTAATGAATTAATGTAGCAATGAGAAAATGTAACAATTCAGCAATCAATTAATTAAAATTAAAGATGAGTAAAGAAATCATCATTATAGGAGGTGGAATCATAGGTTTGTCCTCAGCATATTATCTTCAAAAAGAAGGACATCAAGTTACTGTAATTGACCAATCTGATTTTTCAAGTGGTGCTTCTTATGTCAATGCAGGATATATTTCGCCAAGTCATATTGTTTCTTTGGCTGCTCCAGGAATGATTTCAAAAGGGATCAAATGGATGTTCAATCCTGCAAGTCCTTTTTATGTGAAACCGAGATTGGAGACTGATTTTTTAAATTGGGCGTTGGCTTTTAAAAAATCGGCAACTGCTTCAAAAGTTGAAAAATCAATGCCTATTATCAAAGATATTACTGTGTTCAGCAGACAATTGTTTGAGGAAATGTATGCTTCCAAAGAGTTTGATTTTTTTTATGAACACAAAGGGTTGATGATGTATTACAAAACCGAAAAAGCAGGAGAAGAAGAATGGAACGTTGGCAAAAAAGCCATAGAATTGGGATTGAAAGTAGAAAATTTATCAAAAGAAGGCGTTCAGAAAATCGAGAAAAATATTGATGTAAACGTCAAAGGTGCTGTGTATTATCATTCTGATGCGCACATGACCCCCAATGAATTCATGCCGCAATTGAAAAAATACTTAGAGAAAAATGGAGTAGTGATTCATTCCAACAAAATAGTGGAGGATGTTGTTTTTTCAGGTGATAAAATCACTTCAATTCGTGTGAATCAAGAGTATTTTACTGCGGATGAATTCGTCTTTGCCACAGGTTCTTGGACACAGAATTTTGTCAAAAAGCTAGGCTTGAATATTTCAATTCAGGCAGGAAAAGGCTATCGAATTAATGTGGAAAGACCCACCAATATTAGCATTCCAGGAATTTTGATGGAAGCAAAAGTGGCAGTAACGCCCATGAACGGATTTACGCGTTTTGCAGGAACTATGGAAATTGGCGGCATCAATCACCACATCAATCCTGTGCGTGTCAAAGCAATTGCAAACGCTGCTGAAAATTACTATGCTGGTTTGAAAATTAATTCGCAAGAAATTGAAAATGCACAATGTGGTTTGCGACCTTGTTCTCCTGATGGATTGCCTTATGTAGGAAAATCTACCAAATTTAAAAACGCCACTTTTGCTACTGGTCATGCCATGATGGGTTGGAGTTTGGGTCCTGCAACAGGAAAATTGGTGGCAGAAATTATCTCCGATAAAAAAACTTCCTTAGATGTAAGTCCTTTTCATGTGGATCGAAAGTTTTGAAGGTGAGGTTATTTTTGAGTGTTGATTTGGGGATTGATTTTAAATTTGCTATTTAAGTTTAAAACTTTTATAATAAAAAAAGAAGAATTAATACTTTTTAAGAAAATAGATAAATGAAACAATTCCAATTATAAGTTGAATTGTACCCCAAAAAAAATTATGCCACTTATCAAAGTATTTGCCTAAAATCTTTTCTGAAAGGTAAGAAGTAACAGGTAATTCAAAATGAATTGTTTTCTTATTTTTAAATACAGCATAATAAGAATATAATCCATGGATTATTAAAAAGATACTTACAATTAATTCCATAAATAAAATTTTAAAACACAATTAGTATATTTTATAGTTCCTTTAAATTTTACTGCTTAAAGCCTACTGCCTAAAGCCTTCAGCCTTCAGCCAAGAACTTACTCATGACAACTACACGTTGGCGCAATAAATGAGTTGGTGTCAAAATTCAATGGAACTCCTTGGTTGTATCCTTCCTTTTCAAAGTAAAATGGAGACCTTTTTGTGGTGTAATTTCCTATTTCATTCATTGTATTTACATCGTACAAACGTCCATTGATCATGGTATATATCACTGAATTGGAGTTTTTGATATCTTCTAAAGGATTTTTGTCCAAAATGATTAAATCTGCTAATTTTCCTGAAACCAAAGAACCCAATTCATTTCCAACTCCAATATAATTTGCACCATTGATGGTGGCCGCTTTTAGGGCTTCATGATTGGACAAACCTCCTTGTTGCAGCATCCACAATTCCCAATGAGCACCCAAACCTTGCAATTGACCATGGGCACCTAAATTTACTTTTACGCCCAATTTTGCCAAATCAGTCACTGTTTTGGAAGTCAAAATGTGTCCGTTTTCATATTCCTCTTCAGGCACCATTGTTCTGTGTCTTGAACGCGAATCCACCACATATCTTGGAGTGTATTTTAGCAATGTGCTGTTTTCCCAAACATTCATTTTTTGATACCATTCAAATTCGCCATTCATACCTCCATAATTGACAATTAAAGTAGGAGTGTAGCCAGTTTTGCTGTTTTTCCAAAGCGTTAAAACATCTTTATACACAGGATTTACAGGAATATTATGCTCAATTCCTGTGTGACCATCAAAAATCATATTCATGTTTGAAAAGAAATTGGAACCTCCTTCAGGCACCACATTCACACCCAATTCTTTGGCTGCTTGCATGATTTGTTGACGTTGTTCTCTTCTTGGTTGATTGTAACTTTTGATCGATTTTGCGCCAAAAGCTTTCGTTCTTGCAATGGCAAATCTGGCATCCTCAAGATTGTTAATAACAGCTTTGAAATCGCCTTCTGCACCATATAAAATAAATCCTGTTGAAAACAATCTTGGACCCACAGTTTGTCCACTTTTTTGCAATTCTTCTAGCGTAAATGCAGCTGCTGTGTGCACTGAAGGGTCATGAGAAGTGGTCACTCCAAAAGCCAAATTTGCATAAAATTGCCAATGTTTTTTTGTACTCAAACCGTTTCTGAAAGCACCTACATGCGCATGAACATCCACGATTCCAGGCATGATTGTTTTGCCATTCATATCAAAAACTTTTGCATCTGAAGGAATGGTAATTGCACTGGTTTTGCCCACTTTTTCAATTTTATTTCTATGGATGATAATGGTGCCATCTTCGATAATTTTATCACCATCCATCGTAATAATTCGTGCATTTTTAAAAGCAATTCTTCCTTCAGGAATGTCTGATTTTGTGGTTAAATTGATGTCAATTGCAACGTTTTCAATGGCAGATAAGTTTGTTTTTGCAAACGGATTTGTGGTGTTATTTTCAATCGATTTTGAATAATATTTATCTCCTAAAGTCCAAAAAACGGTGCTGTTTTTTTCATTCCAATGCAAGTTGATTCCAGCGTTTTTAGACAAACTTTCTACGTTGAAAGCTTTGGTATTTTCGTCCAAATCGATTTCAGTTCCGTTTAAAAATAAAGGTGCAACATACAATTTGTGCAAGTGAATAAAAGAAATCCATGTATTGTTTTTGCTTGGCACTAATCTGTTGGCTAATTTTGAAGAAACATGACTTCTTTCGTCTTTTCCCTCCAAGTCAACACTGAGTAATTTTTTAGTCAATCCACCAAAAAAAGAACCTCCTGTTTGAAAGAAAATTCTAAAATCATCAGCAGAAAATGAAGGAAATTCTCCTGATTTTGAGACTAATTTTGGGGCTGTTCCATCCAAATTTGCAATGTAAATGCCAGTTTCTTTGGTATAATCAAAACCTTGATCACCATTACCAGCTTCTTTTCTATAAGCGATTTTTGTTCCTGAATTGTTATAAACTGGTGTTCTGTATATTCCTTTTTCTTGGGTGATTTTCTCCAAACCAGTACCATCTAAATTTATTGTATAAATCGCTCCCAAATTTTCATCATTCCAAGTCACAAACAATACCGATTTTCCATCTACAGAAAAACTTGGTTCAGCTTCAAAATCAGGCAAATTGGTAATTTTTGTTGGAATTCCATCAGGCAAATTTTTCTTATAAATGTGCCCCAAAGCAGTAAAAACGATTGTTTTTTCGTCTGGAGAAGTTTGCACATCTTTGATCATTTTCGAAGTAAATTCCTCTTCAAACGCCTTTCTTTGCACTTGATGTGTTTCCGCTAATTTCAAATCTGCGTTCACTTCAAAAGGAATATTTTCAATTTGTTTGGTTTCAATAGTTATTTTATTGATTTTTCCTTGCGCCCAAATCACAATATCTTGGTTATTTGGCATCCATGCAAAGTTTGGATATACCCCAAAAACAGCCCAAGCCTCTTGCTGATCTTTACTCAGATTTTCATAAATCGGAAATTCTTTTCCAGTTTCCAATTCATGAATATACAATACTGATTTTGTTCTCACACGTTTCACAAACGCCAACATTTTTCCGTCTTTTGAAATGACAGGTTTTGCTGCACCTCCAGGACCACCTGTAATTTGAGTGATTTCTCCCGTTTCAAAATTGAATTGTTTGATGACATAAATCTGTTTGTTTGGATCTTTGTTATATTCAAAAGCACCTCCTGGATACATGTCTTCTGCAAAATACAAGTATTTTCCGTCTGACGAAATGGAGGGATCATTCACATCTTGTTGGTCGTTTTTGCGTTTTGTCAATTGCAAACCTGCTGCACCAGAAAGTGGATATTGCCACATTTCGCCTGCACCAACAGAACGTTCAGACGTAAAATGTTTTCTTGCAACCAACGATTTTCCATCTGGAGTCCAAACAGCATTGTTGAGCAATCTGAATTTTTCTTTGGTGATGGATTTCGCATTTTTACCATCAGCAGTCATTACCCAAATATTATCTCCACCTTCTGCATCACTCGTAAATGAGATGTATTTTCCATCTGGACTGAATTTTGGTTGGATTTCATACGCCAAACCAGCTCTTAAAACGGTGGCTTTTCCTCCTGAAATTGGCATCGAATAAATGTCTCCTAACAAATCAAAAACGATGGTTTTCCCATCAGGAGAAACATCTAAATTCATCCAAGTTCCTTCATCAGTACTGAGCTTAAAAGTGTTGAATTTCCAATCCTTATAAGGATTATTTACATTCCATTCAGTTGATTTTTCCTCTTTTTTTTGAGCATTTATGACAAAAGTAACACTTAAAAAAAGTAATGAGATTAGATTTTTATACATGGGTTTTGATATTGAAATTGATGGTTTTAAAAGTACTAATTATTTTCCTGATGTGCTAAAAAGCACTATTTTTTGATGACAATCCTTCCAATTTAAATAACAAATTCGGATTTGGGCAAACATTTTTCCAAAATTCAATTTCACTTTCAAAAGCCACACCTGGAAAATCATTTTGATACTCTAATAAAGTCAACATGATTTGAAAATGCAAATGAGGAACCCAATCTCCATTTTCGTTGGCATCTCCCAATTCCGCAATTTTTTCACCTTTTTTAATCACATCTCCAATGACATTTTTCAAAGCACTTTTTACGGAAAGATGTCCATACAACGAATAAAAATGAAAGTTTTCGAGAGTATGTTTTAAAATCACCAAACCTCCATACCCTTTGTGTTCCAAATCCACAGAAGCACACACAACTTCGCCTTCTATAATGGCATGAATTGGCGTGTTTTTGGGAAGCCAAAAATCAATTCCTAAATGCGTATTTCTTCTATCAAATTCATCGTTTATTTTTCTGACAAACAAAGAAGAGGTGTATAATGCACGTTTTTCTAAATAACCACCTGCAATGATTTTATCAGGATTTTCAGCTTGTAGTTTTTCTATTTTTTCTTCAAAAAAAGGCAAGTTGTTAAACTCTTCCTCACCACCAATCCAAGTGCTATTGATGCTGACATCCAAAGGGCAAATGGCTGTTTTATGAATGGTTGGAAATAATTCAATCAAAGAAAAATGTTGTGTTTTTGCCCATTTTTCAAATTTATTTTCATTCGGATGTTTTAAAAATCCGTAGTTGTTTTTAATAGCGATGAAATTTTCCTGTTGTTCCATAAAGTAAAAATAAGATAAAGTTGAGAATTCGCACAACAACCCTCTTTTATAATTTGTAAATTTGTGAAAATTCAGTACAAATGATTATCAAAGGAATTATTGTTGACATTCAAAATCGGACACAATTTAAAGGAGAAATTGAGGTTGAAAATGGAAAAATTAGGGACATTCGACCATCAAATCATACCATTGAAAACTATATTCTACCAGGTTTTGTGGATGCGCATATTCACATAGAAAGTTCGATGTTGGTTCCGTCAGAATTTGCAAAAATCGCTGTAACACATGGCACAGTTGCCACAGTTTCTGACCCGCATGAAATTGCCAATGTTTTGGGCGTAAAAGGTGTAGAATTTATGATTGAAAATGGCAAAAAAGTACCTTTTAAATTCAATTTTGGCGCTCCAAGTTGTGTGCCTGCCACTACTTTTGAAAGTGCAGGAGCAGTAATTGATTCAGAAGATATCAAAAAAATGATGGAAAACCCGGACATCAAATATTTGGCAGAAATGATGAATTATCCTGGAGTTTTGTTTGATGATGAAGAAGTTTTGGCAAAAATTAATCACGCCAAAAAGAATCAAAAACCCATTGATGGTCACGCACCAGGTTTGAGAGGTGAAAAAATCACAAAATATATTGCAGCAGGAATTTCTACAGATCATGAATGTTTTACGTTTGAAGAAGCTTTTGAGAAATTGCAAAAAGGCATGAAAGTGTTGATTAGAGAGGGAAGTGCTGCTAAAAACTTTGATGCTTTGATTGATTTATTGCCTGAACATTTCGAAAATATGATGTTTTGTTCCGATGACAAACATCCAGATGATTTGTTGTTAGGGCATATCAATCAGTTGTGTCAAAGAGCTGTTAAGAAAGGAATTGACGTTTATAAAGTATTGCAAGCGGCTTGTATAAATCCCTTAAAACACTATAATTTAGACGTTGGTTTGTTGCAAAAAGGAGTTGCAGCTGATTTTATTTTGGTCAATAATTTGACTGATTTCAATGTTTTAGAAACGTATATTGACGGAAAATTGGTGGCGAAAAACGGAACTTCTTTTATTGAATCGGTTGCTATTGAGATTGTAAACAATTTCAATGTTGATTTTAAAAAAGTGTCAGATTTTGAATTTCATTCAGCTTCTGAAAAAATCAGAGTCATTGAAGCGTTGGATGGTGAATTGGTTACCAATGAAATTGAATCTGATTCTTTGATTGTAGATGGCAATTTGGTTTCAAATATTAACGCAGATATTTTGAAAATGACCGTTGTAAATCGTTATCAAAATTCAACACCATCAATTGCTTTTATCAAAAATTTCGGATTAAAAGAAGGTGCTATTGCAAGTTCAGTGGGGCATGATTCTCATAATATTATTGCAGTTGGAGTTTCAGACGAGGCTATTTGTAGGGCTGTAAATCTCATTATTCAGCAAAAAGGGGGAGTTTGTGCGGTAAATATCTCTGAAGAAAAAATACTGCCATTACCAATTGCAGGAATTATGTCAGAAAAATCTGCTCAAGAAACTGGAAAATCGTACGCAGAAATTGACAAAATGGCTAAAGAAATGGGCAGCACTTTGAGAGCGCCTTTTATGACCTTGTCTTTCATGGCGTTGTTGGTAATTCCGTCTTTAAAATTATCAGACAAAGGCTTATTTGATGGAACTTCTTTTCAATTTACATCGTTAGAAATTAAATAAAAAGAAGCAGTACATTTGCCAAAAATCAATCAAAAATGAGTTTATTAGAAGACCTAAAAAAAAGAAGTGGCAATCAATGTGAATTTTGCACATCAACAGAAAATTTACAGATTTATGAAGTGAAACCCGTTTCAAATGGAGGTTTTGATGGAAGTGTTTTGGCTTGTGAAACTTGTGTGACTCAAATTGATAACGTTATTGAAACTGACGCAAATCATTGGCGTTGTTTGAACGATTCTATGTGGAGTGAATTTTCGCCAGTAAAAGTGGTGGCTTGGAGAATGTTGCATCGCTTGAAAAAAGAAGGTTGGTCTAAAGATTTGCTAGAAATGATGTACTTGGATGAATCAGAATTGGCTTTTGCACAACTTTCAGGTGAACATTTGGAAGAAGGAGAAAAAATCATTCATAGAGATTGCAATGGCGTCATTTTAGAATCTGGAGATTCTGTAGTGTTGATTAAAGATTTGAAAGTCAAGGGTTCAAGTATGGTTGCCAAACAAGGAACAGCCGTTCGTAGAATTTCTTTAGACCATGAAAATGCCAAATATATTGAAGGAAAAGTAAACGGAACTCAAATTGTGATCATCACAGATTATGTGAAAAAAATGAGTGAAAAGGAGTAAATAAAAACATTTTTTCAATCTTAGAAAAACACCAATAGAATTTTATACAATTCCTCTTGGTGTTTTTTTTTGATATTTTTAACTAAAAAATTAGTTCAAACTAATATTTTAGTTATATTTGTCACTATAAATGAAATAAGTAGTTGAAAAATGGACAAGCAATTGACTAAAGCAGAAGAGCAAATTATGCAGGTTTTATGGGTTTTAGAGGAAGCCACAGTAAAAGAAGTAATTGAACAATTACCAAATCCAAAACCCGCATATAATACTGTTTCCACAATTATTAGAATACTAGAAACCAAAGAATTTTTGAGCCACAAAGCCATTGGAAGAGGTTTTGTATATTATCCAATTATCGATAAAGAAACGTACACAAAACAAAGTTTGCACAAATTGATGAATGGTTATTTTGAAGGCTCATTTAAAAGTTTGGTGTCTTTTTTTGTCAAAGAAAATAACATGAATGTGAAAGAATTAGAATCTATTTTGAAAGAAGTAACTAAAAATAAAAGCGATGATTAATTATATTTTACAGGTTGTTTTATACCAAGTATTGTTTTTAGCCATTTATGATTTTTACCTAAGTAAAGAGACATTTTTCACTAAAAACAGGTGGTATTTAGTATTCACGCCCATACTTTCTTTTTTAATTCCGTTGATAAAAATTCCGAGTTTTCAAAAAACGGTTTCACAAGAATTTATGGTGGTTTTACCAGAAATCGTTTTATCGCCCGAAAAAACAATTCAACGAAACTTTTCAGAAACTACCTTGGATGTTTCTATAAATTATGTCAGCCTGTTTTTTTGGATGGGAGTTGTCCTTTTTTCAGTATTATTTTTAATAAAATTAGTTCGAATTTTTATGCTCATCAAAAAGCATGAAACCATTCAACATGCTGAGTTTACGCTGATTTTTATTCCAAATCAAGCAACTGCTTTTTCGTTTTTTAATTACATTTTTTTAGGAAAAGACATTCCAAAAGATCAACACGAAAAAATCATTCAACACGAAAAAGTACATAGCCAGCAAAAACATTCTATGGATTTATTGTTGTTTGAAATTTTAAAAATTGTCATGTGGTTTAATCCAATGATTTATGTATATCAAAAACGAATTTCATTGGTTCATGAATACATTTCTGATGCTATTGTAGCAAAATCCGATACCAAAGAACTGTATATCAATAATTTATTGTCTTGCTTGTTTCAGGTTGAAAATATTTCATTTATCAATCAATTTCACAAACCTTCTTATTTAAAAAAACGAATTCTTATGATGACAAAAAAGCAATCCCACAAAATAAATCAACTGAAATATTTGGTGTTGGTTCCTGTATTATTGAGCATGCTTTTTTATAGTGCTTGTAATGAAAGATCAATTGACAATGAAGTTTCGTCAAAAAAACAATTACAAACCAAATATAGAAATAGCTTTGGTAAATTAGTAAGTTTTGAAGGTTATGAAGAAACCTATTTAGACGATTATATGGGAGATACACTTCCAAAAGAAGTAAAAGAAATTTCTTTTCATGATTTAACTTCGAATGAAAAAGAAGAGTTTAATAATTATTTAAAAAGAGAAAAAGAATATTATAAAAACAGACCAGAAATTTTAAAAAATATACATTATAAATTTTTTAAAATGCCTACAGGTAGAAATGCTTATGGAACTATAGAAAAGGGCATGAATTTTTTGGGGAAGAATAAAAAAAGTAATGAGTCTAATGACATTTCGTTCCTAAAAATAGATAAAGCACCTACTTTTCCTGGTTGTGATGATGGTGATAAAGAATGTTTTTCAAAAAATATAAAAAAACATTTTGACTCTAATTTTATAATTCAAAATTATCCAGAATTAGAATCAGGAAAGAAAAGAGTATTTGTTGGTTTTAAAATTGATATTGAAGGAAATATTCAAGATATTGTAGTAAAAGCTCCTCACGAAAATATTGAAAAAGAAGTAATAAGAGTAATAAGTTCGCTTCCAAAAATGACTCCTGGAGAACATGAGGGTAAAAAGGTAGCTGTAAAATATTCAATCCCATTTGTTGTAAATGTACTTTAAAAAAAATCTATGAAAAAGAAAATTATCCTTGTATTATTATTTGTAATTGTAAAAGTTGAAGCGCAAACTTCAACTTTTGCTGTTTCTGATAGTTTGTTTGCAAAAGGCAGGTATCAATTGGCATTGAAACATTTAGAAAAAATGCCTCAAAGTTTTGAAACAAACTTAAAAATGGCAGTTATTTATGAATCGATTGACGATGATAAAAAAGCTGCAAATTCACTTGAAAAAGCATTGACTTTTAAAAATGATTTCAATACAAAATGGAAGTTGGCAAAAGCCTATCAACGTATAGAAAAACCAACTTTGGCTGTTCCTATTTATGAAGAATTGGTGGCTAAGGATTCATTAAATCTGTTGATACAATACCAATTAGGAAAATTATATCTGACCACAAAAAGAACTGAAAAAGCTATTGAAACGTTCTCTCAATTGATCAAAAATGATAATTCAAATGCTAATTATTCGTATCATTTAGCATTGGCTTATGCCTTGAAAAATGACAGAGATAGAATGATCAATAGTTTTATTGATACTTTTAAAAAAGACACATTGCATTTAAAAGCAATTGCTCATTTAGCTTCTAGTTTCGCTAAATTAGGAGATTTGGATTCAACCATGTTATTTGTGGACAAAGGATTGATGTTGGATAAAAATCATATCAATCTCAATAGAATAAAAATCAATCAATTATTTAGAGATAAAAAATATATGGAAACGCTTCCTTTATTATTGAATTTGGATACGATTGATAAAAGTGATACCTATAGTTTGTCTTTGTTGGGTAAAGTTTATTTTAATTTAGATAGTCTAGACAAAGCAAAAAAGTATTTTCAAAAGTTATCAAATGTTGACAAAGAGGACTTCAAAGCCAACACGTATTTGGGCCATATCGCTTTCAAAGAAAAGGATTACAGAAGTGCAACTATGAACTATATGTTTGCCACTAGAAAAGGAAAGAAAAGTCGAGATGAAGAATTTTACGGATTAGGAAGCGTATTTTTTGAAACAGAAAAACCAAGAGATGCTATGGATGCATTTGAAAATGCATACAAAGAAAATCCTAGAAATTACAGAGCATTATATCAATGGGCAAAATTATCAGACGATTTTTACAAAGAAAAAAAGACTGCGTATAAACTTTATGTCAGATATATTGATAATTTTCGTGATACTGATACAGTAATTTCTGATTTTGTAAATCGAAGAATTCAAGATATCAAAAAAGAGTATTTTATGAAAGGAGAAACCTTGGATTAAATTCAGTAAATTTTAGTAAATTCACGCCATAAATATAATGATGATAGTGCGTGTTTTTTCTTTTTTGATTTTACTGATGTTTTGCACTTCGTGCGAAAATTTCCCATTTTCAAAAAAACAACAAAAACCAGTTTTAGATACCATTATCAATTTTAATGAAGTCGATTTTTCTCCATCTTTTAAAATATGTGATTCTATTATAGAAAAGGAAGCAAAATCGGATTGTTTTAGAGCAACAATTCATCAAAAAATAGGAGAGGAGTTGCAAAAACAAGTTTTTACCATTCAAGATTCTATTGATGAAATCGTCAATGTTTCTCTGATTATTGATTCAAAAGGAAAAATTCAATTTGAGAAAATGGATGCTTCCGAAATCATAAAAAATCAACTTCCTAAATTGGATAGTGTTATTTCAGCAAGTATTCAGAAAATTCCAGCAATTTATCCAGCAATCAAAAGAGGAATTCCAGTGACAACGAAATATACGTTGCCGATTAGAATTCAGTTGAAAGAGTAAATTTTAAATAAACATTATTCTACAATATAACTTTTCTAATTGTAAAGACTTGGTGAGTCAAATATTCGAAGCGGTGTTAACCATTAACTCATTATTTTTTTTCTAACGATTCAACATAAATCTCATTATCAATTCCAGCTCTCACTCTTTTGATTGTTTTTATATCTTTCAATCTCACTTGATCTATGATATAAAGTCTGTTGATTCCTTCACCAAAAATGACTTCGCCATCGTAATAAACTGTTGTAAGACTTGGACTTCCATAACCAAATTCTTTATTACCTCTCAAATTTTGATTTTCATAAGTTCCTCCGTTCATCTTTCTTTGATCTTCAATCATTTTTGAAAGTTTATCATTGCTAAATCTTGCATCTCTTGTTAAAAACTCTAATAATAAAAGGTTTTTTCTTTCTTCTCCTTCAACATCAATAGTGATAAAAGCTTCTTTTTCTGTTTTATTTTTTTTCTCTTGAGCTGAAAAAGTAACAGAAAGTAAGGTAATGATTGCGAGTAAAAAGTTTTTAGTTTTCATATGGATTAATTTAGTGGTTTATATATTTTTTTGATTATCAAGAATCATTCCGTTAAGTTATTGAAATTTTAATTTTCAAAAGTTATTTTTTCAGTTAAAAAGTTTCCTTGATTATCAATTCCTTCTATTTGTAGTACTATATTTTTTTGATTGTTGTTAGGAATATGAAATTCTATAAAAGAATTTGCATCAATTTCAATATTAGGTTTCCAAAAAATTGCTCCATAATTTACATAAGTTTGTTCATCTAATGAGGAATATTTTGGAGAGTAATATTCTTTTTTACTCATAAATCCGATAGGTAATTTATATTCGTAAAATTCTTTTATAATTTTATCTGAAAAATGCACTTCTGCTGGATTTGAGATTCCTTCTAAAGTATACAAGCCGTTTTGTTCAATAAAATTCCTACATGTTTTTTGCTTATATTCTATGACAGGTATTCGTTTTCTTATAGGATAAGTGCTCCATCTAGAAGTTGTATAATTATATGTAAAGTTGGAGCTTTTTGACTCATTTTTTATTGAATTCTTTTCTTCAATTGAAAAAGAATCATTTTCTAATAATGATGAAAAATTAGAGTTTTTGAAGATTGCTTTTTGCTGAGTTAAATTTAAATTATCAGAAAGTGAATGAGATGAAAAAGATAAACTGGGCCCGATTTTATAAAAGTTATTGTTTTTTTTCATAGAAAAATGAATAGTAGAATTTTTGATGAAAAAACTATTTTTAATAGTGTAAATATTCTCTTTTGTGAAAGGCAAAGCTCCATGAAATTTGTTTTCATCTGAGTTGATAATAAAAATGTTATCAGTTGCAACTTTTTGACTAATTTTTAAAGTGATGTCAATTCCATTCTCAAATTTATAAACTTCTGAAGGAGGATTGTTAAAAATATCATCCCACTTATATTTACTCCAACCTTGAGTTAATAGCAACAAATCTAAATCAGTAAGCCTATTTTTATTCGCGCTTGTAAAATAATAATTTGGATTTTCAATAGCTCCAGAAATAAATGGAGTTAATAAAAAAGAAGAAGCAATACTGTTTTCAGGATTGTAAGCTTTTGTTTTTAGTGGTAAAAATGATGTGCTTAAAGATATTTTTCCTTTATGATTATTTTGAATTTTTATTTTTATTGAATCATAATTGGTGTTTTCAATACTTGTTTTTAGCGAGTTTGAAAGTATTCTTGATGACTCATTAAAAAACAATCGCTCTAAAATTGGTTTATTTTCTTCGTTAAAAACAGTAATGATATTGATGCCTTCAAGGATATTATTTTTTTCTAAAATAAAACTATACTCTTTTTTGTCTTCTTTAAAATCGATAAAACTTTGAATGTATTTTCGAGTATTATGAATAAAGATTTTAAATTTTTTTTCTTTGATATTTTTCAAAGTGTTTGAATTGGTGGCTATGTTTAAAAGAAACCTATTATTTTCTATATCATTTGCTAAATTCAAAGTAATTCCTAATTTTTCAACAGTAGGTGTGTATGCTTCAATTTTTTGATTTTCTTTTGTAATTGCCTCAAAAATATATTTTTGATTTTCATTGAAAGGCAGAAAAGCCATTCCAATTCCAAATTGATTGGTACTAAAAGAATCAATTACATTGCCATTTTCATCCTTTACATGACCTTTTTTTATTCTAATTCCTTTATTATTTCCATCTTTAATTAAAATTCCAATTTTATTGTAGGTATTTGCTAGTAAATGTCCACCTTCAGGAAAAAGTTGAAAATCGTACTTTTCATTTTTCTGACTATTTTTTTCTGAAGATTCATCTTTGATAATTTCTATTTTTTGAAAGTAAGCATTTTCTTCATTGAAGTTTTTCATCCAATTTGTGGAAGCTTTTATATAATAGGTTTCATTTGTAAATGTTGAGTCAATTAGTATATTTCCTGAGCCAATTCCATTTTCAATAGGAATCAAATGCTGGTCTTTCAAATTGCTGTTTTCGTCAAATATTGAGACATATAAGTTAGAAGTTGCATTATGAAGTTGTTCTGAATTTTGATCTAAAACATACGCTTGAATCCAAATATTTTCACCATTTAAAAAAGAAGTTTTGTTTAAATGTAAATGAGGAATTTCTCTAGTTTTTTTAAAATATTCCTGATAAGAACTATCAATTATTTCTGAGGTTTGACTATTTAAAAAATTAAATAAAAATAATGATAAAATGAGAAGGTATTTTTTAAAACTCATAGCTAATAGTTTATAATTAATTAAAAAATCATCAACAATTATGCCTAAAATTTTTACCATAAAAAAATCCGTTAGAAAACTTCTAACGGATTTTTGAGTTCAAGTATTCTTGAAACATTTTTTAGATTTCAATAATCATCAAATATCAAGGTGATGACAAATTATTCCATTGTGTTTGCAGTGAAACATCAAGAAAATACTTGCTTGCCAATGCTATTGGCTACATCATTCCTGGCATTCCACCACCCATTCCACCTGGCATTGCAGGAGCATCTTCTTTAATGTCAATCAATGCACATTCTGTCGTTAAAATCATTCCAGCAACAGAAGCTGCATTTTCTAAAGCGATTCTAGTTACTTTTTTAGGATCAATAATTCCAGCTTCTAACATGTCAACATAAGCATCTGCTTTTGCATCATAACCAAAATTCTTTTTTCCTTCCAATACTTTGTTGATAACAACTGAACCTTCACCACCAGCATTTTCAACAATGGTTCTTAAAGGTGCTTCAATGGCTTTGTTTACAATTTGTACTCCTGTAGTTTCGTCTAAATTAGAGGTTGTTAAATTTTCCAATACTTTTTTAGCACGAACTAAAGCAACACCACCACCAGCAACAATGCCTTCTTCAACAGCAGCTCTTGTAGCGTGTAAAGCATCGTCAACTCTGTCTTTTTTCTCTTTCATTTCCACTTCAGAAGCTGCACCTACATATAAAACGGCAACACCTCCAGCTAATTTAGCCAAACGCTCTTGCAATTTCTCTTTATCATAATCAGACGTTGTAGTTTCTATTTGCGCTTTGATTTGGTTTACTCTAGCTTTGATATTTTCTGCATTTCCAGAACCATTTACAATAGTTGTATTGTCTTTGTCAACAGTCACTGTTTCTGCAGTTCCTAATAAATCTAACGTTGCGTTTTCAAGAGAAAAACCTCTTTCTTCAGAAATTACAGTTCCACCAGTTAAAATGGCGATATCTTCAAGCATTGCTTTTCTACGATCACCAAAACCAGGTGCTTTTACAGCTGCAATTTTTAAACCTCCACGTAATTTGTTTACTACTAAAGTGGCCAATGCTTGTCCGTCAACATCTTCAGCAATGATCAATAATGGTCTTCCTGATTGCGCAACTGGTTCTAAAATCGGAAGAATTTCTTGCAAATTAGAAATCTTTTTATCGAACAATAAAATATATGGATGGTCTAAATCTGCCACCATTTTATCAGCATCCGTTACAAAATAAGGGGATAAATATCCTCTGTCAAATTGCATTCCTTCAACTACATCCACGTAAGTGTCCATTCCTTTTGCTTCTTCAACAGTGATGACACCTTCTTTACCCACTTTTGAAAATGCTTTTGCAATTAAATCTCCAATTACATCATCGTTATTTGCAGAAATAGCAGCTACTTGTTTTATTTTTTCAGACGAATTTCCAACTTGTTGAGATTGTTTTTCTAAATCTGCAACAATTGCAGCCACAGCTTTGTCAATTCCGCGTTTCAAATCCATAGGATTTGCGCCAGCAGCTACATTTTTCAATCCTTCTTTTACGATTGCTTGCGCCAAAACTGTAGCAGTTGTTGTTCCATCACCAGCCAAATCATTGGTTTTAGAAGCAACTTCTTTTACCATTTGTGCACCCATATTTTCTAATGGGTCTTGCAATTCAATTTCTTTTGCTACGGAAACTCCGTCTTTGGTTACTATTGGAGCTCCAAAAGATCTAGAAATAATTACGTTTCTTCCTTTTGGACCTAAAGTTACTTTTACTGCATTTGCTAATGCATCAACGCCACGTTTCAATCCATCACGTGCTTCAATATCAAATTTTATGTCTTTTGCCATTTTATTATAAATGTTTAATTTTTAAAGTTTACTTGTTTAACTGTTTACTGAAACTGTAAATTGATTTTTTAGATGATTGCTAAAATATCAGATTCACGCATCATCAAATAATCCTTTCCTTCTAATTTTAAGTCTGTTCCTCCGTATTTACTATACAAAACAGTGTCACCAACTTTTACAGTTAATGGCTCGTCTTTTTTCCCATTTCCAATGGCAACAACAGTTCCTTTTTGAGGTTTTTCTTTGGCATTGTCTGGAATGATAATTCCTGAAGCTGTTTTTGTTTCTGCTGGAGCAGGTTCTACAAGAACTCTGTCTGCTAAAGGTTTAATGTTTACTCCCATTTTTTATATAAATTTAGTGAATTAAAAATTATTTTTTTCGATTACCTACTAGTCAGAAATTGTGCCAAGCCAATGAAACTGACATTTTTTCGCTGATTCTATTTTTTGGTTTTCTTTCTGATAAAAAAAAATGCCAACGTGTCATTTCGTTGGCATTTTTTTGTCTCGTAAACGATTGCTTATTTCAATGTATCGTTTGTAGTATTTGTTGTTTTTGGAGCAGTTGACTCAACTCCATCCAAAGTTTTGTCTAATTTAAAATCTTTCTCTCCATCTCTTGGAATGGCAAAATTTGCTAACAAAATTAAAGCGAACATCGCAATTGCCAATGTCCAAGTAGTTCTGTCTAGAAAATTATTGGTGTTTTGAACACCTCCTAAAGCTTGCGCTCCACCACCAAAAGAAGAAGATAATCCTCCACCTTTAGGATTTTGAACCATTACAATTAAGATTAATGCAACAGCTACAATCAAAATCAGAATTAAAAATGCTGTATAATTCATTGTTTGTATTTTTGTAAAATTTGTACTCTTTTAATTTGGTCTGCAAAGAAACCACTTTTTTCTGGATATTTCAAACTTAAAATTCGGTAAGCTTGAATTGCATTTTCATATTTTTTTTGTTCCAAATATACTTTCGCCAAAGTTTCGGTCATTAAAGAGGAATCAGCCTTGTTTTCTGATACAGGAACTATAATATTTTTATCTTTTGGAAGCGGAATGATTTTTGGATTATTTTGAATAAATTTTTCGATAATTTCCTCTTTTTCTGATGCAATTTTTGGAGTTGCATTTTCTGTTCTTTCAATTGGTTTTTTTGAGGCTAATTGCAACCATTGATTGAAAGAATAGGTTTCAGTAGAATTGAATGCAATTGGTTTTCCAATGGTTAATTTTTCTTCAATTTCTTCAGATGAATTTTCAATAAAAGTGGGCTTTGAAACTTCATTAATTTCTATTTTTTTCTCTTCAGAAATCTTTTCTTTGAGTTGCTGATGAATGTCTTTTTTGGGATTATTAAAGTTGGTTGAAGTGATAAAATCAAACAATACAGTTCTATCAGAAGTATAAGCTGCTGTGATTTTAAGTTCATTATTGTATTTGAAACTTTCTTGATTTTTAAGACCTTTCAAATACAATGCTCTTGCTGATTGAAAATAAGGAAAAGCATCAATAACCCCTTTCAATTCAGCAGTTTCTACTTGTTGAATTGGGCTGTTTTTTTGTAAAATATCCAAAAAACTTGCTTTTTTCATTTGCTTACATTCTTACCATTTTGCTACAGAAGCGTTGAAAATATCTTGTGTTATTCGTTCAACAATTTCATCCAACGCAGTTTCCAAAACACTTCCTGTTAATTGTGCATTAGCATCATAATCTGAATAAAATGAAAAGGTTTTCTCGAAGCTATCTTTTTCTACAAATTTATTTACAAATCGAACATTTACAGAAACCGTCAATCTATTTTGAGCAGCAGTTTGGTCTGATGTTCCACTCATGGGTGTTACTCTAAAATCAGTAATTTCTCCGCTAAAATGCAAATCTCCGTTTGAATTTGTGAGTGTTAAATTGGTTTGACGCGTAAACAAATCCTGTAAATCATTGGTAAAACGTTGTGTCAAAGCAGGTTCTACTAAAGGTGCTTGATTTGGGAAAAAATCAATTTGGATGGTTTTGGCATCTCCAGTATTTCCTCCTGTAAATGAATAGGCACCACATGCAAGAATTAACAAACTTGTTAGGGTGAAAATGGAAATATATAGTAGTTTTTTCATTCTTTTAGTTTAAAATTTCGGGTTTAAAATTTCGAGTTCAAAGTACAACCTTGAATTTTAAATTTTAAACCTTGAACCTATTTACAAATCATATTGTTTGATTTTTCGATACAAAGTTCGTTCAGAAATACCCAATTCTTTCGCAGCTAATTTACGTTTATTATTGTTTTTTTCTAATGAACGTTTGATCATTTCGATTTCTTTGTCTTGCAAAGACAAACTTTCATCTTCTTCAATAGTTTCGATAAAATCATAATTTTTTTCTACAGCAACTTTTTGTGGTATGTTCAACACCTCAATATTCGAGCTTTTGGGTTCTTTATTTCCATAGATTTTTTCAATCAACTGATGATTTTCTTGCTGTACATCTTCAATATTTTCGCTGTTCAATAAATCTAAAGTCAATTTTTTCAAATCGTTGATATCATTGCGCATGTCAAATAAAATTTTGTACATGATATCACGTTCGTTTGAAAAATCATTTTCTTTTTTTGAACCTCCAATAATCGCCGGTAAATGTCCTTTATGATCAGGTAAATATAGTTGTAATTTCGCGGCAGAAATAGTTCTACTTTCTTCAATTACAGATATTTGTTCTGCCAAATTTTTTAGTTGACGGATATTTCCAGGAAATCTGTAATTCAATAAAACCTGAACAGCATCATCTTCCAATCTTACTGCAGGCATTCTATATTTTTGTGCAAAATCCGAAGCAAATTTTCGGAACAGCAAATGGATGTCTTGAAGGCGTTCTCTGAGCGCAGGTAAATGAATTTCTACGGTACTTAATCTGTAATACAAATCTTCTCTAAAACGCTCTTTTTCTATAGCTGTATGCATATTCACATTGGTTGCAGCTACAATTCGAACGTCCGTTTTTTGCACAATTGATGAACCAACTTTTATAAATTCACCATTTTCTAAGACGCGTAACAATCGGACTTGAGTGGTTAAAGGCAATTCGCCAACTTCATCTAAAAAAATTGTGCCACCATCAGCTACTTCAAAATAGCCTTTTCTATCTTGAGTTGCACCTGTAAAAGAACCTTTTTCATGACCAAATAATTCACTATCAATAGTTCCCTCTGGAATGGCACCACAGTTTACAGCAATGTATTTGGCATGTTTTCTGTGCGATAATTGATGAATAATTTTCGGAATATTTTCTTTACCAACACCACTTTCTCCAGTCACCAAAACAGAAATATCAGTAGGCGCAACACGCACTGCTTTTTCCAATGCCATATTGAGATGAACATCATTTCCAATGATGCCAAATCGCAGTTTTAATGTTTGTAAATCTTCCATTTTTATTTTCTAGATAAAAGAAAAAAGAGTCAATCTATATTCTTTTTTCTCTTTTCTTGTTTTTTTAGTTATTATCAGAATACCCAACAGCAGTTCCTCTCAAAGTTGCAGACGTGCAATCTTCCACTTTCACCATTACAAAATCACCCAATTTATAGTGCTCTTTGGGAAAAACGATCACTGTATTTTGGGTATTTCTTCCTTTCCATTCATTTGGATTTTTCTTTGAAACACCTTCAATCAAAACTTCTTCAATTTTCCCTAAATGTTGTTGCGTTCTGTATAAGGCATGTTTTTGTTGCAAGGCAATCACTTCTTCTAAACGTCTTTTTTTCACTTCTTCAGGCACATCATCTACCATTTTTTTGGCAGCTAAAGTTCCTGGTCTTTCAGAATAGGCAAACATAAATCCAAAATCATATTTTACATATTCCATTAAGTTCAACGTATCTTTATGATCATCTTCTGTTTCTCCACAAAAACCAACAATCATATCTTGAGACAATGCCATTTCTGGAATTATTTTATAGATATTATTCACCAATTGCATATATTCTTCACGTGTATGCTGTCTGTTCATCGCTTTTAGCATATTGTTGCTTCCACTTTGAACAGGTAAATGAATGTATTTGCAAATATTTTTGTGTTTTGCCATGACGTGAATCACCTCCAAACTCATGTCTTGAGGATTTGAAGTTGAAAAACGAAAACGTGTTTTTGGAAATTCTGTAGCGCACATATCTAACAATTCCGCAAAATTTACAGCAGTTGCTTGCGCCATTTCTGATGCTTTGTTGAAATCTTTTTTCAATCCACCACCAAACCAAAGATAACTGTCCACATTTTGACCAAGAAGTGTGATTTCCTTATAGTTACTTTCAACCATATTTCGGATTTCATCCAAAATACTTTGTGGATCACGACTTCTTTCACGACCTCTAGTAAAAGGAACCACGCAAAAAGTACACATATTATCACAACCTCTTGTAATCGAAACAAATGCAGAAACTCCATTCGAATTCAAACGAACTGGAGACACATCACCATAGGTTTCGTCTTTGGATAAAATGACATTGACAGCATCTCTTCCTGCTTCAATTTCTTCTAATAAATTAGGTAAATCACGATACGCATCTGGTCCTACAACCAAATCAACAATTTTTTCTTCTTCTAAAAATTTTTCTTTCAGACGTTCTGCCATACAACCCAAAACACCTACTTTCATGTTTTTGTTGATTTTTTTGACAGCATTGTATTTTTTCAAACGATTACGAACCGTAGTTTCTGCTTTTTCGCGAATGGAACAGGTATTTACCAATACCAAATCAGCTTCTTCTAAGATTTGAGTGGTGTTAAAACCTTGATCAGCAAGGATGGAAGCCACAATTTCACTATCATTCATATTCATTTGACAGCCATAGCTTTCAATGAATAATTTCTTGGTATTTCCTTCTTTATGTTGTGTTACAAGTGCTTTGCCTTGCAATCGTTCGTCAATAACTTTTTCTACAGGTTCCATGAACTAAATTTAGATATAATGGGATGCAAAGATACAACCAAAATTCATTTTTTATGACAAATTGGCAGAAAAATTAGATTGATTTTTTGTTAAATTGTTTTGATTTTCAAAGAATAAATTTGAAATAAAAAAAAACTACATACTTTTGCAGTCGAAAATGAAACACGCTACCAAAGCGTTTTTAGCTACAAATCAAAAAAATGGCAAAAAATTTAGTAATCGTAGAGTCTCCAGCAAAAGCAAAAACCATCGAAAAATTTCTGGGTTCAGATTTTCAAGTAGAATCGAGTTATGGGCATATTGCAGATTTACCATCCAAAGAATTAGGAATTGATATTGAGGGAGATTTTTCACCAAAATATATAGTTTCCGATGATAAAATTGCATTGGTTGACAGGTTGAAAAAATTAGCAAAAAAAGCAGATACAATTTGGTTAGCAAGTGATGAAGATCGTGAAGGAGAGGCAATTGCGTGGCATTTAAAAGAGCAATTAGAGCTAAAAGATGCCAATACAAAACGTATTGTTTTTCATGAAATTACGAAGAATGCCATTTTAAAAGCCGTTGAAAATCCAAGAGATATTGACTATAATATGGTCAATGCACAACAAGCACGAAGAGTTTTAGACAGGCTTGTAGGGTATGAATTATCGCCCGTTTTGTGGCGTAAAGTAAAAGGAGGTTTGTCTGCAGGAAGAGTGCAATCTGTAGCAGTCAGATTGATTGTTGAAAGAGAAAGAAGTATTCAAGAATTTGTTTCGGAAATTCATTATAAAGTAGTTGCTGAGTTTGTAAATTCGGAAGGGAAATCATTCAAAGCAAGTATTCCTAAGAATTTTGACACGAAAGGAGAAGCGCAAGAATTTTTAACTTCTTCTAAAAATGCCTTATTTTCAATTGCTGAATTATCCAAAAAACCAGCCTCAAAAACACCAGCTGCACCTTTTACAACGTCCACATTGCAACAAGAAGCTGCTAGAAAATTGGGTTTTGCAGTGTCAAGAACCATGCAAGTTGCACAGCGTTTATACGAAGCAGGTTTGATTACTTATATGAGAACAGATAGTGTAAATCTTTCAGTAGAAGCAAGAAATGCTGCTGCAAAAGAAATCACAAACTATTATGGAAAAGAATATAGTTTTCCAAGAGTTTTCAAATCGAAAGCAAAAGGAGCTCAAGAAGCGCATGAGGCAATCAGACCCACCAACATGGAAATGCATTCGATTCAAGTGGATTATGATCAAGACAAATTATATGATTTGATTTGGAAAAGAACCTTAGCTTCGCAAATGAGTGATGCATTGTTAGAAAGAACCAATGTGAAAATCGAAAATACTTCTAACGAAAAAATATTTACAGCAAATGGTGAAATGATTCAGTTTGACGGTTTTCTGAAAGTGTATTTAGAAGGAAATGACAATGAAGATGAAGAGCAAGAAGGCATGTTGCCAAATTTATTTGTCAATGAAAAATTAGGATATCAGTACATCAACGCTACACAACGATTTTCAACACCACCTTATCGTTTTACGGAAGCATCTTTGGTAAAACAATTAGAAGAATTGGGAATAGGAAGACCATCAACCTATGCTCCAACAATTTCTACCATTCAAAAAAGAGGTTATGTAGAAAAAGGACAAAATGAAGGAGAAATTAGAGAATACGAACAATTTAGTTTGATTAAAGGAAACATCACTAAAAAGATTTTATCAGAAAAAACAGGCGCTGACAAAGGAAAATTGGTACCAACAGATATTGGAAATATCGTAAATGACTTTTTGGTAGCAAATTTTTCATCGATTTTAGATTTCGGATTTACAGCAAAAGTAGAATCGTCTTTTGATGATATTTCTGAAGGAACAGAAAATTGGACAGCCATGATTCGTGATTTTTATAAAAAATTCCACGATAATGTTGAAGATGTTAAAGAAAATGCGGAAAGAGAAAGTGGAGAACGAATTTTAGGAGAACATCCAGAAACAGGAAAAACAGTCTTAGTTCGTTTAGGAAAGTTTGGTGCCATGGCTCAAATTGGTGCTCCTGATGATGATGAAAAGCAATTTGCAAGTTTAAATCCAGATCAAAATTTAGGAACCATCACCCTTGAGGAAGCCTTAGAATTATTTTTATTGCCCAAAACAGTTGGAAAATATAAAAATGAAGAAGTCATTGTTTCCAATGGACGTTTTGGGCCATATGTAAAATTTGGAGATTTATTTGTTTCTCTTGACAGAAATGAAAATCCAATGGAAGTGGATTTAGAAAGAGCTATTGAATTGATAAAAGCCAAGCAAGAAGCAGATGCGCCAATTGCAACCTATGAAGGTTTTCCAGTTCAAAAAGGCACAGGACGTTTTGGGCCTTTTATCAAATGGAATGCTATTTTTATCAATGTTTCAAAAAAATATGATTTTGATAATTTATCCAATGCTGATATTGTACAATTGATTGAAGATAAAAAGCAAAAAGAAATTGACAAAGTAATATATGATTGGCAAGATGTGGGTGTTGTTGTTGAAAAAGCAAGATGGGGAAGATTTCATTTGATGAAAGGAAAAATCAAAATTGAGTTGCCAAAAACCACCAATATCGAAAAACTGACCAAAGAAAAAGCACTTGAAATGATTGAGGCGAAAATGCCAAAGAAAAAAGTAACAAAAAAGAAAACTACCGCAAAAAAGAAGTAAGGATTTGCTATCTTGCGACTGCAAAAAAAATAGATGAATACAGCCTTTTTAACTCCTGTTGAAGAAAATGCCATTGCACATTTGGTGCTGCATTCGCCATCATGTATTGGGAGAAAAATTCAAATTCATACAATTAGAGAAGGTTTTCCAGATTTAGAAGATGTGAAAATTGCCATTTTTGGTGTTCAAGAAGATCGAAATTCAGAAAATAATTTTGGTTGTGGAGAAAATCTGCATTTCATCAGAAGAAAGTTTTACGAACTTTTTCCTGGAGATTGGCATACTGAAATTGCAGATTTAGGGGATGTGATCAAAGGGCATGAAGTAAATGATACTTATTTTGCAGTGGCAGAAATTATCAATTATCTGCTGAAAAAAAATATCATTCCTGTGATTTTAGGAGGTGGTCAAGATATTACCTATGTCAATTACAGAGCCTATGACTCGCTTGAGCAGACAGTAAATATCACAGCAGTGGATAGTCGTTTTGATTTAGGAAGTTTCGAAGACGGATTGACTTCTCAGTCTTATTTGAGCAAAATCATCATGCAAGAACCCAACAATTTATTCAATTATACCAATGTTGGCTATCAAACCTATTTCAATCCGCAAGATGAAATTGATTTGCTTGAAAGTCTTTATTTTGATACGTATAGACTAGGAAAAGCCAAAGAATTAGAAAATATTGAACCTGCTTTTAGAGATGCAGATATAGTTTCCATTGACATTGGTGCTGTAAAACAAAGTGATGCTCCAGCAAATAATAATGCTTCACCAAACGGTTTTTATGGTGATGAAATTTGCGCCATTGCAAGATATGCAGGAATTAGTGATAAAGTTTCTTCATTCGGCATTTATGAGTACAATTCAAAATACGATCAAAATCATCAAACAGCTAGTTTAATAGCTCAAATGATGTGGTATTTTATTGAAGGTGTGAATTTTAGAGTAAAAGATTATCCGTTTTCAAACAAAGAAAATTACCAAAAATTTACTGTTTTATTTGAAGATGATGATCCATTGGTTTTTTATAAAAGTCATAAAACGGGAAGATGGTGGATTGAAGTTCAAATTTTATCAGATAATAAATTTAAAAGGCATGCGTTAATACCATGTACATATCAAGATTATCAGCAAGCAACAGCGCATCATATTCCTGAAAGATGGTATAAAGCGATGAAAAAATTGGTGTAATCAAAAAAATATTAAAAATAGAAAGTTAAAAACACTCGTAAGATTGTATTTTAGCAAAAAAAATAATAGGTTTACGAACTTTTAGTAAAGACAAATTTTTTATGAAGAAAGCAGCAGTATTTGCACTTTTAATAACCTTTTTTTATAGTTGCGGTTCCAAAGATAGAGGGGAATTAGTAGGAGTGAAAGCCAAGAAAAAGTGGTTTTCTGAAAAACCCTATGGAATGGCACTAATTCCAGGAGGTTCATTTACCATGGGAAAACAAGATCAAGACATGATAGGTACCTTAAACGCACCTACAAAAACGGTGACTGTTAGGCCTTATTACATGGATGAAACTGAAATCACTAACAACGAATACAAAGAATTTGTGTATTGGGTTAGAGATTCAATCGTAAGAACTCGTTTGGCGTATCAAGCAGAATTTGCAGCATTAGGAAACACAGATCCTGATCCAAATGGAAGAAAGCGTAATGCAGGGATTCAGCAGTATGCTTTTAAAACTGCAGATACTACGAATTTATCTCCTTATCAAAAATACATGTTCGAAAACTATTACCAGTTTGATACTATTCAGCCTTTGAATTGGGAAACTGAATTGGTTTGGAAAAAAGACGAATATCCTGATACAGACTATGTGGAAGTGATGGATTCTTTATACATCAAAAAAGATGATGCTGTAGATGGTGTTAGAACTTTCAATACAAAGTTTTTAAACTATAAATACTCTTGGTTTGATAGAGATAATGCAGCTAGAAAAGGCGGAGATAGAAAAAAATTCGTCCAAACAGAAGTATTGAATATTTATCCAGATACTACAGTTTGGGTAAAAGATTTCAATTATTCTTACAATGATCCAATGCATCAAGATTACTTTTATCATCAATCTTATGGAGAATATCCAGTTGTGGGTGTTACTTGGAATCAAGCAAATGCTTTTTGTAATTGGAGAACTAAAAAGAAAAATAGTTTTTTAAGAACTCAAAAAAATGTAACCCTTGTTCCAGATTTCAGATTACCAACAGAGGCTGAATGGGAATATGCTGCAAGAGGAGGACTAGAATTCGCAACCTATCCTTGGGGAACAGGAAGCACTACAAGCGATAGAGGTTGTTTCTTGGCAAACTTTAAACCAGTGAGAGGAAATTATGCTGTAGATGGCGCATTGTACACAATGGAAGCAAAATCATTCAACGCAAACGATTATGGTTTGTATAACATGGCAGGAAACGTTGCTGAATGGACAAATACGGCATATAATCTATCTTCTTATTACATGGCATCAACCATGAACCCAAATGTAGAAGATCGAAAAAATCAACGAAAAATTACACGTGGTGGTTCTTGGAAAGACGTTGCGTATTATTTAGAAGTTGCTTCAAGAGATTTCGAGTATGCAGATACTGCGAGGAGTTATATTGGTTTTAGAACCGTTCAGAATTATATAGGTACAGGAAATAAATAAGAAAATTAAAATTAAAATTACAAAATAATATCAAAAATGGCACAGTCAAGATCTTACAAAAAAACAATGAATTTCGTATATGGAATGGGAGCTGCAGTAGTAATCATTGGAGCGTTATTCAAAATTCAACATATTACAATAGGTCCATTAACTGGAGGTTTAATGCTTACAATTGGATTATTAGTAGAAGCAGGAGTTTTTGCAGTTTCGGCTTTTGATACTCCAGAAGATGATTTTGATTGGACAAAAGTATATCCTGAATTAGGACAAGACGGATTGGTTACTGATGAAAAACTAGGTGCTGACGGAATGCTTTCTCAAAAATTAGACAACCTACTTCAAGAAGCAAAAATCGATTCAGCTTTAATGGAAAGTTTAGGTTCAAGTATGAAAAATTTTCAAAATGCTGCTGTAGGATTATCTGCAGCTTCAGAAAGTGTTGCTTCAACAAACAAATACAATGAGCAAGTTTCTTTAGCAGCTGTTCAAATGGAAACGTTGAATAGCTTGTACAAATCTCAAGTTGAAAATTCAAGCAAACAAGCTGAATTGAATGCAGAAGTAGTTGAAAATACACAAAAATTGAAAGATCAAATGGAATCTTTAGCTAAAAACTTATCTTCTTTAAACGGTGTTTATGGAGGAATGCTTTCCGCAATGACCGTTAAATAATTAGTGAAAAATAACAACGAAAACTTTTACAAAAAAAACTAGTTAGAAAATGGCAGCAGGAAAAATGTCGGCAAGACAAAAGATGATAAACCTAATGTATCTTGTATTTATTGCAATGTTAGCAATGAATATGAGCAAAGAGGTATTGTCAGCTTTTGGTTTTATGAATGAGAAACTCACAGAAAACAATCTTTCCACAACACTAAAAAATAACAGTGCTTACGAAAACTTAGCAACCAAAGCTTCTGAACAAGCAGCAAAATTTAAAGTTTTAAATGAACAAGCAAAAGAAATCAAAAAATACTCATCTGATTTTTATACCTATCTAGATAGTTTAAAAACGAAGATGACAGCGAGTATTGAAGATAAAACGGATTATGAATCTATGGATAAAACCGATTTTTTAGATGCTTATTTCTTTAAAGGTGATGCTTTTACTAAGGAAGGAAATGAGTTTTTGAATCAAATCAATAGCTATAGAACAAATTTAATTAAAATTGTTGGAGAAAAAAGTCAGTTTGCAGCAGTAATCAACAAGCGTTTCAATACAGATGACGTTCCTGTTCCTGATTCAAATAAAAAAACACTTTGGTTAAAAGCTCGTTACGAAGGTTTTCCAATGGTAGCTTCTTTAACCAATTTCACACAAATGCAAGCGGATATTAAAAATACCGAAAGCGATATTGTGACAAGTTTATTAGGAGGAAAATTAGAAGAATCTTTAAAACTTAGCAATTATAAAGGAATTGTAAGTTTAGATAAAACTGCTTATTTTGCCGGTGAAAAAGTTACTGGAACAGTAGTTTTAGGACGTTATGATGCAACATTAGTCCCAAACAAGGTAGTTTTAAATGGTGTTGATGTTACAAATACAGCAAAAGATGGACAAGTACCCATAAATATTGCTGCTGGAAATGTTGGTGAAAAAACCATTAAAGGAACTATTTCCTTTATGGAGAATGGTGTTCCTTTTCCTGTTCCTTTTGAAAGTACATATTCTGTAATTCCAGAACCAAATAGTGCTGTGGTTTCTGCTGATAAAATGAATGTTGTGTATAGGGGTTTAGAGAACCCAATTTCGGTTTCTTTGCCTGGAGTTGGCGCAAACAATATCAATGTTTCTGCTTCAGGTGGCGTAATATCAGGAAGTAATGGAAAATATATTTTAAAGCCTGGAGCAGGCAATGAAGCTGTTGTAACTGTAACAGCTAAGTTAAGTAGTGGTAAAACGATTTCCCCAAAAACAGTATTCAGAATCAAAGATATTCCACCAGCCATGGGTTCTGTACGTGAGCAATATGGAATTGTTTCTATGCCAAAAACAGGATTGGCAAATGCACCAATTGCAGCTGGTTTGCCAGATTTTGAATTCGATTTGAGTATTGTTGTTCAAGGATTTAAAATAAAAGTACCTGGACAATTAACGATTATAGTAAATGGTTCAACCTTAAATGCAGCTGCAAAAGCGGCTTTATCAAAAGCACAAAGAGGAGATATCATCAATATATATGACATTCAAGCGACTGCTAATGGCGTGCCAATCAAAAAAGTATTGCCTGTAAGTATTGACATTACAAATTAGAAAAAATAAACAATATGTTTCAAAAGATTTATATCGTATTTTTCATCAGCATTTTCAGTACAGCTGTGTATGCTCAAACCAACTTGTTAAACGCAAAAACCGTTGAGCAAATTGGTAAAAAAAATGAAAACCAATTGATGGCAGATAATGATGGTCCAATTCCTTATGGGTATGTGGATGACAGAGATATTATGTGGTCAAAAGTAGTGTGGGAATTTGTTGATTTGAATCAAAAAATCAATTTACCTTACTATTTTCCAATTGATACTATCAATATTTCTTCTGATAGACGTTCGTTATTTGACACCTTAATTCGTGGTATCAAACAAGGTAAAATCAAAGAAGCGTATTCAGACTCTTTTTTCACTTCAAAAATTACTCAAAATGAAATTGAATCAAGATTGGTAAATATCCGTGAGGAGAATGGCTATAAAGATACGTTCAGAATTCAAACTCAAGATGTTCAGGGATATATGTTGAAAGGGATGTGGTATTTTGACAAACGTCAAGGAGAATTAAAGTATCGTTTATTGGCTTTAGCACCAATGGGAAAAGATGTACAAACATTGGGAATCAAAGAAATTGAAGACGAAAATTTATACGAATTATTTTGGATATTTTTCCCATCAGCAAGAGAGGTTTTACACGATACCAAAGTATTTAATCCAGACAACGCTGTCAATGCGATTTCTTTTGATCATTTGTTAAACGCTCGAAGATTTAGTTCTGTAATTGTGCGTGAAGAAAATATTTACGGCAATAGAGCTATTGCGGATTACGTTCGCGGAAACTCCTTATTCCAATTATTGGAAGCTGACAAAATCAAAGAGGATATCAGAAACAAAGAAATAGATATGTGGAATTATTAAAATTCCAATTTCAATAAAACTACAAAACGTTTGCGTGAGCAAGCGTTTTTTTTTGATGAGCTATTTCCTGCTTTTCGCTGCAAGTCCTCGTTTAAAAAAGCATTTTTGTAAGTCTTTTTATTGGCTTCTTGCAGTCGCCCCAAAAAGCCAACAAAAATTAGCATTTTTAAACTTCGGGCTTTTCGCTGCAATCAGGGCTAAGCCAATTTGTAAACTCAGTTCAATTTTCTAGAAAATAGTCTTCAACTTGCGTACTTTTGTCTTGTGAAAATAGATTATATCATTGTAGGTTTAGGATTGGCAGGTCTTGCTTTTGCAGAAGAATTATTGCATGCCAACAAATCATTTATTGTTTTTGAAGATGATTCTCAAACATCTTCTTTGGTGGCAGGAGGCGTTTACAATCCTGTTATTTTAAAAAGGTTCACACCAGTTTGGAATGCAAAAGAGCAATTGGAAATTGCCTTACCTTTTTATGAAAAGCTAGCACAAAAATTCAAGCAACAATTTGATGAAAAGTTCATCACCAAAAAGGTTTTCAAATCGATTGAAGAACAAAATAATTGGTTTGCGGCACTTGACAAACCCAATTTAACAGCTTATTTAGACCCAAATTTGGATACCAAAAAATACGAAGGTGTTATTGGAAATTTAGGTTTTGGAAACGTCAAAGAAACTGGGAGAATTGACACAAAAAAATTAGTAGAAGCTTACAGAGATTTTCTTCAAAAAGAAGACAAAATCAGATTTGAAAAGTTTGAGTATGCTCAAATTCAGTTTGAAGAAAATAGCATCACTTACAAAAATATCACAGCAAACAACATCGTTTTTTGCGAAGGTTTTGGCATGAAACAAAATCCCTTCTTCAATCATTTGCCATTAAATGAAGCAAAAGGTGAATTGATTACAATTCATGCACCTAAATTACATATTGATTTTTTAGTGAAATCAACCTTGTTTGTATTGCCTTTAGGAAATCATGTGTATAAAGTGGGCGCCACTTTTAATTGGAAAGACAAAACTTCTGAACCATCAGAAGAAGGAAAAAACGAATTAGTGGAAAAACTAGAAAAAGTATTGAATGTTCCCTACAAAATTGTAGAACAAACTGCAGGAATCAGACCCACAGTCAAAGATAGAAGACCTTTGGTTGGTGTGCATTCAAAATACAAACAATTGGCAATTTTAAATGGTTTAGGAACACGTGGTGTCATGATTGCGCCAACAGTAGCCAAGCAATTATTTCAGCATTTGGAACATCACCAAAAATTAGATACTGAGATTGATATTAGTCGTTTTTCTTCGTAAATTTTTTATCAAAACTCACAAACATATTGATCCAAAGAATTCGCGATAAACGTAAATTGAAAGGAGCTAAAATCAATAAAACCAAGAAAATACTTAAAAAAGACTGTAATAAATTTAGTTCAAAAAACACTTTTGAAATCACAAAAACAGCCACAGAAATCGCCACTGTAATTCCATAATTTACATACATTGCCCCATAAAAAAAGGAAGGTTCCATCATGTATTTTAAATTACAATTCGGACAATGAGAATGAATTTCTGTCACTTTTGAAGGTCGATAATTGAATTTATTTTTATAGAACTCACCTTCATGACATCTTGGACATTTTGCCTTGAAAATACTATACAATTTGGTGCCTTTTTTAAACATGATACAAATTAAAATTTACATACTTTTGCAAAAGTAAATTTTTAAAAACTCATACTGAGTAACAATTATCACATTTTATGTTAAACGTACACAATTTATCAGTCACCTTCATGGGAACTGACTTGTTTTCAGGCATTACTTTCAAACTAAATAAAGGAGATAGAATTGGATTGATAGGGAAAAATGGTGCTGGAAAATCCACACTTTTAAAAGTGCTTTCTAGAGATATTGAAAGTAGTGGAGGCACTATGGCTTTTGACAAAGATGTGAGAATTGGTTTTCTACGTCAAGATATTGATTTTGTGCAAGGACGAACCATTTTGGAAGAAGCGTATCAAGCATTTGTGGAAATCAAAGAAATTGAAGTAAAACTGGAGGGAATTAATGAACAATTGGTGACAAGAACGGATTATGAAAGTGAAGAATACAGCCAATTAATTCATGATTTGACCGATTTAACTGAGCGTTACGAATTGCTAGGAGGGTATAATTATCAAGGAGATACTGAGAAAATATTACAAGGTTTAGGATTTCAAAGAGAAGATTTTGATAAGTTGACAGATACTTTTTCTGGTGGATGGAGAATGCGAATTGAATTGGCAAAATTACTGTTGCAGAACAATGATATTTTGTTACTAGATGAGCCTACAAACCACTTGGATATTGAATCCATTATTTGGTTAGAAAACTTTTTAAAGAATTATTCAGGTGCCATTGTGTTGGTTTCTCACGATAAAATGTTCTTAGACAACGTAACAAATAGAACTATTGAAATTTCTTTAGGTCAAATTTACGATTACAAAAAACCGTATTCTCAATTTTTAGAATTGCGAGGAGAAATCAAAGAAAAACAGTTACAGGCTCAGAAAAATCAGGACAAGGAAATCAAAGCAAAACAATTGTTGATTGATAAATTCCGTGCAAAAGCCAACAAAGCTTCTATGGCACAATCACTCATCAAACAGTTGGATAAAGTAGAGCGAATTGAAGTAGATCAGGATGACAATGCTGTGATGAATGTGCGATTTGCCATCTCTAAAGAACCAGGAAGAATCATTGTGGAGGCAGAAAATGTTTCCAAATATTATGGTGATAAAAAAATTCTAGAAAACGTAAACTTGCTGATTGAACGCAACAGTAAAATTGCGTTTGTAGGACAAAATGGACAAGGAAAATCTACCTTAGCCAAAATGATGGTGGGCGAAATTCCGTTCAAAGGTCATTTAAAATTAGGGCACAACGTACAAGTTGGGTATTTTGCGCAAAATCAATCAGAATATTTGCCACCAGAAAAAACGGTGTTGGAAATTATGGAGGATTCAGCAACAGATGGCAACAGAATGCGCGTAAGAGACATGTTAGGTTCGTTTTTATTTGGAGGTGATGCTGTTGATAAAAAAGCAAAAGTATTGTCTGGAGGAGAGCGTAATAGATTGGCATTGTGTAAGTTATTATTGCAGCCATTCAATGTCTTGATTATGGATGAGCCTACAAATCACTTGGACATTGCCTCAAAAAATGTGTTGAAAGAAGCGTTGAAACAGTTCAATGGAACATTGATTTTAGTTTCTCACGACCGTGAATTTTTACAAGGATTGACCACAACAGTTTATGGGTTTAAAGATCACGTTATCAAAGAATATTTGGGCGATATTGATTATTTCTTAGAGCAACACAAAATGGAAAGTTTGCGTGATGCAGAAAAAAGAACGATTGTAAAAGAAGAAAAAACTGCGGAAAATAAAGAAAACACACAGTTTTCAAAGGAGCAAGACAAAGATTTGAAAAAACTCAACAACAAACTTTCAAAATTAGAATCAGAAATTTCTGATTTGGAATTAGAAATTGAGAAATTGGATGCTGAATTGGAAAAAAATTATGCAGAAGTTTCAACAAGACCTGGTTTTTTTGAGAAGTATAAAGCCAAAAAAGCAACCATGGAAAAGTTGATGCATGAATGGGAAAAATTAGAAGAGGAATTAGAAAGCATTAATTAATATTTTCTTTTGGACATAAAAATTGATTTTTTTAATACCCAAATTTCGTCAAGAAATCAACAAATTGTGCTCCCCATTTTGGAAGAAAAACAGGTTGAGTTGTTCATCAAAAGAGAAGACGAAATTCATCCTTTTATCTCTGGAAATAAATTCAGGAAACTAAAATACAATCTCCAAGAAGCTAAAAATCAAGGATATAAAACTTTGCTGACTTTTGGAGGTGCATTTTCAAATCATATAATTGCTACTGCTGTTGCTGGAAAAATGACTGGTTTCAGGACTATTGGAATCATAAGAGGAGATGAATTAGCCACTGATTTTCAAAAAACAATTCTCGAAAATCCAACGTTGCAGAAAGCACACGAAAACGGAATGATGTTCGAATTTGTATCAAGAGAAAGGTACAGAACAAAAACTTCCGAAGAATTTTTACAGCAACTTACTGCAAAATTTGGTGATTTTTATTTGATTCCAGAAGGAGGAACCAATGAATTTGCCATTAAAGGTTGTGAAGAAATTTTAACAGCAAAAGATTCAAAATTCGATTATATTTGTTGTGCAGTTGGCACAGGAGGAACTATTTCAGGCTTGGTAAATGCGTCTGAAAAACATCAAAAAGTGATTGGTTTTCCTGCATTGAAAGGCAATTTTTTGAAAACTGAAATCGAAAAATATACCACAAAAACCAATTGGAGTTTGCAAACGGATTTTCATTTTGGAGGGTATGCAAAATATAACGCAACCTTGATTCGTTTTATCAATGAATTTAAACTGAAAACAACTGTGTTGCTTGATCCGATTTATAACTCGAAAATGCTCTATGGAGTATTGGAAATGATCAAAAATGACGGATTCCAAAAAGGAGCAAAAATTCTGGCAATTCACACTGGAGGTTTGCAGGGAATTCAAGGTGTAAATCAACAATTACACAAAAATAACGAGGAAATTATACATTGAAAATGAGTTTTAAAAATATACTATTTTGTTTGATTTTACTAGTAGTTGCGAGTTGTGGCTCTAAAAAAACGGTCGTAAAACCAAGTAAGAAAAAAGTAGTAAAAGTTGTTGAAAAGGAACCTGTCAAATTACCTTCCGTGGATGAAAAAAAACACGTTAAAGAATTGAAAGACAAAAAAGAAAATCTCAATAAATATACCTTAGAATATATTGAAAAATTTGCTCCCATTGCAGTAAAAAAAATGCACACACATAAAATTCCAGCAAGTATTACGTTGGCGCAAGGAGTCTTAGAATCAGGAAGTGGAAGAAGTGAATTGGCAATGAAATCAAACAATCATTTTGGGATTAAATGCCATACAAATTGGACAGGAGAAAGTGTCACTCATGATGATGATGAAAAAGGCGAATGTTTCCGAAAATACGAATATCCAGAAACTTCTTATGAAGATCATTCTGCATTTTTAACCCAAAGAAAACGCTATGAATTTTTGTTTTCTTACAGTACAAAAGACTACAAGAAATGGGCTAGAGGATTGAAAGATGCAGGGTATGCAACGGATCCAAAATATCCAGAAAAACTCATCAAAATTATTGAAGATTATCAATTACATGAGTTTGATAACATCAAAGAAAAGGATTTCAAATATGCAAAAATTGATGAAAAAATAGATGAAAAGCTCGAAGAGAACATCGACAAAACATCTTTTTATGAAGTGCAAAAAGGAGATACTTTATATTCAATTTCCAAGCGATTTATGATTTCTGTGGAAGATTTAAAAGATCGCAATAACTTAAAAGACAATACCATTTCTATTGGTCAAATTTTGAAAATAAAATAAGCTCCCATTGTAGGAGCTTATTTAAGTTTTGTATTTTTTTAGAAAACTTACCAAGAATAATTTTTTGAAATGGCTTGTTTCTTAATCGCTTGAATCATCACATTATCCAACACTTCTTTTTGAGATGATTCAAGGTTTTTTTCTGTAATATATTTTCTTCTTTTTGCATCCAATTCAGTTATTTTATCTTGAATCGTTTTTCGTTCTTCTGACTTTTTTGCTACATATTCTTTGATTTCTTTTACTGATTTTTTTTGCAATTCTTCAGGAAGTAATTTTGTATCTATTTTCTCTAAATCTACACTATTTTTTTTCATAGCATCTACCAAATCCCAACTGGCATTGTCATACAGTCTTGAACTTTTGCTAATAGTTCTGCTTACAATGACCATTTCATTCAGTTTGGCTGCATTTACATCCTGTTCATATTGTTTTGATTTATTTTCAGAACCTTTTTTTCCATAATAAATGTAAGTTGCGTTCAATCTTTTGTTCAATATGATAATTTCATCATCATAAGGAGTGACAATATGCACCATTTTTTTATTGTGATCAATGGTCATATAATCGCCTTTACCCAATTCAGCACCATCTTTCCACATTGCCGAAATTCCATTGGAATAATCACCGCAAAAAATGGTATTGATCAAAATTCCTTTTTCTTTGGCGCTGGCAATGGCTTCTTTATAATTGACATTTCCTTGTGTAAAAGGTTCATTACCAGCAATAAATAGCAATTTTAAATCTTCTTCATTTTTTCCCCAAGACAATTCTTTGACAGCAGTATCTATCACTTGTCCACAAAATTCACTACCTCCATTTGTTTTTAAGGAGAATAATTTTTCTGAAATTTCATCCAAATCACTTGTAAATTGCAACACCATTCTTATAAATCCTTCTTCAGAAGGCAAATTGGCATTGCCATATTCATACAAAGCAATTTCTAAATTTGGCTTTTTCATACCATATTTTGCATACGATAATTCGTTGATAATACCCCACAATTGGGCTTTTGCTTGGTCAATTAAACCATCCATACTGTTACTAGTGTCCAATAAAATTGCCATTTTAATGGTTTGATTTTTTTCTTTTTCTTCGATAATTGATTGATTTGCAAAACCAATTTGTGTGAAGAATAGCAAAAGTGTTGTAGTTTTCAAAATTATTGATTTCATAAGAATGTGATTAAGGTGATTTCTTTTTTTAATGATTGATAGTTTTCAAAATATCAATTGTAATGCCAAAAATAATTTGATAGAAACCAACGTGGGTTTTTGGATGGAATTTGAATGATTTTATATATCTTTATTCATCAGAAATAATGTAAAAAAATCAACTGAACATGCCCATTATAAAACCTGTGAACGGAAAATCACCTCAAATTTCAGAGGATTGTTATATTGCTGAAAATGCCACAATTGTTGGGGAAGTTTTTATTGGAAAACAATGCAGTGTTTGGTTCAATGCAGTCATTAGAGGTGATGTACATTACATTAAAATTGGCGATAAAGTAAACATTCAAGATGGTGCTGTGTTGCATGCAACTTATTTGAAATCTCCTACAAATATTGGAAATAATGTTTCAATAGGTCATAATGCAATTGTGCATGGTTGTACCATTCACGACAATGTTTTGGTTGGAATGGGTGCTATTATTATGGATGATTGTGTGGTCGAATCAAATTCGATTATTGCAGCTGGAGCTGTGGTAACCAAAAATACCCACGTTGAAAGTGGCAGTATTTATGCAGGTGTTCCTGCCAAAAAAGTGAAAGACATTTCTCAGGAATTAATTTCTGGTGAAATTGATAGAATTGCTAACAATTATTTGAAATATTCAAGCTGGTTTCAGGAATAAAAAAGCCCAATTTCATCTAAGAAATTGAGCTTTTCATTACTAACTAACCAAACTTACTATTTTTTTCCTTCCTTTTCTGGCATTCTTTTTCTCATTCCATTTCGTGCTTCCATCATTTTTTTTCCTTTCATTTTACGCATTTTCACCATTTTTTCAAATTCCTCAAATTGTTCTTTGGTCAAAATTTCTTTCATCGCTTTTTTCATCGCAATTTGATTGTCCAATTGTTGATTTTTCATCGCAAAAAGTTCATCCTCAGAAGGTCTTTGTTTGTTAACTCTTGCCGCTTTCATTTTTTCCATAGCTGCTTTGCGCTGAGTAGCTTGTGCAAGTAACAATGGTTTGATTTGATTTTGTTGTTTTTCATTCAAATCCAATGCCAATGTCATTTTTTTAACAGCCAATTCCGAATGTTGCTCAGCGCTAAATTGCGGTCTTTGTTGTTTGTTGTTTTGGTCTTTGTTTTGTTGCGCATTTACAGAAATCGTTCCTGCAATTGCCATCATTAAAATAAGTGCGAAATTTTTCATTTTTAGGTTGTTTTTATTTTTTATTGTTGCTTCTTTGACATATAAAATATCAAAAGGTTTAACTTTGCAATTGCTTTTAACAAGTGATTAACAACCATTACCTATGAAAAAAATTATTTTTTTACTCCTTTTCGTAAATCAATTGTCTTTTACTCAAGAAACTGTTAAAGTCGATTTAAGCAATCCAAATGCAACCATTCAAACCCATTTGTATTTTTTGCAAAACAATACCTATCAACCTGAAAAATCAGCAAAAACGATTTATGGTTTACCGAAAAAGCAAGCGATTGAAAAAGCAATTAAATTAAAGAAAATCCTAGATGGAAAGGGGTTGTTTATTGATCTAAATAAAGTACCAAACAACCCAAATTATAGCGATTCTATTGGATATATCAATGTTTATAAATATGTGATTTTTCCATTAAGAATGCCTCAGATTTCTGTTGAAAAAATAAATGGGAAATGGTATTATTCTCAAGAAACGGTTGCTCAAATTGACGCAATTTACAATCAAGTTTTTCCATGGTATGTGCATAAATTGCAAAAATTAATTCCAGTTTCTGGGTATAAAAGAATTTTCGGAATTGAATTGTGGCAAATTGCTGGAATCCTATTTTTAATGATTTTTACAGTAGTAATGGTAATTATTGTTAAAAAAATTATTTACTGGGTTTTAGAAACTTTACAAAGGAAAATTACACACAAAGCCTCTGATTTTGAAGAAAAATTGGCTTTAAAACGCTTAGCACATCCTATTAGTTTGTTTGTAGGAATCAATATCATCGATATTGCATTTCCTTCTTTACAATTTGCCATAGATATAAATACTTGGGTCTTTTTATCGATAAATATTGCTGAGACTGTTTTCTTGATTTATATTTTATTGAAATTAGTGAAAGTAGTCATGGGTATTTATGCAGATTATACACAAAAAACGGATAGCAAATTAGACGATCAATTAGTGCCAATTCTCAATAATTTTTTAAAAGGAATTGTCTTTGTTTTTGGGTTTTTCAAAATATTGCGATTGTTTGGAGTAGATGCAACTACGTTATTGGCAGGAGCAACTATTGGAGGTTTGGCTTTTGCGTTGGCATCTCAAGATACCGTGAAGAACTTGATTGGGACAATCATGATTTTTATTGATAAACCATTTCATATTGGTGATTGGATTTTGACTTCTGAACTAGAAGGAACTGTTGAAAAAGTTGGATTTCGCTCCACAAGAGTTCGAGCTGCAGACACCTCTATTTTCCAAATTCCAAATAGTAAATTATCGGAAATTGTGATCAATAATAAAGGAATGTTGCTTTTTAGAAGATATCGAACAGAACTTGGATTGCGTTATGACACTCCACCAGAATTGATTGAAGCTTTTGTGAAAGGTGTTCGCGAACTTATTTTGGCACATCCAGATTCAAGAAAAGATGCTTATAATGTGGAATTTATTGGTTTTGGAGATTCTGCCTTATTAATTATGGTGAATGTTTATTTTAGAAGTTTGGACTGGAACTTTGAGCAATCTTCCAAACATAAATTGCATTTAGCCATTGTAAAATTAGCCAAAGAATTGGGTGTAGAATTTGCATTTCCTTCAACTACGGTTACTATTGAAAATTTTCCTGAGAAAAATGGATTGAATCCGAAATATGATACCAATCAAGAACGAATTGCAGCAGCAGTTTCATCAGTAGTGAATGGCTTTATTGAAGAAAATCCAACTGAAAAAAGTGAATCTGATATTTGATTCAAACAATTAAATCAAAAAATTTACAGTTGATAATTGAAAAAAGTGTAACAAAACGAACTATAATTCGACTTGTAATAAAAAATATTTCATGAAAAAAATCATTTTCTTTGGCATCTTGCTGATATCGTCAATAGTTGTTGCTCAAGTAAAAGGAACCATCACAGATAACAACAAACAACCACTTTCTTTTGTAAGTATTTATTTGGATAATACCATTACAGGAACCACTTCCAATGACAATGGGTATTATATTTTAGATTTAAAAAAGACAGGAAAATACACGATTGTATTTCAATTTTTAGGATATAAAACGCTGAAAAAAGAGGTTTCAATTTCTACATTCCCATTTCAATTGGATGTTGTTTTAGTAGAAGAGAATATTGAATTGGAAGGAATTTCGATTTCTACAAAAGACAATCCTGCCAATAAAATCATGCGAAATGTCATTGCCAATAAAGATAAAAATACTGACAAATTTGCAACCTATACAGCACAGTTTTACTCACGAGGTTTGTATAAAATAAAAGATGCTCCTGAAAAATTTTTAGGACAAACGTTGGGTGATTTTGGTGGAGGATTAGATTCCACCAGAAGTGGCATCATTTATCTGTCAGAAACGGTTTCTGAAATTAAATTTCAAAAAAAACCAAAGCGTTTTAGAGAAAAAATCATTGCTTCCAAAGTTTCTGGACGTGATAATGGTGTGAGTTTTAATAGGGCAGAAGATGCCAATATCAATTTTTATGAAAATAGCATTGAGTTTGGAAATGAACTCGTTTCGCCAACATCAGTCAATGCATTTGGGTATTATAATTTTAAATTGGTAGGAACTTTTACGGATAAAAATGGCAAACTCATCAATAAAATTAATATCATTCCAAAACGAAAAAACGACCGAGTTTTTAATGGTTTTTTGTATATTGTAGAGGATGATTGGGCAATTTATGGCGCAGATGTATCTGTAACTGGAGCCCAAATCAATATTCCTGTGGTGGATGTGTTGCATTTAAAACAAGATTACAATTATTCAAAAGAAAATGATGCGTGGGTTTTAATCAGTCAAAGTATTGATTTTAAAGTGAATTTCTTTGGATTTAAATTTGATGGTAGATTTTCTTCAGCCTATAAAGACTATAATTTTACACCCAATTTTACCGAAACTACGTTTACAAGAGAGGTGCTTTCATTCGAAAAAAATGCCACAGAAAAAGATTCTTTATATTGGAATTCCTTACGTCCTGTACCTTTGACAATTGAGGAAGTAAAAGATTATAAAGTAAAAGATAGTATCAAATTGCTAAGAGAATCAAAACCTTATTTGGATTCTTTGGATAGAAAACGAAATAAATTTGAATGGATTTCTCCAATCAGAGGATATACCTACAGAAATTCTTTTGAAAACAATACTTTTTCATACAATGGCCCTTTGCTACAAACAGGTTTTAATACGGTTCAAGGATTTTATACCTCTATTGGATTGAGTTATTTTGAGCAAATCAACAAAAAAGGAAAATGGTGGAATGCAGGTGTCAATGTAAACTATGGTTTTTCTGATGAAAAAGTGAGACCTACATTTTTCTTTACCAAAAAATGGGATAATTTTTCCAGACCAACACTTACTTTTTCTGGCGGAAATACCATTGTACAATTCAATGAACGAGAGCCAATTATGAAATTGAACAACACTATTAGTTCGTTGTTAGATAGAAATAATTACATGAAAATCTATGAAAAAATCTATGCAAAAGTCAATTATACTGAAGAGGTTGTCAATGGAATTTATCTAAATACTTCGCTAGAGTATGCCAACAGAAAACCGCTTTTTAACACCACTGATTATTCTTTTGCAGCTCAAGATAAAAACGGAGGGTATACCTCTAATAATCCATTAAATCCAACAGATTTTGTCAATGCAGCATTTGAAGAACACAGTATAGCAACGTTAAAAGTGGGAGCAACATTTGTTTTTGGACAAAAATATTTGTCTTATCCAAATAGTAAATTCAATATTGGGAATGAAAAATATCCATCCTTAAACCTTACATACACAAAACGTTTTGGAGCTTCAAACAGCGATTTGAATTCGGATGTTTTAATTGCAAATGTGCGTCAAAATATCAATGCTGGAAATTATGGAATTTTGAATTATACTGTAAGAGCAGGCGCTTTTTTACAACAAAAAAACATCGCTTTTATGGATTTTTTACAAGCCAATGGAAATCAGTTTTCTTTTCCTTTAGACAATCAATTGACCAGTTTCAATTTGTTAGAATACTATAAATTTTATTCAAATGATAGCTATGCTGAAGCACATGTTGAGCACAATTTCAAAGGGTTTTTATTAGGTAAAATTCCTCTGATAAACAAATTGAACTTCCATTTAGTTGGTGGCGCAAAAACAATGATGATGGCTGATAAAAAACCATATACGGAGTTTTCCATTGGTTTGGACAATATCGGTTTTGGAAAATGGCGTTTTTTACGCATTGATTATGCAAAATCCTATTATGCAGGAATTCGCAATGACGGATTTTTATTTCGTTTGAATTTGTTGGGGCAATAATTGGCTGTATTTTTTATCTCGAATTCACAGATTTTATTTATTTTTTTTGCAATAAATGATGACTATCAAAATCCTCTTTTTCGGAATCACAACAGATTTGACAAAAACCTCTGAAATCTCTTTTCAGATGCCAAAAAATGCCAAAGTAAAAGAGTGTAAATTGGCTTTGATAGGGCATTATCCATCACTAAAAAACATCAATTCCTATGCAATTGCAGTGAATGAAAGTTACGCAGATGATGATTTGGTGTTACAATCAAATGATGTAGTTGCTATCATTCCACCTGTGAGTGGAGGGTAATTATCGTAGGTATTTTTGATCTACATAAAATGTTCCAAATGGAATGATTGAACCCAAAAAAACAATGGCCAAATCTTTAAATTTCCATTGCATTTCATCTTTGATAAGATAAGCCAAAATCAAATACAGCATAAATAACAATCCATGTGGCATGCCTAATAATTTTACATAACTAGGATCATTTAAAACATATTTAAAATACAATCCTAAGGACATTAATAATAAGTAGGAAATTCCTTCCAAAAACCCTACAATTCTAAAGGCTAGTTTCATTTTTTTTTGAGTTTTAAAGTTGCAAAGTTACAAAGTTACAAAGTCGCAAATATCTAAAAATCCAACAATCTAATCATCTAACAATCTAAATCTTTGCTATTTTTGTAAAATTATGCAACGAACTTCTATAAAAATTACCACAGAAAAACTTGATGTACAAACATGCTATGATTTTGTCTTTGATGAAACTTGTGGTGGAATTGTCACTTTTATAGGGACCGTTCGCAATGATACACAAGGAAAAAAGGTAACGCAATTGGATTTTTCAACATACAAACCCATGGCAATCAAAGAAATGGAATTGATTGCTCAAGAAGCGTTGCAGCAATTTGAAATTCATAAAATTGCGATACATCATGCAGAAGGCTCACTGCAAATAGGAGCAATTCCTGTGATTATTGCTGCATCTGCAAAACACAGAAAAGCTGCCTTTTTAGCCTGTGAATTTGCCATTGATACCCTCAAAAAAACAGTTCCTATTTGGAAAAAAGAATATTTTGAAGATGGCGAAGTTTGGGTCAATGCGCATCCGTAAAAAGTTTGAATTGTTTAAAAATTTCAGGTTTAAAGTTTTATCACTAAAAACTAAAAACCATCAACCAACCTTCCTGCTTTGTTGCCACAAATAAAATTGCAATCCAAACAAAAAGGCACCTGCTAATAAGTGGATAGCCTGAGTTCCCATGGGAATTTCAGCATAATACATCAATATGCCTGTGATGGTTTCAAGGAAAATCAAAAATACAATCCAATTGACCAACTTATAGCCCAAGTTTTTTGCTTGATTCAAATAAAACATACCAAAATTCACCAACACAATCGCAATAGTAAACGACCTGTGAAAATAAAATTTAAAACTCGGATTCATCAAACTGTAGTTTTTGTTTTCAAAGCCATATAATTTTACTTGTTCATCAATAAACTGTCGTACTTGCGTTCCCATGGCAATCTGAATCAATGAAAAAAGTACGGATATAATCAATAGGCGATTAAATAGTTTGTCGTATTTATAAACCCTATTTTTTTCTGATATGATAAATTTCAATCGCAATAAAAGTCCAATAATAATCAAACCAACCACCATGTGAATGGTAATGATAGTAGGAGTTAAATTAGAATCAACCACTGTTTTTCCTAGCCAAGCTTCAAAAAGCATTAAGAAAAATGCTCCAAATGAAAGCAATGGAATTGTCTTATTTTCCTTCCAAAATTTAGTAGAAGCATATATTAAAAATAAAAATACAAATCCTGCCAACACCGAAACCAATCTGTTGATATATTCAGTCCAAGTATGGAATGTATTAAACACAGCATAATCATGTTTGGTGTATTCAGTCCAGTTTTTTGCATTGAATTCAGTGGCTGTTTTCAAATCATTTTCGGCAACAAAAAGCGTTTCGTCTTTAATGATAATCATTCCTTTTTTGAACTCTGTATTAGGTTTCCAAGTTATTTGTTCTTCTTCAGTTGGCGGAATATAATAGCCAAAACACTTGGGCCAATCAGGGCAACCCATTCCTGAGCCTGTCATTCGTACAACAGCTCCTGCTAAAAAAATAAGATATAAGGAAACAATCGAAATTGTAACAATTTGAGGAAACCTACTTTTCATTTGATTAAATTTTATGCAAAAATACGACAAAAGAAAAGTCGCTTCAAATAATTGAAGCGACTTGTTCTAATGTAAAAAAATTCTAAATAGTTATATAACTTTTACGTTAACCGCGTTTAAACCTTTTCTACCTTCTTTTAATTCAAATTCAACTGTATCGCCTTCTCTAACCTCATCTACTAAGCCAGAAATGTGAACGAAATGCTCTGTTTTTGAACCATCTTCAGTAATGAATCCAAAACCTTTAGATTCGTTGAAGAATTTTACTGTACCGTTTTTCACTTTAAAAAAATAAATGTTAATAATGAATCAAAGATACAGTTATATTTTGTGTTTTTGATTCTTTTATGAAAATAAATTTCTGATACTCTTTTTGTTACTAAAAATGGATGCATTTTTCAAACAATCATTTCCCAAAAAAAGAATTTTATGAGAAATCCCCTAAAATGAATGGTTTACAGAGTTTTTAATTTTTATAGCTTTGAAAATCAATTAATTAATAATTTTAGTTTTTCTGTGAAAAATGGGTAAAACATCAAAATTGTTAAAAACTTTAAGCAATTTGTGAATAAGTATCCCTTTCATTTTGGATTAAAAATTTCAATCTTTGTAAGCATCGTTTTTAAATAATTATTTATTAATATCTAACTCTCAAAAAAATATATAAAATGTCTTTTACAGAACCCATTTTACAACCTAATGACAATAGATTTGTAATATTTCCTATTCAACATAATGATTTATGGGAATGGTACAAAAAACAACAGGCTTGCTTTTGGACTGCCGAAGAAATTGATTTACACTCAGACATCGTTGATTGGAATACCAAATTGACAGATGATGAACGCTATTTCATCAAACATATCTTAGCATTTTTTGCAGCTTCAGATGGTATTGTGAATGAAAATTTGGCGGAAAACTTTGTGAATGAAGTGCAATATTCTGAAGCAAAATTCTTCTATGGATTTCAAATCATGATGGAAAACATTCACTCTGAAACCTATTCGTTGTTGATTGATACCTATGTAAAAGATGAAGTTGAAAAAGACAGATTGTTCAGAGCTATTGAGGTTTTTCCAGCCATCAAAAAGAAAGCAGAATGGGCATTAAAATGGATTGAATCTGATTCTTTTGCTGAACGATTAATTGCTTTTGCAGCAGTAGAAGGTATTTTCTTTTCAGGTGCTTTTTGTTCTATTTTTTGGTTAAAGAAAAGAGGATTATTACCAGGATTGACATTTTCGAACGAATTGATTTCTAGAGATGAAGGCATGCATTGTGATTTTGCAGTGCATTTACACAACAATCATATTGTAAATAGAGTGACTCCTGAACGTATCAGAGAAATTATTGTGGATGCATTAAACATTGAGCGTGAATTCATTACAGAATCATTACCGGTAAGTTTGATTGGAATGAATGCAAAATTGATGACTCAATATTTAGAATATGTAACGGATAGATTGTTACAAGAGTTTGGATGTGATAAAGAATATGAATCAACAAATCCATTTGATTTCATGGAGATGATTTCTTTGGAAGGAAAAACCAATTTCTTCGAAAAAAGAGTTTCTGAGTATCAAAAAGCAGGAGTAAAATCAGGAGGAACTGGAAGCATTAGCTTCGATTCTGATTTTTAAGCTGCATTCCTAGAAAAAGAAAAAGAGACCCTATAACTGAATATTTTTTCAGATTTCAATAATGTAGAACTCCTAGAAATGGGATGTTTTGATGGCTAAAAAAAACAACTAACAAAATTAAACGAGTAAACCAATGTTTGTATTAAAAAGAGATGGTAGAAAAGAGCCTGTGATGTTCGATAAAATCACAGCTAGAGTAAGAAAAATGTGCTACGGATTGAACACAATTGTAGATCCTGTAAAGGTTACAATGCGTGTTATTGAAGGCTTGTATGATGGAGTAACTACTTCAGAATTAGACAATTTAGCAGCAGAAATTTCGGCAACTATGACAACTGCTCATCCTGATTATGCCAAACTTGCAGCTCGAATTGCAGTATCAAACTTGCATAAAAATACCAAAAAATCGTTCTCAGAAACTATGGACGATTTGTATCATTATGTAAATCCACGAACTGGAAAAAAATCGCCATTAATTGCAGATGATGTTCATGAAATCATCAAAGAAAACGCTCAAAAATTAGATTCTACCATCATCTATAATAGAGATTTTAACTACGATTATTTTGGTTTTAAAACATTAGAGCGTTCTTACTTGTTGAAATTAAACGGAGAGATTGTGGAGCGTCCTCAACAAATGTTGATGCGAGTTGCAGTAGGAATTCATAAAAATGATATTGACGAAGCCATTGCTACCTACGAATTGATGAGTAAAAAATATTTTACACATGCTACTCCAACATTGTTCAATGCAGGAACTCCAAAACCACAAATGTCGTCTTGTTTTTTATTACAAATGCAAGATGATAGTATTGATGGAATTTACGATACCTTAAAACAAACCGCTAAAATTTCACAATCTGCAGGAGGAATAGGATTGTCTATTCACAATGTAAGAGCTACAGGAAGTTACATTGCAGGTACTAATGGAACATCAAATGGAATTGTGCCTATGTTGCGTGTTTTCAATGATACTGCACGTTACGTAGATCAAGGTGGAGGAAAACGAAAAGGTTCTTTTGCAATTTATATTGAAACTTGGCATGCAGATATTTTTGATTTCTTAGATTTAAAGAAAAACCATGGAAAAGAAGAAATGCGTGCAAGAGACTTGTTTTATGCGATGTGGATTTCAGATTTATTCATGGAACGTGTGCAAGAAGATAGCAAATGGACGTTGATGTGTCCGCACGAATGTCCGCATTTATATGATACATATGGAGAGGAATTTGAGCGTTTATACACCAGTTATGAAACTGCAGGAAAAGGTAGAAAAACAATCAGAGCACGTGAATTATGGGAAAAAATCTTAGAATCGCAAATTGAGACTGGAACGCCTTATATGTTGTATAAAGATGCTGTAAACCGTAAGTCTAATCAAAAGAATTTAGGGACCATTCGTTCATCAAATTTGTGTACTGAAATCATGGAATATACAGCGAAAGATGAAGTTGCTGTATGTAATTTAGCGTCAATTGCGTTACCAATGTTCATTACCGAAAATGAAAATGGTGTAAAGTTTTTCAATCATAAAAAATTATTCGATGTTACGAAAAAAGTAACGCGCAATTTAGACAGTGTGATTGATATGAATTACTATCCTGTAAAAGAAGCGGAAAATTCTAATTTCAGACACAGACCAATTGGACTAGGAATTCAAGGTTTGGCAGATGCATTTATCCAATTGAGATTGCCTTTTACATCCGAAGAAGCTAAAAAACTAAACCAAGAAATTTTTGAAACCATTTATTTTGCTGCAGTAACATCTTCTATGGAAATTGCCAAAGCAAAAGGGGCGTATTCATCATTCCAGGGTTCTCCAATGTCAGAAGGAGAATTCCAATACAATATGTGGGGAATCAAAGATGAGGAATTGAGTGGCAATTGGGATTGGGCAAAATTGCGCAAACAAGTGATGAAACACGGTGTTCGTAATTCATTATTAGTAGCGCCAATGCCAACAGCTTCTACATCACAAATTTTGGGAAATAATGAAGCTTTTGAACCATATACTTCCAATATTTATACAAGAAGAGTATTGTCAGGGGAATTTATTGTGGTAAACCAACATTTATTAGAAGATTTGGTTGCCCTTGGTTTGTGGGATAATGACATGAAAGAAGACATTATGCGTGCAAATGGTTCTATCCAACATATTGAAAAAATTCCAGCAGAGATTAGGGAATTGTATAAAACTGTTTGGGAAATGAGTATGAAAGATATTATTGATATGGCACGTCACAGAGGTTATTTCATTGATCAATCACAATCATTGAACTTGTTTATGAAAGATCCAGATTATGGAAAATTAACTTCAATGCATTTTTATGCTTGGAAATCTGGATTGAAAACAGGAATGTATTATTTGAGAACAAAATCAGCTGTAAACGCAAAACAATTTACACTGAATATCGAAAAGAAAGAAGACGAAGTTTTGGTAGAAAAACCAATGACTCCAGCAGAATTCAAAGCGATGGTTGAAGCCTCAAAAAATGCTGGTCCAGAAGATTGTGAAATGTGTGGATCTTAATTGATTGTCATTCTGAACTTGTTTCAGAATTCAATAAATATAATAGTGAACAAAAAAGAGAAGCAGCATTGTTTCTCTTTTTTGTATTTTCGAAAACTTAAAACAGCTACTGAACTAAATTCAGCATACAATGAACTGGGAACAACTCCTCTCTTTAAAACGATTTGGTGATACCGAAAAACGACCAAGAATTTCACAAGACGAAACACGTTTGGGTTTTGATGTGGATTTTGACAGAATTATATTTTCATCTGAATTTAGAAGCTTGCAAGATAAAACTCAGGTAATTCCACTTTCTGAAACCGATTTTGTACACACACGTTTAACACATAGTTTGGAAGTTTCTGTAGTTGGCAGAACTTTGGGCAGAAGAGTAGGAAAAGTATTGTTAGAACGTCATCCCAATTTGGTTGATTTGGGCTATACTTTCAACGATTTTGGAGCTATAGTTGCAGCAGCTTCTGTAATGCACGACATTGGAAATCCGCCTTTTGGACATTCAGGCGAGAAAGCCATTGGCGAATATTTTTCCTCAGGAAATGGCGTAAAATACAAAGACCAATTAACGCCAAAAGAATACCAAGATTTGATAGATTTTGAAGGAAATGCCAACGGTTTCAAAATCTTGACAGAGAATAAAGAAGGAATTTCAGGAGGTTTGCGTTTGAGTTATGCAACTTTGGGTGCATTTTTAAAATATCCCAAAGAAAGTTTGCCTAAAAAACCAACCAATCACATTGTAGATAAAAAATATGGATTTTTTCAATCAGAAAAAGAAGCTTTTTTAGATGTGGTTACTGATTTGGGAATGACAAAAAAATCAATAGAAAATGTTTCTTATTTCAGACATCCTTTGGCTTATTTGGTAGAAGCTGCAGATGATATTTGTTACACTATTATTGATTTTGAAGACGGTATCAATTTGGGTTTGATAGAAGAAGAATTTGCTTTAGAATACCTAATAAAACTCGTAAAAGACACTATTGACATCAAAAAATACCATTCACTGCAGCATAAAAAAGACAGAGTAAGTTATTTGAGAGCCTTGTCAATTGGAGTTTTAATCAATGAAGCAGTAGATATTTTTTTAGCAAATGAAGAGAAAATTTTAGCAGGAAATTTTGAACGTTCTTTATTGGATAAATGCAAATATGAAGCACAAATCAATGATATTATTAAACTAAGTATTTCAAAAATATACCAAAGTAAAGAAGTTGTTGAGAAAGAGGTTGCTGGCTATAGAATTATTGCAGACTTGTTGGATGTATTTATAAATGCCTTAAATAATCAACATGTAGGAATTGCTTCAAACTTCGATTCACTGATTTTGAAGTTATTGCCACAGGAATATCAGACAAAATCAACATCTCTCTATGAGAGAATCATGAGTATTTGCAGCTATGTTTCAGGAATGTCTGATGGTTTTGCCATCAGACTCCATAAAAAATTAACAGGAAATAGTATTTAAATCAAACTAGTATTTAATTATTTTTTCTGTAAATCTCAAGTTTGATGTTGAATCAGAAATAGAAATAATATAAATTCCTGATTGTAAATTACCAATATTATTTAAAGTAATTGAATTACTACCATCATAATTAAGTTGTTTTGAGAATATCACAGAACCCTTAATATCAATCAGTTTTACGTTTAATTTTGTGCTATTTAAGTTGCTAAAGCTCAGTGTAATTTGATCAGAAAATGGATTTGGCCAAGTAGTTATTGTTGATGCTGAATTCACTTCCTCAATACTTAGTGTTGAACAAATGGACCATCCCATATCTTTAAAAAAACCAAGAGTAACATCACCAGGAGTATGATTTGCTTCGCCACTTGCAATTCTTGGCGTCATTAATGAATTTGCATTGCCAGCGCTAAACACATCTTCATCCCAATGACTGTAGCTTGAGCCAGATTTAAACTCAGATGGCGCATAAATTTTTGGTAAAAAATTACCATTTTGAGTGATAGCAGTTGGACTGTTTGAAAACAAATTGTTGCTTGTAAGAGCTGTAAGTAATTCTGGTGAAGGATCAGGTAATGTTAGTATTGAAATATTGTTTGAGTTTTCGATAAAATTATCATAAATAAGTGGTCTAGTATTACTTCTTATTGCTCCATTCGCTTCATTATTGCTATCAATTCTTCCAAAACCAACAAAACCTAATCCATGACCAAGTTCATGAAGCACAACAGAAACAAAATCATGTTTGTTAGAAGGAGGATTACCATCTATACCAAAATAAAAATCAAAGTCGCTATTAAAATTGGCATTAATATCATTTGAGCCACCAAATTCTCCACGATCTTGACCAAGTAATTTTTCATATAACGCTGCAGGATACCAAGAATTCGGATCAATACCTGGAACACCATTTATAGTATTTAAACTTGCAGGAGATGCGCTTCCTAATGTATTTTCCCCTAAAACCTTAAATTCTGCAATCACATTTATAGGAACAGGAGATTCAATAATATGAGCCCAAATATCCACAGCATGTTGAAATGCAGCTTGTGCTTCTGGAGTGAAACCTACATAGGTAACTACAAAATTTGAACAAGGAGAATTTGTAAGATTTACACTTTTTCTTAAATTATCAATTTTTGATTTATCAAATGGTTTTGTATCTGGATGATAAACACAAATTGGATCGGTGATTTCAATTTCTTTAAAATCACGAATTTGAGCTGATGTTATTGAAATCATCATTAAAAAAGCCAATAATAATGATGTTTTTTTTAACGAGATGTTATTTGAAATGAAGTAATTCTTTTTCATATGTTATAAAGTTATCGTTTTTTTCAAAAATAAAATGCTAAAATAATATATTTGATTGGCTTTTTATATATCGTAATTCATATTTTTTTGATGTTAAAATTTTCATATATACATTAATTAACAGTTGTTTTTTTTAGATAAAATCAAGTATAATTGTACTCTTAGCATTTTAATAAAATCAATTAATTATTTTTCTTTTAAAAATTAACACACCAAAATGTATAAAAACAAAAAGATAACTTTATTTTTATAAAATTATTTGAATGTTAAAAACGTAATAATACTATATAATGATTAGAAAAATTTTAGCAAGTATAAGTGTTACTCTTGCAATTATCTCTTTTTTTAACTGCAAAACAAAAAACATAAAAGACACTGAAAACATAGAAATTGTGATGCAACATAAAAATATTCTCAAAGAAATTTTAAGTCCAGATAAGTCTAAAATTTTAATTTTAGAATATGTTGATAAGATGGAAATCCCCATACTTTTTAAGTATAAAGTTTTAGATTCAACATCCAAAAAAGAACTGATTTCTGGAGTTTTTTCAGGAGTTAAAATGGAGTGGGAAGATGATACAAGTATCAAAGCGCACAGTTATATAGCTATTGTTGAAAAAGACAACCAAAATCCTGAAAAATTGTATAAAATAATCAAAGTTGAATAATAAAACACTCCTTAATTCATATGAAAAAAATCCTACTTACATCAAATATTTTAATAGCACTTCTTTTCCTTTCATTAGCATCTTGCCAAAAAGAAACAAATGATGTTCATCAGATTGAACAAAAAATCAAACCAATTCCCTATAAAAAACTCAAAAAAAATGCGGATGAAAGGCACAAAAAAGGAATAGAACAAATGGCTGAATATCAGTTTCAAATTAGAAAAATAATTACTGATAAAGAACCTACCTATCAAAAAGGATATTTGTTTGAGGAGTTTAAAAAAGCAACCACTAATAAATCATTATTCAAAAGTGCAAAAGCACTAAATCCAACATTTATAGAGCGAGGTCCTGCAAACGTTCCAGGAAGAACAAGAGGAATGGCTATTGACCCAACAAATAACAAACGTTGGTTTGTTGGTACAGTTAGTGGTGGAGTTTGGCTTACAGAAGATGAAGGGGTTTCTTGGGTAAATTTAACAGATACTTCAATTCCCAATTTATCAACTTCCACCATTGTGATTAGTCCACAAGACAAAAATACATTGTATGTTGGTACAGGAGAACCTTTTGGAAATCTTGGTGCAGTAGGTGGTGCAGGTGTTTTTAAAACAACTGATGGAGGAACAACTTGGTCAAGTTTAGGAAACTCATCCTCATTTGGAGACGTTGGAAGAATTATCATCAATCCAACAAATAAAAATAATGTCCTAGTTGGAACCACAAGAGGAATTTATAGAACAATAGATGGAGGCGCAAATTGGACTCAGACATATGCAACTTCAGGCTCAAATTGGGTACAAGATTTAGACGCAGATCCCACTAATTTTAATATTCAATATGGCTCAGTAAGAAATTTTGGTTTGGTTAAAAGTATTGATGGTGGTCTTACTTGGACAACAATATTTAATAGAGCAAATTTTAACACTAGCCACAGCAGATTTGAAACCGCAATTTCTCCTGCAGACCCAAATTCATTATTTATAAGTGTTTACACACCAAATTCTGCAGCAACTACAGGAGTAAATACTGATTTTTATGTGTCAAGAAATAAAGGAGATACATTTGTTAATTTAAAAACAAATGGTTCTGCTGCGAATGCAAATCTTGTTACAGGTCAAGGTTGGTATGATAATATTATTTTGGGACATCCTTTTGATGCTAATGTTTTTTATGTTGGAGGAGTTGCTGTTTTTAAAGTAACTATAACAGGCACAAACTTTATTTCAACTTCAATTGCCTCTGGATATGACTCTTCAAAAATCAATAATGAAGTGCATGTTGATCAACATGGAATGGAAGTAATTCTTGGAAATAATCAAGAATTTCGAATTCTATTAGCCAATGACGGAGGTGTTTATAGTACCTCATTTAAAACTGACCCTGGAAATACAGAAGGAGATTGGTCAGAAATTGCAATGGGCAAAAATAGTACTCAATTTTATGGAGCCACAAAACAAAATGGTGTAGATAATTATTTAGCAGGTGCTCAAGATAATGGTACATGGATTAGTTCTGGAAATAATTCAAATTCAACTAAAAGTTATCAGAAGATACTTGGTGGTGATGGTTTTGAGGTAATTTGGCATTATAACAAACCAGGAAATTTTATTGGGGTTTCTCAAAATTATGGTCAAGTGGGAAGATACATAAACTATGTTGGAGCATTGTCTAATTTTGCAGATTCTGGTAATGGCAATGTTTCCCCTTTTTATGCCAAATTATCTAATGCCGATAACAATCCAGATGCAGTTTTTGCAGTAACTATGAACGGAGTTTGGCGTTCTACAGATTTTGCAGTAACTTGGAAATTGACTCCAATTACGGATGGTTTTCAACCCTCATTTAGTAGCTCTCTTAACGTTGAGGTTTCTACAGCAGACCCAAATGTGGTTTGGGCTGGAGGAGCAATGACCGAAGATGGCTTAACGTCTTTACATGTTTCAGAAGACAATGGACAAACATTTACCAAAACTAACACTTTTGATAATCCTAAAAATAATCATAGTTTAAATATTTCAGGAATAGGAACTTCTTTGACAGAAAGAAAAAGAGCATACGCACTTTTCTCTGCACAAGGGGCAGCAAAAATTTTAAAAACGGAGGATTTAGGGGTTACATGGACAGATATTTCTGGATTTGCAGGTACTACTAAATCAGGTTTTCCAGATGTTGCTGTTCATTCAATTGTAGAAATGCCTTTTGATGAAAATATCATTTGGGCAGGTACTGATATTGGAATTTTTGAAACTACCAATGGTGGTCTTAATTGGAGTTTGCTGAATAATTTCATACCTGTTGCTGTATATGATATGAAAATTGTAAACGATCAAGTTGTGATTTCCACGTATGGAAGAGGAATTTGGACAGCAACATTAACTCAACTTGCCAACTACACTTTACCAGCATTTTTAGCTACTCCTGAAGTATCTTCTACACAAAAATCAATCGAAAGTCTTAAAACAATTGTTAGTTATAATGTAACTTTAGATGAAGTAAATAGAGTAAAAATATTTATTGATGGTGTAGAACAATCCGAAATTATTCAAGATTTTAATACAGGAATTATATATAAATTCGAAACTGCAGATTTGTCTGAAGGGACGCACAAATTTGGAATTCAATTATTTAATGACACAAATAACACAAAATCAATTCTGAAAGAACACGATTTTATGGTAATTGATTTTGATACTCCCTCTCAAAGTTTAGGAATTAGTCAATTTTCCAATCCTGATGTTTTTACGATAAATGGAGAATTTGTAATAAATAGTGTTGGAGGTAAAGTATCTCAAAATGTATTAAACAACGTAAATCACCCTTATGAAGACAATAAAGTTTCAACAACTTATTTAAGAAAACCATTGACAATTTCGGAAGCAAATAAAAATTTTACTTATGAAGATGCAGCAATTGTTGAACCCTTTACAGATGATTTAGCGGACTTAAACAGTTTTTTTGATTTTGTAATTATAGAAGCAACAACCGATTTGATAACCTGGAAAACACTCGATAAATATGATTCTAGAAGATTTCCTGAATGGTTAACCGAATTTAATAAGGGCACTGCTGCAACTATAAACAATGAGTTATTCAAATCTCAAACAATCGTTTTGACAAATAAAGGATTTTCTATTGGAGAAACTATTGTCATTCGTTTTAGATTGGTAGCAGACCCTGGAGTCAATTCATTTGGATGGGCAATCAAGTCTATTGAAGGAGCAACAGCCAGTATCAATGACGTTCTTAATAACAAAAAAATATTCACTATTTATCCTACTATTTCAGATGGGAATTTTACAATTTTTGCTAAAAACACACTTGGAAAATCAATCATAAAAATTATTGATATCAATGGCAAAGAGGTTTATAATAGAAAAATTAATTTTTCATCAACATCAAAACATCCTTTGAGTGTTTCTTTAAAATCTGGAATTTATTTTGTAAATCTTACCGATGAAAACAAAAAACATTCTTCAGCTAAAATTATTATCGAATAAAGTTGAGTTAGGTATTACTAAAAAAGACGTCCTAAGTGACGTCTTTTTTGTTATATAGAATTTAAATAATTTGTAAAACTCTCAACATCTAAATGTAATTTCTGTTGCAATTGATGCACACTTCCATGCTCAATAAATTCATCAGGAATTCCTAAAATTTTGACCTCTTTTTTGTAGTGATGTTTTGCTGCAAATTCCAACACTGAACTTCCAAATCCACCAGAAATAACACCATCTTCAATAGTGATAATGTTTTCGTGATTTGTGAAGATTTCATGCAATAAATCTTCATCCAAAGGCTTTACAAAACGCATATCATAATGAGAAATTTCATCTTTTTTGATAGTAAATTCGAAAGATTGTTCTACAATTGAACTCATAGTTCCAATTGATAAAACAGCTATTTTTGAACCTTTTTGCAAACAAATACTTTTTCCAATTTCAATTTCCTCAAAAGGTTTTTCCCAATCAATACTATTTCCAAATCCTCTTGGATATCGAATTGCAATCGGATTTTTCAATCCTTGTTGGGCTGTAAATAATAAATTTCTCAACTCAATTTCATTGCTTGGTGCAGCAATTATTAAATTTGGGATGCAACGTAAATAAGCAATATCAAAAACACCATGATGTGTCGCTCCATCTTCGCCAACCAAACCTGCTCTGTCCAAACAAAAAATAACAGGTAAATTTTGCAAAGCAACATCATGAATCACTTGATCGTAAGCACGTTGTAAAAATGTGGAATAAATAGCACAAAACGGAATCAATCCCTGTGTTGCCATTCCTGCAGCCAATGTTACTGCATGCTGTTCAGCAATTCCTACATCAAAAGTGCGTTTTGGGAACTTTTCCAGCATCAAATTCAACGAACTTCCTGTCAACATTGCTGGAGTTATAGCTACAATTTTTTCATTTTTTGTTGCCAATTCAACCAGCGTTTTTCCAAAAACATCTTGGTATTTTGTAAAAACACTTTTCTCTTTTGGAAGGCGTTCTCCTGATAATTTATCAAATTTTCCAGGGGCATGATAGGTCACTTGATCTTCTTCTGCTTTTTGCAAACCTTTCCCTTTGGTGGTAATAATATGTAGGAATTTGGGACCTTTGATGGCTTTCAATCTTGTTAATTCCTGAACTAATTTTGAAATATCATGTCCATCAATTGGACCTGAATAATCAAAATTCAAGGCTTTGATAATATTATTTTGAGCAGCTAATTTTTTATCTGTTTTCACTTTGGTCAGATATTCTTTCAAAGCGCCCACAGAAGGATCAATCCCAATAGCATTATCATTCAAAATGATGAGAATATTTGCATCAGAAACACCTGCATGATTCAACGCTTCAAAAGCCATTCCACTAGCTATAGATGCATCCCCAATAACTGCTATATGCTGTTTTTCTAGATTTCCTTTGATAGCAGAGGCAATAGCCATTCCTAAAACTGCCGAAATTGAAGTCGAGGAATGTCCAACTCCAAAAGCATCAAACTCACTTTCTTTTCGCGATGGAAAACCAGCAATTCCTCCCAATTGTCTATTGGTGTAAAAAATATCTTTTCTACCCGTTAAAATTTTGTGTCCATAAGCTTGGTGACCAACATCCCAAACTAATAAATCAGAGGGAGTATCGAACAAATAATGCAAGGCAATTGTAAGTTCAATGACGCCCAAACTCGCGCCCAAATGCCCTTCTTTGGTGGCAATAATATCGATGATAAATTCGCGCAATTCTTTTGCCAAAATTGGCAATTGCGATAGATGCAATTTTCTTACATCAGAAGGATTTGATATGTTTTTTAATAAGTTTTCCAAAACAGTACAAAAATACAATTTCAATTTTTGTAATATTACTTTTTATTTTACAAAAAATGATACAACCATTTGATGATACTTATTTTATGAAAAAAGCCTTGCAAGAAGCTGAAACTGCCTTTGAAAAAGGTGAAGTTCCTGTGGGCGCAATTATTGTTCATAAAAATCAAATTATTGCTAGAGCACATAATTTAACAGAAACCTTGAATGACGTAACTGCTCATGCAGAAATGCAAGCTTTTACAGCGGCAGCTGATTTTTTGGGAGGTAAATACTTAAAAGACTGTGTTTTATATGTTACTTTGGAGCCTTGTCAAATGTGTGCAGGAGCCAGTTATTGGACGCAAATTGGTAAAATTGTTTTTGGAGCCAGTGAACCAGAAAGAGGTTTTCTTCATTTAAAAACTACATTACACCCCAAAACAGTTGTTCTTGGAGGTGTTTTAGAAACAGAATGTTCTCAAATTTTAAAACGTTTTTTTATTGAAAAAAGAAATTTAAATTGATGTAAAACTGTTAAAATTTTAACAAAATAGACGTTAAAATTTGCCAAGTAACATCTTTTAAAGAACTTTAGCTTTTTTAATTCAAACTAATTCAAATTCTTACCCATGAAAAATCAATTGTTAGGTTTTTTCTGTCTGCTTTTTTCAACAATAATTTTAGCACAAGAAACTCCAAAACCAAATTACAGACAAGCTGCTAGATTTTCGCCTGAAAACATAGCAAAAATGGTACATTCAACTAGTGTAAATCCAAATTGGTTACAAAACGGAAATCGTTTTTGGTATCAGTATAAGACAGCCTCAGAAGGATCAAAATATTTTTTGGTTGATGCTGATAAGAAAACCAAAACACCACTTTTCGACAATGTAAAAATGGCAAAATGGTTGTCTCAAATCACCAAAGATCCTTATGAAGCGAAGCATTTGCCTCGTTTTAATTTCACATTTACCAAAGATGAAAAAGCAATTCGTTTTTATGTAACTTCCAATGAAGAAGTTGATGAAAAAGAGGATGATGCGAAAAAAGACGATGCGAAAAAAGAGGATAAAAAGAAAAAAGGGACTCCAAAAAAAGTGAAGAAAGTGTATCATTTTGAATATACATTAGGTGGAAATGGATTGAAAGTTTTGGACAATGAAAAAGCGCCAGAAGAAAAATGGAAAAACTGGGCAAATATTGCTCCTGATAGTTCTATTGTCTTGTTTTCTAAACAAAATAATATCTATTGGATGGACAAAACGAACTTTCTGAAAGCCGTTAAAAACGAAAAAGATACTACCATTGTTGAAAATCAATGGACCAAAGATGGTGAAGAAAACTTTAGTTATGGAGGAGGTTCTTTTGGAAAAACAGATAAAGAAAAAATCAAAGAAAAAGACGACCGAAAATATTTGGGTGGATTTTGGACACATGATGCTAAAAAATTCGTAACCACAAGAACAGATTCAAGACATATTGAAGATTTGTGGGTAATACACGCTACAAAAAGTGGCAGACCAGAATTGGAAACGTACAAATATCACATGGCTGGAGAGCAAGAATTTTACAAAGAAGAAATGTTGGTTTTTGATATGGCTAGCAAATCTAAAATGGGAGTAAAGCTAGATTCTACCATTCAACAATCCATCAGTATTTATAGATTCCCGAGAAAAAAATCATCAAGAAGAGATGAACACAATCCTACATTATTACTATCGAAAAAAGGTAAAATTTATTTCAATACCGTAAGTAGAGATCGTAAAAGATTGGACGTTCATGTGGCTGATATTGAGACTGGTGAAGTAAAAACCATCATCAAAGAACATTCGAATGTGTATATTGAAAGTAGAGGAAAATCAATCATTTTATTTAATAATGAACAAGAAATCTTGTTTTGGGCTGAAAATGATGGTTGGGGACATTTTTATTTGTATGATGCCAATGGAAATCTAAAAAATCAGGTTACAAATGGCCCATTTCACGTAGATTCTTTTGAAGGAATTGATGAAAAATCACGCACTTTATATTTTTCTGCCAATGGAATTCCAACAAACGAAGATCCTTACTATTTGCATTTGTATAAAATCAATCTAAATGGTTCAGGATTGACAGCTTTAAACCCTGGAGATTTCAATTCGACTATAGAAATGGCAGATTCAAATCAGTATTTTGTGAGTAATTTTTCCAGAGTAAATACCATTCCAAAATCAGAATTGAGAGATGCCAATGGAAAATTGGTAATGAAATTGGAAGAAGCAGATTTATCGCAATTATTTGCAGCTGGATATCAATTTCCTGAGCCTTTTAAAGTGAAAGCTGATGACGGAATTACAGATATTTATGGAGTGATGTACAAGCCTTATGATTTTGATTCTATTAAAAAATATCCAATTATTGAATATGTGTATCCAGGACCGCAAACTGAAGCTGTCAATAAGTCTTTTTCAGTAAGTATGGACAGAACAGACAGGTTAGCGCAGGTTGGTTTTATTGTAATTACCCTTGGAAATAGAGGAGGACATCCTGATCGTTCAAAATGGTATCACACGTTTGGTTATGGAAATTTGAGAGATTATGGTTTGGCGGATAAAAAATATGTAGCAGAACAATTGGCAGATAAACACGCTTTTATTGATATTGAAAAAGTAGGAATTTTCGGACATTCAGGAGGAGGATTTATGTCAACTGCAGCCATGTTAGTGTATCCTGATTTCTTTAAAGTGGCTATTTCATCTGCTGGAAATCATGACAATACTGTGTATAATAGTTGGTGGAGTGAAACGCACCATGGAATTAAAGAAGAAGCTGATGACAAAGGAAATATCAAATACAAATACTTGATTGATAAAAATCAAACATTGGCTCAAAATCTGAAAGGAAAACTATTATTAGCAACGGGCGATGTTGATAATAACGTACATCCAACAGGTACCATTCGTATGGTAAGTGCATTTATAAAAGCTAATAAACGTTTTGATTTTATGTTATTTCCAGGAAGTAGACATGGATTTACGGAAAGAGAATATTTCTTTTGGATGAATGCAGATTACTTTAGCAAACACCTTTTAGGAGTTGAAACTACAGATGTTGACATGATTGAAATGAATCGTGATAAGCCTTTGAAAAACTAAACATTTTTTAGATTTAATAGAAAACGCTGAACGAAAGTTCAGCGTTTTTTTATGATTGATACATGTAAAAAAGAGAAAAAATATTGAAAATTACACTTTCTTAATCACATTCGTTACAATTCCCCAAATGATAAAATCATTTTCATCTGTAATTTTTATAATGGGATAATCAGGATTTTCTGGTTGTAACCAAACTTCGGTTCCTTCTACACGTAATCTTTTTACTGTAAAATCTCCATCAATAAAACAAACCGCAATTTTGTTATTACTTGGTTCTAAACTACGATCAATTACTAATAAATCATCATTATTAAGTCCAGCACCAATCATAGATTGTCCTTTTACTTTGGCAAAAAAAGTAGTGCTTTTATTTTTGATGAGTTCTTCGTCTAAGGAAACTCTAGTAGTTTCAAAATCATCAGCAGGAATGGGAAATCCTGCAGAAATTCCAGTATCTAAAAAAATGGCACCTCCAATTTTGGAAGGTTTTGGTGTAAAAAATTCAAGTGTTTTTGAGTTGTTCATTTAAAAAATAAATAGAAATCATGTATGGATTTACTTTGTAAAGATACAAGAAAGAATAAAAACGAAACAAATCATATGTATTCGGAAGACAATTTTTTTACTACAGTTACATATGCCTCTTTTAATTTTTTTACAACAATTTCGATTTCTTCCTCTTCCAAATGACCATATCCAAAACGAATAGCACATGTATTTTTATCTTGATAGAGAATCGTTTTTGGTAAAAATAAATCGTTCTTTTCAGCTTCTGCTGCTAATTTAACCAACGATATTTTAGGCTCAAACTGTAACCAAATGGCTAAACCACCAGAAGGTTTTTTCCAAACTAAAATTTCTTTAAAATAGGTGTCCAAATGTTTGAAGAGGGAATCTCTTCGTCGTTTATAAATGACACTATTTTTTTTCATCAAACGATGTATTTCTCCTTCATGAATCAATTCTGAGAGCATTTGCTCTTGTATCAAATCACCTTGTTTATCCAATAATTGCAAATAATTTTTTGCTTCGGAAATCAGATTTTCTGGCGCAACTACAAATCCTGTTTGAAAACTAGGAAATAATGATTGCCCTAATTTCCCTAAATAAATGACCATTCCATGAGTATCTGCACTTGCCAATGGCAACATGGCATTTCCTTCAAACTGAAAATCATAATCATAATCGTCTTCAATAATGGCAAATCCAACTTCTTTGGCCAATTGAAGTAATTGCAACCTTCGTTCAGCACTCAATTTAACCGTTGTTGGATAATCTCTATTGGCGCAAACATATACGCATCTAATTTTTTGATTTGCAAAATTCTTTTTGATAAATGCAATATCCAAACCTTCATCATCCACAGGAATTGTTTTGATAAGAGCACCTGCTTCTTGAAAAATCATATTTGAAGCATAGTTACTCAAATTGCCAACCAAAACCAATTCATTTTTTTTGATAAGTAATTGAGAAACAATATATAAACTCATTTCTGTACTTCGTGTATTGAGAATGTTTTTAGGAGAAATCCGAAATCCTCTTGTGGCGTTTAAATAATTACACAATTGCGTTTGAAAAAATGAATTGGATTTTTCACTGAGTTTGTCCCACTTTTTTGGCAACATTTTTCGTTTCATAGCAGCACTATACCACCTATTAAATTCACTCACAGGATGCAACCGAATATCAGGTTTTCCATCATTGATGCTATATGCTGCGTTGGAAAATTCTGTAGTTGAAGCCAGATGAAATGATTTTTCAAAATGAAATCCTGTATGGTTGGCAACTGTAAAAATTTCATGAATTTTTTGAGAGTTTGCTTTGATTTTCAGGTTATTTTGCAATGGCTCTAACACAAAAGTTCCTTTATTGGGAATGATTTCAACCCAGCCTTGAGATGCCAATTCGTTGTATATAGCCACTGCAGTATTTCTGTGAATTTTCAGCAATTTAGACAACAAACGTGTGCCAGGAAGCAAGGTTCCTTTTTTAAAATAATTTCTTTGAATTGCCTGAATGATTTGTTGAGAAACCTGAATATATTGTGGCTGTGAAGCAGAGGTATCAATACTGATTTGATATGCAAAAAAATCAAAATCCGGACTATTTTTCATTTTAAAACGGGACTAGTTTTATAGTCCGGAAAATTACGACTTTTGCAACGTTTTTTAAATTACTATTTATGAAAATTACACATCTATTGATAGGATTGTTATTGTTGAATTTTATGAATCTGCAAGCGCAAGAAGTTGTTTCAAAAAGAGACACGCTAAAAGAAATTATCATTACTTCCACAAGAATTGAATTGCCTTTTAAGAAAGATTCAAGAACAATGACAATTATCAATGCTGAAACGATTCAAAATAGTGCAGCAACCAATGTAGCAGATTTGTTACAACAAGTGGCAGGAGTTGATATTAGACGAAGAGGAACTGGAGGCGCACAAGCAGATTTATACATTAGAGGTGGAGGTTTTGACCAAACATTGTTGTTGATTGACGGCATCAAAATGGATGATGCACAAACAGGACATCACACATTGAATGCTGCTTTGCCTATTGAAGTAATAGAACGAATTGAAATCATAAAAGGGCCTGCAGCAAGGGTTTTTGGACAAAATGCATTTACAGGCGCCATCAATATTGTGACTAAAAAACAGTTGAAAAATCCAGTTGCAATCAATGCTGAAACTGGTTCTTTTGGACAAACAAATGCTTCTGCAACCATTGGAAAAGTAAATTCAAATTCGGAATTCATTGCTCATATTGGCGCGTTGACCTCTGATGGGTATCGAAATAATTCCGATTACAACAATTATAATTATTTTCTAAAAGGAACTTTCAATAAAAATAAGCAACCTATTGAAATGATTGCCACGTTTTTTGATAAGAAATTTGGAGCTGAAAATTTCTATACGACCAATCCAACGTTCAATGAATATGAAGAAACTCAAAATAGTTTGGTGGGTTTTTCAACCACATTTCAAAACGAAAAATTCAAAATAAAACCGCGAGTTTATTGGAGACGTGGTCAAGATATTTTTTTATTGCGAAGAAACAATCCAGCATTTTATAGAAATTTACACATCACCAATAAAATGGGTGTTGAAACCAATGCTTCTTACACTTCGAATTTGGGAATTACAGGATTTGGAGTAGATGTTTCACGAGTTTCTATCAGCAGCAATAATTTGGGAGAACATCACAGAATCATGGCAAATGTGTTTTTGGAACATCGTTTTCAATTTTTTGACAATCAATTGGATATTACTCCAGGAGTTGCCATTACGTATTTTTCTGATTTCAAATTTCATGCGTTTCCTGGAATTGATGTTGGATATCAGCTTTCTGAAAGTATCAAAATCTATGGAAATTTGGGAACAACTTATCGAATTCCAACTTACACAGATTTGTTTTACAGAGACCCAGTAACCATTGGAAATCCAGATTTGCAACCAGAGGAAGCATTTTCGCAAGAAATTGGATTGAAATTCAATCGTGGAAATTTTTCAGGAAGTATGGCTTTTTTCAATAGAGATGCCACTAATTTGATTGATTATATTCGTCCAACTTCTTTAGAAAGTGTTTTTACAGCCACTAATATTGTGGAGGTTGTTACCAAAGGTTTTGAATTTGATGCAAATTATACCTTTAAAATTTCCGAATTTTATCAAAAATTAACATTTGGTTATTCGTTTTTAGATGATAACATTTTCAATAAAAATGAAAATTTATCACGCTATTCTTTAAACACATTAAGACATCATTTTACGACTCGATTTTCGAGTAAATTCTTTAAAAATCTAACTCAAAACATCATTTATAAACATGCAGAAAGAACTACTGGTCAAAGTTACAATGTGTGGGATGCTTCTATTGTTTTAACATTATCAGAAATCGATTTTACGTTTACTGCAAATAATATTTTTGATTCAGATTATATTGAATCTGGTTTTGTGCCAATGCCAGGAAGCAATGTGTTGTTTGGAATGCGTTTCAAAATGTAATTTCTAGGTCAACTTTTTAAAAAATTTCGTAACCTTTTCTTAACTTTGCAGTTTTAAAATTGTTAGGCATGAGTTTGAATTTATCTCAAATAGATAGGGTTGCAACCATCACCAAAGAGGATTTTTTAAAAAACTATTTTAAGCCTCAAAAACCAGTAGTTATAGAGCGTTTTATTGAAGATTGGCCTGCTTTTTCAAAATGGAATTTGTCCTACATGAAGCAAGTTGCTGGTGAAAAAATTGTCCCTTTATATGATGACAGACCTGTTGATTATAAAGATGGTTTTAATGAGCCTCATGCCAAAATGAAAATGTCAGATTATATAGATTTGATTGAAAAAGAACCTACAAAATTTCGTATTTTTTTGTGGAATATCTTAAAAGAAGTCCCTGTTTTACAGAATGATTTTACCTATCCTGATTTTGGTTTAAAATTATTGAAAGGCTTGCCAATGCTTTTTTTCGGAGGAAAAGATTCCTATACTTTTATGCATTATGATATTGATTTGGCAAATATTTTTCACTTTCATTTTCATGGTAAAAAAGAAATTATTTTGTTTGATCAACAGCAAAATGATTTTTTATATAAAATTCCTCATTCATTAATTACCAGAGAAGATATTGATTTTTCAAATCCTGATTTTGATAAATGGCCCGCTTTGAAAAAAGCAAAAGGATTTATCACAAATCTTGAACACGGAAATGTATTGTATATTCCTGAAGGTTATTGGCATTACATGAAATATATTACCCCTGGGTTTTCTATGAGTTTGCGTTCTATTGCACACAAACCAAAAAACTTGGGCAAAGCGATTTACAATATTTTTATCATGCGAAATTTTGATAATTTGATGCGAAGAATAAAGGGTCAAAAATGGATTGATTGGAAAAACGAACAAGCAATTGCTAAAACAATAAAATCAAATAAACATTAATTTAAAATTACTATTTTTTTAAATTAATTTTATCAAATCTTTAATTTTGTTTAATAATCTATAAATATTTCTTTTTTTCCTTGTATTTATTTCATTTTTAGTAATTTAGCATCGCCCAAACAAACAACTTATGAAAAGATGCCCAAATTGCAAATCTGAGTCAAATCATAGGCTTAGAAGAAGAGGATTTGTGAGATTAATTCCAGGAACAAAAAGTTATTCTTGTGACAAGTGTAATACCTTTTATACCTGGTTTTCATTCATTAATTGTTCATTTAAAATTTAACAAAAAAACCCAAAATGTCTTTCGCTTTTTGGGTTTTTTTATTTGTAGTAATATTTCTCTTTCGCTAAAATTTTATTTTGTAAAACATGTTATTGGTGTTTCAGATACCTTTTAATAGAAGTAAACAATAAAAATATAGAAATCAGTTAATTTAGAACATTTTTAACTTATTTAAAATCAATAATTTAGCGATTAATTATATACCATATAATGATGAAAGCTTGCCCAAGATGTAAATCTCCCTCTAGACATCGTTTGCAAAGAAAACCATTTGTTAAATTTATTCCAGGTACAAAGGCTTATGGATGTGATAAGTGTAATACGCAGTATACGTGGTTTCCAATTATAAATTGCTCTTTTAAAAACTAAAAAAGCACTCTGTTTTGAGTGCTTTTTTAGTTTTTGTGTTTTATAATTTATTTAAACAACCTAACAATGTCATTTCCATTGGCGAAAAGGAGCAAAGCTATCAAAATGATAAAACCTGTAACTTGCGCATATTCAAGGAATTTGTCTCCAGGTTTTTTTCCAGTAATCATTTCCCAAAGTGTAAAAACTACGTGACCACCATCCAAAGCTGGAATGGGTAATAAGTTCATAAAACCAAGCATGATGGATAAAAACGCGGTGATGTTCCAAAAAGTTTGTGCACTCCATTCTTCAGGAAAAATACTTCCTATAGAAATAAATCCGCCCAAACCTTTATAAGCACCAGTATTAGGATTGAAAATTTTCTTCAATTGTTTTATATAATCTGTCAATGTTTTCCACGATTTCTCAAAACCAGCAGGAATAGCTTCTGCAAATGAATATTCAATGGTTGCCAAATCATAATAGCCTAATTTTTGCATATCATCAAAAGACAATGCTCCAAAAACAACTCCAATTTTTCCATCATTAGTTACTTTCAATGAAACATTTTTGGTTTCATCCCCTCTTTTTACAAATACTGTAATTTCTTGGTTTTTATATTTGTCTAATTCTTCTTGCGCTTCATCAAAATAAGTAATTGGAGTTCCATTAATGGCTATAACAATGTCTTTTGATTTTAAATCAGCATTTTTGTTGGGCGAATCAGTAGAAATTTCTGAAATTGCAAAAGGATATCTTGGAAATAAAAACGGACCAGCATCTTTGCCACGATCCATCAATTGCGAAATGAAATTTTCAGGAATTTCTTTTTGAATGATTTCGCCATTTCTTTCGATTTCATAGGTATTTCCATTGATGAACTCTAATGATAAATCAGAGAATTTTTTTACTTTTTCACCATCAACACTTATTATTTTGTCTCCAGTTTGTAATCCTAAATTCACAGCCAAAGAATCTTGAACCCAAACTCCGTCTTTTACATTTTCATTGGGCAGATAATTTTCGCCATAAGCCCACATCAAGCAGATATAAATAAAAATTCCCAATACAAAATTCACAAAAACACCACCCAACATGATTATCAAACGTTGCCAAGCTGGTTTTGAGCGAAATTCCCAAGGTTGAGCAGGCTGTTTCATCTGTTCAGTGTCCATGCTTTCATCAATCATTCCTGAGATTTTTACATAACCTCCAAGCGGAATCCATCCAATTCCATAAACAGTTTCGCCCACTTTTTTCTTGAAAAGTGAAAACTTGTAATCAAAAAATAGATAGAATTTTTCTACTCGGGTTTTGAACAATTTAGCGGGAATAAAATGTCCCAATTCGTGCAATACAATTAATAATGATAAACTTAAAATAAATTGAGATGCTTTGATAAGTATTTCCATGCAGCGTTACTTCAGATTTTAAAAACGACAAATGTACGTTTTTAGAAAGAGTTTCAAAAGAACTAAATTTAGTTCATTTTTATTTTAACAAAGATTTTACGTTGCTTTTGTGAAACGATGCTTTTTTGCCGTTTTTTTAAGTCGTAAATTTGCACAATAAATCTTATTTATGGAACTCAAGTTTTTTAAAAAATCGCTTCCAACACTCATTTTTTTAGCCATTTTTTCGGCAATTGCCATCCCTATTTTCTATCATTTATTGAAAGTCGAAAAAAAATTGAAGATTTACAGTCCTGCAGATGTCAATCCAAGTTTGGTTGATGTTTCTGTAAAACATATTACGAAAGATCACGGCATTGCTGATTTCAAATTGATCAATCAAAATGGAGAAATCATCACCCAAAATGACTACAAAAACAAGATTTACATTGCGGATTTCTTTTTTACACGTTGCACAAATATCTGTATTGCCATGGCTTATAACATGAATGAATTGCAGGAATATTATAAAAATGATGATGATATTTTGTTTTTGTCACATTCTGTAACTCCAGAAATGGACAGTGTTCCCGTTTTGAAAGAATATGCCAAAAATAAAGGAGTTATTGATGGAAAATGGAACGTAACTACAGGAGATAAAAAACACATTTACGAATTGGCAAGGAAAAGTTATTTTGCTGTGATAGAAGATGGAGATGGAGGAGAAGATGATTTTATCCACACAGAGCAATTTATTTTGATTGATAAAGAGCGCAGAATTCGTGGTTTTTATGATGGAACAGATAAAAAGGATATGGAAAAATTAAAACAAGATATGGTTTTGTTGAAAGCGGAGTATGAAGATTGATTTTATTATTTAACAAAAAAATCGCGATAATAAATTGTTTAGAATCATTCTAAACTCTTATCTTTGTGACAAACTTAATTCCCGCTTTTGCGGGACTTTTTATATCAAAATTTGAGCACAATAGCATCTTTACAAATTGGTGAAATAGGCTATATTTCCGAAGAATCTTTGGATAATATTCCTTTAAAGTTATTAGAAATGGGCTGTTTGCCAGGTGCAGAAGTTGAATTGATTCAAGTTGCGCCTTTAAAAGACCCAATTTATATTTGTGTAAATGGCAGTCATTTAGCCATAAGAACTGAGACAGCTTTACAAATCAAAATCCTTAAAAGCGAATAAATCAATGGCAAACAAACCTATAAAAGTTGCCTTAATTGGAAATCCAAATACAGGAAAAACACTGCTTTTTAATCAGTTAACTGGCTTGAATCAAAAAGTAGGAAATTATCCTGGAGTAACTGTGGATAAAAAAGAAGGAGTTAGCAAATTGTCAACTACACAAACAGCTATTATTACTGATTTGCCAGGAACATACAGCATCAATCCTACTTCTATGGACGAAAGTATTGTGCTGAAAACCTTACTTAAAAAAGACATTAAAGAATCTCCAGATGTTATTTTGGTGGTGGCAGATGTTGAAAATTTAAAGAGAAATTTACTGCTTTTTTCGCAAATCAAAGACTTAGAAATTCCAACTGTTTTGGCAATCAACATGGTTGATCAAATGCATAAAAAAGGAATAAGCATTGATGTTTCAGTATTGAAAGAAGAGTTAAATACTGAAGTGGTGCTTATCAGCGCCAAAAAAAATGAAGGTATCAAAGAGGTAAAAGAAGCCATTATTCGCTGTCATGTGGCTGCAAAAGCTTCTCCTTTGTGTGGTATCAATCATAAAATTGATCCTGATTATTTTGCGAAATTAAAGGAAATTAGTCCCAATCATTCCTTGTATGAATTGTGGTTGATGGTTACTCAAAATAATTTTCCTGATACCATCACAGCTTCTGAAAAAGCAGCTTTGTTAGCTTTCAAAGAGGATATTTCTAAACTCAAAAAATACCAACACAAAGAAACCATTTATCGATATCAAGAAATCAATAAAATCCTAAAAAAAACCTATCTCATTGATAAATCAAAAGCCAGTGATGTTCGAAGCAAATTGGATAAAATATTTACCCACAGAATCTTTGGTTACATCATTTTCTTCCTGATTTTACTCATTATTTTTCAATCCATTTTTGATTGGGCTTCTGTTCCAATGGATTTTATTGATGGGCTTTTCGCTCATTTTTCTGAATTGGCTAAAAACGCACTTCCTGTGGGTGTTTTCACGGATTTATTGACTGATGGTATCATTCCAGGAATTGGAGGAGTCGTTATTTTTATTCCTCAAATTGCAATTTTATTTTTGTTTATTGCCATTTTAGAAGAAACTGGCTATATGAGTCGTGTGGTTTTTTTGATGGATAAAATCATGCGACGTTTTGGGATGAATGGCAAAAGTGTCATTCCGTTAATTTCAGGAACAGCCTGTGCAATTCCTGCAATTATGGCAACAAGAACAATAGGAAATTGGAAAGAACGATTGATTACCATTTTGGTGGTTCCTTTTACTACATGTTCAGCAAGATTGCCAGTGTATGCCATTTTAATTGCGTTGATTATTCCTGATACCAAAATTTTTGGATTGCTCAATTTGCAAGGTTTGGTGTTGTTATCTTTATATGCGTTGGGTTTTGGAACGGCTATTTTAGCGGGATATATTTTGCATAAAACATTGAATATCAATTCGAAATCATTTTTTGTGATTGAAATGCCCAATTACAAAATTCCTTCTTTCAAAAATGTATTTTTTGAAGTCGTAGAAAAAACCAAAGCGTTTGTTTTTGGTGCCGGAAAAATCATTTTGGCGTTGTCAATTGTTTTGTGGTTTTTGGCTTCCAATGGCTCATCTGACTTTAAAAATGCTGAAAATAATGTAGCAAAAATGGAAGTTTCTCAAAATTTACCATCGGACGAATTAGATAAAAAAATTGCTTCCTACAAACTCGAAAATTCTTACATAGGAATGTTAGGAAAATCTATTGAACCAGTCATTAGACCCTTAGGATTTGATTGGAAAATTGGAATTGCGTTGATTACTTCCTTTGCAGCTCGTGAAGTTTTTGTAGGAACTTTGGCAACGATTTATAGTGTTGAAGCCAATGATGATGATGTTACTACCATCAAACAAAAAATGGCTTCGGAAATCAATACAGAAACAGGAGAAAAACGATTTAATTTTCCTGTTGGAATGTCATTATTGGTGTTTTACGCTTTTGCGATGCAATGTATGGCAACATTAGCCATTGTGAAAAAAGAAACAAAAACATGGAAATGGCCTTTAATTCAATTGGTTGGCATGGGATTATTAGCCTATATTTCTTCATTCATCATTTTTCAAATTTTAAGCTAATGCAACAAATTTTAGTATATCTTTTTCTAGGAGCTGCTTTGTTCTTTTTGTTAAGAAAATATGTTTTCACTTCAAAAAAATCAAAAAACTGTTCAACCGATTGTGGTTGTCATTAAAAATCTTAACACAAAATTAGTACCTTTGGAAATCAAGGTTTTATAACTTTGGTTTTCAAAAAAAATCAAATAAATTTAATTAACAAATACATGAAAAAATCTATTTTATTGATTGCTTTTTTAGCAATTTTTTTAGGAACAAGTGCTGATATCTCTGCTCAAAAATTTACTAAAATTGATCCAAGTCCCATGGATGCTGCTGCTTATCCATCAAATTGGAGAGAGGCAAATAAATTGGTGAAAGTTGTGTATAGCCGACCACAATTAAAAGGAAGAACGTTGGATAAATTAGCGCCCAATGACAAAGTATGGAGAACTGGAGCCAATGAAGCAACAGAAATTACCTTTTATAAAAATGTAGTTTTTGGTGGGAAAGAAATTGCTGCAGGAACATATACACTTTTCACGATTCCAACAAATGAAGATTGGACAGTGATTGTAAGCAATCAAAAAAACGTATGGGGTTCCTATTTTTATGATGAAAAAGATGATGTTGCAAGGGTAAAAGGAATCGCTTCAAAATCGGAAGAAACTATTGAAGCATTTTCAATCGTTTTTGAAGGAGAAAAAAATGATGTAATGATGTATTTAGGCTGGGGAAATACAGTTGTTTCAGTTTCTGTGAAAGGATAAAAATAACTTGAAATAGTATTAAAAATGAAGCCTCAATTTTTGAGGCTTTTTTTGTATCCTGAATTTTTTAAGTTTTTGAAAATAAATGAAAAAGCCTTAAAAATCATATGATTTTTAAGGCTTTTTGCGGTCTGGACGGGACTCGAACCCGCGACCCCATGCGTGACAGGCATGTATTCTAACCAACTGAACTACCAAACCGTTGCTACCTAATTACGGTATTGCGGATGCAAATATACTCTTGTTTTTAAATCTGACAAAGAATTTTATAAAATTTTTTTTCTACTAGTTAAGTAGCTTGTTAATACCTGTGAAAATCCTTGTTGGATGTCAACAGGAACATAATCAATCTTATATTGTAAGCATTTATTTTTCAAAGCTTTAAAGTAGTTTTCTATCAGTATTTTGTAACTATTTTGAATATTTTCTGCATACAAATCTATGGATTCTCCAGTTTCAACATCTACTAATTTTTTGGGAATATTGTCAAAATTAAAGTTCAATTCTAATTCAGCATCAAACGTATGGAACAAAACTACCTCGTGTTTGTTGTATTTCAAATGGCGCAATGCTTCAAACAATTCCTCGCTTTTATGATCTGTTTGAAACATATCCGTAAATAAAAAAATTAAAGACCTTCTGTGAATTTTTTCTGCAATTTCATGCAAATATTTGTAGGTATCAGTCGTTGTTTTCGATGCTGAAATCAATAGATTTTCTAATTGATGTAACAACATTTTTCGATGGCGCTCACTGCCTTTTTCTGGAGCATAATACTCGTAAGAATCTGAATAAATACTCAATCCTACAGCATCTCTTTGACGTTTTAAAATCTCCATCAAACAAGAAGCTGCAACTGCAGAAAATCCTATTTTATTTAAGGAATCTAATTTTTGCATTTTTACAATCGGAAAATGCATAGAAGCTGAATTATCAATGATGATATGACAGCGTAAATTGGTTTCTTCTTCGTATTTTTTGGTGTATAATTTTTCGGTTTTGGCAAATAATTTCCAATCAATATGACGTGTACTTTCGCCTTTGTTGTACAATTTATGTTCAGAAAACTCCACTGAAAATCCATGAAATGGACTTTTGTGCATGCCTGTTATAAACCCTTCAACAACTTGTTTGGCAAGTAAATCTAAGTTTTTAATTTCCGAAGATTGGAGTTCTGAAAGATTCATTTTTTAATTTTTTGAGCTCTTATTAAATTGTCTGTGGTTTGTAATAATTTTTTCAATAATATTGGATTGTAATTTGGGTTTTCAGTCAAAAAATCCTTCAGAATTTCATTCGCTTCTCTCGAAGAATAGTTTCCAATAGAACTTGCCAGCCAACCTTTTGGAAAGAAAATATCTCCTGTTAGTTGCACTTCTTCTAATTTTTCTAAAATTGATTTCAAGTGTTTTATAGATGATTTTTGACGCAAAGGATGATGAAGATTATTCAAACCAACTTCTACCCACGATTCTTTTTCTCTGTTTTCTTTGTTTAAAAGCGATTTCATGAATTCATCTCGAACTTTTTCATCTTTCGAAACAGAAGGCAATAACCATTCAAAACGCTCTAATCTGTCAGGATTTGTAATTTTTTTCGCTTGAATTTCCAGAATTTCTGTCGATTTTGGGTGCTCATAAATAGCCAACAGTATCGCTAATTTTGTATAATCATTCTCATTTAAAAACAGATTTTGAAAAGTCATTTTTTTGTTCCAAAGTTGGTATAAATTTTCTTTTCCTTGATTGGAAATGGCTACTGATTCATACAAACCGAAAATGGTTTTTTTGATGTTTGCAGGAAGTTCACTTTCAAGCAATTGTAGTAAATTCTCTTCAGTTATTTTTTGAACTTCTTTTTGTTGAACATCTGTCAAAAATGTCCAGTAAATAGTTTCCAATATCCCTGAAAGATAACTACTAATCAATTCATTTTTTTCTGATTGAATAGCTTCCAAAAAAATCTGATATGTTTCTAATGCTGAAACTTTTTCAAGTAACATATTTTCGTACAAGTTGATAAATTGATAGCCTCTTGTAACATCGTCTTTGAGGTTTTTGTAGGTATGAATTTTGTTCTTGTAAATTGGAAAAACACCATACCCAAAACCATCTGAATTGTAGATAATTTGCCCGGGTTTAAAATCTTTTACGGCAGAGGAAATATCAAAAGATTTTCCAATATTTTTCAGATTGATGGTTTTTTCATAGCCTCTTTCATCCTTTAAAGTGATAGAAAAAGACTGTGTCCAAATTTTATTGGAACCGTCTTCGGCTTTTTGATGTATCACAAATTTGGTAACATTTCCTTTTTCATTGAATTCGATTTCTTCATAAAAAATGGGTCTTCCAGCCGAATTTACCCAAACATCACTCCATGATTTTAAATCTCCCCCAAAGTTTTTATCTAAAATCGATACCAATTCTTCCCAATCAGCATTGCTATTTTTATAAGTTTTGATGTATTCTTGAATCCCTTTTTGAAAAAGTTCTTCGCCCAATAAATACTCCAATTGTCGCATCATAATGGGTGCTTTGTTATAAATAATTCGTCCATAAAGTGACCCTGCATCTTTCAAATTTGCCAAATATTGGCGAATACTATTCGTGCCTTTTGTGCGGTCCTCAGAATACGCACTTGGATAATGGGTCATTAGAAAACTCAAATTATGATTGATTTCAGGAAACTGTGGATTTACAATTTTATCCGCCATAAAATTCGCAAAAACCTCTTTCATCCAAACGTCATTGAACCAACGCATGGTAACTAAATCGCCAAACCACATGTGTGAAGTTTCGTGTGCAATCAATTTTGCACGTCCTAAAAGTTGATTTTGAGTCGCATTTTTATCCAAAAACAACGAAGATTCTCTGTATTGAATAGCGCCAACATGTTCCATTCCTCCATATTGAAAAGGCGGAATGGATGCAAAATCCATTTTTTTGAAAGGGAAATTTTCTTGTGTATAATTCTCTAGATAATCCAACGATTTTTGGTGAATCTCAAAAATGCTATTTACACTTTCTGAAATTTTCTCTGGATTGTTTTCTCGATATAAAAAGCGCATGTCAAACTTTCCCGGGTTTTTTGTGATTTCAGAAAATTTTCCTGCGACAAAAGAAAATAAATAGGTACTCATCAAATCAGAAGTTTCAAATTGATGTGCTACAAATTCTCCTTGTGCAATGCTTTTTTTTTCGAATGCTCCACACAATACCTTCCAGTCTTTGGGGGCTGTAATTGTCAAATTGTAGTTGGCTTTTAAATCAGGCTGATCAAAGCAAGGAAACAACGTACTTGCTCTGTCAGGAACCAATAAAGTATATAAAAAATCTTCGTTTCTGTTTAGTGATTTTTCTCCTGCATCAAAGTGAATTTCAACAGCATTTTTGCCTAAAACCAATTGAGATTTATCAATAATGATGTGTTCATCTTGATGATTGATTTCAGATTTTTGATTGTTGACACTGATGGATTTCAACATAGAAGCTGCTTCATTAAAATCTAAAAAAAGGTGATTTTCCAAATCGTTTATTGTGAAATCAATTTTTAATTTTGAAGAAATAGGACTGTTTTTATCTTCATGAATCTTGAAATCTAGGGTATAAATGATGTCAGAAATTTGCTCTTTTCTGTATTTTGAGAGTTCATACGAAATGCCTTTTTCTATTTTTAAGGCTGCCTTTTTTTCATTGCAAGAAATAAAGAAATAACAAAAACTGAATAAAAAGAACCAAAATCTCATAAGTAATAATTAATTTTTAAAAGTAAAAAAAGGTTTGACGTTAGCCAAACCTTTTTGTATTTAGATTTTATCAAATCAAAATTTTTTAAGAATTATACTAATTCTAAATTTTTTAAAGCAATTTTTTATATAAAAACTTAGTTTCAACATTAACTAATCCTTAAAATTTTGTATTATTGCTAATAATAATGACTATATTTTTCGAAAAAAAATCACCAATTAATATAACTATAATAAAAGGTAAATAGATATGCAATATAAATTGAAAAGTAAAATTGTAACATATTTAAAGGTTTTTGCAATTTTATCAACTAGTTGTTTTTTATTTAATTGTGTATCCTCCAACAAAATAAATTATTTTGAAAAAAACAATTCGATAAATTTAAATGAAATGCTTCTTGATTATGAGCCGACACTTCAAAAAGGCGATATTCTAACTATAAATGTTTCTGCAATTGAAAATGAAGCTGCTTTACCATTTAATCTTTTTGAGGCCCCAAACTCACCAAACTTAATTCCTTTACCATACATTGTAAATGCCGAAGGAGAAATTAATTTTCCTGTTTTAGGAAAAATAAAAGTCATTAACTTAACAACAAAAGAGTTAACAGAAAATTTAACGGAACGTTTATCACCATATTTAAAAATGCCTATTGTAAACATTAGAATTACAAATTTTCAAGTAACAGTTCTTGGAGAGGTAAAAACCCCTGGAAGATTTTTTATTCTAAACGAAAGAATATCTATTTTAGATGCCCTGGGACTTGCTGGTGATTTAACCATTTATGGTGATCGACAAAATATTACGTTGGTTAGAGAAAAAGATGGGAAACGTAATTTTCAAAAAATAGATTTAACAGATAAAAATTTATTTAATGCTCCTTATTTTTATTTATCTCAAAATGATGCACTTTATGTTGCATCTAATAAAACGAAAGTTAATTCTTCTAGTGTTGGACCAAATACATCGGTAGTTATTTCCTCTATATCCATATTAGTTACTTTAATTGCTATACTTGTAAGATAAAAAATATTTATGAAAGATACTTTTACACATGAAATAGATCCTATTGAGAATAAACGATTAGACTTTAGTGACGCTATAAAAAAGTACCTCTTTTATTGGAAATGGTTTGTTTTATGTTTGGCAATTTTCATTTTTATTTCTTATTTATATGTTCGCTACACTCCAACACAATACGAGGTTTTTTCAACTGTTTTAATACATAATAAAGAAAATGAAAGTGTTTCTTCTGAACTTTCTGCTTTTAAAGATTTAGCATTAATAGATAATAATAAATCACTTTTTGATACAGAAATAGGTATTTTAAAATCTAGAAGTTTGATGGAAAAAGTTGTAAAAAAACTACATTTAAATAAAACTTATTTTGCTAAAGGAATTGTTAAAAATTCAGAACTATATGCAACCAATCTTCCTTTTAAAATTATGTTTTTTGATAAAGATTCAGTTTTATATCAGAAAGATACAACAATTTCAATAGAACCATTATCCGAAACAAAGTTCGCCTTATTTGATGCAGCTAATTTAGAAATTGGAAATTATAAGTTTGGAGATAAAATTGAAAGTAATATATCTGATTTTACCATTGTACCTACTTTAGCAACTTCCATTCAAGTTGGACAAAAAATAATCGTAAGTATAAAATCTGTATCTAAAATTACTGATGAGTATAGAAAAAAAACACGTATTGAACCACTAGACTCTAAATCAAGCCTTATAAACATAACTCTTAGAGATCAAAATAAATTAAAAGCTCAAGAAATTTTGAAAGTATTAATAGAGCAATATAATATTGAGGCTATTATTGATAAAAGTTTAATTGCACAAAATACTGACAAATTTATAAATGATAGGATAAATACAATCTCGAAAGAATTAACCCAAGTAGACATAGAAACTGAAAATTTTAAAACAAATAATAAACTTACAGATATTATTTCTGAAACGGGTTTAATTTTAGACTCTAATAATAAATTAGAAAAGGAAACCTTAAACTTAAATACTCAATTAAGGTTAGTGGAATTTATGAATGAACATATTTCTAAAAAACAATATGAGCTCATTCCTTTAAACCTTGGGCTTTCCAATGAAAATCTTAACCAAAATACAAAATTGTACAATGAGTTATTGTTAGAACGTAATAGATTATTAAGGAGTTCTAATCAACTAAATCCAATAATTGTAAATTTAGAAAATCAACTTTCAGATATACAAAAGAGTATTTCGCAAAGTTTACTGAACTTAAAATCATCAATATCTATTTCTTTAAATAATTTAAAAAAACAAGAGAATGAGTTTGATTCAAAAATTAAATCTGTTCCAAAACAAGAACGAACTTTAAAAGACATTCAGCGTCAGCAACAAATTGTTGAAACACTATACTTATACTTGTTACAAAAAAGAGAAGAAAATGCTATTGCCTTAGCTATAAAAGCGCCAAATGCAAAGATTATAGATGCAGCTTATGGAAGTGATTTTCCAGTATTTCCAAAAAAATTATACGTTTATGGTTTAGCTTTGATTTTTGGATTTGTAATTCCTTTTTTCGGAATTTATCTTTTCTTTTTATTCAACAACAATGTTCACACAATAGAGGATATTGAAGCTGTTTTAGATGTCCCAATTTTAGGGGATATTCCAAAATCTAAAGAGAATAATTTAGGATTTGGTTCTAGTAATACTAGAGGTGAAATTGATGAAGCTTTACGAATTATAAGAACCAATATGTTTTTTATTTTATCAAAAAACAAAAAAAAATGTAAAAATATATTTGTGTCATCAACATTTAAAGGTGAAGGAAAATCATTTACTTCTATACATTTAGCAAAAACACTCGCATTATCTGGTAGTAAAGTAATTTTAATTGGAGCCGATATTAGAAACCCAAAAATTGCAGAATATTTAGAATTAGAAAATAAAAAAGGATTAACTCATTATTTAGCGGATGATTCTATTGAAATAAAATCATTAATTGAACCTGTACCTTATTTAAATTTTGATTTGTTACAGGGGGGTATTGTACCTGCAAATCCATCTGAATTATTAATGAATGGAAGATTTGATGAATTATTATCTCATGTAAGTGAAAAATATGAATATGTAATTATTGATACAGCACCTGTAAATATGGTTGCGGATACCGTAATGTTGAGTCAAGAAAGAGCAGACATGTTTGTTTATGTGGTTAGAGCAAATCATTTAGATAAACGGATGTTGAAAATACCCAAGAAACTCCATGAAACCAATAAACTACAAAATATGGCTATGATTTTAAATTATAGTGATCCTAAAGGAGCATACGGATATGGATATGGGTATGGTTATGGGTATGGGTATAGTGAAGAGATTGAAAAAAAACCGTGGTGGAAATTTTTTTAAAATAAGAATATGAAATTTTATTATAAATCAATTCTACAGCATTTTTTTTCAAATTTACCTAAAGGTGAAAAGTTGAATTATCTTTTTCAAAAACATATTTCAAAAACATTTCCTGTTACAGATGATAAATTTATTTTTAAGGCAAATACTGCTTTTAAGCATTTTAAAAATTTTGAAAAATTTAATACTTTAAAAAATGCTTCAAACAAATATTATGAATTTGGTGCAGGTTGGGATATGATAGTGCCTTTGTCAATATGCCATTTGGGTTATGAAGCTACAGTTATAGATATAAGAAGATTATTGGTTGATGATTTGGTTAAAAACTCAATTAAAAGATATGGGATTTTAAAAAATAATCTACTTTTTAAGATAACAAATTCGAAATATAATGAACTTAAAGATTTTAATTTTAAATATTATGCACCCTTAGATGCAAGTAAAACAATTTTTTTAGATAATTATTTCGATTTCTCTTCTTCTACAGCAACATTAGAACACATTCCCCCGAAAGATATTTTAAATATTTTAAATGAAACATACAGAATTATGAAGAAAGGAGGTGTTTTGTCAATTACTATAGATTACAGAGATCATTGGGCATATTTTGATAAAAGTATATCTTTTTATAATTTTTTACAATTCACGCCTGAGGAATGGAAAAAATTCAATCCTTCTTTAAATTATCAAAACAGATTAAGACACTGTGATTATTTAAAAATTATTTCAAAAACTAATTTTAAAATAGTAAAAAGCAACCTATCTTTACCAAATGAACAACAAAAAAAAGAATTACAAACTATAAAACTAGCGGCTAATTATAAAAATTATAAAAGTAGCGAACTAGAAATATTGGGCAGTGAAATTGTACTAGTTAAATAATTATAAATGACTAAAAAAGAAGAAATTGACAGAAATGGCTGGATACTCGTCAAAAATGTTTTTTCAACAAAAGAAATTAATATTTTAAGAGAAGAAGTTTTAGCAGAAAAAAATCATTTAGGAGATCTTTTATCTTCTAAATTATTATCAAAAACATTAATTGACCAAAGGCTTATAAATATATTTAAAGAGTGTCTTGGAAGTAATAGTTTATACTATTTTGGAGATAGTTCTTTTTCTATAAACAGAGAAGGTAAAGGAGGTTTTCACAAAGACTCCAAGGATAGAGATAAAAAAGATAGTAAAGAATTTACAGATATTAATTATTCTTTATTAAGAATGGGAGTTTATTTACAAGACCATTCAATTTCATCAAAAGGATTGTGTTTAAGAACAGGATCTCATTTACAACAAAGTACTGGGAAAGGAAAAATAGTAAATGTAAAAAGTGAAATAGGTGACGTTGTTGTTTGGAAACTAACTACTACTCATTCTGCTAATGCAGGAGTCGTTTCGCTTTTTCCTAATTTTTCATTTCATCCAAGAGTTGCAAGACTATTTCCGGATTTTTTAAAACAAAAAGCTACTAACCCTAGAATCGCAATTTTTACATGTTTTGGTTTAAAAGATGATTATGCAAATGCTTATTGTGATTATCTTAAAACCAGACAATATGCGATTGAAAGATGGGCTGCATCTAATTATTCTGAAGAGGTAATTTATGAATTAAATAAAAGAAATGTAGAAGTATACACAGACTTTAATTTAAAAGAAATAGACATGAAACAAGTTAATGAGAAATACAAACAAATTTAAAATACTTAAAATTTCATTTTTATTACTAAGAAATAATTTTTAAAAGTTATCTTAAAAATCTCGAATAAATAAACGATCTGATAAAAGCTGGGGCAAGCCTTATAGGTACTGATAAAAAAATAAAATAACACAATTGAAAAATGTTAATAAGTCCAATATCAAATCTATACTTTAATATTTTAAATTCAGATATAGCATATTGCAAACCACCTCTTCGTTTGTATGTTTCTTTTGTAATTCTGAAATAAAGCAAACTTTCATTAATATTTGCAAAAATTGTTTTGTTTTCGAAAAGTCTTAGCCATAAATAAATATCTTCTTTTAAAAAAAAAGGTTGATAATTACCAGCTGCTAAAACCGCTTCCTTTTTAAAAACAACCGCAGGATGATTGAGTGGGCATCTTCCTTTTAAATTCTTTATAATTTGTTCATGGCTTAAAGGTACTTTTCTTGTAGAAATTATATTGTCTTTTGTGTTTATAAATTCGTCAATAAAAGAACTTACAATTCCTATTTTTGGATGTTGCTCTAAAAAATTAATCTGTTTATAAAACCTATCAGGAAATGCAATATCGTCAGAATCCATTCTAGCTATGTAATCAAAACTACACTCATTTACGCCAATATTAAGTGCTTTCCCTATTCCTACATTTTCTTTGAGAGCTTTAATTTTTGTGGGAGCTATTTTGGCAAAATTGCTTAAAATTATTTCTAATTCATTTGTTAAAGGCCCATCTTTAATAATGACAATCTCGTTAGGTTTAAGAGTTTGATTATCCCAAATACTTTGTAAAGCTTGCGTTAAGAAAAAAGGATTTTCTTTACCATAAACAGGCATTAAAACAGAAAATTTCATACTATTCAGTAAATATTGTTTGGTAAGGAAAACCTCCGTGTTTTCCTAAATCTAAAAAAACTTCAAGCTCAAAAAAAACTAAAGCAACAGTTAGAATCGTTATTATAAAAAAAATGTTTTTTTCGTTTTTAATGTATAAAGGAAAAATAAGTATTTTAATATAAAACAAATAGGAAGCAGCTCTTGAAAGTAAGTGAAAATCTAATGAAATTAAATAAATAATCATTCCTAGCAAGTATAAATTAACAATTATTGGTCTCTTAATTTTTTCTTGTTGTGAAACTATAAATAAAGATAAAACTACCCAAAAAAGTACAGCTAATCCACTTCCCAATTCTTCAGGTGTTATAAATTTTGCATACTTTATATATCGTTCACCGTAATAAGGAATAAAACTAATAATATTAAGAAGTATTTTTTGAAAAAAACCTTTTAAGTAAAATACAAAACTTGTTATAATTGCAATGTACCAAATATATGAACTAATTAATTTTCTATTTATAAAATATGCTGGCAGTAATAAAAAAGCTGAGTAATGAAAAAGTATTGCAGCTAGCGTAATAATTAAAAAATAGGTATAATTTTTTTTTTGTTCAATAAAATAAATTGCGTACAAAAAAACAGCAATTACTAAACCTTGTCTTATCTGATCATTAGTTAAGAATAGCAATTCGAAAGTAAATGTAAAAAAAATACCTAACGCAAGTATTTTTTCTCTTATTAGGGTTAAAAATAAAAATAAATAGGTAATAAAAGCACAAATTATCATTGCATATTTATAACCATCAAAATGCGATGCAAATAATTTATTTATAAAATAATAACCAAATTCTAAATGTGTATTAACTCCTTGTACAATAGATTTAAATAAATATACGTAGGATTGATAATCATTTCCTACGTTGTATCTTAATCCTACGAAAAGAAAAACTACACTGAAAGAAAGCACTAAAGGAATATGATTACTAGTAGATTTAATTCTTTCTGAAATTGTTGAAAACAATACACTAAAAAATAAAGCTAAATTATATATAACGTAGGTAAATATCATTATTATGAGTTAGATAGTGCGTTTGAAAGCGCTTCTTTTGTTTTAATTTCACTTATTCCCCAATATTTTTCAATAACTTCATTTTGTTTCGAACTAATGTTAAAAGTATACTTTTTAAAACTGTTTTCAATTTCTTTGGTTTCAGATTCTAATGTATTTAAATCTGATTGATTTCTTTGAGAAAAAGCCCTATGATCATTTTTACTAACCTTATAATTTACTTTTTGTCTCAAAATCATTTGTGGTTTTTTTAAATAATTTACATAACCAATATGAGTTCCTACACTGTTTGAAACAACAAAATCAGCTAATTTGATTATTGATTTTAACCTTGACAAAAAGAAAATATCATTTATATGACCTGCAGATGTAATTTTAAAACCACAGTTTTCATACGTTTTTACCAAATTTTGATTTAAAGCATCTCTCCAATATAAACAAATTATAACAGTATCAAATTCATTTTGCACTGATTTTAAAAATGTTATTAACTCATCGTTATTAAAATCAGTTGCTAAATTTTTTATGGAATGAGAAGGAAAAACTAATAAAGTTTTACCAATATCATTTTTATGATGACAAAATGTATCTTCTTTTAAAAAATCGTCAACATAGTGTATGTAAGGTCCTATCTTAATAACATTTTTAGTTGTTTTCTTTTTTATATGATTTTTTCTAATTTCACTTAAAGTAATAATTTTTGAAACGCACCAATCAATAGAATCTTTTTTAACTATTGAGCCTAAAAATAAACCATGCTCAATATAGGCATTTAAAGGCTTGTCATTTGCTAAATATTTTTTTAGTGACACACTTAAACCGTAATAATTATTATCAATTACTATATCTGTTGGGTATTGTGGTATTTCAGAAATTATTTTTTTATAATCAAAGATCGAAATATTACTTCTAATATTTATTTCCTTTTTTGATTTACGATGAATTAAACGAAGACCAATTACAAATAAAATATTTATAATCTTATGAGTTATTATAAAACTTTTAATTTTTTCTTTCATCAAAATATATCAACTTAATTAAGTTCTAAAAATACCCTAGCATAATTTAAAAACATTGCATTTTGTGTAAACTTCTCATTATAAATTTTTAATGAATTCTCCCCCATTTTAGGCAAATCATATTTACTTAAATTTTTAAAAACTTCAACTAATTCGTCTTCATTTGGTTCAATTAAAAAACCATTAAATCCATCTATCACCATCTCTGGAATTCCACCAACTTTGGATGAAATTATTGGTAAACCAATCCTTAATGCCTCTATGATTGACACAGGCAAACCTTCATCAAGACTAGTTAAAATAAAACCATTTGACACTTTTAATTGACTAGTAACATCGTTTACAAAACCTTTAAAAACAATTTGTTTTTCTAACTTATTTAATTTTACCAATTTCAACAAATTTACTAAATCAGAACCATCTCCTAAAAAGGTAATTTTAAACAGTTTTTTTTCCTCTAATGATAGTCGACTTATTGCTTTAATTATAATTTCTTGCCCTTTTCTTTTGCTGATAGATCCAGCACAACAAAAAGAATATTTAGGATCGCACTCTTGGAGTTTATAAGAAGGTTTTCCTACTTTATTATTAATGCCATTGTATACATAAAAAAGTTTTTCTGAATCGAATTTTGGATGGTTATTTCTGAAATTTTCCATTGAACTTTGTGATACAAAACCCAATTTATCAACGTGTTCTAAAACTTCTTTTTCAGCATTTACCAAATACTTAAAATACGAAGTATTTATTAATTTAGGAAAATAAATATGAAGCATTTTAAAAGTATCTCCATTAGAATGAATAACCAATACTACTTTTTCTTTGGTGTTTTTTCTTTGTTTTAAATAATGGTAACAGGCTAATATCTCATGAAAAAAAACAATATCTGTATCTCTATCTTGAGAATTATAGTAATCGACAATGCGTTTTTTATTGTTCTCCCCTTTTTTTAAAAATTTAATAGTTAAAAAGCTTGAAAACGGGATTATTTTTTTCATTAACCTTTTTATACCACCTTTTTTAGATTTTAAAGCATAATCAACTTCGCTTTCAAAAAATAAATCTGCACTTATTATAGCAAGATTTACGCATAGTTTCTTTAAAAAGGGATCGGATTTCGCAAATGTCCTTACCACTCTGCTATCTCCATTTGGGGATGACAATCTTGAACTAAATATTAAATCTACTTTTTTCACAGTTGGTTCATTTTAGAGTAAACATATTTTCTTGCATAATAAATTGATAAAAATGATGTTGCAATTTCTGATATTAATACTGCAGCGCAAATTCCATTTAAAAACCATACGTTAAAAATATACATATTTAAAATTAGAATACCGTAAATAATTCCTGAACCTATAATTGCCCTTGCAAAATACTTTTTGAAACCAAAAGCCAAAAGGGTTTGTACTGCAATTGTGTTGTTAATGACAACGGGGATAACTGTAAAGGATAAAATAATTAGAGCTGTTGTAGCTATTGGTATTTGTTTCCCACTTATTAGCTTAACGATAAAAGGAGCGGCTGATATAACAAGTAACAAAAGGAAGATTTGAATAACTAAATTTATCTTTAATATTTTGTGAATAAAAGACAAGCTTTTATCTTTAACTACTTTAGGAAAAACAGTTTGACTTATTAAGCTAATAGGAGTTTTCATTAAATTGGTTATTTTTTCAGCAACATCGTAATAAGCCACTTCGTTTATCCCTATAAATGCACCAATAATAATTTTACTCATTTTAATATACAATTGTGACAAGTTTGATAAAAATATGGGTAAACTCTCTTTAAAATAATACATAAGAGTTTCTATTTTTGGGATGTAAAATACAACCTTATCTTTTTTAAAAACAATAATTACCGCCATTAATCCCGAAAAAATCGCACCAATACCATTTATAATTGGTACTAATAAATAATCAGATTCTTTTTTAATTAGAACAAAGATCAATACTAAAAAAATAAATCTGCTTCCTAGATTTATTAAAGTGATATATTTCATTTTTTCTAATCCTTGAAAATACCAAATAGGAAAAATAAATTCGTAAAAACATAACCACATGCTTAACAAAAACAGCACTTTGTAATTTTGAAAAAAGGGAATCATATAAATTAAAAATACTACAACAAGCATGGATATAGCAAATAGCAATGCTTTTAGTATAAGAACACTGCTTACAATTTCTGATACTTTTTGTGGATTTCCTCTGTGTAAACTAATTTCTTTTGTAGCTGAAATGTTAAAACCAAAACCAACTAATATTCCTAAGTATAGAACCACTGATTGAGCAAAAACCACAACACCCCATGTGGTATCACCAAGAACATTAAATAAATGAGGTAATGTAATTATTGGGACTAATAAAGTAACTGCCTGCAAAATTGCCAAATAGGAAAAATTACTGACTAAAACTTTATATTTAATAATAAGTTCTTTTAGTTTAAGCATATATTGCTTTTCTATTAATTTTCTATAAATGACATTTTTAAGGCTGTTCCCTTTTCGAGATCAACAATAACGTTTTTATTTAAAATATCATTATAAAACTTTGGATGCATTCCAAATCCTGGTCTTACTGAGCGCACATTTTCTTTGGTTAAAACATCACCTGCTTTTATATCTTTAACAATGTATAAAGAACGACAAAAATCTCTTCCACTAAGTTGTTTTTCTGTCAAAGTATAATCAACTACCCCAATAGCACTTTCAGCCTGTCTTACTGCTTTAACCATGGATGTAAACTCATCTTCGTTCATGGAAAATGAAGCATCTGCACCACCAATTGATCTGTCTAAAATAAAATGTTTTTCAATAATTTTAGCACCAAAGGCTGTGGCTACAATGGGTACAATATTTCCCATTGTATGGTCTGATAATCCGCTTATAACATTGTAACGTTCAGCCAAATCTTTAACCATACACATATTTGCTTCTTGAATAGGAGCAGGATAACTGGAGGTACATTTTAACAACGCAATATCATAATTGCCCATTCTATAGCAAGCATCTAAGGCCAATTCTATATCTTCTTGTTCTGCAATTCCTGTTGAAATAATTACTGGTTTTCCTTTGGATGCAATTAATTCAATTAGTGGAATATCAGTAATTTCAAAGGATGCAATTTTATATGCAGGAACATTTAATGTTTCTAAAAATTCAACAGAAGTTGGATCAAAAGGAGATGAAAAACAGATTAATTCTTCTTGTTTAGCAACTTCCATAATTTGTTGATGCCATTCCCATGGCAAATGAGTTGATTTGTATAAATCATGTAAATATTGTCCATCCCAAAGCGTACCTTGTGTAATTTTGAAATCTTCTTTTTTGGAATCTAATGTGATGGTATCAGCAGTAAATGTTTGTAATTTAATACAATTTGCACCTGCTCTTTTTGCGGCTTTAACAGTTTCAATTGCGGTTTCAATACTTCCATTATGATTTGCTGACAACTCAGCAATAATAAAAACGGGGGAGTTTTGATCAATTTTAAAATTTCCTATTTTCATTGTTAATTTTTAGTATTGCTTATTTTATATATTCTGAAAATCCTTTGTAAAATTTTCTTCCGACTGAATTTTGTCTAGTATCTGATAATTGTAATCCTAAAGCATCTTCAATAGACCAAATGACATCCTCAAAACCAAAAAGATATCTGTACAAAACAGTACTTGAAAACCTCGGATTTATTTCAAAAACTTTGGGTTCATTTTCTGAAATTCTTAACTGCACATTGATACTGCCTTCTAAATTTAATTTTATGGCTAAATTATGTAAAAGATTCGTAATTATTTCGTTTTCAACCACTTCTCCATAGCCACTATAGCCTCCATGTAATTCTCTTTTAAAAATTATAGATCGAATTTCGCCTTTTTTACTTCTAAATAAACCACAAGTGAATTCTCCGTTTTGGTCAGTTATAAACTCCTGAACTATGTAATCTTCAATATGATTTTTTGTATAAAAAGCAAATTCAGCCATAGCATTAATTTTATAAATGTCTTTACTTCCTGAACCTGTTTTAGATTTTAAAATTACTGGAAAAGAGCTAATCTTTTTGATATCTTTTGCTAATGTTGTTTTTGGATAAGGAAAACCTGCTGTTTTTAAAAACTCGGCTGTTTTATATTTATCAAAACCAACTTGTAAAGCTAAATCAGAAGCTGTAATTATTTTTGCGTTTCCTATGTTATCTAATAGATTTTGTTCTGAAAAAAAACGAAGTTCTGGTTCTGCCATTGGTATAAAAATATCAATAGCATTCTTTTCAATAAATGCTTCTAAATTTTTTAAATACTCAGGATGCGAAAAACGCAAACCCACTGAAAAATTAGGATAAATAAATTGAGCGGCATTTTTATCGGAAATATCAATTCCGAATAAGTTTTTGGTGTATTGAGATTTTAAAAGTATTTTGCCAATACTTTGCCCAATATCACCTCCACAACCAGTTACTAATATATTTAATGCTGTACTCATGTTTTTAATTTCTTCTTAAAACTTGGCTTAAGTAATTAGGTTCATTGCCTTTTTCGGTAACCTCATCTATTAATTTTTCTACATTATACGCTGTTGAGAGCAGCTGAAAACACTTATTTCCTGTGTCAATTGTACACCAATATGCTTTTCCTCCTGATTGTCTAGATTGCCCAACAGAACCAGGATTGATCAAAATGCTGTTGTTGTTCTTGATGGCAAATTGATAATGAGAATGCCCAATTAATACAAAATCGTGTTTATTGGAATCACATTTTTCAAGGATATTTTTGTCACAATCTGGATAAATATAGAAATTATTTGACCATGGACTTCCATGATTCATTAAAATTGATGTTTTTTCAAATTTTACAGATTTTGTCTCTGGTAAATTTTTTAAAAACTCCAATTGATTTAATGACAATTTTTCAATAGCCTGTTGATGCCCACTTCCATATTTTGATCGAATGATTTCACTGATTGATGGGTTTTGTATCAAATCCTCTAAAATATATTCATGATTTCCTTTGATCATATCAAAAGACCATTCTGATAATTCTTCCAGAATTTTATCAGGGTGATAATAATAACCCACAATATCTCCAAGAATCAACAAATGGTTTACTTCCTCTAGTTTCGCTTTTTTTAAAACCGCTAGAAGTGCATCATAATTGCCATGAATGTCAGAAATTACGGCTATTTTCATTCGATGATTTGTATTGTTTTTAAAATATCTTTTGCAACATCAATCGGATTTTTTAGTTTTCCTTCTTTTTGAAAACTTTTAAAATTTTCAACATCAGGAAAATCACTTTCTCTGATACTTTTTTGCATATTGGTATCCATTACTCCAGGATTTATATTAAAAAAACGGTGCTGTTGATATTCCGTTTCTGCCACTTTAAAAAACATTTCTATACATGCTTTTGATGAACAATACAAAGACCAATTACTTATAGGTCTGTTTGCTGCACCTGAACTAATATTTACAAATGTAACTTGATTTGAATCATAGTTTTTTAATAAAAACGACGTAATTAACATCGTTGATTTTATATTTACTGAAAGAATATCATCTATTGACGCTTCATCTATATCTTCAATTTTAATGATGGGTTCAATTAAACTTGCATTGTTTATAAAATAAATTGCCTCGTTTGAAATTGTGTTTTTCAACATTTTTAAACTATTCTGAATATCATTTTTTGATAAAACAGTTTTGATAAATTGAAATTTTTTTGATGAAAACTCCTCTTGATCTTTACTTACACTTCTTGACAATGAGATAATAAAACAGTCATCAATTGTCATTAAAACATCTACAAATGCTTTTCCTAAACCTCTATTTGCACCTGTTATTATTACAGTTTTTTTCATAGTTTATGAAGATAGATTATTTTTATTCAACTTACTGTGAATAATGACATCTTTATAATTTCCATTAAAAAAGCAATGTTCTTTTAAGGTTGCTTCTTTTACAAAACCTGCACTTTCAATAGCGTTATATAAATGTGGTCTTAGATCAAATGCAAACGTAAAAATTTTATGGAATTTTAAATCAGTAAACGCTACTTGTTCAATCAATTGTAAAAAAATAGTCCAATGTTTAGAAAAATATTCTTTCTCTAAATCAGTATTCATAATAAATGAAATTTCAGCATTTTTATCAATCCAGTTGATGTGGACCAGACCACCATAACCAATACAAACATCATTTTGCAAGTATGAAAACAACAATTGATTCGGTTGTAAGGCATCAAAAAGTTTACTAACAACTGTATCAAAATAGTTATCCTGATCTTCTTTTGTTAAAGGCTTGTGTTGTCTTAAATGATAAATTTGTTCATTTCTCCATTTTAAAATATCCATACGATCTTGATATCTAATGGGTACAATTGAGTACTCATTAAATAAATACTGTTGATTATTTAAAACTTTGTAAGAATTCATTCCAATGATATTAGTTTAACCTTTTAAAACCTGAATGACATATTGGTCCGTTTAATAAGTCGTTAATATTTAAAGTTTCTGATTCGCATTTTGCTATTGTAGCATAAATGCCATCCAATGCATCAAAATAAGTTTCTAAATGTTCGTTAGTATGTTCGGTACAAGCATAAAAATGGGTACTTGCCAAAAACCCTTTTTTTAACATTTCTTGTGTAATCAATGTTTTATAGGCAGCCGCATTCTCATTATTAAACCCATAAGTAGTCATTGCAGAAATACCCGAAACCGTAATATCTAAATTGTGACTTTTTGCTAATCTTTTCCAGCCTTCTTGTATTTTACTTCCAGTTTTTGTGATTGTTTTCCAAGACTCTATCCGTTCCATAACTTTTAAAGTAGCTAAAGCAGCTGTAGGGCCAATTCTTTCAGTCCAAAAGGTACTACTTATAAAAGTATTTTGAGCTGCTTCCATAACAGATTTTTTTCCAACAACTGCTGTTAAGGCATACCCATTTCCTAAAGTTTTTCCTAACATAATCATATCAGGCTCTACATTAAATTTTTGAAAAATCCCTCCAAAGGTTTCTCTAAATCCAGAAGAACACTCATCAAAAATTAAAACAATATTTTTTTGACTTGCCAATGCTCTAACTTTCTCTAAAAAGTTATTTTCTGGACCAAAATTTCGCATCACTTCCATTTTAATAACACCTATATTATTGTTTTCAACAATTTCCAAAAGTTCTTCATAATTGTTATAATGAAATGGGAATACTGAATTTTTTAAATTTTTTGGTACTCCTTTTGGGCTTAATCCAGGAATTAAATGAGAAGACAAATCATCTCCACCATTATGATTGGCAGACAAATACCAATCATGCCAACCATGATAACCACAAATTGCAACATTGTCTTTGCCAGCTGCAGCTCTTGCAATTCTAATAGCTATAGCATTGGCTTCACCTCCAGTTCTTGCAAACCTTACCATATCTGCCCAAGGATTCATTTCTATTAATTTTTCCGCTAGATATACTTCTTCTGGGCAATTTAATGTACTCATATTTCCATTCTTTACAGTTTCTATAACTGCCGAATCTACTTCTTCATTGCCATAACCAAGTGTATTTGTCCCTATGCCCATAATTGACATATCTAAATATTCTTTACCATCTAAGTCCCATACTTTACAGCCTTTTGATTTTGAAAAATATGAAGGCCAATGTTCTGGCAAAAACATTTCTGGTCTTTTAGAAAGCAGCATCGTTCCGCCAGGAATAAGTGTTTTCGCTTTATTATATAATTCCTGTCCTTTACCCATTTTTGTTGTTTTTTAATGATTTTAGAAATCCTTCGTTTCTAACGATTTGATTATTCATTTTAATCAAATCATTCTCAATAATATAATTGGTGTATTCCAACCAAGTTTTATCTGTGCCTAATTTTTGAATTAAATATTCGATTAATTCAAAATCTCTTTGTTCATCGACAGTCATTCTTATGGCAGAGAAATCTTTTTCACAATCAAAATTTTTACTACTGAAAAAATTAGCTCCTTTACCATTGGCGTTATTGCGAATATAAGGCGTAACATGCTCTAAATCTGATTTTAATGTAGCATTTTGAAAAGCTGTTTTTAGTGCTGAAAATTTAAAAACCTCTACATCTTGACCATCTGGAAATCTTTCTAATACACTATTTGAAACATAATCGTAGTTTTTATGATGTGCAAAACTTATAATATCGTCAACCAAAACAGGGTCTAACAAAGGGCAATCAGAGGTTACTCTTACAATCCAATCAGCATTGCTATTTTTAACTGCATGATAAAAACGATCTAAAACGTTTGATTCTGAACCTCTAAAAGCACTGTAACCCCATTCTAAAGCTTTATCATAGATAACTTTATCAGGATTGTTAATAGTTGTAGCTACGATAATTTCAGAAATCTTTATGCATTTTTTTAACCGTTCTAAATGTATTTCAAGTAGTGATTTTCCATTCACTTCTTTTAATATTTTTCCGGGTAATCTTGTGCTTCCAACTCTTGCTTGCGTTATTAAAATTGTTTTTAATTCCATAGAGAAGGGTTTAATAAATGAAATTCAGTTACTTTTATCTTGTTAATTTGGTCAATTAAACTAGCGTTAATTTTTTGTTTTAGTGACTCAATGTTTTGTTCTAATTGATTTAATGAATCTACACCAATTAGAACATTGTCAATGAGTGATTGTTGTGTACAATAATTTATGGCCAATTGAGCTAAAGGAATTTTGTTATTTTTAGCTATTTTTGATATTTCTACAAGTTCAATTTGAAGACTTTTTACTGTGTCATTTTTTGAATGTATATCCTTAAAAAACAATCCTTGCAAAAATGCTGATCGTGTGTGAATTATTTTTCCTTTTTGTTTTGCTTTTTCTAAAATATTACCTCGCTGAGTGATGTTATCAAATAAATTAAAAGGCAACTGAATAATATCCACAGCATCATTTAATAAAACTTCCTCTATTTCTTGGTTTGTGTAAACTGAAACTCCGACATATTTTATTTTACCACTATTTTTCAAATTGATTAGCACATCAAAATAATCAATGTTTTCTTTATAACTTGAAAAACTATGAAACAATAACGCATAAAGGTGGGTTACGTGTAATTCACTTAAATACGTATTCACTTTATCATTAATGTTTGAGTTCAATTGATGTGGTAATTTTGTAATAACTTCAAATAATTTATCAGGATTTTTTTTATGAAATTCCCCAATTACAAGATGGGCATTGCCATAAGCTTCAGCTGAGTCTAAAATTTGTATTCCTTGACTAAATGCATATTTTAAAATTTGATGACTATCTTGTAAACTAACTTGTCCATTAGTATTGTTAATGCCATAGTCAAGCCCAAACTGAACTGTACCTAAAATTAGTTTATGGTTAGCATTTTTAAGCATTGATTGACATTCTTAAAGAATTACTTATTTGATGATTATACTCTTTTGTCCCGATAATAATTTTGTCTATTTTAAAACCAATTTTTTTATATAATTCAACAGCTGACATGTTATTTTCAATAACTCCCAAAGTTACTTTTGATAATTTAAGCTCGCTAAAACAAAAGTTTAGTATTGTATTTGTAGCCTCTTTTGCATACCCTTTGCCCCAACTTTCTTTATCACCTATTAGAATTCCGTATTCGCCAGATTTTGTCTTGATATCTATGGGATCTATCTTGATATTTCCAATATGTTTTTTCGAATCTTTTATGTGAATTGCCCAAAAGTATATTTCTTTTTCATATAAATTTTCTATGTATTTTTTTAAAAGTTCTATTGTATATCCTCCTCTTGTTTCAAGATACTTATTTACTTCAGAATCATTAATCCAGTTAACATAATCAATTGAAATATGCTCTTTATTAACTCTCTTGTAAAATAATCTTTCAGATTCTAATTCAATATTTCTCACTATAAAATAAATTAATAGCATCAATGACATACTGTTGTTCATCACTTGTCAGTGTTGGATACATTGGCAAACTAATGCACTGTTTATAGTAATTTTCGGCATGTGGAAAATCTCCAACTTTCCACCCTAAATCTTGATAATAAGGCATTAAGTGACAGGGAATATAATGAATTTGACAATATATATTCTTAGTTTTTAAGTAATTGTATAAGTTCAATCGATCTTTAACTTCTAAAATATAGAGGTGATACGCGTTACCTTCAATTATTCCAGATTGACCAATAACAAAAAAAGCATTTTTAAACGCATTAAAATATGTTGAAGCTATATTTCTTCTTAGTTTAATTCCTTCATCAGCTCTTAAAAGTTGACTATGACCTAATGCCGCTTGAAAATCTGTGATACGATAATTGTATCCTAAAACCTGCATTTCCATGTACCATCCAGGATATTCATCAAAGCCACCTGCCAATTCAATTGAATTGGTATATAAATCATTATTTTTTACAATACCATGAGTACGTAATTGAAGTAATTTATTGTAAAGTGTTTCATTATTTGTGGTTATCATTCCTCCCTCTCCTGATGCAATATGTTTTACAGGATGAAATGAAAAAATTGCTAAATCAGCAAACTTACCATTTCCACAAGTTTGATTTTTATTTTCACTATCTGTAAAAAAACCACCTGGAGCATGACACGCATCTTCAATAATCCAAAGATTGTATTCATCAGCTAATTCCCTAAAAGCTTCTAAATTAGTTGCTCTTCCTGCAAAATCTACAGGGATAATTCCTTTGTAAGTTCCTTTTGGGGATGCTTCTAAAAGTTTTCTAACTTTTAGAATATCTAGTAAATAAGTCTCAGGATCAATATCAGAAAACACGACTTCTCCTCCACAATATCGAATACAATTGGCAGAAGCTGCAAAGGTTATTGGAGTTGTAATTACTTTGTCACCTTCGTTAACGCCAAGTGCTAATGTACACAAATGTAAAGCTGCAGTGCCATTTGCCAATGCTACTGCATATTTACTACCTACATAATTTGCAAAAGCATTCTCAAATTCGGCTATTTTAGGGCCTTGAGTTAAATAATCTGACTTTAACGTTTCTAAAACAACTTTTATATCATCGTCAGTAATATTCTGTCTTCCGTAAGGTATTGCTTTCATGGGTTAAATTTCGAAATTTGAATCAACATGTTCTTTAATTAGTAAACGCAAAGAATCAACAGTTTCCCATTCAGTATTTGTTCCAGAATTATACGCAAAACCATGAGGAACTAATTTAGCATTAAAATGAGTCATAAAATCACTTATATTCCAAAATGGTGTTTGAGGTAAAATCACATAATAACGATCTAAATCGTATGTAAAAAAAGAATCTGAAGAAGTAATCATTTCTTCGTGTATTTTTTCTCCTGGTCTTATTCCGACTTCTTTATGTTCACAGTTTGGACCTATCGCTTTTGCAATATCAGTAATTTTATAAGAAGGTATTTTAGGGATAAAAATTTCACCACCCCAAGCTGTACTTAAAGCATGAAGAACCATATCTACTCCACCTTGAAGAGAGATGTTAAAACGTGTCATTTCTTTAACAGTAATAGGCAATAAACCTTCTTCTCTTTTTTTAAGAAAGAAGGGAATTACAGATCCATTAGAACCCATGACATTACCATATCTAACAACAGAAAATTTAATATTAAGCTTTCCTCTAATATTATTGGCCGCAACAAAAAGTTTATCCGAAGTTAACTTTGTTGCTCCATATAAATTAATTGGGGCGCATGCTTTGTCAGTTGACAATGCAACCACATGTTGCACTTGGGTTTGTAAAGCAGCTTGTATTACGTTTTCTGCACCACCAACATTTGTTTTTACACATTCATCTGGATTGTATTCTGCAATATGAACATGTTTCATAGCAGCTGCATGAATGACATAATCTATCCCATTAAAAGCCCTAACCAATCTTTCTCTATCTCTCACATCACCAATAAAAAAACGTACTTGAGGATATTTAGAGACAGGATAATCTTGAGCCATTTGATATTGTTTTTGCTCATCTCTTGAAAAGATAACTAATCTTTTAACATTTGGCCATTTGGTTAATATGTGCTTGGTTAATGCTTTACCAAGGGAACCAGTTCCTCCAGTTATTAACACTGATTTGTTATCTAGCATACTTTTTAAGTTTTAAAACAATTTTTTAGTGAATAAATAATAATTTTGAATAATTCTTTTAATTATTTGATATATCTAGGAATTTAAAATACAAATTGAATAATTGCTATTAAATGTCTAGAACTATTCATTTTTCCTAAATTTTTTTTAAGTAAATAAAAAACTCTTAAAAGTATTAGCGTGCAAATAAAAATAATAAACAGCATCCAAAAGCTATTAAAATTGGTTGATAGTTTAATTAAAAAAACAGCAATTAATAAGTTTAAAAAACTTAAAAACAAACTAGATTTAAAATGAGTTAATCCTGAATTTATCAGAATATGGTGAATGTGATTATTATCGGGTTTAAAAACACTTTTCTTATTTAAAAGCCTAACTCCTATAATTCTAAATGTGTCAAATAACGGAATAAAAAACACAGCAATGATAAGTATCATGCTATTTTCTGGGTTTAAATTATTTTGCTTAAGTAAGCTAAAATCTAAAGATAAAAATCTTAGACAAAGAAAACCAATACAGAATCCAATAATCAAAGAGCCAGTATCACCCATAAAAACTTTTTTTGTTTTAGATAAATTATAATATAGATAAGCTAATAAAACTCCTATCAAACTTATGCTAAATAGAAAATAAAAATTTAATTGCAAAGTATAAAACACAAAACCAAAGATGCTTAAAACGACAATTCCCATAATTGCAGCTAAACCATCAATTCCATCAATTAAATTATACGAATTAATAATTATTAAAAACATTATAATAATTGCCAAATAAGAAACAATTGAAGGAATTTCATACAATCCTAAAAACCCATGTAAAGAACTAATTTTAAAAGATTCAGAGAAAATCACTAGTAATATGGCAATTATTTCTCCTCCAACTTTTGCTCTTGCAGTAGAAATGACTAAATCATCTTTTAAACCAATTGCAAATAATAATCCTAAAGACGCAGTTAAATTAACACTTATAGCATTCACATCCCATTCTTTTAAAATAATTAGCATAAAAATAATAGTTAAAAAAAATGCAACCCCTCCCATTGTAGGAATAGAATTTATATGGGAACTTCTTTCATTTGGGCAATGAATCAAATTACGATTTGTAACTATCCAAGAAATTTTAGGAATTAATAGTATAACTAAAACAAAAGAACCTAGGAAAGATAAAACAGCTGATAAAATTAAATTATTCATTTTCATTATATTTTAATTCCATTTTTTTGGGGAATCATTAAAACATACGTTTTAATTAATTTAAAAATGAATTGATTTAACTTTTTTGAGGTTACAATATACGGTATGTAATGATTTAAAACTAGGTTATATTACCAATACAAATAATATACAAGACCATAGAAAATAACCTTTTAAACTGCTACAACAAGATTTGTCTATAAAATTAAAGCTTTTTTTTAAAAATTTAAACTTGCAGTAAATACTAATTTTTATATTTTACAGTTAAAATATTAAATTTGTATTGTTTTTGTATAGGTAAAATTAATAAATAATTAAATAAATCCGCGATTTAATAAGAATATAAAATATCAAATATTAATAATTTTAATTACAAATTATTTACACAAACAATTTTGTTAATTTAAAAATAAAAAAAGGTTTGACGTTAGCCAAACCTTTTTTAGAATATAAATTGTTAATTGATACTATAGAGCAGCATCAATTTTTCCAGTATATACATTTTTTGGAGCAACACCTACTTGTTTATCAACCACTTCTCCGTTTTTGAAGATCAATACTGTTGGAATATTTCTTACTCCGTATTTTGCTGCAAATTCTTGATTTGCATCCACATCTACTTTTCCAACGATTGCTTTTCCTTCGTATTCAGCATGAATTTCATCTACGATAGGTCCAACCATTCTACAAGGTCCACACCAAGCAGCCCAAAAGTCAACCAATACTGGTTTGTCTGATTTTAATACGACTTCTTCAAAAGTTGCATCTGTTATTTCTAATGCCATTGTATGTTTGTTTTAATTTATGAATCAATTTACTGAATGCAAAAGTACACAAATTATTTACTTTACGTGTTTCAAAAAATTGCTTTTGCCTATTTGTCTATCAATTCAAGTTATCCTTACAATCAAAACAATTCAGACGCTATTTCACGAATATTATCACTTTTTCCCATGGAATAATAATGCAAAACAGGCACACCAGCAGCCAATAATTCTTTGGATTGTTGGATTGCCCATTCAACGCCAACTTGTCTAATTTGTTGATTGGTAGTGCATTTTTCTACTTCTGAAATCAATTCTTCTGGCAAATCAATGCGAAAAACTTGCGGTAATAATTGCAAATGACGTTTCACCGCCAATGGTTTTATTCCTGGAATAATGGGTACATGAATTCCGATATTTTTTGCTGCTTCCACAAACTCGAAATACTTTTTATTGTCAAAAAACATTTGAGTTACAATATAATCTGCACCAGCATCTACTTTTTCTTTCAAACGTTTTAAGTCAGTTTGCAATGAAGGTGCTTCTAAATGCTTTTCAGGATACCCAGCAACTCCCACACAAAAATCGGTTTTATCAATACTTTCTTGAACATCATGCAAATATTTTCCAGCATTTAAATCATGAATTTGCTCAACCAAATCGCTTGCATATTCATGACCACCTTCTATAGGTTCAAAATATTTTTGATGACTCATAGCATCTCCTCTCAAAGCCATTACATTGTCAATTCCAAGATAATGACAATCTACCAAAAGATATTCAGTTTCCTCTTTGGTAAATCCTCCACACAACACATGTGGTACAGGGTCTACGTTGTATTTGTGCTTGATGGCTGCACAAATTCCCACTGTTCCAGGACGCATTCTAGTGATTTTTCGCTCTAACAATCCATTTTCTTTTTGGATATAAACGTATTCTTCTCTTGAAGTTGTCACATCAATAAAAGGTGGATTGAACTCCATTAACGGATCAATATTGTTATACAATTCTTGAATGCTATTGCCTTTTTTTGGCGGAATAATTTCAAAGGAAAACAAGGTTTTTCCGTTTGAATTTTTAATGTGTTCTGTTATTTTCATATTTCCAGCCCCCTAACCCCCAAAGGGGGAATTCTTACTCGGGCAAAATAAGAATTTAGTTATTTATGTTTTCAATTTTCTTTCCAATCATCTTTCCACAAGAGTGTTCCTTCCCTTTGGGAAGGTTAGGATGGGCTTTTATTCTTCAGCCAACGCTGGAAATAACCATTTTACAGCTTTTTCTTTTGAAATGCCTTTTCTTTTTGCATAATCTGATACTTGGTCATCTGTAATTTTTCCCAATCCAAAATATTTTGATTCGGTATTTGCAAAATAATATCCTGAAACAGCAGCTGCTGGCCACATTGCCATACTTTCTGTCAATGTTACTCCAATTTGGTTTTCAACGTCTAACAATTGCCAAATGGTTTCTTTTTCTAGATGATCTGGACAAGCAGGATAGCCAGGAGCAGGACGAATTCCAACGTATTTTTCCTGAATTAAATCGTTGTTTGTCAACGATTCATCAGCATGATACCCCCAATGTTTTATTCGGATTTGATAATGCAAATATTCTGCAAAAGCTTCTGCAAAACGATCTGCAATGGCTTGCGCCATAATTGCGCTATAATCATCTTCTTTGTTTCTAAAACTGTCAGCCAATTCTTGCGCACCAAAAATACTCACACAAAATGCACCCATATAATCGGTTTTTTGAGTTTCTTTTGGAGCAATAAAATCAGCCAAAGCAAACATAGGTATACCATCTCGTTTTAAAGATTGCTGACGCAAAGTTCTAAAAACAGCAACTTCTTTGCCTTTTTTTATCACTGAAATATCGTCATCATTGATAGAATTTGCTTCGAACAAACCAAAAATTCCTTTGGGTTTTAATTGCTGTTTTGCCACAATTTGTTGCAACATTTTTTGAGCATCTTCATACAATTCTGTTGCTTGATTGCCTACAATTTCGTCTTTTAAAATATCTGGAAACTTGCCATGCAAATCCCAACTTCTAAAAAACGGACTCCAATCAATATAAGGCAGTAGTTCTTTTAAACTTAGTTGTTCTAAAACTTGAATTCCGAGTTCTTTTGGTTTGATGATGGAAGAAGTTTCCCAATCAATTTTGAATTTTCTTTCACGAGCCTCTTCAATAGAAATGTATGATTTTTCCTTACCTCGTTTCAAAAATTTGGTACGAAATTCGTCATATTCTTTCTTGATATTCGCAACATATTCTTGAGATGTTTTCTTGTTCAGCAAATCGCCCACAACAGTTACAGCTCTTGATGCATCATTCACATGAACTACTGCATTTTTATATTGTGTGTCAATTTTCACTGCTGTATGAGCTTTTGAAGTGGTTGCACCCCCAATTAAAAGTGGCACTTCAAAATTTTGACGTTCCATTTCTTTAGCCAAATAAACCATTTCATCCAAAGAAGGTGTGATTAATCCACTCAATCCAATCGCATCAACTTTTTCTTTTTTGGCCATTTCAATGATTTTTTCTGGAGGAACCATCACGCCTAAATCTACAATTTCGTAGTTATTACAAGCCAACACCACACTCACAATATTTTTTCCAATATCATGAACATCCCCTTTCACAGTTGCCATCAAAATTTTTCCAACAGGTTCTTGTTTGTCTGTTTTTTCAGCTTCAATAAACGGATTTAAATAGCCTACTGCTTTTTTCATCACTCTGGCAGATTTTACCACTTGAGGCAAAAACATTTTTCCAGCGCCAAATAAATCGCCCACGACATTCATTCCAATCATTAAATTCCCTTCAATAACATCAATTGGTTTTTCGGCTTGTTGCCTTGCTTCTTCCACATCTTCAATGATAAATGCATCAATTCCTTTGACCAAAGCATACGTAATTTTGTCTTGAATGGAACCTTCTCTCCAAGTTAAATCAGCTGTTTTTTCAACTGATTTTCCTTTAACAGTTTCTGCAAAATCCAACAAACGTTCTGTGGCATCTTCACGTCTATTGAGAATCACATCTTCCACTCTTTCTAATAAATCTTTCGGAATTTCGTCATAGACTTCCAACATGGCAGGATTTACAATCCCAATATTCATTCCTGCTTGAATGGCATGGTATAAAAAAACCGAATGCATGGCTTCACGCACAGAATCATTTCCGCGAAATGAAAATGACACATTGCTTACACCTCCACTTACAGAAACATTTGGTAGATTTTCTCTTACCCATTTGGTCGCTTTGATAAAATCGAGCGCATTGAGTTTGTGCTCATCCATTCCAGTTGCTACAGGAAAAATATTCAAATCGAAAATAATGTCTTCAGATGGAAAGTGGACTTTATTGACTAAAATATCATAAGAACGTTTTGCAATTTCTATACGGCGTTCATAATTATCAGCTTGACCAACTTCATCAAAAGCCATCACAATCAATGCAGCTCCATAACGTTTGATTTGAGTTGCTTCCCAAATAAATTTTTCTTCACCTTCTTTTAATGAAATGGAATTCACCACGCATTTTCCTTGAACAACTTGCAAACCAGCTTCGATAATTTCCCATTTTGAACTGTCAATCATGATAGGAACTCTGCAAATATCTGGTTCAGCAGCAATTAAGTTCAGAAATCGAACCATAGATTCTTTGCCATCAATCAAACCATCATCCATATTGATGTCGATAATTTGAGCACCACCATCCACTTGATGTCTTGCAATTTCGAGCGCTTCATCAAATTTTTCTTCTTTAATCAATCGTAAAAACTGACGAGAACCAGCCACATTTGTGCGCTCACCAACATTGATAAAGTTGCTATTTTCGTTGAGGATTAGTGGTTCTAGTCCAGAAAGTCTCATGAACTTGCGCCCCTCTCCAACCTCTCCCCAAAGGGAAGAGGCTTCTGCTAATCGTTTATTTATATTTTTGTCGCTCATTCTTTAATTCATTCTCTTTTTACAATTTTTTCAGGATTGCTTCCCTTCCCTTTGGGAAGGGATTGAGGGATGGGCTCTAGGTTTATATTTTGATGCAATATTCGCAATAACTTTAATATGTTCAGGAGTTGTGCCACAACATCCACCAATAATATTGATGAGGTTTTTCTTTAAATATTCCTCAATTTGTTCGCCCATTTCCTCTGGAGTTTCGTCATATTCTCCAAAAGCATTTGGCAAACCTGCATTTGGATGTGCAGAAATGGCAAAATCGGTTTTGTGTGCAATGGCTTCTAAATGTGGTTGCAATAAATTGGCTCCTAAAGCGCAGTTAAATCCAACAGATAACAAAGGAATATGAGATACTGAAATCAAAAAAGCCTCTGCTGTTTGTCCTGACAATGTTCTTCCAGAAGCATCTGTAATAGTACCACTTAACATAATAGGTACTTCGATTTTTCGTTCTTCTTTTACTTCTTCAATAGCAAATAATGCTGCTTTTGCATTGAGAGTGTCAAACACGGTTTCAACCAACAATACATCTACACCACCATCTAACAATGCTTCCACTTGTTGCTTGTAGGCAATGCGTAAATCGTTAAAAGTAACCGCTCTAAAACCAGGGTCATTCACATCAGGAGACATGCTTGCAGTTTTGTTGGTTGGTCCAATTGAACCCGCCACAAAACGAGGTTTGTTAGGTTCTTTTGCCGTAAATTCATCCGCAACTTCACGAGCTATTTTTGCAGATTGAAAATTCAATTCATACACCAAATCTTCCATTTGATAATCTGCCATGGCAATGGTTGTTCCAGAAAAAGTGTTGGTTTCTACAATATCAGCTCCAGCTTCAAAATATTTTGCATGAACTGCTTTGATAGCTTGAGGTTGCGTGATAGATAACAAGTCATTGTTACCTTGCAACGAGGTTGGATAATCTTTGAAACGTTCGCCTCTAAAATCTTCTTCGGTAAATTTATATTGTTGAAGCATGGTGCCCATAGCTCCATCCAACACTAAAATTCGCTCTTTTAGAGCTTTGTATATGTTTGACATTTTTGATGTTTTTTTATCAATTTGTCATCAGGAAAAGGTGAGATTTCGCTGTTATCTGTCAAATTAGATACTGAAACGAGTTCAGTATTCATTTGTAGAATGTAGCACCTTTCTCAATAAAAAAGGAGGTTGCCAAGGTTTCAACGGGTCTAATCCCTCAACCTTTCGTGATAACTTTTAGTAAGTATGAGAACTTGGTACAAAGAAACGCAATATTTTTTTATTTGTGGGATTTATTGGTTTGAAAAAATCAAACCTTATCAAATAAAGATGAGGATAAATAACGATCACCTCTATCACAAACAATGGCAACAACAACACCACTTTCTAGTTTTTCAGCGACTTTTAAAGCACAAAAAATGTTTCCTCCACTACTCATTCCTGCAAAAATGCCTTCTTCTTCAGCCAATCTTTGAGTCATTAAAGTAGCTTCAGCTTCGCTAACTTCAAGCACTTCGTCCACTTTTTTTCGGTTAAAAATAGCAGGAACATATTCTTCTCCCCATTTTCTAATTCCTGGGATTTTTGAATCTCCATCTGGCTGAACACCCACAATAGTGATGTTTTTATTCATTTCTTTTAGATAATCAGAAACACCCATAATGGTACCTGTTGTTCCCATGGAAGCTACAAAATGTGTTACTTCACCTTCAGTATCTCGCCAAATTTCAGGACCTGTTGTTTTGTAATGCGCTTTGGAATTATCAGGATTGTCGAATTGATTCAATCTGAAATATCCTTTTTTGTATTTTAATTTTAGTGCATAATCACGTGAACCTTCAATGCCTAATTCTGCTGGAGTCAAAATCACTTTTGCGCCATAAGCACGCATGGTTTGAACCCTTTCAATCGTTGAATTTTCGGGCATCACCAACACCATATGTACTCCCAAAACTTTCGCCATTAATGCCAAAGCTATGCCTGTATTTCCACTTGTTGCCTCAACTAAAGTATCTCCTTTTTTTATGTTTTTCTTATTGATAGCTTCATAAATCATGTTATATGCAGCCCTATCTTTCACACTTCCACCAGGATTATTTCCTTCTAATTTCAGCAACAATTTTACACCTTCTTTTTTAAAAATACTTTGAACCTCTACTAATGGCGTATTTCCTACAAAATCAATAATACTTTTCGTCTTCATGTTAGTTCTTCTTAAAAATTATATTTTCGTATTGTACTGTAACCACTGAATTTTCTGGAATGGATTCTCTGATACACACATTGGCACCAATAACAGAGTTTTCGCCAATCACCACATTGCCCCCTAAAATAGTGGCATTTGCATAAATCGTTACATTATTTTGAATGGTTGGATGTCTTTTTGTAGATGCCAAACTCTTTTTAACTTGCAATCCACCCAAGGTTACTCCTTGAAAAATTTGAACATTATTTTTGATAATAGTGGTTTCGCCAATGACAATTCCTGTTGCGTGATCAATGAAAAAAGATTCTCCAATTTCTGCTCCTGGATGAATATCTGTTCCTGTATATCTGTGTGCAAATTCACTCATCATTCTTGGTAAAACAGGCAGGTTTAATAACAACAATTGATGACTTAAACGATACACAGCAATCGCATAAAATCCAGGATATGCTAGATAAATTTCTTCTAAACTTTTCGCTGCTGGATCATTATTTAGGGCTGCAAGCGCATCTAAATCTAATTTTTTACGGATGTCAAAAAATGAGTTTTTGAATTCATTCCACAAAACTTCACCTTCGGAAATGGCTAATCTTTCTAAAATTTTTAGAAATTTTTGCTTCGTATTTTCGCCATGAATCAATTGATAATGCTCGTCAAAAACATCATTGATGAGTTCTTTTGTAAAATTTTCAACGGCATCTCTCAGACACATGCTGTAATCTTTTGCGGTATTTATTGCAATTATTTCTTTCATTTTTTAGGCTTCTGGTGCTAATAAAACTTCCAATCCATCCAATGCTGAGGTCATTTGAATTTGACAACCCAATCTGCTGTTCTCTTTTACATAAAATGCTTCTGCCAACATTGCCTCCTCATCATCAGATTTTGGTGGTAAATCGTGGTCAGAAATCACATAACATTGACAAGAGGCACACATTGCCATTCCTCCACAAATTCCAATGGTACCTTCTTCTGCTAATTCATATGAACGAACTACTTCCATCAAATTCATTGCCATGTCTGTAGGCGCCACAATTTCATGTGTTACACCATTTCTATCTGTAATTTTTAATTGAATGTCTTGCATTATTGTATGAATAATAAGTCGCAAAGTTAGGGAAACCTAACAAAATTTCACTAATCTATTGATTTTATTACGGCTTTTGGGGCTTCTTTTCTTGTGCCGTCAAAACCATCAACTCCACCCACAGTTGTGTATTTCATTACATATTTTTTATTCGGAAAAATGCGTTGATACGCACTTTGACACATTAAAGTCGCTTCGTGAAAACCACATAAAATCAACTTTAATTTTCCAGGATAGGTATTGACATCGCCAATGGCATAAATTCCAGGAATATTCGTTTGATAATCCAATGCATTGTTCACTTTAATGGCATTTTTCTCGATTTCTAATCCCCAATTGGCAATTGGACCTAGTTTTGGTGACAATCCAAATAGTGGAATAAAATGATCAGCATCCAACATAAAATCATCAAAACCTTCCTTTTCTATGACAACTCCAGTGAGTTTCTCTTTACCCAAAAGGGCTTTTACTTCTGCTGGAGTTATCAGATTAATCTTGCCTAAATTCTTTAATTCTTGTACTTTTTCAACAGAATCTAAAGCACCTCTGAATTCATTTCTTCTGTGAATCAAGGTAACTTCGGAAGCAACATTTGTCAAAAATATGGACCAATCCAAAGCAGAATCTCCTCCTCCAGAAATGACCACTTTTTTATTGCGATACAATTCTGGATCTCTGATAATATATTCAACGCCTTTATCCTCAAAATCAGCAATGTTGTCAATCAA